>NZ_BAAGTW010000012.1:0-5255 GCF_054781715.1 Arenimonas aestuarii | reverse complement strand
CTTGAGCGAAACGCCCTGGGATGGCAGGCCGGAAGGCCGCCGGGTTTGATGATCTTTGACAGTGTGCGCAGGAAATTTGTGCGGGCGCCTGCTGGGGATGGATGAGTCCATTTCTTGCAGACGTTCAGCCAAGAGCTTTAAGTCAATTGAGTTATCAAGCGATAAGAAGTCAAGGTCGAGCATCTGCAGACAAAGCTTTAAGCTTTAACTGAAGAGTTTGATCCTGGCTCAGAGTGAACGCTGGCGGCAGGCCTAACACATGCAAGTCGAGCGGCAGCACAGGAGAGCTTGCTCTCTGGGTGGCGAGCGGCGGACGGGTGAGGAATACATCGGAATCTACCCAGTTGTGGGGGATAACGTAGGGAAACTTACGCTAATACCGCATACGACCTACGGGTGAAAGCAGGGGACCTTCGGGCCTTGCGCGATTGGATGAGCCGATGTCGGATTAGCTAGTTGGTGAGGTAAAGGCTCACCAAGGCGACGATCCGTAGCTGGTCTGAGAGGATGATCAGCCACACTGGAACTGAGACACGGTCCAGACTCCTACGGGAGGCAGCAGTGGGGAATATTGGACAATGGGCGCAAGCCTGATCCAGCCATGCCGCGTGTGTGAAGAAGGCCTTCGGGTTGTAAAGCACTTTTGTACGGGAAGAAACCTTCCGGGCTAATACCCCGGGAGAATGACGGTACCGTAAGAATAAGCACCGGCTAACTTCGTGCCAGCAGCCGCGGTAATACGAAGGGTGCAAGCGTTACTCGGAATTACTGGGCGTAAAGCGTGCGTAGGTGGTTCGTTAAGTCTGCCGTGAAAGCCCCGGGCTCAACCTGGGAATTGCGGTGGATACTGGCGGACTAGAGTGCGGTAGAGGGTGGTGGAATTCCCGGTGTAGCAGTGAAATGCGTAGAGATCGGGAGGAACATCTGTGGCGAAGGCGGCCACCTGGACCAGCACTGACACTGAGGCACGAAAGCGTGGGGAGCAAACAGGATTAGATACCCTGGTAGTCCACGCCCTAAACGATGCGAACTGGACGTTGGGCTCAATTGAGAGTTCAGTGTCGAAGCTAACGCGTTAAGTTCGCCGCCTGGGGAGTACGGTCGCAAGACTGAAACTCAAAGGAATTGACGGGGGCCCGCACAAGCGGTGGAGTATGTGGTTTAATTCGATGCAACGCGAAGAACCTTACCTGGCCTTGACATCCACGGAACCCTTGAGAGATCGAGGGGTGCCTTCGGGAACCGTGAGACAGGTGCTGCATGGCTGTCGTCAGCTCGTGTCGTGAGATGTTGGGTTAAGTCCCGCAACGAGCGCAACCCTTGTCCTTAGTTGCCAGCGAGTAATGTCGGGAACTCTAAGGAGACTGCCGGTGACAAACCGGAGGAAGGTGGGGATGACGTCAAGTCATCATGGCCCTTACGGCCAGGGCTACACACGTACTACAATGGTGGGGACAGAGGGTCGCGAAGCCGCGAGGTGGAGCCAATCCCAGAAACCCCATCCTAGTCCGGATCGGAGTCTGCAACTCGACTCCGTGAAGTCGGAATCGCTAGTAATCGCAGATCAGCATTGCTGCGGTGAATACGTTCCCGGGCCTTGTACACACCGCCCGTCACACCATGGGAGTGGGTTGCACCAGAAGCAGGTAGTCTAACCGCAAGGGGGACGCTTGCCACGGTGTGATTCATGACTGGGGTGAAGTCGTAACAAGGTAGCCGTATCGGAAGGTGCGGCTGGATCACCTCCTTTTGAGCAAAGACGAGTTTGTTCTCAGTGGGCGTCCGCACAAGTTTCCTGCATTCCACAACGTGATCCGGCCTGGGTCTGTAGCTCAGGTGGTTAGAGCGCACCCCTGATAAGGGTGAGGTCGGAGGTTCGAGTCCTCCTAGACCCACCACTCTAATCACGGGGCCATAGCTCAGCTGGGAGAGCACCTGCTTTGCAAGCAGGGGGTCGTCGGTTCGATCCCGACTGGCTCCACCAGGAGTTGGCCATGTGGAATGACAGCGCACACAAGAATTTATTGATCTGGCATAGGCCGGATCATGTTCTTTGAAAATATGGGAAGTAGCGAGCGTTTGAGACGAAACTGTCATCAAGACGTGTCGTAGAGGCTAAGGCGGGATCCAGGAATGGATCCTTATTGAAGTAATCGTTGTAACTATTTGCGAAAACGATGGCCCTGAGGCGACTTGGGGTTATATGGTCAAGCGAATAAGCGCACACGGTGGATGCCTTGGCGGTCAGAGGCGATGAAGGACGTGGCAGCCTGCGAAAAGCTCCGGTGAGTCGGCAACAGACATTGACCCGGAGATGTCCGAATGGGGAAACCCACTCCGCAAGGAGTATCGTGCAGTGAATACATAGCTGTACGAGGCGAACCTGGTGAACTGAAATATCTAAGTAACCAGAGGAAAAGAAATCAACCGAGATTCCCCTAGTAGTGACGAGCGAACGGGGACCAGCCCTGAAGTCTGCATGGTTCTAGCAAAACGGCCTGGAAAGGCCGGCCATAGAAGGTGATAGCCCTGTATGTGAAAGGGCCACGCAGATGATGATGAGTAAGGCGGGGCACGTGAAACCCTGTCTGAACATGGGGGGACCATCCTCCAAGGCTAAATACTCCTGACCGACCGATAGTGAACCAGTACCGTGAGGGAAAGGCGAAAAGAACCCCGGAGAGGGGAGTGAAATAGAACCTGAAACCGTGTGCGTACAAGCAGTGGGAGCCGACTTGTTCGGTGACTGCGTACCTTTTGTATAATGGGTCAGCGACTTACTGTATGTGGCGAGCTTAACCGTATAGGGGAGGCGAAGGGAAACCGAGTCTGAATAGGGCGCATAGTCGCATGCAGTAGACCCGAAACCGGGTGATCTAGCCATGCCCAGGGTGAAGGTCGGGTAACACCGACTGGAGGCCCGAACCCACTCCTGTTGCAAAAGTAGGGGATGAGGTGTGGCTAGGAGTGAAAAGCTAATCGAACCCGGAGATAGCTGGTTCTCCTCGAAAGCTATTTAGGTAGCGCCTCGCACGAATCTTCTTGGGGGTAGAGCACTGTTATGGCTAGGGGGTCATTGCGACTTACCAAACCATGGCAAACTCCGAATACCAAGACAGACTATGCGGGAGACACACGGCGGGTGCTAACGTCCGTCGTGAAAAGGGAAACAACCCAGACCTACAGCTAAGGTCCCCAAATTACCGCTCAGTGGAAAACGATGTGGGAAGGCACAGACAGCCAGGAGGTTGGCTTAGAAGCAGCCATCCTTTAAAGAAAGCGTAATAGCTCACTGGTCGAGTCGGCCTGCGCGGAAGATTTAACGGGGCTAAGCGGTATACCGAAGCTTAGGGTGCACACCTTTGGTGTGCGCGGTAGAGGAGCGTTCCGTAAGCCTGCGAAGGTAGATTGAGAAGTCTGCTGGAGGTATCGGAAGTGCGAATGCTGACATGAGTAACGATAATGCGGGTGAAAAGCCCGCACGCCGAAAGCCCAAGGTTTCCTTGCACAACGTTAATCGGTGCAGGGTGAGTCGGCCCCTAAGGCGAGACCGAAAGGTGTAGTCGATGGGAAGCTGGTTAATATTCCAGCACCTCGCGTGACTGCGATGGGGGGACGGAGAAGGTTAGGTGTACCGGGCGTTGGTTGTCCCGGGGAAAGGAGGTAGGCATGAGGCGTAGGCAAATCCGCGTCTCTTTATGCCGAGCACCGAGACGAGTCCTATTGGACGAAGTCACTGATACCACGCTTCCAGGAAAAGCCTCTAAGCTTCAGGTCACGCAGACCGTACCGTAAACCGACACAGGTGGGCAGGATGAGAATTCTCAGGCGCTTGAGAGAACTTGGGTGAAGGAACTAGGCAACATGGCACCGTAACTTCGGGAGAAGGTGCGCCCTCCAGGGTGGCAATATGCATTGTCGAGCCCTAGAGGGCCGCAGTAACCAGGCCGCTGCGACTGTTTATCAAAAACACAGCACTCTGCAAACACGAAAGTGGACGTATAGGGTGTGACGCCTGCCCGGTGCCGGAAGGTTAATTGATGGGGTTAGCCGCAAGGCGAAGCTCTTGATCGAAGCCCCGGTAAACGGCGGCCGTAACTATAACGGTCCTAAGGTAGCGAAATTCCTTGTCGGGTAAGTTCCGACCTGCACGAATGGCGTAACGACAGCGGCGCTGTCTCCACCCAAGACTCAGTGAAATTGAAATCGCTGTGAAGATGCAGCGTTCCCGCGGCAAGACGGAAAGACCCCGTGAACCTTTACTATAGCTTTACATTGAACGTTGAGTTCGTCTGTGTAGGATAGGTGGGAGGCTTTGAAGTGTGGACGCTAGTTCGCATGGAGCCATCCTTGAAATACCACCCTGATGTGCTTGACGTTCTAACCTGGGCCCGTTATCCGGGTCGGGGACCATGTATGGTGGGTAGTTTGACTGGGGCGGTCTCCTCCCAAAGAGTAACGGAGGAGCACGAAGGTACGCTCAGCGCGGTCGGACATCGCGCACTGTGTGCAAAGGCATAAGCGTGCTTGACTGCGAGATCGACGGATCAAGCAGGTACGAAAGTAGGTCTTAGTGATCCGGTGGTTCTGTATGGAAGGGCCATCGCTCAACGGATAAAAGGTACTCCGGGGATAACAGGCTGATACCGCCCAAGAGTTCATATCGACGGCGGTGTTTGGCACCTCGATGTCGGCTCATCACATCCTGGGGCTGTAGTCGGTCCCAAGGGTATGGCTGTTCGCCATTTAAAGTGGTACGCGAGCTGGGTTCAGAACGTCGTGAGACAGTTCGGTCCCTATCTGTCGTGGGCGTTGGAGATTTGAGAGGGGCTGCTCCTAGTACGAGAGGACCGGAGTGGACGACCCCCTGGTGTTCCGGTTGTCATGCCAATGGCACTGCCGGGTAGCTATGGTCGGAAACGATAACCGCTGAAAGCATCTAAGCGGGAAGCGCGCCTCAAGATGAGATCTCCCGGGACACAAGTCCCCTAAAGGAACGATGAAGACCACGTCGTTGATAGGTCAGGTGTGTAAGCGCAGCAATGCGTTGAGCTAACTGATACTAATGATCCGTGAGGCTTGATCATATAACCTCAAGACGCCTTACCCTCGACAACACGTCGATCACGGTAACGCCAAAAAATGTTCGCTACTTCCCAACTAACGAGAGCGTGAGCGCGATAACTCCAATCCACCGGAGCCAACGCGACCCTCCACCCTCTCCCTGGCGACCATAGCGCTGTGGAACCACCCGA
>NZ_BAAGTW010000011.1:0-936 GCF_054781715.1 Arenimonas aestuarii | reverse complement strand
CGGCATCACCATCTCCACGCCTTCCGGCAGCTGGCAGGCGCCAGTCACGTCGGTCGTGCGGAAGTAGAACTGCGGACGGTAACCCTTGAAGAACGGCGTGTGGCGACCGCCCTCGTCCTTCGACAGCACGTACACCTCAGCCTCGAACTCCGTGTGCGGGGCAATCGAGCCCGGCTTGCACAGCACCTGGCCGCGCTCCACGTCGTCACGCTTGGTGCCGCGCAGCAGCAGACCGGCGTTGTCGCCCGCCTGGCCCTGGTCGAGCAGCTTGCGGAACATCTCGACGCCAGTGACCGTGGTCTTCTGGGTCGGGCGGATGCCGACGATTTCAATTTCGTCGCCCACCTTGATGATGCCGCGCTCGATGCGGCCCGTCACCACCGTGCCACGACCCGAAATCGAGAACACGTCCTCGACCGGCATCAGGAACGGCTTGTCCACGTCGCGCTGCGGCTCCGGGATGTAGGTGTCCAGCGCCTCAACCAGCTGGATGATCGCCGGAACGCCAATCTCCGACTGGTCGCCTTCCAGCGCCTTGAGCGCCGAACCCTTGATGATCGGGGTGTCGTCGCCCGGGAAGTTGTACTTGCTCAGCAGCTCGCGGATCTCCATCTCCACCAGCTCCAGCAGCTCGGCGTCGTCCACCATGTCCGCCTTGTTCATGAACACGACGATGTAGGGAACGCCAACCTGGCGGGCCAGCAGGATGTGCTCGCGGGTCTGCGGCATCGGGCCGTCAGCGGCCGAGCACACCAGGATCGCGCCGTCCATCTGCGCCGCACCCGTGATCATGTTCTTCACGTAGTCGGCATGGCCCGGGCAATCCACGTGCGCGTAATGGCGGTTCGGGGATTCGTACTCAACGTGCGCGGTCGAGATCGTGATGCCACGCGCCTTCTCTTCCGGCGCCGCGTCGATCGCGTCGTAGGCCTTGAA
>NZ_BAAGTW010000010.1:0-776 GCF_054781715.1 Arenimonas aestuarii | reverse complement strand
ATCCGGTGCTGGCCGACTTCGCCGCCTGCATCGACGGCAAGGGCCAGGACCGGCTGCCGCCGATCGAAGCGACCGACCGGCAGGCGCCGCTGCCGCTGTCCTTCGCCCAGCAGCGCCTGTGGTTCCTCGCCCAGCTCGGCGAACACGCCAGCCGCGCCTACCACATGCCCCTGGGCCTGGCCCTGCGTGGCCCGCTGGACCGGGTCGCCCTGCAGCGCGCCCTGGACCGCCTGGTCGAACGCCATGAAGCCCTGCGCACCCACTTCGCCCTGCAGGAGGGCGTGCCGGTCCAGATCATCGAGCCGCCCACGCCCTTCGTGCTGCACGAACATGACCTGCGCGATGAGGCCGACCCCACGCAGGCCGCCCTTGCGCTTGCCGCCGACGAAGCCGACCAGCCCTTCGACCTCGAACGCGGCCCGCTGATCCGCGGCCGCCTGCTGCGCCTGGCCGACGACCACCACCACCTGCTGCTGACCCAGCACCACATCCTCTCCGACGGCTGGTCGCTGGGCGTGCTGACCCGGGAACTGGGCGCGCTTTACGATGCTTTCGCCCAGGGCCAGCCCGATCCCCTGCCGCCGCTGCCGGTCCAGTACGCCGACTACGCCGTGTGGCAACGCCGGCACGTCAGCGGCGAGCGGCTGCAGGCCCAGGCCGACTACTGGCGCCGGCAGCTGGCCGACGCGCCGGCCCGCCTGGACCTGCCGACGGACCGGCCACGCCCGGCCGAGCAGGACTTCGCCGGGGGCATGGTGGCCTTCGAGATCGATGCC
>NZ_BAAGTW010000009.1:0-767 GCF_054781715.1 Arenimonas aestuarii | reverse complement strand
CGCTTATGGCTCGTCGCGGCTTTTGGCAGTCGTCGTCGGCTCGTCCTTCGCGTTTGCCTATTTTTCAGCGCCAATTGCATCCTCTACAGTCCGCGCGAAGCGCGGAATCCGGCTCTGGACTCGGTCCGGCGGGAAGACCGCAATCTTCTGCTTTGTGTGGGGAAGCATTGTCGTCGCCGGCTTCATTGCAACTTTGCAGGTGCTGCAGGGCATGAGCGCAACTAATCTGGACTATATTGCTGCAATGGCAGGGGCGGGACTGGCGTGCGCCGCAACCGCCACGATTCCAGGGGGCCGGTGAGATGGATTTGCGGCCAAACCAATCATTCAAGCCGACGCCTTCGGCGCGGCTTAACTCAGGTGTTAGGCGTCCAATGACCAGTCCGGCAAAGTTGAAGTTCAGCACAGTTGGTCTAGCCCTCGGCGCTCTCGCACTCCTGGTTGCCATTGGTCACTTCTGGATCTCTGCTGCGGCGCCGAAGCCGGCGATTGAGCACCGCATCGCTGACAAAGTCGTTGCGATTCGAGACGCGACAGTGGACAGGCTGGCCGGACGCGAGAAGGGGCCAGAACAACCCAAGTGGGACTCGTATCAGCTCGTCGTAACGGCGACGTCTATTCTGGGGAGCGTAGCCCTGGTCCTGGCGGTCGTTGGGTTTGTGCGTAAGGAGCCGCCCCGCGCCTGTCTTGGCGCAGCCGCGCTAGGTGGAGCCGCAGTGGCGTTCCCTTTTGTAGTTGGCGCTCTCGGGGCAATAATCATTCTGGTC
>NZ_BAAGTW010000008.1:0-380739 GCF_054781715.1 Arenimonas aestuarii | reverse complement strand
TTCGCCGCCGAAACGCTCGGCGCCCACCTTCGTCAGCGCCGCCGTCAGCGTCGTCTTGCCGTGGTCAACGTGACCGATGGTGCCCACGTTCACGTGGGGCTTGGTGCGCTCAAACTTACCCTTGGACATTAGCGTGTACCCGGTGGATTCAAGGAGGGGTGTTGGTGCTCATGACTGGAATCGAACCAGCGACCTCTTCCTTACCAAGGAAGTGCTCTACCGACTGAGCTACATGAGCGGAATTTTGGGTCGAACGGTGAAGCTTTCAATCCAATGGAGCGGGAGACGGGAATCGAACCCGCATGATCAGCTTGGAAGGCTGAGGTTCTACCATTGAACTACTCCCGCCCTGCGGAACCGATGTACCGGCACTGCGGAGTGGTGGAGGGAGGTGGATTCGAACCACCGAAGGCGTAAGCCAGCAGATTTACAGTCTGCCCCCGTTGGCCGCTTGGGTATCCCTCCGTCAGGGAGCCCGTAATTTTCAGGGCGTGGCGACTAAATGTCAACGCCCTTGGCACACTCTTCCCGGATTGCCTACACGTTGAAGCGGAAATGCAGGACGTCGCCCTCCTGCACCACGTAGTCCTTGCCCTCCAGGCGCAGGCGCCCGGCGTCTCGGGCCCCGGATTCGCCCCGGTACTTGATGAAATCGTCGAAAGCGATGGTTTCAGCCCGGATGAAGCCCTTTTCGAAGTCGGTGTGGATCACCGCGGCCGCCTGCGGCGCCGTGGCCCCCTTGTGCACCTGCCAGGCCCGGACCTCCTTCACGCCGGCGGTGAAGTAGGTCTGCATGCCCAGCAGGGCGTAGCCGGCGCGGATGACGCGGTTCAGGCCCGGCTCCTCCAGGCCCATCTCGGCCAGGAACTCGGCGCGGTCGGCGTCCTCGAGCTGGGACATCTCTTCCTCGATGGCCGCGCTGACCGGCACCACCTGGGCGCCTTCCTTCTCGGCCCGGGCCCGGACCAGGTCCAGCATCGGGTTGTTGTCGAAGCCGTCCTCGAGCACGTTGCAGACGTACATCACCGGCTTGAGGGTCAGCAGGAACAGGTCGCGCACCACCGCCTTGTCCTCGGCCGACAGGCCCAGGGCGCGGGCCGGCTGGCCGTCGTCGAGCCCGGCGCGCACGCGCGCCAGCACCTCTTTGCGCGCGATAGCGTCCTTATTACCGGTCTTGGCTTCACGTTCGGCGCGATTAAGCGCTTTTTCGACGGATTCCAGGTCGGCCAGGGCCAGCTCGGTGTCGATGGTCTCGATGTCCGATATCGGGTCGACCTTGCCAGCCACGTGCACGATGTCGGTGTGCTCGAAGCAGCGCACCACGTGGGCGATGGCGTCGACCTCGCGGATGTGGGCCAGGAACTTGTTGCCCAGGCCCTCGCCCTTGCTGGCACCGGCGACCAGGCCGGCGATGTCCACGAACTCGAAGGAGGTCGGGATGACCTTCTGCGGCTTGACGATCTCGGCCAGCTGGTTCAGGCGCGGGTCCGGCACCGGCACCACGCCCGTATTGGGCTCGATGGTGCAGAACGGGAAGTTGGCCGCGGCGATGCCCGCCTTGGTGAGTGCGTTGAACAGGGTGGACTTGCCGACGTTGGGCAGGCCGACGATGCCGCATTTGATGCCCATGATGGGGGTTTGTCCTCAGGGTTTGGGGGTGTGCAGGCGCTTCATGGCTTCGGGGAACTCCCCTGCCACCGCCAGCGGCAGCACCGCCAGGGCGTCGTCGATGGCGCGCAGGATGCTCGCCTCGTCGTCCTTGCCGGGCTTGCCCAGCACCCAGGGGGTGACCTTGTCCTTGTGGCCGGGGTGGCCGATGCCCAGGCGCAGGCGATGGAACTTGCCGTGGCCCAGGTGCTGCATGGTGTCGCGGATGCCGTTTTGACCGCCATGACCGCCGTCGAACTTCAGCCGGGCCAGACCGGGGGCCAGGTCCAGGTCGTCGTGCGCCAGCAGGGCCTGTTCGGGATCGATCTTCCAGTAACGCAGCGCCGCGGCGACGGAGCGGCCGGACGCATTCATGAAGGTGGCCGGGCGCAGCAGCCAGACCGTGTGGCCGGCGATGTCGACCTTGGCGGTTTCGCCGTGCAGCTTCGACTCCAGGCCGAAGCGCGCCCCGGCCTGCGCGGCCAGGGCGTCCAGAAACCAGAACCCGGCGTTATGCCGGGTCCGGGCGTGTTCGGCGCCGGGATTGCCCAGGCCGACGATGAGTCGTAGCGATGACACGGATGCGGTCCTCGTTCGCCGCCCCGGCCGGAGCCAGGGCGGCGAAGGGGATTACTTCTTCTTCGCCGCGTCGCCCGCTTCGGGCTTGGCGACCTTGGCGGCCGGCACTTCGGCCGAGGCCTCCGGCGCGGCTTCGGTTTCTTCCTCGACTTCGACGCGGGCATGGCGGGCGATGACGATCGCCAGGTCATGTTCCTTGCCGCCGTGGGCCAGGGCCGGGATGGTGACGCCCTTGGGCAGCTTGATCTGCGAGAGGTGCACGATGTCGCCGACGACCAGTTCGGCCAGGTCGATTTCCAGGAACTCCGGCAGGTCCTTGGGCAGGCAGCTGACTTCGACTTCGTTGAGCTCGTGGGTGACCACGACGCCCGCCGACTTGCCGGCCGGGGAGGTTTCCTGGTTCACGAAGTGCAGCGGCACCTTGGCGCGCAGGGCTTCGTTCTCGGAGACGCGCAGGAAGTCCAGGTGCAGGATCTGCTGCTTGAACGGATGGCGCTGCATGTCACGCAGCAGCACCTTCTGGACCTTGCCGTCGACGGCCAGGTCGACGATGGCCGAATAGAACCATTCGTTCTGGCTGGCGATCCACAGGTGGTTGTGTTCGATCTGGATGCTCATGGGGTCCTGGTGACCGCCATAAACGATGGCCGGCACGTGACCGCTGCGACGGAGGCGGCGGCTCGCACCCTTGCCCTCGTCCTTGCGGCCGGTGGCCGTGAGATTGTGATTGGTAGCCATGTTGGTGTTGCCTTCTTCAGGTGATGCGCCTTTCGGCGCGTTCCGCGTGACCCGCGACCAGGCCCCGCGTCGTTCCCGTTCCGGGAATCGGGCATCGGCGCGCAACGCCGATGCCCGATGCCCCGCCCGGGGTCAATCCACGTACAGCGAACTCACCGACTCGCCAAAGGCGATGCGGCGGATCGTTTCGGCCAGCAGCTCCGCGACGCTGAGCTGGCGGATGCGCGGGCAGGCCCGCGCCGCTTCCGACAGTGGGATGGTGTCGGTGACCACCAGTTCGTCGAGCTGCGAGTTGGTGACGTTGGCGATGGCTGCACCCGACAGCACCGGGTGGGTGCAGTAGGCCAGGACCTTCCTGGCGCCGTTGGCCTTGAGCGCGCCGGCGGCGGCGCACAAGGTGCCGGCGGTGTCGACGATGTCGTCGACCAGCACGCAGGTCTTGCCTTCGACGTCACCGATGATGTTCATCACCGTGGCGACGTTGGCCTTCGGGCGGCGCTTGTCGATGATGGCCAGGTCGGCGTCGTCCAGGCGCTTGGCGATCGCGCGGGCGCGCACCACGCCGCCGACGTCGGGCGAGACCACGATCAGGTTGTCGGTGCCATGGCTGCGCCAGATGTCGGCCAGCAGCAGCGGCGAGGCGTAGACGTTGTCCACCGGGATGTCGAAGAAGCCCTGGATCTGGTCGGCGTGCAGGTCCACGGTGAGCACGCGATCGGTGCCGACGGCGCTGAACATCTTGGCGGCCACCTTGGCGGTGATCGGTACCCGCGCCGAACGCATGCGCCGGTCCTGGCGCGCGTAGCCGAAATACGGCACCACCGCGGTGACGCTGGCGACCGAGGCGCGCTTGAGCGCATCGATAAGCACCAGCAGCTCCATGAAGTTTTCGGCGGTCGGCGCGCTGGTGGACTGGATGACGAACACCTCCTGCCGGCGCACGTTCTCCTCGATCTCGACCTGCACCTCGCCATCGGAAAACTGCCCCACCTGGGCCTTGCCAAGCGGGATACCGAGCTGTCGGCACACCGCCAGCGCGAGCGGCCGGTTGGCATTGCCGGTGAAAACGAGCAGGTTCTGCTTGCTCATGGTGGCTGGCTTCCGCGTTGGAGGTGGATGACGAGCGAAACGTCGGATGGCTGGGGCGGTAGGATTCGAACCTACGAAATGCCGGGATCAAAACCCGGTGCCTTAGGCCACTTGGCGACGCCCCACCATTGGATTGTCTTGCTTCCGGCCTTTACGCCGCGGACAGCGCCCGGTGCAGGGGCGACACGTCCACGCCATCGGCCACCCAGGCACGCATTCCTTTGGGAAGGCGCGCCAGCGCGGCCTCGGCGTCGGCACGCGCGTCGAAACGCACGAAACAGCCGCCGCCGGTCCCGGTGAGGGCCGCCGCACCGAACTGCGCCAGGGTGTCCAGGGTCGTGGTCACGACTTCCGAACGTCGACGCAGCACCGGCTCGAAGGCATTCCCGAGCGAAGGGCCTGAAGCGAAGTCGGATATTGTCGCTGGCGGCGCATCCCGGGTCAAATCAGGCGCTTGGAACAACTCCACGGTGGGCACCGAGACACCGGAGTCGACCAGCAGGTAGCTGGCCGGCGGCAGCGTGATCGGGCTCAGCACCTCCCCGACCCCTTCGCCCCAGGCGCTGCGGCCGCGCACGAAGACCGGCACGTCGGCGCCCAGGGCCAGACCGAGCACGGCCAACTGGTCTTCCCCCAGGCCGGTGCCCCAGAGGTGGTTGAGCGCCACCAGCACGGTGGCGGCGTCCGAGGAGCCACCGCCGAAGCCACCGCCCAGCGGAATGCGCTTTTCAACGACGATGTCGACGCCCAGAGGCGTTTTCGACTCGTATTTAAGAAGTTTTGCCGCCCGGACCACCAGGTCCTCGACCTCCGGCACCGCATAGCCCTGGGTGGCCTCACGGCAGATCCGACCGTCGTCGCGCGGCCGCAGCAGCACCGTGTCACCCCAGTCCAGCAGCTGGAAGACGGTCTGCAGCCGGTGGTAACCGTCGGGGCGCCGACCGACGATGCGCAGGAACAGGTTGAGCTTGGCCGGGGCCGGCCAGCGGGTCCAGTCACGATCGGCCGGGGCCCCGGTCACGGCGCCTCCCAGGCGTCCACGGCCAGGCGCACGGAGGCGTTGTCGCGGGTGGCGAAAACCCGCTTCGGGCGCGGCGCCGGGCCGGTGGTCCAGCCGCGGTATTGCACCGACCAGCCCTGCTGCACGATCAGCGCCGGCAGCCCGTCGGGGCCGAACTCGATGTGGGCCTGGCCCGGCGCACGGCCGCCACGAACCCAGTGCGCCAGCGCCTGCACCGGGATGTCCCAGCCGGTGGCGTCCGCCAGCAGGCTGCGGGCATCGGGGCCGGCCAGCGGGCCACCGTCCAGGCCTTCGAGCCGGGCCTGGACCGGCCCGCCCAGCAGGCGCCAGCTGGCGCGCGTAATGGGCGCCGAAAGCGTGATGTCGTAAGTGTCGCCGCGCTGCACCCAGTCGATGCGCCCGCTGCCACCGTCGCCGCCGGCGCTGACCGCCAGGCGGCCCTGCAGGCGCCAGTCGGGTTCGGCCGCCAGCGCGGCCTCGTGGGCGGCCTGCGCCGCCAGCAGGCTGGCGTCGGCGCTGGTCCGCACGGGCGTCTGCACGCAGGCGGCCAGGGCCGCCAGCAGGCCCAGGAGCGCCAGGCCACGGAGGAAACGTGATTGCATCATGGGGCGTGGGACTCCAGCGCTTGCCTGAGGGTGGGGTTGTCGGGATCCAGGCGCAGCCCGGCACGCCAGACCTTGCGGGCTTCGGCGCGCTCACCGGCCTGCCAGAGCACTTCGCCCAGGTGGGCGGCGATCTCCGGATCGCGCCGGGCCGCCCAGGCCTGGCGCAGCAGCCTCAGGGCACTGTCCCGCCGACCCAGCTTGAAATGGACCCAGCCAACACTGTCGAGGATGGCACCTGAATCGGGGGCCAGCGCGAGCGCGCGCTCGAGGTAGGGCAAGGCGTCCGCCCAGGCCCCCCGGTGCACGGCCAGCGCATACCCGTAGGCATTGAGCGCCTGGTGGCTGTCGGGGTGCTGGTCGAGGATGCGCTGCAGGTCGGCCAGGGAGGCATCGATGGCCCCTGCCCGCTCCTGCATCATGGCGCGCGCATAAAGCAGCGCCGGGTCGTTTTCGAAGATGTCCAGCGCCCGTCCGAGGCTGGCAAGCGCGTCTTCGCCGCGACCACGACGCTCCAGCAGTTCCGCTTCGAGCACGTAGGCGTCGCGGATGTACTCGCCGTCGGCGGCCTGGTCGACCTGCAGTTCATGCAGGGTCGCCAGGGCCTCGTCGAGGCGGCCCAGCCGCCCCTCGGCGCCGGCGCGACGCAGCATGGCCTGGTCGTGCCCCGGCCCGCGCGGCACCGACGCATACCAGGCTTCGGCTTCGGGCCAGCGCAGCAGGCTTTCGGCCAGCAGGCCCAGCAGCAGCCGGCGTTCGGGCGTGGGTGCGTCGGCCAGGCCCGCGACCTCGGCGTACAGGTCGCCCAGCGCCTTGCGGTCGCCATCGGCGATCAGCCAGCGGGCACGCTGGCGCAGGCTCTCCTCGTCCTGCGGACCATGGCCGAGGGTGGCGGCGGCCGCCACGCGGTCACCCAGCAGCGCGTACTGGCGCGCGGCGGAGCGACGCAGCTCCGGCGCCAGGTCGGCCGGGGCGCCCAGGCCGGCCAGCTGTTCGCGGGCGGCTTCGTCGAGCCCCTGCTCGCGCAGGCGGGCCGCCTCGAGCAACAGGGCGCGTGGGTCGTCGGGAAAACGCTCGATCCCTTCCACCACCAGGCGTTCGGCCAGCGGGCGATCCTCGAGCCGCCGGGCCAGGCCGGCCACGGCCAGCCAGCCGCCGAGGCTGGCCGGCATCTGGTTGCTTTCGTAGAGGCTGCGCAGCACCTTCCGGGCGACGCTGGCCCGGGTATCGCGGGCATCGCCCAGGGCCGACAGCAGCACCGGGAAACCGGCGGGCACCGCCGGGTCCATCAGGATGGCGGCTTCGGCGGTGGCACGTTCGGCATCACCCAGGTCCAGGGCCAGTTGGATGGCCGCCGCGGCCGCCGGCAGGGAGCCGGGCGACAGCTCACGCCAGCGGGCGATTGCCGCCGCCGCCGGCTCGGGCTGCCCGGCCAGCAGCGCGATGCGCGCCGCCCGTTCGGCCAGCCCGGGGTCGCGGGAGCCTTCGGCGGCGCGCAGGTAATGCCCGGCGGCCTGGGCGAAGTCACCCGCCTGCAGCGCAAATTCACCCGCCATCACCGGCTCGAGCACGTCCGCCGGGCGCGCAGCCGCCGGCATGGCGCCGGCCAGGGCCAGGGCGAGGACGGCGATCGGTCGGGATTTGCTCCAGATCATGGGGTTTTGGCGGGCACCAGCTAGACTATGCGCCGGAATCCACGAGAGCCCAGCCCGCCAGAGCTTAGCGCATGGCGGACCGCCAACGACCCAAGCCCGCCATGCCCTTGCTCGTCCTAGGCCTCAACCACCAGACCGCGCCGCTGACGCTGCGCGAACGGGTGGCCTTGGACGCGGGCCAGCTGCCCGCCGCGCTGGACGGCCTGGGCGCGGTGGCCGGGGTGGCCGAAGCCGCCCTGCTGTCCACCTGCAACCGCACCGAGGTCTACGCCCAGGTCGAGGAAGGCGCGGAAGCCGGCGTGTCCGACTGGCTGGCGACCTACCACGGCCTGGCGCCGGCAACCTTGTCGGACTACCTGTACGTGCATCGCGACGACGACGCCGTGCGCCACCTGTTCCGGGTCGCCACCGGCCTGGACTCGCTGGTGCTGGGCGAACCGCAGATCCTGGGCCAGGTGAAGGATGCCTGGCAGGCCGCGCGGGGCCAACAGCGCCTGCGCACGCCGCTCGACCGCCTGTTCCAGCAAAGTTTCCAGGTCGCCAAGCGCGTACGCACCGACACCCGCATCGGGGCCCACCCGGTGTCGGTGGCTTACGCCGCCGTGCGCCTTGCGCGCCAGGTCTTCAGCGAGCTCGACCGCGCCACGGTGCTGCTGGTCGGCGCCGGCGACACCATCGAACTGGCCGCGCGGCACCTGGTCGATGCCAAGGCCAAGCGCCTGCTGGTCGCCAACCGCACGCTGGAACACGCCCAGGCCCTGGCCAGCCGCCACGGCGGCTACGCGCTGCCGCTGTCGGAACTGCCGCGCCACCTGCCGGAAGCCGACATCGTGATCACCGCCACCGCCTCGCGCGAACCGGTGCTGCGTCGCGAGACCGTGCAGGCCGCGCTAAAGGTGCGCCGCCACCGGCCGGTGTTCATGCTCGACCTGGCCGTGCCACGCGACATCGAAGCCAGCGTCGCGTCCCTGGCCGACGTTTACCTGTACACCGTGGACGACCTGGAACAGGTGATCGAGGAGAACCGCGCTTCGCGCCGCGAAGCCGCCGAGCAGGCTCAGGCCATCATCGACCTTCAGGTCGAGCACTACATGGCCTGGTGGCGCGCGCAGGGTCGGCAGGACGCGCTCAAGGCGCTGCGCAGTCGCGGCGAAAGCGCCCGCGGCGAAGCCCTGGCCCGGGCCCGCGAACAACTGGCCGCCGGCCGCCCCGCGGAAGAAGTGCTCGACCGGCTGGCCCACCAGCTGACCAACAAGCTGCTGCACGGCCCGTCCAGCGCGCTGCGCCAGGCCGCGCTGGACGGCGACCTGGACCTGCTGCGCGCCGCCGAACGCCTCTACAAGGACGACGATGACACCCGGCCTGCGTCGTAAGCTCGAAGCCCTGGCCGAACGCCACGAGGAAGTCGGTCGCCTGCTCGCCGACCCCGGCGTGCTGGCCGACAACGCCCGCTTCCGCGCGCTTTCCAAGGAGTACGCGCAGCTCGAGCCCGTCGCCAACGGCCTGGCGGCCTGGGCGCAGGCCCAGCGCGACCTGCAGGCCGCCGAAGGCATGCGCGAGGACCCGGAACTGCGCGAACTGGCTGAAGAGGAAATCCCGGCCGCCCGCCAGCGCCTGGCCGAGCTCGACGAATCCCTGGCCCTGCTGCTGGTGCCGCGCGACCCGCGCGACGAGGCCAACCTGTTCCTGGAAATCCGCGCCGGCACCGGCGGCGACGAAGCCGCGATCTTCGCCGGCGACCTGTTCCGCATGTACGCGCACTACGCGGAGAAAAAACGCTGGACCGTCGAAGTGGTGTCGGCCAGCGAGGGCGAACACGGCGGCTACAAGGAAATCATCGCCCGCGTCGAGGGCCGCGGCGCCTATTCGCGACTGAAGTTCGAATCGGGCACCCACCGCGTGCAGCGCGTGCCGGCGACCGAATCGCAGGGCCGCATCCACACCTCGGCGGCGACGGTGGCGATCCTGCCCGAACTCGACGAAGTGGACGAGATCGAACTGCGCGACGGCGACCTGCGCGTCGATACCTTCCGCGCCTCCGGTGCCGGTGGCCAACACGTCAACAAGACCGATTCGGCCATCCGCATCACCCACCTGCCCTCGGGCATCGTGGTCGAGTGCCAGGACGAACGCAGCCAGCATAAGAACCGCGCCCGCGCGATGTCGCTGCTCAAGGCGCGGTTGCTGGACGAGGAACGTTCGAAGCAGGCCGCGGTCCAGGCGCAGTCGCGCCGGCTGCAGGTGGGCAGCGGCGATCGCAGCCAGCGCATCCGCACCTACAACTTCCCGCAGGGCCGCATCACCGACCATCGCGTCGAGGGCCTCACCCTGTACGCGCTGCCGCAAGTGATGGCCGGCGACCTGGACGAACTGGTCGACCGCCTCACCCGCGAACACCAGGCCGACGAACTCAAGCTGCTGACGGAGGCCGCATGAGCGCCAGCGACAACTTCATCCCGCTGTCGCTGTGCGTGCTGACGGTGTCCGACACCCGCGGTCCCGACCAGGACAGTTCCGGCGACTACCTGTGCGCGGCGCTGGCCGACGCCGGCCACCGCCTGCATGAGCGCGCGATCGTGCGCGACGACAAGTACGCGATGCGCGCGCTGGTGTCGCGCTGGATTGCCGACGAAGCCGTGCACGGCATCCTGGTCACCGGCGGCACCGGATTCACCGGCCGCGACTCCACGCCCGAGGCCATCGCGCCGCTGCTGGACAAGGCCATGCCGGGTTTCGGCGAGATGTTTCGCGTGCTCAGCTTCGACGAGATCGGCACCAGCACCCTGCAGTCGCGGGCCTTTGCCGGCCTGGCCAACGCCACGTTCGTATTCGCCCTGCCCGGCTCAACGTCGGCCTGCCGCACCGGTTGGGAAAAGCTGATCCGCGCCCAGCTCGATGCCCGCACCCGCCCATGCAACCTCGCCAACCTGCGTCCCCGCCTCCGGGAGAGCTGACGTCCATGAAACGAAAGGAATACGAAAAGGAACTCGAGCCGCTGCAGGTGGAACTGAACCAGGTGGCGCGCTGGCTCGAGCACACGGGCAAGCGCCTGGTCGTACTGTTCGAAGGCCGCGACACCGCCGGCAAGGGCGGTGCCATCAATGCCATCGCGCAGACGCTCAATCCGCGCCAGACCCGCATCGCGGCCCTGGCCAAACCCAGCGAACGCGAGCAGGGCCAGTGGTATTTCCAGCGTTACGTGCCCTACCTGCCGGCGGCCGGCGAAATCACCCTGTTCGACCGCAGCTGGTACAACCGCGCCGGCGTCGAGAAAGTGATGGGGTACGCCACGCCCGAACAGGTCAAGGCCTTCCTGCGCCAGGTTCCGGTGTTCGAGAAGCTGCTGGTCGACGACGGCATCCTGCTGTTCAAGTACTGGCTGGCGGTGGACCAGGCGCAGCAGGAGGAACGTTTCGCGGAGCGTGCGCAGGATCCGCTCAAGCGCTGGAAACTTTCCCCGATCGACATCAAGGCGCGCGAGAAATATGCCGACTACGGCAAGGCCCGCGACGCCATGTTCAAGGCCACGCACCGGCCCGAAGCGCCCTGGACCGTGGTGGACTTCAACGACCAGAAGCGCGGCCGGCTCACCCTGATCCGGCACCTGCTCGACCAGCTGCCCGACCATGACGTGCCGCGCGCGCGCCTGGCACTGCCGCCGCTGGCGTCGCGCCCGGGCAAGGAACGCTACACCGGCCCGGTGAAACCGATTCCGATGGCCTACTAGGCTTCGCCGGCAATGGCCGCGATGTCCGCGGCCAGCTCCTGCGACGTGATCGGGCCCAGGTACTTCTTGGCAACCTTGCCCTGCGGATCGACCAGGTAGGTCATCGGCAGGCCTCGCGGGGTGTCGAAATCGGCCGGCGGGTCATAAACATCCAGTAGCGCGATCGGGTAGCCCGCCGGGTGCTTTTCCAGGAACGCGCGCATGTCGGCCGCTTCGATTTCCTCGTAGGCCAGGCCGATGACGAGTACGTCGTCGCGGGCCGCGTCGAAGGCCGTCAGGTCGGGGATTTCCTTCAGGCAGGGTTTGCACCAGGTGGCCCAGAAGTTCACCACCACCCACTGCCCGCGCTGCGCGGCCAGGTCGAAGGGGCCGTGGTCGAGTGTTTCAACCACCAGGCGCGGATGGCTGGGCATGCCGGCTTCGGCGGGTTCCTCCGCGGGCGCGGGCGCGGCCGCGGCCGCGGGCTCGGGGTCGGGCGCGGCGGCGACGGAAGGCGCAGGTTCGGCGGCCGGCTGGCAGGCCGCCAGCAGGGTCGCCACGAGCAGGGCGGGAGCGAGGGTCTTCATGCTTGGGCATTGTCCGGGTCGGGGGTGAAGAAACTGCCGACACTGCGTGCCAGCGGTGCGGCAAGGGGGGCCTGCAGGCTGGCCAACGCGCGGCCGGCGTCGCGGCCGATGCGGTCGTCGTAACCCGGCAGGCCATGGATCGGCCCCGGCACGCGCAGGGCCAGGCCTTCATGCAGTTCGCCCAGGCTCACGGTGTCCAGGTCGCGGGCGAGCAGCCAGGCGCCGTCCTCGGCGCGGCGCAGGATGTTCAGGTCGCACAGGCCGCCGAGCATGCGCTGGAGCAGGTCGTCGGTGAACATGGGCTCGCTCTCCTGCAGCTCGGCGATGTGCAGGCCCTTGCCTTCGCGCCGGGCCTGGTGCAAACGCCCGAGCAGGCGCAGGTAGGCATACATTTCCATGCCTTCGGGCAGCTGCAGCGCCTTGGGCTGGTATTTGAACGACGACAGCGACGCCGCGAAGCTGGCACCAAGCAGCACCACCACCCAGCTCAGGTAGAGCCACAGCATGAAGATGGGCACCACGGCCAGCGCCCCGTACAACTGTTCGTAGGTCGGAACACCCAGCAGGTAGGCGGCAAAGCCGCGCTTGGCCAGCTCGAACAGCACGGTCGCGAACAGGCCGCCGGCCAGCGCGAAACGCAGCGGCACGCTGCGGTGCGGGATAAGCCAGTAGGCCAGGGTGAACACCGCCAGCTCGACCACGTTGGGCAGGTAGCCCAGCATCCGGGTGCCCCAGGTGGTGGCTTCGCCCGACCAGACCGGCAGCGAGAACAGGTAGGACGTGACCGCCAGGCTCGCCACCGCGCCCAGGGTCCCGAGCGTGAGCAGGGTCCAGTAGATGAGGAAACGCAGCAGGCCCGAACGCGGCGTCGGCACCCGCCAGACGCGATTGAAGGTGGACTCGATGCTCCACATCGTCAGCAGCAGCGAGACCAGCAGCGCCACCACGCCCGTGGCGGTGAGCTGCCGGGCGCTCTGCGCGAAGTCGCGCAGGTGGCTTTCCACCACCCGCGCCGAGCTGGGCACGAAATTGGAAAACACGAAGTTGGTCAGCATCCCGCTCCATTCCTCGAAGACCGGGAAGGCCGAGAGGATGCCGAAAACGACCATCGACAGGGGCACCAGCGCGAACAGGGTGGTGTAGGACAGCGCGCCGGCCGTCTCGAAGCAGCGGTCGTCCAGGAACCGGCTCCAGAGGAAGCGGAAAAAGGACTGGACCTGTTCACGACCCAGCCGGTGCCACCATTGCCGGACCGTGCGGGTGACCTGGGTGATCTGCATCGGCCAAGACTAACAAACCGGTCGGGCTCTGGAATATCCGCGATAATGGCGATCCCCCTGATCCCGGCGAAGCCCGCATGCCCGACATCCTGGTCCTGTATTACAGCCGCGGCGGCTCGGTCGCCGCGCTCGCGCGCCAGATCGCCCGGGGCATCGGCGAAGTGCCCGGCATGCAGGCCCGGCTGCGCACGGTGCCGCCGGTCGCGCCGGTCACCGAATCGACCGCACCGCCCGTGCCCGACGAGGGCGCCCCCTACGCTTGCCGGGCCGACCTCGACGAGTGCATAGCCCTGGCCATGGGCAGCCCGACCCGCTTCGGCAACATGGCCGCGCCGATGAAACATTTCGTCGACTCCCTGGGCGCCGAATGGGCCTCGGGCACGCTGGTCGGCAAGCCGGCCGCCGTGTTCACCTCCACCGCCACCCAGCACGGCGGCCAGGAATCGACCCTGCTGAGCATGATGCTGCCCCTGCTTCACCACGGCATGCTGGTGCTGGGCATTCCGTTCACCGAATCCGCGCTCAACACCACCCGCACCGGCGGCACGCCCTACGGCGCCAGCCACGTCGCCGGCGCCGAAGACGACCCGGGCCTGTCCGATGACGAAAAGCAGCTGGCACGGGCCCTGGGCCGGCGCCTGGCCGAAGCCGCCCGGAAGCTGCAGGCATGAGCCGTTCCGGAAAGCTGGCCGGCGCGGCGATCCTGGCGCTGTTCACACTGCAGCTGGCCTGGCGCCTGTGGCTGGCGCCGCCCACCCAGGCCGCGCCCTGGATGATGGCGCTTTATTTCAGCCTGCCGATCCTGCCGGCGGTGGTGCTGGTGCTGCTGCGCCACCGCCGCGCCGGTTTCTGGGGCGCCCTGGCCGCCCTGCTCTATTTCTGCCACGGCGTGATGCTGGCCTGGTCGGCGCCGGACGTGCGCTGGCTGGCGCTGGCCGAAACGCTGCTGGCGTCCGTGCTGGTGCTGGCGGCCAGCTGGGATGGCATGCGTGCCCGTTTCGCGGCCCGCCGCGCCGGCAAGCCGGCCGTATAATCGCGCCGCGAAGGAGAACCCCCATGCAAGAGCTTCTGGTCGTCACCACCGGCGGCACCATCGACAAGGTGTATTTCGACGACAAGTCCGACTTCCAGATCGGCGAACCGCAAATCGGCAGGATCCTGCAGGAGCTGGGCGTCGCCTTCCGCTTCACGGTGATCCCGATCATCCGCAAGGACAGCCTGCACATCACGGCCGAAGACCGCGAACTGTTGCGCGCGACCATCGCCGCCCAGCCGGCGGCACACGTGCTGGTGACCCATGGCACCGACACGATGGTCGAGACGGCCAAGGTCCTGGCCTCGATCCCGGGCAAGACGATCGTCCTCACCGGCGCCCTGAACCCGGCGCGCTTCCGCGGCTCGGACGCCGAGTTCAACGTCGGCACCGCCGTTGGCGCCGTGCAGTCCCTGCCGCCCGGCGTCTACATCGCCATGAACGGCCGCATCTGGGACCCCGCGAAGGTCCGCAAGAACGTCACCGCCAATCGTTTCGAGGCCGTGGGGTCGTAGCGGACAAAAAAAGACCCCGGCGCAAGGCCGGGGTCCAGGGGTGTTGCCTGAATCACTGGATCAGAAGGTGACCGACCAGCTGTTGATGTAGCCCGTGTCGCCGTTGGCGTTGTCGTTCACCCGCAGCTTCCAGGTGCCGTTGAGCGCTTCCGAGGACAGGTTGACGGTGTAGGTGCCGATCACGTTGTTGGCACTGCCACCGCTGCGGTTGTGCAGGTTGTAGGTGGAACCATCCGGAGCCACCAGGTCGACCCGCAGGTCGCCCTTCCAGCTGTGGCGGATGTCCACGGCAACCGAGGCATTGCTCGGGGCATTGCCGCTACGGCCGGACACCGAGATCGGGCTCTCGACGGTGGAGTTGTCGGAGATCGTGTAGTTGCCGGTGTTGGTGTAGGTCTGCGGCTGGCTCGAACCACCGGTGGAGTAGTCACCCACCAGGCTGGCGCCCGAGAAGCTCGAGTAAGCCTTCACGCGCACGTGGTAGGTACCGGCCGACGGGGCGGCAATGGTGCAGGTCTCGTTGTTGCCGTTGAGGTAGGGACGGCAGATGTACGAGGTGTCGGTCGGCTGGCTGCCGAACTGCACGTACAGGTCGGCGTCACCGGTGCCACCCGACAGGTTGAAGGTCAGGTTGCTGGCGCCCGAGGGCACGGACAGGGTGTAGTACAGCGAGTTGCCCTGGGTGGCCGACAGGCCGGTCACGGCAACGCCCTTGGTCAGCGAACCACCGGTCGGCGGCGGCGGCGGCGGCGGCGGCGGGGTGCCACCACCGGCGGCGGCCACGAGGGCGTTGGCGTCGATGATGCCGGCGCCACAGCCACCCGAGCACGAACCCGACAGCGCGTAGGCCGTGGCCTTGAGGTTGGACTCGACCTCGGCCGGGGTCCACAGCGCCAGGCCAAGGGCCAGGCGACGGCTCTGCGCCAGGGCGACGGCGCCGGCCACGTGCGGCGAGGCCATCGAGGTGCCGTTGTAGGAGGCGTAGGACTCGCTGCCCGGCGTGGTGCTGCCACTGTTGAGCGTGGACAGGATGCCCGAGCCCGGCGCCGAGACGTCGATCAGGGAGCCGTAGTTCGAGAAGCTCGAACGGGCGCTGGAGCTGGTCACCGAAGCCACCGCGACCACGTTGTTGCAGCTGGCCGGGGAGAAGTTGGCCACGTTGGCATTGCTGTTGCCGGCGGCCACGACCACGGTGGTGCCACGGCTGACGGCGCCGTTGATGGCGTTCTGGGTCAGCGTGTCGCAGCTGCCGCTGCCGCCCAGGGACATGTTGATGACGTCGGCGACGTTGGCCGCGCTCAGGGTCGGCACGCCGGAGACGTTGCCGCCCGACGACCAGGTGATGGCGTCGGCGATGTCGGAGGTGTAACCGCCGCCACGGCCCAGCACGCGCACCGGCATGACCTTGGCGCCCCAGGCGGTACCGGCAACGCCCTTGGCGTTGTTGGTGACCGCGGCCACCGTGCCGGCCACATGGGTGCCGTGCCAGCTGGAGCCGTTGCCGCCGTAGTAGTCGCCCGGATCGCTCGGGTCGGAGTCGCGGCCGTTGCCGTCGCCGGCCACGGTGGCGTCATTGATGAAGTCGTAGCCGCCCTGGATGTTGGCGTTCAGGTCGGAGTGGCTGACGTGGCCGGTGTCGAGCACGGCGACGATGATGCCGCTGCCGTTGGCAACGTCCCAGGCCTGGTTGGCGCGGATGCCGGCGTCGGCGTCGAAGAAGCCCCACTGCTGGCTGTAGCTGCTGTCGTTGGGGGTCAGGGTGTGCTGCAGCAGACGGTCAACCTGCACGAACTCGACGTTGGGGTTGGCGGCGATCTGGCGCATCAGCGCCTCGGCGTCGGCCGCATTGAGCTTCTGGCTGGTCGAGATGACGTCGGCGCCCAGGGACATGCGGCGCAGGTGACGCGTCGCCAGCGGCTTGGGCGCGCGCGCGTCGCCGCGCTGCAGGCGGCTGGCCTGGATGAGCTGGTTGGCGCCGACGGACGCGGCTTCGAGCGAACGGCGCAGGGCCGCGGGATTCTGCGCTTCCGGCGCGTCTTCCTTGAACTTGACCACGAAACGATCGAATTGTTTGCCCGGCTCAAGGCCAGCGGTCTGGACCTGGGCGGCGAACGCGGAGCCGGCGAGAGCCAGCGAGGTAGCCGCGACGATGCCGCGCAGGCGGAGCTTGCGAGTGTAATTGCTCACGATTTTTGGATCCCCGAAATAGTGATGGCAACGAAGGCCGAAGAACGGCCGTGTTTGCATCCATGCCCCGGGTCCCCTGGAAACGCCCTCCCCTGCCGGGCCATTGCTTGGCCTCGAATGAATGCAGAGGGGGCTTACCACCCGGATGTGTGACGAACGTCTCAAGTTCATGACACCCAGCCGACGCTAACGTGACGAAAGTCACGGGTCAAGCGGCCACGCAACGAAAAACCGACCGTCCGTCGGCCAGTTTTCGATCGGTTAGGGCATGCCTACAATTCGCCGCAGGTGCTCAGGATCACTGTCGCGACGCGCAAGTTCCCGCGTACTCAGAAGATGCCGGTTTCCAGCCTCGCGGCGTCGGACATCATGGTCTGGTTCCAGGGCGGATCGAAGACGAGCTCGACGTCGGCTTCCACGATCGTCGGCACCTGCTCGACCTTGTCACGCACGTCCTGCACCAGGATGTCACCCATGCCACAGCCCGGGGCGGTGAGGGTCATGCGGATGTTGACGATGCGATCGCCGTCGCCGTTGCGGCCCAGGTCGCAGTCGTAGACCAGCCCGAGCTCGACGATGTTGACCGGGATCTCCGGGTCGAAGCAGGTGCGCAGCTGGTCCCAGACCAGCTTTTCGACCTCGGCGTCGCCCGCGCCCTCGGGCAGCACCAGCGGCGCCGGGCGTTCCTTGCCGATGGCGTCGGCATCGGGTCCGGCAATGCGGAAAAGATTGCCGTCGACGAAGACGGTGAACGAACCACCCAGGGCCTGGGTGATGTACCCGGCGGTACCGGCAGGCAGGGTGACTTCTTCGCCCTGGGGCACCATGACGGCGGCGCAATCACGCTCGAATTTCACCGGTTCGCTGGTTCGGGAATAACTCACTCGGGTATCGCCTGGCGGGAATCACGGCTATTTTAGCCCGCCCTGACCCCGGTAAACCGCCTTGAGCCCGACGCAGCGTTCCCGCCCCACCCTTGCGATCATCGTGGACGGGCTGCTGCCGACCCTGGCCTGGGTGGCCGGCGTCCTTGGCATGGTCGCGCTTTGGACGGCGGTATCGCTGGCCCTGCGCAGCCCCAGCGGCTGGCTGGCGCTGGTCGCCGCCGCCGACCTGGCCCTGCTGCTTCGGCTGTCGGCGATGCCGGCCAGCCGGTCGCGGGCCTGGGCGGCGGTGGCCGGCACGGCGCTGTCGATCGCGCTGGGCTACTGGTTCCATGCCGCGATCACGATGGGCGTGATGCTTGGCCTGCAGCCGGTGGAGTCGGCCCTGCGCCTGGGGCCGGTGCTGGCCGGCGAGCTGATCCGCCACACCTCCAGCGCCTGGGACCTGGCCTGGGCCCTGCTGGCCCTGCCGCTGGCCTGGAAGCTGGCCCGCTAGCGCCCCAATGAAAAGGCCCGCGCGAGGCGGGCCTTTCCGGGTGCAGCAGACACGAAGGCTCAGGGACGGCGCGCGAGCTCGGCTTCGACGTCGGCCTTGGCCCTGGGCATCAGGTCCTGCTTGGTTACGCCCAGCAGCAGCAGGATCGGGCAGGCCAGCAGGATCGAGCTGAGCGTGCCGATCACGACGCCGATCATCTGGGATTCGGCCATGCCCTTGAGCGAATGCCCACCGTAAACGTACAGGGCCAGCACGGTCAGGAAGGCGACGAAGGACGTGATGATCGTGCGCGACAGGGTCTGGTTGATGGACCGGTTCAGGACTTCCTTGGGCTCGAGCTTGTTGAGCAGGCGGAAGTTCTCGCGGACGCGGTCGAAGACGACGATGGTGTCGTTGATCGAAAAACCCATCACCGACAGGATGCCGGCCAGCACCGTCAGGTCGAATTCGTGCTGGGTGATCGCGAACCAGCCGCAGACCACCAGCACGTCGGCCATGGTGGCCAGGACCGCGGCGATGGCGAACTTGAACTCGAAACGGATCGCGATGTAGGCCAGGAAGCCCAGGGCCACGAAGATGGTGGCGTAGACGCCATTGAGCGCCAGTTCGCTGCCGATCTGCGGTCCGACGAAGTCACTGCGGACCACCTTGCCGGGATTGTCCGGCGACTGCGCCGCGGCGAGGATCGCCATGCCCGACTGCGCGGTGTTGTCGGCGTCCTGCGGCGAGCCGCCCTCCTCCGTCTCCGGCGGCTGCAGGCGGATGACGATGTCATTGCCCGAGCCAAAGGTCTGCACGATGGGGCTGTCGTAACCCGCCGCATCGAGCCGGGACCGGATGCCTTCCACGTCGGCCGGCTTCTCGAACTCGATTTCCACCAGCGTGCCGCCGGTGAAGTCGAGCGCGTAGTTGAAGCCCTTGGTCGACAGCGCGACCACGGAAACGAGCATCATCAGCGCGAAGATGCCGACGGTGACGTACCGCGCCCCCATGAAGTTGATCTTGGTGTTGGACGGGAAGAGTTCCACGCCGTCTCTCCTGGAAGTCGTTTAGATCGAGATCTTGGCAAGCTTCTTGCGCTTGCCATAGATCAGGGTGGCGATGCCGCGCGATACGGAAACCGCGGTGTACATCGAAGTGATGATGCCGAGCATCAGCGTGATGCCGAAGCCGCGGATGGGGCCGGAACCGAACACCGCCATCGCCAGGCCGGCCAGCAACGCCGTGGTGTTGGCGTCGGTGATGGTGCCCGATGCCTTGTCGTAACCGTTCGCGATCGACGCCAGGGGCGTGTTGCCGTTGCGCAACTCCTCGCGTATGCGCTCGTTGATCAGCACGTTCGCATCCACCGACAAGCCGACGGTGAGGGCGATGCCCGCCAGGCCCGGCAGGGTCAGCGTGGCGCCGATCAGCGACATCAGGGCGACCACCATCAACAGGTTGAGCAGCAGGGCCAGGTTGGTGACGATGCCGAAGGTCTTGTAGTAGACCAGGAAGAAGGCCAGCACGAACATGAAGGACCAGAACACCGCCTGGGTACCCGCGGCAACGTTCTCGGCGCCCAGGCTCGGGCCGATGATGCGTTCCTCGATGATCACCATCGGCGCCGCCAGCGAACCGGCGCGCAGCAGGCGGGCCAGGTCGGTGGCTTCCTGCTGGCTGTCCAGGCCCGTGGTCTGGAAGTTCTTGCCGAACACCCCCTGCAGCACGGCGGCGTTGATCACTTCCTCGCTGACGCGGCTGGTGATCACTTCCTTGCCGTCCACGATGCGCACGTCGGGGATGGTTTCGATGTAGACGGCGGCCATCAGCTGGCCGACGTTCTCTCGGGTGTGGGCCAGCATGCGGTTGCCACCGGAGCTGTTGAGCTCGATCTGCACCGCCGGGCCGCCGCCCTGCGGGTCGGGGCTGGAGGTGGCGTTGACCAGCTGGTCGCCGGAGACGATGACCCGGCGCGAAAGCAGGATCGGACGGCGGTTGCCGGCGGCGTCGAGTTCGCGGCTCATGTACAGGCGCGCGTTCGGCGGCACCACGCCGGTGGCGGCGGCCTGCTGGGCCTGGGTGCCGTAGTCGATGACGTGGCGGTATTCCAGGGTGGCGGTGGCACCGATCAGCTTGCGGGCCTCGGCGGTGTCCTGCACGCCGGGCAGCTGGACGACGATGCGGCTTTCGCCCTGGCGCTGGATCACCTGCTCGCCGACGCCCAGGCTGTTGATGCGGTTTTCAAGCGTGGTGCGGTTCTGTTCGATCGCGCCATCCATGATCGTCTGGATCAGCGTCGGCGTCAGGCGCGCGATCAGGCGGCCCGGCTGGGTGTCGTCCACCTGGATCTGCAGCTCCGGCGCTTCGCGCTGGATGGCCGAGAACACCGCCGGTACGTCGGCCGGGTCCTTGAGCAATACCTGGATGCCGTCGCTGGTGCGCGAGACGCTGGTGTAGGCGAACTTGCCCTCGCGCAGCACGCCGGAAATCTCGTCGGCGAAACCATTGCTGCGCTTTTCGATGGCGGCCTGCTGGTCCACTTCAAGCAGGAAATGGACGCCGCCCTGCAGGTCCAGGCCCATCGACATCGACCGGGCGCCGAAGGCCCCCAGCCAGTCCGGCACCGTGGACGCCAGGTTCAGGGCCACGGTGTATTCGCGCCCCAGGGTGTCGCGCAGGGTGTCGGCGGCCTGGGTCTGGTCGTCGGCGGTGTTGGTGCGGACGACCAGGCTTTCGTTTTCGATCGCCACCGACTTGGCGGCGAGGCCTTGCTGGTCAAGCGCCGCCTTCACCCGGATCAGCAGTGCGTCGTCGATGGCACCGCCGCGGTTGGCCGCGACCTGCACCGCCGGGTCCTGGGGATACAGGTTGGGCAGGGAATAAAAAGCCGAAAGCGCGATCAGGACCGCGGCGAGGACATATTTCCAGGTGGGGTACTGAAGCATGGGCGACAACCGTTGGCGGCCCCGTCAGGGCCGTGAATGAATCGGATGGGGACGAATCAGGCGGACTTCAACGTGCCCTTGGGCAGTACCGCGGTGATGGCGCCACGCTGGACCTTGATGCTGACCTTGTCGGCCACTTCGACGGTGACGAAGGATTCGCCGAGGTCTTCGATCCGGCCGGCGAGGCCGCCGCTGGTGAGGACCTCGTCGCCCTTCTGGAGCTTGGCGATCAGCTCGCGGTGCTCCTTGGCCTTTTTCATCTGCGGGCGCAGCAGCAGGAACCAGAAGACGACGAACAGGAGGATGAGCGGCAGCAGGCTCATCAGCGGGTTGCCTTGGGCGGTGCCGCCGGCCTGGGCGGCCGCGGGAGAAACCAGGAAATCGAGCAGGTTCATGGACTTGCGTATCCGTGGGAAAAGACCAGCGGGCAAGTATGCCATAGGCGCCGGGGGGGCCTGGGGCCCTGGGAGTCAAGCCACCTCCCGTGGGAGGGACTTCCATCCCCCAAGGCAAAGATTCGCGCCGGAAGGCGCTGCTACAGGGAAGGGGCGGGCTGGGCGGCGCGGGCGGCGTGGAAGGCGGCGCGGAAGTCCTGGAATCGGCCGGCTTCGATGGCGGCGCGGATGTCGCGCATCAGCTGCTGGTAGTGGTGCAGGTTGTGGATCGTGGCCAGCATCGAAGCCAGGATTTCGTTGCAGCGCTCCAGGTGGCGCAGGTAGGCACGCGAATAGCCGCTGCGGCAGGTGTAGCAGGTGCAACCTTCCTCGATCGGGCGCAGGTCCTTCTCGTACTTGGCGTTGCGGATGCGCACCTGGCCGCCGCGGACGAAGTAGTGGCCGTTGCGGGCGTTCCGGGTCGGCATGACGCAGTCGAACATGTCGATGCCCCGGGCCACTGCCTCGACGATGTCCTCGGGTTTGCCCACCCCCATCAGGTAACGCGGCTTGTCGGCCGGCAGCTGCGGGCACAGCGCGTCGAGCGTCGCGTCGCGTTCCTCGGGTGGCTCGCCTACCGCCAGGCCGCCCACGGCATACCCGTCGAACCCGATGTCCACCAGCCCCGCCGCCGAGCGCGCGCGCAGCTCCGGCCAGGTCCCGCCCTGCACGATGCCGAACAGCGCCGCGTCGTTGCCTTCGTGCGCGCGCTTGCTGCGTTCGGCCCAGCGCAGGCTCAGCTCCATCGACGTGCGCGCCACCGGCTCGGTGGCCGGGTACGGCGTGCATTCATCGAAGATCATCACGATGTCCGAGTCCAGCGCGCGCTGTACCTGCATGCTGACCTCGGGCGAAAGGAAGACCTTGGCGCCGTCGGTCGGTGAGGCGAAGGCCACGCCCTCCTCGCTGATCTTGCGGCGCTTGGCCAGCGACCACACCTGGAAGCCGCCGCTGTCGGTCAGGATCGGCCCGTTCCACTTGCAGAACCCGTGCAGGCCACCGTGCGCCTGGATCACTTCCATGCCCGGCCGCAGCCATAGGTGGAAGGTATTGCCCAGGATGATCTCGGCGCCGACCTCGCGCAGGGTCTCGGGCAACATCGCCTTCACCGTGCCGTAGGTACCCACCGGCATGAAGGCCGGGGTTTCGACCGTGCCGCGCGGGAAATGCAGGCGGCCCCGGCGGGCGAGGCCGTCGTCGCCGAGGTGTTCGAAGCGCATGCGGCTCATCGGGCCGCCCCGGGGAAGAGCAGCATGGCGTCGCCGTAACTGAAGAAGCGGTAGCGCTCGCGCACCGCATGGGCGTAGGCGGCCAGCACGCGCTCGCGCCCGGCGAAGGCGGAGACCAGCATCATCAGCGTGCTTTCCGGCAAGTGGAAGTTGGTGACCAGGGCGTCCACGGTGGTGATGCGGTGGCCGGGGAAGATGAAGATGTTGGTGTCGCCGGCATAGGGTTTCAGCGACCCGTCGCGGGCCGCGGTTTCCAGCGCCCGCACCACGGTCGTGCCCACCGCCACCACCCGGCCGCCGGCGGCGCGGGTGCGCGCCACCTGCTGGCAGAGTTCGGCGCCGACATTGAGCCATTCGCTGTGCATCGTGTGCTCGTGCACCGATTCAACCCGCATGGGCTGGAAGGTGCCGGCACCCACGTGCAGGGTCACGTGGCCGAACTGCACGCCCTTGCCCTGCAGCGCCGCCAGCAGCGGCTGGTCGAAGTGCAGGCCGGCGGTAGGTGCGGCAACGGCGCCGGTATGGCGCGCGAACAGGGTCTGGTAACGCTCGAGGTCCTCGCGGCCCGCCTCGCGCTGGATGTAAGGCGGCAGGGGCATGCGGCCGGCGCGCAGCAGCAGTTTTTCCAGCGGTTCGTCGGTGAGGAAGCGCAGGCGGTAGAACTCGCCTTCGCGGCCGATCACTTCCAGGTCGGTGCCTTCGTCGAGCGTGATTCGGCCGCCGGCCTTGGGCGACTTGCTGGCGCCGACCTGGGCCAGCACCTCGTGCCCGCCCAGCAGGCGCTCGAGCAGGATCTCGACGCGGCCACCGCTGTCCTTGGTGCCGAACAGGCGCGCCGGGATCACCCGGGTGTCGTTGAACACCAGCAGGTCGCCCGCCCGCAGGTAGTCCGGCAGGTCGCGCACCTGGCGGTCTTCATAGGCGGCCTGCCCCGGCGGCACCACCAGCAGGCGGCTGGCGGAGCGTTCGGCAAGCGGCGCCTGCGCGATCAGCTCGGGCGGCAGGTCGAAATGGAAGTCGGACTTCTTCAAGGCGGCATCGGGGCGTGGCGGGCCGGCATTATCGCCCAATTGGCCTCGGCGGCCCGGCCCCGGCCGCTACAGCCAGCCTTTGGCGCGGGCGCTGCGGTAGGCCTCGATGCGGTTCTCGGCACCGAGCTTGCCGATCGCCTCGGAAAGATAGTTGCGCACGGTGCCCTGGCTCAGGTGCAGGCGGTCGGCGATGTCGGCGGTTTTCACCCCTTCGCCGGCCAGGCGCAGGACCTGGCGCTCGCGTTCGGTCAGCGGGTCGTCTTCGCCCCAGGCGGCGACCGCCAGCTGCGGGTCGATTGCACGGCCACCGGCATGTACCTCGCGCAGGGCCCGGGCCAGCTGGGCCGACGGCGCGTCCTTGAGCAGGTAACCGCGCACGCCCGCCTCCAGCGCGCGGCGCAGGTAACCGGCGCGGGCGAAGGTGGTCAGGATCACCACGCGGGTCGGCAGCTGCGCGGCCTGCAGTTTCAGGGCCAGGTCCAGGCCGGTCATGCCGGGCATTTCGATGTCGGTCACCAACAGGTCGGGGCGGTGCGTCTGCACCTCCCGCCAGGCGGTGTCGCCGTCGCCGGCTTCGGCCACGACCTGCAGGTCGGGCTCCAGGCCCAGCAGCGCGGCCAGCGCGCCACGCACCATGCCCTGGTCCTCGGCCAGCACCAGGCGGATCACGGGGCCGGCTCCTGCAGGGCCGGGCGCGGCAGGCTGAGCACCAGGCGGGTGCCGGCGCCGGGCGTGGAGTCATACTGCAGGCCGCCGCCCAGGGCGGACAGGCGTTCGCGCATGCCGGCCAGGCCGGTATTGGGTTCGATGGGGCCGCCACGGCCATCGTCGCTGATCAACAGCTGCACGCCGCTGGCATCCGCGCTCAGTTCAACGTCCACGCGTTGGGCATGGGCGTGGCGCAGGATGTTGGTCACGGCCTCGCGCAGTCCCAGCGCCAGCACCGACTCGGCCTCGGGCGAAAGCGCCACCGGCGCGATGCGCTGGTCCAGCCGCACTTCCGCCGACAGCAGGGCCAGCCGCGCCGCCGCCAGTTCGGCCTCCAGGCCGGTGGCGCGGATGCCGACCACGGCCTCGCGCACCTGCGCCAGCGCCTTGCGCGCCACCGATTCGACTTCCGCCATCTGCGCCTTGGCTTCCAGCGGGGAGCGATCGACCAGGCGGCCGGCCAGTTCACTCTTGATCGCCACCAGCGAAAGCGTGTGGCCAAGCAGGTCGTGCAGGTCGCGGCCAATGCGCTCGCGTTCGGCCATGGCGGCCAGTCGCGCGACTTCCTGCTGGGTAAGCCGCAGTTCCGAGTTGCGGCGGTATTTTTCCCGCGAATACAGCGTGCCCGCCAGCACCAGGCCGCCGATCAAGGCCGCCATGCCGCCCCAGGCGAGCGCCAGCCGCACGGTCGGCATCAGCCACCAGAACTGCGCGGCCAGTGCGGCCAGCAGCAGCGCCGCCACGACGATGGCCAGGCGCGGCCGGAATGCCGAGCCGGCCATGCCGCAGGCGTAGATGAGGAAGGTATTGCCGCCCGGATTGAAGGGCACCAGGCCATAGCCCACCAGGGCCACGCCCAGCACCAGCCAGGGCCGGGCCGGCGGCGACGATCGATAGAAGCCAAAGTGCAGCGGCAGGAACACCACGATTGCCACGGCGCTTGCCAGCAGCGCCCGGGTCGGGCTGATCGGCGCGAACGCCAGCGGCAGGAACACGAACAGCAGGTAGGCCAGGGTCACCCACGGGCTGTCGTGGATGTCATCGCCGCGTTTGGGCGGCGGCGCCCGATCGTGGTGGGCCAGTCGTTTCATCAGGCGCGACCTTAGCCGATTCCGGTCCACGCGCGCGCGGGGTTCAGAGCCTGCGCATGCGGAACGCGGCCAGCGCCAGCAACGCGACCGTCATGCCGGCCAGCACGGCGGCGTGCAGGCCGTAGTTCACGCCCTGCAACTGGCCGATGACACCCAGGGCCATTTGCGCCAGGTGCCAGGCCGGCCACACCACCGCCAGCTTCTGCACCAGCACGGGGAAGGCGAACAAGGGCATCCACAGGCCCGACAGGACCGACATCGGCAGGTAGACCAGGTTGACGATCGCCACCGCCGCCTGGCCCTTGACGAGGGTGCCGATCAACAGGCCCAGGGCGCAGAAGGGCGCGGTGCCCAGCAACAGCACCGCCACCAGCTTCAGCCACACCAGCGGGTCGACGCGCACGCCACCAAAACCGATCGCGGCGATCGACAGAAGACACACCACGGCAAGCCCGAACACCAGGCTCATGAAGATCTTGGCCAGGAAATAGGCGAAGGTCGGCATCGGCGATACGCGCTTGAGCTCGAGCCAGCCTTTCTCACGCTCGATCGCCAGGCCGACGCCGAAGCCGAACAGGGCCGGACCGATCACGCCGAAGGCGCCGTAGGTGGCCAGCAGGTAGGCCGACTTCTGGAAGTCCCCCCACTGCCCCGGCAGCAGGATCGCGAACAGCACGTAGAACACCACCGGGAAGGCCAGCGACGGGATCGCGAACGCCGGCGTGCGTAGCACGCGCAGGAACTCGAACCAGGCCTCCAGGGCCTGGATGCGCCAGAGCGAAGGCGCGGCGTGGGCGAGCGTATTCATGCGGTTTCCTCCATCGGGGCGGCGGCGGTGAGCGAGAGCACGGCGTCCTCGAGCGGCAGTGGCCGCACCTCGAGATCGGTGAGCGTGGTGTCGGCGGCCAGCCAGCGGCGAAGCAGGCTTTCGGTGTCGCTGCTGACCAGCTCCACGCGCCCTTCGTGCTCGCGCGCGCTGGCCACGCCTGGCCACAGGCGCAGGTCGGCGGCCGCCAGGCGGCTGCGCGCGCTGATTCGCTTGCCCTCGGCGCGCGACTTGATCTGCGCCGGACTGCCTTCGGCCAGCACCCGGCCGCCGGCCATCAGCACGATGCGCTGGGCCAGGGCGTCGGCTTCCTCCAGGTAATGGGTGGTGAGCACGATCGCCGTGCCTTCGTCGCGCAGGCGGCGGATGACCGCCCAGAAACCGCGGCGCGACTCGACGTCCAGGCCAACCGTCGGCTCGTCCACGAACAGCAGCGGCGCCCGGCCGCAGATCGCCAGCGCGAACTGCACGCGCCGCTTCTGTCCGCCCGACAGCGCGCCGTAGGGCCGGCGGGCCAGGTCGGCGAGCCCGGCCAGTTCAAGCGTTTCCTCCAGGTGCCGAGGCGCCGGGTAGTAGCTGGAAAACAGCCGGATGTGTTCCGCCACGCGCAGGGTGTCGGGCAAGTCGCCGTCCTGCAGCATCACGCCGATGCCCCGGCGCACCTCCGGGCGGCGCGGGTCGCCGCCGAACAGTTCGACCGTGCCGGCGTCGGCGCCGATCCGACCGGTCAGCAGGCCCAGGGCCGTGGTCTTGCCGGCGCCGTTGGCGCCCAGGATGGCCAGCACTTCGCCGGCGCGGACGGCCAGGTCGACGCCGGCCAGGGCCTGCACGGGGCCGTAGGATTTCCGGGCACCGGCCAGGCGGGCCAGCACGGGGCGTGGGTTCGTCGAAACGGTCATGGCGGGTTCCTCGATGGCCTGCCCGCAGTCTCCGGCCCCGGTGCCGGCCGGGGCAGTGGCGGTCATCAGCCAGGACGCGTGACAGCTGTCATCCGGGGCCCGCCATTTCAAACACCCGGGGGTTACGCGGCCCCGGGCGCGGTGGTAATATCGGCCACAAGTCTTTGATTTTCAACGCAAGACCCGACGCGCGAGGGCCTACCTCGCGTTTTGTTTTGGGTCCGGAGAACGCCATGAACGTGATCGAAATCCTCAAGCCGCTGCGCCAGCACGCCGGTACCGTCCGCACCCCCGGTCTCGACGACGCCAGCCTGCAGCGGCTTGCCGGCCGCTTCCCCGAACTGGTGGAAGCCGCGAAGGCCGCCGTCGAGGCGCACGACGCGATCTCCGCGGAATTCGCCGACCTGCTCGACCTCGACGAGCAGGCCCAGGTCGAGGCCGTGCAGGGCAACTTCGTCAACTTCTATCCCGACGACGCCATCAACCCCTACGTCGCGCTCGCCGCACGTGGCCCCTGGGTGATCACGCTCAAGGGCGCGGTGGTCCACGACTCCGGCGGCTACGGCATGCTGGGCCTGGGCCACACGCCGGCACCACTGCTGGCGGCGATGTCGCGCCCGCAGGTCATGGCCAACATCATGACGCCCTCGCTGTCGCAGCTGCGCGTCGCCCGCGCGCTGCGCAAGGAAATCGGCCACACCCGCGGCGGATGCCCGTTCGCGAAGTTCCTGTGCCTGAACTCGGGCTCGGAATCGGTGTCGCTGGCCGGCCGCATCGCCGACGTCAACGCCAAGCTGCACACCGACGCCGGTGGCCGCCATGCCGGCAAGCGCGTCAAGCGCGTCGCAGTGAAGGGTGCCTTCCACGGCCGCACCGAACTGCCGGCGCTGTACTCCGATTCGAGCCGCAAGAACTACCTGCAGCACCTGGCCAGCTACCAGCACCACAACGACCAGCTGCTGGTGGTCGAGCCCTATTCGGTCGAAGGCCTCAAGCAGGTCTTCGCCGACGCCGACGCCAACGGCTGGTACATCGAGGCGATGTTCCTCGAGCCGGTGATGGGTGAAGGCGACCCGGGTCGCGCCGTGCCGCCGGAGTTCTACGCCGCCGCGCGCGAACTGACCCAGGCCCACGGCACCCTGCTCCTGGTCGATTCCATCCAGGCCGGCCTGCGTGCGCACGGCGTGCTGTCGATCGTCGACTACCCGGGTTTCGAAAACCTCGAGGCGCCGGACATGGAAACCTATTCCAAGGCGCTCAATGGCGGCCAGTACCCGCTGTCGGTGCTGGCGGTGAACGAACGCGCCGCGGGGCTGTACCGCAAGGGCGTGTATGGCAACACCATGACCGCCAACCCGCGCGCACTGGACATCGCCGCGGCGATGCTCGACGCGCTGACGCCGGAGCTGCGCACCAACATCCGCGAACGCGGCCAGGAATTCCTGGACAAGCTGGCCAAGCTGCGCGACGAACTGGGCAACGGCCTGATCACCAAGGTCCAGGGCACCGGCCTGCTGTTCTCCTGCGAACTCGACCCGTCCTACAAGTGTTACGGCGCCGGCTCGACCGAAGAGTTCATGCGCGAGCGCGGCATCGGCGTCATCCACGGGGGAACCAACTCGCTGCGCTTCACGCCGCACTTCGGCGTCACCAGCGAGGAAGTCGACCTGGTCATCGACCACATCCGCATCGCCCTGCTCAAGGGGCCGCGCAAGACCCAGGCCGCCGCGGCCTGAGGGAGCGTCCATCGCGTGCGTTCAGAGCCCGGCGGCCTTGCGCCATAGCAGCTGGGTCAGCGGGGCGATACGGCCGGCAAGGCCGAGCACGTGGCCGCGCAACAGGGTCGGCAGCATGGCGTCATTGCTGAAGGCGCGGTTGATGGTTTCGAAGGAATAGGCGGCCAGCGTATTTTCGCTGCGCCGCGTGCGCGCCCAGCGGGCGAGGCGATGCGGGCTGGCGAAATCGCTGCCGCGCGCAAGCGCCTGCTGCCAGGAGGCACGCAGGGCCGCCACGTCGCGCAGGCCCAGGTTCACGCCCTGCCCGGCCAGTGGATGCACCACGTGCGCGGCGTCGCCCGCCAGCAGCACGCGCCCGGCCACCTGCGCGCTGGCCAGCTGGCGGCGCAGCGGGAACGCCGCCCGCGCCGACACGGAAACCACCTCGCCCAGGCGCGCGTCGAAGGCACGCGTCAGCTCGCGGCGAAAAGCCTCTTCATCGGCATCGAGCAGGCGCTGCGCTTCGGCCGCCGGCAGGCTCCAGACGATCGAACAACGCCCGTCCGCGCACGGCAGGAAGGCCAGCGGCCCGGTTGGCAGGAAACGCTGCCAGGCCGTGTCCTCGTGCGGGCGTTGTGTGCCGACGTAGGCGACCAGGCCACGCTGCCCGTAGTCGTGGGCCTCGGCGTCCAGGCCGGCGCAGGTGCGCACTTTCGAAGCGGCGCCGTCGGCGCCCAGCACCAGCCGGCCGTGCAGCACGGTGCCGCTGGCCAGCCATACCGCGGCCAGGTCGTCCTGCTGCTCGATCGATTCAAGTTTGTCGGGGCAATGGCGATGGATGCGCGTTTCACCGGCACAGGCGGCCCAGAGCCGGTCGACCAGCAATGCGTGCTCCACGATATGGCCCAGGGCGGGCCGGCCGAAGGCGTCGGCGTCGAAACACAGCTCGCCGCCGCCGGCCGCGTCCCAGACGCGCATGCGCCGGTAGGCCTGCGCACGCGCGGCGCGCACGTGGTCCCAGACACCCAGGTCCGCCAGCAGGGCGGCGTTGTCGGGCGCGAAGGCGTAGACGCGCAGGTCCGGCGCTTGCGCATCCCAGGCCGGCGGCGCGTGTGCCTCGACCAGGGCCACGCGCAGGCCGTCGCGTGCCGCCGCCAGCGCCGCCGCCGCGCCCACCACGCCGGCACCGACCACGACCAGGTCGAAAGGGTCCCGCCGGCTCATGCGTTCGGCCTCGAAAGATCCGGCACCTGGCCGCGGTAGCCCATCGCACCGGCGGCAAGCGGCGCCGCCAGCCCGGGCAGGTGGCCCAGCGCCAGCAGGCCCAGCGAACGCAGCACGTGCATCGGGAACCCCGCGTTGGCGGTGGCGCGCGCCAGCCCGTCGCTGAATGCCAGCGTGCGCTCGCGGTCCTCGCGGCGCGACTGCGCGTAGTCGGCCAGCCGCGCGGCGTCACCCGGGTCGCCGCCGTCGAGCCTCTGCGCCAGCGCCAGCGCATCGCGCAGCCCCAGGTTGAAACCCTGGGCGCCGATCGGATGGATCGACTGCGCGGCGTTGCCCATCAGCACCGCGCGCGGCGCCACCAGGCGATCGGCGACGATGCGCGCCAGTGGATAGGCGCTGCGCTTGCCGACCCGGCGCACGCGACCGGCGCGCCAGCCGAAGCGCTGCTGGAAATAGTCGGTGTAGGCGGCATCGGACAGCGCCAGCACGGCATCGGCCTGGTCGCGCGCGACCGCGCAGATGGCTCCGTAGTGACCACCGGCCATCGGCAGCAGCGCCACCGGTCCCTGGTCGGTGAAGCGTTCCCAGGCCGTGCCGTCCGGCGCACGGTCGGTGGCCAGGCTGCACACCACCAGGGTCTGCCCGTAATCGTGTTCGCTGGCGCCAATGCCCAGGGCCGCCCGCGCCAGCGACCGGCTGCCGTCGGCCGCCACCAGCAGGCGGGCGCGCAGCTCCCTGCCACCGGAAGCCGGGTCCAGCCGTACGCGCGGACCGTCGGCATCGGGTGTCACTTCCAGCACCGTCGCCGGGCGGTAGCGCTCCAGGCCCTGCACCGTGGCCAGGCGCGATTCCAGCGCCTCGCCCAGCTCGCGGGCGAGCACCACGCCACCGAAAGCATCGTGGCCCATCTCGGCGGCCTCGAGCCGCACCGCGCCGAAGTCGCCGGCGCGGCTGACGTGCACGCGCCGGATAGGTGCCGGCGGCGTCGCCAGGCGCGGCAGCACGTCAAGCGCGGCCAGGGCATTGAGGCTGGCCGCGGCCAGCGCCAGCTTGCGCTCGTCGAAACCTGGGGCGCCCGCCGCAGCGGCGCTCGCCTCGACCTGTCCGATCCGCCAGCCGCGGCCGTCCAGCGCGCAGGCCAATGCACTGCCCACCAGGCCACCGCCGAGGATCAGGATGTCGTGGTCGAAGCCGAGTTCGCGTGACATGCCGCGCATGATACCCGCCCGGGGTAACCGGCCGGCGATGGCCGTGCACTTCCGCTAGAATGCCGGCCTGGCCGTTGCCTTCCGGAATCCCTTGCCCATGACTTCGATCTCCCGCTCCCGCCTCGCCGTGTTCACCGTGCTCGCCGTATTGATGGCCGCCACGCGGCTGAACCACTTCGGCATGGTGCCCGATGCGTCCTGGGCGGTCTTCGCGATCGGCGGCTTCTACCTGGCGGGCAGCGTGCGCTGGGCCTTCCCGGCGCTGATGGTGCTGGCGGTCGCGGTCGACTACGTGGTGATCAGCGGCACCGGCACCAGCTTCTGGAACCACTACTGCGTTTCCCCGGGTTACTGGATGCTGCTGCCGGCGCACTTCGCGCTGTGGGCCGCCGGCGCCGGCCTGCGCCGCTTCGGCCAGGACAAGCCGCTGCGCCAGTTGGCCGGCCTGGCCCCGGCGCTGCTGCTGGGCGTGGCGGTTTGCCACCTGTTCGCGCAGGGCGGCTTCTACTGGCTGTCGGACGTGGTCGCCAATCCCAGCGTCGCCGGCTGGGCGAAAAACTACGCCGACTGGTTCATGCCCTACCTGGGCACCACCGCCCTTTACGTGGGCCTGGCCGTGGTCGTGCATGCGCTCGTGGGCCTGGTGCGCCGCGCCAGCGCCGCGAGCAGCGGCAACCTGGCCGGCTGACCCGGCCATGGGCAACCGGCTGTCCAAGATCTACACCCGCACCGGCGACGACGGCAGCACGGGCCTGGGCGACGGCACCCGCGTCGCCAAGGACTCGGCCCGCGTCAGCGCCTACGGAACCGTCGACGAAGCCAACTCGGCCATCGGCATCGTGCTGGCCTGCGAGATTCCCGACGACATCCGCCAGGTGCTGGTGTCGGTCCAGCACCAGCTGTTCGACCTCGGCGGCGAACTTTGCATCCCCGGCCATGCGGCCATCCACGACGCCGACATCGACCGGCTCGAAGCGCAGCTCGATGGCTTCAACGCCGACCTGCCGCCGCTGAAGGACTTCATCCTGCCCGGCGGCGGCCTGCCGGCGGCACACTGCCACCTGGCCCGGACCATCTGCCGTCGCGCCGAACGCGAGACGGTGACGCTTTCGCACCACGATGCGGTGCGCCCGCAGGCCATCCGCTACCTCAACCGGCTCTCGGACCTGCTCTTCGTGCTCGCCAGGGTGCTGGCCCGCGCCAGCGGCCACGGCGAAACGACCTGGAACCACGAGCGCCGCAAGGGCTGAGCGTGCTGCTCTATACCCATCCGGCCTGCCTCTCGCACGATCCCGGCGCCGGGCATCCTGAATGTCCGGCGCGCCTCGAGGCCGTGCTGCACGCCCTTCGCGCCGCCTACCCGGACCTGCCCTGGCGGGAAGCGCCTGCCGCCAGCCGCGACGCGCTGCGCCGCGTGCACGCGCCCTCGCTTCTCGCCGAGGTGCTTGACGGCGACAACCACGGCCCGCGCCGCCTGGACGAAGACACCGCCATGTCCGCCGGTTCGGCCGAGGCCGCGCTGCGCGCCGCCGGTGCCGGCGTGGCCGCCGTGGACGCGGTGATGGCCGGCGAAGGCCCGCAGGCCTTCTGTGCCGTGCGCCCGCCGGGCCACCACGCCACCCGCGGCGTCGCCATGGGTTTTTGCCTGTTCAACTCCGTGGCGGTGGCCGCCGCCCACGCCGTGCATGCGCACGGCCTGCACCGGGTGGCCATCGCGGATTTCGACGTGCACCACGGCAACGGCAGCCAGGACATCTTCGCCGGGGATCCCCGGGTGATGTACCTCAGCTCGCACCAGTCGCCGCTTTATCCCAACACGGGCGATCCCGGGGAGCACGGCGTCGGCAACCTCGCGAACGCCACCCTGGCGCCCGGCGCGGACAGCAAGGCCTTCCGGGAGGTCTGGCAGGACGGGCTGCTGCCGCGGCTGGAGGCGTTCCGGCCCCAGCTGCTGCTGGTTTCCGCCGGCTTCGACGGGCACCGCCTGGACCCGCTGGCCGACCTGGCGCTGGAAGCCGACGACTACCGCTGGCTGTCGGCCGAACTGGCCGCCCTGGCGGGCCGCCACGCCAACGGGCGCCTGGTGTCGCTGCTCGAAGGTGGATACAGCCTTTCGGCGCTGCGCGCCTGCAGCGTTGCCCATTTGCAGGGCTTGCTCGACGCCGCCTGAACCCTGCGGGGCCGCGCGTGTTGCCCCGCCCGGCGGCATGGGCGAAGCTATCGCGTCCTTTCCCCGGAAGTCCCCGTGCGCCGACCAGCCCTTCGCCTGCTCCCGCTCTGTCTGGCCATGGCCTGCGCCGCCCGCGCCCAGGACCCCGCCCCACCCGCCTGGGAGTTCTGCCCCGACACCGGCACGCTGCCGCTGTACCGCCCCCTGCCCGCCGACGGCGAGGCGCCGGCGAACCCGCCGACGGACGTCAGCGCCCTGCATCTGGACGTGAGCGAGCAGGAAGTGACGGTACTGACCGGCGAGGTCGAGCTGCAGCGCGGCGACCAGTGGCTGGGCACCGAGAAGCTGACCTACGACCACGACAAGGAAACCTTCCGCACCGGCGGCCCCGCCCGCTACCAGGACCGCGGCCTGCGCCTGCGCGCGGCCGGCGTCCAGGGCGACCAGCGCGCCGACGTGGTGCAGCTCCAGGACGTCGAGTACCAGTTCAACACCCAGGCCGGCAACGGCCGCGCCGACAGCATCGAGCTGCGCGGCGAGGAAGGCACGCTCACCGGCGCCAGTTATTCGACCTGTCCGCCGGCCCAGCGCCAGTGGGAATTCCGCGCCAGCCGCATCGACGTGGACCAGGCCGAAGGCGTCGGCACTGCCCGCAACGCCACCCTGAGGGTGGGCGGCGTGCCGCTGCTTTGGCTGCCGTGGGTGCGCTTCCCGATCGACGACCGCCGCCGCACCGGCCTGCTCAGCCCGACCATCGGCCACGACGACCGCAACGGCTTCGAGTACGAGCAGCCCATCTACCTGAACCTGGCGCCGAACTACGACGCCACCCTGTCGCCGCGCTGGCTGTCCGACCGCGGCCTGATGCTGGGCGCGCAGTTCCGCTACCTGGGCCCGCGTGATGCCCGCGGCGAAATCAACGGCACCTGGCTGCCCGACGACGACCTGACCGGCAACGACCGCGGCCTGCTGCGCTGGCGCCACACCGACCGCCTCGGCCAGCACTGGAGCCTGGGCGCCGACATCAACCACGTCAGCGACGACGATTACTTCTCCGACTTCGGCGATTCACTGCCCAACTCGACCATCACCCTGCTCGAAAGCTCGCTGGGCCTGTACGGCCGGGGGCGCGGCTGGAATGCAAGCCTGCAGGTCCAGCGCTGGCAGGTGGCCAACCCCCTGCTGCCCGACTCCGCCACGCCCTACCGGCGCCTGCCCGAGGCACGGCTGCATTGGTCCAGGCCGATTGCGCGCTGGTTCGAAGCGGGCGTCGAGGCCGAAGCCGTGCGCTTTGATTCCGAATTCCGCGATGGCGGCAACCGCCTCGACCTGATGCCCTGGGTGCAGCTGCCCTTTGGCGGAGCCGCCTGGTTCGTCACCCCGCGCCTGGCCTGGCGCTACACCGCGTATTCGCTTGACCAGTCGCTGGTGCCCGCCGGCGGCGACGACAACCCCGACCGCAGCCTGCCGGTGATGAGCCTGGACATGGGCGCCTTCTTCGAGCGCGAATTCAGCTTCGGCGACGGCAACTTCCTGCAGACCCTCGAGCCCCGCCTGTATTACCTGAACGTGCCCTACCGCGACCAGGACGACCTGCCGCTGTTCGACACGCGCCCGCTCACCTTTTCCTGGCCGGGCCTGTTCCGCGACAACCGCTTCGCCGGTGCCGACCGGGTCGGCGACGCCGACCAGGTCACCGTGGCGATCACCAGCCGGGTGCTCGACGCCTCGGACGGCAGCGAATTGCTGAGCGTTGGCCTCGGCCGCATCCATTATTTCGACCCGCCCCGCGTCGATTTCCGCAACAGCCCGCTGCCGCCGGAACAAGGTTCGAGCTGGGTCGCCGAGGCCAGCCTGTCGCCGGGTGACCGCTGGTCCCTGGGCCTGGCCCACCAGTGGGATCCGGACGGCAAGCGCACCGAACTTTCCGCCGTGCGCGGCCAGTGGCGCTTTGGTGAACGCGGCCTGGTGAACGCCGCCTACCGCTACCGCGCCAACCTCATCGAACAGACCGACCTGTCCTTCGTGCTGCCCGTCAGTGACCAGTGGACCCTCCTGGGCCGCTGGAATTATTCGCTGCGCGACCGCCAGAGCCTCGAGGCCCTCGCCGGCATCGAATGGAAGAGCTGCTGCGTCGCGGTCCGGGTGCTGGGCCGCCGCTACCTGCGTGAATTCAGCGACGAGCAGAACACGGGCATCTATCTTGAGATCGAACTGAACGGCGTCGGCAGCTTCGGCCGCAACACGGACCGCCTGCTTGATGATGCTATTCTTGACTATTCCCGTTGATACCCGTGGCGCCGGAGCCGCAGCCTGCATGAACAACGCTTTCGCCCCCGTCCTGGCCGCCCTGCTGGCCCTGTCCACCGCCCTGATGCCCGGTCCCTCCGCGGCCCAGGCCACCACCCCGATCGACTCGATCGCGGCCGTGGTGGACGAGGACGTCATCCTGCGCAGTGAACTCGACCGCGCCGTGGCCAACATCAGCGCCCAGTACGCCAGCCAGCCCGGCCAGCTGCCGCCGCGCGACGTGCTTGAACGCCAGGTGCTCGACCGCCTGGTGCTGGCCCGCCTGCAGCTCGCGCGTGCCCGCGACTCGGGCATCCGCGTCAGCGACGGCGAACTCGCCCAGGCCATCGAATCGGTGGCCTCGCGCAACCGCATGACCCAGGACCAGCTGCGCGCCCGCCTGGTCCAGGACGGCCTGAGCTACGAAGAATTCCGCGACAGCCTGCGCGACGAGATGCTCATCGAGCGCCTGCGCCAGCGCTACGTGCAAAGCCGCGTCCAGGTCAGCGAAGCCGAGATCGACCAGCTGCTCGCCGTGCGCGAAATCGGCGGCCCGGAAGTGCGCCTGGCCAACATCATCGTTGCCCTGCCCGATGGCGCCACGGCCGAAGACGTGGCCACGGCCCAGAAGAAGGCACGCGACATCAAGAGCGTGGTCGAGCGCGGTGAAATCGACTTCGCCGCCGCCGCCATCCGCTTCTCCGATGCGCCCAATGCACTCGAAGGCGGCAACATCGGCTGGCGCGCGCTGGACGCGATTCCGCCGGCTTTCGTCGGCCTCATCCAGCAGCTCAAGCCCGGCGAGATTTCCGAGCCGGTGCGCGGCCCGGGCGGCTACCAGCTCATCCAGCTGGTCGAGACGCGCGAGCAGGGCACGCAGACGATGACGGAATACAACGCCCAGGGCATCCTGATCCGCGCCACCCCGACGGTGCCGTCGGAAGCCGCGCGCCAGAAGGCCGTGGAGCTGCGTGCGCGCATCGCCGCTGGCGAAGATTTCGCCACCCTGGCCCGCGAGCACTCCGAGGACACGATGAGCCGCAACGACGGCGGCGACATGGGCTGGTTCCCGGTCAACGCCTGGGGCACGTCGGTGGGTTCGCAGCTTACCCAGCTGCGGGACGGCGAGCTTTCCCAGCCCTTCCAGAGTGAAGTGGGCTGGCACATCATCAAGCGCCTGGGTACCCGCGAGCAGGACGTCACCGAACAGAACCGCCGCAACCAGGCGCGCGAGATCATCGCCCAGCGCAAGGCCGAGGAAGAGTTCGAGCGTTTCCTGCGCCAGATGCGCGCCGAAGCCTTCGTCGAGAGCCGCCTGACGGACGCCTGAGCCATGCGACCGCGGCTGGCCCTCGTCCCGGGTGAGCCGGCCGGCATCGGTCCCGAACTCTGCGTCCGGCTGGCCCAGCGTCCGCGCACGGCGCAACTGCTGGCCTACGCCGATCCCGACACCCTTCTTTCCGCGGCGCAGGCCCTGGGCCTGCCGCTGCGCCTGCGATCGCCGGACCAGGACTGCGCGGAAGGCGAGCTGGCGCTGCAGCCGGTGCCGCAGGCGCAACCGGTGCACTTCGGCCAGCCCGACCCGGCCAATGCCGCCGCCGTCATCGCCTCGCTCGAACAGGCCGCGGCGGCCTGCCTGGCCGGCGAGTGCCAGGGCCTGGTGACCGGCCCGGTGCACAAGGCCAGCATCAACCAGGGTGGCATCGCCTACTCGGGCACCACCGAACTGCTGGCCAGGCAAGCCGGCGTGGACGTGGTGATGATGCTCGCCCGGCCCGGCCTGCGCGTCGCGCTGGCGACCACCCACCTGCCCCTGCGCGCGGTGCCCGACGCCATCAGCCAGGCATCTCTGGCGCGCTGCCTGCGCATCACCGACGCGGCGCTGCGCCGCGACTTTGGCATCGCCATGCCGCGCATCGCGGTGCTCGGACTGAACCCGCACGCCGGTGAAGACGGCCACCTGGGCCGCGAAGAAATCGACGTCATCGTGCCCTGCCTGCAAGCGCTGCGCGCCGAAGGCCTGGACCTGGTCGGCCCGCTGCCGGCCGACACCGCCTTCCTGCCGGGCAAGCTGGCCGGCTTCGACGCGGTGATGGCCATGTACCACGACCAGGGCCTGCCGGTGCTCAAGCACAGCGGTTTCGAGCTGGCCGTGAACATCACCCTGGGCCTGCCCTACCCGCGCGTGGCGGTGGACCACGGCACCGCGCTGGAACTGGCCGGCAGCGGCACCGCCGACCCTTCCAGCCTGTTCGCCGCAGCAGACCTGTGCGCCACGCTCGCCGCCCGGAGGATCCCCGCATGAGCTCGTTCAAGGCGCCACCGAAAAAGAACCTGGGCCAGCACTTCCTCACCGACCGCCACTACATCGACCTGATCGTGCTGGCGGTGGACCCGAAACCCGGCGACCGGCTGGTCGAGATCGGGCCGGGCCAGGGTGCGATCACCTTCCCGCTGCTGCGCCGGCACGGTGAACTCACGGTGATCGAGTTCGACCGCGACCTGATCACGCCGCTGATGGAAGCCAGCGAGGGCCTGGGCCGCCTCACCGTCATCCACAAGGACGTGCTGCAGGTCGATCTGCGCAAGCTTGCGTCCGACGACGGCCACGGCGCGGGCCAGATCCGCCTGGTTGGCAACCTGCCCTACAACATCTCCTCGCCCATCCTCTTCCACGCGCTCGAACATGCCCCGGCCGTCCGGGACATGCACTTCATGCTGCAGAAGGAAGTGGTGGACCGCATGGCGGCCGGCCCCGGCAGCAAGGTCTACGGCCGCCTGGGCGTGATGCTTCAGGCCTATTGCACCGTCACGTCGCTGTTCGATGTGCCGCCGGGCGCGTTCCGGCCGCCGCCGAAGGTCGATTCGGCCGTGGTGCGGCTGGTGCCGCTGGCAGCCGCCGATGTCGGCATCGACGACCATGCCCTGTTTGCGCGGGTGGTGCGCGACGCCTTCGGCCAGCGGCGCAAGACCCTGCGCAATGCGCTGTCGCAGGTGTGCAGCGGCGCCGAGATCGAAGCGGCCAGCCTGCGGCCCGACGCCCGCGCCGAACAGGTGGCCGTGGCTGAATTCAAGCACCTGGCCAATCACCTGGCCGCGCTGCCCCCGGAGCGCCGTCCTGCGTAGAATGTCGGCATGGACACGCCCCAGCACGCCATCCAGGTCGTCGTCGCCACACGATTCCTCGAAGACCAGTCGATTCCCGAGGATGACCGCTACGTCTTCGCCTACACGATTCGCATCGAAAACGCCGGCGAGGTCCCCGCGCGCCTGATCAGCAGGCACTGGGTGATCACCGACGCCAACGGCAAGGTGCAGGAAGTGCACGGCGAGGGCGTGGTCGGCGAACAGCCCTGGCTGCGGCCGGGCGAGAGTTTCGAGTACACCTCCGGCGCCGTGCTCGAGACGCCGCTGGGCACGATGCATGGCAGCTACCAGATGCTGGCCGACGACGGCACCCGCTTCGACGCCGAGATTTCGCCCTTCACCCTCTCCATCCCGCGGACCCTGCACTGATGGCCACCTACGCCATTGGCGATGTCCAGGGCTGTTACGACGCACTGCAGCGGCTGCTCGAGAAGATCCGCTTCGACCCTGCGGTGGACCGGCTTTGGTTCTGCGGCGACCTGGTCAACCGCGGCGGCCAGTCGCTGGAAACCTTGCGCCTGGTCTACTCGCTGGCCATCCACAGCACCATCGTGCTGGGAAACCACGACCTGTCGCTGCTGGCCATCTCGACCCGCCGCGAAGCCGACCAGCGCAAGGTCAACCCCGACCTCCAGCGCGTGCTGTTCGCGGACGACAGCGAAGTACTGGTGAGCTGGCTGCGCCAGCAGAAGCTTTTCCACGTCGACCGCACCCTCAATTTCGCCATGGTGCACGCCGGGCTCGCGCCCAAGTGGACGATCGCCCTGGCCGAGGCGCGCGCCCGCGAGGTCGAGGAAAAGCTGCGCGGCGAAGGCTTCAACAAGCTGGTCAAGAACATGTACGGCGACAAGCCGGCATGGTCGCCAAAGCTGATGGGCCCCGACCGCTACCGCGCCATCATCAACATCTTCACCCGCATGCGCTATTGCACGCCGGGTGGCCGGATCGGCTTCGAGGACAAGGGCCGGCCCGGTACCCAGCGGCCCGGCGTCTACCCCTGGTTCGAAGTGCCCGGGCACGCCGAGCGCGAAATGCCGGTGGTGTTCGGCCACTGGTCGACGCTGGGCCTGTTCATGGGCCTTGGCGTTTACGCCATCGACACCGGTGCCGTCTGGGGCGGCAAACTCACCGCGCTCGAACTGGGCCCCGAACTGCGGCTGCACCAGGTGCCGGGGCGCAATCCGCCCGACAATGCGCCGCGCGGCGACGACTGAATCACGCAAGGAGACCCCCATGACCCGTAGCCTTATTTTCCTGCTCGTGGCCGCCCTGGCCCTGCCGGTCCTGGCCCAGAACGCCGGCGGCGACGCCGAAGCACGCGTCAGGCAGCTCAAGGCCGCCGTCGCGCCCGGCAAGCAGATCTTCATCGCCCGCCAGCTGCAGCTTTCCAACGAGGAAGACGCGCGGTTCTGGCCGGCCTACGACACCCACCAGGCCGGCCTGGCCGACCTGGCCGAACGCCGTAGCCGCCTGCTGGCGCGACATGCCGAGCGACTGGCGGCCGGCGAGGTGGACGACGGCGACATCGAGGACCTGGCCGAGGAAATGCTGGCCCTGGAAGCCGACGAAGCCGACCTGATCGAATCCACGTTCACCCGCCTGGGCCGCGCCGGCATGCCGGTGGAAAAGGCCGTGCGCTACATCCAGCTCGAAAAGGACCTGCGCGCCCTGCGCCACTTCGAGCGCGGCGACGACGCCGACTACCGCTTCAGGTAGTCCACGAACTCGAAGGCCGACGCATGCCGGTCATCGGCGGCGTGGCTTTCGCGCCAGACCGGCCGCCAGTCCGCCGGGTCGAACGCCGGGAAAAACGCGTCGGCCCCGTCCACCACGGTGTCCACGTGGGTCAGGTGCAGCTGGCTGGCCAGCGGCAGCGCGAGCGAATACACCTCGCCGCCGCCGATAACCATCAGCGCCTCGTCGTCGCAGGTGGCCATGGCCTCGGCCAGCGAGGCCACCGGCTCCATGCCGGCAAAGGGCACCCCGCCCGATCGGGTGAGCACGAGGTTGCGGCGCCCCGGCAGCGCCCGCCCCAGGGATTCGGCGGTCTTGCGGCCCATCAGCAGGGGCCGGCCCAGGGTGAGCGCCTTGAAACGCTTGAGGTCGTCCGGCAGGCGCCAGGGCAACTGGTTGCCGCGGCCAATGCCGCGGGCGCGGTCCAGGGCCGCGACCAGGCGCAGCTCCGGCCGGCCGCTCACACCGCCACCGGCGCCTTGATGGCCGGGTGCGGGTCGTAGGCTTCGATGCCGATGTCTTCGAAACGCATCGCGAACAGGTCGGTCGCCCCGGGGGCCAGCACCAGCCGCGGCAGCGGCCGCGGTTCGCGGGACAACTGCTCGCGGGCCTGGTCGACGTGGTTCGAATACAGGTGCGCGTCGCCCAGCGTGTGCACGAAATCACCCACCTCGAGCTTGCAGTGGCGGGCCACCATGTGGGTGAGCAGCGCATAGCTGGCGATATTGAACGGCACGCCCAGGAAGATATCGCCCGAACGCTGGTACAGCTGGCAGCTCAGCTTGCCGTCGGCGACGTAGAACTGGAACAGGGTGTGGCAGGGCATCAGCGCCATTTGCGGCAGCTCGGCCACGTTCCAGGCGCTCACGACGAGGCGGCGCGAATCGGGGTTGCGCTGGATTTCGTCCACCACCCAGCGCAATTGGTCGATCTCCCGGCCGTCGCTGCCGGTCCAGTGGCGCCACTGCCGGCCGTACACGGGGCCCAGTTCGCCGTTTTCATCGGCCCACTCGTCCCAGATGCTGACCTTGTTGTCACGCAGGTAGGCGATGTTGGTCTCGCCACGGATGAACCACAGCAGCTCGTGGATGATCGAACGCAGGTGCAGCTTCTTGGTGGTGACCAGCGGAAAGCCTTCGGCCAGGTCGAAGCGCATCTGCCAGCCGAATACGGAACGCGTACCGGTGCCGGTGCGGTCGTCCTTTTGCGTGCCTTCCTCAAGCACGTGCCGCAGCAGGTCGAGGTAGGCGCGCATCAGACTTTCTCCACCGGCGGGGGCACCGGCGCCAGCGTCGGCGAGCGGTGCGACAGCCACAGCAGGAACAGGCCCAGCGCGACCAGGGGCAGCGACAGCAGCTGGCCCATGGTCAGCCAACCGAAGGCGAGGTAGCCAAGGTGGGCGTCGGGTTCGCGCACGAATTCCACCGCGAAGCGGAACAGGCCGTATCCCAGCGCGAACAGGCCCGACACCGCGTAGCGCGGCCGCGGCTTGCGCGAGTAGAACCAAAGCACCAGGCCCAGCACCAGGCCTTCGAGAGCCGCCTGGTAGAGCTGGGACGGGTGCCGCGCGAACGCATCGAGCGCGCCGCTGGCATGCAGCGTGCGCAGCTGTTCGGCCGGCAGCGCCGCATATTCGGCGGGCAGGCTGGCAGGGAACACCACCCCCCAGTCGCCGCCGGTGGGTTTGCCCCAGAGTTCACCACCGATGTAGTTGCCCAGCCGGCCGAAGCCCAGCCCGGCCGGCACCAGCGGCGCCACGAAATCCATGGTGTCGAAGAAATGCAGGCGCTGGCGCCGCGTCCACCAGGCCGCCGCGGCCAGCACGCCGAGCAGGCCGCCGTGGAAGCTCATGCCGCCCTGGTTGATCATGAAGAGCATCAGCGGGTCGGCCAGGAAGGCATCGAAGGAATAGAACAGCACGTAACCCACGCGCCCGCCCAGGATCACGCCCAGCATCCCGTAGAAGAGCAGGTCGCCGAATCCGTCCTCGTTGACCCCGGGCAGCCGCCCGGCCCGCACCCGCCGGCGGCCCAGCCACCATGCGGTGAAAAAGGCCAGGGCGTACATCAGCCCGTACCAGTGGATGCCATGCGGCCAGAACGGAAGTTCAAGCGCCAGCGGATCGATGTCGTGGAGGATGGTCATGGTGCTAGTTTGCCGGCCTCGTCCCCGCTGGTCGATGCCTTCGTGGGTCCGGCTGATTCGCGGCGGGTACCCGGATCGACCAGGGCGGCGACCACCCAGCCCGGCTTGGGCTCGAGCGGCACGTCCTCGGTCTCGAACATCAGCCGGCCGCGATCATTGACCGCGAACAGGCGCAGCGGCGGCTCGCCGTACTGGGCGACGAAACGATCCCAGCCGAACTCGTCGCCCAGCTTGGTGGTCTTGATCTGCCAGCCCGCGGCAAACCGCTTGTCGAGCTCGCCGTGGGTGATGCCCTCGGCGAACAGCGCCGGGGCCTGGATCGGCGCCGCCAGCGCCTTCCGCGGGGCTTCGCCCGGGGCCAGCACGCGCAGGCGCAGCACCCGCCCCACCCCGAACTCGGGCCGGAAGCGCACGCAGGCCAGGGTGTTCATCTCGCCGCGCGTGGACATGGCCAGCAGCCAGCCGAAGGCGTTGAAATCCACCGTGCGTTCGGCGTGCTCCGAGGCCGGATTGCCGTAGAAGGTCTTGAGCCCGGCCAGCCGCGCCGCCGCCAGGCCGCTCCAGTCGTCGTCGGCAAGCAGGACGCGGAAGCCGGCCTTGTCCACGGCCTGCCCGATCGCCCGCGCCACCGGGGAGCTGCCCACGACCAGCACCTGGGTCGGGCTGGGCGCGGTCACCTTCAGCATGCGCGCCAGCGGCCGCGAGGTGGCGCTCTGCACGAGCACCGTGCCGATGATCAGCAGGAACGTCAGCGAAACCAGGGTCTGGGCCGCCACCGGGTCGCTGTCCTCCATGCGCAGCGCGAACAGGGCCGACACCGCCGCCGCCACGATGCCACGCGGTGCGATCCAGGCCAGCAGCGCCCGCTCCGGCCAGCGCATGCTGCCGCCCAGCGTCGACAGCAGCACCGCCAGCGGCCGCACCACGATCATCGCCGCCGCAAGCACCAGCAGGCCGGTGCCCAGCAGGGGCAGGCCCGGCCACTGCAGGCGCGCCGCCAGCACGATGAACAGCATCGAGATGATCAGCGTCGAGAGGTGTTCCTTGAACGACAGGATGTGCTCGACGTCCAGGCCCCGCATGTTCGCCAGCACCATGCCCATGACCGTCACGGCCAGCAGCCCGCTCTCGTGGGCCAGCAGGTTGCTGGCGGCATAGGCCACCAGCACCCAGGCCAGGGTGCCGTAGTTGTGCAGGTACTCGGGCAGCCACTGCCGGCGCAGCACCGTCGCCAGCACCCAGGCGCCGGCCACGCCGATCACCGCGCCGCTGGCCACCGTCCAGGCGAATACGCCCCAGCCGCCGTTGCCATGGCCAAGCATCAGCGCCTCGAGCACCAGCACGGCCAGCAGCGCGCCGATGGGGTCGATGATGATGCCTTCCCAGCGCAGGATGTTGGAGATGCGCTCGTTGGGCCGCACCGCGCGCAGCATCGGCATGATCACGGTCGGGCCGGTGACGCAGGTGAGCGCACCGAACAGCAGCGCCACGGGCCAGGCCAGCCCGGCCAGGTAATGCGCCGCCACCGCCAGGCCCAGCATGGTCACGATCGCGCCGACGCTGACCAGGCGCAGGATCGTCGGACCCAGGCCACGGATCTCGCCGAAACGCAGCGTCAGGCTGCCTTCGAACAGGATCAGCGCCACGCCGATGGACACCATCGGGAACAGGAACTCGCCCAGCATCGCGTCCGGATCCAGCCAGCCCAGGCCCGGACCCAGGGTCATGCCGGCGGCGAGCAGCAGCAGGATCGCCGGCAAACGCAGCCGCCACGCCGCCCACTGGCACAGGAAACCCAGCAACAGCAGCAATGTCAGGAACAGGCCGGTGGACATTCAGGCTCCGGGCTTGCGGGCTTTCGGGCGCGCGCGGCGGGCCGGCGGGATCAGCCCGGTCTTCGTTGCTTGCGCTTGGCGAGGATGTTCAGGGCTTCGACGCCGGCCGAGAAGGCCATCGCGAAGTAGAGGAACTTGCGGTCGATGTGGAAATCGAAACCGTCGGCGATCAGCGCCACGCCGACCAGGATGATGAAGCTCAGCGCCAGCATCTTCACCGTCGGGTGCCGGTCGATGAAGTCGCCGATCGGGTTGGCTGCGAACAACATCACCGCCACCGCCATCAGGATGGCCGCCACCATGACCCAGCGGTTGTCGACCATGCCCACCGCGGTGATCACCGAATCGAGCGAAAACACGATGTCGATGATGGCGATCTGCAAGATGACGTAACCAAACACCGCCGAGGGCTTGGTGCCGATGTCTTCTTCGTCGGCCTCGCCTTCGACCGTGTCATGGATTTCCATCGTGCCCTTGACCAGCAGGAACAGGCCGCCGGCGATGAGCACCAGGTCGCGCACCGAAAAGTCCATGCCGAACAGCGCGAACAGGTTGTTCTGCATGCTGGCCAGGAAGGCCAGGGAAAGCAGCAGCGCGATGCGCGTGAGGCAGGCCATGGCCAGGCCGAACCGGCGCGCGCGCGGGCGCTGTTCGGGCGGCAGCTTGCTGACCGCGATCGAGATGAAGACCAGGTTGTCGATGCCGAGCACGATCTCGAGCGTTGCCAGGGTAAGCAGCGCGATCCAGATTTCGGTGCTGAAAATCCAATCCATCGTCCAGGGTCCCGGTCAGAAATAACGTGGGCCGAGGATCAGTCCCCAGCAGGCCAAAACATTCAGGTCGGCCAGGAACACGGCGGCCGAGCCCATGTCCTTGGCGCGCCCGGCGAGTTCGTGGTGTTCGACGCCCCAGCGGTCCACGACCGCCTCGATCGCCGAGTTGAGCACCTCGACCACCAGCACGGCCATCATCGAGCCGACCAGGATCGCGCGCTCCACCCCGTCGGCACCCAGCCACAGCGCCAGCGGCGCCAGCACCACGAACAGGTAGACCTCGAGCCGGAAGGAAGACTCGAGCATCCAGGTCGCACGCAGGCCCTTCAGGGACCAGGTGAACGCCCGCCAGACCCGGAAGGGGCTGCGCGGCACCAGGCTGTCGTTGCTGTCGGCCATCAGGGCTCGTGAAGGCATCAAAGGGCTCAATTCTGCCACAACCCTGACTTTCGGCCTTGTGCGGCGGGTCGGGCACCCGCACCATCCAGCCGTAGACAGAACGCCGGGAGCACCAGATGTTCAACGCCGAACGCCTGCTGGGCCAGTTGATGGGCCAGGCCATGGGGGGGCAGTTGGGAGGCCGCAGGAAAAAGCGGCGCGGTGGCCTGGGCCTGCCCAGTGGCGGCCAGATGGCCGTCGGCCTGGGCCTGCTGGGCGTGGCCATGGCCGCCTACGAGCACTACAGCCAGAAACCCGCCGCGACGGCGGCCCAAGCCCTGGCCGGTGCCGCCCCGGGCGTCGCGGTCCCGCCACCGCCGCCGGGCCGGTCCGTGCCGCCGCCGGCCCCACCCGCCGCCGCTGACGCCGCGCTGCGCACCGAACAGGCCATGCACCTGCTGCGTTCGATGATCACCGCGGCCCACGCCGATGGCCTGATGGACGCCGACGAACGCGCGTCCATCCTCGACCGTGCCCGCGAGGCCGGGCTGGACGTCGAGGAACTGCAGATGCTCGATGCGGAGATGCGCGCGCCCTTCACGCTCGACCAGCTGGTGGTACGCACGCCGCGCGCGCTGCGCCAGGAAACCTATGCCGCCGCGCTGGTGGCGATCACGGCCGATACCGACGAGGAACGTGCCTTCCTGGACCGACTGGGCACCGAACTCGACCTCGACCAGGCCACCCGCCGCGAGCTGCACGCGCGGCTGGGCCTGGACGCCTGACCCCCCCGCAAGGAGATCCCGAATGCACCAGTGGTACCTCAGCTACGACGGCCAGCAGATGGGCCCGCTCGATCACGCCGCCGCGGTCGCCCAGGCCACCAAGGATGCCAGCGGCCACTGCTGGCGCCAGGGTTTCGCCGAGTGGATCCCGATCAGCGCCTGCGCCGAACTTCGCGCCGAATCGGCACCGGGAAGCCAGCTGGCACCGACCCCGCCGCCGGCCACCGCGATGGGCAGCCACGGCCAGCGCGCCGACGTCATCGACTACCGGATATTCGGCGAGGACATGCAGTTCGTCGAGGTCGAACTCGACCCGGGTGAAAGCGCGGTCGCCGAGGCCGGCTCGATGATGTACAAGGACGCGGTCGTGAGCATGGAGACCGTGTTCGGCGACGGCGCGGCGTCGGCGGGCGGTGGATTCATGGACAAGCTGGTTGGCGCCGGCAAGCGCCTGATCACCGGCGAGAGCCTGTTCACCACCGTCTTCACCCACGGCGGCGGCAGCGGCAAGGCCCGGGTCGCCTTCGCGGCCCCCTATCCGGGCACCATCGTGCCCATGACGCTCTCGAACTACGGCGGCACGATCATCGCGCAGAAGGACAGCTTCCTGTGCGCCGCGCGCGGCGTGCAGATCGGCCTGCACTTCCAGAAGAAGGTGATGACGGCGCTGTTCGGCGGCGAGGGCTTCATCATGCAGAAGCTCTCCGGCGACGGCCTGGTGTTCGTGCACGCCGGCGGCACCATCATGGAACGCGACCTGCAGGCGGGCGAACGGCTGGACGTGGACACCGGCTGCGTGGTCGCGATGACCAGTACGGTCAACTTCGACATCAAGCCGGTCGGCGGCGTGAAGTCGATGCTGTTCGGCGGCGAAGGCGTCTTCCTGGCCACGCTGACCGGCCCCGGCAAGGTCTGGCTGCAGTCGCTGCCGTTCTCGCGCCTGGCCGGCCGCATGATGTCGGCCGCCTACCAGAAGGGCGGCAGCAAGGGCGAAGGTTCGGTGCTGGGCGGCCTGGGTGGCATCATTTCGGGCGATCGCGGCTTCTGACCGGCAACGAAGGCGTCCGGCGCATCATGCGCCGGACGCTTCTCTCTTCAGCGCCGCCGGGACGCACCCGCCGCCTGGTAGAGACTGAGCACGTTGCGGTCCGGATCGACGAAATCCAGCGAGAGTCCGCCATCGGGCGCTTCGCTGACCGGCACCACGATTTCCACGCCGCGCGCCGCCAGCGCTTCGGCGTAGTCGTCGATGCCGCCGTCGAGATTGAAGACCACCACAGGGCTGTCGCCGGCGCGCACCTGGCGGGCGATGAACACCAGCGTCAGTCCGCCGACTTCGCCCACGCCGAAGGGCCCGTCATGGCCATCGACGGCCTGCACCGGCAATCCCAGGGTGTCGCGATAAAAAGCCAGCGCACGCTCTAGCTGGCTGACGAAAAAAACGATGGCGCCGACCTTGCATTCCTGGAGCATGGGAGTCCTCCTTTTGTCTATCCCACCTGGTCGTTGCCGCCAGGGCCGGATTTGTGAGCAGGCCGGTGGATCACCAGCAGGTGGCCGTCGGCATCGTGGGTGCCCAGCCCGGGCCGCAGCCCGACGACCGCCTGCAATGCCCGGCGCACGAGGCCGAACTGCAGCTCGACGCTGCGCGCCGGGTCACGTACATAGGCCATCGCCTTGGCCTCGGCACGCTGCGCGGGCGGCAGTTCGCCCAGTGCCTTGCGGATGCGGCTCAGGCGCTGGCGAAAGGCGGTGTCCGGAATATCCAGGATCCATCGGATCTCGTCTGCGGACAGTCCGTGAAGGGCCAGTACCGCCACCCGCCTCGCGGCAGGTGGCAAGGCCGCGAGCAGGGGCAAGGGCGACGCCGGGAGCGGCTCGGGGGCCGGTGACCCGACGTCGGGATCGTCGCTGGCCGCGTGTTCGCGGCGGCGGCGGCGCGCGCTGCTGCGTGCCGCCAGGGCGGCCAGGTTGCGCAGGGTGCCCGCCAGCCAGGCCGGATCGTCGCGACCCGCCTCCAGGCCCGCCAGCAAGGTCTGCTGCACCAGGTCCTGGGCCTCGTCGGCACGGCGCGAGTGGCGCCGGGCCTGGGCCAACAGGGAACGGTAGGTGGCGACGTCCATGGCGCGAGTCTGGCAGAGGCCGGCAGGGACTGGCGATGCAGCCTCACATCTGGTCTAGTCCCGGGTCATGAACGAGCCGATCCCGTCCCTGCCCGCCCCGTCCGAAGACCATCTGCGCCTGCTCTCGGTCTTCCACTACGTCTTCGCCGGCTTCGCCTTGCTGGGCATGGGTTTCCTGGCCCTGCACTACGGGCTGATGAGCCAGATGATGGACAGCGCCAACTGGGAGAATCAAAGCAATCCTCCGCCGGAGGGCTTCTTCGACTTTTTCGTGTGGTTCTACGTCGCGATGGGCGCGATGCTCCTGGTCGGGCTGGTCCTGAACCTGGTCGCCGCGCGTTCGCTGCGCGCCCGCCGGCACTGGATGCTTTGCGCGGTGGTGGCAGGACTGAACTGCCTGCAGGTTCCGGTGGGAACCGTGCTGGGGGTGTTCACGCTGGTGGTGATCAGTCGCACCGACGTGCGCGCCAGCTTCCGCGACTGATCACTCGTCGCGGAAAATCGCGGTGCCGCGGCTGCCGTCGGGCCTGACCCAGCCGCGGTACATGCCGGACGTATTGAAGGGCATGGCGATGTTGCCCTCGCGGTCGAGCGCGATGGCGCCACCATCGCCGCCGAGTTTCGGCACGATGCCGTTGATCACCTCCTCCGACGCCGCTGCCAGCGAATCGCCGCGATAGGCGAGCCGCGCGCAGATGTCGTGCGCGGCGGCCGACCGGATGTAGAACTCACCCCAGCCCGTTCCCGAGACACCGCAGCCTTCATCGGCCCAGGTGCCCGAGCCGATGATCGGCGCGTCGCCGATGCGGCCCCAGCGTTTGTTGGTCATGCCGCCCGTGGACGTGGCCGCGGCGATGTGGCCGTGTTTGTCCAGCGCGACCGCGCCAACCGTGCCGAAGTAGGTGGCCGGCAGCGCCGCCTGCCCCGCCTGTTCGCGCTGGCGCGCCTTCTCGAGCTGCTCGCGCCGGCGGTCGGTGTCGAACCAGTCCGGCGCCACGCGTTCGATGTCCGGATGTTCGTCGGCGAAATTCTCCGCGCCGGCCGCGGCCAGCATGACGTGCGGCGAGCGCTCCATCACCGCGCGGGCCAGCCGCAGCGGGCTGCGCACCGTGCTGACGCCGGCGACGGCGCCGGCGCGGCGGGTGTGGCCTTCCATGATCGCGGCGTCGAGCTCATGCCCGGCTTCGGCATTGAATACCGCACCCTTGCCGGCGTTGAACCACGGGGATTCTTCCAGTACGACCACGGCGGCGGTGACGGCGTCGAGGGCGCTTCCACCGCCGGCAAGGACCGCTTGGCCGGCGTCGAGCGCGCGGTCGAGGTCGGCGCGCACGGCCTTCTCATCCTCCGCGGACAGTGCGTTGCGATCCATCACGCCGGCGCCGCCGTGGATGACCAGGGCGGTCGGGGCGTCCTTCGCCCAGGCGGGGGCGGCGGAGATGGCCAGGGCCAGGGCTAGCAGCAGCGAACGGGGCATGGCGAACCTCGAAAAGGAAAACGAAACCGAGTCTATCCCTGGTGGCGCAAGGCCTCGATCGGGTCCAGGCGCGCGGCCTTGCGCGCCGGATAGAAGCCGAAAAACAGGCCCGTGGCCACCGAGAACCCGGTCGCCATCGCCACCACCTGCAGGTCCAACTGCACCGGCAGCGCACCGAATTTGCTGGTCAGCAGCGCGCCGGCCACGCCCAGGGCGATGCCGATGGCGCCGCCGCCAAGTGAAATCAGCATGGCTTCGGCCAGGAACTGCATCTGGATTTCCCGCGGGCCGGCGCCCACCGCCATGCGCAGCCCGATTTCGCGGATGCGTTCGGTCACCGACACCAGCATGATGTTCATGATGCCGATGCCGCCGACGATGAGTGAGATGCTGGCCACCGCGCCCAACAGCAGCGACATCAGCCGCGTGGTCTGCGTGCGCGTTGCGACGATCTCGGCGATGTTGCGAACCTGGAAGTCGTCCTCCGCGCCCGGCGCGATGCGATGGCGCTGGCGCAGCAGGGAATTGATTTCGTCCTCGACGAAAGCCAGGTCTTCGGCCCGGCCGACGCCCACCGAAATTCGGCTGACGGTGTCGGCACGGCGCGGCGTGATCGCCCCCGTCGTCTCAGCAGGCGCGGCCGCGGCCGCCATGCGCCGGCGGCCGGTTTCCAGCGGTACCAGCAGGGTGTCATCCGAATCCTGGCCCCAGTTGCCCTGGCCTTTTGGTGCGAGCACGCCTACCACCTTCAGGGGCACGCGGCCGAAACGGATGGTGGCGCCGATCGGATCGGCGTCGCCGAACAGTTCGCGGCGCACCGTTTCACCGAGGATCACCACCTTGTTGGCGGTGCTGTAGTCACGCTGCGAAAAGCTCGCGCCCTCGGCGATCTGCCAGTCGTTGACCGGGAAGTAGTCGGCGTTCACGCCATCCCAGCGCGTGGACCAGTTGTTTTCCGCGAACACCACCTGGCCGCCACCGGACACCGAGGTGGCGACGTACTGCACGCCGGGGATCTCGTTGCGTATGGCTTCGGCGTCCGCATCGGTCAGGCTGGCCTCGCTGCCTGCTCCACCGCGGGCCGGGCCGCGCGAGGCGCCGCCGAACACCTCCAGCCGATTCGAGCCCAGCCGGGAAATCATCTGGTCGAGTTCGGACTGCGTGCCCTGCCCCACCGACACCATGACGATGACCGCGGCGATGCCGATGATCACGCCGAGCGCCGTGAGGATGGAGCGCAGCCAGTTGCCGCGCAGCGAAAATACCGCCGAGCGCAGGACGTCGGTGACGGTCATTTGCCCTTCCCCGGGGCCTTCCAGCCCTCTTCATGCAGTTCGCCGTCGTGCATCACGACGATGCGATCAGCGTGTTCGGCCACCGGCCGTTCGTGGGTGATGATGACGATGGTACGGCCGTCGGCCTGGAGGCGTTCGAACAGGGCCATGATCTCTTCGCTGGTGCGCGAGTCGAGCGCACCCGTGGGTTCGTCCGCCAGCAGCAGGTGCGGTTGGTTGATCAAGGCCCGTGCGATCGCGACGCGCTGCTGCTGGCCGCCGGAGAGTTCACTGGGCTTGTGGCCCGCCCGGTCGGAAAGCCCCACCTGGTCGAGCGCCGCACGCGCCCGTGGCTCGCGATCGGCCACCGGCACGCCTGCGTAGACCAGCGGCATCATCACGTTCTCCAGCGCGGTCTGGCGCGCCAGCAGGTTAAAGCCCTGGAACACGAAGCCGATCTTCTCCAGGCGAAGCCGGGCGCGCCCGGCGGCGTCGAGGCTGGCGACGTCGATGCCGTCGCAGCGGTATTGACCGCTGGTCGGCGTGTCCAGGCAGCCGATGAGGTTCATCATCGTCGACTTGCCCGACCCCGAGGCGCCCATGATCGCCAGGAACTCGCCGTGCTCGATGCGCAGGTCGACGCCGCGCAGCGCCACCACCTCGGCGGGCGTCCCCGGTGAATAGACCTTGCCCAGACCGCGGGTTTCGATGAGCGGCGGACGCGCCATCATTCGCCCGGCCGCTCCTGGCCGACGATCACCTGCTGGCCTTCCTGCACGCCGCTCACTTCGGTGGTGGTGCCATCGGACACGCCGATCTCCACGCTCACCGCCGTCGGCTTGCCGTCCTCAAGCACCCACAGCGTCCTGTTGTTGCCGCCGGGCCGGCCGCCGCCCTGGCCGGCAGGCCGGCCAGCGCCGCCACCGGGAGGTCGGCCCATGCGCGCGGGGCGCGCCGTCGCCGCGCCCGGCGGCGTATAGCGCAGGGCGGCATTGGGAACATGCAGCACGCCTTCGCGCCGATTGACCACGATTTCGGCGTTGGCGGTCATGCCCGGCAGCAGGCTCAGGTCCGCGTTCTGCACCTGGACCACCACCGGGTAGGTGATTACGTTGGACGTCGCCGTCGCCGCCAGTCGCACCTGCCGCACTTCGCCGCTGAACTGGCGGTCGGGATAGGCATCGACGGTGAACGAGACCGGCAGGCCCTCGCGGATCTGGCCGACATCGGCTTCGTCCACGCTCAGGTCGATCTGCATCTGGGCCAGGTCCTGGGCGATCTGGAACAGCACCGGGGTCTGGAAGCTGGCGGCCACCGTCTGTCCCGGCTCGATGTCACGCAGCAGCACCACGCCGTCCACCGGCGAACGGATGACGGTGTAGTCCACGTCCAGCCGGGCGTTGCCGACGGCGGCCTGGCGCTGGCGAACCGAGGCTTCCGCCGACACCACGCGTGCGCGGGCCTGGTCGCGCGCGGCACGGGCAAGATCGGCCTCGCTGCGCGCGATCAACTGGCGCTCGACCAGCTCGCGCTTTCGGTTGTAGTCGGCCTCGGCATTGGTGACACCGGCACGCGCTTCGTTCACCGACGCCCGGGCGCTGGCCAGATCGGCCTCGGCCTGTTCGAGCCGGGTCTGGAACGGGGCCGGGTCGAGCCGCGCGATCGCCTGGCCGCGGGTGACCTCGTCGTTGTAGTCCGCCAGTACTTCGAGCACCTGGCCCGAGACCTGCGAACCCACGTCCACCGTGGTGGTGGCGCGCAGGGTGCCGGTGGCGGAGATGACCACGCGCACGTCGCCCCGTTCAACCGGGGCGGTGCGGTAGGCACCCGCTGCATCGTCATTTCGCCCGGTGAACCACCAGGCGGCCAGCAGGGCCAGGGCAACCCCGGCTGTCACCGCGTACAGGCGGAAGGGGCGTCGGCGGTTCGGGGTCGGCATCGGGGCTCCGGAAAAGGGTCAGGCCATCAGGGAAAGGCAAACGCGACCGGGCGCAAACGGTTGACTGCCCCGCCGCTGGTTCATTCGGTGGCGGTGGCGTGCGGGAAGCTCAGGATCGCGGTCGTGCCCTCGCCCGGCCGGCTTTCGAGCCGAACCGGCCAGCCGTAACGATGCGAGAGCCGCTGCACGATGGACAGGCCGATGCCCTGGCCTTCCTTGCCCGGGTTCGCGGCCCGGTAGAAAGGTTCGAACACCCGCGCCAGCACGGCCTCATCCATGCCCACGCCGGTGTCGGCGACCGAAATCTCGCCGTGGCGCACGGTCACGGTGACACTGCCGGCATCGGTGTAGTTGCAGGCATTGCGCAAGAGGTTGCTGAGCATCACCGACAGCACCCGCGCCGGTGCGTGCAGGTGGAATCCGCGCTCGATGCGGCAGATCACCTCCACCGGCTTGCCGGCCAGCAGCAGCCGTGCCTTCTCGACCTCCTCCTGCACGACCTCGGCGACGTCGAAATCCACGTCCGGCAGACCGGTGTCACCTTCGCGGGCCAGGATGAGGAAGGCTTCGATCAGCGCTTCCATGTCGCGGCCGGCGCCCTGTATGCGGCCCAGGGACTTGCGCGCCATCGGCGACAGGCTGTCGTCGCCGGCCATCATGTCGCCCGCCACGCGGATGACCGTGAGCGGCGTGCGCAATTCGTGCGAGGCATCGCGGGTGAAGTCACGCTCGCGCTGGACGAAGTTTTCGATGCGGCTGGCGAACTCGTGCAGCGACTGCGCCAGCACCAGGGTTTCGCCCTCGACGTCGGTGGGCAGGTTTTCGGGGCTCAGCAGCGCGGGTTCGGGCTGCTTGGGATCCCAGCGCTGGACCTGGGACGCCAGCCAGATGACCGGCGACACGGCGCGCCGCGAAGCACGGTAGGTCGTCCAGGCGATCACGTAGATCACCACCAGCACGATCGCCAGCGGCGCCATGCCGAACCAGAAGGCCAGGCTGTCCACCTGTTCCTGCTTGAACAGCAGGTACAGGCGGTGGCCGTGTCGGTCCTCGTCGACCAGCACCAGCGAGCCACCCTGCGCGCGGGGCAGGGCGTGGAATCCCGGTGCCAGGCCGCGAATGGTCGCCGGCAGGCGCGTCGCATCCGCGCCCGCGGGCAGCAGGTAACCGGTCATGTTGTACGTATCGGGCACGTCCGCGCCCGGGTCGGCCTGCATGCGCTGCCAGTAGTGCGCGGCCTCTTCCTGCAGGGCCTGCTGGATCAGCACGTGCTTGAGCACGGCCGAGGCGCCGTAGACGCCCAGCACCGCGGCGAAGCTGATCGCCGCGGCCTGCAGGATGAAGGCGGTCCAGATCTTGCGCCGCAGTCCCTTGCGATGCGGCATGGCGTCAGCCGGCCGGGGGGGCATCGAGGTCGGCGATCCGGTAGCCGGCGGTCTGCACGGTGTGCAGCAGCGGGCGGTCGAACGGCCGGTCGATGGCCTTGCGCAGGTTGTACAGGTGGCTGCGCAGGGTGTCGGAGTCGGGCAGGCCGTCTCCCCAGATTTCGCGCTCGATGTCGCGACGGGTCACCACGCGCGGCGATTCGCGCATCAGGATGGTCAACAGGCGCAGGCCGATCGGCGAGAGCTGGATGTCCTGGCCGGCGCGGGTGACGCGCAGGCTCGCGGTGTCGAGCACCAGGTCGGCCACCTTCAGCACCTCGGCGCTGACCTGGCGGCGGTCGCGGCGGATCAGGGCGCGGACGCGGGCTTCGAGTTCCTGGATGGCGAAGGGCTTGACCAGGTAGTCGTCGGCGCCGGCTTCCAGCCCGACCACCTTGTCGTTGAGGGTGTCGCGGGCGGTCAGCATGAGCACCGGGGTCGACTTCTTGGCCTCGTTGCGCAGGCGGCGGCACACTTCCAGGCCGTCCATGCGCGGCAGCATCAGGTCCAGCACGATCACGTCGTAGCTGTTGTCGGCCGCCAATCGGTAGCCGTCCGGGCCGTCGGTGGCGTAATCGACGCCGAATCCCTTGGATTCGAGGTATTCACCCACCATCTCGGACAGGTTGCGGTTGTCTTCGACCACAAGAATCAGGCCTGCCGGGTCATCGCGTCGCATGGGGTACTCCTTCAGGAATGTGAAGATTAAGTCTTCAGCTTTGTGAAGATTAAACCCCGGCCCCGGTGATTCGGATGTGAAGCTCCCGGCAAGGCGGCGTCAACAGACGCTCAGAAGCGGATCTTGCCGGTCAGCATGTCCTTGAACATGACCCAGTCGCCGGCGAAGGAATAAAAAGGGTGCTTGAAGGTCGCCGGGCGATTGTGCTCGAAGAAGAAGTGGCCGACCCAGGCGAAGGCATAGCCGCTGATCAGGGCGCCGAGCAGCCACCAGGCGTTGAACGTAACCAGGGCGGCGGCTAGGAAGGCCAGGGCCACGCAGCTGCCGACGAAGTGCAGGCGGCGGCAGGTCGGGTTGGCGTGCTCACCCAGGTAGAAGGGATAGAACTCGCGAAAACTGGAAAACCCCTGGCTCATGTCGTCTTCTCCTCGGCCTTGGCGCGATTCCAGTACGCATCCTGCGCTTCCAGCGTCAGGCTGGAAAGATCCACGCCCTCCCCGGCCGCCAGCTGTTCCATGCGCCGGAACCGGCGCTCGAACTTGGCATTGGCCCGTCGCAGCGCGGCGCCGAAATCGACCTTGCCGTGGCGGGTAAGGTTGGCGACCACGAACAGCACGTCGCCCAACTCGTCCTCGAGGCGGTCGCGCGCCCCTTCGTCGCCGGCGGCGACGGCGTCGAACTCGACCCGCACTTCCTCGATTTCTTCGTGCAGCTTGGCGATCACCGGCGCCGGACCGGGCCAGTCGAAACCCAGGGTGGCCGCGCGCTTCTGCAGCTTCACCGCACGCTGCCATTCCGGCAGGCCACGGGTGATGCCGGCGAGCACGCTGGTGTCGGCGTCGCCGCTGGCGGCGCGCTCCTGGCGCTTGAGTTCTTCCCAGTTGGCCAGCTGCGCCTCGGCGTCGGCCTGGCTGGCGGCGTCGCCGAACACGTGCGGGTGCCGGCGGACCATCTTGTCGTTGATGGCCGCGGCGACGTCGGCGAAGGTGAAGTGACCGGCCTCCTCGGCCATGCGCGCGTGGAAGACCACCTGCAGCAACAGGTCGCCCAGCTCGTCCCTGAGGTCCTGCATGTCGCCGCGGCCGATGGCGTCGGCGACCTCGTAGGCTTCTTCGATGGTGTACGGCGCAATGCTCGAGAAATCCTGGGCGACATCCCAGGGGCAGCCGCGCTCAGGGTCGCGCAAGCGGGCCATGATGGCCAGCAGGTCGTCTATTTCAGCCATCCCCACCCTCGTCCAGCCAGTCGCGCCAGGGCAGGGACACATCACCAAGCGCGATGAAGTGCGGGTTGAGGATGTTTTCCTTGCGGTTGTAGTCCAGCGGCGTACCGTCCAGTCGCAGCACGGCGCCGCCGGCCGCCTCGAGCACGCACTGCGCCGCGGCGGTGTCCCACTCGCTGGTGGGGCCGAAGCGCGGGTAGACGTCGATGCTGCCTTCGGCGATGCGGCAGAACTTGAGCGACGAACCCAGGCCATGGCGTTCGGTTTCGCCCATGCGTTCAAGCGCGGCGGCGGTACGCTCGTCCAGGTGCGAACGGCTGGCAGCGACCCGCAGCGGAGACGTTGCGGGCCGTCGGGTCTGCAGGGGGATGTCATTCCCGCGCTCGCGCAGGAAGGCGCCGACGCCGGCTTCGGCGTGCACCAGGTAGTCGGTGACCGGGGCGAACACCACGCCCAGCACCGGACGACCGTCCCGGATGAGCGCGATGTTGACGGTGAACTCGCCGTTCTTCTTGACGAACTCCCGCGTGCCGTCGAGCGGGTCCACCAGCCAGTGCTGCGTCCACTGGCGGCGAACCTCCCAGGGGATGTCCGCGTCCTCTTCGCTGAGCACGGGGATGTCCGGGGCCAGGCGACGCAAGCCCTCGACGATGATCCGGTGCGAGGCCAGGTCGGCCTGGGTCAGCGGGGAATCGTCGTCCTTTGCCTGCACGCTGAAATCGCGCGCATAGACGGACAGGATGGCGTCGCCGGCCTCGCGGGCCAGGCCGATACAGGCCTCATGCAGTGGATTCACTCTCGCTCCTTGAGCAGTTCGCGCACGATGAACAGGGCGGCCAGTGACCGTCCTTCCGAGCAGTCCTCGCGCAACATCAGGTCGGCCAGCCGGTCGAACCGCCAGGGCACGACCTCCAGCTCCTCGGGTTCGTCGCCGGGCAGGCGCTCGGGGTAAAGGTCTTCGGCCAGGACCAGGTGGATCTGGTGGCTCATGTAGCCGGGCGCCAGCGTGATCGAGCGCACCAGGCTCAGCTTGCGCGCGCCCATGCCCACTTCCTCCTTGAGCTCGCGGTTGGCCGCCTGCTCGACGGTTTCGCCGGCGTCCATGCGGCCCTTGGGCAGGCCCAGTTCGTAGCGATGGGTACCGGCGGCGTACTCCCGGACTAGCAGCACCGTGCCGGGGTCGGGTATGGCGGCGATGATGACCGAGCCGTGGCCGCCGCTGACCAGGCGTTCGTAGCGGCGGCGCTCGCCGTTGCTGAACTCCAGGTGCAGGATTTCGCGGCGTCCGCTCTCCAGCGGCTGCTCTTCACGGGCATGGATGGTCGGCAAGGGACGCATCGGGCGATTCTAGCCGCTGCCGCCGCCGGCGTCCCGGTGAACGCGTCGCGGTTGGACAGGCGGCGCCGGGCACCGGATCATCCGCGCATGGACAAACAAGCAGCTATCCACGCCCTGGACGAGGCGGCCTGGCGTCAACGCGACCTCGCCGTGGTCTGGCACCCCTGCACCCAGATGAAGGAGCACCCGGGCACCCTGCCCCTGGTACCGATCCGGCGCGGCCGCGGCGCCTGGCTCGAGGGCGTGGACGGCAAGCGCTACCTCGACGCCGGCAGCAGCTGGTGGACGAATCTGTTCGGCCACGGCGAAACCCGCATTGCCGAGGCCATCGGCAGGCAGGCGCGGGAGCTTGAGCACGTCATCTACGCCGGCTTTTCCCATGCCCCGGGCCTGGCACTGGCCGAGGCCCTGCTCGAGCGGGCGCCACCGGGCCTGGCGAGGGTGTTCTACGCCGACAACGGCTCGGCGGCGATCGAAGTGGCGCTGAAGATGAGCTTCCACAGCCACCTCAACCGCGGCGACGGCCAGCGCACGCGCTTCATCTCGCTGACCAACGGCTACCACGGCGAAACCATCGGCGCCCTGTCCATGGGGGACATCCCCCTGTACCGCCGCGTTTACGCGCCGCTGCTGCTCGAACCCCTGTTCGCGCCGTCGCCCGACGCCTATGAGGCAGAACCGGGGGAGTCGGCCGAGGACTGTGCCCTGCGCCGCGCCGACGAACTGGCGTCCCTGCTCGAAACCCATGCCGGCAGCGTCTGCGCGCTGGTGCTGGAGCCGCTGGTGCAGTGCGCGGGCGGCATGCGCATGTTCCATCCGGCCTACCTGCGCCGGGCCCGCGAACTCTGCGACGCCCATGGCGTGCACCTGATCGCCGACGAGATCGCGGTCGGCTTCGGCCGCACCGGCACGATGTTCGCCTGCGAGCAGGCCGGCATCACGCCGGACTTTCTTTGCCTGTCCAAGGGCCTGACCGGTGGCTTCCTGCCGATGTCGGCGGTACTGACCACCGCCGCCGTCTACGACGCCTTCCTCGACGATTCGCGCGAGCGTGCCTTCCTGCACTCGCACAGCTACACCGGCAATCCGCTCGGCTGCGCCGCGGCGCTGGCATCACTGGCGATCTTCGACAGCGACGACGTGCTGGCGCACAACCGGGAAACCGCCGCGCGCATGGCCGCGCTGGCCGCGCCGCTGGCCGCGCACCCGCACGTGGCGCAGGTCCGCCAGACCGGCATGATCCTCGCCATGGAATTGGTGGCCGACCGCCGGACCCGCGCGCCCTTCCCCGCCGCCGACCGCCGTGGGCTGCGCGCCTACCGGCATGCGCTTGACCGCGGCGTGGTGCTGCGCCCGCTGGGCGACATCCTGTACTGGATGCCGCCCTACTGCGTCGGCGAGGAGGAGCTGTCGCTGCTGGCCGACGTCACCACCACCGCCATCGGGGAGGCCTGCCGGCCATGAGGACGATCCGCTGTTATGTCGACCAGCCGCTGGCGCCCGGCGGCCTGGCGACCCTTTCGGAAACCGCCACCGGCCACCTGGTGCGCGTCTTGCGCCTGGGGGTGGGCGATCCGGTGGTGCTGTTCAACGGCGACGGCCACGACTTCGCTGCCCGGCTGGTGTCGGTCGGCAAGCGGGGCGCCGAGGCGGAGGTCGTCGATGCCCGCCCGGTGGCGAATGAATCGCCGCTGCGGATCACCCTGGCCCAAGGCATCGCCCGCGGCGAAAAAATGGACCTGGTATTGCAGAAAGGCACCGAACTGGGCGTGGCGGCCTTCGTGCCGGTGAGCACCGAACGCACCGAGGTGAAGCTGGACGCCGAACGCGCCGCCAAACGGCTGGCGCACTGGCAGGGCATCCTGGCCGCTGCCTGCGAACAGGGTGGTCGGGCGCGACTGCCCCGGCTGGGCGAACCCGTGTCGCTTGCCAACTACGCGGTCGCGGAAAACGCGCCGGTGAAACTGGTGCTCGACCCGCAGGCCGATCTGGGCCTGCACGACCTGTCGCTGCCGGCTGCCGCGGAAGTGGCGCTGCTGGTCGGCCCCGAAGGCGGACTGTCGGAACGTGATCTCGCCGCTGCCCGCGCCGCCGGCTTCAGAGGCCTGCGCCTGGGCCCGCGCATCCTGCGCACGGAAACCGCGGGGCTGGCGGCCATAGCGGCACTGCAGGCCCTGTACGGGGATCTGGGCGGCCGCCTTCCCTGAGGAGCGCCGATCAGGCGGCGGCCTGGGCCTGGCCGAGGGCTTTCTGGATGAGCAGTTCGACGCTGAGCAGGTCTGGCACCACCGCCGGGTCGTCGTTGAGCGTAACGCGGGCGTGCACGCCCAGCGGCAGGTCCTTGATCTCGTGCGACTGCTTGAGTCCTTGGGCCGACACGGTGACCAGGCGCGGGAAGCCCTGGGACAACACGGCAAAAAACGGCAGTTTGGGATTGCCTCCCAGCGCCTTCAGCACCGCGACCTTGGCGCCCATCTGGCCGTCTTCCTCGGACCATCCGGCGAGTCGCGAGAACGACAGGAGCGGCAGCCGCCAACCACGCCAGCGCACCCGGCCAAGCAGCCACTGCGGGGCATTGGCCAGGATTTCCGGCTCCGAATAGGTGATCACCTCGGCCACGCTGGCGTTGGGCAGCAACAGCCGGCTGCCGGTCACCGAGATCAACACGCCGCGGATATCACGCTGGGCGTTCATGCCATTCCTCCGGGAAACACGTTAATGCCACCGCTCGACGATGCGGGCGGCGAGATCGGCGGGCGCGCCAGAGGCAGCGCCTGCCTGGGCCACCGCGTCGGCGGCGGCCGAGTCGAAACAGCCGGACGGATCCTGGGCCAGGACCAGGCCGCCGGCGGCGTGGATTTCAAGAACAGCCGGCACCAGCGAGGCATCCGCGCCGCTGAGCACCAGCACGCCGCTGTCGGCCGACGGCAGCGCCGCGAGCACGGAAGCCAGGTCGCCGTCGGCGAAGACCAGGCTGCTGCCCTCGAGCCGGGCACCCATGCCCGGCGGCAGCACCGTGACGCGCCCGGGGTAGGCCAGCTTGCCTTCCTGGGCCAGGTCGAGCGGCATGCGGCTGGCCTTGGCCAGCTGGTCGACGAGGCGATCGTGTTTGCCCGCGTCCAGGTGTTGGTAGAGCAGCACCGGCAGCGGCAGGTTCACCGGCAGGGCGGCCAGGAGCTGCCTCACCGCGTCCGGGCCGCCCAGGCCTGCGAGCACCAGCAAGGCGCCGGCGTAGTTCGACTGGCTGGGCGCGGCATCGTCATCGACCAGGCTCAGGCGGCTGGTCGGCTGCGCGGCACCACCGGAGCCTTGTGAATAGGCGACGGCCACCGCGGCATCGTGCGGCCCGTCGTCCATCGGCGCGAGCTCGAGGTTGCCGAAGCCGGCAAAGCCGCCAACCCGCGGCGCGTCCGCAGGCGGCGGCGCGGGGGGTTCAGGTGCGGCAACGGCTGGCGCCGGCGGCTCCCCAACGTCGAGGTCGTACTCCGGATCGCGTGCTTCCTGGCGCTGGTCGTTGGCCTCGAAGGCCTCGAGCTGGGCGGCCAGTGCCGCCACGTCGTCATCAAGCGTATCGGCGGGCGGCGCCTCTTCGTCCGAGAAGCTGGAGAAGCGCACCGGCTCGTCTGAAAGCGCCATGTCCGCGAGCAGCGGTTCGTCGACAGGGTCGGCCAGGTCGAGCCCGGCCGACGAATCCGGCGCGGCTCCTTCGCCCACGGCACCGCCACCGGCCAGGGCTTCTTCCAGGCCGCTGAGGTCGAGATCGAAATCGAGGTCTTCGGCGGGCGCCTGGGTCGCGTCATCGCCGGACGTATCGTCTTCCCGAGGTTCGTCGGAAAGCTTCGGCTGGGTCGGCACCCACTCGGACAGGTCCAGCGACTCCGAGGCGTAATCCTCGAGCTTCGCATCGGCCATCATTTCCGCGGGCGTGGGCGGCGCGCCCGGCTCCATCCGCGAAAGGTCCATCTGCGGCAGCGGGTCGGCATCGCCCGGTACCGGCGGCAACACGTCGGTGCCGACCAGTTTGGCCGCGAGATGGCGGGCCCAACGGGCAAGGTCCCAGCCATCGAGCTGGCGGGTGACTTCGGCATCGTCGTAGAGAACCTCCACGCCGGGCTGTGCGAGCAGGTCGTCGAAACGCTCCAGGGCGTCCTCGATGGCCGGCTCCAGGCTCACCAGCACGACACGCGGCGAGTGGCCGGCGACGGTGGCGGGATCGAGCTCGGAGGGATCGCCCTCGGCAACCAGGTCGGCGCCCAGTTCGGCCAGGGCCCGGCGCAACTGGTCGCGGGCATCACCCGGCCGGGCGAGCAGCGCAACGCGCACCGCTGCCTCAGCCATTGACCTGCTCCTGTTCGATACCGAGCATCTCAAGCACGTTACGCATCAGCTCGACTTCCTGGTAGGGCTTGCCGAGGTAGCGGTTCACGCCGATGTCGAAGGCGCGCTGGCGGTGCTTCTCGCCGGTACGCGAGGTGATCATGATGATCGGAACGTCCTTCATGCGCGCGTCAGAACGCATGTTCTGCGCCAGCTCGTAGCCGTCCATTCGCGGCATCTCGATGTCGAGCAGCATCAGGTCGGGGACGCGCTCGGCCATCTTCTCGATGGCATCCACGCCGTCCTTCGCCGTCATGACTTCGAAATTGTGGCGTTCGAGCACGCGGCCAGTGACCTTGCGCATGGTGATCGAATCGTCGACCACCATCACCACGGGCACGCGGTGGACTTTGACCGGCGGCGCGGCGGCGGCCGCTGCTGCCTCGGCGGCGTGGTCGATCGTGGACTGGCGGCGCACCAGCGGCGCGACGTCGAGGATCACGACCACGCGGCCGTCACCCATGATGGTGGCGCCGAAGATGCCCGGGATCGAGTTGACCTGCGGACCCACCGGCTTGACCACGATCTCCTTGCTGCCCAGCACCTGGTCGATGCAGATCGCGGCGCGCAGGTCGCCCGACCGGGCGAGCAGCAGCGGCATCTGCAGGCTGTCCTGGGCCTTGGCCGTGGCATGGCCGATCAGGCGGCCCAGGTCGTGGATGACGTAGGGTTCGCCGGCGTAGCTGAAGGTGGGTTCGCCGCTGGCAAGCTGCTTGTCGAGCTCCTCGCGGGTGATGCGACCCACGCCCTGCACCGAGGCGATGGGCACCGCGTAGCTGGTGTCGCCGATCTTGACGAACACCGCCTGGGTGACCGCCAGGGTGAAGGGAAGGCGGATCGTAAACGTGCTGCCCTTGCCCTGCTCGGAGTCGATGATGAGCGTGCCGCCCAGCTGGCGGATTTCGCTGTACACCACGTCCATGCCGACGCCACGGCCGGCCAGTCGGCTGACCGATGCAGCGGTGGAGAAGCCCGTTTCCAGGATGAAACCGTAGAGCGCCTGGTCGGAGACTTCGGTCTCGGGCTTGAGCAGGCCACGTTCGATGGCCTTCTTGCGGATGGCTTCCTTGTCCAGGCCGCGGCCGTCGTCGCTGATCTTGAGCACGACTTCCGAACCTTCGCGAAGCACCTGCACGCGGACCGTGCCTTCCTCGGGTTTCTTGGCCTTGCGGCGGTCGGCCGAGCTTTCCAGGCCATGGGCGACGGCGTTGCGCAGCATGTGTTCAAGCGGCGCGGTCATGCGGTCGAGGACGTTGCGGTCCATTTCACCGCTGGCGCCGTCGACCTTGAGGTTGACCTGCTTGCCGGTTTCGGTGCCCGACTGGCGCAGCACGCGACGCAGGCGCGGGACCAGCGCGTCGAAGGGCACCATGCGGGTGCGCATCAGGCCTTCCTGCAGGTCCGAGCTGACGCGCGACTGCTGCAGCAGCAGGGTTTCGTACTGGCGGACCAGGTCGTCGAGCGAACCCTGCAGGCTGGTCAAGTCGGCTGCGGACTCGCCCAGCGAACGCGAAAGCTGCTGCTGGGTGGTGAAACGGTCGAGTTCGAGCGGATCGAAGGTTTCTTCGGTGACGTCGCCCTCGCGCTGGTAGCGCGCGATGATCTGCGCCTCGGTTTCGATGTCGAGCTTGCGCAGCTGATCACGCAGGCGCGTGGTGGTCTGGCCGAGTTCGCCGAGGTTGCTGCGGAACGCACCGAGCTGCTGCTCGAGGCGTGCACGGTAGATGGCGACCTCGCCGGCGTAGTTCACCAGGCGGTCGAGCAGGTCGGCGCGGATGCGGACCTGTTCCTGCGGGGCGCGAACGCCGGACCCGTCGTCGTCCTCGCCCAGGCCTTCGATGGGCGCCGACAGCGGCGCCAGGCCATCCGCGGTCGGGCCGATGGAGAACTGCGCAGCACGGCTGATCGCGGCTTCCTCGGCTTCGGCCGCCTTGCGGTCGAGTGCGGTCTCGCGCGGCAGCGCCGGCGCCTGTTCGGTGGCCGGCGTCTTCTCGGCCGCCGGCTCACTGGCGTCGAGCGGTTTGCCCTTGGCCAGGGCGTCGATCTGCGCGATCAGGTTGGCCGGCAGCGCAATCGCCTTACGCTCGCCGACGCGCGTGACCATGACGTGCAGGCGGTCGAAGGCGCGCTCGAGCACGACCACGCCGGCCGGATCGAGTTCGCGGCGGCCTTCCGCGACGACCTCGAGCAGCGACTCCATGGCGTGGCCCAGCTCGCCGACCGGGAAGATGCCGGCCATGCGGGCACCGCCCTTGAGCGTATGCAGGTCGCGCTGCAGGCCGACCACCAGTTCGCGGTCGGCGGGGTTGTCGCGCAGGTCGGCCAGCATGCCGTCGGAATGGTCGAGCAGGTCTTCCGACTCTTCCAGGAAGATGTCCAGCAGTTCGACGTCGAGGTCGGTGGTGTCGAGGGCGGCATCCGGGTCTTCGGGGTCCACGGCCAGGGGCACCTGAGCACGCGCGCTGGTGCCGGCCGCTTCGGTTTCGACGGCTTCCGGCTCGGAGACCTCGGGTTCGATGACTTCGGGCTCAGTGACCTCCGGCTCGATGACTTCGGGCTCGGTGACTTCGGGCTCGGTGACTTCGGGTTCGACGACCTCGGGCTCGGCGGTGCCGGCCTCCGCCCCTTCGGGCGACGTAAGCTTTTCGAGTTCCTCGAGCGACATGCCGTAGAAGTCGTCGGCTGGCGTGGCGGCGGCCGCAGCTCCGGCGGCGGCAGCAGCTTCGGCAGCGGCCTGGGCGGCAGCCGCGGCTTCGGCAGCTTCGGCGGCGGCCCGTGCAGCGGCGGCTTCCTCGGCCTGGCGGGCTTCTTCGGCCTGGCGGGCTTCTTCTGCAGCCAGGGCCTCTTCGGCGGCGCGGGCTTCGGCTTCGGCGGCTTCGGCGGCGGCGGCGGCTTCGGCGGCAGCGGCTTCGGCGGCCGCAGCTTCGGCAGCAGCAAGCGCGGCCGCTTCCGCGGCAAGGCGCGCTTCCTCTTCGGCGGCCCGGGCCGCGGCTTCCTCGTCGGCGCGCGCCTGGGCTGCTGCGGCTTCGCGTGCAGCCTCCTCGGCGGCGGCGGCTTCGGCGGCGGCAGCTTCAGCGGCAGCCTCCGCGTCAGCAGCCGCCTTCAGCGCTGCCTCGGCAGCCTGCAATTCTTCGTCGCTGATCGCGTCGCCGCTTTCGGCCTCGCTGATCGACAGCATCGGTGCCCCGCCCTCTTCGGCGGGCATGCCGGCGTCGGCCAGGAAGGCATCGAGCGAAAGGTGCTCGGTTTCGGGGACCTCGCCAGGCATTTCCGCCGTGTCGCCGGCATCCTCGCCGAGCGCGGCAGGCTGCTCGTCGACCGGGAGGTCGAAGCTGGGCAGGCCGGAAAGGTCCGGAGCCTCGAGCGCGACGGCGGTCGGCAGTTCGCCCGTGGTATGGGCGTCATCCGGACCCATCGGCGACAGCGGCGCCATGGCTTCTGGCATCGCATCGCGCAAGGCGGCCACGCGGGCGGCCAGCTCGGAATAATCCGGCATCTTCGCACCGGGACGCTCGAGCACTTCGATGGTCTCGCGGATGGCCTTGGCCACCTGCGACACCGTATCGACGCCGGGCTGCCCCGGCACGACCTGGGCTGCCAGCGAGCGCTTGAGGAATCCTTCCAGCGGCGACGTGATGCTGGTGAGCGCGGTGACCTCGGTCATCGCGAAAGCACCGTTCATGGTGTGCACCGAGCGCAGCAGCGGGTCGCTGACTGGCTGGGGACCACCGGCGGCACAGGCGGCAAGCCAGGTGTCGATGGTTTCCAGGTGGCCGGCCACCTCGGGCTTGAGGATCTCGAACAGCACCGGGTCGATGGCAAAACCCGAGTCCGGCGTCGGCGGCACCAGCGGGCCGCTGTCGGCTTCGGGCTCCGGAACCTCGTCTTCGAAGACCGGAGGTTCGACTTCGGGCTCGGGCAATGCGGGTTCGACGCTGGCCACCGGGGCCTCGACGCCTGCCGCCGCAGCGGGCTCGTAGATCACTTCCTCGCCCGCCGCCACACGCTCGGCCACGGCTTCGATGCCCGCGAGGTCGGCATACACGGTTTCACCCTGCAGGGCGGCACGCAGCAAGGGCAAGGTGTTGAAGGCGTTCTCGATCAGCGACACCACCGCCGGGCTGGCGGCGCGGGTACCGTCGAGCACGCGGTTGAGCATGGACTCGACCTTCCAGCTGAACTCGCCCAGGGTCTTGGCGCCAACCAGGCGGCCACTGCCCTTGAGGGTGTGGAACACGCGGCGGATGGGCCGCAGCTGTTCCATGTTGTCCGGCTGCTTGCGCCAGGTGGGCAGCAACTGTTCGAGGTTGCCGATTTCCTCCTGGAATTCCTCCAGGAAGACTTCACGGATCTCGTCGTCGATTTCGTCACTCGCCCCGTCGAAGCCGGAGATGACGGGCAGGCCGGCGCCAACGCTGGCGCTGGCGACTTCGACTTCGACTTCGGGAACCTGTTCCGGGGCCACGGGCTCGGGCTCGGGCTCGGGTTCGGGTTCGGGTTCGTAGGCCTGGATCGGTTCCGGTTCCGGTTCCGCCTCGGGCTCCGGCTCGGGCGCGGCGGCTTCCGCGGGCTCGGAAAGCTCCGGCGGCAAGGCCAGGTCGATGCCCAGGTCCGGGTAGGCGGGTTCTTCCGGCGCTGCGACGTCCGGCGTCGGGCCCGGCTCGGGGCCGGCAGCAAAGCCGGCAGCCGGTTCGGCCGGAGTGGCCGGCACGTCGGCGGGCGCGGTGGGCACCACCGACGCAGGCGATGCCAGGTCTTCGGCCGGCAGCGGCCAGTAACCCAGGGACTCGAGGTTCTGGCGCGCGACTTCGAGGATCTGCTCGCGCTTCGGGCGTCGGTCGCGCAGGGCTTCGAGGTAGTACTCCAGGCTCGCCAGGGCGTCGGCCAGGCGGTCCATCTGCTGGCCGTTGGGCACGCGGCGACGGCGCAGCAATTCGTTTTCGGTGAACTTGCGTACGGCGGCCAGGTACTGGGGCGCGTCCTGGATTTCAAGGATGCGCAACGCACCGGCGACTTCCTCGATCAGGCGCGGCACGTCGGCCAGCTGGGCGTGGTCCCAATGGGTTTCGACGAAAGCCACGAAACACTGGCGGGCCTGGGCGAAATTCGCGATCGCCTCCTTCACCAGCACTTCGAGCACCTGTCGCGCTTCGCTGCCCGGCAGCGTGCGCTCGGTGCTTGCCGTTTCGTCCGATGCATCGGACTCGCCGAGGCGGGCGACCTGGTCGTCGAGGGATGCCTCGACGTAAAGCAGGGCGCCGGCGATGTCGAGCAAGGCGGATTCGTCGGCGGCGCGCTGGCCGCTGGCGATGGCATTCATGGCCGTGCGCTGGTCCTGCACCACGCGGCGCGGCACGCCCAGGCCCAACATGCCCAGGGTGTCGGCGACGCGGTCCAGGGCCTCGGCCTGTTCACCCAGGTCCTCGGGGCTCGCGTCCGGGGTGCGCAGATGCAGGTCGAGTGCGTCCTTGACCCGCAGCAGGTCTTCCTTGATGGCCCCGGCGACGGTGGAAAGCAGCGCCTTGTTGCGGCCGCTCAGGCTGCCGCGGGCATGTGCGAGCTCGGTTTCGCTGGGCATGTACTGGCCCAGGCCGAAAACTTCGCGGATCTCGCCGATGCGGCCACCCTCGGTGGGGGCATGGGCGACGAAATACAGCAGCTGGCGGGTCAACTCCAGCGGCGGATTGCTGCGGAACGCGGCGTCACCGCCCTCGGCCAGGCGCTTGATTTCCTGTTCGACCTTGGCGAGCGCCTGCTTGAGCGGCTTGCTGGCTTCGAACGCGCCCTTGGCCAGCGCATCGAGCGTGCCGGCGGCGACCCAGAACAGGCGACGCGCGTGTTCGGCATCGGTGATCGGCACCAATTGCTCGCAGACATCGGTGAGGTCGCGAATGGTGTTGGCGCTGTTGTCGTCCTTGAGCCAGCGCAGCAGCGCCGACTGGAAGAGGCCCCGCATGCCATCGGCACGACGGCGAAGTTCATCCTCGGCCAGGGGTTCAGCCGGGCCGGCAGCCGAAACCGGCAGCGGGCGGGACAGGTCGGGCGAGAACAGCACCGACTCCGACAAGCCTTTCTCGCCGCGCGGTTCGCGCAGTTCGTTGAGCAGCGGCAGCAGGACGATCGGAATGTCCCGATGGCCCGACTGCAGTCGCTCGAGGTAGTCGGGCAACTGCACGATGCCGCGCATCAGAGCGGCGTAACCGACGTCGCGGTCGGCGACCTTGCCTTCCTGCAGCGCCTTGGCCAGCTGCTCCATTTCTTCGGCCACCATGGCGGCGCCGTAGAGTTCGACCATGCGCAGGGTGCCCTGCACCTGGTGCAGGAGCGATGAGCAGGCCTTGAGCTGACCCGGGTCTTCGCCGTCCTCGACGTAGGCCTCGAGGGCCTGCCGCGCCTGGCGCAGCGTTTCGTCGAGCTCGGGCTTGACCCAGGTGAGCGTCGTGAAATCTATGTTTTCATGCAGCCTCATGCCGAGGTCCTGTCTAGGCTGGAACGTCCGGGGGGACGGCCATGCCGGTGTGTGGCCAGGGGCGGGCCGGGAAGAATGATCAACCCGGCAGCTTGAAGTCGGCGACCGAACGACGCAGGTCCGCCGCAAGCTGTGCCAGGTTTCCGATCGACTCGGCCGTCTGGTTCGCGCCCTGCGAGGTCTGGGTGGTGATCTCCTGAATCACGCTCATGGTGGCCGTGATGTTGGTCGCCGCGGTGGACTGCTGGCGAGCCGCCTGGGAGATGTTCTGAATGAGGTCCGCGAGGTCGTTGGACACCTTTTCGATCTCGCCCAGGGCCAAACCGGCGTCCTCGGCCAGTCGGGCACCGGCGACCACTTCCGCGGTCGTCTGTTCCATCGAGCTGACGGCTTCGTTGGTATCGGACTGAATGGTCTGGACCAGCGCTTCGATTCGCTTGGTAGCGTTCGAGGCGCGTTCCGCGAGTCGCTGCACTTCGTCGGCCACGACCGCGAAGCCGCGGCCCGCTTCACCGGCGGAGGCCGCCTGGATGGCGGCGTTAAGTGCCAGGATGTTCGTCTGTTCGGAGATGTCGTTAATCAGTTCAACGATGGAACCAATTTCCTGGGAGCTTTCACCCAGTCGCTTGATTCGCTTCGAGGTTTCCTGAATCTGGTCACGGATGTTGTCCATGCCCTGGATCGTCTGGCGCACCACTTCGGCGCCCTTGGCGGCGATCTGCACGGAGCGCTGGGCCACGTCGGCCGATTCGGCGGAGTTCTTCGACACCTCGTCGATCGAGCCCGCGATTTCATTGATCTGGGCCGAGGCGCTGGTGATCTGCTGGGCCTGGTGTTCGGCGGCCTCCGCCAGGTGCATGGCGGTTGCCTGGGTTTCCTGGGCCGAAGCAGCCACCTGCACGGCGGTCTCGTTGATCGTGCCCACCAGTCGGCGCAGCTCGTCGACGGTGAAATTGATCGAGTCCGCGATCGCGCCCGTGATGTCCTCGGTCACGGTCGCCTTCACGGTCAGGTCGCCTTCCGCGAGCGCGCCCATTTCGTCGAGCAGTCGCAGAATGGCTTCCTGGTTGCGCTGGTTCAGTTCCTGCGTCTCCGCGGCGCGGCGGCCCTGGTTGCGGAAGATGGTGAACAGCAGGAAGAACAGCGAAACGATGACGCCGGCGGCGCCGCCGATGGCGATGTAGTTGTTCGGGAAGAAGCGCTGGTAGTTGATGCTGTCGAAGCTGGAGAACAGCGCCTGGCTGTTTTCGAGCAGCACGTTCGACTCTTCCGAGATCTGGGTCGCCGCGCCCTGCACTTCGGCCAGGTCGGCCGACGCGCCCAGGATGATGTCGAGGTCGGTCTGGGCTTCGGCCCACAGCTCTTCGGCGATGCGCAGGTTTTCCCGGCCCGCTTCGGTGTTGATGCGCAGGTAGCCCGCCTCGGGGTTGCCCTCGCGGAAACCGTCGAGCACCGAGGAGAACACCGTGGCGTCGCGCGACAGCGCGTCGGCCGCGGACACCGTGCCTTCGCCGCCGGCGACGATTTCCGTCACGCGGCGCGACATGCGGTCGGCCAGCACGATCTGGCGGTTGGCGATGGAGATCTGCGAGGCGGATGCGTTGGCATCAGACAGCGAGCGCACCACCTCGTCGAGCTGGAAGGCCAGCCGCGGAACGCGCGAGATGAACTGGTTGGCGGTGTCGGTCAGGTTGAGCACCTGCTCTTCGGCGCCGTTGATGGTCTCGGCCGCCTGGGACATCGGCTCCCAGGTTTCGGTCACCTTCTCGAGCGCACTGGCGACGCCGCGGGCGTTGGGGTCGTCCTCGTAACCCGGCACCGCCTCGACGGCCGATCCGGTGCGCAGCGCGGACACGATTTCGTCAACGCGGGCCTTGGTGGCCTTGAACTCGGCAAAGGCGTCGGCGTTGCCGTCCACGGCCTCCTGGGCGTACTTCGCGAGCTGCTGCGAGAGCACCTGCAGGTCGGCGGTGAGGCCTCGTGCGTTGTTTTCCTGCTCGTTGAGGTAGCCGGTGCGGACGAAGTTGGCACCGAAGAAGGCCAGCGAAATGATCAGGATGATGGTCCAGAATCGAATGCCGAAGTTGGTGAACTTGTCGGTGATCGAGCGCGAGTTAGTGCTCATGACTGAACCTCATCCCCTGATTTGAAAAACTGCAAGAACAAACTGGTTTCGTATGGCCGCGTCAGGCAGTGGCCTGGCGGAATTCGGGAGTGCGCGTCAGCAGCGACATGTTGAACACGCCCCAGGTCTGGTCGGCCAGGCGGTAGGCCTGGCCGACGAAATGGCCGTAGCGCCCATCGACGTCGCCGGCCGACTCGGCCCGGTGCGAATCGTTGAAGGTGCGCTGGCCGAAGAGTTCGTCGATGGTCACGGCGACGTTGCCGCCGGCCTGGCGCACGACCAGCACGCGCTGGCCTTCGTGCACGACCGTGCGCTCGCCTTCCAGGAACATCTTCAGGTCCACCACCGGCAGCAGGCTGCCGCGCACGTTGGCGACGCCCATCATCCAGTTCTGCGCGCCCGGCACCGGGGTGACCGGCGGCAGCGGCAGGATTTCGACCACTTCGTCGAAGGACGAGACCAGGCGCCGCTTGCCGAGCCGGAACCCGACGCCGCGCCAGTGCCCTGGCGCCTCGATCATCTCGGGGCGACCCGCCTCATGGGCCAGCGAGCGCTCTTCGTAGTCGAGCAGGACCTCGAAGGGTCCGGGGCGCTTGGTCTGGTTGGACGAGTTCTTGGCCATGGCCGCCTCAGCCACCCGGGACGTAGGTGCGGATGGCCGAAAGCAGCTCATCGCGGGTGAAGGGCTTGGTCAGGTATTGCTCCGACCCGACGATGCGCCCCCGGGCCTTGTCGAACAGGCCGTCCTTCGAGGACAGCATGATCACCGGCGTCTGCTTGAACATCTGGTTGTTCTTGATCAGCGCGCAGGTCTGGTAGCCATCCAGGCGCGGCATCATGATGTCCACGAAGACGATCTGGGGCTGGTGGTCGGCGATCTTGGCCAGGGCCTCGAAACCGTCGGTTGCCGTCACGACGTCGCAGCCCTCCTTCTTGAGCAGGGTCTCGGCGGTGCGCCGGATGGTCTTGGAATCGTCGATGACCATGACCCGCAAGCCGGCCAGGCTGTTGTCGTCCATCTCACTCCCCATAACGATGCTGTCCCTGGCAATACGGGCCTCCGGGAAGCCCGCAGAATGACAGCTTATATCCCAGCCAGCGCCAAATGTGTCAAGCCGCCGGCGGTTTGCGACATGGATCACGCCGGCGTCCTGCTAGTCTAATGGCCTCCCGAAGACAATGACGCAGGCGCCGATGTCCCTGGACGTGGCCGTGGTGATGGACCCGATCGGCAAGATCAAGATCGGCAAGGATTCGACCTTCGCGATGCTGCTGGAGGCCGCACGGCGCGGGCACCGGCTGCATTACGTGCTGCCGGGCGGGCTGTGGCTCGACGCAGAGCGCCCCATGGGCCGTATGGCGCCGTTGCAGGTGCGGGATGACCCGGCGGACTGGTTCGGGCTCGGCGAGGCCGTCTCGCGGCCCCTGGCGGCCATGGACGTGGTGCTGATGCGCACCGATCCCCCCGTGGACGCCAATTTCCTGCACGACACCCTGATCCTGTCCCTGGCCCGGGACGCGGGCGTGCTGGTGGTCAACGACCCGGCCGGCCTGCGCGACCTGAACGAAAAGCTGGCCGCCCTGCTCTTCCCGCAGTGCTGCCCGCCCACCCGGGTGGCCCGGGACCCGGCCGTGCTCAAGGCCTTCGTCATCGAACATGACCAGGTGGTGCTCAAGCCCCTGGACGGCATGGGCGGGCGCTCGATCTTCCGGGCCTCGGCCGCCGACCCGAACCTGAACGTGATCCTGGAAACCCTGACCCACGGCGGTCGCGACCTGGCCCTGGCGCAGCGGTTCATCCCGGAGATCAAGGATGGCGACAAGCGCATCCTGCTGGTGGACGGCGAGCCGGTGCCCTACTGCCTGGCCCGCATCCCGCAGGGCAGCGAGTTCCGCGGCAACCTGGCCGCCGGCGGCCGCGGCGAGGGCCGCCCGCTGACCGACCGCGACCGCTGGATCGCCGCCCAGGTGGGGCCCGAGCTCAAGCAGCGCGGCATGATTTTCGTGGGCCTGGACGTCATCGGCGACTACCTGACCGAGGTCAACGTCACCAGCCCCACCTGCATCCGGGAGCTCGACGCCCAGTTCGGCCTGAACATCGCCGGCCTGCTGTTCGACGCCATCGAGGCCCGCCGGGCCCCCGCCCGGGCCTGACATGACGCCCGCCCGCCCCGGCACCGGCCCCGGAGACCGGCTCGGCGCCACCCTGGCGCTGTCGGCGATCCTGTTCGGGGTGCTGATCCTGGGCGTGGGCTTCGCCCTGGACCCGCCGGCGCCGGTGGCGCCGACCCTGGACGTGATCCTGACCGAGACCCGCAGCGACACGCCGCCCGAGGACGCCGATTTCATCGCCCAGGCCAACAACCAGGGCGGCGGCGACAGCGACCGGGCCGAGCGGCCGCGCGAGGAGCAACTGGCCCCGGTGCCCAAGCCCGACCAGGGCCTGGCCCCGGAGCCCCTGGTGGCGCAGGCGCCGCCGCCCGAGCCGGAGCCGGTGCCCCGGCTGCTCACCACCACCGGGCCCAGCAGCGAGCTGCTGCCGCAGCCCGAAGACCAGCGTGAGACCCATACCGACCCCCTGCCGACCGGCCAGGAGCTGGTGGAACAAAGTCTGGAAATGGCCCGGCTGGCGGCCGAGATCGAACGCCGGCAGCAGCTGCTGGCCAAGCGGCCGAAGCGCAAATTCGTCTCGGCCAGCACCCGGGAATACGAATACGCGGCCTACCTGCGCGCCTGGGTGGCCCGGGTCGAGCGCGTGGGCAACCTCAATTACCCGGAAGAAGCCCGCAGCCGCGGGCTGTCGGGCCGTCTGGTGATGACGGTGGCGGTACGCCGCGACGGCAGCATCGAGAACGTGCTGCTCAACAGCAGCTCGGGCCTGGGCATCCTGGACCAGGCGGCGATGCGCATCGTGCGCCTGGCCGAACCCTTCCCGCCCCTGCCCGAAACCGCAGAACGCGTCGACGTGCTGCACATCACCCGCACCTGGCAATTCCAGAACGGCAACGTCCTGTCGGACTGACGCGCTCTCTGGGATCGGGACTTCAGCCCCTCCCAGGGGGCTAGCGGGAGTCGGCGCCCAGGAGGAGGTCGATGGCGGCCATGCGGATGGGCACGCCGTTGGCGACCTGCTGCAGGATGACCGACTGCGGGCCGTCGGCGACGCTGCCGTCGATCTCGATGCCGCGGTTCATCGGACCCGGGTGCATCACGATCGCGTCCGGGGCCGCGCGGGCCAGGCGGTCCGGGGACAGGCCGAAGTCGCGGTAATAGCCTTCCAGCGACGGCACCAGCCCCTGCTCCATGCGCTCGCGCTGCAGCCGCAGCATGATCACCGCATCCACCCCGGCCACGGCCTCGTCGAAATCCTGCAGCACCCGGCAGCCGGCCAGTTCCGCCCCGCCCGGCAGCAGGTTTTCCGGACCGCAGACCCGGATCTCGCCGCAGCCAAGCGCCCGCAGGGCGTGCAGGTCCGAGCGCGCCACCCGTGAATGTTTGACGTCGCCGGCCACCAGCACCTTGAGTGCGCTGAAATCATCACCCTTGTGCTGGCGCAGCGTCAGCATGTCCAGCAGGCCCTGGGTCGGGTGCGCCGCCCGCCCGTCGCCGGCGTTGATGACCCGGGTGCCCGGGCGGGCACCGGCAGCCAGTTCGGCCACGGCCCCATCGTCGGCGTGGCGGATCACGAACACGTCCACGCCCATGGCCTCGATGGTCTTGAGCGTATCGAGCGCCGACTCGCCCTTCTTGGTCGAGGACGTCGCCACGTCGAAATTCAGCACGTCCATGCCCAGCCGGGTCGCGGCCAGCTGGAAGCTGCTGCGGGTGCGCGTGGACGGTTCGAAAAACAGCGTGCAGCAGGTCCGGCCCGGGTGCCGGCTGCGCGCGCCGGTTCCGGCGTGCGCGTGCGGGAGCAGCAGCTCGGCCTGGTCGAGCAATTGCCGCAGCAGGGGCGCCGGCAGGCCATCGAGGCTGAGCAGGTGGCGCAGGCGACCGTCGGACGTCAGCTGGAAATCGTGGTTCATGAGTGGGCTTGGGGCATCGGGGGAAGGTGGGAACCGGGGTCGGCGAGCCAGCGTTCAAGGATGATCACGGCGGCCAGGGCGTCGATCTGTTCGGCCTGGTGGCGCTTGCGGGTGCCGGCGGCGCGGCCGGCGGCAAAGCGGCGGGATGCTTCGACCGAACTGCTGCGTTCGTCCACAGCATGCACCTCCAGGCCATATCGCCGGGCAAGTTCGCGCGAAAAACCGCGGGCACGCTGGCGGGCGGGCTGGTCGCCCCCATCGAGCGTCGCCGGGTCGCCGACCACCAGGGCGTCGGGGCGCCATTCCTTGATCCACTGGTCCAGGCGCGCCCAGTCCGGGCCGGCCTCGCGCACGTCAAGCACCCCCAGCTCCCGGGCGGTGCCCGACACAGTGTTTCCCAGGGCCACGCCGATGCGGCGGGCGCCGACGTCAAAGGCCAACAGGGTCACGGGGCTGGTCATGCGTGGCCGGCGTAGTCGGCCAGGCGGTCGATGTCCACGCCCAGGCAGCGCGCCGCGGCGTGCCAGCGCCCGGCCATCGGCGTGTCGAACAGCACCGCTTTTTCCGCCGGCACCGTCAGCCAGCTGTTGGCGGCCAGTTCGTCCTCCAGCTGGCCGGCTTCCCAGCCGGCGTAACCCAGGGCCACCAGCAGCCTGGCCGGGCCCTCGCCCTTGGCCGTGGACTCGAGGATTTCGCGCGAGGTGGTGATCGCCAGGCCATTGGCCAGGCGCAGCGTTGACGGCCACTCGCGCGGGTCGTCGTGCAGCACGAAACCACGGTCGGGATGCACCGGGCCACCGGCAAGGACCTCCTGGGAAGCCAGCACCAGGTCGGCGGTGGGCAGCTGCATCTGCGCCAGCATTTCGCCCAGGCTAAAGTCCGAGGGCAAGTTCACCACCAGGCCCATGGCGCCGTCCTGGTCGTGCTGGCAGACCAGGGTGACCGAACGGAAGAAGTTCGGGTCATCCAGCGCCGGCATGGCGATCAGGAAGTGTTCGGCGAGGGACCGGTGCGCGGACATGCGCACAGTCTAACGCGCGGCCGGCGCCCGCCGGCGCTCAGCGCAGGCGCAGCAGCAGGGACGGTCCGCGCAGCTTCAGGTCGAGCCGGGCATCGAGCCGGCCCGCTTCGCCAACCCGGCGGCGGTCGAGCCGTATCTGGGTGCCGCCGTATTCCAGCGCCAGGCCCAGGCGCTCGAAGGGGAACCATTCCAGGCCCAGCGAGGTTTCGACGATGTGGCCGCTGAGCCGGCCACCGTTGCGGGCCACCCCGGAAATTTCCGCGTACAGGCGCAGCCGGTCGTTCACGGCGTGCCGCCAGCCCAGGTTCAGCAGCGGGGCGAAGGCGCGGTCGTCGCTGGCCACCCGCCCGTCCACCCTCACGCCGTCGACGCTGGCTTCGCCTTCGAAGAGGGTGCGCACCCGGTAGTGCGCGACGCCCAGTCCCAGCCCCCAGGCCGTTTCGCCCTCGCCCAGCCACCAGCGCCAGGTCGCGCTTGAGAAGTCGTAGTCGAAGCGGCTGCGCAGTTCGGCGGTGGCGGCGTAGGTGCGGCCGCCGTATTCGATGTCGCGGGCCAGGCGCAGGGTGTTGCCACGCTCGAAGCCGAAATATTCCAGGCCGAACCCGCCGTGGGTGCCCACCAGCAGGTCCAGGCGCGCCTGGGTGACCGGCTGGCGCCGGTCCTGGCCGAGGTCGCGCTCGAGGTTGACGTGGCCACCGGCGCTGTAATCGCCGCTTCGTGCGCTGGCGCGCAGCGTGGTGTCGCTGTGGGTGTCGAAGACACCCAGCGACAGGCTCCAGGGGTCGAGCGGACGCAGGTTCGCGGCGCCGGACGAACCGGACGCCGCGAGCGCCACGGCCAGAAATGCCGCCTTCGCAGGCACGTCGGCTATTTGACTTCGGAAAGCTCCACGCCATCCAGGCCCTGGCTGAGGGTGCGGGCATCGCCACCCTGGGCCAGCTTGATCTTCAGGCGGACCTCGTTGGCCGAGTCGGCGAAGCGCAGGGCGTCTTCGTAGCTGATCTCACCGGCCTGGTAGAGCTCGAACAGCGCCTGGTCGAAGGTCTTCATGCCCAGGTTGGTCGACTCCTTCATGACGTCCTTGATCTTGTGGATCTCGCCGTCGCGGATGTAGTCCTGGACCAGCGGCGTGCCGAGCAGGATTTCCATCGCCACACGACGCGACTTGCCGTCGGGGGTGGGAATGAGCTGCTGGGCGACAACGCCCTTGAGGTTCATCGAAAGGTCCATCAGCAGCTGGCTGCGGCGGTCTTCCGGGAAGAAGTTGATGATGCGGTCCATCGCCTGGTTGGCGTTGTTGGCGTGCAGGGTGCACAGCACCAGGTGGCCGGTTTCGGCGAAGGCGATGGCGTGGTCCATGCCTTCGCGGGTGCGCACCTCGCCGATCATGATGACGTCGGGCGCCTGGCGCAGGGTGTTCTTCAGCGCCGCTTCCCAGCTGTCGGTGTCGATGCCGACTTCGCGCTGGGTGATGATGCAGCCCTCGTGCTTGTGCACGAACTCGATCGGGTCCTCGATGGTGATGATGTGGCCCGAGGAGTTCATGTTGCGGTAGCCGATCATGGCTGCCAGCGAGGTGGACTTGCCGGTGCCGGTGGCGCCGACGAACAGGATGATGCCGCGCTTGGTCATCGCCAGGGTCTTGATGACCGGCGGCAGGGAGAGCTCCTCCACCGTGGGGATGCGCGTTTCGATGCGACGCAACACCATGCCGACCTGGTTTCGCTGGTAGAAACAGGACACACGGAAACGGCCGACACCGGACACGCCGATGGCGAAGTTGCACTCGTGGGTCTTTTCGAACTCCTCGCGCTGCGAGGGGTTCATGACGTTGAGCACCAGGTCACGCGACTGCTGCGGGGTGAGCGGGTTCTGGGTGATGGGCGAAAGCTTGCCGTTGACCTTCATTGACGGCGGCACGCCGGCCGTGATGAAAAGGTCGGACGCCTTCTTGTGGGCCATCAGCTTCAGGAAGGAGGTGAAATCAATGCTGCTCATGCTAGCTCCTGATTGCCCCCGGGCCTTGGCCCGGGGAACGTGTCACGCGGCGTCCTGCCAGCCCCCTTCCGGCGGCGACGTCAGTCGAAAAGTTTCTTTTCCTTGGCGTAGTCCCGCGCCTGCATCTTGGTGACCAGGCCACGCTTGACGATGTCCTGCAGGCACTGGTCCAGCGTCTGCATGCCGTACTGCTGGCCGGTCTGGATGGACGAGTACATCTGCGCGACCTTGTCCTCGCGGATCAGGTTGCGGATGGCCGGGGTGGCCACCATGATCTCGTGCGCCGCCATGCGGCCGCCGCCCACCTTCTTGAGCAGGGACTGCGAGATGACCGCGCGCAGCGACTCGGACAGCATGGAGCGCACCATCGGCTTCTCGCCCGCGGGGAAGACGTCGATGATGCGGTCGATGGTCTTGGCCGCCGACGAGGTGTGCAGGGTGCCGAACACCAGGTGGCCGGTTTCGGCCGCGGTGAGCGCCAGCCGGATGGTTTCCAGGTCGCGCATTTCGCCGACCAGGATGTAGTCGGGGTCTTCACGCAGCGCCGAACGCAGGGCTTCGTTGAAGCCGTGCGTGTCGCGGTGCACTTCGCGCTGGTTCACCAGGCACTTCTGCGAGGTGTGCACGAATTCGATCGGGTCCTCGACGGTGAGGATGTGGCCGAATTCGTTCTTGTTGATGTGGTCGACCATCGCGGCCAGCGTGGTGGACTTGCCCGACCCGGTCGGGCCGGTCACCAGGATCAGGCCCTGGGGCTGGTTGATCAGCTCGGTGAAGATCTTGGGCGTCGCCAGCTCCTCGAGCGAGAGGATCTGGCTGGGAATGGTACGGAACACGGCGCCGGCGCCGCGGTTCTGGTTGAAGGCGTTGACGCGGAAGCGCGCCAGGCCGGGAATCTCGAAGGAGAAGTCGACCTCGAGGAACTCCTCGAAATCGCGCCGCTGCTTGTCCGACATGATGTCGTAGACCAGCGCGTGCACCTGCTTGTGGTCCAGCGCCGGAATGTTGATGCGGCGTACGTCGCCGTCCACGCGGATCATGGGCGGCAGGCCGGCCGACAGATGCAGGTCGGAGGCCTTGTTCTTTACCGAGAATGCCAGAAGTTCGGCGATGTCCATTACTGTGTCCCCTTGGCGCTTGATCGGATGGGCGACCGCACGTTCCCGGGGCAGTATAGCGCCAACCACAGAAGGCAATGCCACCCATGGAAACGCCGGAACAGACCCTACGCGGTGTCCTGCAAACCATTGAAAACGCGGCAAAGCTGGCGGGGCGGCCACGGGCCGTCCGGCTGCTGGCCGTTTCCAAGACCCGGACCGCCGGCGAGGTGCGTGCCCTGGCGGCCGCCGGCCAGCGTGCCTTCGGCGAAAATTACGTGCGCGAGGGTGCGGCCAAGGCCGGCGAACTGGCGGCGCTGGGCCTGGAATGGCACCTGATCGGCCACCTGCAGTCGAACAAGTGCCGTGAAGCGGCCGAGGCCTTCGATTGGGTGCAGTCGCTGGACCGGCCCAAGCTGGTGGCGGCGCTGGACCGGGCCCGGCCCGCCGGCCGGCCGCCGCTGAACGTGCTGTTGCAGGTGAACGTGGACGGCGAAGCCAGCAAGTCCGGCTGCGCCCCCGAGGACGTGGGCAGGCTCGCCGCGCTGGTGGCGGCCGCGCCGAACCTGTGCCTGCGCGGCCTGATGGCCATCCCCGAACCGCATCCCGACCCTACGCGGCGGCGCGAGACGCTGCGGCGGATGCGCGTCCTGTTCGACCAGCTGGCCGCCGACCACCCCGGAGCCGATACCCTGTCCATGGGCATGAGCGACGATTTCGAACTCGCCATTGCCGAGGGCGCGACCATGGTGCGCATCGGCACCGCGCTGTTCGGGCCACGCGCCGCACCTGCCCGCGACTGACCCCTTTCCGGCATCAAGGAGCCTCCATGACCCAAGACACCCTGGCCTTCATCGGCGGCGGCAACATGGCCCGAAGCCTCATCGGCGGCCTGGTCGCCCGGGGCCGGCCGGCCGCATCGATCCACGTGGCCGAGCCGCAGGAACCACTGCGCCAGGCACTGGCCGGCGACTTCGGCGTGCGCGTGCACGCCACCGCCAGCGAAGCCGCCCGTGACGCCGGCACCTGGGTGCTCTCGGTGAAACCGCAGGTGATGCGCACGGTCTGCGCCGAACTGGCCGGACTGGCCGCCGGGGCGCACCCGCTGGTGGTGTCCATCGCGGCCGGCGTCACCACCACGCAGATCGACCAGTGGCTGGGCGGCGACCAGGCCGTGGTGCGCACGATGCCCAACACACCTTCACTGCTCGGCGCCGGCGCCACCGGCCTTTACGCCAATGCGCGCGTCACCGCCGCCGGCCGGGAACTGGCCGGCTCGCTGATGTCGGCGGTCGGCCTGGCGGCCTGGATCCCGGACGAAGCCCAGATGGACGCTGTCACCGCGGTGTCGGGCAGCGGCCCGGCGTATGTTTTCCTGCTGGCCGAAGCCATGCAGGCCGCTGGCGTCGCCCAGGGCCTGTCCCCCGACACCGCCCGCGACCTGGCCAACCAGACCCTGCTGGGCGCCGCCCGCATGCTGGTGGAAACCGGCGAAGACGCCGCGACCCTGCGCAAGCGCGTCACCTCGCCCGGCGGCACCACCCAGGCGGCGATCGAAAGTTTCGAAGCCAACGGCCTGCGCCGGCTGGTGGACGAGGCCGTTGCCGCCGCCGCCCGCCGCGGCCGCGAACTTTCCGGCAATTCCTGAAATCGCTCCCACGGTCGTCCGGTCATGGACGGCGGCAGGGCATAGCGCGATGATTGCCCTCTACCCGCACGGAGCACGACCATGCGCCTGAAGTCCTGGATCGCCGCCGCCCTGCTCTTCGCCCTTGCGCTACCGGCCAGCGCCAACTCGATGCGGGTGGGCGACCTGCGCGTGTATTACAACGCCCTGCCCACCACCCAGCTCACGCCCGAGGTGGCGCGCCAGTACGGCATCACCCGTTCAGCCAACCGCGCCCTGCTGAACGTCTCGGTACGCCGCGGCGAGCCGGGCGCCGACGTCGCCGTGCCGGCGCAGGTGCTGGCCGTGGCCACCAACCTGGCCGGCCAGCGCAACGGCGTGAAGATGCGCGAGGTGCGTGATGGCGAAGCCCTGTATTACCTGGGCGAAGCTCCCATCAACGGCCAGGACACGCTCACTTTCGAGATCGAGATAATCGTCCAGGGCCAGGCCCCGATGTCGGCGGTATTCAGGCAGGAGTTCTTCCCCCAGTGAGCCTGCTGCTGGTTCGCCATGGACAGGCGAGCTTCGGGGCCGCCGATTACGACCAGCTTTCCGAACGCGGGCAGATCCAGTCGCGCCGCCTGGGCGACTGGCTGGCCCAGGGCGGGCACCGCTTCGAAGCGGTGGTGGTGGGTGGCATGCGCCGCCACGCCCAGACCGCGCAGGGCGTGATCGACGCCTTCGCCGAACGTGGCCTGGCCCTGCCCGACGCCGTCAGCGACCCCGGATTCGCCGAATTCGACCACCAGGCCGTGTTTGGCGCGTTCGTCGAACGCCACGCCAACAGTCCGGTGGTGCTGGCCAGCCGCAGCGGCGAGCCGCGGGACGTCGCCGCCATGCTGCAGGCGGCGCTGCTGGCCTGGGCCCGCGACGAACTTCCGGGCATGCCGGAAACCTGGGAAGCCTTCGGCGACCGCGTGCGCCGGGCAGGGCAAAGCCTGCAGGGCCTGGCCGGCGACGGCGAGGTCCTGGTGCTCAGTTCGGGCGGGGTGATTTCCCGGCTGGCGCAGATGGCGCTGGACGTGCCGGTCGAACGCGCGGTGGAACTGAACCTGTCGCTGCGCAACAGCGCGGTGAGCGAATTCCATCCGCACGGCCCGCGACTGCGCCTGGGCAGCTGGAACGCACTACCGCATCTTCACGGCCAGCGTGAACTGTGGACCTATTATTGAGGCCGGCATGAAGCAGACGTCGTCGCTATTCACTTTTTCGGACCGGTCGCTGCAGCTGCAGGCGGAGGTGGCGCGATTCGTCGCCGAACGCGTCGTGCCGGCCGAAGCGGTTTTCGCCGCGCATGCCGCCGACCCGGCCACGCGCTGGTCGATCCCGCCGCAGCTCGAGGCGCTGAAGGCCGAGGCGCGCGCCCTGGGACTGTGGAACCTGTTCCTGCCCGATCCATCGCGCGGCATGGGCCTGAGCAACCTCGACTACGCCCCCATCGCCGAACTCACCGGACGGTCCCTGCACGCACCGGAGGTGTTCAACTGCAGCGCGCCCGACACCGGCAACATGGAAGTGCTGATGCATTTCGCCACGCCGGAGCAGCAGGCGCCCTGGCTGCCGCGGCTGCTGGCCGGGGAAATCCGCTCGGCCTTCGCCATGACCGAACCGGACGTGGCCAGTTCCGACGCCACCAACATCGCCCTGCCGATCGTGCGCGACGGCGACCATTACGTCGTCAATGGCCGCAAGTGGTGGACCACCGGCGCCGCCGACCCGCGCTGCGCGATCCTGATCGTGATGGGCGTCACCGAGCCCGACGCACCGGCGCACAAGCGGCAGTCCATGGTGCTGGTGCCGATGGACACGCCGGGCGTGCGCATCGTGCGGCCCCTTACCGTGTTCGGCTACGACGATGCGCCGCACGGCCACGTCGAGCTGGCTTTCGACAACGTGCGCGTACCGGTGGGCAACCGGCTGGGCGCCCCGGGCAGCGGCTTCGAGATCGCCCAGGCACGGCTGGGGCCGGGCCGCATCCACCACTGCATGCGGCTCATTGGCCTGGCCCAGCGCGCGCTGGAGGCGATGATCGATCGCGCGCGCCACCGCGAAGCCTTTGGCAAGCCGCTGGGCGGCCACGGCATGGCCCAGGAAGCGATCGCGCTTAGCCGCTGCGAAATCGAACAGGCGCGCCTGCTCACCCTGCAGGCGGCCGCGGCGCTCGACGCCCATGGCAACAAGGGCGCCAGGGACCTGATCGGCATGATCAAGATCGTCGCGCCGCGCATGGCCTGCCAGGTGATCGACCGCGCGATCCAGATCCACGGTGGTGGCGGCCTGTGCCAGGACCACTTCCTCGCCCAGGCCTACGCCGGCGCCCGCAGCCTGCGCCTGGCCGATGGCCCCGACGAAGTGCACATCGCGTCGCTGGCCCGGTCGATGCTGCGGACCTGATTCTTCCCGGCCGCGGACTTTCGCGGCAAAAAATCACCGCAAGGACCCGAGACCCATGGAATTGCCCGCTGACCAGCTTGCGACCTACCTCGAGACGCAGGTGCCGGGGTTCCGGGGACCGGTGGTGGCGACCAAGTTCAAGGGCGGGCAGTCGAACCCGACGTATCTGATCGAAGCCGCCAGCGGCAGGTACGTGCTGCGGCGCAAGCCGTCGGGAAAACTGCTGCCGTCGGCGCATGCGGTGGACCGCGAATTCCGCGTGCTGCAGGCCTTGCACGGCGGGCCGGTTCCGGTGGCCGAACCGCTGCACCTGTGCACCGATGAATCGGTGATCGGCTCGGTTTTCTACCTGATGGCCTTCGTCCCCGGTGAAGTGCACTGGGACCCGTCCTTGCCCGGCATGACGCCGGAACAACGGGCGGCGCACTACGAGGCGATCACGTCGGTGCTGGCCGCCCTCCACGCGCAGGACCCGGCCGCGATCGGCCTGGGCGACTACGGCAAGCCCGGCAACTACTTCGGCCGCCAGATCCACCGCTGGTCCGAGCAGTACCGCGCCAGTGAAATCGAGCCGATTCCCGACATGGACAGGCTGATGCGTGCCCTGGACGAGCGCTGCCCGGCCGACGACGGCCGCGTGGCCCTGGTGCACGGCGACTTCCGCATCGACAACCTGATGTTCGCGCCCGGCCAGGCTCGCCTGCTGGCCGTTGTGGATTGGGAGCTGAGCACCCTGGGCCATCCGCTGGCCGACCTGGGTTATTTCTGCATGGCGCTGCGCCTGCCGCGCAACCCCGCCCTGCCCGGCCTGGCCGGCATGGACCGCGCAGCGCTGGGCATCCCGGAAGAAGCGGCGCTGCTGGAACGTTACTGCAAGCTCAGCGGCCAGCCGATGCCCGCCGACTGGCCCTTCGTGCTGGCCTTCAGCTTCTTCCGGCTCGCCGCCATCGCCCAGGGCGTGGCCAAACGCGCCCAACAGGGCAACGCCTCCAGCGACCAGGCGTCCCAGGCCGGCCAGATGACCGCGCTGCTTGCCCGGCTGGGTGTATCGGCGCTCTGAGGGGTGGTCCTGGCCCCGGGCCCGCCCGGCGACAACGCTTCTACTGCGCCGCCCAGGCGTGGATGTGCCGGGCGAGTTCGTTCAGGCCGTCGGTGAGGGCGGCAGGGCCGGGCTGGAGGATGATCGGCGACTTGATTTCGTGCAGCTGGCCGTTGCGCACGGCAGGCACGTTTTCCCAGCCGGGGCGTTCGGCCACCTTGCGCGGCTGGAACTTCTTGCCGCACCAGGACCCGAAAACGATGTCGGGCGCGCGCGCAATGATCTGTTCGTCGTCGGCGAGGATGCGGTGTTTGGCCAGTGACTGCGCCGCAAGCTCCGGGAAGATGTCGTCGCCGCCGGCGATGCGCACCAGTTCGGCCACCCAGCGGATGCCGCTGATGCGCGGCTCGTCCCATTCCTCGAAATATACCTTTGGCCGGCGCGGCAGCGTCGCCGCCTGCGCCGTGACCGCATCAATGCCCGCCTGCAGCCGGTCGGCATAGGCCAGGGCGGCTTCTGCCGCGCCAACCATCGCACCCAGGCGGCGCACGTAATCAACGATGCCATCGACGCTGCGGTGGTTGCTGATCCAGACCTCGACGCCCTGTCGGATCAGCTCGGCGGCGATGTCGGCCTGGATGTCGGAAAAGCCGATCACCAGGTCCGGCTGCAGCTTCAGGATCTCGCCGACCTTGGCGCTGGTGAAGGCGCTGACCTTCGGTTTTTCCTTGCGCGCCCGCGCCGGCCGCACCGTGAAGCCGCTGATGCCGACGATACGGTCCTGTTCGCCCAGGGCGTACAGGACCTCGGTCGGTTCCTCGGTGAGGCAGACGATGCGGCGCGGCCCGGTGTTCACGGGTACAGCAGCCGTTTGGTCCAGGCTTCGCCGATACGCTCGTAGTGGTGGCGTTCGTGCAGGCGATAGCGCGCGCCGTACCAGAACTCGATGCGCTCGGGCACTACGCGGAAACCCGACCAGTGCGGGGGACGCGGTACATCGCCGCCCTCGAACTTCTTCTCGAACGCAGCCACGCGCGACTCGAAGGTTTCGCGCGACGGCATGGTCTGCGACTGCAGCGACGCCCAGGCGCCGATCTGGCTGGGCCGTGGCCGGCTGGCGAAATAGGCGTCGGCCTCGGCCAGGGCCACCGGCTCGACCGTGCCCTCGACCTTGACCTGCACCTGCTCGCGCAGGGCTTTCCAGAGCAGCAACAGGGCTGCGTGGGGATTTTGGGTCAGCTGCTGGCCCTTTCGGCTGTCGAAGTTGGTGTAGAAAACGAAGCCGCGCGCGTCGAAGGCCTTGAGCAGTACCGTGCGCGCCGACGGCCGGCCTTCGGCGTCGGCCGTCGCCAGGGTCATCGCGGTCGGCTCGGGGTCGCCGGCCTCGGTGGCTTCGGCCAGCAGCGTGGTGAAGGTGGCCATGGCCTCGGCCAGCAGCGGATCGGTGGCGCTTGGGTTCGCGTCGGTCATCGTGGGTTCCTCGGGCTTGGCGTATTGTCGCGCCGATGAGCCGCCCTTCCCAGCCCACCGACGGACACCATCACGCCGACTTCATCGCCGCGCGCCTGGCCGACGGCCTGGCCCTGCCCGCGCGCGTGCCCGTTTATGGCCTGACCGGCCTGCAGGGCACCGGCAAGTCCACCCTGGCCGCCGACATCGCCGCGATGGCGCGCCGGCGCGGCCTGCCGGTGGTCGTACTGTCGATCGACGACTTCTACCTGGGCCGGCGCGAGCGCCAGCGCCTGGCCCGCCAGGTCCACCCGCTGCTGGCCACGCGGGGCCCGCCGGGCAGCCACGACCTGGCCCTGCTGGTGGAAACCCTGGACGGCCTGCGCGGTGGCCAGCGGGTGCCGCTGCCACGATTCGACAAGATCGCCGACCGCCGCCTGCCGCCCTCGCGCTGGCCGCGGGCGCCGGCGGGCGCAAGGCTGGTGGTGTTCGAAGGCTGGTTCCACAAGGTGCCGGCCGAAGACGAGGCGGCGCTGGCCGAACCGATCAATGCGCTGGAGCGCGACGAAGACCCCGACGGCAGCTGGCGGCGCTACTGCAACCGGGCGCTGGCCGCTTACGGTCCGGCCTGGGAACGCATCGACCACCTGGCCTGGCTGCGCGGACCTGGATTCGAGGTGGTGCCGGAATGGCGCTGGCAGCAGGAATGCACGCTGCAGGCCGCCAACCCGGGACGCCGCGCGATGACGCGGGCCCAGGTCGAACGGTTCGTACTGTTTTTCGAACGGGTCAGCCGTCAGGCGCTACGCACGCTGCCGGCCATCGCGGACGAGCTGTTCACGCTCGACGCCGCCCGTCGCCCGGTCAGCTGACGACGAAACTCACGCGCATGTTCACGCGCCACTCGGTGATGCTGCCATCGTCGCTGGTGATGACCTTGACCTCGTTCACCCAGGCACCCTTGATGCCCTTGACGGTGCTGGCGACCTTCTTGAGGCCCAGCTGCACGGCATCCTCGACGCTCTTGGCGGAAGACGACGAGACTTCGATAACTTTGGTTACGGTACCCATGGTGCTTCTCCTCTTACTATGAGTGAAACGCCCTCATCAGGCCCGGCCGACTATACCCCCGGCCCGAGTAACGGCCGGTAACCCGCCCTGTAGTCCGGAAATGCCGGCTGCCAGCCAGTCGCGCGCAAGGCCGCATTGCGGATCCGGCGGCCCTGGGTGGGGCCGTCCGTGGGCGCGGCGACCGGCAATTGCCCGGCCGTTTCACGCAGCCAGGCCAGCACCTCGGTATCGAGCGCGGGCCGGTCGTCGCTACCCAGGTACAGCGGCGAGGGCTCTTCCAGGGCCAGCAGGTGCGCCAGCGCGTCGGCGGCGTCCTGGACGTGGATGCGGTTGCCCCAGCGACGGCTGCCGGGATCGCCGGTCAGCGCGCGCCGTATCAGGGACGTGCGGCCGGGGCCATAGAGCCCCGACAGTCGCAGCGTGCTGGCACCGGTGCGGCCTTCGAGCAGGCGCTCGGCCTGGCGCAATACGCGGCCGTTGAAGGCCACCGGCATTGCCGGGGTGTTTTCGTCCACCCACTCGCCGCGGTGTTCGCCGTAGACGGCGGTGGAAGAGACCAGCAGCACCCGCGGCGCCTCGCAGGTGGCCATCAGGCGGGCCAGGCCGTCCACGTACAGCGCCCGGTAGGCGGTTTCGTCGCGCTGGTCGGGCGCGGCGCAGAAGACCAGCGCCGCGGCCTGTCGCGGCAGGGCCTGCAGGCCCTCGCCGGTCACCAGGTCCACCGCCAGCGAACGCACGCCATTGGGCGCCGCCGACGGCGGGCGGCGACGCAGCGCCAGGACGTCGGTGCCTTGCCCGGCAAGCCGCGCGGCCAGGCGGCCGCCGACATCGCCGGCACCCGCCACCACCACCGGACCGGATTGTCCGCCAACGCCCATCGCCGCTCCCTGCAAGCCGGGCGACACGCGGTCGCCGATGCGCCGGATGCTAGCATCGCGCCCCATGAACCCTGCGCCAAACCTCGTGCTCGTCGGCCCCATGGGCGCGGGCAAGACGTCGATCGGAAAGAAGCTGGCCGAGCGGCTCGGCCTGGTCTTCGTCGACTGCGACCACGCGCTCGAAGCACGCACGGGCGCCACCGTGCCGGTGATCTTCGAACTCGAAGGTGAGCCGGGCTTCCGCGCGCGCGAGGCAGCGCTCATTGCCGACGTGATGCAGGGCGATCGCCAGGTCGTCGCCACCGGCGGTGGCGCCGTGCTCGACCCTGGCAACCGCCGCGCGCTGTGCGAACGCGGCTTCGTGGTTTACCTGCAGGTGAGCGTGGACCAGCAGCTGGAGCGCCTGGCGCGCGACCGCAGCCGGCCGCTTCTCGCCGTGCCTGATCGGCGCGAACGGCTCGAGGCCCTGGCCGCGCAGCGCGGGCCGCTGTACGCCGGCATGGCCGACCTGCCCTTCAACGCCGACGGCCTGGCGGTCGCCACCGCCGCAGAACGTCTGTACACCGAGCTGAGCCGCCATTGGCGCCGCCCGGAGGCCGCATGAAGAACCATCATGAACTCGAAGTCGCGCTGGGCGAACGGCGTTATCCCATCCGCATAGGCCGCGGCCTGCTCGATCAGCCCGGGGCCCTGGCGGCCCTGGTGACCGGCCGGCACGCGCTGGTGCTGACCGACAGCAACGTCGCCCCGCATTACCTGGCGCCGGTGCAGGCAGCCCTGCGCGAAAAGCAGGTGCACACCTGCGTGCTGCCGCCGGGGGAACAGGAAAAAACCCTGGCCCGTTTCGCCGAAGTGATGGCCGCGCTGGCCGGCATGGGCGCCAGCCGCGACACCACGGTACTGGCCCTGGGCGGCGGCGTGGTCGGTGACCTGGCCGGGTTCGCCGCCGCCTGCTGGATGCGCGGGGTGCGGTTCGTGCAGTTGCCGACCACGCTGCTGGCGATGGTCGACAGCGCCGTCGGCGGCAAGACCGCCGTGGACCTGCCGCAGGGCAAGAACCTGGTCGGTGCATTCCACCAGCCCTCGGCCGTGCTGGCCGATGTCGCCACGCTCGATACCCTGCCCGAGCGCGAACTGCGCGCCGGCCTGGCCGAAGTCGTGAAATACGGCGCCCTGGGCGATGCCGCGTTCTTCGCATGGCTCGAAGACCAGGCCGACGCCCTGCTGGCGCGCGACCCGGTGGCGCTGGCCGAAGCCATCGCCCGCTGCTGCGCGCACAAGGCGGCAATCGTCGCCCGCGACGAAACCGAACAGGGCGAGCGCATGTTGCTCAACCTGGGCCATACCTTCGGCCACGCCATCGAAACCCAGCAAGGCTACGGCGGCCTGCTGCACGGCGAGGCCGTGGCCGTGGGCATGGTGCTGGCGGCGCGGCTGTCGGCCGAACTGGGCCGGGCGCCCTGGCCCGACGCCGCGCGCCTTGCAGCCCTGCTCGAACGCCTGGGCCTGCCGGTGGCGGTCCCGGCGGGCCTGTCCCCGGACGAGCTGCTGGCCCGCATGCGCCTGGACAAGAAGGCGGTGTCGGGCGCGCTGCGGCTGGTGCTGTGGCGGGGCATCGGCCAGGCCGAGGTGGTGGAAGGCGTCGCCGACGAAGCCATCCTGGCCGTACTCGACGCCTGACCCGCGGGGCGTGGGAGCGGCTACAATTGCCGTCTTATGCGCCTGTTGCTACAGCAAAAACCCAATGCCGGTGAAGCGCCCAAGTTCGTGCAGCTGACCCTGCAGCAGGACTTGCTGGGCGGCTGGACCCTGCTGCGCGAGACCGGCCAGATCGGCGGCAAGACGCAGCTTCGCCGCGAACAGTTCCTGGAGCGCGACGCCGCCGTGTCGGCCTTCGAGAAGGCCCGCGACATGCAGGTGCGCAAGGGTTTCCAGGTGATGTTCGCCCAGGGCGCGCATGCGCCCCGGTAACTGATTGGGCGCCTGCGCCCCGCTGATGGATGAGCCAGTGAGCCTAAAAAACGACCGTTTCCTGCGCGCGCTTCGGTGCGAACCCGTTGACTGCACGCCGGTATGGCTGATGCGCCAGGCCGGACGCTACCTGCCCGAGTATCGCGCCACCCGCCAGAAGGCCGGAAGTTTCATGGGCCTTGCCACCAACCCCGAGCTGGCCTGCGAAGTCACGCTGCAACCGCTGCGGCGTTATGCGCTGGACGCGGCGATCCTGTTCTCGGACATCCTCACCGTGCCCGACGCCATGGGCCTGGGCCTGTATTTCGTCGAAGGCGAGGGGCCGAAGTTCAAGGACCCGGTGCGCAGCGAAGCCGACATCGCCCGCCTGGCCGTGCCCGACATGGGCAGCGAGCTGCGCTACGTGATGGACGCGGTCGCCCTGATCCGCCGCGAGCTGGACGGTTCCGTTCCACTGATCGGGTTTTCCGGCAGCCCCTGGACCCTGGCCTGTTACATGGTCGAAGGCGGCGGCAGCAAGGACTTCGCGCGCATCAAGTCGCTGGCGCTCAACAACCCGGCGGCGCTGCACCGGCTGCTTGAAGTCACCACCGAGGCGGTAATCGCCTACCTGGCGGCCCAGCACGCGGCCGGCGCGCAGGCCCTGCAGGTTTTCGACACCTGGGGCGGCGTGATGGCGCCGCACCTGTACCGTGAATTTTCGCTGCGTTACCTGCAGCGCATCGCCGCCGAACTTCCGCGCGGCGAAGGCAAGGCGCGCGCACCCCTCATCCTGTTCGGCAAGGGCAACGCGCCTTATCTCGAGGAACTGGCCGCCAGCGGCACCGAAGGCCTTGGCGTGGACTGGACCGTGGGCCTGGGCGAGGCCCGCCGCAGGATCGGCAACAAGGTGGCGCTGCAGGGCAACCTGGACCCGGCCACGCTCTATGCGTCCCCCGAGGTGATCCGCGCCGAGGCCGGGCGGGCGCTGGACGACTACGCGGCTGCCAACGGCGGTTCGCGCGAAGGCCATGTATTCAACCTGGGCCACGGCATGTCGCCGGACATGGACCCCGAACACGTGCGCGTGCTGGTCGACGCCGTGCACCAGCACAGCCGCCGCGCTTAAGCCGGCGGCGCCGGCACCGCCGCCAGCGCCTCGGCCAGCATCGCGCCGGTTACCGGCTTGCGCAGGAAACCGTCCATGCCGGCGGCCAGCGCCTGGCGCTCCGCCTCGCCGTCGGCACGTGCGGTAAGCGCCATGAGCGGCAGCGTTTCGCCGCGCGAGCGCAGCAGCCGCGCCAGCTCGAAGCCGTCAAGGCCGGGCAAATCAAGGTCCAGCATCGCCAGGTCGAAGCATCCCGCGGCCAGCGCGGACATCGCTGCCAGGCCGTGGGCGGCGTGCTCCACCGCGTGGCCCTGCTGGCGAAGCAGGTCCTGCACCACCGCCGCCACCACCGGATCGTCCTCGACCAGCAGCACCCGCCGACCGGGCACCACCAGCACCGGCGGCGCGTCGACCGGTGGCCGCGCCGCCGACGAAGCGGGCAGCGGCAGTTCGACCCGGAAACTGGCGCCGCGGCCCGGTTCACTGCGCACCGATATCGCGCCCCCCATCGCCGCGGCGAGCTCCTGGCTGATCGCCAGCCCCAGGCCGCTGCCGCCGTAGCGACTGCCGCTGGCCCCATCGCTGCCCTGTTCGAACCGGCGGAACAGCCTGGCCTGTTGGTCCGCCGCCAGGCCTGGACCGGTATCGCACACGTGGATCACCACGCCGACCGGATCGCGTCGGCTGCAGTGGATGGCCAGTTCGCCGCGCTCGCAGAACTTGATCGCGTTGCTGGCGAGGTTGAGCAGGATCTGGCGCACGCGGGTGGCGTCCCCGCGAAGACCAGCCGGCACGTCGCCGTCGCAGCGCAGGTGGAAGGCAAGGCCCTTGGCCTCCGCCAACGGCCGCAGCAGCGCGGCCAGCTCGTCCAGCAGCGGGCGCAGGGCGAAGGGCGCGTCCTCGAGCACGAGCTTGCCGGCCTCGATGCGCGCCAGGTCCAGGGTGTCGTTGACCAATCGCAGCAGGTGCCGGCCCGCGCCCTGGATGGCGTCCACGCGCGCCCGTTGCTGTTCGTCGAGGGCGCTGCCCTGCAGCAGCTCGGCCATGCCAAGCACGCCGGTCATCGGGGTGCGGATTTCGTGCCCCAGCGCGGCCAGGAAGCGGGTCTTGGCCTCGGAATGCTGTTCAGCCAGATGCTGGCGGGCGCGCGCGAGCCGCCAGGCCTCCCGACGGCGCACGCGGGCGCGATGGACCAGGGCCATCGCCGACAGCGCCGCCATCAGCGCCAGGCCCAAGCCGGCCAGCGCGCCGCGCGTGGCCCACCAGGGGGGATCGACCAGCACGGTGAGGCTGCGTGCTTCGGACCATTGGCCACGTGCCGCCGCGCCGCTGACATGCAGCAGGTAACGCCCAGGCGCCAGGCTCGGAAATACGCGGACGCCGTCGGCTCCCAGTTCGACCCAGTCCGGGTCGTGGCCTTCAAGCCGGAACCGGAAGCGCTGCGTCGAAGCATCGCCGGACACCGCCAGGCGCACGCCCAGGCGCAGCTCGCGATCCTCCGGGTGCAGGCGAACCACTGCGCCCGTCGTCGGCAACCCGCGTCGTGGCCTGCCCCGCAGCTGTGCCGTTCCGATGGCCGGTGCCGGCGGCGCGGCGCCAGGCAACCCGCCAGTCGCAGGATCCAGGCCCTGCAAGGCCGCCGCGCCAGGGCCGGGAACGCCCAGTCCCACCAGCAGGGCCGCTGCGATGGCCACGCAATGTTGCAGTGGTGAAGACGGCCGCATCGCCCCTCCGGGAGTGGATGCGGCCTAGACTAACCACCTGCCCGAGCCACAGAGGTCCGAAAACGGATGAATCGAGTTCGGAAATTGCTGTTCTGTCTGGTCCTGCTTAGCGGCAGCGCTCCCGCTGTCGCCGCGGTCGAGCCCTGGCGCCTGGATCCGGTGCACACCCGCGTGCTTTTCCGCGTCGAGCACGCAGGCTTTTCGCAGGCCCTGGGCATCTTCCCCGACGTGCAGGGCGAACTGTCCTTCGACCCCGACGACTGGTCGGGCTTCCGCCTGGACGTGCAGATCCCGCTGGGAAAGCTGGAGATCGGCGACAGCGGCTGGCGCGACAAGCTGCTCTCGTCGACCTGGCTGGATGCGCAGGACCAGCCGGTCGCGCGTTTTGTTTCCACCCGGGTCGAAGCCAGCGGCGAAGACCAGCTGAAAGTCACCGGCGAACTCACGCTCAGGAACGTTTCCCACGAGGTCATCCTGGACGTGCGCCTGAACAAGCTGGCACGCAATCCGCTCACGTTCCGCCGGACCGCCGGTTTCAGCGCCACGGCGGTGCTGGACCGTCGCGATTTCGGCATGGCTGAATGGCCCAACGTGGTCGGCCAGCGCGTGCAGCTGGAAATCCAGGCCGAAGCGGTACGCTACACCCCGTCACCGGACCAGGAGAAAGAAGATGCCGACCCGCAACACGACTGAACGCTGGGGCTGGGTAAGCATCTCCATCCACTGGCTGACCCTGCTGATGGTGCTTTCGCTGGTCGTGGTGGGCCTGATCATGCAGGAACTGGCGAACTCGCCGACCAAGATCGAGGTCTATGCGCTGCACAAGAGCTTCGGGCTGACCGTGCTGGCCCTGACCGTGCTGCGCCTGCTCTGGCGCCTGGTCGCCGGTGCGCCGGCGCCGGTGGCGGGCATGGCCCGCTGGCAGCAGCTCGCGGCGCAGGCCTCGCACGCCGCGCTGTACGTCATCCTGCTGGCGATGCCGCTCAGCGGCTGGCTGTACAACTCGGCCTCGGGCTTTCCGCTCAAGTGGTTCGGTCTGTTCAGCCTGCCCAAGCTCAGCGGCTACGACCCCGACGTGAAGGCGTTCGCCCTGGGCATGCACGAGTGGCTCTTCATCGCCCTGGCGATCATCGTCACCGTGCACGCGGCGGCCGCGCTCAAGCACCACTACTTCGACCGCGATGCCACCCTGTCGCGCATGTTGCCCGGCCTGGCGCCGCCCGATGGCGCCTCGCCCGAACGCAAGGACACCTGATGAAACGCCTGCTCCTGCTACTCGCCGCACTGGCCGGCACCCCCGCCGTCGCCGCCGACTTCAGCGCCAGCCAGGATTCGACGCTGGGCTTCAAGGCCGTCTACATGGGAGACACCTTCGAGGGCCGCTTCGCCCGCTTTGACCCGGCCATCCGCTTCGACCCGACCGACCTGGCCGGCAGCCGCTTCGACGTGCGCATCGCCCTGGCCAGCGCCAGCACCGACAACCTCGAGCGCGACGAGATGCTGGTGGGCCCGGACTTCTTCAATGCCGGCGAGCAGCCCGAGGCGCGTTACCAGGCCAGCCGTTTCACGGCGCTGGGCGGCAACCGCTTCCGCGCCGAAGGCACGCTCACGCTCAATGGCGAAAGCCGGCCGGTGCCGCTGGACTTCACCTGGACGCCGGGAACGCCCGCCGTGCTCGAAGGCCGGGCCACGCTCAAGCGCCTGGATTTTGGTGTCGGCGAAGGCGATTGGGCCGACACCGAGCTGTTGCCCAACGACGTCGAGGTGCTCACCCGCCTCGAGCTGCAGCCAAAGGCCTAGGCCAGGAAGGTCCGCAGGCGGGCCGCGTCGAAGGGCCAGTCGAGCTCCGCGCCCGTGTCCTCGCGCCGCAGCACCGGGATCCGTTCGCCGTAGCGCGCCTGCAGGCCCAGGTCGTCGTCTATCCACAGTGGGTCGAAATCAGGCACGCCGGCGGCGGCCATCACCTCCCAGGCCTGGTCGCACAGGTGGCAGTCGTCGCGTTGGATGAGGGTGAGGGACGGGGGCATCAGTTCGGGGCCGTACAGTCGCCTGGCGGGCAAGGCGCATAGAATACGACCCACAAGCGCCCCTACAGGAACGGAACCCGGCCCGACATGGCAGTCAGCGTCTTCGACCTCTTCAAGATCGGCATCGGCCCCTCGTCCTCGCACACGGTCGGGCCCATGCGTGCGGCCGCGCGCTTCACCAGCCACTGGCTGGACGACAAGGGCGTGCTCGAACGCACCGCGCGCGTGCGCGCCGAAGTCTTCGGCTCGCTGGCGCTGACCGGCCGCGGCCACGGCACCGACAAGGCCGTGCTGATGGGCCTGGAAGGCCACTGGCCGAACCAGATCGACCCCGACGTGATCCCGGCCGCGCTTGAACGCATCCGCAAGCAGAAGAAGATCAACCTGCTGGGCAAACACGAAATCCGCTTCGACGAGAAGCAGGACCTGGTGCTCAACAAACGCCAGAAGCTGCCCTTCCACACCAACGGCATGCGGTTCACCGCCTACGACGCCGACGGCGCCGAACTCGCCACCCGCGACTACTACTCGGTCGGCGGTGGTTTCGTGGTCAACCCCGAAGAAGCCGCCGAAGACCGGATCGTCGCCGACACCACCGAACTGCCCTACCCCTTCCACTCCGGCGACGAACTGCTGCGCCGCTGCGAAGAAAGTGGCCTGGGCATCGCCGCGCTGATGCTGGCCAACGAAACCGCCTGGCGGCCCGAGGCCGAAGTGCTGCAGGGCCTGCGCGAGCTTTGGCAGGCCATGCAGGACTGCACGGCTCGCGGCATCCGCGAGAAGGGCACCCTGCCCGGCGGCCTGCACGTGGCACGGCGTGCGCCCAGCCTGCACGCCGAGCTGTCGTCCAAGCCCGAAGCCGGCATGCGCGACCCGCTGACCGTGCTCGACTGGGTGAACCTCTACGCCCTGGCCGTGAACGAGGAAAATGCCGCCGGGGGCCGGGTGGTCACCGCGCCCACCAACGGCGCGGCCGGCATCATCCCGGCCGTCCTGCACTATTACGACCGCTTCTGCCCCGGTTCGAGCGAGAAGGGCATCTTCGATTTCCTGCTCACCGCCGCCGCGATCGGCATCCTCTACAAGGAAAACGCCTCGATTTCGGGCGCCGAGGTCGGCTGCCAGGGCGAAGTCGGCGTGGCCTGCTCGATGGCCGCCGGCGGTCTGGTGGCGGCCCTGGGCGGCAGCCCGGGCCAGGTCGAGAACGCCGCCGAGATCGGCATGGAACACAACCTGGGACTGACCTGTGATCCGATCGGCGGCCTGGTGCAGATCCCCTGCATCGAACGAAATGCCATGGGCGCCGTGAAGGCCATCAACGCCTCGCGCATGGCCCTGCGTGGCGACGGCAAGCACAAGGTGTCGCTGGACAAGGTCATCAAGACCATGCGCGATACCGGCCGCGATATGCAGGACAAGTACAAGGAAACGTCGCGCGGCGGCCTGGCCGTCAACGTCATCGAATGCTGACAGCCTGGGAAGGGACAACGGTCCTGCAAGTGGATCAAGCGTCACGAAAGTAGCAATCAAGGCTTGCCCTGCCCGTGCCCGGGGCGTAATAGTCAGTCCATGCCCGCCCCGGACCCCGCCGTGCCCCCGATGCGCCGCGTCCCGCAGCTGACCGCCCTGCCCACACTGCTGCTGATGCTGCTGCTGGCGGGCAATGTCCTGGCCCTGGACCCCGACAAGTCCTTCCACCACTACGTCCGCAACAACTGGAGCATCGAGGAAGGGCTGCCGCAGATCAGCGCCCTGGCGATCACCCAGGACCGCACCGGCTACCTGTGGGTAGGCACCCAGGCCGGCCTGGCACGGTTCGACGGCATCCGTTTCAAGGCGTTCAACCCCGAGACCACCCCGGGCCTGCGCGGTATCTGGATCCATGACCTGCACGTCGGCAACGGCGATCAACTCTGGATCGCCACCTACCGGGGCATGAGCCTCTACGAAGACGGCCAGTTCCGGACGATCCCCGTGGCCGGCGACGAACCTGGCCGCGCAATCGACACCACCGACATCGAGGCCATGCCCTCGGGCGAGCTGATGGTTGCTGCACCGGATGGCGTCTACAGGGCCACCGGCGAGGAGCTCACCCTGCTGCACCCCTTGCCCCGCCCGGCCACCGCCCTGCTGGCGCGTGGCGAGGACCTGTGGGTCGGCAGCCGTGGCCGGGTCTACCGGATCTCCGCCGGGGACACCCAGTTGCTGCCCTTGCCCGACGGCGACGACGACACCGTGGTGACCCAGCTGCTCGACGCCCACGGGCGCCTGTGGGCGGCAACCAGCAACGGCCTGTTCTTCCGCGAACGCGACCAGTGGGTCCGCTTCGAAGGCGACCAGCGCCTGGCCCACACCCCCATCGAATCGATATACGAGGACCGCGACGGCAACCTCTGGGTCGGCATGGTCGACGACCTGGCGCGGCTGCGCGCAGGCCGCGTCACCGAAATGATCCGCAACGACCCCATGGGCTCGGCCGTGCGCGCGATGTTCGAGGACCGCGAGGGCAGCCTCTGGCTGGGTTCGCAGTGGGAAGGCATCACCCGGGTCTGGAACGGTTGGACCCGCCGCTACAGCAACTTCGAAGGCCTGCAGGACCAGATCGTGTGGTCCGTGGCGCGTGGCGAGGAAGGCCAGCTGTGGGTCGGCACCAACAGTGGCCTGAGCGTCATGCAGGACGGCGGCTTCAGGGAAGTCATCGCCGGCGCCGACCTGCCCCACCCCAACGCCTATACCCTGTTGCCCGAGCGCGACGCCATCTGGATAGGTACCCGTCGCGGCGTTGCCGTGCTGCGCAACGGCAAGGACCTGGAACTTCCGGCCGTGCTGGCCCCGATGCGCAGCGCCCAGGTCAACGGCATCCTGCGCGACCAGCGCGGCGCCCTCTGGTTCGCCAGCACCGCGGGCCTGTTCCGACTGACCCGCGACGGCCTGGTCGGTTTTGCGGCGGCCCAGGGGCTGCGCGACCCGCGCACCCGGGTGCTGCACGAAACCCGCGACGGCCGGCTGCTGGTGGGCACCCAGTCGGGCCTTTACGAATTCCAGGACGAACAGCTAGTACCGCTTGGCCTGGACACGGGTCTGCGCAGCGACCTGGACGTGACGGCCATCCACGAGCTGCCCGACGGGCGCCTGCTCATCGGTGCGCTGTCCGAGGAGATATTCATGCTTCAGGATGGCCGCTGGCACGCGTTCGACGCCAGCCTGGGCATGCCGGTGAACTCGCCGTTCTTCATTACCGATGGTGAGGACGGTTACCTGTGGGTGGCCGGCATCCGCGGCGTGCACCGCGTATTGCTGCAGGACATGACCGACGTCGCAGCTGGCCGGCGCGAGGACGTGCGCGGCGAAATGCTGCTCAACGAACGCGGCGACCGCCGGGGTGGCCAGAAGGGCTTTTGCTGCAACGGCGCGGGCAACGCCAAGGGCTTCATCGAACGCGGCGAGCTCTGGCTGCCCACCCGCGACGGCGTGGTGGCCATGGCCACACGCGGCATCGTCAAGAATTCGACGGCACCACGCACGGTGATCGAGCGTATCCAGGTCGGTGGCCAGTGGCGCCCCGCCGACGCCGGTGCCGACTGGCAGCTGGCGCCGAACCAGCGCGACCTGGCCTTCGAGTTCACCGTGCTCAGCCTGCAGGATCCAAAGAGCGTCGAACTGCGCTATCGCCTGGTTGGCTACGACGCCGACTGGCGCACGCTCGAGGACCCGACCCGGCGCAACGTCAACTACACCAACCTTCCGCCCGGCGCCTACGTGTTCGAAGCCGAAGGCTCCAACAACGCCGACGCCTGGAGCCCGGCGCCGGCCCAGGTCGGTTTCCGCATCCAGCCCCGGTTCCATGAAACGCCGTTGTTCTACTGGCTGCTGGCCGGCCTGGCCGCCAGCATCGTCTACGCCGGTTACCGGCGCCAGTTGGGCAAGCACCGGCGCCAGCGCCAGGCCCTGGAGCTGCTGGTAAGCCAGCGCACCGAGGCGCTGGAAGTAGCCAACCACCGGCTCGAGGAAGCCAGCCAGACCGATCCGCTGACGGGCTTGCGCAACCGACGTTACCTGGCCAACCAGATTCCCGCCGACATCGCCTACTACGACCGTGAGACGGTGCGCCGCGGATCGGCCGACGAAGTCATGGTGTTCGCCCTGATCGACATCGACCACTTCAAGGACGTCAACGACAACCACGGCCACCAGGCAGGTGACCGGGTGCTGCAGCAGGTGGCGCAGGTGCTGGGCCAGATGGTGCGCACCGGCGACTACATCGCGCGCTGGGGCGGCGAGGAATTCCTGATCGTCTTCCGGCCCATGCCTAACCGGCACCTGCCGATGCTGGGCGACCGCATCTGCGCTTCGGTGTCGGAACACCGCTTTGACATCGGCGGCTCCGAGCCCCTGCGCATCACCTGTTCGGTGGGCTTCATCGAATGCCCGCTGTTCCGCGACGCCCGCGGCGGTCTTGGCTGGGAGCAGATGATCGAGATGGCCGACCGGGCCCTGTACTACGTGAAGGCGAACGGCCGGAACGGCTGGGCGGCCTTCCGCGCCCGGACGGACACCGACCTGGGGCAGCTGCAGGAGGCCCTGCGCGGCGACCCCGACGTCCTGCTCGATGCCGGCCGGCTGGACCTGCTGGCCTCGGACAAACTCAAGCTGCCCCCCGGTGGGGCGCGCCACTAGTCCCGCGCGGGCAGCCGGCCTATGCTCCCGGACATGCCCGCGTCGCTGCGTCGGATTACCGTCGTGCTGGTCCTGTTGGCGCTTTACGTCGCCGGCGGCGCCTATTCCAGCCTGTTGCGCGGCGGGCCCGACGAAGTAGCCCTGTTCTGGCCAGCGGCGGGCATCGGCCTGGCCGGCGTGCTGCGCTACGGCCTGCGGGTCGCCTGGTTCGTGCCGTTGGGCACGCTGCTGGTGCACCTGCTGTTCGAACCGGTGCCGCGCACCTTCATCGTCTGGTCGATGGCCTCGAACCTGCTGGGCGTAATGGCCGGCGCCTGGCTGATGCGCCGGCAGCCCATGGATGACCTGCTGACCGTGCGTTTCGGCCTGCACGCCCTTGGCGGCTCGCTGGTGATGGCGACGGTCAGCGCGCTGATCGGCACCGCCGGCATGTTCCACGCCGGCATGATCCTCACGGAACAATTGCCGGCCTCGGCCGGGCGCTGGCTGCTGGGCGACCTGCTGGGCGCCACCAGCATCGCGCCGGCGGTGATGCTGCTGCTGCCGGGCCAGGCCGGCCAGCGCCGGCGGTTTCCCGACAGCGAGTACGCCTCGGAGGCCGAACGCCTGGGCTGGAACATCGCGCTGATGGCCAGCTACCTGCTGATGGCCTGGGGCGGAAGTTACGGCGGCCATTACGCGCTTGGCCTGGTGGCGTTGCCGCTGGGCGTGATGGTCTGGAGCGCGGTTCGCCTCCCACCCCGTTTCACGGCCATCGCCAGCGCGCTGACCATGCTGCTCATCGCCGGGCTGGCAGGCTTTGGCACCGCCGGTTACCCGCGCGCCACCGACCCGCTCGACAGTCTCTACCTGCTGGTGTTCCTGGTCGAAGTGGCGGCGCTGCCGCTGATGCTGGCTTTCGCCATGCACCAGCAGCGGGTCGCGGCCGGCGTGCTCAAGTACCGCGCCAACGTCGACCCGCTGACCGGCCTGGAGAACCGCAACGCCTTCGAAGAAGGCATGCGGCCGGTGCTGGCCGAAACGTCCACGGTGCCGATGGCGCTGGCCTACCTCGACCTGGACCACCTCAAGCTGATCAACGACACCGCCAGCCATGCCGCCGGCGACCAGCTGATCCGCGGCGTCGCCGGCGTCATTTCGGCGCACATGCGGCCGGACGACCACCTCGCCCGCACAGGCGGCGACGAATTCGCGCTGCTGCTGCGCAACTGCACGCCGATGGTCGCCGAAGACCGCATGCGCGCCCTGCTGCGTGCCATCGAAGGCTATCGCTGCGGTTGGAACGGCCAGATGCTGGGCACCACCGCCAGCGTCGGCATCGTTACCTTCCTGCCCGGCCAGGCCGACTACGCGCAGCTGCTGTCCCAGGCCGACGCCGCCTGCTTCACCGCCAAGGAACAGGGCGGCAACCGCGTCTGCCTGGCCAGCCTGGACGCAGGCGAACTGCTCGACCGCACCGCGGCCATGCGCTGGGTGGTTCGCATCCGCGAGGCACTGGAGAAGAACACCCTGGCCCTTTACTGCCAGTCCATCGTGCCGCTGCAGCCGGGCGCCGGGACGGGCCGGCATTTCGAAGTGCTGCTGCGGCTGCACGACCCGCGGACCGGCGAACGCCTGGAACCGGCACAGTTCATGCCCGCGGCCGAACGTTTCCGGCTCGGCACGCGCATCGACCGCGAGGTGATAAGCCAGACCCTGGCCTGGCTTGAGAACCACCCCGAGTCGGCGGCGACGATCCAGACGTGCTGCATCAACCTGTCGGGCGAGGCAGTGATCGACGAAGGCTTCATCGGCTTCGTCGCCGAACGCCTGCGACGCAGCAGCTTCCCGCCCAGCAAGCTGTGTTTCGAGCTGACCGAAACCAGCGCCGTGCGCGACCTGGCCCGGGCGCAGCGTTTCATCAACCAGCTGCGCGAAGTGGGCTGCCGGTTCGCCCTGGACGATTTCGGCACCGGGTTCTGCTCGTTCAACTACCTGCGCGCGCTGGACGTGGACTACTTCAAGATCGACGGCAGCTTCGTACGCGACATGCACCATTCACCGATGGCCGAGGCGGTGGTGCGATCGATCAACGAAATCGCCCACGTTCTCGACAAGAAGTCGATTGCCGAACACACCGAAACCGAAGCCCAGCGCCAGGCACTGAAGGCCCTTGGCGTGGATTTCGGGCAGGGTTTCGCCTTCGACGCACCGACGCCTATCGACGAATATTTCGGATTGGCGGACACTGGCAAACAATGAAACCCGCCCTGGCCCTGCTCGCGCTGATTTCCCTGCCCGTCGGCGCGGCCGAACTGGCGCAGCTGTCCGTGCACCGCCAGGGCGGTGAGCAGGTGGCCGTTGCCACCAATCGCAGCAGTGGACCGATCGAGGTCGAGCTGCTGGCCGACCAGTGGCGGGGCATGGACAGCGAGCCGGGCCTGCCGCAGCGACGGGTGCTGGCGCCTGGCGAGCAGGCCACGATGGTCCGCTTGTGGCCCGTGGCCGAAGGCGCGCGGCACGAGCTGCGGCTGCTTGCCGTGCCCGGCCCGCCGCACGCCCGGGCGCGCGACGTGGTTTATTCCCTGCCGGTGGAAGAGTCGGGCTTTGAGCTCGGCCAGGGTTTCCACGGCGGCTGGAGCCACGGTGACGAAGCCAATCGCTACGCCGTCGACCTGATCGTGGACGAAGGCACCCCGGTGCTGGCTGCCCGGGGCGGCACGGTGGTGGCGACGATGTCGGGGCACGCCGAAGGTGGCGCCGACCGGTCCCTGGCCGACCAGGCCAATTTTGTCCGCGTGCTGCACGAGGACGGCTCGATGGCGCTTTATGCCCACCTGCAGGAGGGCGGCGTCAGCGTGCGCGCCGGCGACCGCGTGCACCTTGGCCAGGTGCTCGGCTATGCCGGCAGCACCGGCTTCTCAAGCGGCCCGCACCTGCACTTCGCGGTGCAGGTGAATGGCGGCATGCGCCTGGTGTCGGTGCCCTTCCGGATGATCGGCCCCAACGGCTACCTGCCCCTGAAACGCTGATAGACCGGGGCTGAGCCGGCTTTCCGGCGACGTCACCGGCAGGCTTCCATGGGCACGCAGGGGAGATGCGGCCCTGACCCCGGTTCAGGGAATCTGGCATCCTGTGCGCTCTCTTGCCACGTGCTTCCCCGCATGAACCCTGAAAACGTCGCTGCCCCGTCTCGCTTCAGCGTGATCCGACTGGCCCTGGCCATCCTGTTCGTGGTGCTGTCCAGCGCCTACGTCTGGTGGCAGTTCGGGCACATCAGCCTGACCCTGGTGGTGGCGGCGGCGTTCGGCGCCTACATGGCGATGAACATCGGCGCCAACGACGTCGCCAACAACGTTGGCCCCGCGGTCGGCGCCCGGGCGATGAAACTGACGACGGCGATCGCGATCGCCGCGGTTTTCGAAGCGGCCGGCGCGATCATCGCCGGCGGTGAAGTCGTCGGAACGATCAAGGGCGGGATCATCGACCCGGCGAACATCGCCGACGCGGGGGCCTTCGTCTGGCTGATGATGTCGGCGCTGCTGGCGGCGGCCCTGTGGCTCAACCTGGCCACCGCCATCGGCGCGCCGGTCTCGACCACCCATTCCATCGTCGGTGGCGTCCTGGGTGGCGGCATCGCCGCCGCCGGCTGGGGTGTCGCCAACTGGGGCACCATGGGCAGCATTGCCGCCAGCTGGGTGGTTTCGCCGGTCATGGGCGGCCTGATCGCCGCCGGCCTGCTGTACCTGATCAAACGCCGCATCACCTACCGCTCGGACCTGGTCGCCGCCTCCGGGCAGACCGTGCCCGTGCTGCTGGCGCTGATGGCCTGGTCCTTCGTTACCTACCTGTGCGTCAAGGGCCTGGGCGCCCTGGTGAAGGTCGACATCCTTCCGGCCCTTGGCATCGGCGCCGTCGCGGGCGTGCTGGCCTACGTGCTGGTGAAGGCGGCCATCTCCAGGCGTGCGGCGTCCATGCAGAACGACCGCGACTCGGTCAACCGCCTGTTCACCCTGCCACTGATGGCGGCGGCGGCCCTGCTCAGCTTCGCCCACGGCTCCAACGACGTGGCCAATGCCATCGGCCCCCTGGCGGCCATCCATGACGCGCTGATCAGCGCCGGCGTGCACGGCAAGGTCGCGGTGCCGCTGTGGGTGATGCTGCTGGGCGCCATCGGCCTGTCGGTCGGCCTGGCCCTGTACGGGCCGCGGCTGATCAAGACGGTCGGCAACGAGATCACCGACATCGACCCGATGCGCGCCTACTGCATCGCCATGGCGGCCACCCTGACGGTCATCGTGGCTTCCCAGCTGGGCCTGCCGATTTCCACCACCCACGTCACCATCGGTGCGGTGTTCGGCGTCGGTTTCCTGCGCGAATACCTCAAGGCCAACTACCAGCGCATCATCGCCGAGATCGAGGCCCACCACGCCGCGCACGAAACCGAGCGGCACGAGGTGGAGGCCTTCTTCAGCCGATTCGAAGCCGCCTCGCGCGCCGAGAAGTCGCAGATGATCAAGGAGCTCAAGCGCCAGGGCAAGGCCGGCCTGACCCCGATTTCCAAGCAGGAACGCAAGAGCCTGCGCCGCTACCACAAAGAGGCACTGGTCAAGCGCTCGATCATGCTCAAGGTCGTGGCCGCATGGATCGTCACGGTGCCGGCTTCGGCGCTGATGGCCGCGGGCATCTTCTTCATGATCCGCGGCGTCGCCCTGGGCTGAGCCCGCCTCGATGACGGGTAGTGGGCCTGGCTGTTTTTTCGCGCCCGCCGAGCCCGTCGTCCACCTTCATGCGAGGGCGCGCAGGATGTCGTCGAGCAGCGCGGCGGCGGTGACGCCGGCGCCAGCCCCGGGCCCCTGGATCACCAGGGGCCGTTCGGCGTAGCGGCAGCTCCAGATCGCGACGCGGTTGTCGCAGGCGCCGCCCTGGGCCAGGGCGTCGTCCCGCGACAGTGCCTCAAGGCCGATGCGGGCGCCGTCGCCATCGAGCCTCGCAACGTAACGAAGCACCCTGCCCCCGGCCGCGGCCGCCCGGGCACGCGCAGCCAACACGGCGTCGAGTGACGCCAGCGCGGCATCCCGGTCCGGTGGGTCATCTGCCTGCTGCAGGGCAGGCGTCAGCAGCGACTCCACCTGCACCTCGGCGCTTTCCAGGCCGCGACCCGCCGAGCGCGCCAGGATCAGCAGCTTGCGCCGCACGTCCTCGCCGGACAGGTCGACGCGCGGATCGGGTTCGGCGTAGCCACGGGCGACCGCTTCGCGGACACGCTGCGAGAAGGGCGCATGACCGTCGTAACCGTCGAACAGCCAGGCCAGGGTGCCCGACAGCACGCCGGCCAGCGCCGTGACCTGGTCGCCACCGTCGATCAACTCGCGCACGCTGCGAAGCAGCGGCAAGCCCGCGCCGACGGTCGCGGCGTCGCCGTACACGGCGCCCTGCCCCAGCTGCCGGCGGATGCGCTGCTGGCGAAACAAGGGACCGCCCAGGCCCAGCTTGTTGGCAGTAACGACGTGCAGGCCACGGCGCAGCCAGCGTGCATGCCAGTCGGCCAGGGCATCGCTGGCGCTGGCATCCACCACGACGTCGCCGGGGCGGAACCAGTCGGGCAGTTCACCACCGCCGTCGTGGGCCTCGCCCCCGGCCAGCTCCCGCGCAACACACGCGGCATCGAGTCCACCGGGCGCCACGCGGCGCCGGCGCGACGTCGCCACCAGGCATAGCGCCAGCGGCAGCGACGGTGCGGCCGCCAGGCGCTGCAGCAGGGCGCCGCCCACCGTGCCAGCGCCCAGCAGGGCCAGCCGGCGCGGGGCCAGCGGCAAGTGATCGCGACGGGCGCTCATGCCAGGCCTCCCGCGGCGGCGGGCGCGCGAACCGGGCAGGCGGCATCCAGCGCCTGCACCAGGTCGGCTTCCAGGTCGTCCAGGGCCTCGATGCCGACCGACAGCCGCAGCAGGCCGTCGCCGATACCGGCGGCGCGGCGGGCATCGACCGACATCGCCGCGTGGGTCATCGTCGCGGGGTGCGCTACCAGGCTTTCGACGCCGCCGAGTGATTCGGCGAGCGTGACGTGGCGCAAGGGCGCCAGGAACGCCTGCACCGCCGGCACGCCGCCGTGCAGTTCGAACGCCAGCATGGCGCCGAAGCCACGCTGCTGGCGCGCGGCCAGGCGATGGCCCGGATGCGAGGCCAGGCCGGGGTAATGCACGGCGCCGATGGCCGGGTGCCGGGCGAAACGTTCGGCCAGGGCCGCGGCGTTTTCCTGGTGAACGCGCAGGCGCGCGTCGAGCGTGCGCAAGCCGCGCAGGGTAAGGAAGCTGTCGAAGGGCGACCCGGCAAGCCCCAGCGCATTCGCCCACCAGGCAAGGGTTTCGACCAGGGCCGGATCGCGCGCAACCACGGCACCGCCGACGACGTCGCTGTGGCCGTTGATGTACTTGGTCGTCGAGTGCAGGACCAGGTCGGCGCCGAAATCGATGGGGCGCTGCAGGGCCGGCGAGAGGAAGGTGTTGTCCACCAGCAACAGGGCGCCATTGGCATGTGCCGCCAGCGCCGCGGCGCGCAGGTCGGTGATGCGCAGCAGCGGGTTCGACGGCGTTTCCACCCAGACCAGCCGTGCCGGCCGCGACAGGGCGGCGGCCAGCGCGACCGGGTCGCCCAGGTCCACCAGTTCCAGCTCGAAGCGCCCCTTGCGCGCCAGCGCGTCGAACAGGCGCCAGCTGCCTCCATAACAATCGCGCGTCACCACCAGCCGGTCGCCCGGCTGCAGCAGGGCTTCGGCCACCAGGGCCACCGCCGCCATGCCGGTGGCGGTGACCACGGCGCCGGCGCCGCCTTCGAGTTCGGCCAGTGCCCCGGCCAGCAGGTCGCGGGTGGGATTGCCGCTGCGGGTGTAGTCGTAGCGACGTTTGCGGTCGAATCCTTCGAAGCTGAAATTGCTCGACAGCACCAGCGGCGGCGTGACGGCGCCAAAGGCGGTGTCGGCGTCGATGCCGGCGCGCACGGCGGCGGTGGCGGGGCAACAGGTGCTCATGCCGCCACCTCCAGGCTTTCGCGCAGGACCCGGGCAACAGCGGCGTCCTCCTTGAGGAAGGCGTCGTGGCCATAGGGCGAACGCAGCACGCGCAGGCGGGCGGGTCCGCCCAGGGATTCAACCAGGGCCTGCAGGTCCGACAGCGGCACCAGCCGGTCTTCGGCAATGGCCACGACGGTTGTGGGCACGGTGATGCCGCCGGGGTCGAGCTGCTGCAGGTCTATCGATTCGGACAGGCGCAGGAAGGCGGTGCTGCACCAGCGCGCCGCATACCGCTGGCCGCAGTGGGCCAGGTAGTCCTCGGCGGCCACGCGGGCGCGCTCGCCGTCAAGGACGGCGGGCGCATCGAAGCGGGCGGCGAATTCTTCCGGCGTGCGGTAGCTCAGCATGGCCCACTGCCGCGCCAGCGAGAGCGCCCGCGACACCTGCCCTTCTTCCCGGCCCAGGGCCACGACCTGCCGCTGCAGTGCACGCCAGGCGCTGGCGTAAGGGTGCGGGCGATGGGCACCGGAGATCGCCACCAGGCGATCGAGCCGGTTCCCGTGGCGGGCCGCGAACTGCAGCCCGACCATGGCGCCGTAGCTGGCGCCCACGTATGCGCCAAGCCTCGGCACGTCCAGGCGATCTAGTACCGCGGCCAGCGCATCGGCCTGGTCGGCGGGATCGATGGGCTGGTCGAGGCAGCCGTCGGCACCGATCCAGTCAATGGCCAGGACGCGGTGGCGGTTGGTGTCGATCGCGCGCGCCGGACCGACCTGGGCCGGCCACCAGCCTTCGCCGCGGCTATCGTTCGCGACCTTGCGGCCCGCGGAGATTCCTCCCGCCACCACGATCCAGGGCGCGTCCGCCGGACCCCGCCATTCGCCGCGCAGGCGCAGCCGGCGTCGTCCGGCATGTCGCATCGGCAGGTCAACTTCCAGCAGGAATCGCCGCGCGGACGGTGACGGTGACGGTGACGATGGCGGGGCGGCCGCGACCAGGGGCGCAGCGTCGGCGTGGGTTTCGGGGCAACTCAGGGACATGACGGGCTCCTTGGGGCAAACCCAGGGAGTCCGGCGGTGAAAGAAGTCGGGCAGCCCCCGGCGCGGGGGAAACACGACCCATCTTTCGGCGAGCGCCGGACCATCCGGACGCCCCCGCAGGAATTGGCACCTTCATGCGCGATTGCTCGTGCATGGGTTGCCCCGGCGTCATTGGGCCTACCCCTCAGCCGGTCTCGATGGGATTGCGAGGCCGACTTTGCCCGCCCCGCGCCAGCTTGTCAATCGCTTCATGCCGATGAAGCGATAGCTATGCTGGGGGCGGCGGTCGACCGGCTCCCCTCCCCCGGGGCCGGGCGCGGCCATGGCCGCGAGCCGAACCCGCTCCGTCCCCTATACTCCTGCCCCATGCGTACCGTCCTTGCCCTGGTCCTCTCCCTGCTGCTGGCCGCTTGCGCCAGCGTGCCGGCCCCGCCGCAGCCGGATCCGTCGTCGCGGCCCATGCCCGACGTCTTCGGCGCCGACTCGGCACCAGTGCCCGAGGCCTTCCTCAGCACGGAAATGCCCGAGCATGAAATCGACTCGGTCGCCAGCTGGACCACGCCCGAAGGCCACACCTGGCTGATAGCCACCGGCAAGAAGAGCCACCAACTGGTCGTGTTCGACGGCGACGACGGCGATTACCGGCTGGCGTTCGGAGAACGCGGCGACGGTCCCAGGCAATTCAACCGCCCCAATGGCATCTCGGTTTTCGGAGACCTGGTGTTCGTGGTCGAACGCGACAACCACCGGGTGCAGGTATTGCGCCTGCCCGACTTCGAACCGGTGGCGATGATCGGCCAGGACGTGCTGCGCAGTCCCTACGGCCTGTGGTTGAACGAAACGGCGCCGGGCGAGCTGCAGTTGTTGGTCACCGACAGCTTCATGGCCGATTACCGCACCGAAACCCTGCCGCCGATGCACGAACTGGACGAGCGCGTGAAGCGCTTCCGCCTGCGGATTCCGCCGATGGGCGGACTGGAAAGCGAGTACCTGGGCCACTTCGGCGACACCACCGAGGCCGGCGCCCTGCGCATGGTCGAATCGATCGCCGGCGACCCGATGCACGATCGCCTGCTCATCGCCGAAGAAGACCTGCGCGTGGGCACCACGCTGCGCGTCTACGACCTGGCCGGCAACTACGCCGGCACCAACCTGCCGCGCGAACGCTTCCGGGCGCAGGCCGAGGGCGTGGCCCTGTGGGCTTGCCCGGACGGCAGCGGCTACTGGATCACCACCGACCAGGCGCGCGACCTGACCGTCTTCCACGTCTTCGACCGCCGCGAACTGGGCTACCTGGGCAGTATCACCGGAGAGAAAACCGCCATGACCGACGGCATCTGGCTGCACGCCTCGGCGACCCGCCGGTTCCCCTACGGCGCGCTTTTCGCGGCCCATGACGACGCCGGCGTGGCCGCTTTCGACTGGCAGGACATCGCCCGGGTGCTCTCAATCCGCCGAAGCTGCGAGTAGCTATAATGGCCGGCTTATGGCCGACCATCTGACCGAAACCCGCCGCCGCCGAACGTTCGCGATCATTTCGCATCCCGACGCCGGCAAGACCACGCTGACCGAAAAGCTGCTGCTGTTCGGTGGCGCCATCCAGATGGCCGGCTCGGTGAAGGGCCGCAAGGCCGCCCGCCATGCCACGTCGGACTGGATGGCGCTGGAGAAGGAACGCGGCATCTCGGTCACCAGCTCGGTGATGCAGTTCCCCTACGAGGGCCGCATCGTCAACCTGCTCGACACCCCGGGCCACGCCGACTTCGGCGAGGACACCTACCGGGTGCTCACCGCCGTCGACAGCGCGCTGATGGTGATCGACGTCGCCAAGGGCGTCGAGGACCGCACGATCAAACTGATGGAGGTCTGCCGGCTGCGCGATACGGCGATCATGACCTTCATCAACAAGCTCGACCGCGAGGGCAAGGAACCGATCGAACTACTCGACGAAGTCGAAAGCGTGCTCGGCATCGAATGCGCCCCCATCACCTGGCCGATCGGCATGGGCCAGCGCCTCAAGGGCGTGGTTCACCTGATCAGCGGCGAAGTGCACCTGTACGAACAGGGCCGCAACTTCACCCGCCAGGACAGCACCATCTTCGCCTCCATCGACGCGCCCGGCCTGGCCGAACGCATCGGCGAGAAGATGCTGGCCGATCTGCGCGACGAACTGGACCTGGTGCAGGGCGCCTCGCACGCCTTCGACAAGCAGGCCTACCTGGCCGGCAAGCAGACGCCGGTATTCTTCGGCTCGGCCGTGAACAACTTCGGCGTGCAGCCGCTGCTCGACTTCTTCGTCGAGCACGCCCCGTCACCGCTTCCGCGCCCCACCACCACGCGCGTGGTCAAGCCCGAGGAAGAACCCTTCACCGGCTTCGTGTTCAAGATCCAGGCCAACATGGACCCGCAGCACCGCGACCGCGTGGCCTTCCTGCGCGTGTGTTCGGGCCACTACGAAAGCGGCATGAAGGCCTTCCACGTGCGCAGCGGCAAGGACCACAAACTGGCCAACGCACTGACGTTCATGGCCAGCGACCGAGAGATCGCCGAAACCGCCTACCCGGGCGACGTGATCGGACTGCACAACCACGGAACCATCTCCATCGGCGACACCTTCAGCACCGGCGAATCGATGGGTTTCACCGGCATCCCCAACTTCGCCCCCGAACTGTTCCGGCGCGCGCGCCTGCGCGACCCGCTCAAGCTCAAGCAGCTGCAAAAGGGCCTGGCCCAGCTTTCCGAGGAAGGCGCCACGCAGTTCTTCCGGCCGCTGATGTCCAACGACTTGATCCTGGGCGCCGTGGGCATGCTGCAGTTTGACGTGGTGGCCTACCGGCTGAAGGACGAATACAGCGTCGATGCCAGCTTCGAGCCGGTGTCGGTCGCCACCGCCCGCTGGGTCAAGGGCGGCACGCCGAAGAAGATGGAAGAGTTCCGCGAGAAGAACGCCAGCCACCTGGCCGTGGACGCCGCCGGCCAGCTGGTTTACCTGGCACCCTCCCGTGTGAACCTGCAGCTGACCCAGGAACGCTGGCCCGACTTCGAGTTCGCCGCCACCCGCGAGCACGCACAGGCCCTGGCCGTCGATTGAGGCGGCCCCACAAAAATGGAGCGTCAGCTCCAGATCGCAGGCGCATGCTCGAACCATGACCGAATACGAAAAAGACCACGAATCCCCGCGCGAGGAACTCGCCAACGCCATCAGCCACGGGCTGGGGGCGCTGGCCGCGCTGGCCGGTGGTTCGGTGCTGGTCACGCTTTCGGCGTCGTTCGGGAACGGATGGCAGCTGGCGGGCGCGATCGTGTTCAGTGCCTCGCTTTTCCTGCTCTACCTGGCATCAACGCTCTACCACGTCACCAGCAACCTGGCCTGGCGCGGCCGGCTGAAGGTGTTCGACCACTGCGCGATCTTCATCCTCATCGCCGGCACCTATACGCCCTTTACCCTGGTCGGGCTGCGCGAGGACGGCGGCTGGTGGCTGTTCGCGGCCATCTGGACCCTGGCCATGGCCGGCGTGGTGTTCAAGTTGTTCTTCACCGGCCGGTTCAAGGGGCTTTCAACCGCCATCTACCTGGGCATGGGCTGGATGCTGGTCACCGCCCTGGGCCCCTTCCTGCGCCAGGTGCCGATGGACACCATCCTGTGGCTGCTGGCGGGCGGACTCTCCTACACGGCCGGCACGTACTTCTACATGCACAAGCGCATCCCGTTCGCGCACGCCATCTGGCACGGTTTCGTGCTGGGCGGCAGCGCCTGCCACTTCGTCGCGGTAACCCAGCACGTCGTCCCGAACTGAGAGCAGCCCTCAGCTGGCGATGTACTGCTGCAGCTGTTCGATCTCGAGGCGCTGGTCCTCGATGACGGCCTTGACCAGGTCGCCGATGGACACCATGCCGACGACCCTTTCGCCGTCGATCACCGGCAGGTGGCGGATGCGGCGGTCGGTCATGACGGCCATGCAGGTCTGGGCGGTGTCGGTTGGCCCGACGGTCACCACCGGATGCGACATGATTTCACCGACCGGTGTCTGCGCCGAGGAGCGTCCCTGAAGGATGACCTTGCGGGCGTAATCGCGCTCGGTGGCAATGCCGACAAGTTCGTCGCCCTGCATCACCAGCACCGAACCGATGTGGTTCTCCGCCATCAGCCGGATGACTTCCAGCACCGGGGCCTCCCTGGGCACGGTGACCAGGCGGTCAGCCTTGCCGGCCAGGATCTGGTTGACGTTGCGCATGCAGCGGCCCTCCGTGATTCCCTGGGGCCAATATACGCCGGGATGGCGGCGATGGGGACCGGGAAGGGGGCAATTCCCGGCGGGAAATTGCACCCGCCCCTACCGGGGCAGCCTGGCCTCCGAGACCAGGTACAGCGGCCGCTGCTTCACCTCGATGTAAAGCCGGCCCAGGTACTCGCCAATGATGCCCAGCGCCACCAGCTGCACCCCGCCCAGGAACAGCATCACCGTCATCAGCGACGGCCAACCTTCCACCGGATCGCCCCAGAGCACGGTGCGCGCGACGATCCACAGACCCCAGGTGAACGCGCCCAGCGCGGTAAGCACGCCGACGTAGGTGGCCAGGCGCAGCGGCACCGTGGAAAAACTGGTGATGCCTTCCAGCGCCAGGTTCCACAGCCGCCAATAATTGAACTTGCTGCCACCGGCCAGGCGCGGCGCGCGGTCGTAGGGCAATGCCACCTGCCGGAAACCCACCCAGGTGAACAAGCCCTTCATGAAACGCTGGCGTTCGCGCACTTGCCCAAGCGCATCAAGGACCGGCCGCGACATCAGCCGGAAATCGCCGGTGTCGGGGGGAATGGACGTGTGCGAAAGCCGCGTCATCACCCGGTAGAACGCCGCCGCGGTGAATCGCTTCAACCAGCTTTCGCCGTCGCGCCGGATGCGGGTGCCGTAAACAACGTCGAAACCTTCGCGCCACTTCGCCACGAACTGCGGGATGAGTTCGGGCGGATCCTGGCCGTCGGCGTCGATCACCAGTGCCGCTTCGGTCTCGACGTGGTCCAGGCCGGCGGTCAGGGCAAGCTCCTTGCCGAAATTGCGGGCAAGGCGCAGCAGCTGGACGCGCGGATCTTCGGTGGCCAGGGACTGCAGCACCTGCCAGGTACCGTCGCGACTGCCATCGTCGACGTACAGCACCGTCGCCTGCGCATCCAACCCGTCCAGCACCGCGGCCAGCCGCCGGTGCATCTCGGGCAGCGATGCCTCCTCGTTGAAGGCGGCGATCACGATGGTCAGGGTTTGGCGGGGCGGCATCTGGTCAGTTTACTGCGACTGGAGGTAGGCCGGGCCACCGAGCTGCCTCACCTGCCGCTGGATCCAGGCCGCCCGCCGCTGCACGTAGGGACCGGGTCGGGCGGCGCTGTATTGCTTGGGATTGGGCAGCACCGCCGCGAGCAGGGCGCATTCGTAAGTGGTCAGCGCGCTGGCGGGTTTGCCGAAATGGGCCTCGGCGGCGGCCTGGGCCCCGTAGATGCCATCCCCGAATTCGGCGATGTTCACGTACACCTCGAGGATGCGCTGCTTGGACCAGAAAGCTTCGATGAGCACCGTGTACATCGCCTCGATGCCCTTGCGCAGGTAACCGCCGCCGCCCCACAGGTACAGGTTCTTGGCCACCTGCTGGCTGATCGTGCTGGCCCCGCGCACCCGTCCGCCTTCGGCGTTGGAATCGAGCGCCTTCTCAATCGCACGCAGGTCGAAGCCCGAATGATCCGGGAACATCTGGTCCTCCGCCGCCACCACCGAGATCGGCAGACAGGCGGCAATCTCGCCGGCGTCGCGCCAGTCCTGGCGCAGCGTGAAGCCCGGCTCGCCAATGCCTTCGGCCTGCCGGATCAGCATGAACATCGACGTCGGCGGATCCAGCCAGCGCAAGGGCGCCACCTGCAAGAGCATGATCACGGCCAGCCACACCGGTAGCCACAGCAGCCGCCGCAGCCACCGCCGTTTCCGTTTGTTTCCAGCCGTCATCGCCCCGCCTTGCCAGGAGTGCCTTGAGCCGCGAATCTCTTCCTTGCACGGGACAAAGTCAAAAGATTCGCGGCTCAAGGCACTCCTGGCAAGGCTGGCGGACGTAAAATGGGCCCATGGACAAACACCCTGATGCCGACACCCTTACCCGCTTCATGCTTGAACGCTCCGGCGTTCGCGGCATCGTCGTGCACCTGGACGAGGCCTGGCAGCAGATCGCCGGCCGCGCCCACTACCCGGCGTCGGTGGCCGCCCGCCTGGGCGAAACCTGCGCCGCGGCGGCGCTGTTCACCGGCCATGCCAAGATAAACGGCCGGCTCAGCGTGCAACTGCGCGGCACCGGCGCGCTGCGCACCCTGTTCGCCGAATGCACCTCCCAGGACACCGTGCGCGGCATCGCCCACTTCGAGGAGCCGTTGCCCGAACCGCTGAGCCCGCGTGCCTTCGGCGACGGCTCGGTGCTGGCGATCACCATCGAATCCACCCCGCCCGGCAGCCGCGAGCCCACCCGCTACCAGGGCCTGGTTGGCCTGGACGCCGACACCCTGGCCGATGCCTTCGAAGGCTACTTCCAGCAATCCGAACAATTGCCGACCCGCCTCCTGCTGGCCAGCGGCGAAGGGCGCGCTGCCGGCCTCATGCTCCAGCAGCTGCCCGGCGGCCACGGCGATCCCGACGGCTGGGCGCGGGTGCAGGCCCTGTTCGAGACCCTGGCCGGCCCCGAACTGGCGCAGACCCCGGTCGAAACCCTGCTCTGGCGCCTGTTCCACGAGGAAGACGTGCGGGTGCTCGATACCCGGCCGCTGGCCTTCGCCTGCAGCTGTTCACGCGAGCGGGTGGCCGAGATGTTGCGGGGGCTGGGCGCCGACGAGGCCCGGGCCGCGCTGCGGGACGGCGTGGCCGAGGTGCACTGCGATTTCTGCGGGCAGGGCTACCGCTTTGAACCTGAACAGATCGAGGCCTTGTTCAGCCCCAGGCCCACCGCGCCCGGCCCCACCAGCCTGCAGTAACCCCCTCCCTCTTTGCCGTCCTGTTAAAAAGTGGTAAATTCACCGCTAACCGTCCGGGAACTTTCCCGCCGGAGCCTGCCCTAAGCAGAGCCAACTAGGACGCCCCCCCCATGTCGCCGCTGCTGCGCCCCATCGCCGGAATCGTGCTTGCCCTCGCGGCGGCTTCCGCGTTCGCGCAGACGCCGCCCCCGCTGTACATCCCGCAGGCCGACGCGCAGGACGAAGACAGGGCCGGCAATACCACGGCGCTGCCGATCCTCAACAACCGCAGCGGCCAGTTGGAAGGCTTCCTTCTCATCGACCGCGGCACCGGCAAGGACAGCTCCCTCGACCGACTGCTGGGCCGCAATGCCGCGCCCGCCGCCGGCGCAGGCGTGGTGCTGCCGATGGACAACGGCCGCCGCGTGGGCGCCAGCCTGCAGCTTGAGGCCAATCCCACTTTGGGCCTGCTGTGCGACAACAGCGCCGTCGCGCGCAGCGTCGGCCAGCTGGCGCAGCACTGCCTGGCCGCCAACCTGGCCAATTCCGGTACCGCGATCCCGCTGGCGCTGTCGCGGCCGGGCCTGCGCGCCAATGCCATGTTCGAAGGCGACCGCAGCCGCATCACCGCCAGCATCGGCCTCAACCAGTTCGATACCCAGGCGCCGCTGCTGCTCCCCGGCGCGCGTTTCGGCGGCGCCCAGAGCGACCTCATCCTCAGTCTCGCCGGCGCCAACATTGAAGAAACCGACGTCGGCCTGCTGGGCGAAATGCAGGTTGGCCAGACCGGCTGGATAAGCATCGGCGGCACGCTGGCCCGCGCACGCATCGTCGGTGCCAACCAGCTGCCCGGTGGCGTGCGCCCCGAGTGGAACACCGGCACCCTGCGCCTGGAGGCGGGCTTCGGCGACTTCGGCGGCGAAATCGTCGGTCGCATCATCGAACTGCCGGGCAGCCCGGCCAGCTACAGCGACGTCGGCATCGGCGTCACCTGGCGCGCCCCCTGGCAGGCCCGCCTCAGCGTCGGCGCCGCCAGCGTCGTCAGCCGCGGCCAGAATCCCTTCCGCAACACCACGGACGACGAGGACGAGTCGACCCGCGTCCCCTACATCCGCTACGAGCAGGATCTCTGATCCCGCCAGCCATCGTGGCAGCGCCTCCGGGCGAGAATCGGGCCGCCGGCATTCTGTGATGCAGTTCCTCGGTCTTCACGCCGCCTCCACGTAGCATTCCGGGCATGCCGCGTGCCGACGTGCACGTCCTTGTCGCCTTGCCCCCGGACCGCGATGAACCTGGCCACCCGTCCCATCCAAGACCGTCCGTCCCTGCGCGATGGCCCCGTCGCATGAATCGCGCCCTTGAGCGACCCGAAGACGAGCTGCTGGATACCCTGCCCTGTGCCCTGCTGCGCTTCGACGCATCCGGGCGCGTGCGCGCGTGCAACGCCAGGCTGCTGGACCTGCTAGGGCGCAATCGCCGCCAGGTGACGGGCAGCCGCCTGGACACCCTGCTGACCCCCGGCAGCACCATGTTCCTGCGCACCTACGTACTGCCGCTGCTGATGGGCCGCGGCCAGGCCGACGAAATCGCGCTGGACCTGCAGCACGTGGACGGCAGCGAACTGCCCGTGCTGGTTTCCGCCCGCCGCGAAGGCCTGGGCGCCGACGCCGTCGTGCACTGCGCCATCCTGCCGGCACCGCGCCGCACCGACCAGGAACGCGACCTGCAGCGCGCCCGGCGCGAAGTCGAGCGCGCACGCGGCCATCTCGAACGCGCCAACGCCGAACTGGACCGCTTCGCCGCCAGCGCCGCGCATGATCTTTCCGAACCCACCCGGAAGGTGCGCGCCTTCGGTGACCGCCTGTTGCACAGCCAGCGCAGCCAGCTGCACCCCGGCGACCGCGACTACGTGGCACGCATGCTGGCCGCGGCCGAACGCATGCAGGGCATGATCGACGGCCTGCACCAGCTGGCCCGCTCCGGCCAGGCCAGCGAAGGTCGCCCGCGCCGGCAACTGGCCGAGGTCGTCAGCCAGGTCCTGGGCGATTTCGACCGACATATCACCGCCGCCGCCGCCGAAGTGATCGTCGGCGAGCTGCCCGATGTCGACGTGGATGCCGTCGCCGTCGGCCAGGTGCTGCAGAACCTGCTGGCCAACGCCATCACGTACCGCCGCGACGGCGTGGTGCCGGAAGTGCAGATCGAAGCCGGCTGGCTCGAGCCCGCCGATGCTCCCACCTGGTGGCTGCGCGTGCGCGACAACGGTACTGGCTTCGCCCCGGAGCACGCCGTCCGCCTGTTCGAACCCTTCTTTCGCCTGCACGACAAACACAAATACCCTGGCGCCGGCCTCGGCCTGGCAACCAGCCAGCGGCTGGCCCGGGGCCTGGGCGGCGACCTGCGCGCGGAGGGGCGGCCCAACGAGGGCGCGAGTTTGACGCTTACGCTGCCGGCCTGAGTCGCTGCACCTGCACGCCGAAACCCTGGCCTTCCATCGAATGGGCCAGCAGCTCCAGCTGTCGCCGCGGCCCCCGACGCACCATCACCGGGCGCCCGGCACGCAATTCCGCGTAAACCGGCCCGGCTTGCCCGCGCAGGTATATGCGCAGCGATTCCAGCGTGCGCGCGGGCTTGTCGAGCAGCCGGTGGTGCGAAAACACCACCAGCGCGACGTCGTCGACGGCGCCGCCGTGGCCTGAGTGAATGTTGTCCATGCTTCACCCAACGCAGCTTGGCCGTGCTGTGGGACAGGGCCAGGCGCGCGACGCCCCTGCTCAGGCCCCGTAATACTCCCGGAACCACGCCACGAACCTGGCCACGCCCTCTTCGACCGACACGACCGGCCGGTAGCCGATGTCGGCGATCAGGTCGGATACGTCGGCTTCGGTATCCGGAACGTCGCCCGCCTGCAGCGGCAGCATTTCCATCACCGCCTTGCGGCCCAGGTTGCGTTCGAGCAGCTCAATGAAGTGAAGCAGCTGCACCGGCTTTTCGTGGCCAATGTTGTAGATCCGATAGGGTGCCACCCCGCTTGTCGCGGGGTCGGGCTCGAGGCTGCGCCATGCCTTGTCCCGGCCGGGCGGGACATCCAGGGTGCGAACGACGCCTTCCACGATGTCGTCGATGAAGGTGAAGCTGCGCGAATGCTTGCCGTGGTTGAACACCTTGATCGGCCGGCCTTCTGAAATCGCCTTCGCGAAAAGGATGGGGGCCATGTCGGGACGGCCCCAGGGCCCGTACACGGTGAAGAAGCGCAGCCCCGTGCAAGCGATGCCGTACAGGTGGGCATAGCTGTGCGCCATCTGTTCGTTGGCTTTCTTGGTGGCTGCGTACAGGGTGAGCGGGTGTTCGGCGGATTCGTGCTCGGAGAAGGGCAGCTTGCTGTTCGCGCCATACACCGAGCTGGTGGAGGCGTACACGAGGTGTTCCACCTGGTGGTTGCGACACCCTTCGAGGATGTGGAGGAACCCAACGACATTGCTCGACACGTAGGCATGCGGGTTGGTCGATGCATAGCGCACACCGGCCTGCGCGGCCAGGTGAACCACCCGGCTGGGCGATGCTTTCGCGAACAGCGCTTCGATCGCCTCCCGGTCCGCCAGGTCGGCGTGCACGTGCGTGTAGCCCGGAAGACTTTCAAGCCTCGTGAGGCGTGCCCGCTTGAGCGAGGGGTCGTAATAGTCGTTGAGGTTGTCGACCCCGACGACCCGCATGCCCCGGCCCAGGAGGGCCCTGGCCACGTGGAATCCAATGAAACCCGCGGTCCCGGTAACGAGGATGGTCATGGCTCACTCCAGGCGAAAGGTGGCACCGGGTGCCCGTTACAGTCGCTCGTCCGCCAGGCCTTCCGGCAAGGCATGCTTGATGTCGTAGAACACGCCCCCGGAACGGGCGAGGGAGCGAAGATAGTCGCTGCCCAGTTCGCGGAACGACCGGTGGGCCACGGCCAGCACGACGGCGTCGTAGGCGCCGGGTTCGGGCTCGGCCACCAGGCCGATCCCGAGCTTGCCGCCAGCCTCCGCCGGATCGACCCAGGGGTCGAAGACATCCACCCTGGCGTTGGCGGCCTCGAACTCACGCACCAGGTCCACGACCCGGGTATTACGCAGGTCGGGGCAGTCTTCCTTGAAGGTCAGGCCCAGGACAAGAATGCGTGAGTCCACGACGTTGAGCCGCCGACTCGCCATCAGCGCCATGACCCGGTGGGCGACGTAGATACCCATGCGGCTGTTGATGCGTCGAGCCGCCAGCATCAGTTCGGGGTGGTAGCCCAGCACGCTGGCCTTGTGGGTCAGGTAGTAGGGATCGACGCCGATGCAGTGCCCGCCGACCAGCCCTGGGCGGAAAGGCAGGAAGTTCCACTTCGTGCCGGCGGCCGCCAGCACTTCCCGGGTATCGATGCCCATCTTGTTGAAGATCATCGCGAGCTCGTTGATCAGCGCGATGTTGACGTCACGCTGGGTGTTCTCGATGACCTTGGCGGCTTCCGCCACGCGAATGGAGGAGGCCAGGTGCGTGCCGGCGGGGATGATGCCGGCATACAGCGCATCAACGAAGGCGGCGGCCTCCGGGCTTGAGCCGGACGTGATCTTGATGATCGTTTCCAGCGTATGCACGCGGTCCCCTGGATTGATCCGCTCGGGGGAATAGCCGCAGAAGAAGTCGGCGTTGAAGCGGAGCCCGGATGCCTTCTCGAGGATGGGTACGCAAACCTCTTCCGTGGTGCCGGGGTAAACGGTCGATTCGAACACGACCACCGCCCCTGGCTTCAGCGCCCGTCCGACCGTCTCGCTGGCCACCCGCAAGGGCCCCAGGTCCGGCTGGTTCGCCTCGTCCACCGGCGTTGGCACGGTGACGATGAAAACATCGGAGCCCGACAGGTCGGCCGGGTCGGAACTGAATGTCAGTCCCGTCGCTGCGCCGAACTGCGCGTCCGTGACTTCGCCCGTGTGATCGTGCCCGGCACGCAGTGCCGAGAGGCGCTCCTGGTTGACGTCGAAGCCCAGGGTCTGGTGACCGCGGCCAAAGGCCATGGCCAGTGGAAGGCCCACGTATCCCAAGCCAACTATGGCAACCCGGACCTGCCGCAGATCCTGTCCCCATAGGTTTGTCATCGCCCGTACACATCCTCGAAACGCACGATATCGTCTTCCCCGAGGTAACTGCCCGACTGCACCTCGATAAGCTCCAGCGGAACCTTGCCGGGGTTTTCCAGCCGGTGTTTGCTGCCCAGCGGAATGTAGGTGCTCTGGTTCTCGGCCAGCAGGAAGACCTCGTCGCCGCAGGTGACCCGGGCAGAACCACTGACCACGATCCAGTGTTCGGCGCGGTGGTGGTGCATCTGCAGGCTGAGCGCCGCACCGGGCTTCACCACGATGCGCTTCACCTGGAAACGTTCGCCGCTATCAATGCCGTCGTAGCTGCCCCAGGGCCGATAGACCTTTCGGTGGATGCTGGCCTGGGGCCGGCCTTCGCCCTTCAGGCGGGCAACGATCGCCTTCACCTCCTGCACCTGGTCGCGCGCCGCCACCAGCAGCGCGTCGTCGGTGTCCACCACGATCACGTCGTCCAGGCCGAGCAGGCTGACCAGTCGGCGGCCGCCCCAGGCCAGGGTGTTGCGGCAATCAAGCGCGATCACGTCGCCGTGGTGGGCGTTGCCGTCGGCGTCCTGGTCGGCGATTTCCCAGAGGGCATTCCAGCTGCCCACGTCGTTCCAGCCCACGTTGATGGACAGCACGGCGGCCTTGTCGGTTTTTTCCATCACCGCGTAGTCGATGGAGTCCGCAGGGCAGGCTTCGAAAGCGTCGCGGTCCAGGCGCAGGAAATCGACGTCGCGCTGCGCCTTCTCAAGCGATTCGCGGGCGGCGGCGACCATGGCCGGCGCGTATTTTTCCAGTTCGGCCAGATAACTCGAGGCGCGGAACAGGAACATGCCGGAGTTCCAGAAGTAGTCCCCGCTGGCAACGTAGGTTTCTGCGGTGGCCTTGTCGGGCTTTTCGACGAAGGCTTCGACCGGCTGCACACTCGACGTCGCGGCCCCCGCCTTGATGTAGCCGTAGCCGGTTTCGGGGCCGGTGGGCACGATGCCGAAAGTGACCAGGGCGCCCTCGCCCGCCGCGGCGCAGGCGGCCTGCACGGCGGCGCGGAAACCGGCTTCGTCGGCGATGACATGGTCCGACGGCAGTACCAGCAGCAGCGGGTCGGCGCCGTCGGCGCGGGCCTGCAGCGCGGCAACGGCAATCGCCGGGGCGGTGTTGCGACCCACCGGTTCAAGCACGATGGCCGAAGGCACGGCGCCGACCCGGCGCAGCTGTTCGGCCACCATGAAACGATGGTCTTCGTTCGCCACCACGATCGGCGCGACCAGCCCGTCCAGGCCCTCGAGGCGTTCCCAGGTGGCTTGCAGAAGCGACTTTTCGCCCACCAGCGGCTGGAACTGCTTGGGGTGGGTTTCCCGCGACAGGGGCCAGAGGCGAGTGCCGGAGCCGCCGGATAGCAGGACGGGGACGAGTTCGGTCATGGGTATCGGAGCAGGATTTGAATGCCCGGCAGTTTGCCACAGTCGCCTGGGACGGGCACTTAGCGGCTGACCACCACCTGGTCGCGACCGCCGCGTTTGGCCTGGTACAGCGCCGCATCGGCACGGGCCAGCAGATCGTTGAGTACGTCGCCGCTCTCGTGGGTGGCGATGCCGATGCTCAGTGTCGAACCGTAATCGCGGGCCCGCAGGCGGTAATCGGCGGCAAGGCGTTCGGCGAAGCGCCGGGCATTTTCAACCGACGAATCCGGCAGCAGGCAGGCAAACTCCTCGCCGCCCAGCCGGGCGCTGTATTCGCCCGGGCCAATACGGGCGTCGATGACCTGGCCCAGCGCACGCAGCAGGTCGTCGCCCGCAATATGGCCGAATTCGTCGTTGGTGCGCTTGAAGTGGTCGACGTCGATGAACAGCACCGCCGGCACCCGGCCATCGCGCAGGGCGTCGGCCATGGCGGTGCCGGCCAGGTTCAGCCAGCCCTGGCGGTTGAGCAGGCCGGTCAGCGGGTCGCTGACGGCGCGTTGCCACAGGGATTCGACCTGTTTGTCCAGGCGGGTGGCCAGGTTGCTGCGGGCCCGCCGCAGCACCAGGCCGGAACCGGTGCTCAGCAGGTAGTACAAACCGAACAGCTGCACTTCGCTCGCGGGCGCCTTGGCGTCCAGCAACAGTCCCGCTACCACCGCGGTACACAGGGCCAGGCCGCCGAAGGTGATGTGCGGCTTCACCAACAGCGGCAGCCAGGTCACCGGCAGCAGCAGGAAAACCGCCAGCGGCAGCAACGAAGCACCGCGCCACTCCAGCGCGCCCATGGCCAGGCAGCCCAGCAACAGCGCCAGGAACGCCAGGCCCAGCGCACGGCGGCGGCGGATCGACACCACCGTGCGGTAGCGCACCGCCATGGCGACCAGCAGCGCCACGCCGCCGGCCTGAAGCACCAGCCGCGACGGCAGGGCCGGGAGCACGAAGGCCTCGTAGGCCGAAACCATCGCCGCCAGTACGGCCATGGCCAGCAGCAGCTTGCTCATGGGCCCGTGCAGCATCTGGATCTGGCGGCGGTACTGTTCGCGGCGCTCGTGCGCGGGCAGACCTGCCAGGTCGCCTTCCAGAGCGTGGCAGAGCATCAGCTGCGCGGAGCGGGCGGCGGTCTTGAGCACCCAGGCATTAAGCAGCCATTTCGCCCATGGGTTCAAGGAACCGAGCCACAGTACGGCGGCGCCGGCCGGGGCGACGCCACGCCGGATCCGGACCAGGCGCCGACTTCGTGACCGGATGCGTGTTTCGGTCGTGCTCAGCCCAGGGCGGCCAGTCGTTCGGGGGTGCCCACGTCGGTCCAGGTACCGCGGTGGTGTTCGCCCGTCACCTGGCCAGCGCGCATGGCGGCGCGCAGCAGGGGCGCCAGGCGGAAACGCGGCGGGTCGAGTTCGGCGCCGGCGGCGGCGCCGATGACGCTGCGCCAGTTGGCGAACAGCGCCGGCCGGTACAGGCCGATGCCGGAAAAGGTGAGGCGCTGTTCACCCGCGGGCTGCACGCTCCCGTCTTCGAGCAGGGCGAAGTCGCCTTCCGGGTTGTGGGGCGGGTTGTCCACCAGCACCAGGTGGGCCAGGCCGGCGGGGTCGCGCGGCAGGTGGGCGAAATCGTAGTCGCACCAGATGTCGGCGTTAACCGCCAGGAAGGGTTGGTCGCCCAGCCTCGGCAGGGCGTGCAGCATGCCGCCGCCGGTTTCCAGCGGCTCGGAGCCTTCGTGCGAGTAGTGCAGCCGCAGGCCCCAGCGTTCACCCCTGCCGAGCGCGGGTTCAAAGGCATGCGCCAGCCACGAGGTGTTGATGACCACCTCGCTCACGCCCAGGGCCGCGAGCTTTTCCAGGTGCCATGCGATCAGCGGTTTGCCGCGCACGGAAAGCAGCGGCTTGGGCGTGGTGTCGGTCAGCGGGCGCATGCGCTCGCCCTTGCCGGCGGCGAAGACCAGGGCCTTCATGCGGGCTGGGTGATGTCGTGATTGCCGATGGCGCTTTCGATCAGCGCCACCAGCGGTGCGGTTTCGGGGTGCCGCGATCCGACGTCGCGGGTGTACTTCCACACCAACGGCAGGTCCTGCAGGTACCCGGCCTTGCCGTCGCGGTACCAGAGCCGACAAAAGATGCCCAGCACCTTGATGTGGCGCTGCAGGCCCATCAGGTCGAAGGCGCGCAGGAAGGCCTTGCGATCGGGCACGGGCACGCCGGCGGCGGCAAGTTCTTCGCGGTAGGCGCCGGCCCAGTCTTCGACGCGGTGATTGGGCCATTCGATGTAACAATCGCGCAGCAACGAGACCAGGTCGTAAGTGATCGGCCCGCGCACGGCGTCCTGGAAATCGATCACGCCGGGCGAATCGTTTTCGGTGACCAGCAGGTTGCGCGAGTGGAAGTCGCGGTGCACGAAAACCTGCGGCTGTGCCCGGGCGCTGGACACCAGGGCGCGGAAGGCGGACTCGATGATGTCCCACTGTTCGCACCCGGGCGTGAAGCCCAGGTGGCGCTTGAGGAACCACTCCGGCATCAGCTCCATCTCGGCCACCAGCCGCGCCTCGTCGTAGTCAGGCAGGCCGGTGGTGTCGGCATTCAGCTGCATGGCCAGCAGGGCACGCATGGCATCGCCATACAGGCCGTCGACATGGGTGCCGTTGAGTTCGGGAAGCAGGATGCGGTCGCCAAGATCCTCCATCAGCACGAAACCGCGCTGCGGGTCGGCGGCCTGGATGTCCGGCACGTGCAGGCCGGCGCGCGCGAGGCGACCGGCGACGTCCAGCCAGGGCTGGATGTCTTCCTTGTCCGGTGGCGCATCCATCACGATCCACGCCCGGCCGGCCGAGCGCGTACGCCAGTAGCTGCGGAAGCTCGCGTCGTTCGAAGCGCGCTCCACCGGCGCATCGGGGTCGCCCAGCACCTGGCGGGTCCACTGCAGCCGCAAGCCTTCGCGATCAATGAGGTTCATGTCAGCAAGTATGGCCGAGGTGACGCGGACCAGGTTCATCGGGTGCCCGAAACCGTTGAGCCTGGTTCACAGGTGCTGGCGGAGGAAGGGGATGGTGATGCGTCGCTGGGCGGCGAGGCTGGCGCGGTCGAGCTCGTCCAGAAGCCGGGTGAGGCTGGCAAGGTCGCGGTCGACGCGGCGCAGCAGGTAGTCCAGCACGGCGTCGTCGAGTTCCAGGCCGCGGCGGGCGGCGCGCTGGCGCAACACGTCGCGGCGGCCGGCTTCGTCCAGGGCTTCCAGGGTGAGGCGCGCGCACTGGCCCAGGCGGGTTTGCAGGTCGCGCAGCTCCAGGCCGATATCACCGGGGTGGCTGCGGGCGGCGTAGATCACCGCGCCGGCATCGTGGCGGGCGCGGTTGTGGAAGTGGAACAGCGCCTCTTCGTCCTGGGCATGGCCGGCGATCGCCTCAAGCCCGTCCAGGCACAGCAGGTCGGCATTTTCCTGCTGGGCCAGCCCGGCAGCCAGGCGACCCGCGAAGGCTGCCATCGGCAGGTAGGCCGCGCGACGGCCGGCCGCCACGGCTTCGGCACAGGCCGCCAGCAGCAGGTGGCTCTTGCCGCTGCCGGTGGGTCCGGCCAGGTAGAGCCACTCGCGGGACGCCCCGGTGGCGGCGGCCTGAATTGCCGCGCGCACGGCGTCGTTGCCCAGGAAAGCGTCCAGGCGCTGGTCCGGCGGCGCGCGCAGGCCCAGCGGCAATTGCGGGGTGGTCATGGTTCTTTTTCGACGACAACCACGGTTGATTCATCGGCGCCGTAAAGCCTGCTGTGGGTGTAACGCTCATACAGGTACCGGCCCACCACGACCGCCACCGCGGCCACCGGCAGCGCCAGCAAGACGCCCAGGAAACCGAACAGCTGGCCACCGGCCATGATCGCGAAGATGACCGCCACCGGGTGCAGGCCGATCTTGTCGCCCACCAGCCAGGGCGTCAGCCAGAAGCTTTCCAGCAGCTGGCCCATGCCGAATACGCCCAGCACCAATGCCAGGTGCATCAGGTCGCCGTGCTGGACCAGCGTGGCGATGACCGCCGCGCCCAGGCCAACGATGGCGCCCAGGTAAGGCACGAAGCTGACCAGGCCCGCGACCAGGCCGATCAGGATGCCCAGGTCCACCCCCACGGCCGTCAGGCCAACGGCATAGATGGTGCCCAGCGCGATCATCACGCTCAGCTGGCCGCGGATGAAGCCACCCAGCACCTGGTCCGATTCGCGCGCCAGCTTGGTCACCGTCGGCTCCACGGGACGCGGCAGCAGTTCCTGGACGCGGGCCAGCATGGCCGAACCGTCGCGCATGAAATAGAACGTCACCACCGGAATGAGCGCCAGGTTCACCAGCCAGCTGATCAGGGCCATGCCCGACTTGGACAGCTCGCCCATCACCGTGGCGGCAACACCGCCTGCCTGTCGCCAATGCTGCTTGAACAGTTCGATCAGCTGGCTCGGGTCGACATAACCGGACAGCTCCATGTTGAACCGGCTTTCGGCCCAGGGCACGGCGGTACCGGTGAGCCACTGGCCGAAACGCGGCAACCAGTCGATGAACTTCGACACCTGGCTTTCGATCAGCGGCACCAGCAGCAGCACCGCCAGCGCCAGCGCCAGGGTCATCAGGGTGAAAACCAGCATCACCGCGGCGGTGCGCGAGCGGCCGCTACGCTCGATCTTGCTCACCAGCGGCTCGCCCAGCCAGGCCAGCAGGGCCGAAATGACGAAGGGCGTGAGGATCGGGCTGAGCAGCCACACCAGCACCCCCACCACGACGGCCAGGGCCAGCCACTGCCAGCGGCGCTGGTCGCTGAAGGGGTCGGGCATGCGGGTCGAGTTCATGCGGCGGGTTTCCTTCCTTGCTGCCAGGCCTTCACACCATAGCGGACAACGTAGTCCACGCCACTGACAAAGGTAAGGAAGGCCACGCCCAGCGTCAGGTCCACCAGCCGGTTCAGCGGCACCGTCCAGCCGGCGCGGTCGACCAGGCAGACCAGCACCAGGACGATCTGCGCCACGGTGGTGACCTTGCCCAGCCAACTGGGCTCGCCATCGTAGGGGCCGGCCAGGCGCCACCAGACCATCGCACCGCCCAGGATCACCAGGTCTCGCGCCACCACCAGGGCCACCAGCCAGGCCGGCAGCGCTCCGGCCAGCCACAGGCCGACGAAGGCGCAGCCCAGCAGGGCCTTGTCGGCCACGGGGTCGAGCAGGCTGCCCAGGCGGCTTTGCCAGCCAAACCGTTTGGCCAGCAGGCCGTCCAACGCATCGCTGGCGCCGGCCACCACTGCCACCCAGAGGGCGTCACGGTAATGCCCTGCCCACAGCAGCCAAAGCAACACCGGCGCCATCGCCAGGCGCAGGCCGGTGATGGCGTTCGGCAGGTGCTTGAGATTCATGGGCGCAGGCGGTAGCGGGCCACGACCGGCTCGGCCGGCGGCAGCCCGCCGGGCGCGGCGACGTAGGCGGAGCCCTCGGCCTCGAGCACGTCGCCGGCCGCCAGGAAACTTTCGAAGGCGGGCACGCCCACGGCAAGGTCAAGGTGCAGGCGCAGGCTGTCGGACGTGGCTTCTTCCACGGCCAGTTCGCGCACCACCGGCAGTGTCTGCAGATAGCCCATGGCGCGCGTGAAATCGTCGGCCATGCGCAGGCCGGTGATCAGCACCTGGTGCTGGGCTGGTTCACCGACGTCGGCGCGGGTCGCGTCGCGACGGGCGATGGCGTCGGCGGCACCGTCGGCGCCCGAGGCCAGGGCGCGCTGGGCGCTGGGGTCGCTATACGACCAGCGCGAGAGCTCGCTGCCGCCGCTGGTCAGGACCCAGTCGGCGGTCCAGCCCTGTCCTTCGCGGAACAGGCGGCCCAGCAGTTGGGTCTGGTGGCCGTAACGTTCGGTCAGGGCCTGCATCGGGGCCGGATTCCGGGCCCAGATGGTGTCCACGGCGGCCTGTTCGACCGCGCTGCCCGCGGGCAGGCCAAAGCTGAGGCCACGTTCGGTGCCGCGGGCCGCCAGCGGCTTGACCACGTTGATCTGGCTGGCGTTCACAAGCCGGGCGCCGCGGCCGTCGTCAATCGCCAGCCACAGGATCGGACTGGGTCGGTCGGGACCCCAGAACGGAAGGCCGGCACCGACGATCAGCGCGTCCACCTTGTTGGGGTCGAACTGCACCTGCAGCGAGGTCTTGTATACCGGGGCGCCGCCGATGGCGGTATTGCCCTGCTGGTCGGACACGCCTTCGGACGTACGCTCGTCCAGGACGAAGCCAGCGGCCTTGGGCAGGGCCCGTCGCACCACCGGATTGGCGCTGGCCAGTGGCTCGCCGGTCAGCTTCACCAGCACCTGGGCCAGGGCCCGGGCGGTGGCGGCGCGGCGTTCGCCGGATGACTGGCCCAGCAATTCGCTTTCGCCGGTGTAAAGCGCCATGTCGCGCGGGGCCGGGGCGTCGGCCAGCAGGTCGGCGGCGTCGGCCGGGGTCCCGGCGGCAGATTCCTCGGGCAGCGGTACGTCGGGCGCCTGGGCCTGCGCGGCGGCGAAGGGCACGACCATCAGGGCCAGCAGGGCGGCGAACAAACGGGCGTTGGGGCGTGGGCGCATGGACTCGGCGGCGTGCGGGGCAGGCTGGAATGGTGCCGGATAGGGGCCGGCACGTCCATGTCGGCCGTGCCATGGCCGGCTGGTAGAATGCCGGCCTTTCCCAGCGCCGGACCTGCCGTGACCACGCCCACTCCCCTCACCTACCGCGACGCGGGTGTTGATATCGACGCCGGCAATGAACTCGTCGAGCGCATCAAACCCCTGGTCAAGCGCACCTTCCGGCCGGAAGTGATGGGCGGCCTGGGCGGCTTCGGGGCGCTGTTCGACCTGGCCGGCAAGTACCGCGAGCCGGTGCTGGTTTCGGGCACCGACGGCGTGGGCACCAAGCTCAAGCTGGCCCAGCAGCTGGGTCGCCACGACAGCATCGGCATCGACCTGGTCGGCATGTGCGTGAACGACGTGCTGGTGCAGGGCGCCGAGCCGCTGTTCTTCCTGGACTATTTCGCCACCGGCAAGCTCGACGTCGACACCACCGTCGCCGTCGTCTCCGGCATCGCCAAGGGCTGCGAACTCGCCGGCTGCGCCCTGATCGGCGGCGAAACCGCGGAAATGCCCGACATGTACGGCCCGGGCGAATACGACCTGGCCGGCTTCACCGTCGGCGCCGTGGAGAAATCGCAGCTGCTTGACGGCGCCAAGGTCCGCGAAGGCGACGTGCTGCTGGGCATCGCCTCGTCCGGCCCGCATTCGAACGGTTATTCGCTGGTGCGCCGCATCTACGACCGCGCCGGCCGCCCGGCCGATCTCGACGTCGGCGGCGTCAAACTGGTGGACGCGCTGATGGCGCCGACCACCCTGTACGTGAAGCCGGTGCTGGAACTGCTGGGCAAACACGAGCTGCACGCCATGGCCCACATCACCGGCGGCGGCCTGACGGAAAACATCATCCGCGTCATCCCCGAGGGCCTGGGCCTGGACATTGAAGCCTCGGCGATTCACCTGCCGCCGGTGTTCGACTGGCTGCAGCGCGAAGGCGCGGTGGCGCGCGAGGAAATGTGGCGCACCTTCAACTGCGGCATCGGCTTCGTGCTGGTGCTGGCCCCGGGCGACGTGGCCGCGGTATCGGCCGACCTGCAGCGCCTGGGCCTGGCGCACCGCGCCATCGGCCAGGTGGTGAAGGCCGGCGCCGAGCGCGTGCGCATCGGCTGAAGATGTCCGGATACCGGATCGCGGTACTGGCCTCGGGACGCGGCAGCAACCTGCAGGCGCTGCTGCGCGCGATCGCCGACGGCCGGCTGCCCGGCCAGATCGCGGGCGTGTTTTCGGACAAGCCAAAGTGCGGCGCGATGGCCATTGCCCGTGATCACGGCCTGCACGCCGTCGCCCTGAAACCGCGCGACTACGCCGATCGGGCCAGCCACGATGAAGCGCTGTTCAGCGCGGTGGCCGGTGTTCAGCCCGACCTCATCGTATGTGCGGGATACCTACGCATCATCACCGACACCACGGTGCGCCGATTCGAGGACCGCATGATCAACCTGCACCCTTCCCTGCTGCCCCGCCATCCAGGCCTGGACACCCACGCCCGCGTCCTCGCCGCCGGGGAAACCGAGCACGGCGCCAGCGTGCACGCCGTTATTCCGGCCCTGGACGCCGGCCCGGTGCTGGCGCAGGTGCGCCTGGAGGTCGGCGCCGACGATACGCCCGACACGCTGGCCGACCGCCTGTCGCCGCGTGAACACGCCCTGCTGGTGGCCTGCACCGCCGCGATCGCCGGCGGCCGCGCCCGCCTGGACGATGGCCGGTGGCTTTTCGATGGCCAGGCGCTGGACCGGCCGCTGCGGCTTGACGCCAGGGACGAGCTGCAGAGGGAGACGGCACATGCGTAACGTCCTGCGTGGCCTGTTCGCCGCCGGGGCGCTGGCCTTGCCGCTGCTGGCCGGCGCCGCGTCGCCGCCCAAACCCTTCAGCGCGGACTACGAAGTGCGCCGCAACGACCAGCACATCGGCACCGGCCAGGTGTCGCTGCAGCGCCTGGGCGACGGTGTCTATGAACTGGTGACCCGCAGCCAGGCCACCGAAGGCCTCGCGGCGCTGGCGGGCATTGAACGCGAGGAACGTTCGCGGCTTCGCTGGACCGGCGACGGCCTGGAGCTGGTGAGTTACCAGATGCAGCAAAAGGCCGCATGGAAAAACCGCGAGGAGCGGCTTTCGGTGGATCGCGCCGCCGGCCAGGCCAGCAGCCACTGGAAGGACCAGTCGGCCTCCTACGCGGCCCCGGCCGGCCTGCTCGACCCGCATGGCACCACCGCGGCGATCATGGTGGCGCTGGCGGCGGGCGAACGCGGCTCGATGGACTTCCCGGTGGCCGGCCGCCGCGGCGTGGAAACCCAGACCTACCGCGTGGCCGCCGCCGTGCGCCTGCGCACCGCCATCGGCACCGAACGCGCCCTGCGCGTGGAACGCCAGCGCGGCGCCGACAACGGCCGCGTCACCAAGCTCTGGTTCGCCCGCAACCATGGCTGGCTGCCGCTGCGCATCAAGCAATACGAATCCGACGGCGAGACGCTGGACCTGCGCATCACCGCCATTCGTTAGCTCGGCAGGCGGCGGATCTTGGCGCCGAGGGTGCCGAGCTTTTCTTCGATGTTTTCGTAGCCGCGGTCGATGTGGTAGATGCGGTCGACCACGGTTTCGCCCTTGGCGACCAGGCCGGCCAGCACCAGCGACGCCGAAGCGCGCAGGTCGGTGGCCATCATCGGCGCGCCGGTCATCTGCGCGACGCCGCGGATGATGGCCGTGTTGCCCTCGATGCGGATGTCGGCGCCCAGGCGCTGCAATTCGTTGAGGTGCATGAAGCGATTTTCGAAGATCGTTTCCGTGATCACGCCAACGCCCTCGGCGATGGTGTTGAGCGCCGCGAACTGCGCCTGCATGTCGGTCGGGAAGGCCGGGTACGGCGCGGTGGTCAGGTTCACCGACTTCGGCCGATTGCCGCGCATGTCGACGGTGATGCTGTCGGAGGTGACGGTGAGATGCGCGCCGGCCTCTTCGAGCTTCACCAGCACCGCGTCCATGGTGTCGGCGCGGGTGCGGCGCGCGGTGACGCGACCGCCGGTCATGGCGCCGGCCACCAGGAAGGTGCCGGCCTCGATGCGGTCGGGCAGCACGTCGTAGTGGATGCCATTGAGGCGGTCGACGCCGTGCACGACGATCCGGTTGGTGCCGGCGCCCTCGATGTCGGCGCCCATGGCGATCAGGCAGTTGGCCAGGTCCACGACCTCCGGCTCCATCGCGCAGTTTTCGAGCACGGTCGTGCCCTTGGCCAGGGCCGCGGCCATCAGCACGTTCTCGGTGCCGGTGACGGTGATCATGTCGAACACATAGCGGCCGCCGCGCAGGCGCTCGGCGCGGGCCTTGATGAAGCCGTTCTCCACGCTGACCTCGGCGCCCAGCGCCTGCAGGCCGCGGATGTGCTGTTCCACCGGCCGCGAACCGATCGCGCAGCCACCGGGCAGCGAAACCTCGGCATGGCCAAAACGCGCCAGCAGCGGACCCAGCACCAGGATCGAGGCGCGCATGGTCTTCACCAGCTCGTACGGGGCCACGGTGGAGGTGATGAAGCGTGGGTCGGCGGTGATGGTGAGCTTTTCGTCGACCATCAGCTGCACGCCCATCGCGCCCAGCAGTTCCATGGTGGTGGTGACGTCGTGCAGGTGCGGCACGTTGCCGATAGAGATCGGGCCGTCGGCCAGCAGCGTGGCCGCCAGGATGGGCAGCACGGCGTTCTTGGCGCCGGAAATCTGCACGTCGCCGTTTAGCGGCTCACCGCCGGTGATTACGATCTTTGCCATGTGGTCTGGGGTCTCAGGCCTGGGCGGCCTTGTCGGCTTCTTCGGGGGTCAGGGTGCGCAGGGCCAGGGCGTGGATCTCGCCGCCCATCCTCGCGCCCAGCGTGGCATAGACCATGCGGTGGCGCGCCAGCGGCAGCTTGCCGGCGAAGGCATCACACACCACGGTGGCCTCGAAATGCACCCCATCGTCGCCGCGCACCTGGGCGCGGGCGCCGGGCAGGCCGGTTTCGATGAGTTCCTGGATGATCTGGGGATTCATGGGCGAGCGGGGCGCGACGGGCGCGCAGGCCTTACAATGCGGCCCCGCATCATACTCCCTGCGCCCGCCCATGAATGCCCCCCCAGCCGCACTGGCAGCCACCGACGAGGCCCTGATCGCCAGTGGCCGCGCCGTGATCGACATCGAGTCGCAGGCCCTGGACGCCGTGAAGGGCCGCCTGGGCGGCGACTTCGCCGCCGCGTGCCGGCACATCCTGGCCTCCACCGGCCGGGTCGTCTGCACCGGCATGGGCAAGTCCGGCCACATCGCCACCAAGATCGCCGCCACCCTGGCCTCCACCGGCACGCCGGCCTTCTTCATGCACCCGGGCGAAGCCAGCCACGGCGACCTGGGCATGGTGACCGACGCCGACGTGGTGCTGGCGCTGTCGAACTCCGGCGAAAGCGACGAAATCCTGTCCATCGTTCCTTCGCTCAAGCGCCAGGGCAACGTCCTGGTCTCGATGACCGGCCGCCCCGGGTCCAGCCTGGCCCGGCTGGCCGATGTGCACCTGGACGCCAGCGTGCCGGCCGAAGCCTGCCCGCTGGGCCTGGCGCCAACCTCGTCCACCACCGCCGCCCTGGCGCTCGGCGACGCACTGGCGGTGGCCCTGCTCGAGGCCCGCGGCTTCACGGCCGAAGACTTCGCCCGATCGCACCCTGCCGGCGCCCTGGGTCGCCGCCTGCTGTTGCGGATCCGGGACGTCATGCACACCGGCGACGATGTCCCGATGGTGCAGGTCGACGCCAGCACGTCCGACGCGCTGCTGGAAATGACCCGCAAGCGCCTGGGCATGACGGCCGTCGTGGATGCCGATGGCACGCTGAAGGGCGTGTTCACCGACGGCGACCTTCGCCGCTGCCTGGATGACGAGGACACCGACCTCAAGACCACGCCGGTCAGCCAGCTGATGGGCCGCTCGCCCAAGTCCATCGGTGCCGAGGCGCTGGCCATAGAGGCCGCGCACCTGATGGAAGAGCACAAGATCAGTGCGCTGGTGGTGCTCGACACCGAACGCCGGGTGATTGGCGCCCTGAACATTCATGACCTGTTGCGCGCACGCGTGGTGTGATCGAACCGATGACCCTTTCCGAATCCGACATCCGCGACCGCGCCGGCCGCATCCGCCTGGCCTGTTTCGACGTGGATGGCACCCTCACCGACGGCCGGCTCATCTACGACGGCGAGGGCCGGGAGTCCAAGGCCTTCCACGTCCTGGACGGCCAGGGCATGAAGCTGCTCGAGGAGAATGGCGTCACCGTCGCCCTGGTCACCGCGCGCCGCAATGCCGCCGTGCAGGCGCGTGCCCGCGACCTCGGCCTGCAGCATGTTTTCGCCGGCGTGAAGGACAAGGGCGCGGTGCTGCTGCAGCTGTGCGAAACGCTGGAACTGGCTCCCTCCGAGGCCACCCACATGGGCGACGACCTGCCCGACTTGCCCGCCCTGCTGCAGGTCGGCCTGGCTGCGGCGCCGGCCAACGCCCACCCCTGGGTCGCCGAGCGGGTGCACTGGCAGTCAAGCCGCCGCGGCGGCGAAGGCGCCGTGCGGGAGCTCTGCGACCTGATCCTGGACGCCAAGGGCCTGCGCCAGGCCGTGCTGGACCGGTTCGGCGTGGCATGAGCCGGCAGGCGCTCAACGTCGTGCTGTTTGCGCTCGCCCTCGGCCTGGGTGGCTACGCGGCGTGGCAGTGGCAGCGCAACCGGGTGCCGCCGCCCGAACCAAGCCAGCGCTCGGACTACGTGCTGCGCGAATTCGAGCTGACGGCGCTGGACGACGCGGGCGCGGAGTCCTTCACCCTGCGCTCTCCCTACCTGGAGCGCGACCGGGACGGCAAGAGCCTGACCATCCGTCGGCCGCGCTTTGCCTTCCCGAGTGATTCAGGCCGCTGGCAGGTCCGCTCCGACAAGGCCTGGGTGAGCCCCAAGGCCAGCGAAGTGCAGTTGCTTGGCGGCGTCAACATGGTCGGGCCGACCGAACCGTCAGGGCTGCGGACCCGCTTCACCAGCGACACCCTCTCGATATTCCCCAACGACCAGCGCGCCACCACGGATGACCGGGTTAACATCGACCGTGGCGAGTCCACCTTCGCCGGCACCGGCCTGCGGGTGGACTTGGCCGCCAAGCGTTTCCAGTTGCTCAACGACGTCAAGGGACACTATGCGCCACGCCAGTGAACTGCCGATCGGACTCCTGATCCTCGCCGCCCTCGTGCTGGCGCCGCCCGTCCTTGCCAAGTCCGGCGACCGCAACCAGCCCATGGACATCAGCGCCGACCGCACGGACGCCATGCTCGGTGACGACAGCGTCTCCACGCTCGAAGGCAACGTGCGCATCCGCCAGGGCACGCTTGAAGTGGACGCCGACCGCGCGGAAGTTCACCGCGCCGCCGGCGACATCAACCGCATCGTGCTCACCGGCAGCCCGGCGCGCCTGCGCCAGGTTTCCGACGCCGGCGAACCGATGGACGCCCGGGCCAACCGCGTGGTCTACCTGCTGGCCAACGAATCGATGATGCTCACCGGCAACGTCGTCATCACCCAGCCGCGCGGCAACCTGCGCGGCGAGACGGTGAAGTACGACATCAACACCGGCCGCATCGACGGTGGCGGCGACGGCGCCCGCGTGTCCATGCGCATCCTGCCCAAGTCCGCCGCGGCCGACTGATGCTCACCGCCACGGGCCTGGCCAAGCGCTACCGCTCGCGCCAGGTAGTGCAGGATTTCGCGATGGAGGTTCGCCCCGGCGAAGTCGTCGGCCTGCTGGGCCCGAACGGTGCCGGCAAGACCACCTGCTTCTACATGATCGTCGGCCTCGTCGGTCCCGACGCCGGCCGCATCACGCTCGACGGCCGCGACATCACCGCCCTGCCCATGCACCAGCGCGCCCGCCTGGGGCTGGGTTACCTGCCGCAGGAAGCCTCGGTGTTCCGCAAGCTCAGCGTGGCCGACAACATCCACGCTGTGCTGGAGCTGCGCGAGGACCTCGACGCCACCGGCCGCGCCAACGAACTGGCGGCGCTGATGGAAGAACTGCAGGTCGGGCACGTCGCGGAACAGACGGGCGCCAGCCTGTCGGGCGGCGAACGCCGCCGGGTGGAGATCGCCCGCGCCCTGGCCGCCCGGCCGCGCTTCATGCTGCTCGACGAACCCTTCGCCGGCGTCGATCCGATTTCGGTGGGCGACATCCAGAAAATCGTGCGCCACCTCAAGGCCCGCGGCATCGGCGTCCTGATCACCGACCACAACGTCCGCGAAACCTTGGGCATTTGCGACCACGCGTATATCCTCAATGCCGGCAGCGTGCTCGCCCGGGGAACGCCCGACGAGGTACTGGCCAATCCCGACGTGCGACGCGTCTACCTCGGCGATTCCTTCCGCCTGTAGCCACGGCGCCGCGCCCCCCCAGCGGAACGCCATGAAACCGACCCTTCAGACCCGACTTGGCCAGCAGCTGTCCCTGACGCCCCAGCTGCGCCAGGCGATAAGGCTCCTGCAGCTGTCGGCCCTGGAGCTGGAAACCGAGCTCAACCAGGCCCTGGAATCGAACCCGCTGCTTGAACGCGGCGACGAAGACCAGGGCGACGACCGCCCCGAAGGTGAAAAGCCCGACGAGCCCGGCCCCGAAGACACGCCGGGCGACGCCCCGGAGCCCGACGAGTTCGAGCCCGCCGAAGCCGATGAGTGGTACGAGCCCCCCGCCGGCGACCGCCGCCAGAACGACGGCGGCGAACCCGACGAGCTCACCGCCGCGGCGCCGGTTGACCTTCACGCCCACCTGGTCTGGCAGCTGCAGTTGAGCCACCTGGGCCCGCGCGACCTGGCGATCGGCCAGGCCGTGATTGAAGCCATCAATGACGACGGCTACCTCGAGGGCCCGCTGGCCGACATCCAGGCCGCCCTGCAGCCCGAGCTCGAGGTCTCCGAAGCCGAGATCGAAACCGTGCTGCACATCGTCCAGCACTTCGACCCGGTTGGCGCCGGCGCCCGCTGCCTGTCCGAATGCCTGTGCGTCCAGTTGAGCCTGCTCAGCGACGATACGCCGGGCCTGGCCCTGGCAAGCCGGCTCAGCAGGGACCACCTGGACGCCCTGGCCCGCCTGGGCGCGGACCGCCTGGCCGGCCAGCTTGGCGAGTCCGAGCTCGAAATGACCACCGCCGTGGCCCTGCTGCGCTCGCTCGACCCCAAGCCAGGCGCCCAGATCGGCGGCAGCGAGCCCGAATACATCGCCCCGGACGCCATCGCCTACCGCCAGAACGGCGTCTGGAAGGTCCGCCTGGCCCCCGGCAGCCGACCGCGACTGGCGATCAACCGCCACTATGAAGGTCTGATCGGCAAGGCCAGCCGCGAGGACGACAGCTACCTGCGCGGCCAGCTGCAGGAGGCCCGCTGGTTGATAAAGAGCCTGGAAACCCGCGCCGACACCGTCGAACGGGTGGCCCGGGCCATCGTTCGCCAGCAGTCGGCCTTCTTGGACCATGGCAACGAGGCCATGCGCCCGCTCACCCTGCGCGAAGTGGCCGAAGAGCTGGGCCTGCACGAGTCCACCGTGTCGCGGGCGACCACCCGGAAGTACCTGCGGACACCGCGCGGCACCTTTGAATTCAAGCACTTCTTCAGCTCGGGCATCGCCACCGACCACGGCGGCTCGGCCTCGGCCACGGCCATCCAGGCCATGATCCGGAAGCTTATCGAGGGCGAAAGCCCGCGCGCGCCGCTTTCGGACCAGAAACTCGCCGAAACCCTGAAGGCCGAAGGCATCCCCGTAGCCCGTCGAACCGTGGCAAAATACCGCGAATCCATGAACATCCCCGCCTCCAACGAGCGGCAGCGGCTGGCCTAAGGCCAAACCCAATGGCCAATGCCAGCCCAGGCGCGCGAATGCGCAGACTCCCCCAGGACTTGACCTCGGTCACGCCTCGTTATCGCCGGGCGTGATTACCTGTAGCTGTACCCACCAAGGAGGATCGTGACCATGCGGATCGACATCAGCGGCCACCAGATGGACGTCACCCCGGCCCTTCGCGACTACGTCAATGACAAGTTCGCGCGCGTCAACCGCCACTACGACCACCACGCCGAGGCCCGGGTCATCCTCTCCGTCGACAAGCTCGACCAGAGGGCCGAGGCCACCGTGGGCACCGCCGGCAAGACCGTGCATGCCGACGCCGTGGCCCCCGACATGTATGCCGCCATCGACTTGCTCGCCGACAAGCTCGACCGCCTGCTGCTCAAGCAGAAGGAAAAGATGACCGACCACCACCGCGGCGAATCGGCTGCCCGTTCGGACAGCTTCGGCTAGCCCGTGCACCTGCTCGACCTGCTCAGCCCGGGGCGCGTCGTCGCCCCGGGCCCGATCCCCGGCAAGAAGCGACTGCTCGAGAAGGCATCGGGCCTGCTCGCCGAGGGCAATGCGGACCTCGAGCGCGCGGTGTTCGACAGCCTGGTCGGCCGCGAACGCCTGGGCAGCACCGGCCTGGGCCACGGTGTCGCCATCCCGCATGGCCGCAGCGCCAAGGTTGCCACCGCCATCGGCTGTTTCCTTCGCCTTGCCGAGCCGGTGGATTTCGGCTCGCCCGACGGCATGCCCGTGGACCTGGTTTTCGCCCTGGTCGTACCCGAGCATTTTTCCTCGCAGCACCTGATGCTGCTCTCGCAGCTGGCCGAAATGTTCGGTGACGCCGGCTTCCGCGACCAACTGCGCGCCGCCAGCGACGCCGCCATCCTGCATGCCCTGCTGGCGGACTGGCAGGCCAGCCACCCCGAGGCCGGCTGAGCCCATGACCGACCGCCTGAGCGCCCGCGAACTCTTCGACGAACTGGGCGACCGGCTCGAGATGCGCTGGCTTTCCGGCCAACGCGGCAGTGAACGTCTCATCGAACGCGGCGAACATCTCTCGCGACGCCCGTCGCTGGCCGGCTACCTGAACGTCATCCACCCGAACAAGGTGCAGATCATCGGTTCGGCCGAACTGGCCTGGCTCGACGGCCTGGACGCGCGCACGCGCTGGGAAGTGCTGCTCAAGATCATGGAGTCGCGGCCCCTGGCGATGGTGATCACCCAGAACCAGTCCTGCCCCGCCGACCTGCGCGACGCTTCCGAAGAAAGCGAAACCCCGCTGTGGGTGTCGCCGCGCCGTGGCTACGAACTGCTCAACCTGCTGCAGTACCACCTGGCGCGCTCGCTGGCGCCGCGCATCACGCTGCATGGCGTGTTCATGGAAATCTATTCGATAGGCGTGCTGGTCACGGGCGACTCCGGCGCCGGCAAGAGCGAGCTGGCGCTTGAGCTGATCAGCCGGGGCCACCGCCTGGTTGCCGACGACGCGCCCGAGTTCACCCAGATCGCACCCGACGTACTCGACGGCACCTGCCCGGAACTCCTGCAGGACCTGCTGGAAGTCCGCGGACTGGGCGTGCTCAACATCCGCGAAATGTTCGGCGACACCGCCGTGAAGCGAAACAAGTACCTGCGCCTGCTCGTGCACCTTGAACAGACGCCGCAGCAAAGCGACGAAGCCATGGCCCGCATCACCGGCGAATCCGGCAGCCGCAAGGTGCTGGACCTGGACGTGCCGGTGGTCGAACTTCCCGTGGCGGCCGGCCGCAACCTGGCCGTGCTGACCGAAGCCGCCGTGCGCCTGCACCTTCTGCGCAGCAAGGGCATGGACCCGGCCGCGGCCTTCCTGGCGCGCCACAGCGCCTTCCTGCAGCGGGGTGAGACCCAATGAGCGCCGACCCGTCGAGTCCGCTGCTGTACGTCATCACCGGGCTGTCGGGCTCGGGCAAGTCGGTGGCGCTCAAGACGCTCGAAGACCTGGACGTGCACTGCACCGACAACCTGCCGGTGGAACTGCTTCCGCAGTTCGTACGCTCGGTGGCGGGCAGCGGCGGCCTGCGCCGGCTGGCGGTGGGCATCGACGTGCGCAACGCCTCGGACCTGACGCGCATCCCCGAATGGCTGTCGGCGCTTGGCGAAATGGGCATCGACCACCAACTGGTGTTCTTCGAGACCCGCGACGACACGCTGCTCAAGCGCTATTCCGACACGCGCCGCAAGCACCCGCTCAGCCACGATGGCCTGGCCCTGGCCGACGCCATCGAGCTCGAACGCGTGCGCCTGCGCCCGCTCAAGGCCATCGCCGACCTGGTGATGGACACCTCGGACATGAACGTGCACCAGATGCGCCGCGAGGTGATCACCGCGCTGGGCGTCGGCACCCACCAGGACATGTCGCTGCTGTTCGAGTCCTTCGCCTACAAGCGGGGCCTGCCTGCGGACGCCGACTTCGTGTTCGACGCCCGCGCCCTGCCCAACCCGCACTGGGACGCGCGCCTTCGCCCGCTGTCGGGACGCGACGCGTCGGTGCGCGAGTACCTCGAGCAGGATCCGCAGGTGCAGGAATTCGTGGCCCAGGTCGTCGCTTTCCTCGACACCTGGGTGCCGCGCTTCGAGGCCGGCACCCGCAGTTACCTCACCATCGCCTTTGGCTGCACCGGCGGCCGGCATCGCTCGGTCTACCTGGCCGAACGACTGGCGGCACATTGCCGCGAAAACGGCCGGGACGGCGTGCTCACCTTCCACCGCGAGCTCGACTGATGTCCGTCGGCGTGCTCCTGCTCAGCCATCCCGGGGTCGGCACCGCCGTGCTGGCGGCCGCGCGAGGGCTCCTGGGCAGCCTGCCGCTGGCCACCGAAGCCTTCGAGGTGCCCTGGCAAGCCGAGCCCGTGGAGCTGCTGGCCGCCGCCAGCAGCGCGATGCGAAAGGTCGACGCCGGCGACGGGGTGCTGCTGCTGACCGACCTCTATGGAGCCAGCCCGGCCAGGCTGGCCGAAAGACTGGTGCACCTGGGGACGCCCGCCCGCCGGGTCAGCGGCCTCGGCCTGCCCATGCTGCTTCGGGTGCAGAACTATCCCGAACAGGACCTGGAAGAACTGACGCGCACGGCGGCCGCCGGCGCCCGCAACGGAGTGGTGGTGGACGATGCTTGAGCGCGAACTGCAGGTGACCAACAAACTCGGCCTGCACGCACGTGCGGCGGCCAAGCTGGTGCAGTTGCTTTCGGGCTACCAGTGCCAGGCCACGCTTCTCGGCCGCGGCCGGGAGGTCAACGCCAAGTCCATCATGGGCGTGCTGCTGCTGGCCGCGGCGCCCGGGGCCACCCTGCTCATGCGGGTGGAGGGCGAGGACGAGGCCGAGGCCCTGGCCGCTGCCGCCGCGCTGTTCGAGCGCGGTTTCGACGAGCAAGGCTGATGCGCCGCCACCTGCGTGGCGTCACCGCCTCGCGTGGCCTGGCCCTGGGTCGCGCCCGCGTGCTGCATCCGCAGGCGCTGGTGGTGGAGGAAACCCGGATCACCGCCGACGAGGTCGCGTCCGAGCTGGACCGCCTGCACGGCGCCCTGGACGCCACCCGCGCTGAACTGCGCGTCCTGCGCGACCGCTTGCATGGCGCCCTGGCGCAGGAGGTCGGCGAGTTCATCGACCTGCACGCCATGATCCTGGACGACCCCGAGCTGCTGCAGGGCCTGGACGACCTGGTGCGCACCGGACGCTACGGGGCCGACTACGCCCTGAAGCTGCAGCGCGACCGGCTGGCGGCGGTGTTCGAGGGTATGGACGACGAGTACTTCCGCAGCCGCCGCGAAGACCTCGACCATGTCGTCGGCCGCATCCATGCCGCCCTGCACCGCCGCGGCGACGATGCCGTCGAAGGACTGGCCGGCGAGATCCTGGTCTGTGAAACCGTTGCGCCGGCCGAACTGGCCGCCTGGCAGGCCCGCGGCGTGGTCGCGGTGGCCACGACCACCGGCAGCCCGCTCTCGCACAGCGCCATCCTGGCCCGCAGCCTGCACCTGCCGCTGCTGGTTAACGTTTCCGACCTGCTCGCCCATGCCAACGACGGCGACGCGCTGATGCTCGATGCCAGCCACGGCGAGCTGGTGCTTGAACCCGGACCCGAGGACCTGGCCCGCTACCACGCGCGCCAGGCCCAGATCGGTCGCGAGCGCGCCCAGCTCGCCCGCCTGCGCCGCCAGCCCACGCGCACGAAGGACGGCGTCGACATCCGTCTCTACGCCAACGCCGAATCGCGCGAGGACGTTGCCGAAGCGCATGCCCTGGGGGCCGACGGCGTTGGCCTGTATCGCACCGAGTTCCTGTTCCTGCAGCGCAACGAGCTGCCGACCGAGGAAGAACAGTTCCTCGCCTACCGCGACCTGGTGCTGGGCATGGCCGGCCGGGTGGCGACCATCCGCACCCTGGACCTGGGCGCCGACAAGGCCGACCGCACCGGCCTGGCCCTGCGCAGCGAACCCAACCCGGCGCTGGGCCTGCGTGGCGTCCGGCTGTCGCTGGCGCACCCGGACCTGTTCCTGACCCAGCTGCGCGCCATCCTGCGCGCCAGCGCCTACGGACCGGTGCGCATCCTGGTGCCGATGATCAGCGGCCGCGAGGAAATGCAGCAGGTCTGCGACCTGCTCGACCGCGCCCGGACCTCGCTGCGGGACGAGGGCCACCAGGTCGGCCCCGTGGCCGAACTCGGTGCCATGGTCGAAGTACCGGCGGCGGCGCTGGGCCTGGGAGACATCGTGGACCTGGTGGACTTCATTTCGGTCGGCACCAACGACCTGGTCCAGTACCTGCTGGCCACCGACCGCAACCACGAAGCCCTGGCCGAACTGTATTCGCCGCGGCACCCGTCGGTGCTGCGCCTGCTGGCCGAGGTGTTCGCCTTTGGCCGGCGCAACGGCATTCCGGTCGCGGTTTGCGGCGAAATGGCCAGTGAAGCCGCCAACGTGCCGATGCTGTTGGCCCTGGGCCTGCGCGACTTCAGCCTGCATCCTTCAACCCTGCTGGAGGTGCGCAAGGCCGTGCGCGAGGCCGACCACGGCAGCCTGCGCCGGCGCGCCACCACCCTGCTTCGCTGCCACGATCGCGCCGCCATCGAACGCTGGCTCGCCCGCTAGGGGACATCCCGGCCATAATGTGCGGGCTTTCAACGGAGCCCGCCCATGGCCGACGCCGCGCACCACGACAAGACCGCCCGGCAGCTTCGGCTGCTGTCGGACGCGCTCGACTCGGGCCGGCTGGGGCCGGTGCGCCGCCTGGTGAATTCGCTGTCGCCGGCGGAAATCGGCAACCTGCTCGAATCGCTGCCGCCGGCCAAGCGCAACATCGTCTGGGGCCTGGTCGATCCCGAGGATGACGGCGAGGTGCTGGTGCATGTCGGCGACGACGTGCGCGAAAGCCTGCTGGCCGAGATGGACACCGACGAAATCGTCGCGGCCGTCGAAGACCTGGACATCGACGACCTGGCCGAGCTGGCGGAGGACCTGCCCGACACGGTCATCGAAGAAGTTCTCAAGTCGATGGACCGGGAGAACCGGGAACGGCTGGAGCAGGTGCTGTCCTACGACGAGGACAGCGCCGGCCGCCTGATGAACCCGGACGTCATCACGGTGCGCACCGATGTCACCGTGGACGTGGTGCTGCGCTACCTGCGCCTGCGCGGCGAGATCCCCGAGCACACCGACCACCTGTTCGTGGTGAGCCGCCGGCACCAGTACCTGGGCCGCGTTTCCGTGGCGTCACTGCTGACCCACGATGCCAGCACGCCCATCAACGAACTCTTCGACGACGAACAGCCGGCCATCCAGGTCGATACGCCGGCGCACGACGTCGCCAGCCAGTTCTCCGACCACGACTGGGTGTCGGCCCCCGTGGTCGACCACAACAACATCCTGCTCGGCCGCATCACCATCGACGACGTCGTCGACATCATCCGCGACCACGCCGCCCACCAGGCGCTCAGCGCCGCCGGCCTGGACGAGGACGAGGACATGTTCAGCCCGGTCGCGCGCGCGGCGCGCCGGCGGGCACTGTGGCTGGGCATCAATCTGCTTACGGCCTTCCTGGCCTCGTGGGTCATCGGTCGCTTCGAAGGCACCATCGAACGCCTGGTCGCGCTGGCCGTGCTGATGCCGATCGTCGCCAGCATGGGCGGCGTCGCCGGCACCCAGACCCTCACGCTGATGGTGCGCGGCATGGCCCTGGGCCAGGTCGGCATGGGCAACGTCGGCGCCCTGCTCAACAAGGAAGTGATGGTCGGCCTGCTCAATGGCCTGGCCTGGGCCATGGTCGTGGGCGTGGTGGCGGCGCTGTGGTTCAGCGACTGGCCCCTGGGCGGCGTGATCGCGGCGGCGATGGTGATCAACCTGGTCACTGCGGCGCTGGCTGGCGTCGGCGTGCCGCTGCTTCTGCGCCGCATGCGCATCGACCCGGCCCTGGCCGGCGGCGTGGTGCTGACCACGGTCACCGACGTGATGGGCTTCTTTTCCTTCCTTGGCCTGGCGACGCTGGTCCTGCTCTAGCCGCTAGCGCGGAACCGGTTTGCCCTGCTCGGCGAGCGTAAGCGCGACCTTGTCGCGCAGGTAGGCAGGCTCGAGCGCGTCGGCTGCAATCGCTTCGCCCCGCTGCCAGGCACGCACGGCCAGGCTGGCGAGATCGCGCGCCCGCGGTAGCGCGCTGGCATCAACGCCGGCAAGGCGGTCGCCCAGGCGCGCGACCAGCGCACTGCCGACGGCCGTGAAACCTGAGCCGACTCCTTGCACCGGCGTTTCGGGATGCGGCGCTTCCGAAGGGGCGCACAGGACTTCCGGGCCGGTGGCGCTGACCAGGCCGTCGGCATCACGTGCGAACGCGCCCAGGTAGATCTCGCCCATGCGCGCATCGATGGTGGCGAGGATGTTGTCGCCCTGACCCTGCATCGCCAGAACCGCCAGCGTGGACACCGGCAGCACTGGCCGGTCCAGCGCCAGCGCCAGGCCCTGCACCAGCGCGATGGCCAGGCGCACGCCGGTGAACGCGCCCGGTCCGCGGCCGACCGCAATCGCGTCGAGCTGCGCCTTGGCCAGGCCGGCTTCGGCCAGCAGTTCGTCGGCCCAGGGCAGCACCAGCTGGGTGTGCCGGCGCGGCGCCAGTTCGTGGCGCGCGACTACCTGGCCGTCGGCGTACAGGGCGACGGAGCAGGCTTCGGTGCTGGTTTCGATGGCCAGGAGCTTCATGGCGTTGATTGTGCCGCAAGCGGCGCATCGTCCTGGCCGGCGTCGGCGAAGAAGCGCTGCACGTCCTCGATGTCCCGGGTCCGCGGGAACGGCGGCAGGCTGGCCAGGAAGGTCCGCCCGTAGGGCTTGCCGAGCAGGCGCGGGTCGCACAGGACCAGCACGCCGCGGTCGTGGTCGCTGCGGATGAGCCGGCCGACGCCCTGCTTGAGCGCGATCACCGCCTGCGGCAGCTGTTCGTCGCGGAACGGGTTGCCGCCGCGCCGGCGCACGGCCTCGAGCCGGGCCTCAAGCACGGGGTCGTCGGGCGCGGCGAACGGCAGGCGATCGATGACCACCACGCTGAGTGCTTCGCCGGCGACGTCCACGCCTTCCCAGAAACTGGCGGCGCCCAGCAGCACGCCATTGCCGGAGGCACGGAAACGTTCCAGCAATACGCTGCGCGGCGCGGTGCCCTGCACGAACAGCGGCCAGGGCGCGTCGCGCAACTCCTCGGCGGCCTCGCGCAGCGCGCGGTGCGAGGTGAAGAGCAGGAAGGCGCGGCCCTTGGACGCCTCAAGCACCGGCCAGGCGACGTCGAGCACGGCACCGACGTAGTCGCGGCTGTTGGGCTCGGGCATGCCGCGCGGCAGGTAACACAGGGCCTGCCTGGGCCAGTCGAAGGGGCTGGGCTGGAGCAGCTCGCGCGGCTCGTCCAGGCCCAGGCGTCGGCCGAGGTGGGCGAAATGGCCATCCACCGCCATCGTCGCCGACGTGAATATCCAGGCGGCGCGGCTCTTTTCGCGGTAGTCGCGCAGCGGCCCGGAGACGTCCAGCGGCGTGCGCTGCAGGGTGAAGCCGCGCTGGGTCAGCTCGTACCACTTCACCGAGAAGGTGGCGTCGGGGTCGATATCGGGATGCGCCGATCCGGCATCCGGCTCAGCCGCCGAGGACGCCGACTCCGGACCCATTTTTTCCGGGTCCGGTTTTTCGGCCAGCCAGGCCGCCAGGCGGCGGCGCAGCTCCACCGCGCGGTCGCCACAGGCCGCGAAGCCCGGCGCCGCGTCGGCCAGCGGGCCCAGCACGCGCTGGAGTTCGGCCAGGGTATGTTCGAGGTGCTGCAGCGCGGCCGGCGCGCCGGGCACGGCCATCAGCCGCGCCTGCGGGCCGCGCTGGGGCAGCTTGTCCAGGGCCAGGCGCAGGTCGCGCATGGCCTGTTCCAGGGCGCGCGCCGGACCCATCACCGTGGCCAGGGAGGCGGTGACGTTCTTGCACTCGGCCAGGCAGTCGCGGGCCAGGTCCAGGAGCTGTCGCGCCGAAATGCCTTCGCCGAAAAATTGCGCCGCCAGCTCCGGCAGCTGGTGCGCTTCGTCGAGCACGAAGGCCGAGGCGCCAGGCAGTATTTCGCCGAATCCTTCCTGCTTGATCGCCAGGTCCGCCAGCAGCAGGTGATGGTTGACCACCACCAGGTCGGCGGCCTGCGCCTGCTGGCGCGCCTTGGCCACGAAACACTCGTCCCAGAACGGGCACTCGCTGCCCAGGCAGTTGTCCGCCGTTGAGGTGACCTGCGGCCACAGCGGTGAATCCTCGGGCAGGTCGGCCAGTTCGGCCAGGTCGCCGCGCATCGTGCGGCCGGCCCAGGCCACCACGCGCTGGAAATGCCCGACCACCTCGCGCGACTGGAATTTTTCGCCCTTGGCCTGTTCCATGCGGTACAGGCACAGGTAATTGGCCCGGCCCTTGAGCAGCGCCGTCTTGATGCCGGCGCCCAGGGCCTGGCGCACGCGCGGCAGGTCGCGGTGGTAGAGCTGGTCCTGCAGTGCCCGCGTGCCGGTGGAGAGGATCACGCGCTGGCCCGACAGCAGCGCCGGCACCAGGTAGGCGTAGGTCTTGCCGGTGCCGGTGCCGGCCTCGGCCACGAGGGTGGCCCGGTCGTCGATGGCTTGGGCGACCGACTGGGCCAGCTGGTTCTGCGCCGAACGCGGCACGAAGCCCTCCAGCCCGGTCGCCAGCGGCCCGTCCGGCGCGAGCGCGGCGAGCGTGCGTTGAGCCAGGTCGCCCACCTACATGCGGACCGGCGGCGACACCGTGCAGGACTCGCCCTGGCGATGGGCGACGTCGGCCGCCTCGTGCGCGCCACGCATGGCGCGGGCGTGGCCGATGGTGGCCCAGTTTCGGCGGCACAGTCCGCCCAGTTTCGGGCCGAGTTCGAAGGACTTCGCGGCCAGCGCTTCCGCCTGTTTCCAGGCGCGGCGCAGCAGCGCCAGTTCGGCCTGCCACTGCAGCAGGTCCGGATCGTCCGGGCTGATCACCAGGGCCTGGGCCAGGGTTTCGAATGCCGCCGTGACGTCACCGGCATCTTCCTCGGCCTTGGCGCGCGCGCGCAGGTCTTCGACCTGGGGGTCGCGCAGCGGCTGCACTTCGAGTTCGTGGCCGTGTTCGCCGGCGGCGCGCACCTTGGCCACCAGTTCGGCCGGCGATGCCTTCGTCACCTTGGCGCCGGCGCTGCGCGCGGCCGGGCCCGGGGGCGCGGAGGCGCAGGCGGCCAACAGCAAGGCCAGTGCAAATGCGGCAAGGCGGAGAAACACGTCAGTCGGTCCTTCTGTCACGGTCATCGCGGCGGTCCCGGCGATCGTCGCCGCCCCGGCGGAACCAGTCCAGCCAGCTGTTCCTGCGGCAGCTGACGTGCTCGGGCGGCAGAAAGCCCCCGACGAAGGCATAGCGCCGTGCGCCCTCGCAGTCCTCTTCGGTGGTCGCGAACACCTCGGCATCCACCCAGCCCCACTCCAGGCCCTGGGTGCCGACATCCAGCGGCGCGCTTGGCAGTTCCTTGAAAATCGAGGACCACACGCGCATCGCGCCGGTCGATCCGTAAAGCCCGGTGGGCTCGTTGCGGTCGTTGCCGACCCACACCACCGCCAGGTGACTACCGGTATAGCCCGCGAACCAGCTGTCGCGGCTGTCGTTGCTGGTGCCGGTCTTGCCGGCCGGCTTGAGGTGCCCCAGGCCATCGCGCACCAGCTGGCTGGCGGTCCCGCGGGTGACCGTGTCCTGCAGCGCCAGCGTTACCAGGCGTGCGGCGATCGCATCGCCCTCCTGGGCCGGCGCCGCCTTGAAGTCGTACTCGCTGATGGCCTCGCCCTTGGCGTCGATGACGCCGCGTACGGCACGCAGCGGCTGGATTTCGCCACCCGAAGCCAGGAACTGGTAGACCTGCGCCATCGAGAACGGGCTCAGGTCGACCGAACCCAATATCAGCGACGGATTGGGATCGGCGCGCAGGCCGGCCAGCACCTTGAGCAGTTCGGCCAGGCGCTCGGGGCCCACGTCCATGCCCACGCGCACCGTCGCCTGGTTGTACGAATGCGCCAGCGCGTCGGCCAGGCTGACCCGGCCATGGCTGCGCCCGTCGGAATTCTCGGGATTCCAGCGCTTGCCGTTGGGAAGCACCAGGTTCACCGGGGCGTCCTCCACCGGCGTCGCCAGGGACCAGCGGTCGGGCTGGGCCAGCGCCAGCAGGTAAACCATCGGCTTGAGCAACGACCCCACGGGTCGCTGCGCTTCGAGCGCGCGATTGAAGCCCGGCTGGTCGGTGTCGCGGTTGCCGACCATGGCCAGCACCTCGCCGGTCTGGGTGTCGGTCAGGACGACGCCGGCCTGCAGGGCCGGGCCGTCCTTGCGCTGCACCTTGTCGAGCGTGCCGGTGACGGCCTGCTCCGCACGCAGCTGGGCCGAAGGCGACAGCGTGGTCACCACCACCAGGCCGGCGCCGCGCAGCGCGTCGGCCGGGTAGTCGCGCGCCAGCTGGCGGCGCACCAGGTCCATGAAGGCCGGGTTGCGGTTCGAGGCCACGCCCGGGCGCGCGCTGACGCCCAGCGAGGACGCCATGGCCGTTTCCGCCTCGCCGGCGGTGATCAGGCCGGTGTCGCGCCAGACCGCCAGCACCAGGTTGCGGCGCTTCAGCGCCGCTTCCGGCCTGCGTCGGGGATCGTAGACCGACGGGCCCTGGATCATGCCCACCAGCAGCGCCATGTCCTGGGTACGCAGCGCCGAGAGGTCGCGACCGAACCAGAACTCGGCGCCGGCGCCGATGCCGTGGATGGCCTGGTTGCCGTGCTGGCCCAGGTAGACCTCGTTGAAATACGCCTCGAGGATGCGCTGCTTGTCGTAACGCGCCTCGATGATGATCGAGTAGCTGGCTTCCTTGATCTTGCGGGTCCACGCCACCTCGCGGCTGAGGAAGAGGTTTCGCACCAGCTGCTGGGTCAGCGTGCTGGCGCCCTGCTCGATCTCGCCTTCGCGGGTATTCACCCAGGCGGCGCGCAGGATCCCCCAGGGGTCGATGCCGTGGTGGTGCTTGAAGTTGCGGTCTTCCACCGCCTGCAGGCCGGTGACCAGCAGCGACGGCACGTCCTTGAGCTGCACCAGCCGGCGTTCCTCGGTGACGTCGCCATATAGCGTGGCGATGCGTGCCGGGTCCAGGTGGGCATCGTCGACCGGCTTGCCCGACTTGCGGTCGGTGACCGTCGCCACGCGACCGCCTTCGACCACCACGGACAGCCGGCGCCCCGGCACCGGGCCTTCGAGGCCGGTGAAGGCCCGGGTCGCGACATCGAAGCGCTTGCCCTGGCGGGCCCAGGTACCGGGCAGGTCGCCGCCGTCTTCGCGGTAGCCGGCCGCGGACAGTTCCAGCAAAAGGGTGTCGGCATCCAGGCGTGTTCCCGGCGCCAGGGACTGCGGCCGGGCATAAACGCGGGTGGGCACCTGCCAGACCAGGGCGTCGAACTCCGCCCGTACGCGCTTGTCGAGCACGTAGAACAGCGGCACGCCCACGCCCACGGCCAGACCCAGCGCCAACAATGCGCCGCGGAAGAGCCAGGTACGCCAGCGGGAACGGGCGGAAGCAGAGCCTGAGGATTTGGGGGAAGCGTTTCGGGGCACGGACATGGATAATCCCGGGGTGCGGCGAGTCTAGCAGGCCGCCATCTCCCCGCCCCCACCCGAGACTGAACACCCCGCATGGACGCCACTTCCCGACCGGTCACGTGCCGATGGGCCGACTCGCCGGCCGAGGCGCTGCAGCGCGCCCGCGCCGAGCATCCCGGCCGGGACGTGCTGTTGCTGCGCGAAGGGGTCGAGCCGGAGGCGTCGGCGCTGGAACGTTTGCACGCTGCGTGGCACGAGGCGGACTGGGACGTGCTCTCGCCCCTGGACGGGCGCTGGCCCCTGGGTGAGCAGGGGGACACGCTGGCCTGGACCTTCGGCGAACACGCCGCATTCGCCTGGGACGGCTGGTCCGCGGAATGTTCACTCTGGCGCGGTGGCGCCGCGACGACGCCCGATACCTTCGGCGACGGCCTGACGGGCCGCTGCGGCCTGCTTCCCTGCGTGCAGGTGGGCCAGGCCGCCCCGGCGGCCGGGCCGCCGCCCTTGCCGGTGCGCGCCTTGCTGGCGATGGCCGGGACACCCGGCCGCCGGATCCGCCCCGGGCGCCCCGTCGTGCTGCATGTGCTCCACGCCTGGGGTGGCGGCGCGGAGCGATTCGTACGCGACCTCATGCAGGCCGACACGTCGCGCGAACACCTGGTGCTGGTGGCCCGTGGCGCCGACGACCGCCCGCCATTCGGTCGCGAACTCTGCCTGCACGCCGACCTGGACGCACCGCCGCTGCAGGCCTGGCCCCTGGCCGCACCCATCGCCGATTGCAGCGCTGCGTCGCCGGACGTCGAGGCGGTGCTCGCCCAGTTGCTCGCCCGATGGAACATAGGCGCCGTCCTGGTGTCGTCGCTGATCGGTCACTCGCTGGACGTCCTGCGCACGGGCCTGCCCACCGCGCTCTGCGCGCACGACCTGTTCCCGGCGTGGCCCCTGCTCCACGATGCGCGCGACCCGGCCTGCGCGCCTTTCGACGAAGCCACGCTCGCCGCGAAGATCAGCGAGGCCGGGCCCGGGTTCCTCTTCGCGACGCGGGAAGCGTCACGCTGGTGGGCACTCCGCGAGGAACTTTTCGCGAGCATCGAACAGCATGATGTGGCGCTCGTGGCACCCAGCACATTCGCCCGTGATCGTTACCGGGCCCTGGCTCCCGCCTTGGCCGGACGCGCGTGGACGGTCATCAACCACGGGCTGGCGCCTTTCGGGCCACTGCCCGGCCGGCCGCAGGCCCGGCCCGGCGCGCCGCTGCGGGTGCTGGTGCCCGGGCGCGTGCATGGCGCCAAGGGCAGCGAACTGCTCGACGGACTGGTCATGGCCTTGCCGGCCGGCGTCGAACTGGTGCTGCTCGGCACCGGGCCGCAGGGTCACCGGTACCTGGGACGGCCAGGCGTGCACGTCAAGAAGGACTACCGGCGCGAAGACCTTCCGCGCTGGCTGTCGGCCCTGGCCCCGGACCTGGCCCTGCTGCCCTCCACCGTTCCGGAAACCTGGTCCTACACGCTGTCGGAAATGTGGGCGCTGGGCCTGCCCGTGCTCTGTGCCGGGCTGGGCGCCCCGGCCGAGCGGATCGCGGAAACAGGGGCCGGCTGGTGCCTTGCCGGCGGCGCCGAGGCCTTCGGCCGGGCCTTGTCGGAGCTGGCCGCAGACCGGCAACGTATCGAAGCCGCACGCACACGCATCCCTGCCCAGGACGAAGGGCTTGCACCCATGGCGGCTGCCTGGGTCCGGCAGCTGCCGACCCGCCCTGCTCCCCTGCTGCTGCCCGCCGCAGGCCCCGACTGCAGCGCACGACTGGCCCTGGCCGAATCCGTGGCCTTGCGCGACGCCGCACTCCGGAATAAAGAGAGCGCCCTGGCCGAGCAAAGCGACGAACTGGCTCGTCGCGCCGACTGGGCATTCAAACTGCAAACCCAGCTCCAGGGCAGCGAAAGACATCGCCAGGCATTGGCGACCGAACTGCAGCGTGAGCGCGCGGAGCTCGAATCGGCTCGCAGGCTCGGCGAGAGGCAACTCGATTCGATAGCGCAGCTGCGCGCCACGCTGGAACGCAACAGCCAGGCCATCGAAGAGACCCAGGCCCACCTCGAGCAGATCGCCCGACTCGACCAGCAACTTGCCGACGCCCACGGTTATTACCAGCGCGACTGCAGCGACCTCGCCCGCCAGCGCGATGTTGCCCTGGGGCAACGCGATGAACTGAACAAGGCGCTCACGCGCGTGCAGTCTTCCTTCGCGTGGCGCCTGGCCCGGCGTCCCCAGCAGGCCCTGGATGCGCTGCGTTCCGGCCTGCAGGGCCTGGCGTTCCGGCTGCGCCGGCTGCGTTCGCTCGGCGGGCGTGCCGTTACCAGCCTGCGCGTGCGCGGCTGGGCCGGCACCCTGGAGCGTTGGCGCCAGCGCCGGGCCGCGCCGCCCGGCGACAACCGGCTGCTGCCGCGTTCGCCCTCGCCCTCGGCCAGTGGTGCCGCGCTGCGGCTGCCACGCCCGACGACGCCGCGGGCAAGCATCATCGTGCCGGTCTACAACCAACTGCACATGACCCTGGCGTGCCTGCGCGCGCTGGCCGATTCCGGAGACGGCACCGACTTCGAGGTCATCGTGGTCGACGACGGTTCGTCGGACGCCACGGCGCAACTGCTGCCGACGGTGCCGGGCCTGGTGTTCCTGCGCAATGCAAAGAACCTGGGGTTCATCGGTGCGTGCAACGCCGGGGCCGCGAAGGCACGCGGCGAGTTCCTGGTCTTCCTCAACAACGACACCACGGTGCAGCCAGGCTGGCTCGACGCCCTGCTGGCCACCTTCGACCAGTACCCGGACACCGGCCTGGCCGGCAGCAAGCTGGTGTACCCGGACGGGCAGCTGCAGGAAGCCGGCGGCATCATCTTCGCCGACGGCTCGTGCTGGAACTACGGACGCTTCGAGGACCCGGCACACCCGCGCTTCAACTTCGTGCGCGAAGTGGACTATTGCTCGGGCGCGTCCATCGCGATCCGGCGCGAACTGTTCGACAGCCTCGACGGTTTCGACGCGTTCTATGCGCCGGCCTACTACGAAGACACCGACCTGGCGATGCGCGTTCGCCGCCGGGGCCTGAAGGTGCGCTACCAGCCGGCGTCCGTGGTGGTGCACCACGAGGGCGTCACGTCGGGCACCGATACCGGCAGTGGCGTGAAGGCCTACCAGGTCGCCAACCAGGTCAAGTTCGTTCAACGCTGGCGCGAGGTCCTGGCAGGCGAGCACCAGCCGCCCTCGGCCGGCGCCGAAGTCGCCAGCGAACGTGGCCGCAAGCACCGCGTGCTGGTGCTCGACGCCTGCACGCCCACCCCGGACCGCGATTCCGGCTCGCTGCGCATGACCGCCCTGCTGCGGCTCCTGCGCGAGGAAGGTTGCTCGGTGGTGTTCTTCCCCGAGAACCGCGCCCACGACGGCGCCTACACCAATGCCCTGCAGCAGCTGGGTGTCGAGACCTGGTGGCACCCCTGGCTGGCCGACGTGCCGCGCTGGCTGGCCCAGCACGGGGAACGTTTCGACCTGGTCATCGGCAGCCGGCACTACGTGCTGGGGCCGGTGCTGCCGCTGCTGCGCTCGCAGGCGCCGCATGCACGGGTGGTGTTCGACACCGTCGACCTGCATTTCCTGCGCGAACAGCGCGAAGCCGAGCTCGCCGGCGACACCGCCGGCCTGCGCACGGCTGCGCGCACCCGCAAGGCCGAACTGGCCCTCGTGGCCCAGGCCGACCTGACCTGGGTGGTCAGCGAAGCAGAACGCCTGCTGCTGGCCGGCGAAGCACCGGACGCACGCGTGGACGTGGTGTCGAACATCCATGACATCGCCGAACCGGGCCCGGGTTTCGACGGACGCGAAGGCCTGCTTTTCGTCGGCGGCTTCAGGCACCCGCCGAACGTTGATGCAGCCCTCTGGCTGGCCACCGACATCCTGCCGCGCATCCACGCCCGCCATCCGGGCCTGCCCCTGCACCTGGTCGGCGGCGACTCCCCGCCCGCCATCAAGGCGCTCGGCCAGCACCCCGACATCCACTTCCACGGCTATGTCCCCGACCTTGGGCCGCTGCTGCGCGAGGTGCGTATTTCCGTGGCCCCGCTGCGCTATGGCGCCGGGGTCAAGGGCAAGGTGAACCAGGCCCTGGCGCATGGCCTGCCGGTGGTGGCCACGACCTGCGCGGTCGAGGGCATGCACCTGGTGGATGGGGAGGACGTGCTGGTGGCCGATGATGCCGACACGTTCGCCGATGCCGTGCTGCGCCTGCACGACGATGCCGTGCTGTGGTCGCGGCTCTCGGAAGGCGGGCTGGAAAACACCCGCCGGCATTTTTCACCGGACGTGGTGCGGGCGCCGCTGCGCAGGCTGCTGGACGAACTTCCCGGGCGCTGACTCCTCAGCCGCCGGCACGACGCAGGCGTTCGGCGAAGGTTTCCAGGCGCGGATTGGAGGGATCCACTTCGCGCGCCGCCGACAGCGCGCGGCGCGCCAGCGCGAACTCGCCGGCTCCCAAGCGCTCTTCGCCAAAGGCCAGCCAGCGGTCGGCCAGGCGCCGGCGTTCGTCCGCCAGCGCATCGCCGCCGCGATCGCGCACCACCAGCGCATCCAGGCAGGCCTGGGCCGCGCCCAGGCGGTTGCCCGCCAGCTCGTCCTCGAAGCAGGCGCGGGCGCGCCGGCTGTATTCAACAAAAGCACGGCGCACCCCACCGTCGTCCGGGGCCATGGCCTGTGCCCGGCGCAGGAGGTCCCAGGCGCTGGCTCCCGGCGGGTCGACCAGGTCGCCGGCACGCATCGCGGCCGCGGCCTCGTCGAGCAAGGCATTGAGTTCGTCCCGGTCCAAGGCCTGGCGCGACACCTGTTCGCGCGCCGCGCGCGCCTGTTCAAGCCGGCGTTCGGCCATCGCCACGGCCGGCGAACCGGGTGCCCATTCCCGCGCACGCCCGATCGCTTCGGCGGCGGCATCAAATTCGAAATCGGCGGCAAGGCGGCTGGCGCGCGCTGCCAGCATCGCCGCGGCATCGTCCATTCCCTGGCGCGCCTGGGCATCGTCGGGCTGCTCCGCCAACAGCGCCTGGAAACCCAGTACCGCCGCTTCCGGGCGGCCCGCGCGCAATTCGGTCTGGGCCGCCTTGAGCGCGGTTTCGCGGGCGTTTTCGCCGGCGGCGCGGGCCTCGCCCAGGCGCGCCTGGACGGCCGGCAGGCCCAGGTGGCTCGGGTCGGCTTTCACGACGCGATCGACCAGCGCGCCGGCGGTGCGCAGGTCGCCGTCGGCCAGCGCGCGCTCGGCGCCGTCAAGCAGGCCGGCCAGCACGCTGCGCCGGCCTTCGAGCGCGATGGCGTTGTCGGGCTGCAGGCGCAGCACGTCCTCGTAGAGCGCCAGCGCACCATCACCTTGCTGTTCGATGCGGCCCTGGGCCTGGGCCTGCTGCGCCGCCTGCAGGCGCTGGGCGATGTCGGCCTCCGCGGACTGGCGATTGGCAAGCTCCGCCTCGATGCCTGCCAGGTCGTCGGCCGGCGCGGCCATGGCCCGCGCCAGGGCCAGGTGCTGGCGGGCGGCAGCGAGATCGCCGCTGGCCAGCGCGGCGCGCGCATGTACCAGCGCTGCTTCGCGCACGGCGACCAGGCCGCTGCGCGCGGCCGGGTGGTCGGGATCCCGGGCCAGCACGGCCTGGAAACGCTCGCGCGCCCCCTGGCCATCGGCGCGGCTGAGCTCGCCGCGGGCCAGGGCCAGTTGCGCGGCTTCGATTTCGCGGTTGACTTCGGACGAAGGGATCAGCGCCAGGCTCAGGCTTTCGCGCCAGGTGCCCAGGGCCAGCAGCAGGGCCACCACGACGACCAGGGCGGCCAGGGCCAGCCACGCCCAGAACATCCGCCGGGGCGGCTTCTGCACCCTCGGCGAGGACGGCGGCGGGCCGTCGGGGCCTTCGCGGCCACGCGGGCGGTCCAGGTCAAGTTGGTCCAGGGCGCCCAGCGACGGGGTCGCACCGGGGTCCTTGCGATGATTCATGCCGTTCCCTTGTCCATGCGCGGCAGGATAGCAGCGCAAGGTGAACGGACCCCGGCCGGGTCAGCCCAGGCGATGCGCCTCGCGCACGCCGGGCACGGCGCTCAGGCGCCCAAGCAGGTCGCTGAGCTGGCCGAAATCGGCCACGCGCACGGCAAGGCGCAGTTCGGCCAGTCCCTTGTCGTCGTCGACCCGCGACTGCAGGCCGAGGATGTTCACGCCTTGCTGGGCAATGGTGTTGGTCAGGTCCTTGAGCAGCCACTTGCGGTCGAAGGCGTGCACCTGGATGTCAACGTCGTAACTCCCGCGGGTACCGCGCCCCCATTCGACCGGCAGCAGCCGCTCGGGATTGCGTGCTTCAAGCCGCTGCAGCGCCGGGCAGCCGGCGCGATGGATGCTGACGCCGCGACCGCGGGTGAGGTAGCCGACGATCGGATCTCCCGGCACCGGCTGGCAGCAGCGCGCGATCTGGCTGAGCAGGTTGCCGACGCCTTCGACGGTGAACGGTGCGTTCGGCGGCGGCGGTGCGCTGCGGCGGGTCAGCGGCGCCGGCTCGGCCGGTTCCTTTTCCGCCTGTGCGTGGTCGTGCAGGCAGCGCGTGACCTGGCTCGGGCCCAGGTCGCCCAGGGCCAGCGCCAGATGCAGGTCTTCGGTGGACTCAAGCTTGAACTTCGCCAGCACCGGCGCCAGGTCGGCCTGGGTCAGCGCCATGCGCCGCAGTTCCTTTTCCAGCAGGTCCTTGCCGTCGTGCAGGTTGCGGGCGCGGTCGATGCGGTGGAACCAGGCGCGCACCTTGTCGCGGGCGCGGCCGGTCGCCAGGAAGCCGTTGCTGGCCAGCAGCCAGTCGCGGCGCGGTTCGGCGGTCTTGGCGGTGAGGATCTCCACCTGGTCGCCGGTGGCAGGCTGGTGGTCGAGCGGCACGATGCGGCCGTTGACCTTGGCGCCGCGGCAGCGATGGCCGACCTCGGTGTGCACCGCGTAGGCGAAATCGAGCACGGTGGCACCGCGCGGCAGGTCGACCACCTCGCCGCGCGGCGTGATGGCGTAGACGCGGTCTTCCACCAGTTCGGTGGAAAAGCCCTGAACCAGGGTTTCGTCGCGGTCGTCGCGGGCCTCGAGCAGCTGGCGCATCCAGGCCACCTTGCGCTCGAAGCTGGCATCGGCGCCGCCGCCTTCCTTGTAGCGCCAGTGCGCGGCGACGCCCAGTTCGGCGTGTTCGTGCATTTCGTGGGTACGGATCTGGATTTCCAGGGTGCGCCCGCCCGGGCCGATCACCGCGGTGTGCAGAGACCGGTAGTCATTGCCCTTGGGATGGGCGATGTAATCGTCGAATTCGGACGGGATCGACGGCCACAGCTGGTGCACCACGCCGAGCACCGTGTAACAGCTGGGGATGTCGTCCACCAGCACGCGCACGGCGCGGATGTCGTAGAGCTCGCTGAAGGGCACGCCCTTGCGCTGCATCTTCTTGAAGATGCTGTAGATGTGCTTTGGCCGGCCGGCGACCTCGGCGCCGCGCACGCCGGCTTCCGCAAGTGCGGCGCGGATGCGAACCATCGCCTCGTCGATGAACCGCTCGCGGTCGCCGCGCTTTTCGTCCAGCAGGCGCGCGATGCGCTGGTAGGTGTCCGGCTGCAGCCAGCGGAAGGCCAGGTCCTCGAGCTCCCACTTGAGCTGCCAGATGCCCAGGCGATTGGCCAGTGGCGCGTGGATGTCGCGGGCGAGTTCGGCCAGCGCCCGACGTTCGTCCTCCGGAAGCGATGCGGCTTCGCGCAGGCGCACCAGCTGCACGGCCAGCAGCACCAGCACTGCACGCAGGTCCCGCACCAGGGCCAGCAGCAGCCGGCGCAGGCCTTCGGCACTGCCCTGCCCGGGGCGGTGCTGGTGCAGGTCGTCCACCTGTCCGGCGGCGACCAGGCCCTCGAGCAGGCGCTTGAGTCGCGGCGCCTGCTCGAGCGCTGCGGCCGGCAGCGCGGCGCGCAGGGCGGGCCATTGGTGCAGGCAGGCGGCGGCCAGCACTTCAGGGTCGGCGCGCAGGGGCCGGAGGGTTTCGAACACAGCCAGCGCGCGGTTCTGGTCGGCGTCGGCCGGCAGCCGCGCCGCGGTTTCCACCAGGGCCGGCCACCAGGCGGCACCGGCCTCGATACTGGCCAGGGCTTGATGCAAAAGCGTTTGTGGGGGGGTGGCGGTGTTCAAGTGGCGCCTGCATTGGCCGGGGAGTTAGACTGCCCCGCGATTGCTGGCAGTTCAACCAGTACGGATTAAAACCATGCGCCGAATGCTCCTTGTGTCCCTCGTCCTGTCCGCCGTGATGGCCGGCAGCGCCCTGGCCCAGTCGTTCTCCTCGGTGGAAGAGCGCATGACCGAAGCCGAGTTCAAGGCCGCGGGCCTGGACAAGCTGTCGCCGGAAGAACTGGCGGCGCTCAATGCCTTCATCGCCGCCGAAACCGGCAAGGTCGCCTCGACCCTGCCGGCGGCGACGCCGGTCGCCGACAACCGCGGCTTCAACCAGCCCTCCGGCCCCGATGGTGCGATCTACTCGTCGATCAGCGGCGAGTTCCGCGGCTGGAGCCAGGGCAGCCGGTTCACGCTCGACAACGGCCAGGTCTGGCAGGTTGCCGATTCGACCGCGCGCCTGCGGGTGAAGTTGGAAGATCCGAAGATCATCATCGAACCGGGCGCGCTCGGCGCCTGGTACATGAAGGTCGAAGGCTACAACTCCCGCGCTGCGGTCAAGCGCCTCAAGTAAGCCCTACGTCGCCCGCCCCTGCAGGCCCTGCAGGGTGCGGGCGAGTTTTTTGGCCGAAACCTGGCGGCGGGTGCCCAACTCCTGGGCGAACAGCGAGACACGCAGTTCTTCAAGATCCCAGCGCAGGGACTGCCAGGCCGGCAACGCCGCTTCGCCGGTGGCGCGGGCGCGTTCAAGCGCATCGGCAAACGGCTTGAGTTCCAGCATGCGGGCCTGGTCGCGCACCGGGTCGCGCAGCGCCCGTTCGGCCCGCAGCGACAGGGCCTTCAGGTAACGCGGGTATTCCGACAGCGCCTCGGCCGGTGTTTCGCGCAGGAAACCCGGCGGCACCAGTCCGGCCAGCTGCGCCTTCAGGTCGTCGAGGTTGCCCTTGGCCCAGCCCAGCAGCGGTGATTCCAGCCGCGGCTTGATGTCGGCCACCAGACCCAGTATCTGTTCGGCCAGCTGCAGCCTTGCCATCGCTTCGGGGAACAGGCGTTTGCCCGCTTCGAGCAGCTGCGCACTGAAGGCCGACGGGTCACGCACGGCGCCCAGGTCGCCGTCGGTTACCGCCAGCAGCGCTGCGTCGGCGAGGTCGCTGCGCAGGTGTTCGTGCGCGGGACCCTGCCCCGGCGCCTGCTGGAAACCTTCGATGGTGGCGTACAGCAGCGCCAGTTTCGGGCTGACCGGTAATTGTTTGCGCGCCTGGCGCAACTTGTCGGCGAGCCCCAGGCGCAGCAGGCGGCGCACGCCGGCGGCATGTTCGCGCGCGGCTTCGTCGCGGTCGGCGAAAACGCTGAGCGAAACCGTGCCGCCCTGGTCCACCAGCGCCGGGAAGGCCGGCACGCCGGCGGCACCGGGCACCTGCACCGGGACCGGCGCATCGGGAAAACGGACCAGGCCCTCCTGCGCCAGGTCCTCGCCGGCCCGTTCGGCGAAGGCCTGTTCGGCGCGGTCGCCGAAGCGCGACTTCAAGGCATCGAGGTCGCGCGAGAGCGCCAACATGGTTCCATCGCGCTCGGCCAGGCGCAGGTTCATGCGCAGGTGCGGGTCCAGCGCCGACTCGTCGAAATCCAAGGCCGCCACCGGCGCGCCGGTGGCCTTGCCCAGGAAGCGCGCCAGGGTGCCGGCCAGGCTGTCGGCTTCCGGTTCCGGAAAGGCCTGGGCGAAGGCGCGCGCGAAGTCCGGCGCCGGCACGTAGTTCCGGCGCAGGGCCTTGGGAAGGCCGCGGATGAGCGCGGTAGCCTTTTCCTCGACCAGGCCCGGCACCAGCCAGCCCAGGCGCGTGGCGTCGAGCGCCATCAACAGGTGAAGCGGCACGTCCAGGGTGACGCCGTCCTCGGCGTGCCCCGGCTCGAAGCGATAGTGCAGCGCCAGGCGGGTATCGCCGATCGGGAAATATTTCGGAAAACGTTCGGCTTCGCTGCCCTCGCCCGGCAGAAGTTCGGCCAGCGGCCATTCCAGGACCTGCTTCTGCTCCGGCGCGAGCTTGCCGTACCAGGCGTCGAGACCGGCGACCGAATTGAGATCGGGCGGCAGGCGATCGAGGTACCAGCGCGCCTGCCAGTCTTCGTCGGCCACGAGACCAGCGCGGCGCAGCTTTGCTTCTTCTTCGCGGGCCTTTTCCAGCGTGGCGAGGTTGCGCTTGAGGAACGGCGCGCGGCAATCCACTTCGCCGGGCACCAGGCCCTGGCGGATGAACAGTTCGCGCCCCTCGGCCGGATAGAGGCCGCCGTAGTGAACGGGCTTTTTCGGCGCCAGCACCAGGCCGAACAGGCTTACCTGTTCGCTGCCGAGCACCCGGCCCTGGCTGCGCGACCAGTGCGGGTCGAAATGTTTGCGCGCCAGCAGGTGCGGCAGTTCGGCGATCACCCAGTCGGGCTCGATCTTCGCGGCCATCAGGCCCCAGACCTTCTGGGTGTCGAGCAGGGTGGCCACCAGCACCCAGGCCGGCGGTTGTTTCGCCAGCGACGAGCCGGGAAACAGCTGGAACTTGCGCTGGCGCGGTGCGTCGTAGATGCCCTTTTCGGTGCGGTGGCCAATTTGCGTAGGTAGGCCCGCGATCAGGGCGCGGTGCAGCTGGCGGTAAGCGGGGTTGGCCTCGGGCGCGGCCTTCCGGCGGCGCCCGGGGTCGGCTGAAACACTCCGCGGGCTGGTTCGCCCGCCATCCTCGTCCGGGGAAGATTGCACCTGCCCCCTGGCCGGAATGTTCCAGCCAAGCTCCTCGCAGGCCAGGCGCAGCTGCCGGTGCAATTCCCGCCACTCGCGCATGCGCAGGAAAGCCAGGAATCGTTTTTCGCACCAACCGCGCAACTTCGATTGCGTGAGGTCTTCGTGGGCTTCGCGGTAGGCGTCCCAGAGCGTGAGGATGCCAACGAATTCCGAGTTGGGGTCGGCGAATTCGGCGTGGGCGTTGTCGGCCTTCTCGCGGGCGTCGGCCGGGCGTTCGCGCGGATCCTGGATGCCCAGGAAACTGGCGATCACCAGAAGCTCGTGAAGCACGCCATGGCCACGCGCGGCGACCAGCATGCGTGCGAGCTTTGGGTCCACGGGCAGGCGCGCCATCTCGCGACCGATGGCCGTGAGCTGGCGCGTGTCATCGACGGCGCCGAGTTCGCCCAGGGTCTGCCAGCCATCGGCGATCGCGCGCGGGTCCGGCGGATCGATGAAGGGGAAATCCTCGACCCGGCCCAGGCCCAGCGTGAGCATGCGCAGGATGACGCCGGCCAGCGAGGCGCGCAGGATCTCCGGATCGGTGAAACGCGGGCGCGCCGCGAAATCGTCTTCGCTGTAGAGCCGGTAACACACGCCGGCGGCGATGCGGCCGCAGCGGCCCTTGCGCTGGTCGGCGCTGGCCTGGCTGACTGGCTCGATGTGCAGGCGGTCGAGCTTGCCGCGCGGACTGTAACGCTTCACCCGCGCCAGGCCGGGGTCGATGACGTAGCGGATGCGCGGCACCGTCAGCGACGTTTCCGCGACATTGGTGGCCAGCACGATGCGCCGGCCCGGACCGGGGTTGAACACCTTGTCCTGGTCGCGCACCGACAAGCGTGCGTACAAGGGAATCACTTCGGTCGAGCGGTACTTGCGCCGGTTGAGCGCGGCATGGGCATCGCGGATCTCGCGCTCGCCGGGCAGGAACACCAGGATGTCGCCCATCGGGTCCTGGCGGGTGATGTCGTCGGCCGCGGCCACGATCGCATCGGCCAGCGGCAGATCGACGGGCCCGGACCCGGTTTCCCCGTCCCGGTCCGGGGCGAAATAGCGCACGTCCACCGGGTAGCCACGGCCTTCGACATTCACCACCGGCGCATCGCCGAAGTGTTTCGCAAAACGATCGGTGTCGATGGTGGCCGAGGTGATGACCAGCTTCAGGTCCGGGCGCCTGGCGACCAGCTGCTTGAGGTAGCCGAGCAGGAAGTCGATGTTGAGGCTGCGTTCGTGCGCCTCGTCGATGATCAGCGTGTCGTACTTCGACAGCCAGCGGTCGGACTGGATTTCCGCCAGCAGGATGCCGTCGGTCATGAACTTGATGAAGGTGTCGTCGCCGACGTTGTCGGTGAAACGCACCTGGTAGCCGACCGCGCCGCCCATCGGCACCTGCAGCTCCTCGGCCACGCGCCTGGCGACCGCGCGCGCGGCGATGCGGCGCGGCTGGGTGCAGCCGATCAGGCCGGCGCCGCCGCGGCCGGCAGCCAGGCAGAGCTTGGGCAGCTGGGTCGTCTTGCCCGAGCCGGTTTCGCCGGCCACCACCACCACGGGGTGCTTGCGGATCAGTGCGACCAGGGTGTCGGCCGCGCGCGACACCGGCAGGCTGTCGTCGAAACGCGGCGTCGGCCGCTTGGCCTGGCGCGCCGCGAACGTGGCTTTCGCTGCGGCCAGGGCGGTTTCGTACGCTTCGCGCTTGCCGGCATCGTCGGGCGCCTTGCGCGCGGCACCGCGCAGGCGCAGCAGCCGGCCACGTTCGCGGCTGGGCACGGCGTCATCGGGCAAGGGCGGGAGCGGGGCCGGTCGGGCAGACATATAACGCCATTCTAACGTCGGCACGGGGAGTTCATCGGACTTCAACTTCCGCGGGAGTAGGCTGGTTGCCTTGGTTCAACCAGGGAGTCCCACCATGGCTTCAAAATCGAAAAAGGCCGCCGCCGCGCCCTCCGCGCCCGGCATCGACATCGGCATCAGCGAGAAGGACCGCCGGAAGGTGGCGCACGGCTTGTCGGCCTTCCTGTCGGACAGTTACACGCTGTACCTCAAGACCCACAACTTCCACTGGAACGTCACCGGGCCGATGTTCAACAGCCTGCACGCGATGTTCATGACCCAGTACACCGAACAGTGGACGGCGCTGGATGAGATCGCCGAACGCATCCGCGCCCTGGGTTTCCCTGCGCCGGGATCCTATGCCGAGTTCGTCAAGCTCTCGTCGATCAAGGAAGAACAGTCACCAGGCGGCCTGGACTGGACGGGCATGGTGCGCCAGCTGGTCAGCGGCAACGAGGCCGTGTGCCGCACCGCGCGCAAGGTCCTCAAGACCGCCGAGGCCGCCGGCGACGACCCGACGGTGGACCTGGCCACCCAGCGCCTGCAGGTCCACGAAAAATACGCCTGGATGCTGCGCTCGCTGCTCGAGTGAGCGGCCTCAGCGGCCGTTGGTCGCCAGCCTGTGGTCGAACACCGGTTCGACCCGGGCACTGAGCCGCAGATCGTCGATGCTGATTATCTCGATGCGGCCGAAGTGGCTGCGCGGCCGTGCGATGTCCTCGCCGGTCGCGGCCAGCATCAGGGCCTGGATCCACTCGGTGCAGTACATCGCTTCGCCACCGTCGTCGAGCCGGAAACGGCCGTCGAACGGGATGGCCTGCCAGCGCCGGTCACGCGCCAACGCCACGGTACGCGCGACTTGCGCGGGGTCCAGCCGGGGCCGGACCACCGCCACGCCGTGGGCGTCGGCGAGGAAATGCCGCAGGCTGTCCGTACGCACGCCCCCGACGCCGGTGCGGTCGTCGGCTTCGGTATGCACGACCTGCCAGCGGCCACCTTCGCGCACCAGCAAGCCGACATGGCTGAAAAAACCCTCGTCGCCGGAAGCCCCCGCGAAATAACCACTCCACAGCCCATTGCCGCGTCGGAACACCAGGTCGCCCGGCCGCAGCTCGCCCTGCCATGCGGCCAGGGGAACGACGTCGAGCAGGGCGGGCAGCGCCGGCGCGGCCGGAAGCCGCGCCGCCCCGGGCCCGGCCAGGACCACCGCCAGCATGGCGGCGGCCAGGGGGCCGGTCAGGCGCATGGCCCTACTTGTCCATGTTGAAGTCCAGCTTCCATTCGCCGTCTTCCTTCACCAGGGTGTCGGTTTCTTCCTTGCCCTCGGGATTGCGGTAGCGGACGGTGGCCTTGTCGCCCTCGATCTTGGTCTCGAGGATCTCGATCTCACCGGCCTTGCTGCACTCTTCCTTGATCTGGGCCTTCATCTGCTCGGCCTTGGCGGGCTCGGACATCACCGCCGCGATCATGCCCACCGCGGGCTGGGACTTCTTGGAGACGTACTTCTGCATCACCGACGGGTCGCCCGTGGCGCAGACCTCGGCCTGCATGTCGATGATGGTGTCGCCGGGCTGCTTGCCGCCGCAGGCGGAGAGGGCCAGCACGGCCGCGGCGAGAAGGGAGATCCGGATCGTATTCATGTCGTTCCTTTGTGGTTTTGGTCTTGGTCGAACGCCGTCGGAGCGTCCCGAGTCTATCCAACGTGAAGAAGGCGTGCGTCCGGACCCCTCCGGCACCAGCTAAAATGCCGGCATGACTTCCACCGCCCTTGATCTGCTGCGCCGCGTCTTCGGCCATGCCGAATTCCGTGGCCAGCAGGCCGCCGTGGTCGAGCACCTGCTCGACGGCGGCGACTGCCTGGTGCTGATGCCCACCGGCGCCGGAAAATCCCTTTGTTACCAAGTGCCTGCGCTGCTTCGCGAAGGCACCGGCATCATCATCTCGCCGCTCATCGCCCTGATGCAGGACCAGGTGGAGTCCCTGGAACAGCTCGGCGTGCGCGCCGCCTGCCTCAACTCCTCGCTGCCCGGCGATCAGGCCGCCCGGGTCGAGGCCCAGTTGCTCGCCGGCGAGCTGGACCTGCTGTACGTGGCTCCCGAGCGGCTGCTGACCGAACGTTTCCTGTCCCTGCTGGGCCGCAGCCGGCTGGCCCTGTTCGCGATCGACGAAGCCCACTGCGTTTCCCAGTGGGGCCACGATTTCCGGCCCGAATACCGCGAGCTGAACCTGCTGCACGAGCGCTGGCCCGACATCCCGCGCATCGCGCTGACCGCCACCGCCGACCCGCCCACGCGGCGCGAAATCGCCGAACGCCTGGACCTGCAGGACGCGCCGTGTTTCATCACGTCCTTCGACCGGCCGAACATCCGCTATCGGGTGGTGCTCAAGGACAACGCGCGCCAGCAGCTGCTTGATTTCCTGCAGCCACGACCGGGCCAGGCCGGCATCGTGTATTGCCTGTCGCGGCGCAAGGTGGAGGAAACCGCGGCCTACCTGTCCGCGCGCGGCATCGATGCCCTGCCCTACCACGCCGGTCTCGATGCCGGCGTGCGTGCAGCCAACCAGCGCCGGTTCCTGCGCGAGGAGGGCATCGTGATGGTCGCCACCATCGCCTTCGGCATGGGCATCGACAAGCCGGACGTGCGCTTCGTCGCGCACCTGGACCTGCCCAAATCCGTGGAGGGCTACTACCAGGAAACCGGCCGCGCCGGCCGCGACGGCGACCCCGCCGAAGCCTGGCTGTGTTACGGCATGGGCGACGTGGTGACCCTGGGCCAGATGATCGCCCAGTCCGGCGCCGGCGAAGACCGCCAGCGCCTGGAGCGCCGCAAGCTCGACCTGTTGCTGGGTTATTGCGAATCCACGCGTTGCCGCCGGCAGTCGCTGCTGGCGGCTTTCGGCGAGGACCACCCGGGCAACTGCGGCAACTGCGACAACTGCCTGGAGCCGCCCAAGACCTGGGACGGCACGGTGGCGGCGCAGAAGGCCCTGTCCTGCGTCTACCGCACCGGCCAGCGATTCGGCGTCACCCACCTGGTGGACGTGCTGCGCGGCGCCGACACCGAACGCATGCGCCAGCTGGGCCACGACCAGCTGAGCACCTATGGCATCGGCAGCGAACTGACGGCCCAGCAGTGGAAGGGCGTGTTCCGCCAACTGGTGGCAATGGGCCTGCTGGACGTGGACATCGAAGGCCACGGCAGCCTGCGCCTGACGCCCGAGAGCCGCGCCGTGCTGCGCGGCGAACAGGCCGTGAGCCTGCGCGAGGAAGTCGTGCGAAAGCGCGATCGCGAGCGCCAGGCCCGGGGGGCGCCGGTGCCGGTGCAACTGGCGCCGGCCGACCAGCCGGTTTTTGATGCCCTGCGCGAGCTGCGTGCCGCCCTGGCACGCGAACAGGCGGTGCCGGCCTACGTGATCTTCCACGACGCCACCCTGCGCACCATCGCCGAACGCCGCCCGGCCTCGCTGGCCGAACTGGGCACCGTCGGCGGCGTCGGCGCCGCCAAGCTCGAACGTTACGGCCCGCGCGTGCTCGAACTGCTCACCGACCTGTAGGCGCGCCTTCAGGCGCGCCCGCAACGGGATGGTTAAACTGGTGCGCCCAGCGCGCCAGGTTACCCCGCATGCTCCGCCAGACCCTGCTTGCCACCGCCCTGCTCTGCCTCGCCCCCTTGGCCCACGCGGGCTGCGGCGGCACCGCCACCGCACGTTCGGACAACGACGTCTACGGCCAGGCGGGACAGGACCAGGGGTATTCGGCCGCCTTCGCCTTCACCTGGGCGACGCCGACGGTGGCCCGCGCCGAGACCGGCTGCCTGCCGACGCTCGACCGCGCCACCCGCTGGCTGGCCTGGGGACCGGGCACGCACCGCAACCTGGTGCTGACCTTCCACCATTCGATCTATACGCCGACCGACGGGACCCGCGCCGACCTGATCCTGGACGACCGGCCCTACGCCGGCACGATGGTGCTGGGCATCGGCCAGCAGCTGCGCGACGGCGATCGCATGGCCGCCACCCACCTGCGCCTGGGCATCGTCGGCCCGTCGGCCCAGGGCGAAGCCGCGCAGGACAGCTTCCACCACCTGTTCGGTCGCGAACGGTTCAAGGGCTGGGACAACCAGCTGCGCGACGAACCCCTGCTGCAGCTCGCGCACGAACGCGCCTGGCGCCACCAGGCCGTGCCCGGCGACAGCGGCCTGGGCTGGGACCGCATCTGGTTCGCCGGTGGCGCCCTCGGCAGCCCGTCGACGTATGCGAATGCCGGCGTCGAGTTCCGGTTCGGCAGGAACCTGCCCGACGACTTCGGCTCCAATCCACTGCGCCTGGCCGGCGACGGCACGTCGCCCATGCACGGCGTGAGCGGCGGCGATGGATGGGACTGGCACTTTTTCGCCAGCCTGGAGGCACGCGCGGTGGCGTATGAGCTCACCCTGGACGGCACGCTGACCCGGGACAGCCATTCGGTCGACAGCCGCGCCGGGTATGCCGAACTTGGCCTGGGCGTGGTGCTGAGCCACGGTCCCTGGCGCCTGGCCGGTGGCCACTACCGTCGCAGCCGCGAATTCAGCGGCCAGCGGGAGGCGCCGGTGTACGGCAGCCTGAGCCTTTCCCGCCGCTTCTGAGACAAGGCAGGAGCGCCCTCAGGCGCGGACTTCTTCGCGTCTGAGGGCGCTCCTGCAGGATGGGGCTGTGGGCCGTGAAGGATTCGAACCTTCGACCAAAAGATTAAAAGTCTTCTGCTCTACCAACTGAGCTAACGGCCCACCGGGGAAAACAAGGCGCGCAGTTTACCGCATCATGCGCGCGGCGCGTAGCGCGTGGGGTCGGCCAGGCCGGCGGCGGCGAAACCCTCGGCCCGCAGGCGGCAGGCATCACAATGGGCGCAGGCGCGACCCTGGTCGTCGGCCTGGTAACACGACACCGTGCGCGAGAAATCCACGCCCAGGCGGACGCCTTCCCGGGCGATGTCGGCTTTTGACAGGCGCATCAGCGGGGCATGCACGCGCAGGGCGTGGCCCTCGACGCCAGCTTTCGTGGCCAGGTTGGCCAGCCGCTCGAATGCCTCGATGAAGGCCGGCCGGCAGTCGGGATAGCCGCTGTAGTCCACGGCATTGACGCCACAGAACAAATCGTCCGCGCCCAGCACTTCGGCCCAGCCCAGGGCGATCGACAGCATGATGGTGTTGCGCGCCGGCACATAGGTGACCGGGATGCCCTGGCCGCCCTGCTCGGGCACGTCGATGTCGGCGGTCAGCGCCGAACCGCCGATGCTGCGCAGGTCCACGGTGACCACCTTGTGCTCGGCGCCGACAGACGTCGCCAGTTCGGCCGCGGCCGCCAGTTCCGAGGTGTGGCGCTGGCCGTAGGAAACGCTGAGCGCATGGCAGGAAAAACCCTGCTCACGCGCCATCGCCAACACCACCGCCGAGTCCATTCCGCCGGACACCAGTACGACGGCGCGCTTCTTGTTCTGGTTCATCGCAGATCCAATCTCGATTTCACTTACCGGCGACATCGCCCCACAGGACCTTGTGCAGCTGGAGCTGGAAGCGGACCGGGAGTTTGTCGGCCAGCAGCCAATCGGCCAGTTCGGAGGGTGATTGCTGGCCCTGGCTGGGCGAGAACAGAACGTCGCAGCGATCGGCCAGCGCGTGTTCCGCCAGCATGCCCTTGGCCCAGTCGTAGTCGGCGCGGTCGCAGATGACGAACTTCACCTGGTCGTGGGCCGTCAGCAGCGGGATGTTCTCCAGCAGGTTGCGGTGCACTTCCTTCGAGCCGGGCGTCTTGAGGTCCAGCACGCGGCTGACGCGCGGATCAACGCCGGAAATGTCGATCGCACCCGAGGTCTCCAGCGAAACGTCGTAGCCGGCATCGCAGAGTTTTTCCAGGAGGACCAGGCAACGCTTCTGCGCCAGGGGCTCGCCGCCGGTGACGCAGACGTGGCGTGCGCCGTGCCGGGCGACCTCGGCCAGGATGGTGTCGATTTCCCACCACTCGCCGCCGTGGAAGGCGTAGGCGGTGTCGCAGTACTGGCAGCGCAGCGGGCAGCCGGTGAGGCGCACGAACACCGTCGGCCAGCCCACCGAGCGCGCCTCGCCCTGCACGGACAGGAAGATTTCGGTCAGGCGCAGACGGTCGGCGGCCGGGGTATCCATGGCGGTGTCCGGCCTGGCGCCGGGATCAGCGGTTTTCGAGCGCGAGCGTGCGCAGGCGGCTCTGGGCCTTGGCGGCGGCTTCCGAGCCCGGGAAACGGGTCGATACCTCGCGCAGGGTGTCTTCGCCGGCGGCACGCTGGTTCAGCGCGACCTGGCAATAGCCGACCTTGAGCAGGGCATCGGCTTCCTTGCGCGAGCCCGGGTGGGCGGCGAGCAGTGTCTGGAAGGCTTCCAGGGCCAGGTCGTAGTTCTGGGTGACGTAATAACTCTCGCCCAGCCAGTACCAGGCATTGGCCACCAGCGGGCTGGCCGGATAGTCGCGGATGAAGGCCTGGAACAGGCGCGCCGACTGGTCGGCTTCGAAACGTTCCACCAGCGCGTCGAGCGCGGCCTGGTAGGCGGCTTCTTCCGCGGCCGGATCGGCCGGGGCGCCAGCGACCGGTGCCTGGTCAACGACGGTGGGCCCGGCTTCCGCGGGCACCGGGGCGGCGGCTCGCGGCGGATCCGCCGGGGCCGGGGAATTGGGGGTGGCAGCCGCGGGCGTACCGCCCTCGAGCCGCTGCAGGCGACTGTCGAGGTCGACGTACTGGTCGCGGTTGCGCTGCTTGAGCTGCTCGATTTCGTGCGTGAGCGTCTCGATCTGGTTGCGCAGGCCCGACACTTCGGCCTGCAGCTGGGTGATGCGGTTCTGCGCTTCGAGATTGGCCTGGCCGGCGCTGCGGTTCTCCGCATTGGCCTGGTTCTCGAGCAGGGTGACGCGTTCGGCCAGGCTGAGGCGCTGGGCCTGGGCCGGGGTGGCCGAAGTGGCCGCCACGAGGGCGGCCACCACGGCCAGCACGCAGACAATGTGCTGGCGAGCCATCACTTACTTGGCGGTGTAGACGATTTCGACGCGACGGTTCTGCTGCCAGCAGGACTCGTTGGAGGTGTTGCAGGTCGGACGCTCTTCACCGTAAGAAACGACGGTGATCTGGCCGGCCGAACCACCCGCACCCTGCAGGGCGCCGGAGACGGCATTGCCGCGGCGCTCGCCCAGGCCCAGGTTGTACTCGCGGGTACCGCGCTCGTCGGCATTGCCTTCCAGCGTGACGCGGGCCTGGGAGCGGTCGTTCAGGTACTTGGCGTGGCAGGCCATGATGGCCTGGAACTCCGGACGCAGGGTGTCCTGGTCGAAATCGAAGTAAACGGTACGCTGGCGCAGGCAGGCATCGGTATCCAGGTCGGCCGGGGTGTAACGACCGTCGGAAACCGGCGCCGTGGTGGCCGGGGTGGTGTCGACCGGCGCCGTCTCTTCTTTGACCTTCTTGGTGCAGGCGGCGAGAGCGACACAGATCGAAGCAGCGAGCAGCACGCGGGTGGTGGTATTCATGGCAAAGCCTCTTGGGGTTCTCGGATGCAGTGGTGACGCTTTTTTTTGGAAGGGCCCGTCCTACTTGAATCTACCTCTGCCGGTACGGTGACCAGGCGGGCTCCCGGACGTCACCATCGGCCAAAACCAGACGCTGCCTCACTCGACCGTCCGCCGACACGGCGTACAGCACGCCACGGGACCCTTCCTTCGTGGCGTACAGCAGCATGCTGGCGTTGGGGGCGAAACTGGGAGACTCGTCGAGGTTGCCCGGCGACAGGGTCTGCCAGCGCCCGGACCCGCCGAAGCTGCGGTCAAGAACGGCAATACGATAAACGTTTCCACCGCCCTGTGCCATAGCTATCTTCTTGCCGTCAAAGGAAATACTGGCCTTGGCATTGGAGTCGCCCTGGAAGCTGACGCGGGTCGCGTCGCCGCCGCCGGCGGGCACCTGGTAGAGCTGTGGCTTGCCGGCGCGGTCCGAAGTGAAGATCAGGGACTGGCCGTCCGGGGTCCAGACGGCCTCGGTATCGATACCCCAGTGGCGCGTGACCTGGGTGAGGTTCTTGCTGGCCAGGTCCATCACGTAGATCTCGGGATTGCCCGAGCGCGAGAGGGTCAGGGCCAGGCGGCGGCCATCCGGGGAGAACGAGGGCGCGCCGTTGATGCCCTTGAAGCTGGCCACCACTTCGCGGGCGCCGGTGGCGATTTCCTGGATGTAGATGGTGGAGTTGCCGCGTTCGAAGCTGACGTAGGCCAGCTTGCGGCCGTCCGGACTCCAGGATGCCGACAGCAGCGGTTCGCGCGAGCGCACCACGGTCTGCGGATTGAAGCCGTCGGAGTCGGCGATCATCAGCGAGTACTGGGTGTTGGCGCCGACGCCATTTGCGGTGACGTAGGCGATGCGGGTCCAGAAGGCGCCGCGCACGCCCAGGATCTTTTCGTAGATCTGGTCGGCGATCTGGTGCGCGACGTCGCGCATGCCGCGGGCACGGCCACCGACGGCCAGGCCCAGCAAGCGCTCCTGCTTGGCCACGTCCCACAGTTCGTATTCAACGCGGTAACCGCCGTCCGGATTGTCCAGCACCCGGCCGACCACCACGAAGTCCTGGCGCAGCACGCGCCAGGTCGGGAACTTGATCTCGGAGCCACGCAGGGGCTTTTCGATCACGTCCTGCTCGGCCAGGGCGCGAAACTGCCCGGAGCGGTTGAGGTCGGCGCGGATCACCGCGGCGATGTCGGTATCGGGCGCCACCGACGTCCCCAGGTAGGGCATCGGGACGACGGCGATGGGCAAGGCGGCTTCGTTGCCGGTGACCACGCCGATGTCCAGGCCCTGGGCGCGGACCTGGCCGAAGGGAAGCAGCAGCGCGAGCGCCAGGAAAGTAAGTAAACGCATCATCGGCAGGCCTCTTCGGGGTAGCAGAACGTCAGGGTGACTTGTCGCTCGAACACGGGTTTGAACTCTTCATAGGGCATCGGCGAACGACGCAGGGCGCGCTCCACCGATTCCCGTCCCTGGGCGTCGAAGGGACAGCTCAGGAACGCAACATCAATAACCTCTCCGCCGGGTATTTGGGTGAAGCGCACCTGACAGCGGGTGCGTTCGGGCGCCAAGACCCGGTTCCAGTTGTTCTGCGCCGTCTGCAGCATGGCCAGGGCATAGCGGGCCCGCAGGTCGGTGTCGGTGCCATTGTTGCCGCCGCTGGCCTGGGCCGGCGCCGGGCTGGGGCGCGGCTGCGGAGTGGGCGGGGCCTCGCGGTCCGCCAGCTGGCGCAGGCGCTGCTCCTCGAGCCGCGTGCGGCGCTCGGCGGCCTCGCGCTCGGCGCGCAGGGCTTCGAGCTGCTGGCGGCGCTGGCGCTGGCGCTCTTCGACTTCCTGCTGGCGTTCGCGTTCGGTCAGGTCGATCTGCTCCTGCCGGCGGCGCGCTTCCTGCTCCTCGCGCTCGCGGGCCTGCTCCTGCTCCAGCGCCAGGCGGGCCACGGCTTCCTGCTCGGTGGTATCGGGCTTGGGAATCGGGGCCTGCGGCGCCGGCTGGGTTTCGATGGGGGCGTCCTGCGGGCGGGGCACCGGGACTGGCTGCGGCGGCGGGGCCATCTCCAGTTCGGCGCGCGGGGCCGGCTTGGGCGCGGCCTCCGCCGTCTGTTCGGCCTGGCTGATGTCGGCGCTGGAAATGACCAGCATGGCGTCGAGCACGGGCCCGGCCACCGACACCTGCTGCGGCGGCGGCTGCAGCCAGCCCGCCACCAACAGCAACAGCGCGACGCCGACATGCAGCGCCAGCGCCATCAGCACCGGGCCGCCCAGGTCCTCGCGGGTGTCGCGCAGCGGCAGTGCGTCAGCGTGCATTGGCCTCCGGCGGCTGGCCCATCAGGCCCACGCGCGGCACGCCGGCCTGCTGCAGCAGCACCATGGTGTCAAAGACCAGCGCGTACTCGGCGTCGCGGGCGCCGGCGACGAACACCGGCACTTCCGGGTTCTGTTTGACGAAGGCGGCCAGCTTGGCCTGCAGGGTGGTGGCGTCGATCGGCTCGGCATCGGCCGACTCGAGCTTGAGCGAGTACTCCCCGGCGGCGTTCACCGTGACCACCACCGGCTCCTTCTGCTGCTGGATCGGCTTGGCCTGCGCCTGCGGCAGTTCCACGTCCACGCCCAGGCTCAGCAGCGGCGCGGTGACCATGAAGATGATCAGCAGCACCAGCATGACGTCGATGTAGGGCACGACGTTGATGTCGGCCTTGAGCTTGCGCTTGTGGCGGCGGGTGATGGTGGCGGACATGCGTCAGTACCTAACGTGGGACCGGGGGAAACGGGGTTGCCCGCTTATTCCTCGATGTGGGTCTGTCGCTGCAGGATCGAGGAAAACTCCTCGGCGAAGGATTCGTAGCGCACGCTCAGGCGTTCGACCCGGGTGGCGAAGCGGTTGTAGGCCCAGACCGCCGGGATGGCCACGAACAGGCCGATGGCGGTGGCGAACAGCGCTTCGGAGATGCCCGGCGCCACGGCCGCGATCGAGGCGCTCTGTTCGGTCGAGAGGCCGTGCATGGTCACCATGATCCCGAACACCGTACCGACCAGGCCGACGTAGGGCGCGGTCGAACCGATGTTGGCCAGCAGCTCGAGGTTGTGTTCCAGGCGGTCGACTTCGCGGGCGAAGGTGGCGCGCATGGCGCGCTGGGCCCCTTCGAGCTGGGTGCGGCCGTCCAGGCCCTTCTTCTGGCGCAGGCGGGCGAACTCGCGGAAGCCGGCCTCGAAGATGGCCTCAAGGCCCGACACCACCCGGTTGCGGTCGGTGGCGCTGCGGTAGAGCTGGGTCAGGTCGACGCCCGACCAGAAGCGCGACTCGAACTCGTCGGCTTCGTCGGTGGCCTTCGAATACACCCGGTTCTTGCGGAAGATGATGACCCAGCTCAGCACCGAGCCCAGCAGGAGCAGCAGCACGATCATCTGCACCGGCAGGCTGGCGTGCAGCATCAGCTGCAGGTAGCTCAGCCCGGCGCCGGAGCTGGCGGCAGCGGCCTCGCCGGCGGCCGGCACGGCCTCCACGGGCAGCTCGGTCACCGGGGCGACGGCGAGGATCAGGGCGGTGGCAAGCGACATCGGCGGGACTCCGGATCAGGGGGTGTCCGCGAGCAGCCACTCGGGCAGCGCGCGGGGTTTGAAGCTCGAGGCCACCAGGCAGGCGGCGCGCACTTTCGCGCCGACCAGCACCTGGTTGCCGCGGGTAATCTGCTGCGCGAACAGCAGGCTGGCGGGCCGGCGTTCAAGCAGTTCGACGCTGGCCTGCAGTTCATCGTCCAGGCGCGCCGGTTTACGGAAATCAAGGTTCATGTCGCGGATCACCAGCACCAGGTCCTCGCGGTCCTTGAGCTGTTGCTGGCCCAGGCCCATGGCGCGCAGCCATTCGGTGCGGGCGCGCTCGAGGAACCGGACGTAGCTGGCGTGGTAGACCACCCCACCCGCGTCGGTATCCTCCCAATACACCCTTATCGGGAAGCTGAACGCCGGTTTCATGGCGCTTCGAACAGGTCGTCGGGCGCCGGGGCCTTGCGGGGCGACTTGAGCCCCAGGTGGGTATAGGCCTTGTGGGTGGCCATGCGGCCGCGGGCCGAGCGCACCAGGTAACCCTGCTGGATCAGGTAGGGCTCGATGACGTCCTCGAGGGTGCCACGCTCCTCGCTCAGGGCCGCGGCCAGGGACTCGACCCCGACCGGGCCACCGTCGAAGTTGTCGATGATCATCTGCAGCATGCGCCGGTCGAGCTGGTCGAAGCCCTCGGCATCGATCTTGAGCATGGCCATGGCCTGGTCGGCCACGTCGCAGGTGATCACGCCGTTGGCCCGGACCTGGGCGAAGTCGCGCACCCGCCGCAGCAGGCGGTTGGCGATGCGCGGGGTGCCGCGGCTGCGGCGGGCGATTTCGCTGGCGCCGTCGGGCGCGCATTCGATGCCCAGGATGGTGGCCGAACGCCGCACGATGCGGGTCAGTTCCTCGGCGCTGTAGAACTCCAGGCGCTGGACGATGCCGAAGCGGTCGCGCAGCGGCGCGGTCAGCAGGCCAGCGCGGGTGGTGGCGCCGATCAGGGTGAAGGGCGGCAGGTCGAGCTTGATCGAGCGCGCGGCGGGGCCCTCGCCGATCATGATGTCGATCTGGAAGTCTTCCATGGCCGGGTACAGCACTTCCTCGACCACCGGGGACAGGCGGTGGATCTCGTCCACGAAGAGCACGTCGTGCGGCTGCAGGTTGGTCAGCAGCGCGGCCAGGTCGCCGGCGCGCTCGATCACCGGACCGGAGGTCTGGCGCAGGTTGACGCCAAGCTCGTTGGCGATGACGTGGCTGAGCGTGGTCTTGCCCAGCCCCGGGGGCCCGAAGATGAGCACGTGGTCCATGGCCTCGGACCGGCCCCGGGCGGCCTCGATGGCGATCTTCAGCTGTTCCCGGACCGGCTGCTGGCCCAGGTAGTCGTCCAGCCGCTTGGGCCGGATGCTGGCCTCGGCGAGGTCGTCTTCACGGGTGGCGGCGGGGGCGATGACGCGGGTGTCTTCCATGGGCCACGATTATGGCAGGGAAGCCTTGTGGGAGGGACTCAGCCCCTGAGGACCGAGCGCAGGGCCTTGCGGATGATGTCCTCGGCGCTGTCGCCGGGTTCGGCCTGCTTGAGCATGCGCTGGACCTCGGCGGGTTTGTAGCCCAGCTGCTGCAGGGCCACCGACGCTTCCGAAGCCGGATCGGCGGGGACCGCGCCACCGGCGCCGGCCAGCACCGCGCCGCCGCCGGCGAAGTCGGCCGCGCGGTCGCGCAGCTCCACCACCATGCGTTCGGCGGTCTTCTTGCCGATGCCCGGGATCCGGGTCAGCGCGGTGATGTCGCCGGACTGCACCAAACGCGCGAAGTCGTCCACGCTGGCGCCCGAAAGCACCGCCAGCGCGATCTTGGCACCGACGCCGGTGACCTTCTGCACCTCGCGGAACAGGCGGCGCTCGGCTTCGGTGAGGAAGCCATACAGCGCCACGCCGTCTTCCTTGACCGCATAGTGCGTGGACAGCGTGACTTCGCGCCCTACTTCCGGCAGGTCGTAGAACGTGCTCATCGGCGCCGAGAGTTCGTAGCCGACGCCGTTGACGTCCACCATCAGCTGCGGCGGCGACTTGTACACCAGCGTGCCTTTCAGGCGACCAATCATCGGCGTCTCCTCAGCAGGGCCGCGGTCAGGCCCGTGCGGCCCGCCGTGGCGCTCATGTGTGCATGGGTCAGGGCCACCGCCAGCGCGTCGGCGGCGTCGGCCTGCAGCTTCTTGTCGGGCAGCGACAGCAGCAGGCGCACCATGTGCTGCACCTGGTCCTTGTCGGCCGCGCCGTTTCCCACCAGGGATTGTTTGATCAGCCGCGGCGCGTATTCGTGCACCGGCAGGCCGCGGCGCACGACCGTTGCGATGGCCGCGCCGCGGGCGTGGCCGAGTTTCAGCGCCGAGGTGGCCGACTTGGCCATGAAGACCGATTCGATCGCCACCACGGCCGGCTTCCATTCGGCCAGGATGTCCTCGAGGTCGAACACCAGCTTGCCGAGCCGGGCCGGGAAATCATCGGTGTCCTGCAGCAGGTTCAGCGCCTGGCAGTGCACGTAGGTGCTCCTGCCCGACGCATCCACGTCCACCAGGCCGATGCCCGTGCGCTGGGAGCCCGGGTCGATGCCGAGGATGCGGGTCACGTCCAGGCGGCATCGCCCAGGTCGGCGTTGTGGTAGACGTCCTGCACGTCGTCCAGGTCCTCGAGCATGTCGAGCATCTTCTTGACCTGCAGCGCCACCTCGCCTTCGACCTTGCTGTCGTTTTCCGCGCGCATGGTCACCTGCGCATCCAGCGCCACGTGGCCGGCCGCGGCCATCGCCGCCTTCACTTCCTCGAAGGCTTCGGGCGACGTAATCACTTCGATGACGCCGTCGTCCGGGTAGCTGGCCACGTCGTCGGCACCGGCCTCGATGGCGGCTTCGGTGATGGCATCTTCGCTGCTCTCGGGCCCGAAGCTGAGCACGCCGAGCTTGCGGAACATGAAAGCGACCGAACCATCCGTGCCCAGGTTGCCGCCGCATTTGTTGAAGGCGTGGCGGACGTCGGCCACGGTGCGCACCTTGTTGTCGGTCAGGCAATCGACGATGACCGCGACGCCGCCGGGCGCGTAGCCCTCGTAGCGGATTTCCTCGTAGCTCACGCCCTCGAGTTCGCCGGTGGCCTTCTTGATCGCGCGGTCGATGACGTCGCGGGTCATGTTCACCGCCAGCGCCTTGTCCACCGCCACGCGCAGGCGCGGGTTGGCCTTGGGATCACCGCCCCCCAGGCGCGCGGCGGTTGAGATCTCGCGGATGACCTTGGTGAAGACCTTGCCGCGCTTGGCGTCCTGGGCGTTCTTGCGCCCTTCGATGGCCATCAATCTGCCCATGAACCCGACTCTTTGTGCTGTGGCGAAGCCGTGATTATACGGCCCGCCCCCCGACCGCAGCCGTCTTCAGGCCGGGAAGCGCCCGTCGCGAAGGAATCCCGCCGCCAGGTCGCCCACGCGCGGGTCCAGCAGCAGGCCCGTGTGGCTGTCGGGCAGCACCCGGTGGTCGGCCAGGCCGGGCAGCCGGGTTTCCCACACCGCCACGGTGCCATCGTTGAGGCCGTCGAAGTCGCCGAAGTACTTCCCCAGGCCCATGGGCTTGCTGCCGGCGATCACCGCCACGTCCCGGCCTTCGGGCAAGGCATGCAGGCCGCTGCGCAGCAGGGTGCCGCTGCGGCCCAGCCAGAAGCCCAGGTGGTGGCGCGCCAGGCCGCGCGCGGCGCTGGAGCCGGCCAGCGGCGAACCCAGGCACAACACGCGGCCCGGCGGCAGGCCGGCGTAACTTGCGACGGTTTCCAGGGCCACGAGGCCGCCCAGGCTGTGGCCGACCAGGTGCACGGGACCGTCGGCCAGCGCCAGCAGGCGGCTGGCCAGCCTGTCGACGCTGGGCGCCGGCCCGTGCAGCAGGCTGGCGTAGTCGAACACTTCCGCGCGGTAGCCGAACCGGCGCAGGCGCCTGGCCAGCGGCCACAGCGTCAGCCCGCGCATCCACACGCCGTGGAGCAGGATGACGCGGTCGCCGGTGGGGGCCGCGGCTGCCAGGGTCTCAGTCCTTGGCGGCCGGGGCCTTGGGCACCGCGCGCACGTGCACTTCGGCCAGCTGCACCTCGGGCACCGGCGACGGGGCACCGGTCATCAGGCATTGCGCCGTGGTGGTCTTGGGGAAGGCGATGACGTCGCGGATCGATTCGGTGCCGGCCATCAGCGCGGCGATGCGGTCGATGCCGAAGGCGATGCCGCCGTGCGGCGGCGCGCCGTAACGCAGGGCGTCGAGCAGGAAGCCGAACTTCGCCTCGGCCTCTTCCGCGCCGATGCCCAGCAGGTCGAAAACCGCGCTCTGCATGTCCGGACGATGGATACGGATCGAACCACCGCCGATTTCGTTGCCGTTGAGCACCATGTCGTAGCCGCGCGAAACCGCGATGCGGGCATTGGCCTTGAGCTCGGCGATGTCGTCGATGGCCGGCGCGGTGAACGGGTGGTGCAGCGCGACGAAGCGGCTTTCCTCCTCGTCCCACTCGAACATCGGGAAGTCGGTGACCCACAGCGGCTTCCAGGCGTGCTGGACCAGGCCGAAGTCCTTGCCGGCCTTGAGCCGCACCGCGCCCATGAAGTCGCAGACCTTGTTGTAGGCGCCGGCGCCGAAGAAGACCATGTCGCCGGCCTGGGCACCGGTGGCCTGCAGCAGCGCGGCGAAGGCGGCTTCGTCGAAGAACTTGGCGATCGGCGAGTTCACCGCGCCGGCCTCGTCGAGTTTCGCGTAGGCCAGGCCTTTCGCACCGTACTTGGCGGCGTGGGCGGCGTATTCGTCGATCTGCTTGCGGCTCAGCGACGAACCGCCGGGAATGCGCAGCGCGGCGACGCGGCCGCCATCGTCGTTGGCGGCGTCGGCGAAGACCTTGAAGCCGCAGTCCTTCACCAGCCCGGCCACGTCCACCAGTTCCAGCGGGTTGCGCAGGTCGGGCTTGTCCGAGCCGAACCGCCGCATGGCCTCGGCCCAGGTGAGGCGCGGGAAGCTGGCGTCGAGCTCGACGTCGATCACTTCCTTGAAGACTTCGCGGATCATGCCTTCCACCGCGTCCTGCACGTCCTGCTCGGACACCCAGGCGAACTCCATGTCGAGCTGGGTGAATTCAAGCTGGCGGTCGGCGCGCAGGGCCTCGTCGCGGAAGCAGCGCGCGATCTGGTAGTAGCGATCGAAGCCGGCGACCATCAGGATCTGCTTGAACAGCTGCGGCGACTGCGGCAGCGCGTAGAACTCGCCCGCGTGCATGCGCGCCGGCACCAGGAAGTCGCGCGCGCCTTCGGGCGTGGCCTTGGTGAGGATGGGCGTTTCGATGTCCTGGAAACCGCGCGCGTCCAGCCACCGGCGCAGCGACTGCACCAGGCGGATGCGGGTGCGCATCATCTTCTGCATTTCCGGGCGGCGCAGGTCGAGGTAGCGGTACTTGAGGCGGATGTCCTCGCCGGCGTTTTCGTGCGCGTGGAAGGGCAGCGGCTCGGCCTTGTTGAGCACTTCGATGGCGGTGGCCACCACTTCGACCTTGCCGGTGCGGATGCGGTCGTTCACCGAGTGGCGCGCGCGCACGGTGCCGGTGATGCGCAGGCAATCCTCGTAGCCGACGGCGGCGGCGGCCTTCACCACCGCGGCGTTGCCTTCGGTTTCCGCGGGCTCGGCCACGACCTGGACGATGCCTTCGTGGTCGCGCAGGTCGATGAAGCAGACGCCGCCCAGGTCGCGGGCGACATCCGCCCAGCCGCAAAGGGTGACGGTCTGGCCGATCATGGACTCGTCCACGAGGCCGCAGAAATGGCTGCGCATGCTGGCTCCGGAAATCATGGCGCGGGGGCGGGACTCCGACCCCGGAAAAGCCCGAAATTGTAGGTCCTGGGCAGGTTCCCGGGCAAATCGGGCCAGCGCGGCGCGGGCGCGCTTAGTCGTGACCCCACGGCGCCGGCGGCGGCTCGACCGGCTTGCTCAGGTCGAACTCGACCTGGAACAGGCGACCGCCCGGGCGGGAGAGTTCGTAGAGGAAACGCCGGCCCGGTTCGACTTCCATCGCCCAGGTGTTCTGGATCGAGGCTTTCAGGCCTTCGCGGCCGAACATTTCCACCGAGTCGGCATCCACCGGGAAAGCCTGGCGGACCGCGGTGCCGGCGTCGTCGGTGTCGCCGCCGTACAGGGTGACGGCGTCCGGGCTGCCGTCGGCGTGGCGGTGGTCGTGCTTGAGGCGCAGGCCGGTAGCCGTTCGGGTGATCACCCAGGTGCGCGAATGGTCGTCGCCCACGTGGAAAGGCACCTTCAGCTCGGCCGCCGAGCATTCGCGCACGTGCATCACCAGCGGCTTGCCGGCGAAGGGGTCATCCCCTTCCGGTGGCGGTTCGTCGGCGACGATGCGGCCGGCGAAGGCCTTGCCGCAGTGTTCGGCCAGGCGCGCCATGAAGGCGTCGGCGGGTGCCGGCGCTTCCGGGGCCGAAGCCACCGCATCCGCGGCCGGCGACGACGCGGCCGGGGCCTGGGGTTCGGCCGCACAGGCGGCCAGCAGCAGGAAGCAACAAAACAGCAGGGGGGGCGTGGTCTTCATGCCCCGACCCTACCCCGCGGCCCGGAAGCCCGGCAAGGACTCAGGCGGCGGGCTTGGGCTCGGCCTTGGCCGCCGCCGGCTTGGCTTCGGCCTTCGAATCGGCCTTGGCTTCAGGCTTGCTGGCCGGCTTGTCGCCGCCGTCGGCGAGGTTGCGCTTCTTGTCGCCGTCCTTCTTGAAGTCGGTCTCGTACCAGCCGCTGCCGGCCAGCCGGAAGCTGGGCGCGGTGACCTGCCGGCGCACCTGCGCCTGGCCACATTCCGGGCAGTCGACCGGGTCGGCGTCGGACAGCTTCTGCAGCCGGTCGAAGGCGTGGCCGCAGGCGCTGCATTCGAAGGCGTAGATGGGCATGGATCGGTTCCAATGAAACAGAGGGGGACCGCGCATTAGTGGGGGGACCGGACGGCGATTCAAGCCCTGTAATTTTTCCCATTCATATCAATATGTTACAATCGCCGACTTGCTTGCATCGGGAGTAGTGATGATCCGCGTGGTCCTGCCGCTGGCCGCCCTGCTGGCGGGCGTGGCCCTGCTGCTGGCCGGCAGCGGCCTGCTGGGCACCCTGCTGGCCGTGCGCGGTGGCATCGAGGGTTTCGACGACCGGACCCTGGGCCTGGTGATGTCGGGCTACTTCGCCGGGTTCTTCATCGGCACCTTCCTGGCGCCGCCGCTGGTGCGCCGGATCGGCCACATCCGCACCTTCGCCTTTTTCACCGGGCTGGCGGCCATCGCCGTGCTGATGCACCCGATCTTCGTGACCCCGCCGGCCTGGTTCGGCCTGCGACTGGTCACCGGCATCGCCCTGGTCGGCCTGTACACCGTGATCGAGAGCTGGCTCAACGCCCAGCCCGACCCGGCCCTGCGCGGCCGCATCTTCACGATCTACATGGCCGTGAACCTCGGCGCGCTGGCCCTGGGCCAGTTGCTGCTGGGCCTGGGCGAGGACGGCGGCTTCATGCTCTTCAGCCTGGTGGCCATCCTGATTTGCGCCTCGGCCCTGCCGGTCACGCTGACCCGCCTGGCCCAGCCCAGCATCCCGCCCAATGCCCGGCTGGGGCTGCGCCGGCTTTACGCCATGGCGCCGGCGGCAACCCTGGCCGCCGGCATTTCCGGGCTGGCGATGGGCGCGTTCTGGGGCCTGGGGCCGGTATATGCCGGGCAGCTGGGCTTCGACCGCGAGGGCGTGTCGCACTTCATGGTCGCCACCATCCTGGGCGGGGCGCTGCTGCAGTGGCCGGTGGGCCGGCTGTCGGACCGGGTGGACCGGCGCATCGGCCTGGCCCTGGCCTGCCTGGCGGCTGCCGGCGTGTCGGTGCTGGCCCTGTTGGCCGGCGACTGGGGGCCCTGGCCGGTGTACGCGCTGTTTTTTGCCTTCGGCGGCCTGGCGTTTTCCATCTACCCGATGAGCGTGGCGCACATGCTCGACACGCTGCCGCCCGAAGACCTGCTGTCGGGCTGTTCAAGCCTGCTGCTGGTGCACGGCATCGGCGCGGCGCTGGGCCCGGCGATCGCCGGCGAACTGATGGCCCGGCACGGGCCCGGTGCCCTGCCCGCCTATTTCGCGGCAGTGCTGGCGGCGCTGGCGATGTTCCTGCTGCTGCGCCTGGCCGCGCGCCGCGGCCGGGCCCACCCAACCCCGTTCCACCCGATGCTGCGCACTACCCCGGCCGCCCTCGAGCTGCTGCCTGAAACCCAGACCGAAGCCGACCTGGCTTCGAGCAACAAGGAAACCCATTGAGCAACCAGAAAGGCGATTCCATGAACTCCCTCACCGATAAACCCGCCCTGGTGCTGGCCACCGACCTGGACGGCACCTTCCTGGCCGGCGAGCCCGGCCATCGCCAGCGGCTCTACCGCCTGGTCGACCAGCACCCGGGCATCCGCCTGGTCTGGGTCACCGGCCGCAGCCTCGAGGCCGTGATCCCCCTGCTTTCCGATCCTTCGCTGCCGCGCCCGGACTACCTGGTCTGCGACGTCGGCGCGACCGTGGCCTGTGGCCGCACGCTGCAACCGCTGCAGCCGATCCAGTCGGGCATCGACGCACGCTGGCCCGGCGAGCACGTGGTCGCAAAATCCATGCGCCGCTTCCCGGCCCTGCAGCGCCAGGACGTGCCGCAGGAGCGCCGCTGCTCCTATTTCTGCGACCCCGACGTGCTGGCGCGCCACCGCGACGACATCGAGGCCGCTGCCCGTGAGCTGGGCTGCGACGTGCTTTATTCCGCCGACCGTTACCTCGACATCCTGCCGCCGCGCACCGACAAGGGCCGCACCCTGATCGCCCTGGCCGAACAGCTGGACATGGGTCGCGACCGCATCCTGGTCGCCGGCGATACGCTCAACGACCTGTCGATGTTCGACGCCGGTTTCAAGGGCGTGTGCGTGGGCCGCTCCGAACCGGCGCTGCTGGAAGCCACGCAGCGCCACGAGCGCGTGCTGCACGCCGACGATGCCGGCTGCGGCGGCATTCTCGAAGCGATCGAACACTTCGGCTTCCTGCCCGCGAACGACCCCTACATCGACAAACCCGCCAGCACCGGCGAGGGCAAGTCCGACCTGGTGATGGTTTACCACCGCCTTCCCTTCGACGAATCGGTGGAAGACGGCAAGCGCGTGCAAAAACGCCACGCCTCGCCCAACGGCATCATCCCGAGCCTGCTCAGCTTCTTTGGCAGCGGGCAGCCCGGGTCCTGGGTTGCCTGGACCCTGGATGACGCCAAACGCCCGGGTTTCGAAGCACGCAGCCCCGTGGACGCTGACCGCTACCCGAACCTGACCGCCGCGCGCGTGCCGCTGGCCAAGTCGGAAGTCGATGCGTTCTACAAGCGTTTTTCCAAGGAAGCCTTCTGGCCGATGCTGCACACCTTCTGGGAGCGTGCGCGTTTCCGCGAAGACGACTGGAAGGTGTTCCTGAAGGTGAACCGGAAGTTCGCCGAAGCCGCGGCCGCGGAAGCCGCGCCCGGCGCCACCGTCTGGCTGCACGACTACAACCTGTGGATGGTGCCGGCGCGCCTGCGCGAACTGCGGCCGGACCTGAAGATCGCCTTCTTCCACCACACCTACTTCCCGTCGGCCGACATCTTCAACGTCGTGCCCTGGCGTCGCGAGATCCTGGGCAGCCTGCTCAGCTGCGACTACATCGGCTTCCATATCCCGCGCCAGGTGGAGAACTTCGTCGACGTGGTGCGCGGGGCGATGCCGGTGGAAGTACTTGAACGCGAAGGCTGTGCCCCGCGCTTCCTGACCTACGGCTGCGCGGTGGGCCTGGAATCGATGGTCACGCGCATGCGCGTTGGCGACCGCGAGGTCGGTCTGGGCGCGCACCCGGTGGGCACCGACCTGGGCCGCATCCGCGACGTGCTGGCCCAGCGCGGCACCCGCGCCACGCTGGAAAAACTGCGCCGGGAAATCAGCCCGCGCAAGCTGGTGCTTTCCATCGAGCGCCTGGACTACACCAAGGGCATCCTGGAGAAGTTGAACGCCTTCGAACGCCTGCTCGAAGCCCAGCCACAGCTGGCCGGCAAGGTGACGCTGCTGATGATCTGCGTGCCGGCCGCGAAGGAAATGACCATCTACCAGAAGCTGCAGACCCAGATCGAACAGGCCGTGGGCCGCATCAACGGCAAACATTCGCGCCTGGACTGGACACCGGTGCGCTTCTTCGCCCGCGGCCTGCCCTTCGAGGAAGTCGTGGCTCACTACGCCGCCTCGGACGTGATGTGGATCACCCCGCTGCGCGACGGCCTGAACCTGGTGGCCAAGGAGTTCGTGGCGACCCAGGGCATCGAGGGCGGCAAGGGCGTGCTGGTGCTATCGGAGTTTGCTGGCGCCGCCGCCGAAATGAAGGGCGCGGTGCTCACCAACCCGCACGACCCGGCCGACCTTAGCGCCGCCCTGGGCCAGGCCCTTGCCATGGATTCGGACGAGGCCGAAGGCCGGCTTCGCCAGCTTTACGGCATTGTCGAGAACTACGACGTGGATCGTTGGGGAAGCGATTTCCTGGCCGCGGTGCGCGGCCCGGACGGTCACCAGAAGGCCAGCACCAAGGCCGCGGTCGCCACCGTCATGGCCAGGGCGGCCGGCCGCAACCAGGCCGGCGAGGCCGACGCCGCGGCCTGATCGATCACCGCCAGCGCGGCGGGCGCGGGTGTCTCGCCCGTGACCCGCCGCCACGCGAATGCGAACACTACGGTCACCACGAACAGCAGGCCGGCGACGATGGTGAAGTGCAGGTCGATCCAGCCCAGCTGCGTGGCGACGAACCAGGCCGCGCTGAAGGCATGGCCGCTGGCGGTGGCATACAGCGCCGCGCGTGCACCCAGCCGCCTGTCCAGGAAGGCCAGCGCGAATACCGCCACCAGCGGCGGCGTCACGTAGGCGAAAGCCTGCTGCAGGTAGGCGAACAGGCCGGGGAAGGACTGGATCATCGGCGCCCAGAGCGCCGCCACGGCCATCAGCCCCAGCGTGGTCCAGCGGCCCAGCCGCGCCAGTGCACGGGTATCGAGACCGGGGCGTCGCGGCTGCACGAAATCCAGCGTGATCAGCGTCGACGCCGAATTGAGCGCCGAGTCGACGCTGGACATGATCGCCGCCAGCAGCGCCGCCAGCACCAGGCCGACCAGGCCGGCCGGCGCGTATTCGGCCAGCAGGCGCGGAAAAACTTCATCGCTGCGCTGCAGGTCGGGCAGCAGCGAAATCGCCATGGCGCCCGGCAGCACCATCAGGAACAGCGGCAGCAGCTTGAGGCCCGCCGCCAGCAGTGCGCCGCCACCGGCGGCCTTCATGTCGCGCGCGCCCAGCAGGCGCTGGGAGACGTACTGGTTCATGGTCCAGTAGTAAAAACCCAGGATCGGCAGGCCGACCAGCGTGCCCAGCCAGGGCAGGTGCGGGTCGTCGATCGGGCGGATCAGGCTCAGGTGGTCTTCCGGCACCGCTGCCTTCACCGCCGCCCAGGAAAAATCGAACTCGGCGAACACCAGCCAGGCCAGCATGGCCGACCCGGCCAGCAGCACGACCGACTGCAGTACGTCGGTATAGACCACCGCGCGCAGGCCGCCAGCGGCGGTATAGAGGCCGGCGAACACCGCCAGCGCCGCGATGGTGGCGCCCAGCGGCAGGCCCGGGAAGAACACCTGCAGCACCAGCGCACCGGCGAACAGGCTGCCGGCGGTGTCGAGCACGATCGACAGGAACACCGACACGCCCGAGAGGTATTTGCGCATGCGCGCATCGAAGCGCCGCTCGAGCAGCTCGGGCAGCGTGGTGATGCGGTTGCCAAGCAGGGTCGGCGCCACGAACACCGCGGTGAACACCAGCACCAGCGCCGCCATCCATTCGTAGTTGGCGACCGCGATGCCGCTGTTCCAGGCGGCGCCCGGCAATCCGATCAGGGTGGTCGAGGAGATGTTGGACGCGAACAGTGAAAGACCGACCACGCCGGCGCCGAGCGAGCGTCCGGCCAGGAAGAGTTCGTCGCTGTCCGGGCTGCGCCGGCTGACGCGCAGGCACACGGCGACCACCACCAGGAGGTAGATCGCAAGGACGATGTAGTCGAGCGTTGCCAGCGCGCCCATGCCGGACAGGGAAACATGGAAGCGTGGACAGGTGCAATTTGCCCGGTGTTACGCCGGCACCCCGCCTGGCCGGGGCCAGTCGCACCGGCCCCCAGGCTCAGGCCTCGGCGATCTCGAGCTGCGCCAGCCATTCGGCTTCCAGCGCATCCTTCTCGGCGGCCAGCTTTTGCTGGCGCTGGGTCAGTTGCCCGACTTCGGAGCCGCCGTCGTTGCCATAGATCGCCGGATCGGCCAGCTGGGCCTCGACCTGCGCGAGCAGGCCGGCCAGTTCGGCGACGCGGGTTTCGAGCTGGCGAGCCCGGCGCGCGGCGGTGTCCTGTTCGTGCTTGCTGCGCACCGGCTTGGCCGGCTTGGGCGGCGGCGCGGCGGCCTTCGGGGCCTTGGGTTCGTTGCCGCGTGAGCGCAGCCAGGCGGCGTATTCGTCCAGGTCGCCGTTGAATTCTTCGACGTGGCCGTCGGCGACGCGCCAGAAGGTTTCGCAGACCAGGCCGATCAGATGGCGATCGTGCGATACCAGCACGATCGCGCCGGGGAAGTCGGACAGGGCCTCGGCCAGCGCCTCACGCATGTCCAGGTCGAGGTGGTTGGTGGGTTCGTCGAGCAGCAGCACGTTCGGCTCGCGGAAGGCGATCAGGGCCAGCGCCAGGCGCGCGCGCTCGCCGCCCGAAAAGCCATCGACGTTTTCGAAGGCGCGGTCACCGATGAAGTTCCAGCGCCCAAGGAAGCCGCGCAGCTGTTGTTCGCCGGCATTGGGCGCGATTTCCTTCAGGTGCCACAGCGGGCTCTGGCCTTCGTGCAGGCTTTCGACCGTGTGCTGGGCGAAATAACCGATGCGCATGTCGGGGTGGGCCACGCGTTCGCCGCCCATCAGCGGCAGCTCACCGACCAGGGTCTTTACCAGGGTCGACTTGCCGGCGCCGTTGGGGCCAAGCAGGCCAACGCGGTCGCCGGCCTCCAGGCCGAAACCGACGTCGTGCAGGATCACCGCATCGGCGCCATACCCTGCCTCGCCGTGGTTGATGCGGATGATCGAATGCGGCAGCCGCGCCGGCTCGGCGAAGGTGATGTTGAAGGCGCGCTCGGCGCGCACCGCTTCGGTGCCGGCCAGCTTCGCCAGGCGCTTCATGCGGCTCTGGGCCTGCTTGGCCTTGCTGGCCTTGGCCTTGAAGCGGTCGATGAAACTTTGCAGGTGGGCGCGTTCCACCTGTTCCTTGTCGTGGGCGATCTGCTGCTGGCGCAGGTGTTCGGCGCGCTGGCGTTCGAAGCTGGTGTAGTCACCGACGTAGAGCTTGGCCCGGCCTTCGTGCAGGTGCAGGGTGTGCGTGCTCAGGCCGTCTAGGAACTCGCGGTCGTGCGAGATCATCAGCAGGGTGCCGGGGTACTTGAGCAGCCACTGTTCGAGCCACAGCACGGCGTCGAGGTCGAGGTGGTTGGTCGGTTCGTCGAGCAGCAGCAGGTCGGAGGGCATCATCAGCGCCCGCGCCAGGTTCAGGCGTACGCGCCAGCCGCCGGAAAAATCGGACACCGGCTTGCCGTGGGTTTCCGGCGGGAAGCCCAGGCCGTGCAGCAGGCGCCCGGCGCGCGCCGTGGCGTCGTAACCGTTGATCTCGGCCAGCCGCTGGTGGGCTTCGGCGACGGCGTCCCAGTCTTCGGCTTCGCTGGCGGCCGCTTCGGCCTGCAGCACCGCATGCACTTCGGTGTCGCCGGCCAGCACGTAGTCAATGGCCGGGTCGGGCAGCGAGGGGGTTTCCTGTGCGACCCAGGCAATGCGCGTCTTGCCGGGCAGGTCAATGTCGCCCTTGTCCGCTTCGACCTCGCCCAGGATGGCGGCGAACAGGCTGGACTTGCCGCAGCCGTTGCGGCCGATCACGCCCACCCGCCAGCCGGCGTGCAGGGACAGGTCGACCTGCGAAAGCAGCAGGTGTTCCCCGCGGCGCAGGGCGAAGTTGCGGAAGGCGATCATGGGGTGGGGACGGGCGGCAAGCGAGGGCGCGCATTCTATCAGGCCGCTGGCGGACGCGGATTTGCCCCGCATTGACGCCAGCGCCGATACTGCGGGCAGCCAGCCCCCTTCCGATCGAGCGTCGATGCCGCACGAAACGCCACTGATCGCCCTGCTCGCCGTCGGCCTCGTGCTCGCCTTCGTGCTGGGCTCGATCGCGCATCGGTTGCGACTGTCGCCGATCGTGGGCTATCTGGTGGCCGGCATCTTCGTGGGGCCTTACACCCCCGGGTTCGTGGCCGACCCGAGGCTGGCGATGGAGCTGTCCGAGATCGGCGTGATCCTGCTGATGTTCGGCATCGGCCTGCACTTCTCGGTGGACGACCTGCTGGAGGTGAAGTGGATCGCCATCCCGGCGGCGCTTATCCAGATGACAGTGACCACGTCGCTGGGTGCCAGCCTGGCCTGGTGGATGGGCTGGTCGCTGCCGGAAAGCCTCGTGTTCGGGCTGTCACTGTCGGTCGCCAGCACCGTGGTGCTGCTGCGCTCGCTCGAGGACCGCCGGCTGGTGGATACCCCGCTGGGCCGGCTCGCGCTGGGCTGGCTGATCGTCGAGGACCTGGTGATGGTGGTGGCGCTGGTGCTGCTGCCCGCACTGGCCGATGCCATGGGTCCGGCCGGGGGCGACGCCGGCGACCGCAGCCTGCTCGGATCGCTGGGCCTGACCCTGGCCAAGGTGACCGCCTTCGTCGCGGTGATGATGCTGGTCGGCCGGCGCGGCATCCCCTGGCTGCTCGAACGGGTGGCCGGCCTGGGCTCGCGCGAACTTTTCACCCTCTCGGTGCTGGCCATCGCCCTCGGCGTGGCCTTCGGATCGGCGAAGCTGTTCGGCGTGTCGTTCGCACTGGGCGCTTTCTTCGCCGGCATGCTGCTCAACGGCGACCTGAGCCACAAGGCGGCCTCGGACTCGCTGCCGCTGCGCGACGCGTTCGCGGTGCTGTTCTTCGTTTCGGTGGGCATGCTGTTCGACCCGGCGATCGTTCTCGATCAACCGATCCCGGTGCTGGCCACCTTCCTGATCATCATCGTCGGCAAGTCGCTGACCTCGTACACCATCGTTCGCGCCTTCGGACACCCGGCCTCGACCGCGGCCACCACCGGCGCCAGTCTGGCGCAGATCGGCGAGTTCTCCTTCATCCTGACCGGGCTGGGCGTGGCCCTCGCCATCCTGCCGCCGGAAGGCCGCAACCTGGTGCTGGCCGGATCCCTGCTGTCGATCATCGCCAATCCCTTTGTGTTCCTGGTGATGGGGCGCTGGCGCGGCACGCACAAACACCTGCCCGAAGCGCCAGAACCCGAGGTGCCCGGCCCGCACAGCGGCCCCTCGCTGCCGGTGGAGGGCCACGCGATCGTGGTCGGCTTCGGCAAGGTGGGCAGTGAAATCGCCAAGCTGCTGCGCGAGCGCGACGTCCCGCTGGTGGTGATTGAGGGCGACTCCGACGTGGCGCAGAAGGCGCGCGCGGCCGGCTTCCCCACCATCCGCGGCAATGCCACGGCGGCGAAGGTCCTGGCCGAGGCCTCGCCCGCCGGAGCCAAGCTGGTGGTGCTGGCTATCCGGCATGCGCTGGAAGCGGGCGAGACGGTCGCCCGGCTGCGGGCCCTGAATCCCGGGCTGACCATCCTGGCGCGCGCCCACGGCGACAGCGAGGTCAAGCACCTGCTCGCCCACGGCGCCGACGGCGCCGTGCTGGCCGAGAAGGAACTGGCGCACTCCATGGCCGAGATGGCGATGTCGGCACCGCCCTTCCGCAAGCCCCGCACCGCCTGACCCCGGGCAATGGCATCATCGCGTCCGGGCGCCCCGCAGGGTGCCCGTTTTCGTGGACAAATCCATTCGGGGAAACAGGGAATCTATGAGCAAGACGATGATTTGGTTGGTGCCGCTGCTGGCGCTCGTGCTGGGCCGTCCGGTGGCCGCCCAGGAAGCCACCGGCACCCTGGTGGTACAGGTGAAGCCCTTCACCAGCGAGATCGAACTCAAGAAGAAGGTCCAGGCGCAGCTCGAGTCCGGCGGCCTGGAGTGGGGCCTGCAGGACGGCCTGATGGTGGTGACGATGGTCAACAAGCGTTTCATCGACTTCAACGTCAACCACATGACGCGCTACGGCAGCGAAGAGACGCTGCAGCTGCCGCCCGGCGACTATCGGATCACCGGCATCGGCCTGGAAATGGTCACGGCTTTCAGCCCGGAGAAGATGCTGGACAAGGGAGCCTTCCTCAACGAAGACGTGCTGAGCTTCCGGATCGAGGAAGGCAAGACCACCACGGTCGAGATCAACCCGATCATCCGCAAGGACATGACCTTCCTGATCAAGTGGTACGTGCCCGCCCTGATGACCCGCGTGGTCACGGAGGACGGGGCCGGCGAGGAAGTGGCGATCAACCTGCGCAGCGACCAATCGCTGCCGTGGCGGGACTACAGCGGCCCGCTGAAGTTCACCGCCAAGTGAGTCCGCACCGGGCCGCCGCAAGGCGGCCCGGTTCGTTTCGCGGCCGGTTCAGAACAGGTCCGGCTGCGGATCCGGCGCGACCGGCGTGGCGACGGCGGTGCGTCGTCCCGCGCGTCCCGGCCGCTTCGCGCGGCTGCCGTGTTTCTCGAACACGCGCTGGCTCTCCTCGCGGGCCACGTAAGCGCGTTTCCAGGCGGTGAGTTTCGCCCGGGCCTCGCGCGCGGCCTGCTCGTGGTCGCGCACCGGCGCCGGGTAGCTTTCGCCTATGCGCAGGCCCGCGGCGGATTGCTGGGCTGCGCCCATCTTCCAGGGCGTGTGGACCCAGGCATCCGGCACGCCGTCGAGTTCGGGCAGCCAGCGGCGGATGAACTCGCCGCGGGGATCCTGGTCCTGCGACTGTTTCACCGGGTTGTACATGCGCGGGATGTTGATGCCGGTGACGCCGGCCTGCATCTGCACCTGCGGGTAATGGATGCCTGGCTCGTAGTCGGTGAACCAGCGCGCCAGCTGGCGCGCGGGCTCGGGCCAGTGCAGCCACAGGTGGTAGCTGCTGACCGACACCAGCATGGCGCGCATGCGGAAGTTGATCCAGCCGGTCTGCTGCAGCGCCCGCAGGCAGGCATCGACAAAGGGCCAGCCGGTTTCGCCGCGCTGCCAGGCGCCGAACCATTCGCGGTTGAACTGTCCCTCGCGCAGGCCGTCGAAACCGCGGTGCACGTTGCGGAACTCGATGGCCGGCTCGCTCTCGAGCTTCTGGATGAAGTGGCAGTGCCAGTGCAGGCGCTTGTCGAACGCGGCCAGGTCGCGGGCGGGGACCGGACCGCCCTGTTCACGCGCCGCACGCCCGGCGTGCACCACTTCGCGCAGCGACAGCGTGCCGGTGGCCAGGGCCACCGACAGCCGCGAACACCGGGTCTGCGCCGACAGCGGGCTGCTCATGCCGCGCTGGTAGCCGGCGCCACGCCCGGCCAGGAAGGTCTGCAGCGCGCGCTCGCCGCGGCGACGTCCGCCACGCTGGCGACCGGGACAGGGGTCGGGCGCCATGCCCAGGTCCCGCGCGGACGGAATCGGCACGGGGGCGATGTCCGGTAGTGGCGCCAGCGCCGGTTCCGGCAACGGGGCCGGTGCGATGCGCGCTTCCCAGCCCGTGGCCCAGCGGGCGCGACTGCGCAGCCGGCGAAACACGCCGCCGGCGGGGATTTCATGCCAGGCAATGCCCCGGGCGCGCGCCCAGGCCATCACCCGCTTGTCGCGGGCGTAGGTCCAGGCATTGCCGGTTTCCTCGTGCGACCACAGGGTGGCGATGCCCTGGCTGGCGTGGAGTCGGTCGAAGACTTCGACGACGTCGCCGGACCGCAGCACCAGCGGCTGGCCCAGGCGGGCGAGGTCCTGGCGCAGGTCGTGCAGGCCGTCGGCGACGGCCTCCCACTGGCGTGCACTGGTGTCGGGCAAGGCCCAATAGCCGGGCTCGGCTACGTACAGCGGCAGCACCGGGCCGCGCGCCGCCGCCTCGACCAGCGGCGCGTGGTCGAGGCTGCGCAGGTCGCGCTTGAACCAGACGAGTTGCAGGGACATCCCGCCACCCTGCCCCGTGACCCATGAAAATGGAGTCAGGAAGTCGCAGGAGCGCCCTCGGGCGCTCCTGCCGGACTCAGCTGCGGGCGAAGGTCAGGGTGCCGGCGTCGGCACCGACGCGGACCGTGTCGCCCTGGCCGAACTCGCCGGCCAGGATCTTCTGGGCCAGCGGGTTCTCCAGCTGCTGCTGGATCGCACGCTTGAGCGGGCGGGCACCGTACACCGGGTCGAAACCGACGTTGCCCAGCAGGGCCAGCGCCGATTCGTCGATTTCCAGGGCGATCTGCCGTTCGGCCAGCCGCTTGGACAGGTAGGCGGTCTGGATGCGGGCGATGGCCTGGATCTGGTCGCGGCCCAGCGGATGGAAAACCACGATCTCGTCCAGGCGGTTGATGAACTCCGGGCGGAAGTGCGACTGCACCACGCCCATCACCGCGGCCTTCATCTGCACGTAGGCCGCGTCGCCTTCGCCGCTGAGCTCCTGGATGTGCTGGCTGCCCAGGTTGGAGGTCATCACGATGACGGTGTTGCGGAAATCCACCGTGCGGCCCTGGCCGTCGGTCAGGCGGCCATCGTCGAGCACCTGCAGCAGGATGTTGAACACGTCCGGATGCGCCTTCTCGACCTCGTCGAGCAGCAGCACGCTGTAGGGCCGGCGGCGCACGGCTTCGGTCAGGTAGCCGCCCTCTTCGTAACCGACGTAACCCGGGGGCGCGCCGATCAGGCGGGCCACGGAGTGTTTTTCCATGAACTCACTCATGTCGATGCGCACCATGGCGTCTTCGGTGTCGAACAGGAAGCCGGCCAGTGCCTTGCACAATTCGGTCTTGCCCACGCCCGTGGGGCCAAGGAACAGGAAGCTGCCATTGGGGCGGTCCGGGTCGGACAAGCCGGCCCGGCTGCGGCGGATGGCGTCGGACACGGCCTTCACGGCCTCGTGCTGGCCAACGACGCGGTTGTGCAGCGCGTCCTCCATCTTCAGCAGTTTCTCGCGCTCGCCCTCGAGCATCTTGCTGACCGGGATGCCGGTCCAGCGCGACACGACTTCGGCGATTTCCTCGGCCGTGACCTTGTCCTGCAGCAGCTGGAAGCCCTTGGTCTCGACTTCCTGCGCGGCGGCGAGCTGCTTCTCCAGCGCCGGGATGCGGCCGTACTGGATCTCGCTGGCCTTGGCGAAGTCCTGGTGGCGGTGCGCGGCATCGAGTTCCTGGCGCGCCTGCTCCAGCTGCTCCTTCACCCGGGTGGCGCCGGTGAGCGTGGCCTTTTCGGCCTTCCAGATCTCCTCGAGGTCGTTGAAGTCGCGCTCGAGCGTGGCGATCTCGTCCTCGAGGTCGGCCAGGCGCTGCTTCGATTCCTTGTCCTTTTCCTTTTTCAGCGCCTCGCGCTGGATCTTGAGCTGGATCAGGCGGCGCTCCTTGCGGTCCATCTCCTCGGGCTTGGAGTCGATTTCCATGCGGATGCGGCTGGCCGCCTCGTCCATCAGGTCGATGGCCTTGTCGGGCAGCTGGCGGTCGGCGATGTAGCGGTGCGACAGCGTCGCCGCGGCCACGATCGCCGGGTCGGTGATCTCGACGCCGTGGTGCACCGCGTAGCGCTCCTTCAGGCCGCGCAGGATGGCGATGGTGTCCTCGACCGAGGGTTCGCCCACGAAGACCTTCTGGAAGCGGCGTTCGAGCGCGGCGTCCTTTTCCACGTACTTGCGGTATTCGTCGAGCGTGGTGGCGCCGATGCAGTGCAGCTCGCCGCGGGCGAGCGCGGGCTTGAGCATGTTGCCGGCGTCCATCGAGCCTTCGGCCTTGCCGGCCCCGACCATGGTGTGCAGTTCGTCGATGAACAGGATGACCTGTCCTTCCTGCTTGGACAGGTCGCTGAGCACGCCCTTGAGGCGCTCCTCGAACTCACCGCGGAACTTGGCGCCGGCGATCAGCGCGCCCATGTCCAGCGACAGCACGCGCCGGCCGCGCAGGCCTTCGGGCACTTCGCCGTTGATGATGCGCTGGGCCAGGCCTTCGACGATGGCGGTCTTGCCGACGCCGGGTTCGCCGATCAGCACCGGGTTGTTCTTGGTGCGCCGCTGCAGCACCTGGATGGTGCGGCGGATCTCCTCGTCGCGGCCGATCACCGGATCGAGCTTGCCCGACTCGGCGCGCGCGGTCAGGTCGATGGTGTACTTCTCCAGCGCCTGGCGGTTTTCCTCGGCGTTGGCGTCGTCCACCTTCTCGCCGCCGCGCAGGCCTTCGATGGCCTTTTCCAGCGCGTCCTTTCTTGCACCCGCGGCCTTGAGCGCCTGGCCGGCCTCGCCCTTGTCCTCGAGGCAGGCCAGCACGAACAGTTCGCTGGCGATGAAGGCATCGCCACGCTGCTGGGCCAGCTTGTCGCTGAGGTTGAGCAGGCGCGCCAGGTCGTTGCCGATGGACAGGTTGCCCTCCTGGCCCGTCACCTTGGGCAGCTTGTCCAGGGCCTCGACCAGGCGCTGGCGCAGGGCGGCGACGTTGACGCCGGCCTGGGCCAGGGTGGGCCGGGTGCTGCCGCCGGACTGGTCAAGCAGGGCCAGCAGCACGTGCGCGGGTTCGATCAGGTTGTGGTCACGGCCAACGGCCAGCGACTGGGCGTCGCTGAGGGCCTGCTGGAAACGCGAAGTCAGTTTGTCCATCCGCATGGGGAGGTCCTTGCATGGCAGGGAGCGGCGGCGCGCCGCCCGATGCCCTCCAGATGGACGCCCGGGCCTGGAAATTCAAGCGCCGGAGCCTCGCCAGTTCAGCCTTGGCCTCGGCCTGCCGGGGTCCGGCCGGCACGCGTCAGGACCCGCTACGCCAGGCCAGGGTGAGCAGACGGCCACTGCGGCCATCGCGGCGGTGGGAGAAAAAACGCGAGGGATCGGCGATGGTGCACAGGCCACCGCCATGGACGCCCGCCAGGCCCAGCGCGGCCAATCGCCGGCGCGCGAGGGCGAAAAGGTCTACCCGCCAGTGGCCGGGACGCGTTGGCAAGAAGGCGGATGCCGCGCCCGGATCGCCGGCGATCAGGGCATCCCGCACCTCGGCGCCGATCTCGTAGTGGTCCGGGCCGGCCGCGGGCCCCAGCCAGGCGCGCAGCCGGGCCGGCGGCGTGCGCATGGCGGCGATCGTGGCCTCCAGCACGCCCGCGGCCAGGCCTCGCCAGCCGGCATGGGCCGCGCCGATTTCGCTGCCGTCGTCGGCCGCGAAGACCACGGGCAGGCAGTCGGCGGTAAGGATGGCCAGGACCACGCCAGGGTGGGATGTCACGGCGGCGTCGGCTTCAGCCGGCGTGCCGTTGGCCAGCTCGCCTGCCCGGTCCTCCACCCGCAGCACCCCGGTTCCGTGCACCTGCTTCAACCAGACCGGCTCGGATGGCAGCGCCAGCCATTCCCGGAAGCGGCGCCGGTTTTCCCGCACCGCTGCCGGTTCGTCACCGCAGTTAGAACCCAGGTTGAGCCGGTCGAAGGGCGGCGCCGATACGCCGTCGCCGCAGCGCAGGCTGGTCAGCGCCCGCACCCCCGGCGGGGCGGGCCAATCGGCGTCAAGCCAGGCCGGCGCCGGCACGGTCAGGCCTTGAAGGCCGCGGTGTCCTCGCGCAGGTCGCGCACCAGGGCCTGCATGTCTTCGGGCATCGGCGCCTCGTGGGCCACGGGTTCGCCGGTGGACGGATGCGCGAAGGTCAGCTGCTCGGCGTGCAGGGCCTGGCGGCGGAAACCGTGCAGCCGCGCCACCAGGGCCTCGGTGGCGGCCTTGGGCAGGCGGAAGGCGCCGCCGTAAAGCGGGTCGCCGACGATCTGGTGGCGCACGTGCGCCATGTGCACGCGGATCTGGTGGGTGCGGCCGGTTTCGAGGCGGCATTCGACCAGGGTGTGGGCCCGGAACTTCTCCCGCAGCCGGTAATGGGTAATGGCGTCGCGACCGCCTTCCTTCACCACGGCCATTCGCACGCGGTCGGTGGGATGGCGGCCGATGGGGGCATTGATGGTGTTGCCGGCGACCATCGTGCCCTGCACCACGGCCAGGTACTGCCGGTGCACTTCGCGGCCTGAAAGCTGTTCAACCAGCGAGGTGTGGGCGCGCAGGGTGCGCGCGACCACCATCAGGCCGGACGTGTCCTTGTCGAGCCGGTGCACGATGCCGGCACGCGGCAGCTCGGCCAGGCGGGCATCGAAGTGCAGCAGCGCGTTCACCAGTGTGCCGCGCGGGTTGCCGGCGCCGGGGTGCACCACCAGGCCGGCGGGTTTGTTGACCACCAGCACGTCCTCGTCCTGGTACACCAGGTCCAGGTCGATGGCCTCGGGCAGCGCATGGGTTTCGACTTCCATGCGCACCGACACGGTGACCGGCTCGCCGCCGCGCACGGCTTCCTTGGGTTTGACCAGCCGGCCGTCGAGCAGGGCGTCGCCGGACTTGATCCACTCGGACAGCCGGGAACGGGAAAAATCGGGGAAAAGTTCGGCCAGGACCTGGTCGAACCGGCGGCCGGCCGCCTCCAGGGGAATGCTGGCTTCGAGCAGCTCGCGGTCGTTTTCGTCGGTTTCGGGGATCTGGGTCGGGGTCATGCGGGGTCCTGGGGCCTGCGGAGGGGGTCGCACCGGGTTCATGGAGGCGACAGCGGGCTTTCCGGTATTATCCCTGAACTTGCTGCCCGCAGCGTCCGAACCTGTTCCCCTGATGACCCGACCAACCGGCCTGATCCGTATTTCCGCCCTCCTGGTGATGATGCTCGCCCTCGCTGGCTGCAAGACCGTCGGCGGCTGGTTCGACGGCGACAAGGAAAAACCCACCGAATCCCTGCCGGTCGAAGAGATGTACCGGGTCGGCAAGTCGGCGATGGAAATGAAGAACTGGAACCGTTCGGAGCTCTATTTCCAGCGGCTGGTCGCCCGTTTCCCGTACGGCCCCTACAGCGAGCAGGCGCAGCTTGAAGTGGCCTACGTGCTCTACAAGCAGAGCAAGAACGAAGAAGCCACCTCCGCGGTCGACCGCTTCATCCGCACCTACCCGACGCACCGCCATATCGATTACGCCTATTACCTCAAGGCGCTGATCAACTTCGACCAGGGCCGCGCCACGCTGCTGCGCATCGCCAACCAGGACATGGCCAAGCGCGACCTGGGTGCGCCCACGCAGTCCCTGAACGACTTCGCCGTGGTCCTGCGCCGCTATCCGAACAGCCGCTACGCGCCGGATGCCCGCCAGCGCATGATCTACCTGCGCAACCTGCTGGCGCGCCACGAGCTCCAGGTCGGCCTGTATTACCTGCGCCGCGACGCCTACGTGGCCGCCGCCAACCGCGGCAAGTACATCCTGCAGACCTACCCGCAGAGCGAGCACGAAGGTGACGCCCTGGCGCTGATGGCGTCGGCTTACGTCGCGCTGGGCCAGGACGAACTGGCCGCCGACAGCCGCAAGGTGCTGGAAACCAACTACCCGCAGCACCCCTACCTGTCGGACGACTGGCCGGACGGCCGGGGTTTCTTCGGGCGGCTCAATCCCTTCTCTGGCGACTGATCAGTCGCGCCAGCCCGAGCTGATCGGGTAGCGGCGCTCGCGCCCGAAAGCGCGGTGCGAGAGCTTTGGACCCGGCGCCGATTGGCGCCGTTTCCATTCATTGACCCGCAAAAGCCGCAGCACGCGCTCGACCGTGGGTGCATCGAAGCCGTCGGCGACGATCTCTTCCGGCGAACGGTCCTGGTCGACGTAGCGCAGCAGGATGCCGTCGAGCACTTCGTAGGGCGGCAGCGAATCCTGGTCGGTCTGGTTTTCGCGCAGCTCGGCCGACGGCGGGCGCGTGATCACCTCTTCCGGGATCACCCGCGACCGGGCGTTGCGCCAGTGGCAGAGCGCCGTCACCTCGGTCTTGTACAGGTCCTTGATGGGCGCGAAGCCGCCGCACATGTCGCCGTAGATGGTGGCGTAACCAACGGCGTATTCGCTCTTGTTGCCGGTGGTGAGCAGCAGCCCGCCGAACTTGTTCGAGAGCGCCATCATCAGCGCACCGCGGCAGCGCGACTGCAGGTTTTCCTCGGCCACGCCGGCCTCATGGCCTTCGAACAGCGGGCCCAGGGCCTGCAGGAAGCCCTCGAACGGGGCTTCGATGGCCACGGTTTCCAGCGCGATGCCGAGCAGGCGGGCCTGTTCTTCCGCCAGGTCGTTGCTCAGGTCCGAGGTGAACCGCGAGGGCAGGCGCACGGCGGTGACGTTGCCGGGCCCCAGCGCATCCACCGCCAGCGCCGCGACCAGTCCCGAATCAATACCGCCCGAGAGGCCCAGCCAGACCTTGTCGAAGCCATTCTTGCCGCAGTAGTCGCGGATGCCGCGCACGATGGCGCGCCAGGCCTGGGACTGCCAGGACTCGTCGTCTTCGGTGGCCCAGCGCACGCGCGTGAACCTGCCTTCGCCGGCATCGAAGTCGGCCACCAGCCAGTGGTCCACGAAGGCCTCCGCGGCCTCGTGCAGGCTGCCGTCGGCATCGGCCAGCACCGAAGCGCCGTCGAAGACCAGTTCGTCCTGCCCACCCACGACGTTGAGGTAGGCCAGGCCAATGCCGGCTTCCTGCACGCGCATTTCAAGCAGGCTGTCGCGCCTGGCGGTCTTGCCCCGCTCGAACGGCGACGCATTGGGAACCAGCACCAGCTTCGCGCCCAGGGCCACGGTTTCGGCCAGCGGCTCGGGGAACCACAGGTCCTCGCAGATCACCAGGCCGACCGGCACGCCCTTGACGTTGAAGACGCAGGCCCCGCCGTCCGGATCGACGTCGAAATAGCGGCGCTCGTCGAACACCGCGTAGTTGGGCAGCTCGCGCTTGCGGTAGGTGACCGCGACCTTGCCGTCGCGCAGCACGCTGGCGGCGTTGTAGACGATCGACCCGGCCGCCTGCGGCCAGCCGACCACGGCGACGATGCCGGTGCAGGCCCTCGCCAGGCCGGCCAGCGCTTCCTCGCAGGCCTGCAGGAACGCCGGCCGGTGCACCAGGTCCTCGGGCGGATAGCCGCTGAGCGCCAGCTCCGGGAACAGCACCAGGTCGGCCCCGTGCGTATCACGCGCCTCGGCCACCCAGGCCGCCATGCGCCGCGCATTGCCGACGACATCGCCGACGGGGAAATCGAACTGGGCCAGGGCGATGCGCAATATCTGGGTCATCCAGGTGTTTCCTTCCACGGGAGTTGTTGCCTGGCGGGCATCTTAAGGCGTGCGGGCGGGACTTTAGCCCCGGATGGCGAATCGGGACCGACGTACCGACCGCCCACGCCTCCGGCCGCCAGAACGCGAAAGGCCCCTCCCCGCCAGGGAAGAGGCCTTCCGTGCGACGCGGGGACGAAGCTTACTTCTTCAGCTTCGCCGCGATCGCCGCGCCCAGGTCGCCGGGCGACTTGACGGTGGTGACGCCGGCCTTTTCCAGGGCCTCGAACTTGCCGGCCGCGGTGCCCTTGCCGCCGGAGGCGATGGCGCCGGCGTGGCCCATGCGCTTGCCCGCCGGGGCCGAGGCGCCAGCGATGAAGCCGACCACGGGCTTGGTGACGAACTCGGCGATGAACTCGGCCGCTTCTTCCTCGGCGGTGCCGCCGATCTCGCCGACCAGGATGATGCCCTCGGTCTGCGGGTCTTCCTGGAAGAGCTTGAGCGCGTCGATGAAGTTGGTGCCGTTGATCGGGTCGCCGCCGATGCCGATGCAGGTGGACTGGCCCAGGCCGGCGTCGGTGGTCTGCTTCACGGCTTCATAGGTCAGCGTGCCCGAACGGGACACGATGCCGATCTTGCCGGGCATGTGGATGTGGCCCGGCATGATGCCGATCTTGCACTCGCCCGGGGTGATGACGCCGGGGCAGTTCGGGCCGACCAGCACGACGTCGTCGTAGCCGGCCAGGGTGTTCTTGACGCGCAGCATGTCCAGCACCGGGATGCCTTCGGTGATGCAGACGATGACCCGGATGCCGGCGTCGGCCGCCTCCAGGATGGCGTCGGCCGCGAACGGCGGCGGCACGTAGATGACCGAGGCATCGGCGCCGGTTTCTTCCACGGCTTCGGCCACGGTGTTGAAGACCGGCAGGCCGATGTGGGTGCTGCCGCCCTTGCCCGGGGTGACGCCGCCAACGACCTTGGTGCCGTATTCGAGCATCTGCTCGGCGTGGAAGGTGCCCTGCTGGCCGGTGAAGCCCTGGACGATGACCTTGGTGTTCTTGTCGATCAAAACGCTCATGGAATGATTGTCCTTGGGGGATCAGGCGGCGGCCGCGACGGCCTTCTTGGCGCCGTCGTTGATGTCGTCGGCGGGCTGGATGGCCAGGCCGGAGTTCTTGAGGATCTCCTTGCCCTTGTCCACGTTGGTGCCTTCCAGGCGCACGATGACCGGCACCTTGACGTCCACTTCCTTCACCGCGGCGATGATGCCCTCGGCGATCATGTCGCAGCGCACGATGCCGCCGAAGATGTTGACGAAGATCGCCTTCACGTCCGGGTCGCGCAGGATCAGCTTGAAGGCTTCGGTGACGCGCTCCTTGTTGGCACCGCCGCCGACGTCGAGGAAGTTCGCCGGCTCGCCGCCGTTGAGCTTGATCACGTCCATGGTGGCCATGGCCAGGCCGGCGCCGTTGACCATGCAGCCGATGTTGCCGTCCATGGTCACGTAGTTGAGGTCGTGCTGGCTGGCCAGCACCTCGGTTTCGTCTTCCTGGCGGATGTCGCGCATGGCCAGCAGGTCGGCGTGGCGGTAGCCGGCGTTGTCGTCGGAGTTGATCTTGCCGTCGAGCACGGCCAGGTCGCCGTTGGTCAGGATGGCCAGCGGGTTGAGCTCGACCAGCGCCAGGTCCTTTTCATTGAACAGCTTGTACAGGCCCATCATGATCTTGGTGAGCTGGCCCACCTGCTTGGCGGTCAGGCCCAGGCTGAAGCCCAGCCCGCGGCACTGGTAGGGCTGCAGGCCCTGCACGTAGTTGACGTGCAGCGACTTGATGGCGTCCGGGTTGGTCTCGGCGACCTTCTCGATCTCGACGCCGCCCTCGGCGGAGGCGATGAAGGTGATGGACCGCGTGGCGCGGTCGACCAGCACCGACAGGTAGAGCTCCTTGGCGATGTCGGTGGCCTGGGTCACCAGCACGCTGTCCACCGGCAGTTCGACGCCGGCGGTCTGGTAGGTGGACATCTTGGTGCCGAGCATGCCCTTGGCGTAGGCGCGGACCTCGTCCAGGGTCTTGGCCAGCTTGACGCCGCCGGCCTTGCCGCGGCCGCCGGCGTGGATCTGCGCCTTGACGACCCAGAAGTCGCCGCCAATGGCCTTGGCCGCGTCCACGGCCTCGTCGGAAGTGCGCGCAACGCGGCCGGCCGGGACGGCGATGCCGTAGTCACCGAACAGCTGCTTGGCCTGGTATTCGTGGAAGTTCATGCCGATACCTGTGTGGGGAGGGGGTCGCGAACGGGGGCGGTATTGTCGCCGACCCGGCCCACCCAACGCAAAAGCCCCTGCGCCAGCCGACCGGCCGCGAGGCATACTGGGCGCCATGGCCCCCGCCCCCCACAAATCGCCCGGCCCCAGCCCCCAGCGCCGCGAGCTCTATTTTTTCAACCTCTACCGCACGCTGGAGGCGGCCCTGCTGGCCCTGGTGGCCTTCAGCCCGGCCGGGGAGTACCTGCTGCAGATCCGCCAGCCGGCCCTCTTGCAGTCAATGGTGGTCCTTTACACCGTGGCCGCCATCACCCTGCTGGTGGCCGGCTACCGCAGCGAACTTCCCCCGTCCCGCCAGGCCGCGATCGGCCTGGGCATCGACATCGCGGTCGCCGCGGCCGTCTTCAGCACCACCTCCGGCAGCCAGGGCGGCGTGGCACTGCTGCTGCTGTTCAACGTCGGCGCCGGCGCCCTGATCCTGTCCCAGCGCGTGGGCCTGGGCTTCGCACTGGCGGCGTGCCTGGTGGTGCTGCTCGACAGCCTGTACCTGCGCACGGTGGACATCGCCAACGCCCGGCCCCTGGCGGAGTCGGTGATGTTCTCGGTGACCTACCTGGCCACGGCGGTGCTGTGCGAACTGCTCAGCCGGCAGGTGCTGGAGTCGCAGGCCCTGGCCGAACAACGCGGCGAAGAACTGGCCAACCAGGCCGAGATCAACGAACTGGTGATCCGGCGCATGCGCACCGGCATCCTGGTGGTGGACGGCGAACACCGGGTAAAGGTCTGCAACGAAGCCGCCTGGGGCCTGCTGGGCAAACCCTCGCCCGAGCGCCGCCAACTGGCCGATATCGCCATGAGCCTGCACCGGGCCCTGCTGGCCTGGCGCCAGGGCCGGGGCGAGACCCCCAAGGCCATGACCCTGGGCGAAGGCGCGCCCGAAGTGCTGCCGCGCTTCGTCTCGCTCAGCCTCACGGACAACCTGTTCCTCATCTTCCTCGACGACAGCCGCCTGTATTCGGACCGCGCCGAGGAACTGACCCTGGCCACGCTGGGCCGGCTGTCGGCCTCGATCGCCCATGAAATCCGCAACCCCCTGGCCGCCATCATGTATTCGGTGCAGCTGCTGGAGGAAACCGCCCAACTGCCCGAGGCCGACCAGCGCCTGCTGGAAATCATCCACACGCAGTGCCAGCGCATGAACGGCATCGTCCAGGACATCCTGGGCCTGGCCCGGCGCGAGCGCAGCCAGCCCGAATCGATCGACATCAGCCAGTTCGCCCGGCGTTTCGTCGATGAATACCGGGCCAGCCACCCGCTGGAAACCGACGTGCTGCAGGCCGTCAGCGAACGCAGCGTGCTGGCCATGGCCGACCCCCGCCACCTGCACCAGGTGCTCACCATCCTGGTCCAGAACGCCCTGACCTACGGCCGCCTGCCGGGCGAGCCGGCCAAGGTCACCGTGTCGGTGCGCAGCGCCCCGCCGGGCGCCCCGCCGGAACTCAACGTGATAGACCGCGGCCCCGGCATCCCGGCGCCCGTGGCCGCCCAGATATTCACGCCTTTCTATACGACCAGCGAACACGGCACCGGCCTGGGCCTCTACATCGCCCAGCAATTGTGCGAGGCCAACCAGTGCAGCCTGAGCTACCAGCCCGTGCCGGGCGGCGGCAGCTGTTTCCGCATCATCATGCCGCCGGGCATGACCCTGATGCAGCATCCGGCCGGCCCGGGACGGCTAAATCTGGCCTGAAACACCCGGCATCGGCTAATGTACGTGGGTCCCCAGCCCCCCGAACCCGCATGGCCACCGCCCGCAGCGCACTGGTAGTAGATGACGAGCGCGACATCCGGGAACTGCTTGTCCTGACCCTGGGCCGCATGGGCCTTCGGGTGGACACCGCGGCCGACCTGGCGTCGGCCCGCGCCCAGCTTGCCCAGGCGAGCTACGACCTGTGCCTGACCGACATGCGCCTGCCCGACGGTTCGGGCCAGGAGCTGATCGAACACATTGCCCAGAAGTACGCCGACATCCCCGTGGCGATGATCACCGCCTTCGGCAACGTCGAGGCGGCGGTGACGGCCCTGAAGGCCGGCGCCTTCGACTTCGTCACCAAGCCGGTGGACCTGGCGGTGCTGCGCCGCCTGGTGCAGCACGCGCTGGACCTCAACCAGCAGCGCAAGACCGCGCCGGCCAGCGCCCGCCTGCTCGGCGATTCGGCGCGCATGCAGCAGCTGCGCCAGACCATCCAGCGCGTCGCGCGCAGCCAGGCACCGGTGTACATCAGCGGTGAATCAGGCGTCGGCAAGGAACTGGTCGCCCGGCTGATCCACGAACAGGGCTCGCGCGCGGGCGGCGCCTTCGTGCCGGTGAACTGCGGCGCCATCCCGTCCGACCTGATGGAAAGCGAGCTCTTCGGCCACAAGAAGGGCAGCTTCACCGGCGCCCACGTGGACAAGGAAGGCCTGTTCCAGGCGGCGCAGGGCGGCACGCTGTTCCTTGACGAAGTCGCCGAGCTGCCGCTGCACATGCAGGTGAAGCTGCTGCGCGTGATCCAGGAAAAATCGGTGCGCCCGGTCGGCGCGCCGGCCGAACTGCCCGTGGACGTGCGCATCCTGTCGGCCACGCACAAGAACCTGGCCAGGCTGGTCGAAGAGGGTCGCTTCCGCCAGGACCTTTATTACCGCATCAACGTCATCGAGCTGGCGGTGCCGCCGCTGCGCCAGCGCCGCGAGGACATCGCGCAGCTGGCCGAGGCCATCCTCAAGCGCCTTGCCGGCGAGACCGCCGATACCCTGCCGGCGCTGAGCGAGGAAGCCGAGGCTGCGCTGACGGCCTATCCCTTCCCCGGCAACGTGCGCGAACTCGAGAACATCCTCGAGCGCGCGGTGGCCCTGTGCGACGGCCAGCGCATCGAGGTGGCCGACCTCTACCTGCCGCAGGTGGACAGCCTAATCGGCACCGAGGACGACATGCCGCTGCGTCCCGTCGCCGCCGCACCCTCGCCCGCCGTGCCGCCCGGCATGGCCGATGGCACCGCCCTGCCCGACGCGATCGAGCAGATGGAGCGGGAAACCATCCAGAAGGCGCTGGAAGCGAACCGTTACAACAAGACCAAGACGGCGGCGCAGCTGGGCATTACGTTCCGGGCGCTGCGGTACAAGCTGAAGAAGCTGGGAATGGAGTGAAAAAAACAGGGCGCGCTACTGCGCGCCCTGCTCCAATTGCACACGGTCGGCCCAGGCCATCAGGAACGAGCGCGAGTAGCCGTAGAGTTGGCTGAGTTCGACGTCGCGGCCGACGCTCCGCTCCATCGGCAGCACCTCTTCCGGCTTCCCGCTGGCAATCGCGCCCAGCTCTGCGATCACGAGCATGTGCTCGCGGATCGCCGCGGGACGCGACGGATCCAGCGCGGCCAGGGCCTCCAGGCCCGCCTGGTGCATCGTGGCGGCATCCCGGCGCGCGGTAGCGTCATAAGCCGCCAGGACGAGACGGGCAGGCTCCGGAAGATCGGCCGGAATCCAGCCCGGATTGATCCAGACGCCCTCGTGGTCCTGGGCAGGCAGGTGGGAGAGTGAGTTGTCGGCCACCACTGCGATCGCCGCCAGCCAGTCGTCGAGCCCGTCAGCGGGAATTCCGGTGTTGCCTGAATCGATCAGCAGTGAGAGTGCATTGGCCAACTCCGGGGAAACCTGCCTTTCGGAGAGCGCTTCGCCGGAAAGAAGTGCCGTGTGAATGTTGCGGGCATTCCAGTGGAACTCAACGGCTGAACTGTCCGGCACGAGGGTGATGTTGTCGCTGATGGAGGCCGGCTCGCGGCCATCGGTCATCTCGACGATGGGCATGCCGGCACGCGTGAGCCATACCACGCTCTCGGCGCCCAGACGGGCAAACCGCGCGCGCGGGGCCTCGAGCGCGACAACGGGCAGATAGTCCGAATAGGGCTCGGCGCCGTAAAGGTAAACCAGCGTGCGCAGTACTTCCTGCGACGCGACGCGACGCACCCTGATGTCGCCTTCCCGGGCAACGCCCACCCGCGCGAGTTCCGCCGCAAGCGCCGGATGTTTCAGGCTGGACATATTCAGTTCCGGGAGTGGCGTTTCGCTCGCGACGAAAAGGATGTCGGCGTCGCTGGCCAGGTAGGCGTCCACGTAGGGGAACTCCTCCACCAGCGCCGCCACCATCGTCAGCAGGAGCGGATCATCGAGCTCATAGCTCTGCAGCCACTGGACGACGATGCCTTCATCATTGAGGTGCCTGCGCATGAAGGCATAGAACTCTTTGGTGAACAGGCTGGCGACGCCGCTCACCCAAGGGTTGGACGGTTCGGAAACGATCACGTCGTAGCGCCGGTGACCCGTGGAGAAGTAGGTGCGGGCATCGTCGATGTGGATGCGGGAACGCGGGTCCTTGTAGGCTCTTGCCACCCGGTCGCCGAAGAGCGAGGCGCCATCGATCATGGCGCGCTCGATCTCGATCGAATCGACCCGGTCCGGCACCGGGCTGCCCAGCAGGGTGTGCGTGCTGAGTCCCGAGCCCCAGCCGATCACGGCGACCTGCCTGGGGTTGGGATGGATCGCCAGCGGCAGGGCCCCGGCCATGAGCATGGTTATCTCGTCGGCGGTGGGCGGGCCATCGGGCGAAAGCTCGAGCGACGCGTCGGGCTTTCCGTTGGTGGAAATGGCGGCCGTGGTTCCCTGGGTCGACACCGCAACCGTGGCAGTCTTGCCATCGCGCATGAACCTGACCTTGGCGTCTCCCGGCAGCACGACGTCACCCGTGCGGAAAACGCCAGAAGCCAGCGCCTCTGGGCTCGGGCGACCGACCAGCAGGCTCACAACCAGCGCCACCAGGGTCGCGGACATGGCACCCAGGTAATTGCTGGGCCGCACGCTGTCGGCGAACAGGCGCAGCAGCACCAGGCCCAGGACGATATCGGCCAGCGCCGCCACCGTCACCGCGAGGCGCAGGCCCATGAACGGAATCAGCACGTGCACTGCCAGCGCCACGCCGAGGATGGCGCCGAGCGTATTGGCCGCGTATATCCGTCCGATGCTGGCTTCACCCGCGCCCCGGCGCAGCAGCGCCATGGTGAACAACGGCAGCGTCATGCCGGCAAAGAACGCGGCCGGGAACATCACCAGCAGCGCGATGATGCCGCTGCCGAAGCTGAAAAGCGCGTAACCGAAGTCGTCCCGCGGGAGCATCGAAAGCAGCCAGCTCACGCCGCGGAAGCTCTGCCCGAAGATGGGAATGGAGATCAGCGCCGCAATCCCCATCCAGACCTGCGCGTAGCCGGCGTACTGCACGGCGTCGCGAATGGCATCACTTTTTCGGCGGATCCACAGACCGCCGAAGGCGAGGCCCAGGATGAAGGCCGCCAGCATGAGCTCGAAGGAGTGCAGGGTCGTGCCAAGCGACTGGTTGAGCATGCGGACCCAGCCAATCTCGTAGACGAACGAGCTGGCACCGGTGACCAGTGCCGCCAGCAACATCATCCGGTAGAACCCGACCGTCGGCCGCCCCGCCGCCGCCGTTGGCGATTCCTTCGTAGGCGCGGGCGACGCCATGCTGCCCGGCAGGGGCATGGCATCTACCTGCCTGGACACCATGAAGGCAAGCAGGCCGACCAGCAGGTTTACCAGGCCAGCGGTGACCATGGCGCCGGGCATCCCCACCGATGGCAACAGGACGAACGTGGCAAACAGGGCGCCGAAGGCGGCGCCGATGCTGTTGGTGAAATACAGGCCACCGAGGATCTGGCCGTCGGCCCTGGGCGCAACGCGCAGGTAGCCGCCGCTCATCAGCGGGAAGGTCATTCCAAGAAGAATGCTCTGGGGCGCGATCAGCAGGGCCGCGCTGCCCCACTGCCAGGCCCTGACGGCCAGTTCGGACTCGAGCGCCGGATAGACCACTCCCTGCGAGAACCCGGAGTAGGCCTGGAACAAGGGATGGAAGACCAGGCCGGCCAGGCCGATGAGGATCTCGACGACGGCATAGGCGAAGATCAGGCGCTTCCAGTTCACGCCCCGGCGGCTCACCAGCCACGCACCGGCCGCCATGCCGCCCATGAAGATCGCCAGGACCAGCGTCTGCGCGTAGGCGGCATGACCCAGGCTAAGACCCAGGTAATGGGACCAGATAGCTTGGTAAATGAGCCCGGCGAACCCGGACGCAACGAACAGCGCGAGCAGCGCGCGCTCCAATCCCCAGCCCTGGACCTTCATCCAATACTCCCCTTGGTTGATGGGCGGAAGAATAGCCGCAAATCCGACCGGGACCAGTCGCACCGGCAAACTGTGAGACCCATCACAGTGTTAATTGGCACAAAATGACGCTCTGCGTCACATTGTGACCTGATGCTCAAAAAAGCCCACCGTTGTCCCCTTCCAAGCTGGCCTTGCGTTAGTCCTTATGCCTATATTCCGGCCTGTGACGGCCGTCAAACAGCTGGCACAGTTGATGCTTCACTGAAATAGCACGTGCTTCGGCACGGCTACCCACGGAAGGGAATTCCGTCTCGACACGTGACAATCACAATCCACCTAGGGGATTCACCCATGAAAAACATCCAGAAAGGCTTCACCCTGATCGAACTGATGATCGTGGTTGCGATCATCGCGATCCTGGCCGCCATCGCGCTGCCGCTGTACCAGGACTACATCGCCCGTTCGCAGGCGACCGCCGGCCTGGCCGACATCCGTGGCGGCGTGACCGCGTACGAAGAGTTCGTCCAGCGCGGTTCGGTCACCGTGATCACTGCCCCGGACGTCATCGGCCTGAGCGCTTCGACCCCGCGCTGCTCCACCATCGCGGTCACCGCCAGCACCTCGGGTACGATCATCTGCACCCTGCGCGGCAACCCGATCGTCAACACCAAGACCATCACCCTGAAGCGCGTTTCCGCCACGGGTCAGTGGAACTGCACCAGCACCATCGCCCTGTCGAAGCACAAGCCGGGCAACTGCGCCTGAGTTTTTGCGTGACGTGGTAATCGGAAGGGGCGGTTCGCCGCCCCTTCCTACTTTGAACCCCCGGCACTTGTTAGATTCCCGAGCTCCCCCCGCTCGTCATCACCAGCCAGCAGGTGGGTTATGCATCAGTCCAAGGGATTCACACTCATCGAGTTAATGATCGTCATCGCGATCATCGCCATCCTTTCGGCGATAGGCGCGGCGATCTACCAGGACTACACGATCCGCGCGCAGATGACCGGCGGACTGGCCGACATCGCCACGGGCCGCGCGCCATTCGAGTCGCAGTTGGTGGCCGACAGCAACACCACGTTCGCTGCCACAGACCTTGGCCTCCCGGCCAGCACCCCGCGCTGCAACCCGATCAACATTTCGGCAGCCGCCAATGGCTACATTGAGTGCGTACTCGTCGGACACCCGGCCATCGCCGGCGGCCAGCTGCGCCTGAGCCGTTCGAGCGCCGGCGTCTGGACCTGCAACACACCGGCCGGCACGCCCCAGAAATACAAGCCAGCGCACTGCAACTGACGTTTCCCCGGAGCGGTGTTCGTGGCCTTACACTAGCCCCCGAGACCCGCCCGAGCAGAGCCGATGACCCACGCCCAGCGTTTCCTGCTTCCAGCCGCTGTCCTGCTGCTGGTCACCGCACTGGCATACTTCCCGGCACTCAGCGGTGGTTTCCTCTTCGACGATTATTCGAACATCGTCCACCGCGAACAGATCCATGCCGAACAGCTCGACGCAGACAGCCTGCTCGCGGCGGCATCGGCCTATGGCGGACTACTGGGCCGTCCACTGGCCACGATCAGCCTGGCGATCGACCATTCGATCTGGGCCCTGGATCCCTTCGGTTACAAGCTCACCAACCTGCTGATCCACCTGGCGAACGTGCTGCTGGTTTTCGCGCTGGTGCGCCGGTTGCTTCCCGAGCGCCCGGAAAACACCCTCGCCGCACTGATGCCGCCGGCGGCCGTGGCATTGGCGTGGGCCATCCATCCCCTGCAGGTCTCCACGGTGGCCTATGTGGTGCAGCGCATGGAAATGATGGCACTGGCCTTCGTGCTGCTGGGCTTGCTGGCCTACCTGCGTGGACGGCGCCTACAGATGGCCGGGGGCAACGGCTGGCCCTGGGTTGCAGGCGCTTTCGCGATTGCAGCCATCGGTCTGCTGTGCAAGGAAACCGCCGCGCTTTTCCCGGCATACACCCTGGCGCTCGAGCTGACGTTGCTGCGCTTCGCGGCGACCGATGCACGAGCCGGGTCGAGAATCAGGATGGGCTACGTGGTCTTTGTGACGGCGGCCCTGTTGGCGTTTTTCTTCGTGCTTGTGCCGGCTTATGTCGCGCCCGAGGTCTATGCCATCCGTGACTACGGCCCGGGCGAGCGTCTGCTTACCCAGCTAAGGGTGCTGCCGACCTACCTGTCCTGGATCGTGCTGCCGCAACCGGCCTCCTACCTTTTTTATTACGACCACCTCCAGGCCTCACGCAGCCTGCTTGATCCGCTGACCACGCTGTTCGGTGGACTGTTGCTGGCCGCGCTGGCGGCATTGGCCTGGGCGAGCCGGCACCGGGTGCCCCTGCTCTCGCTTGGACTGATGTGGTTCTTTGTATCGCACGCCCTGAGCAGCAACGTGGTGCCGCTGGAGCAGGTGTTCGAGCACCGCAACTACTTCGCGATCCTCGGCATCGTGCTGGCCATCGCATCGCTTGTGCTGCGAATGCCAGCCGGAAGAATCCACTGGCTGCGCCCGGCCACCGTCGGCGTTGTCCTGGCCGGCCTGCTGGTGCTGACCCTGATCCGCAGCGCGACCTGGGGCGATCCGCTGCACCTGGCGATGTCGCTGGTGGCACGCAATCCCGATTCCTCGCGCGCCAGCATGGACCTGGGGGAGCAGTTCATGATCCGCGCCAACAACGATTCGTCGTCGCGCTTCTACGCGCTCGCCGAATCCGAGTTCGAAAGGGGCTCGCGCGTACCCAATGCCTCGCCAATGCCCGAGCAGGGCCTGATCGTGCTTGCCGCCACGGCCGGGCAGCCGGCCAAGCCCGAATGGTGGGACCGCATCGTCTCCAAGCTCAAGAACCGGGCCATCGGGCCACAGGAGCTGGGCATGATCACGGGCATGCTGAGCATGCGCCAGCAAGGCGTGGAGTTTGACGACGCCCGCTTCGCCGAGGCCTACCTGGTCCTGGTCGACCGCATGGACATGCCGCCGGGCCAGTATTACGCCTTCGCCGACCACGCCCTCACCCTGCTTGGCGACGAATCGCTCGCAACAGGGCTGTACCAGGCCGCCATCGACCATGGCGACGCCGAGTTCGCCAGTGCCGTGGTGCAGGCGCTGCTTGACGCAGGCCACCGTGACATCGCCCGCGCCGTCGCTGACCATGCCGCCAACACCGGACTGGCCGTGATCGAGCTGCCGCCGGAGACCGGCAGGTGACGAAGGCACACCCGCTGGTCAGCATCGGCGTGCCGGTATTCAACGAAGCGGCACACATCGATGAGGCGCTGGCCAGCCTGCGGTCCCAGGACTACCCGAACCTGGAAATAATCATCTGCGACAACGCCTCGACGGACGAAACGCTCGCGATATGCAGGCGCCATGCTGCGGAGGACGCGCGAATCCGCATCGACGTGGCGCCGGCCAACCGGGGCGTTACGGCCAATTTCCGCCGCGCGGCGGACCTGGCCTCGGGGGAGTTCTTCATGTGGGCCTCCGGACATGATCTCTGGACCCCGGGCCTGGTTTCCGAATGCGTGGACCTGCTGATCGCGCACCCGTCGGCCAGCCTGGCCCACGCCAGCACCGAATGGATCGGGCCGGACGGGCTGCCCTACCCACGCCGGAGCGGCTGGAGCGACACCCGGGGCATGGCCCCGGCGGCACGCTTTTTCACGGTGTTCTGGGGCAGCATGAATCCTGTTCTGGGGGTGATGCGCCTGGACCGGCTGCGTGAATGCGGCCCACTGCCGGCGACCGTCGGCGGCGACCTGTTGCTGCTTTCCGCCCTGTCGCTTTCGGGCGACTTCCTGCATGCGCGGAACGGCTCATGGTCGCGCCGCGAATTGCGCTCTGAGAGCCACTACGGCGCCAAGCTCTCCCGGTACACCTCGCACGGATTCGGCGTTTCGCGCTCTTGGATCTCGCGCAGGCTGCCGCTCCTGGGCTTGCCGGTCGCATTGGCGGGGATCATCGTCCGCGCGCGTCTGGGGTGGCTGGACAAGGTGCTCGTGCTGGCGTCGCTGCCGACGCTCCTGTTGCTGCGCTACGTCGTCGGCCGGCGTCCGACCTGAGGCCGGGCGCACCGCATGATTCCGCCTCGCCGATTGCTGCAGCTGTCCCGCCGCGCCTTCACGCCGGTGGCGCTGGCTTTCCTGCTGTTTGCCGCCTGGACGGCGCGCGACGCATTCCTGCAGGCGCTGTCGCTGGCCCGGGCCGGACCGGTGCTGCTTGCCATCCTGGCCTGGTCCGGGACGCACCTGCTGGTACCGCTGATGGTGCATGCGCTGCTGGCGGCGCTCGGGCGCAGCCCCGGCTACCGGGCGACACTGCGCATCCACTTCGAACGCCTGCCCGCACGCTACCTGCCCGGCGGCATCTGGCACACGGTCTCGCGGATTGCCGACCTCAGTACGATGGGTTTCGGCCGGCGCACGCTGGCCGCGCTGGTCGCGCTCGAAAACCTGCTTCCACTCGGGCTGGCCCTCCTGCTGGCGGGCCTGGCCTGGTTCGCAGACGACAAGAATCCGCAGGTCGCCGGGTGGCTGCTCGCCGGCGGCGCCGCCACGCTGCTGTTGCTTCCTTTGCTCGCGTCGCGCCTCGCCGGCCACGCAGTGGTGATGCGCGCCTACGCCGCCGCCTTGCTTCCGGCGACCGCTTTCTGGCTGATCGCGGCCTTTGCGTTCACCACTTACTGGCTGGCCTTTCCTACGGCCTCGGAGGGCCAGGCGATGCTTGAGATTGCCTCGGCCTACCTCCTGGCCTGGGCCAGCGGCTTCGTCGCGGTTTTTGCTCCACAGGGCATGGGCGTGTTCGAGGCCGTGGCCGCCTCCCTGCTCAGGGGCGCGCTTCCCTTCGCCGGCGTGGCCGTGCTGGTCGCCGGCTTCCGCGCAACCTTGCTGGCCGGCGATGCACTGGCCTACCTGCTGTACCTCGCTTTGCGCCGCCCGGCAGCCCGCAATAGCGATCATTGACACCCACCCGGTGCCGTCGCTCTAATCCAGTACGCGCTCCGAACTTTCGAAGCAGCGGTTTTCCGGGGGTTTTGATGAAGGCAGTGATTCTGGCGGGCGGGCTCGGTACGCGTCTGAGCGAAGAAACCGGCACGCGCCCGAAGCCGATGGTCGAGGTCGGCGGCAAGCCGCTGCTCTGGCACATCCTGAAGATCTACTCCGGTCACGGGATCAACGACTTCGTGATCTGCCTTGGCTACAAGGGCTACCTGATCAAGGAGTACTTCGCCAACTACTTCCTGCACACCTCGGACGTGACGTTCGACCTGGTCAACAACCAGATGCAGGTCCACCATCGCCACGCCGAGCCCTGGCGCGTCACCCTGGTCGATACCGGCGAGCATACCCAGACCGGCGGTCGGCTCCGGCGCGCTGCCGAGTACCTCGACGACGAAACCTTCTGCTTCACCTATGGCGACGGGCTGGCGGACGTCGACATCACCGGCGAGATAGCCTTCCACCGCGAAAGGAAAACACTGGCGACGGTGTGCGCGGTGCAGCCGCCCGGACGCTTCGGCGCGCTCGACATCGAAGGCGCGCGCATCACGCGCTTCACCGAGAAGCCACAGGGTGACGGCAGCTGGATCAACGGCGGATTCTTCGTGCTCGAACCGGGCGCGCTCGACTACGTCGAAGGCGACGCCACCATCTGGGAGCGCGAGCCCCTGGAGGGCCTCGCAAGGGACGGACAACTTTCGGCTTATACCCACGCCGGGTTCTGGCAGCCAATGGATACCTTGCGGGACAAGACCCGGCTGGAAGAGCTCTGGGAGGGCGGGAAGGCACCGTGGAAGTCCTGGACCTGACTTCGGCCTTCGGGGGCGCGTACGTCGGCCGACGCGTCCTGGTGACCGGCCACACCGGGTTCAAGGGCTCCTGGCTTTGCCTGTGGCTGCAATCGATGGGGGCGGACGTCGCCGGCTACGCGCTGGACCCCGACACCACTCCTTCGCACTGGCAGGCGCTGGGACTGCATATTTCCCGCGACATCCGCGCCGACCTGCGGGACCCCCGGGCGGTGAGCGCGGCGCTGGATGAATTCCAGCCGGAACTCGTCGTGCATCTTGCCGCGCAGCCGTTGGTCAGGCGCAGCTACCGGGATCCGACAGGCACCTTCGAGACGAACGTCGTCGGCCTGGTGAACCTGTTCGAGGCGGTGCGTGCCTGCCCGTCGGTGCGCGCAGTGGTCAACGCCACCACCGACAAGGTTTATGAACCACCTTCCCGACCGGAGGGATATCGCGAAGCCGATCCGCTGGGTGGCCACGACCCCTACAGTGCCTCGAAGGCCTGCGCCGAAATCGTCTCTGCGAGCTACCGGCGCAGCTTCTTCCGGACGGGCGACGAGCGCGTCGATCCGGTCCGGCTTGCCACGGCGCGCGCCGGCAACGTGATCGGCGGTGGCGACTGGGCCGAAGACCGCCTGGTGCCCGACCTCGTGCGCGCGACCATGGCCGGGCAAACGCTGCATTTGCGCAATCCCGCCGCCACGCGCCCCTGGCAGCACGTTCTCGAACCCCTGTCGGGTTACCTGGAACTAGGCCGGCGCCTGCTTGCCGGCGAAGACGTGGACCGGGCCTGGAATTTCGGGCCTGCTTCCGCCGACTGCCTCACTGTCGGCGAGGTGGTGGCCGCGCTTGCCCGCCATTGGCCCGGCATCGAGGTCGCCACCACCCCTGGACCGCATCCACACGAGGCGGGACAGCTGGTGCTCGACAGCAGCGCGGCGCGCGGACAGCTGGGCTGGAAGCCGGTCTGGGATGCTGCCGCTGCCCTGGCGCGCACGGCGACCTGGTACCGGGCCTTCCTTGCCGATGGTCGGCTGCACAGCACCCGGGACCTCGACCAATACGTTGCCGATGCACGTTCCGCGGGCCTGCCATGGGCCGGTTGAAACTTGTCCCGATGCCGCTCCCGGGCCTGCACCTGGTCGAAAGCCTGGCGGCCGACGATGCGCGTGGGCGTTTCCAGCGGATCTTCTGCGCGCAGGAGCTGGCGGCTATCCGGCCGGACCTGCAGGTCGCCCAGACCAACCTGTCGCTGACGCGGGGTCGCGGGTCGCTTCGTGGCCTGCACTACCAGTCGCCGCCGTCGGCGGAGTGGAAACTAGTCCGCTGTCTTCGCGGCAGCGTGTACGACGTGGTGGTCGACCTTCGCACCGGCTCGCCCACCTTCCTGCGATGGCATGCCGTCGAACTGGCCGGCGGGGACAAGCGGGCCCTGTTCATCCCGGAAGGTTTTGCACACGGTTTCCAGGTGCTCGAAGACGAGGCCGAACTGCTCTACCTGCATGGCGCGCCCTGGTCGCCCACCCACGAAGGCGGGCTGCGCCACGACGATCCGCGGCTGGGCATCCCCTGGCCCCTGCCGGCCAGCGGCCTTTCGGAACGCGACCTTGCCCATCCCCTGCTGACGCCAGAATTCACCGGAATCGTCCTATGAAATGCCGCGCCTGCGCGCAACCACTGGAAGAGGTGTTCCTGGACCTGGGCACCGCGCCCCCCTCCAATGCCTACCTGTCGTCCGCCGAGCTCGCGCGGCCCGAAACCTGGTTCCCCCTGAAGCTGTACACCTGCGGGAACTGCCGGCTGGTGCAGGTGGACGAGGTGGAGTCGCACGACCGGCTGTTTTCCCCCGACTACGCCTATTTTTCTTCCTATTCGCGCTCGTGGCTGGCGCACGCCGAGCGCTACGTGGATGAGGTCGTGCCAAGACTCGGACTCGGCCCGCGCAGCTTCGTGGTCGAACTGGCCTCAAATGATGGCTACCTGCTCCGGTACGTCGCCGAACGCGGCATTCCCTGCCTGGGCATCGAGCCCACCGAGAGCACGGCGCGGGTCGCGCGCGAGCACGGCATCGAGACGCTCACTCAATTCTTCGGGGCCGGCCTGGGCGCCCGGCTCAAGGCGGAACGCGGTGGCGCCGACCTGGTGGTGGGCAACAACGTGCTCGCGCACGTTCCCGACATCAACGACTTCGTGGCCGGCATCGCCGCCCTGCTGGCGCCCGAGGGCGTGGCCACGCTCGAATTCCCGCACCTGATGGAACTGGTGCGCAAGCGCCAGTTCGATACCGTGTACCACGAACACTTTTCCTATCTTTCCCTGCAGGTGGTCGAGCGCATATTCGCGGCCCAGGGGCTGCGGGTGTTCGACGTGCAGGCCCTGCCGACCCACGGCGGCTCGCTACGGGTCTGGGCCTGCCTGCCCGGGGCGGTCCGCGAACAGACCGCAGCCCTGGCGAAGATGAGGGAGGCTGAAAGCGCGGCCGGCATGGACGCGCTCGACTGGTACCGCGGCTTCCAGCGTCAGGCCGAAGAGGTGAAGGACGAGTTCCTCGCCTTCCTGCTCGAACAGAAGCGTGCCGGTCGCCGGGTGGCGGGCTACGGCGCCGCGGCCAAGGGCAATACGCTGCTCAACTTCGCCGGCGCGCGAAGCGACCTGCTTGCCTTCGTCGTCGATGCATCCCCGCACAAGCAGGGTCGTTTCCTGCCTGGCTCGCGCATCCCCATCGTCGCGGAAGGCCGGCTGCGCGAGGAAAAACCGGACTTTGTGGTCGTGTTCCCGTGGAACCTGCGCGACGAGATCACCAGCCAGCTGGCCTACGTCCGGGACTGGGGCGGCCAGCTCGTCTTCGCGGTACCGCGGCTAGAGGTGGTGGCGGCGTGAGGATTGCCGTCAGCGGGGCGAGCGGCTTCCTCGGCCGCCATACCTGCGCCGCGCTCGCGGCGACCGGTGCCGACCTGGTGCTGCTACGCCACGCCAGCGACCCAGGCCTGCCCTCGGCGCAGGTCGTTCACGCGGACCTCGGCCAAGCACCCGACCCCGAGCTCTTCGACCGGCTCGGGCGGCCGGACGCTCTGCTGCACCTGGCCTGGGGCGGTCTGCCGAACTACGCCTCGCCCCACCACGTCCAGCAGGAATTGCCGCGCCACACCCGCTTCCTGGAGTCCTTGCTGCGCAGCGGACTTCGTCGCCTCGTGGTCGCTGGAACCTGCCTGGAGTACGGCCTGCGCGAAGGCGCCCTCGACGAGTCGATGCCGGCCGCACCGACCACCGCCTACGGCCAGGCCAAGGATGCCCTTCGCCGCCACCTGCAGACCCTGCAGGCGGAGCTGGGCTTCGACCTGGCCTGGGCAAGGCTGTTCTATCTCTACGGCCCCGGACAGGCGCCAACCTCGCTGTACTCCCTGGTGCAGGCCGCCGCCCGCTGCGGCGACCCCTCCCTTCCCATGTCGCCCGGGGACCAGGAGCGGGACTTCCTTCCGGCAGCGGAGGCCGGACGGCTGCTGGCCTGGCTTTGTCTCAACGCGGGGAATGTCGGGGTAGTCAACATCTGCAGCGGAAAGCCGGTCGCCGTCAGGACGATGGCCGAAACCTGGCTGGCGGAACTTGGCTCCGGGCTTCGGCTCGATACCGGGCGGCTGCCCTACCCCAGCTACGAACCGTTCGCATTCTGGGGCCGACGTGACAAGCTTGACGGACTGCTGGAGTCTGCATGAACGATCGGGAGCTACTGTTTCTGCCGGACCTTCCCGTCTATCAGAACAAGATGTACCAGGATCCGGCCGCGGCCAGGGCCTGCCCACGGGGCAGGCTGCGCCTCGTGCAGGACGGCCGGACTGGTCTCGTGTGCAACCGCGATTTCGAGCCTGGCCTGCTCAGCTACGACCCGAGCTACCAGAACGAGCAGGCGCACTCCGAAGCCTTCCAGTCCCATCTTGCCGAGGTACTGGCCGTAGTCGGCCGGCACTTTCGCGGGACCCGGATCCTGGAGGTGGGCTGCGGCAAGGGGCGTTTCCTCGGGATGATGCGGGCTCAGGGTCATGACGCCATCGGCATCGACCCGGCCTACGAAGGAGATGACCCGGGCATCCTGAAAAGGCATTTCACCCCGGATGCCGGCGTCCGCGGCGATGCCATCGTGCTCAGGCATACGCTTGAGCACCTGGACGACCCCGTCGGCTTCCTCGACGGTCTGCGCGAGTCCAACGGCGGCCGCGGCCTGATCTACATCGAAGTTCCGTGCCTGGACTGGATACTGGCTCGCCGGGCCTGGTTCGATTTTTTCTATGAACACGTCAACTATTTCCGCCCCGGCGACTTCCAGCGATTATTCGGACGCGTGCTGGAGGCCGGCCACCTGTTCGGTGGGCAGTACCTGTATGCCGTGGCCGACCTGGCCACGCTGCGCACCCCGGCGTCCTTGCCACCGGCAACGCCGGTGACGGTGCCGGCCGAGCTTTTCGGCAACATCCACTCGGTACTTGCCCGGGCGGCCGACGGCCACCGCACCGTCGTCTGGGGGGCGGCAGCCAAGGGGGTGATGTTTTGCCACCATGCGCGCGCGCACGGCCTGGACGTTTCGTTCGCCATCGACATCAACCCGGCCAAGCAGGGCTGCTTCCTGGCGGGCAGCGGAATTGAGGTACTGTCACCCGCTGACGGACTGCCGCGCCTGGCGCCCGGCGACCATGTCGTGGTGATGAACTCGAACTACCTCGACGAGATCACGCGGGCCGGTGGCCCGCACCTGGACTACATTCCCATGGACAACCCGTGACATGAACAGCTTCGAAGATGAAGTCCGCCAGCGCATCCGCGCGCAGGGCGACGACAAATTGCTCGGTGAGACCTCGGACGCTTTCATGCGCCAGTCCATCCAGGGTCGCTATTCCTACAACTTCAGCTGGATGGGCCGCCCCATCATCCAGTACCCGCAGGACATGGTCGCGATGCAGGAGATCCTCTGGCGGCTGCAACCCGACCTGGTCATCGAGACCGGCATCGCGCACGGCGGCTCGCTGGTCTTTTACGCCTCGATCCTGGAACTGATCGGCAAGGGACGCGTGTTGGGCATCGACATCGACATCCGCGCGCACAACCGGGCCGCGATAGAAGCCCATCCGATGGCTCGCCGCATCGACATGATCCAGGGCTCCAGCATCGACCCCAAGGTCGTGGCCGACGTTTCGCGCCGCGCGAACGGCCTGCGGACGCTGGTCGTGCTCGACTCCAACCATACCCACGACCACGTGCTCGCCGAGTTGCGGGCCTACGCCCCGCTGGTCAGTGTCGGCAGCTATTGCGTGGTGTTCGACACGGTGGTCGAGCACCTGCCGGCAGGACTCTATCCGGACCGCCCCTGGGATGTCGGCAACAATCCCAAGACGGCCGTGAATGCCTATCTGGCCGAAAACGCCGACTTCGAGGTGGATGACGACCGCGAAGCCCAGCTGCTGATAACGGTCGCACCCGGCGGCTACCTGAGGCGCGCGCGCTGAAGCCGCTCCCTCAGGGGTCGCGGCGATAGGTCAGGTTGGTGATCTGCTCCGACACCAGGCCGATCAGGAAGATGATCACGGCCGCGCTCAGCAACAGCGCGCTCATGTTGGTGAAACGGTGCTGGGTGGCGAACGTAAAGCCGTAGTACCCCAGCCCCAGCAGGAAGAACCCGGCGGCCGCGGGCACGAAAAGCTTGAGCGGCGAATACAGGGTCGCGATCTTGAAGATGATCAGCAGGAACCGGATGCCGTCCTTCAGCGGCCGGATGTGGCTGGAGGTCCCGACCCTGCGGTCGACCCGGATGGGCAAGTAGGCCACCGGGTAGGCACTGCGGAAGAAAGCCATGGTGCTGGTGGTCGGGTAGCTGAATCCATTCGGCAGCAGGTGCAGGAATTCCTTGAACTTGTCCGCGCGCGCCGCGCGGAAGCCCGAGGTCAGGTCCAGCACCGAATGGCCGGTCATCCAGCTCGCCAGGCGGTTGTAAAGGCGATTGGCCAGGCCGCGGCCGACGCTGGCCTGGCCGGAACCGTCGCGCGCCCCCACCACCATGTCGTAGCCCTCGTCGAGCTTGGCCAGCAGCGCCGGGATATGCCCGGGGTCATGCTGGCCATCGGCGTCCAGGAACACCAGCACGTCACCGCCGGCCGCGCGGGCACCCCGCTTGATCGCCGCGCCGTTGCCCATCGAATAGGGGGACGACAGCACCCGCGCCCCGGCGGCACGTGCGATATCGGCGGTTTCGTCAGTCGAGCCATCATCCACCACGATCACTTCGGCGCCGGGCAGGGTCTCGGCGAGGGCCGGCAGTGTCCGGCGAAGTCCCTCGGCCTCGTTCTTGGCTGGGAGGATGATGCTGATTTTCATGATTTCCCCGGATCCGCCTGATTCTGGGGTACTTTACACGGACGCCCGGCAGCCGGGACGGCCCCCGCGGGGGCTGGCCGAACGGCTGTTTTGGGTTAGAGTGGCCGCCATGGCGCGGCTCGGGGAGGAAGGGTGAACGCCAACGCGACTGCCAATCTGGTGGGGATTACCGGCATTGCCCGGCGGCTGGTGCTGGATGGCCACCTGGCTGAAGCCGACGCCCGCAAGGCGCTGGACGAGGCCACCAAGGCCAAGCAGCCGGTGCACCGTTACCTGCTGGACAAGAAGCTGGCCACCGCGGCCCATATCGCCGGTGCCAACGCGATCGAATTCGGCATGCCGCTGTTCGACGCCTCGGCCCTGGACCTGAACCAGGCGGCGACCAAGCTGGTCAGCGAAGAACTGATCACCAAACACCAGGCGCTGCCGCTGTACAAGCGCGGCAACCGGCTGTTCGTGGGCATTTCCGACCCCACCAACACCCGCGCCCTGGACGAAATCAAGTTCGCCACCAACCTGACGGTCGAACCGATCCTGGTGGACGAGGACAGGCTGCGCAAAACCATCGACCTGGCTCTGACCGCCTCGGATTCGATGGGCGACAGCATGGACGATGCCGAGGGGCTGGAGAACCTCGAGTCCAGCTCGGGCGACGACGATGCGGCCGACAACCTGGCCGACAGCAAGGGCGGCGACGACACCCCGGTGGTGCGCTTCGTCAACAAGGTGCTGCTGGACTCGATCAAGCGCGGCGCCTCGGACATCCATTTCGAGCCCTACGAAACCGAATACCGCGTGCGCCTGCGCATGGACGGCATCCTGCGCACCGTCGCCAAGGCCCCGGTCAAGCTGCACCCGCGCATCAGCGCCCGCCTGAAGGTCATGGCCGCCCTGGACATCGCCGAGCGCCGCCTGCCGCAGGACGGCCGCATCAAGCTCAACATCTCCAAGACCAAGCAGATGGACTTCCGCGTGTCCACCTGCCCCACCCTGTTCGGCGAAAAGGTCGTGCTGCGTCTGCTCGACGGCAGCGCGGCCAAGTTGGGCATCGACAAGCTGGGCTACGAGGAAGACCAGAAGCAGCTCTACCTCGACGCCCTGGCCAAGCCCTACGGCATGATCCTGGTCACCGGCCCCACCGGCTCGGGCAAGACGGTGTCGCTGTACACCGGCCTGAATATCCTCAATACCGACGAGCGCAACATCTCCACCGCCGAGGATCCGGTCGAAATCCGCGTGCCGGGCATCAACCAGGTGCAGATGAACGTCAAGAAGGGCATGACCTTCGCGGCCGCGCTGCGCAGCTTCCTGCGCCAGGACCCGGACGTGATCATGGTCGGCGAAATCCGCGACCTGGAAACCGCCGAAATCGCCGTCAAGGCGGCCCAGACCGGTCACCTCGTGCTCTCCACCCTGCACACCAACGACGCCCCGCAGACGGTCAGCCGCCTGATGAACATGGGCATCGCGCCCTACAACATCACCTCGTCGGTCACCATCATCATCGCCCAGCGCCTGGCGCGGCGGCTGCACGACTGCAAGACACCGGTGCAGCTGCCCGAGAACGCGCTGCTGGCCGAGGGATTCACGCCCGAAGAGGTCGCGGCGGGAATCACCCTCTACGAACCGGTCGGCTGCGACGACTGCAACGACGGCTACAAGGGCCGCCTGGGTATTTACCAGGTGATGCCGATGGCCGAAGGTATCCAGAAGATCATCCTCGAGGGCGGCAATGCCCTGCAGATCGCCGAGGCCGCCAAGCAGGCGGGTGTGCGCGATCTGAGAGACTCTGCCCTCATGAAGGCCAGGCAAGGCGTCACCAGCCTGGCTGAAGTCAACCGCGTGACCAAGGACTAAGCCATGGCGACCACCGCTGCGAAAGCGAAAGCCCCCGCGACGCGTACCTCCGATATGCAGCAATTCCTTTGGGAGGGGACGGACAAACGCGGCGTCAAGATGAAGGGCGAAACCACGTCCAAGAACGCCAACCTGCTGCGCGCCGAACTCAGGCGGCAGGGCATCAGCCCGACCGTGGTGAAGACAAAATCCAAGCCGCTGTTCGGCGCCTCGGGCAAGGCCATCTCGGCCCAGGACATCGCGGTATTCAGCCGCCAGATCGCCACCATGCTGCAGTCCGGCGTGCCGATGGTGCAGAGCTTCGAGATCCTTTCCACCGGCCAGAAGAACCCGCGGATGAGCAACATGCTCACCGACATCCGCGACAACATCGCCGGCGGCAGCTCGCTCAGCGAGGCGATGGCCCGGCATCCGGTGCAGTTCGACCTGCTGTTCCGCAATCTCACCCGCGCCGGCGAAACCGCCGGCGTGCTCGACACGGTGCTCGACACCGTGGCGACGTATAAGGAACGCACCGAAGCCCTGAAGGGCAAGATCAAGAAGGCGCTGTTCTACCCGGCGGCGGTGATGGCCGTGGCACTTCTGGTCAGCTCCATCCTGCTGATCTACGTGGTGCCGCAGTTTGAAGCGGTGTTCCAGGGCTTTGGCGCCGACCTGCCTGCCTTCACACAGATGATCGTCAACGCCTCCCGCTTCATGACCAAGTGGTGGTGGGCCATCCTGTTGATCGCCGTCGGCTCGGTCACTGGTTTCATCTTCATCTACAAGCGCTCCGAAGCATTGCAGCGCACGATCGACCGGCTGATGCTCAAGCTGCCGGTCATCGGGCAGATCCTCCACCAGTCGGCTATCGCCCGCTACGCGCGCACCCTGGCCCTGACCTTCAAGGCCGGCGTGCCGCTGGTCGAAGCCCTGGAAACCGTGGCCGGCGCTACGGGCTCGATCGTCTACAACGACGCGGTCAAGCGCATCCGCGAAGACGTCTCGGTCGGTTACCAGCTGAACGTGGCCATGAAGCAGGTCGGCATCTTCCCGCACATGGTGGTGCAGATGACCGCCATCGGCGAAGAAGCCGGCGCCCTGGACACCATGCTGCTGAAAGTGGCTGAGTTCTACGAGCAGGAAGTCGAAAACTCCGTGGACGCCCTGGCCAGCCTGATCGAGCCCTTCATCATGGTGGTCATCGGTGTGCTGGTCGGTGGCATGGTGATCGGCATGTACCTGCCGATCTTCAAGCTCGCCGCCACGACGGGCTGAGCCCCGGATGTTCGACGCGCTCCTGGCCTCGGCGGCCCTTTCGGCCGCCGTCGCGCTTGCCTTCGGCCTGCTGGTGGGCAGCTTCCTGAACGTCGTGATCCTGCGCCTGCCTCCCCGGCTGGAGTGGCAGTGGCGACGGGACAGCCGCGAGATCCTCGAACAACCCGAACACTACGAGCCGGCCCCGCCCGGCATCGTGGTGCAGCGCTCGGCCTGCCCCAAGTGCGGCCACAATCTGGCGCCCTGGGAAAACATCCCGGTCCTCAGCTTCCTGATGCTGCGCGGCAAGTGCCGCGGCTGCGGCAGCCCGATTTCCTGGCAATACCCCGTGGTCGAACTGGTGACCGGCCTGCTGTTCGCCGCCTGCATCTGGCGCTTCGGCGTCGGCCCCGAAGGTTTGGCCGCCCTGGTGTTCACCGGCCTTTTGGTGGCGATGTCGGGCATCGACCTGCGCACCACGCTGTTGCCCGACCAGCTCACCTACCCCCTGCTCTGGATCGGCCTGGGCCTGGCGACGATGACGCTGTTCGTATCCCCGGTGCAGGCCATCTTCGGGGCGCTGGCGGGCTACCTCAGCCTGTGGAGCGTCTACTGGGCCTTCAAGCTGATCACCGGCAAGGAGGGCATGGGCCACGGCGACTTCAAGCTGCTGGCCGCGCTGGGTGCCTGGTGCGGCGTGGCGGGCATCCTGCCGATCGTGCTCATGTCGTCCTTCATCGGCGCCATCGTCGGCAGCCTGTGGCTTGTCCTGCGCGGTAGCGACCGCGCCACGCCCATTCCCTTCGGCCCCTACCTGGCCGCCGCCGGCTGGGTGCAGCTGATGTGGGGGCCGCAGCTGCTGCAGGCCTATCGCGATTTCACCGGCCTGAGCTGAGCGCATGGCCGGTTTTCTCGTGGCGGTGACCGGCGGCGTGGCCTCGGGCAAGTCGGCCGCCACCCGCGTCCTTGAATCCCTGGGCGTGCCGGTGGTCGACGCCGACATCGCCGCCCGCGCCGTGGTCGAACCCGGGCAGCCGGCACTGGCGGCCGTGGCGGACCGGTTCGGTCCCGGCGCCATCGGCCCGGACGGACGCCTCGACCGGGCCGCCATGCGTGAACGGGTCTTCGCCGACCCCGCCGCCCGCGCCGACCTCGAAGCCCTGCTGCACCCGCCGATCCGCGCCTGGCTGCAGGCAGCCTGCGCCGCGGCGCCCGGGCCGTATGCAGCGGTGGCGATCCCGCTGCTGGCCGAAGGCGGTGGCCGCGCCGCCTACCCCTGGCTGCAGCGCATCCTGGTGGTGGACGTGCCCGAAGCCGTGCAACTGGCCCGCCTTCAGGCCCGGGACGGCGTGGACGCGGCCCTGGCCGCGCGCATGGTCGCCGCGCAGGCCAGCCGTGCGCAGCGGCTGGCGATGGCGGACGACGTGGTGGTCAATGACGGCTCGCTGGCGGACCTGGAGGCCGCGGTGCGACGGTTACATGGGCGGTATCTGGGCCTGGCCGGCTGACGACGCCCCCGCCCCGGCCCTACTTCGGCCAGAAAGCGCGGATTCCCGCCACACCCTGTGCGCCGTGCCTGCGCGCCGTGGCGACGTCGGCGGGGCGCAGGCCGCCCAGGGCATAGAGGGGCAGCGAAACGGCCTCACGCAGGCGGGAGAACTGCTCCCAGCCCATAGCAGCGGCCCCCGGATGGCTTTCGGTGGCACGCACCGGCCCGAGCACCGCGAAATCCAGGCCCAGTTGCTCGGCCTGGGCCAGCTCGTCGGCGTCGTGGCAGGAGGCGGCCACCAACTGGCCTGCCGGCAGCGGCCGGGTTGAAAGCGCCATCAGCTGGCGGGCCGGCAGGTGCAGTCCGATGCCCAGGTCGGCGGCCAGGCCGGCTTCCCCGTTCACCAGCAGATCGGCGCCGGCGGCGTGGCAGCGGATGCGGGCATCCATGGCCAGATTGGCCAGGGCCTGCGCACCGAGCCCGCGCGCGCGCAGCTGCACGCGCCGGGCTCCGGCGGCCAGGGCCTTGTCCAGCTGGGCCAGCCAGGCGGCCGGCGCCAGGGGCTCGGGACTGATCAGGTAACGCGGCGGCCGCGTCAGCACCGACACCACCGGCCGGTCGGCCGGTGGCATCGGGTAGCCATGCAGTTTTTCCAGCGGCGACCACGCCAGGGCCTGGCGCTCGCGGCCCCGCGGCGTGCCTTCGTAGGCATCGACCGTGTAGACGTCGAGCAGGATGCGCTTGTCCGGATAAGCCTGGGGAACGGCCACCAATGGCACCGCGTCCAGGACCCGGACGCCCAGCTCTTCGTGCAGCTCCCGATCCAGGGCTTCGCGCGGGCTTTCCCCCGGTTCGACCTTGCCACCCGGGAACTCCCAGGCGCCGGCCAGGTCGCGCCCGGCGGTGCGCCGGGCCAGGAGGATGCGGCCGCGGGCGTCCCTGAGGACGGCCGCGACCACGTGCACGGGTTTAGGTCGGTCGCCGGGCATACGCCGGGATCAGTCCAGCTTCCCGTGGCACTGCTTGTACTTCTTGCCACTGCCGCAGGGGCAGGGATCGTTGCGGCCGATCTTCGGACCCTCGCGGGTCGCCGGGGCCAGCACGCCGTGGCCCTCGGCAGCCATCGCCTGGGCCTGTTCGGCCTCGTCCTCGGTGCCGTAGCCACCCGTTTCCGGGTGCTGGAACTGCATCCTGTTGGCCTGGGCGGCGGCACGCTGGCGCTCGGCGGCCTCCATCGCGGCCACCTCCTCTTCGCTGCGGATGCGCACGCGGGCCAGCAGCGACACGACCTCCTGCTTGACCTTGTCCAGCATTTCGGTGAACAGCTCGAAGCTCTCGCGCTTGTATTCCTGCTTGGGCTGCTTCTGGGCGTAACCGCGCAGGTGGATACCCTGGCGCAGGTAATCCATGCGCGCCAGGTGCTCCTTCCAGTTCTGGTCGAGCACGTTGAGCATCAGGTGCTTTTCCAGGTGGCGCATCATTTCGTCGCCGAGCTGGGCTTCCTTGTCGGCGAAGAGCTTTTCGCCGGCATCCAGCACCAGCGCCAGGATGCGCTCCTCGTCGATCGCGTCTTCGGTGGCCGCCGGGCCCTGCAGGTCCACGGCGATGCCGAACTCGTCGGCCAGGCTGCGTTCCAGGCCCGGCAGGTCCCACTGTTCGTCCACCGACTCGGCCGGCACGAAGCGGCGCGTGGTTTCGACCAGCACGTCCTCGCGGATGGCGCTGATGGCTTCGTTCACCGAGTCGGCCTCCAGCAGCTCGTTGCGCTGCTGGTAGACCACCTTGCGCTGGTCGTTGGCGACGTCGTCGAAGTCGAGCAGGTTCTTTCGGATGTCGAAGTTGTGGGCCTCGACCTTTCGCTGCGCGTTCTGGATCTGCTTGGTCACCAGGCCCGACTCGATGACGTCGTCTTCCTTCATGCCCATGCCGCGCATCGCCTTCTGCACCCAGTCGGACGCGAAGATGCGCATCAGGTTGTCTTCCAGCGACAGGTAGAAGCGGGACGAGCCCGGGTCACCCTGGCGACCGGAACGGCCACGCAGCTGGTTGTCGATGCGGCGGCTTTCGTGGCGCTCGGTACCGATGATGTGCAGGCCACCCAGGGCCTTCACTTCGTCGTGGCGCTTTTGCCATTCCGACTTCACCCGGGCCTTGTCCATCTCGCCGGCGTCTTCGCCCAGCGCGGTCAGTTCGGCGTCGAGCGAGCCGCCCAGCACGATGTCGGTACCACGGCCGGCCATGTTGGTGGCGATGGTCACCGCCTTCGGGCGGCCAGCGTTGGCGACGATCTGCGCCTCGCGCTCGTGCTGCTTGGCGTTGAGCACTTCGTGCGGGATGCCCGACTCCTTGAGCTGCTTGGCCAGCAGTTCCGAGGTTTCGATCGACGTGGTGCCGACCAGTACGGGCTGGCCGCGCTCGTAACAATCCTTGATGTCCTCGACGACCGCGTTGAACTTGGCCGGGCGGGCCAGGTACACCAGGTCCGGGTGGTCCTTGCGCACCATCGGCCGGTGGGTCGGGATGACGGCGACTTCCAGTCCGTAGATGGTCTGGAACTCGTAGGCCTCGGTGTCGGCCGTGCCGGTCATGCCGCCGAGCTTGCCGTACATGCGGAAGTAGTTCTGGAAGGTGATCGAGGCCAGGGTCTGGTTCTCGCGCTGGATGGGCACGCCTTCCTTGGCTTCGACCGCCTGGTGCAGGCCGTCGGACCAGCGACGCCCGGCCAGGGTACGGCCGGTGAACTCGTCGACGATGATGACCTCGCCGTCGCGCACGATGTAGTCGACATCGCGCTGGTAGATCGCGTGCGCGCGCAGGGCGGCCATCAGGTGGTGCACCACCGCCAGGTTGTTGCCCGAATACAGGCCGTCGTCCTCGCCGATGATGCCGGCCTGGCGAAGCAGCTCTTCGGCGTGTTCCATGCCCTGTTCGGACAGGTGGGCCTGCTTGCCCTTTTCGTCGACCCAGAAGTCGCCCTCGCCCTGCTCAGACTCCTGCTTGACCAGCTTGGGCACGATCCGGTTGACCTTCACGTACAGCTCGGGCGATTCGTCGGCCGGGCCGGAAATGATGAGCGGGGTGCGGGCTTCGTCGATGAGGATCGAGTCCACCTCGTCGACGATGGCGAAGTTCAGGCCACGCTGGAAGCGGTCGTCCTTGCCCAGCGCCATGTTGTCGCGCAGGTAGTCGAAGCCGAATTCGTTGTTGGTGCCGTAGGTGATGTCCGCGCCGTAGGCGCCCTTCTTGTCCGAATGCGGCATGCCCGGGTAGACCACGCCCACCGACATGCCCAGGAAGTTGTACAGCTTGCCCATCCAGGCCGAGTCGCGACGGGCCAGGTAGTCGTTCACCGTCACCACGTGCACGCCCTTGCCCGACAGCGCATTGAGGTAGGTCGGCAGGGTGGCGACCAGGGTCTTGCCCTCGCCGGTGCGCATCTCGGCGATGCGGCCCGAATGCAGCACCATGCCGCCGATGAGCTGGACGTCGTAGTGGCGCAGGCCCAGGGTCCGGCGGGACGCCTCGCGGCAGACCGCGAAGGCCTCGGGCAGGAGCTCGTCGAGGCTGGCGCCGTCGGCGACCCGGGCCTTGAACTCGTCGGTCTTGGCCTTCAGGGCGGCATCGTCGAGCTTTTCGAGCTCGGGCTCGTAGGCGTTGATGCGGGCGACGTTCTTCTGGAACTGGCGCAGCAGGCGCTCGTTGCGGCTGCCGAAGATGCGGGTGAGCAAGCTGTTGAGCATTGGGAAAGCCGGTTGGGGAGCGCGGGGCGCTCACGCGGAAAGAAGAAGGCCGCGGCAGCCCGGTGGGGGCGTCGCGGCCGTCTAGTCTAACGTGGGGACGGGGGCGGGGGTATCAAGCCCCCGCGGGGCCTCAACCGCGGGCCCGTTCCAGGTAGTTGCGCGGGTTCACCTGGCGGCCGTTGAGCGTCACCTCGAAGTGCAGGTGCGAGCCGGTGGAACGACCGGTGGAACCCACCTTGGCGATCTGCTGGTCGGCACGCACGACGTCGCCGGCCTTCACCAGGTTCGCCTGGTTGTGCGCGTAGCGGGTCTTGTAGCCGTTGCCGTGGTCGATCTCGACGACGTTGCCGTAGCCGTTGCGCCAGCCCGAGAAGCTGACCACGCCCTCGGCGGCGGCCCGGACCGGGTCGCCGGAGTTGGCGTCGATGTCGATGCCCGCGTGATGGGCGCGGCCGCGACCGAAGGGGTCGTTGCGGCTGCCGTATCGGGAGGAGATATAGCCCGGCGCCGGCATGCGGTGCGGGGTGGCCTGGCTGTCAACCTTCTGGTTGAACAGCATGGATTCGAGCACCGAGAGCTGGCGCCCGGAGTGGGCGAACTGGGCCTCGAGGGCGTCCAGGCTGCCCAGCAGCTCCATGGACTGAACGTCTTCGGCGGATTCCGAACCACCCTGGCCGGGCAGGTCGGAGAAATTGAACTCGCCGTCCTTGAGCTTGCCGACCTGGGTAAGGCGCTCGCCCAGGGCATTGAGGCGGTTGGCCTGGGCCTGGAGCTCGCCGACTCGGGCGGCGATGGCGTTCACTTCAAGCTGGGCTTCGTCGCGGGCCTGGGCCAGCTCAAGCGCCTGCTGGTCGAACTCGGCCTGCAGGCGGGCGATTTCCGCCCGGGCCGCGCCGTCGGCGCCGCGGGTCAGGAAACCGGCCGCGAAGGCCAGGCTCAAGACCAGGGCGATGCCACCCAGGGCAGTGGCGGCGACCTTGGGCTGGTCGAACGCCAGTTTTTTTGGCGACCGGAGGAAATTTGCTGCGATGATGACATTCATCATGTCGAATTCATTCAAACCTTTCGTCCGCGGCGCGTCACCACCAACCAGCCTGCCCCCGCGCGCCCTCGAGGCGCTGTCCGGGACCGGGCTTGCCAGCGTGGTCGAACGCGCCCGTTGGCTGGGCGAACTCGACCCCGTGCTACGCCAGAGTCTCCCCGCCACCTTGGCCGGCCAATGCAAGCTGGCCAATGTGGATGACAAGAACTTGGTGTTTCTGGTCAGCGCCCCGGTCTGGAAGGCCAAGCTGCGGCTTCATGCCGACGCCCTGCTGGGCGCGGCGGCCGCGGCCGGGCTCAAGGCCAGGACGCTGGTGGTGAAGGTGGCTACACCGGACCCTGCCATCCCCGAAGGGACCGGAACACCGAAACCACTTTCCGAGGCCGTCCGCGATTCACTGCGGGCGACCGCCCAATCGGTTTCGGATCCGGGGCTGCGCGACCAGCTTCTGCGGCTGGCTGAGTCGCCCCGGAACAAGACCGACGGGGCATGATGCCCCGGCAGACGGGGCATGTCGTTAACCTGCGGTTAAACGTTCGTTAAAGAGTGTGACGCAGGTCTCAAACCGCCTGCGCCGGATGCGCGTACGAGATCGGCGCCAGGGCCGGGTCCTCGAAGGTCACCTCTTCCCAGGCCGAGGTGTCGGCCAGGAGGGCGCGCAGCAGCTGGTTGTTGAGCGCGTGACCGGACTTGTAGCCGTAGAAGGCGCCGATCAGGCTGTGGCCCAGCAGATAAAGGTCGCCGATGGCGTCCAGGATCTTGTGCTTCACGAACTCGTCTTCGTAGCGCAGGCCGTCGTCATTGAGCACGCGGTAGTCGTCGAGAACGATGGCGTTGTCCATCGAACCGCCCAGGGCCAGGTTGCGCTCGCGCAGGAACTCGATGTCCTTCATGAAGCCGAAGGTACGGGCGCGGCTGACTTCCTTGACGAAGGACGTGGTGGAGAAGTCGATCTCGGTGCTCGAGGTCGCCTTGTTGAAGATGGGGTGGGCGAAATCGATGGTGAAGCCGACCTTGAAGCCGTCGAACGGCTCGAAGCGGGCCCACTTGTCGCCTTCCTCGACCTTGATCGGCTTGAGGATGCGGATGAAGCGCTTGGCCTTTTCCTGTTCCTCGATGCCCGCCGACTGCAGCAGGAACACGAAGGGACCGGCCGAACCGTCCATGATCGGCACCTCGGCCGTGGACAGGTCCACGTAGGCGTTGTCGATGCCCAGGCCGGCCATGGCCGACAGCAGGTGCTCGATGGTCATGACCCGCACGTTGCCCTCCACCAGCGCCGTACACAGGCTGGTGTCGCCGACCTTTTCGGCCTTGGCGTGGATTTCCACGGGCTGGTCGAAGTCCACGCGCCGGAAAACGATACCGGTGTCGGGCGCAGCCGGGCGCAAGGTCATGTAGACCTTTTCGCCGCTATGCAAACCGACACCCGTGGCGCGGATGACATTCTTGAGAGTGCGTTGTCTGATCATCTTGAGGCGTTCTCCGGGGCAGGAGCGCGCAAAACCGTCGAGGACGATAGCACACCAAAGAACAAACGAAAACCTAACATTCAAACAATTGTATTGATTCTGCAACCCAGTTCAGGTTTTTGGGGCTGGAAAAGGGCCCGCCGGACCGGCCGGCGGGCCAAGGATTCCATCTCCCCCTGGGGACACGCCCCGCGGGCCAGGCCCGCGGGTTACACCGGGCCACCCTTCCTGGGTGGCCCTTTCACGCTTAGTCGGCCTGGCGGCGCAGGAAGGCCGGGATGTCGAGGTAGGCGTGCTCGTTGGACAGCTCGCCCAGGGCGGTGGCCGTGCCGGAGGCCGGCTCGCCCGCCGAGGTGCGGCCCGAGGAGCGCAGGCCCAGGTGGTTGGCGCCCGGCATCGCGGTGCCATTGGCCTGGGCGGTGGCGACGTCGTCGACCATGCCGGTCGTGGCGTTGCGCACCAGCTTCACCGGGGCCCGCTGCACTTCCCGCTCCGGGGCCCGGACCGGCTGGCGCACGACGCCGCGGTTGAGGCCGGTGGCGACCACGGTCACCCGCACCTCGTCCTGCATGTCCGGATCCAGCGAGGTGCCGATGACCACCGTGGCGTCCTCGGACGAGAACTCCTCGATGATGCGGCCGATTTCGTCGAACTCGGCCATGGTGAAGTCCGGGCCGGCCGTGATGTTCACCAGCACGCCGTTGGCACCGGAGAGGTTGACCTCGTCCAGCAGCGGGTTGGAGATGGCGGCCTCGGCGGCGGCCTGGGCGCGGTCGTCGCCGCGGGCCACGCCGGTGCCCATCATCGCCAGGCCCATTTCGGACATGACGGTACGGACGTCGGCGAAGTCGACGTTGATCAGGCCCGGGCTGACGATCAGGTCGGCGATGCCCTTCACGGCGCCCAGCAGCACGTCGTTGGCGGCGCGGAAGGCCTGCACCATGGTGGCCTGGCGGCCCAGCACGGTGATCAGCTTCTCGTTGGGGATGGTGATCAGGGAGTCGCAGTGGTGGCTGAGCTCCTCGATGCCCTTGAGCGCCACCTGCATGCGCCGGCGGCCCTCGAAGGGGAACGGCTTGGTGATGACCGCCACGGTCAGGATGCCCAGTTCCTTGGCCAGCTGCGCCACCACCGGCGCCGCGCCGGTGCCGGTGCCGCCGCCCATGCCGGCGGTGATGAACACCATGTCGGCGCCTTCAAGCGCCTCGACGATGCGTTCGCGGTCCTCGAGCGCGGCCTGGCGGCCGACCTCGGGGTTGGCGCCGGCGCCCAGGCCCTTGGTGACGTTGCCACCCAGCTGCAGCTGCAGCTTGGCGCCGCACTGCTTGATGGCCTGTGCGTCGGTGTTGGCGGTGATGAACTCAACGCCCTCCACGCCCGCGTTGACCATGTGCGCGACGGCGTTGCCGCCGCCGCCGCCGACGCCGATCACCTTGATGACCGCGTTGGGTGCCAGCTTCTCGATCAGTTCGAAATGTGCCATGTCCTCGTCCTCCGTGATTCGAATCCAGGGTTTGTCTTGTGTTTTTTTTGCTTTGTTGTCGCGTGTGCTTCCATGACGTCGTTCAGAACTCACCTCGGTACCAGTTCTTGAACTTCGTCCAAATCGTCCCGGCCTTGCCCGCCGAAAGCGTCGGGCGGCGCGGGTGTTCAATCTGGCTGCCCCAGAGCAGCAGGCCGACGCCGGTGGCGTGCACCGGGTTGCCGACCACTTCGCCCAGGCCCGACACGTGCTGGGGAATCCCCACCCGCACCGGCATGTGCAGCATTTCCTCGGCCAGCTCGACCACGCCTTCCATGCGCGAGGCGCCGCCGGTGAGCACCAAGCCGGCGCGCACCAGTTCCTCGAAGCCGGAACGGCGCAGCTCGGCCTGGACGAGCTCGAAAATTTCCTCGTAGCGGTTCTGCACCGCCTCGGCCAGGGCCTGGCGGGCCAGGCGGCGCGGCGGCCGGTCGCCGACGCTGGGCACCTGGATCGACTCTTCCGCAGTCGCCAGCTGGGCCAGGGCGCAGGCGTAGCGCACCTTGATCTGCTCGGCCTCGGGCGTGGGCGTGCGCAGCAGGTGGGCGATGTCGTTGGTGACCTGGTCGCCGGCGATCGGCAGCGAGGCCGAATGGCGGATCGCACCCTGCACGAACACCGCGATGTCGGTGGTACCGGCACCGATGTCCACCAGCACCACGCCCAGCTCCTTTTCGTCGGTAGTCAGCACCGCGGTGCTGGAGGCCAGCGAGCTCAGGATCAGGTCGTCCACCTGCAGGCCGCAGCGCTGCACGCACTTGCTGACGTTGCTGGCGGCCGACTGGGCACCGGTGACCAGGTGCGCCCGGACCTCGAGCCGCACGCCCGACATGCCCACCGGATTGCGGATGCCTTCCTGGGAGTTGTCGACGATGTATTCCTGCGGGATGGCGTGCAGGATCTTCTGGTCGGCCGGCACCGCGACCGCCTTGGCGGCCTCGAGCACGCGGTCGAGGTCGGCGTAGGTCACTTCGCCCCCGGCCACCGGCACGATGCCCGGCGAGTTGCGGCACTGGGTGTGGCTGCCGGAGATGGACGCGTACACCGACCGGATCTCGCAGCCAGCCATCAGCTCGGCCTCCTCGACCGCGCGCTGGATCGACTGCACGGTGGACTCGATGTCCACGACCACACCGCGCTTCATGCCGCGCGATTCGTGCGAGCCGATGCCGATCACCTCGATCTCCTGCCCCGGCGAGTACTCGCCCACCAGCGCCGTCACCTTCGACGTGCCGATGTCCAGGCCCACGATCAGCGACTTGTCGCCCTTGCGATTCATGCGTTCTTTTCCTCATTGACCGCGACGTCTTCCCAGACGATCGCGAACCCATTGGTGTAACGAAGGTCCGCACGTGCGACCCGGCGCGCCGGGTCCTTGCGCAGCTGCGGCAACATGCGTGCGAAACGCGCCAGCCTCGCCTGCGGCTCGCCGCGGCCAGCCTCGATCTGGGTGCCGTCGTCGAGCACCAGCTGCCAGCTGCCGCGCGCGCTCAGGCGCACCTGTTCGACGCGCAGGCCCAGCGGCAGGAACAGCGGCCGGGCCAGGCTGTGGAAGGACATCAGTTCGCCGGCACGGTCTTCCGGGCCGTCGAAAAGTGGCAGGCCGGCGCCGGCGCCAGGCGGGGCGGCGAACAGCCGGCCTTCCTCGCTGAGCATGCGGCCGTCGCTCCAGCGGGCAACCGGCGTGTGTTCGGTCAGGCTCACTTCCAGCCGGTCCGGCCAGCGCTTGCGCACTTCCACCTGTTCGACCCAGGGCAGCGCCGCCACGTCGGCGCGCACGTCGTCCAGGTCCACCGCGAAGAAGCCGCGCTGCACGTGCGGCATTACCGCGTCGCGCACGACCGCTTCGTCCACCTGTTCGAAGGCACCCGTGACCGCCAGCCGGCGCATCGGCCAGCGGTCGCCCGCGATCCAGCCGTTGAGCACCGCCACCAGGGGCAGTGCCACCAGGCCGATCGCCAGGATCCAGGCGGCGATGCGCATCAGGGCGCTCATGCGTGGCCGCCCTCCCCGTCCGCGAGACTGGTTTCAAGCACGCGCCAGCACAGGTCTTCGAAGGACAGGCCCATTTCGCGCGCGGCCTTGGGCACCAGCGAATGGCTGGTCATGCCCGGCGCGGTATTGACCTCGAGCAGCCAGTTGTTGCCCGCGGCGTCGCGCATCACGTCCACGCGACCCCAGCCACGGCAGCCGGCGGCGCGGAAGGCCGACAGCGCCAGGCTGCGGATCGCGGCCTCGTCGTCGCCGGCCAGGCCGGGGCACAGGTACTGCGTGTCCTCGGCCTGGTACTTGGCGTGGTAGTCGTAATACTCGCCGGCGGGCACGATCCGGATCGAGGGCAGCGCCACGTCACCGAGCACGCCGACGGTGTACTCGCCGCCGGTGACCAGCTGTTCGACCAGCAGTTCGCCGGGATAACGCGCGGCCAGTTCGACGGCGGCGTCCAGGCCGGCTTCGTCGAAGACGCGGGTGATGCCGACGCTGGAGCCCTCGCAGGCCGGCTTGACGATGACCGGCAGGCCCAGCTCGCGCGCGGCGTCCTGAACGTCCGCGCCCTTCTGCAGGCGAACGTAGCGCGGCGTCGGCAGGCCCAGGGCCAGCCAGACCTGCTTGGTGCGGATCTTGTCCATCGCCAGCGCCGAACCCAGCACGCCCGAGCCGGTGACCGGCACGCCGAGGGCTTCGCAAAGCCCCTGCAGCACGCCGTCTTCGCCGCCGCCCTTGTTGCCGTGCAGGATGTTGAAGACGCGGTCGAACTTCTTTTCCACCAGCGCCGGGACCAGGGCCGGGATGCCGTCCACCGCGTGCGCGTCCACGCCGCGCGCGCGCAGCGCCTCGAGCACGTTGCCACCGGAGGCCAGCGACACCTCGCGTTCGGCGCTGGTACCGCCCATCAGCACGGCCACGCGGCCGAAGCCGGCGGGATCGGTCAGGCGCGGGGCGGGGAAGTTGGCGGCGCTCATGCCTGGGACCCTCCGTGGATACCATTCACGGCCAGGTCGGCGACCACGGCACCGATGTCGCCGGCGCCCATCACCAGCAGCAGGTCGCCGTCTTCAAGCACGTCGGCCAGGACGCCCGGCAGTTCGCGCACGGGCCCGGCCAGCACCGGATCGATGCGGCCGCGGGCGCGGATCGCGCGGGCCAGGGCCTTGGCGTCGGCGCCGACGATGGGCGCTTCGCCGGCCGGATAGACATCGGCCAGCACGACCGCGTCGGCGCTGGAAAGCACCGCCGCGAAATCGTCGAACAGGTCGCGGGTGCGGCTGTAGCGGTGCGGCTGGAAGGCCACCACGAGCCGACGCTGCGGCCAGCCGCCGCGGGCGGCGGCGAACACCGCCTCGAGCTCGCGCGGATGGTGGCCATAATCGTCCACCAGCAGCGCCTTGCCGCGACCGAAGTCGAGCTCGCCCTTGAGGTTGAAGCGCCGGCCGATGCCTTCGAACTTCTCCAGCGCACTGGCGATCTGGCCCGGCGTCACGCCGAGCTGCCAGCCGATGGCGGCGGCGGCCAGGGCATTGAGCACGTTGTGCTCGCCGGGCAGGTTCAGGGTGACGGCCTGGTCCGGGGCTTCGGGCAGGTGCAGGGTGAAGCGCATGGCGGCCCCGTCCTGGCGCAGGTCGGTGGCGCGCACGTCGGCGGCTTCGCCCAGGCCGTAGGTGACCAGGTGGCGCGGCGTGCGCGCGGCCAGCTCGGCCACCTCGGCGTCGTCGATGCACAGCACGGCCAGGCCGTAGAACGGCAGCCGGTGCAGGAATTCGTCGAAGGCGGCCTGCACGCGGGCGAAATCGCCGCCGTAGTTTTCCAGGTGGTCGGCATCGATGTTGGTGACCACGGCCACCAGGGGGTTCAGGCGCAGGAAGCTGCCGTCGCTTTCGTCGGCTTCGGCCACCAGCCACTGGCCGCCGCCCAGGCGCGCATTGGCGCCCGCCGACAGCAGCTGGCCGCCGATCACGAAGGTCGGGTCCAGGCCGCCTTCGCTGAGCACGCTGGCGACCAGCGACGTGGTCGTGGTCTTGCCGTGCGTACCGGCGATGGCGATACCGCGCTTGAAGCGCATCAGTTCGGCCAGCATCTCCGCACGCGGCACCACCGGGATGCGCTGCTCGCGGGCCGCCGCCAGTTCGGGGTTGTCGTCACGGATCGCGCTCGACACCACCACCACGTCGGCGCCGGCGATGTTGCCGGCGGCGTGGCCGCGGAACACGCTGGCGCCCAGGGTGGTCAGCCGGCGGGTGGCCACGGACTCGTTGGCGTCCGAACCGGACACCTGGTAACCGAGCGTCACCAGCACTTCGGCGATGCCCGACATGCCGACGCCACCGATGCCGATGAAGTGCACGCGCGGGAACGCGCGGGCCAGGTCTCCGGTTTCCTGCAGGCGACGGCGGATCATGCGCGGGCCTCCTGGATCACGATCTCGGCCACGCGGCCGGCGGCATCGGCGTGGGCGATGCCGCGCGCGGCGTTGGCCATGGCCAGGCGCACGCCAGCGGCCGGCAACAGCCGGCGGGTGGTTTCGGCCAGGCGGTCGCGGAAGCCCTCGCCTTCGGGCACCAGCACGGCGGCGCCGGCCTCGACCAGGTAGTCGGCATTGCGGGTCTGGTGGTCGTCCACCGCGGCCGGGTACGGCACCAGCACGCTGCCCACGCCCGCGGCGCAGAGCTCGGCCAGGGTCAGCGCACCGGCGCGGCAGACCACCAGGTCGGCCCAGCCGTAGGCCTGGGCCATGTCGGCGATGAAGGGTTCGACCTGCGCGTCGACGCCGGCGTCGGCGTACACCGCGCGGGTCGCGTCGGCGTGGCGCTCGCCGCACTGGTGGCGCACCTGCGGGCGATCACCGGCCGGCAGCGCGGCCAGGACCTGCGGCAGCACCGTATTGAGCGCATGCGCACCCTGGCTGCCGCCCAGCACCAGCAGGCGGGCCGGCCCCTGGCGACCGGCCAGGCGGTCGGCCGGCACCGGCAGGGCCGCGATCGCCGGGCGCACCGGGTTGCCCACGACTTCGGCCCGGCCTTCCGGGAAGCTGCCGGGGAATCCGCACAGCACGCGCCGGGCAAGGCGCGAAAGCACGCGGTTGGTCAGGCCGGGAGCGCGGTTCTGTTCGTGCACCAGCAGCGGCCGGCGCAGCAGCCAGGCGCCCAGGCCGCCCGGGCCGGCGGCGTAACCGCCGAAGCTCAGCACGGCGCGCGGACGCAGCCGGCGCAGGATCGACAGCGCCTGGGCCACCGAACGCAGCAGCAGGAACGGCGCCTTGAGCAATGCCAGCGCGCCCTTGCCACGCAGGCCCTTGACCGAAATGGTTTCGATGCGGATGCCGGCGGGCGGCACCAGCCGGGTTTCCATGCCGCCGGCCGAGCCGAGCCAGACCACCGGCACGTCGCGCTCGCGCAGGGCCTGGGCGACGGCCAGGCCCGGGAAGATGTGGCCACCGGTGCCGCCGGCGAGGATCAGCACGGGAGCGGTCGCGGCGCTCATGCCACGGCTCCGATCTTGGGTTCGATGCGGCCGCGGCCACTGCGTGCGCCGACCGGCGGCGCCACCGCGGCGGGCGAAGACGCCGGATCGCGTTCGCCGGTGACCGCAAGCTCGTCGGACACGCCGCCGCGCAGGCGGGCGACCTGGCGTTCGGCGCGGTCGAGCTCGTAGCTCACGCGCAGGAGCAGGCCGATGGCCATGGAGGTCACCAGCACGCTCGAACCACCCGAGGACACCAGCGGCAGGGTCAGGCCCTTGGTCGGCAGCAGGCCCAGGTTCACGCCGATCGAGACGAAGGACTGCAGGCTGATCCACAGGCCGACGCCGAAGGCGCAGAAGCCGGCGAAATAGCGGCGCATCTCGACCGCGCGCAGGCCGATGCTGAAGGTGCGCCAGCTGAAGATCGCGAACACCGCGATGATCGCCACCGAACCCACGAAACCCAGCTCCTCGGCGCTGACCGAGAAGATGAAATCGGTATGCGCCTCGGGCAGGTAGAACAGCTTCTGCACGCTGCCGCCGAGGCCTACGCCGAACCATTCGCCGCGGCCGATCGCGATCAGCGCCTGGGTCAGCTGGAAGCCGTCGTTGAACGGGTCTTCCCAGGGATTGAGGAAGGACTTCAGGCGCGCCACGCGGTACGGCGCGGCCACCGCCACGCCCACCAGCAGCGGCAGCACGCCGGCGCCGATCAGCAGCAGGTGGCCGATGCGCGCGCCGCCCAGCCAGACCATGCCGCCGGTGATCGCCAGGATCAGCGCCGCCGAACCGAAGTCGGGCTGCAGCAGCAGCAGGGCGACCAGGAAACCCGCCACGCCCAGCGGCTTGAGCAGGGTCGACCACTTCTCGCCGATGTCGTCGCGGTAGCGAACGACGTAGCTGGCCAGCCAGACGATCAGCAGCAGCTTCACCGCCTCGACCGCCTGGAACTTGGACACGCCCAGGTTGATCCAGCGCTGCGCGCCATTGACGGTGTGGCCGATGCCGGGCATGAACACCAGGCCCAGCAGCACGATGCAACCGAACAGCAACAGGTGGTTGTGGCGTTCGATCAGTTTGAGCTCGGTGCGCATCAGCGCGAAGGCCAGCACGCCGCCCAGGACCAGGAACACCACGTGCCGGGCCAGGAAATGGAAGGGGCCGACGTCCAGGCCCTCGGCGATGGCGATCGAACTCGAGCCGACCATCACGACGCCAAAGCCCGCCATCAGCAGCGCCAATCCCAGCAGCACCGGGTCGTAGCGACCGGCGATCTGCTCGAGCTTGGTGGCCTGTCCGGCGCGTTCTTCGAGAAGGCTCATGTCAGCGCACCTTCAACGTGGCGAGGCCGACCAGCACGAGCATCACGGAGATGATCCAGAAGCGCACGATCACGCGCGGCTCCGGCCAGCCCTTGAGCTCGAAATGGTGGTGGATCGGCGCCATGCGGAACACCCGCCGCCCGGTCAGCTTGAAGCTGGCGACCTGGATCATCACCGACAGGGTTTCGACGACGAAGATGCCGCCCATCAGCACGAGGATGGCTTCCTGGCGAACGATCACCGCGATGGTGCCCAGCACCGCGCCCAGCGCCAGCGCGCCGATGTCGCCCATGAAGACCATGGCCGGATAGGTGTTGAACCACAGGAAACCGAGGCCGGCGCCGGCGATCGCCGCGCAGAAGATGGTGATTTCGCCCGCACCGGGGATCGGCGGGATCTGCAGGTATTCCGAGAACACCGCGTTGCCCGAGGCGTAGGCGAAGATGCCCAGCGCCGCCGCCACCAGCACCGTCGGCATGATGGCCAGGCCATCGAGGCCATCGGTCAGGTTCACCGCGTTTGAGAAACCAACGATCCAGAAATAGGCGATCACCACGAACAGGCCACCCAGCGGGATCGCGAAATCCTTGAGCAGGGGCAGGAACAGCGTGGTGTTGCTGGGATGGTCGGCGGTCCAGAACAGTGCCAGCGCCGCGGCCAGCCCGAACAGCGACTGCAGGGCGTACTTGTGCCGCGACTTCAGGCCGTTGGGATCGCGCTTGACGATCTTGATCCAGTCGTCCAGCCAGCCGATGGCGCCGAAGGCCACCATCACGGCCAGCAGCACCCACACGTAGCGGTTGCGCAGGTCGGCCCAGAGCAGGGTCGACAGGCCGATGGTGAGCAGGATCAGCGCGCCGCCCATGGTCGGCGTGCCGGCCTTGGAAAAATGCGACTGCGGGCCGTCGGCACGGATCGGCTGGCCGCCCTTGAGCCGGGCCAGGCGGGCGATCACGGCCGGGCCAAGCCACAGCGACAGCAGCAGCGCGGTCAGCGCGCCGAGGATGGCGCGGAAGGTGATGTAGCCGAAAAGCGGCGGCATCCAGCCCATTTCGTTCAGCCAGCGGGCCAGTTCAAGCAACATGGTCGGCGTCTCCTTGCCTGTCGGCCGCCAGCAGCGCGGCAACCACCTTGTCCATCGCGCTCGAACGCGAGCCTTTCACCAGGCAGCGCAGCCCCGCGGGGGCGGCGGCGAGCGCCGGGCCCAGCGCGGCAAGCAGGCCGGCCTGGTCGTTGAAGTGGTGGCCGCCGTCACCGAAGGCGCGGCTGGTGGCGGCACTGAGTTCGCCGACGGTCCAGAGCCGCTTGATGCCGGCCCGGCGCGCACGTTCGCCAACCTCGGCGTGCAGGGCCTCGGCGCCCTCGCCCAGTTCGCCCATGTCGCCCAGCACCAGCCAGGCCTCGGCGCCGGTTTCGGCCAGCGCGGCGATGGCGGCGGCGACCGAACCGGGATTGGCGTTGTAGCTGTCGTCCACCAGCACCGCGCCACCACGCAGCGCGTGCGGCACCTGCCGGCCGGGCACCGCGGGCGCCGACTGCAGGCCGGTGACCACGTTCTCCAGGCTGGCGCCGGCAGCCAGGGCCAGCGCGGCCGCGGCCAGCGCGTTCATCACGCTGTGGCGGCCGGCCAGCGGCAGCGCCACGTCGGCGTCGCCACCGGGCGTGTGCAGGCGGAAAAGCGAGGCCTCCGGGCCCAGCCGCAGGGCGCTGGCGCGCACGTCGGCGTCGTTCTCGATGCCGAAGCGCAGGCAGCGGCGTTCGCCGATGCGCTGCATGAACCAGGGCGCGAAGGCATCGTCGGCGTTGACCACCGCGATGCCGTCGTCGGGCAGCGCCTCGTAGATCGCGCCCTTGGTTTCGGCCACGCCGAGCAGGCTGCCCATGCGCTCGAGGTGGGCCGGCATGATGTTGTTCACCAGCGCGACCTGGGGCGGCGCGATCGAGGCCAGGTAGGCGATGTCGCCCGGCTTGCCGGCACCCATTTCGTAGATGGCGAAACGTGCGTCTTCGGGCGCCTCGAGCACCGCCAGCGGCAGGCCGATTTCGTTGTTGCGGTTGCCGGGGTTGGCGTAGGCCTTGCCGGCTTCGGACAGGATCGCCAGCACGAGCGTCTTCACCGAAGTCTTGCCGTTGCTGCCGGTCAGGGCGATCACCACCGCCGGGCGGCCCTGCTGCACGCCGGCCGCCAGTTCGCCCAGTGCGTCCTGGGTGTCGGCGCAAAGCACCTGCGGCAGCGCGCAGTCGACTTCGCGCTGCACCAGCAGCGCCGAGGCACCGGCCGCCAGCGCCTGCCCGGCCAGGTCGTGGCCGTCGTGGCGCTCGCCGCGCAGGGCAACGAACAGCGCACCGGGCGCCAGGTTTCGGGTGTCGGTGCCCACCGAGTGGATTTCCACGTCGGCGCCGAGCTGGCGGCCTTCGACCCAGCGCGCGACCTGCGAGAGCATCAGCGGCCTCATGCGCGCGCCTCCAGCAGTTCGCCGGCGACCTGCAGGTCGTCGAAGGCGTGGCGCACGCCGGCGACTTCCTGGTAGGGCTCGTGGCCCTTGCCGGCGACCAGCACGATGTCGCCCGCCGCGGCGTCGGCCAGTGCCATTGCGATGGCACGGCGACGGTCGCGCTGGACGTGCACCGCGTCGCGGCGGGTGAAGCCGGCCAGGATGCCGGCGACGATGGCGTCGCCGTCTTCGCCGCGCGGGTTGTCGTCGGTGACGATGACCCAGTCGGCACCGGCTTCGGCGATCGCGGCCATCAGCGGCCGCTTGCCGGCGTCGCGTTCGCCGCCGCAGCCGAAGACGCAGGTCAGGCGGCCCGGGGTGTGTTCGCGCAGCGCGGCCAGGGCCTGCTGCAGCGCATCGGGCGTGTGCGCGTAATCCACCACCACCAGCGGCTGGCCATCGCGGCCGCCGACGCGGCTCATGCGGCCGCCGACCGGCGACAGCCGCGGCAGCATCGCCGCGACATCGGCCAGCGACCAGCCCAGTGCATGCAGGGTGCCGGCGACGGCAAGCAGGTTTTCGACGTTGAAGCGGCCCAGCAGCGGCGAGGACACCGGGTGGTTTTCCCCGGCCCCGGACAGCGTGAACCGCAGGCCTTCGGGCACCAGCCGCACGCCGTCGGCGCGCAGGTTCGCCTGCGCCGCACCGCGGGCACTGGTGCCGATGATGCGTACGCCGGGCGCGATGCGCGCGGCCAGCCGCACACCGAAAGGATCGTCGAGATTGATCACCACCGCTTCGAGCGTGGGCCAGCCGAACAGCAGCGCCTTGGCCTCGCCGTAGGCGTCCATGCTGCCGTGGAAATCGAGATGGTCGCGGGTGAGGTTGGTGTACACCGCGACGTCGAACGCGACGGCGTCCACGCGACCCTGGGCCAGCGCGTGCGAGCTCACTTCCATCGCGACGTGGCTGGCGCCATCGTCGCGCATGCCGGCCAGCAGGCGGTGCACGGCGATCACGTCGGGCGTGGTGCGTTCGCCGGCCACCAGTCGGCCGTGCAGCCCGGCGCCCAGGGTGCCGATGCTGCCGGCGGTCACGCCGGAAAGCGCCAGGGCCTGGGTGATCAGCTGCACCGTCGACGTCTTGCCGTTGGTGCCGGTGACGCCGACCAGGCGCAGGGCCTTCGACGGCGCGCCGTAGAAACGATCGGCCAGCTCGCCCTGGCGCGCGCGCAGGCCCGGGAAGGCGATGGCGTTGGCCGGCAGCGGCAGCGCCTCCGGCGCCGGCGGTTCATACAGGATGACGCTGGCACCGGCGGCCTGCGCCTGGTCGAGGTGGCGAAGGCCGTGGGTGCTTTCGCCGGCCAGCGCGACGAAGGCATCGCCGGCCTGCAGGGCGCGGCTGTCGGCACCCAGGCCGGTCACCAGCGGGTCCAGCCCGGCCGGCGCGAGGGCCAGGCCCTCGAGCAATGCGTGCAGGGGCATGGCGCGGGTCACGGCGCCACCTCGCGCGGCGCGGCCGCGGCGGCCTGGCGCGCCTGCCTGGCCTGGTTGGCCGCCTGCGCGGCGTACCAGCCTTCGATGTCGTCCGGCGGCACGTCCATCAGCCGCAGCGCGCCCTCCATCACCCGGTGGAATACCGGCGCCGACACCGCGCCGCCGCCGTATTCCAGGCCCTGCGGTTCGTGGATGACCACGGCCATGGCGAAGCGCGGGTTGGTCGCCGGCACCAGGCCGACGAACACGGCGGCGTAGCGGTTGGCGGCATAACCGCCGCCGCTGGCCTTGCGCGAGGTGCCGGTCTTGCCGGCCACGCGGTAGCCGAGCACGGCGGCCCGGCGGGCGGTGCCGTCGGGACCGACCACGGTTTCGAGCATGTCCATCAGCTGGCCCGCGATCGCCGGGTCGATGACCTGGGTGCCTTCGCCGGCGCCACCCTTGACGAAGGTGACCTCCATCAGCCGGCCGTGGTTGCCGACGGCGGCGTAGGCGCGCGCCAGCTGCAGCGGCGTCACCGACAGGCCGTAACCATAGGAAATGCTCGCCTTTTCGGTCGGACCCCAGGTCGCGGCCGAGGTCAGCACGCCCTGCAGTTCGCCCGGGAAATCGCTGCCGCTGCGCTGGCCCAGGCCGAAGCGGCGGTACATGTCGTACTGGTGGTCGGCGCTGAGCTCGTTGGACACCTTGATGGCGCCGACGTTGGAACTCTTGGTCAGGATCCCGGCCAGGCTGAGCGTGCCGTAGTTGCGGAAGTCCTTGACCGTGTAGCCACCGGGCAAGGTGGTGTAACCCGGCGCGGTATTGATCAGCGACGCCGGGGTGAACTTGCCCGCCTCCAGCGCCGCCGCCAGGGTGAAGGTCTTCATCACCGAACCCGGCTCGACCACGTCGGTGACGGCGCGATTGCGGCGCGACTCGGCGTCGGCGCCGACGCGCGAGTTCGGGTTGTAGGACGGCTGGTTCACCATCGCCAGCACTTCGCCGGTGGGCACGTCGAGCACGACTACCGATCCGCTGGTGGCGCCGGTTTCGACCAGGGCGGACTTGAGCTCGCGGTAGGCCAGGTACTGGATGCGGCGGTCGATCGACAGCATCAGGTCGCCGCCCGGTTCGGCGGCCTCGACCAGGTCGACGTTTTCGACGATGCGGCCGCGGCGGTCGCGGATGACGCGCTGCTTGCCTTCCTTGCCGGTCAGGTGGTGGTTGAAGGCCAGTTCCAGGCCTTCCTGGCCTTTGTCGTCGATGTTGGTGAAACCCAGCACGTGGGCCATCACCTCGCCATAGGGATAAAAGCGCCGGAATTCGCGCTGCGAGTACACGCCGGGAATGCCCAGGGCGGTGATGGCCTCGGCGACGTCCGGGTTCAGGTGCCGGCGCAGGTAGACGAACTCCTTGTCGGCACGCTCGGACACGCGCCGGGTCAGCACGTCCCGCGGGATCGACAGCGCCTCGGCCAGCTCGCCAAGACGATCCGGGTGCAGCAGCAGTTCCTGCGGATTGGCCCAGATCGATTCCACCGGCGAAGACACCGCCAGCGGTTCGCCGTTGCGGTCGGTGATCATGCCGCGCGAGGTGGCGATGGGGATCTCGCGCAGGAAGCGGGCGTCGCCCTGGCGCTGGTAGAACTCCTCGCTGACCACCTGCAGGTGCGCCGCGCGCGCCACCAGCACGGCACAGCAGGTGCCGAGGATGCCGCCGACCACCATCAGGCGCCTGCGCGGGCTGTAGTTGGCCCGGCCGCTCATGGCTGCAGCACCACGATGTCGGTGTCGGCCGGGAAGGTCATGCCCAGGCGGGTGCCGGCGACCTGTTCGATGCGGTTGGCTTCCGACCAGGTGGCCTGCTCCAGCTGCAGGCGGCCGAATTCGATGTTGAGCTCGTCGCGCTCGCTTTCCAGGGTGCTCAGCGCGATGTAGGCCTGGCGATGCAGGTGGCGCGCCCAGACCACGCCCAGGGCGCTGGTGATCACCACCAGGGCCAGCACGAACAGGGCGAAGTTGCGCAGGCTCACGCGGGCTCCCCCTGCACGGCGAGCTTCTCGGCGACACGCAGCACGGCGCTGCGCGCGCGCGGGTTGTCCTTTACTTCCTGGGGCGTGGCGCGCAGGGCGCCGCCGAGGTCGCGCAGGTCCGGCGTGAACGGCTGTTCCACCGGCATGCGTCGGTTGCCGGGGGGCGCCTTGGCGTGTCGGTTGATGAACTGCTTGACGATGCGGTCTTCGAGCGAGTGGAAGCTGATCACCGCCAGCCGGCCGCCGGGCTTGAGCACCTTGAGCGCGGCGTCGAGGCCCGCCTCGAGGTCTTCGAGTTCGCGGTTGATGTGGATGCGGATGGCCTGGAAGCTGCGCGTGGCGGGATGGATCTTGCCGTCGCCGCGGCCAAGCACCGAGGCAATGAGGTCGGCCAGCTGGCCGGTGCGCAGCAGCGGCTCGTCGTCGCGGCGGGCGACGATGGTGCGGGCGATCTTGCGGCTGAGTTTTTCCTCGCCGTACTTCCACAGCACGTCGGCGATCTCGCGTTCGTCGGCGCGCGCCAGCCAGTTGGCGGCGCTTTCACCCGAGCCCGGATCCATGCGCATGTCCAGCGGGCCGTCCTTGCCGAAACTGAAACCACGCTCGGCGACGTCGAGCTGCGGGGAGGAAACGCCCAGGTCCAGCATCACGCCGTCCAGGCCGGCCGCGGCTTCGTCCCATTCGGCCATGCCGGCGAAGGAGCCCTGGCGGGCGAGAACCCGCCCGTCCGCGCTGGAAAGCGCGTGCGCGGTGGCGATCGCTTCAGGATCCTTGTCCATCACCAACAGCCGTCCATCCGGTCCCAGCCGGTCGAGCACGCCGCGCGCATGGCCCCCTCGCCCGAACGTGCCATCCAGATACCTGCCATCCCTGCGTACCTGCAGGCCGTCCATGACCTGCGCCCACATCACCGGAAGATGGCTGGGCTGCGTTCCAGGACGCATCCCGGCCATGCCCGTCACAGCCTCAGGTCGAGCATGTCCTCGCTGATCTCGTCTTCACCGATGGTTTGACGGATCTGCGCGAGGTGCGCCTGCTCGCTCCACAATTCGAACTTGCCGCCCATGCCCAGCAGCACGGCCTTCTTCTCCAGGCCCGCCGCGTTGCGGTGGCTGGCCGGCAGCGTCACGCGGCCGCTGCCGTCGGGCTCGACCACGGTGGCGGCGCCGACGAGCTTGAGCTGCAGGTTGCGGTGCACGCGCTTGGCGTTGGGCAGGGCGTTGACCTGGTCGCGGACCTTTTCCCAGGTCGCTTCCGGGTAGAGCCACAGGCAGCCGGCTTCGTAGGGGTTGTAGGTGACCACCAGGCGGTTGCCGCAGGCGCGCGCGACCAGGTCGCGGTAAGCCGTGGGAATGGCCAGCCGCCCCTTGTCATCGATCGTGATCGCCGTTTCGCCCTGGAACATCGCCTCGGATCCACCCTCGCCACTAAAAACCACAAAAAGCCCGGAATTCCCTCAGATGCCCACGTTAGACCTGCCCCTACGGGGTGTCAAGGACAATTGGGAGGGAATTTCGCCAAGCGGATCAACGCCTTGCGCGATACTTGAGAGTCTTGTTTAAGAACCATTCGGCAACTGTTGTTTCACATGGATTTGATCCAAAGTCGTGAAACACGTCGCGGAAAGGACCGGCAGCGGCCAGGGCGGCCGGCCGAAAGCCCCGGGCGGGGCGATTGCGCGGATGGGTGGGGCGAGGAAGTGGCGGAGCCGGCCATTAAGCCGGGTTCTGTCGTGGACAGTCATTCCTCTGGGACCTGCGTCACCGCAGGCCTCAAGCAACCAACCCGGGTGCGGCACGAGCCATGCCATAGCACCCCTATTTGGTCTTGCTCCGGGTGGGGTTTGCCGTGCCCCGGGGCGTTGTCCCCCCGGGCGGTGGGCTCTTACCCCACCGTTTCACCCTTACCACGCACCCTTGCGGGCCGTTCGGCGGTTTGTTTTCTGTTGCACTTTCCGTCGGCTCACGCCGCCCAGGCGTTACCTGGCACCCTGCTCTGTGGAGCCCGGACTTTCCTCGGCGCATTGCTGCGACGCGACTGCCTCGGCCGACTCCGCCGGGGCGGATTCTCGCACAGGCGGGGCATCGCCGTTTCAGCCGCCGGCGGTGGCCGCCGGGCGCTTCATTCGCCGCCGCCGTAGAGCGCCTTGCGCGGCGCGCCGCTCAGGTCGGCCGCGAGCCTGGCGGCCACCGAGGGTTTCAGGTGTTCGGCGAGCTTGGCGTAGATGCGCTGGCCTTCGATGAGCCGCGCCTCGCCGTCGTCTTCGCAGCCACGCACGACCAGCACGAACTCGCCCTTGCGCTGGTTGTCATCGGCGGCCACGCGTTCGGCCAGCTCGCCCAGGGTGTCGCCGAGCACGGTTTCGAAGAGTTTGGTCAGCTCGCGCGCCAGCACCGCCTCGCGTTCGGGTCCGAATATCGCCACCAGGTCGGCCAGGCATTCTTCGATGCGGTGTGAGCTTTCGTAGAACACCAGCGTCCGGGGTTCGCGGGCCAGCGCCGTCAGGCGTTCGCGTCGTCCCGACGCCTTGGCCGGCAGGAAACCTTCGAAGCAGAACCGGTCGCTGGGCAAGCCGGCCACCGACAGCGCCGCGATCGCCGCACAGGGCCCCGGCAGCGGGATCACGCGCAGGCCGGCCGCGCGCACTTCGCGCACCAGCCGGTAACCCGGATCGCTGACCAGCGGCGTGCCGGCGTCGGACACCAGGGCCAGTGAGTCGCCGGCTTTCAGGCGCTCCACCAGTTTCCAGGCGACGTCGGCCTCGTTGTGTTCATGCAGGGCCAGCAATGGCCGTTCGATGCCCAGCGCGCCCAGCAGCTGGCGCGTGTGCCGGGTGTCTTCGGCGCAGATGGCGTCCACCGAGGCCAGCACCTCGCGCGCACGCGCGGTCAGGTCACCCAGGTTTCCGATCGGGGTGGCCACCACATGAAGCGCACCTGCCTGTGTGTTCGTCATTGACCGCGCCCTCCTTGTGCACCGGGTATCATCTTACGCGCCACGAACCCGGACCCCGACCATGCTGCGAACCGCCCCACTTCTGCTGGCCCTCGCCCTGCTCGCCGGCTGCGCCAGCGTCTCGGTGCAGCGCGACCCCGGTGCGCCGGCGCCGGCCGCGCCAACTTCACCCGCATCGCAGCTGGCTGACGAAGGCCGCCACGCCGAAGCCGCGCGCGCCTACGCCGCCCAGGCCGAACAGGCCCGCGGCGACGCCCGCGCCCGCGCCTGGCTGCGCGCCGCCTGGCAGCACCAGCTGGCCGGCCAAGCCGAAGCCGCGCGCGCCGCGTTCGCCAATGCACCGCGCCGCCGCCTCGAGGGCCAGGACGAACTCCTGCACGACCTGCTCAACGCCGGTTTCCGGCTCGAAGCGGGCCAGGCCGAAGCGGCCCTGGCGCTGCTGGGCCAGCGCCGTGAGTCGGTGCCCGATGCGTATGCCGCGCGCTGGCACGCACTGCGTGCCGACGCGCTGCGCCGTCTGGGTCGCGGCTTCGACGCCGCCGGCGACCTGGCCTGGCTGGCCACGCGCCAGCTCGGCGAAAGCCGCGTCGCCACCGTCGGCGAAATCGCCAGCCTGCTTTCGGTTGAATCCGATGCCGCGCTGTCGGCCAAGGCCGCGGCGCTGCCGGTCGGCCATCCGCTCTATGCCTATGCGGGCCGCGCGCTGTCGCAGCGTGGCCTGCCGCTGCCGCGTCCCTACGACCGCAGCGGCAGCACGCCCGGACTCGACGCCCTGCCCCGCGCCGAATTCGACGGCTACCGCCCGCCCGAGCGCCTGGCCGCGCTGCTGCCGCTGACCGGTCCGCTGGCCGCGGCCGGCCAGTCGGTTCGCGACGGCATGCTGGCCGGTTATTACGCGGAATCCCGCCGCCGCCCGGCCCTGCGCTTCTACGATACCGGCGCGCCCGGCGGCCTGCGTGCGGCCCTGGCGAAAGCCACCGGTGACGGCGCCCAGATGCTGGTCGGCCCCTTGTCGCGCGACGCGGTGAACGAACTGTTCGCCTTGCCCGAGCTGTCACTGCCCACCGTCGCACTCAATCGCGGCAGCCATCCGCCGACCCCGGGCAGCGCCAGCTACGCGCTGGCGCCCGAGGACGAAGGCGTGGCGGCCGCCGAACGCCTGCTCCAGCGTGGCCTTCGCCGCGTGCTGGTGGTCAGCCAGGCCGACGAAACCGCCCAGCGCGGCCTGGCGGCTTTCCGCGACCACATGCGCGCACGCGGCGGCGAGATCATCGCCGAAGTCAGCATGCCGGCCGACAACCCCGACATCGTGCCGGCCCTGCAGCAGGCGGTTCAGTCGGCGGGCGGACTGCGCCCCGAAGCGCTGTTCCTGAGCCTCAAGGCCGCCGAAGCGCGGCTGCTGGCCAGCCAGGTCGAACCGGCCGGCCTGGCCGGCGTGCCGAGGGTGGCGACCTCGCTGATCCTGTCGGGCGCCAACCTGCGCATGGACACCGAACTCGACGGCATCGAATACCCGGAGCTGCCCTGGCTGATCGGCCTGCGCGGTGGCTTGCCCGACCCGGACACGGTAGGCAGCACCCTGCCGAGCGCCCAGGGTGGCGGCGCCCGCCTGTTCGCCTTCGGCATGGACGCCTGGAAGCTGGCGGTTTACCTGGACAAGCTGGTGTCCGACCCGGGCGCCCAGGTGCGCGGCGCCACCGGCGAACTCACGCTCGACGCCACCGGCCAGGTCCAGCGCGCGCCGGCCTGGGCCGTGTTCAGCGGCGGCCGCCCGCGTCCCGCGCCCGACGGCGCGCTGTACCAGGACGACGGCGCGTCGGCCTCGGATGCCGGCACGCCCTGAAAAGCGGGCCTCGGGCGACGCTGCGGAAATCGCGGCGTGCCGGCTGCTGGAGGGTGAGGGCCTGCGCACGCTGGCCCGCAACGTCAGCTACCGGTTCGGCGAAATCGACCTGGTGATGCGCGACGGCGAGGCCGTGGTCTTCGTTGAAGTGCGCTACCGCCGCGATGATCGATTCGGCGGCGGCCTGGCCTCGGTCGACCGGCGCAAGTGCCGCCGCATCGTCCTCGCGGCCCGCGCCTGGCTCGCTCGGCAGCCGGAGCTCGCCGACGCGCCCTGCCGCTTCGATATCGTCGCCGCTTCGCCCGCCGGCCTCGACTGGCAGCGTGCGGCATTTACGCTCGACGACCTGTGAAATCCGGCGTTTGCCCTACACTCGCATCATGACCGAGCTGCCTGCCTCGCTGGCCGACGAACTGCGGACCCTGCTGGGACCCGGCGGCCTGTTGCTCGATGCCGCCGAGCGCCTGGTCTACGGCTTCGACAACTCCCGGCGGCAGGGCTTGCCGCTGGCGGTGGCGCTGCCCACCGACGCGGCGCAGGTGCAGGCCATCGTCGGCCTGTGCCGCGACCATCGCTTGCCGGTTGTCGCCCGCGGCCGTGGCACCAATACCACCGGCGCCACCGTGCCCGGCGAGGACGCCCTGGTGGTTTCCTTCGAACGCATGGACAAGCTGCTGGCCATCCGGCCCGGCGACCGGGTGGCGATCGTGCAGCCGGGCCTGCTCAACGGCGACCTGCAGGAAGCGCTGGCGCCGCACGGCCTGTTCTGGCCGCCCGACCCCACCAGCGCCGCCTTCAGCACCATCGGCGGCAACCTGGCCTGCAACGCCGGCGGCCCGCGCGCGGTGAAATACGGCGCAACCCGCGACAACGTGCTGGCGCTCAAGGCCGTCACTGGCACCGGCGCCCTGGTGGAGTTCGGCGCCGCGACGACCAAGGGCGCGAGCGGCTACGACCTGTCGCGCCTGCTCATCGGCTCCGAGGGCACACTGGCGCTGATCGTCGAGGCCACCCTGAAGCTGACGCCGATGGCGACGCATCGACGCGCCCTGCGCGCGCTGTACGCCGACGTGGAATCGGCCGCGGCTGCCGTCGCCCGATTGATGGCGCAGCCGGTCACGCCTTCGATGCTTGAATTCATGGACGGCGATTGCGTGCGCCTGGCCCGCGAGGTCGGCGGCGCCGACCTGCCCGCGGACGCCGGCGCGCTGCTGATGATCGAAGCCGACGGCGACGAGGCCGTGCTGGACGCCGCCGTCGCCGCGCTGACGCGCGCCGCCGACGGCCCCGGCTGCCTGGCGGTGGAAGCCGCACCCGATGAAGCCGCGCGCACCCGCCTCTGGGCCGCGCGCAAGGCGCTCTCGCCGGCGCTGCGCACGCTGGCGCCAGGCAAGATCAATGAAGACGTGGTGGTGCCGGTGTCGCGCATCCCGGCCCTGGTGGCCGCGGTCCGCGAGGCCGCCGCGGCGCAGTCGCTGGCCATCGTGTGTTTCGGCCATGCCGGCAACGGCAACCTGCACGTCAACATCCTCTACGATCCGGCCAGCCCCGATGAATGCGCACGCGCCGCGGCGGCCCTTGAGGCCGTTTTCGACGCGGTCATCGCGCTCGGCGGACTGGTGTCGGGCGAACACGGCATCGGCCTGGTCAAGCGCGAGCTGCTGGCCAGGTCGCTGGACCAGGCGACGCTTTCCTTGATGCGGGCGATCAAGTCACAGTTCGACCCCGCCGGCATCCTCAATCCCGGCAAGGTGCTGCCGGCGCCGGCCGAAGGCCAGGCATGAGCCGGCCGCGCAGCGAGCTCGAGCAGCTGCTTGGCGAGATCCGCGCCTGCCGCATCTGCGAAGCCAGCCTGCCCCTGGGCCCGCGCCCGGTGCTGCGCGCCAGCGACAGCGCCAAGCTGCTGGTGGTCGGCCAGGCGCCCGGCACCCTGGTGCACGGCAGCGGCATTCCCTGGGACGACGCCAGCGGCGTGCGCCTGCGTGGCTGGCTGGGCCTGGACAAGGCGGTGTTCTACGACGAATCGAAGGTCGCGATCGTGCCGATGGGTTTTTGCTACCCGGGCCGCGGGGCCTCCGGCGACCTGCCGCCCCGCCCGGAATGCCGCGCCACCTGGCACCCGCGACTGCTGCCGCTGCTGCCGCAGGTGGAACTGGTGCTGGCGATCGGCCAGTACGCGCAGGCCTTTTTCCTGGCCGAGCATCGCCGCAAGACCCTGACCGACACCGTGCAGGCCTGGCGGGACTATGCGCCGCGCGTATTCCCCCTGCCCCACCCCAGCCCGCGCAATACCGGCTGGTTCAAGCACAACCCCTGGTTCGACGCCGACGTCGTGCCGGCGCTGCGTTCACGCGTTGCGTCGCTGATCGAAAAACAGCCTTAGAAAAACCGCGCCACAAGCTGCAGGACGGCCAGGGCGTAAAGCCCCGCCAGGGCGTCGTCGAACATGGCGCCGAAGCCGCCGTGCAGCTTGCGGTCGGCCCAGCTCACCGGCCAGGGTTTTGCGATGTCGAATATGCGGAACAGCACCAGGCCGGCCAGCATCCACGGCCAGCCGGCCGGCACCGCCAGCAGGGTGATCCAGATGCCGACGTATTCGTCCCAGACCACCAGGCCCGGGTCTTCGATCTTCGTATCGTGGATAACCCAGTGCGCGGCCCACCAGCCAAGCGCGAAACCCGCGACCACCACCGCCAGGTAGGCCGGCAGCGGCAGGTCCTTCATGAAAAACCACCAGGGCAGCAGGGCGGCGACGCTGCCGACAGTGCCCGGCGCCTTGGGCGAAAAGCCGGCGCCGAAACCCGCGGCGATCCAGCCCAGCGGGTGTTTCATCAGGCGCCGGCGCGTACCCTCGGGCAGCTTGCTCATGCGTGGCCACCTTCGAAGTGCTGGTAACCGGTGGCCGGGGGTGACCAGGCGCCGCCCTCGGGCGTGAGCAGGCGCAGGCCCGGTTCGGCTTCGACCTGGCCGACCACGGTGGCCGGCAGCTCGAGCGCGGCCATGGCCTGTTCGATGGCGAGCGCATTGGCAGCAGGCGCGGTGAAACACAGCTCGTAGTCATCGCCGCCGGTGAGCTGGAGCTCCCAGCGGCGGTTTTCTTCGAAGTGGTCGGCCAGGGTGCGCGAACTTGGCAGGCGGCCCAGGTCGAGGCGTGCACCGACGCCGCTGGCGGCCAGCACGTGGCCCAGGTCGGCGGCCAGGCCGTCGCTGAGGTCGACCGCCGCGCTGGCCAGGCCGCGCAGGGCCAGGCCGGCCTGCACGCGCGGCGTCGGGCGGTCCAGGCGATAACGCAGCTTGGCCGACGCCGGCCCGCGCTGGCGCCACTGCGCCAGGCCGCCGGCGGCGTCGCCCAGGGTGCCGGTGACCCAGATGTCCTCGCCCGCGCGCGCACCGCTGCGCAGCAGGGCCTGGCCGGTCGGCACCAGGCCAAGGGCAGTGACCGTGATCGCCAGCGGGCCACGCGTGGTGTCGCCGCCGACCAGGGACACGCCGTGTTCATCGGCCAGTTCCAGGAAACCGTCGAGGAAAGCATCCAGCCAGGCGTCGTCGCCTTCGGGCAGGGTCAGCGCCAGCGTGCACCAGGCCGGCGCCGCGGCCATGGCGGCCAGGTCGCTCAGGTTGACCGCCAGGGTCTTGTAACCCACGTCGGCCGGGCCGGTGCCATCGGGGAAATGCACGCCGGCGACCAGGGTGTCGCAGGTGACGATGAGTTCATGGCCAGCCGGCGCGGCCAGGACGGCGGCGTCGTCGCCGATGCCCCTGACCACGTCGTCGCGCCGCGCCGCGCGGGCGCGGATGCGGTCGATCAGGGCGAATTCGCCCGGCATCAGGACCGGCGCGGCGCCTGGGCCTCGGCCGTGCGCCAGTCGGCGGCGGCATGGTCGAGCACGCCGTTGACGAAGGTGTGGCCATGCTCGGAACCAAAACGCTTCGTGGTTTCGATGGCCTCGTTGATGATCACCCGGTAGGGCACGTCGATGCGATGCCGCAGCTCGTAGGCGGCGATGCGCAGCACCGCGCGTTCGATCGGGTCGACCTGGTCGATCTCGCGGTCGAGGAAAACCGCCAGCGCCTCGTCCAGCGAGGCCAGGTTGGTGTGCACGCCGCGCACCAGGTCCTCGAAGTATTCGACGTCCGCGATCTCCATGTCCTGCTCGTTGCGGAACTGTTCGAGCACCTTGGTGATGGCCGTGTCGGACATCTGCCAGGCGTAGACCGCCTGCAGCGCGCGGCGGCGTGCGCGCGAACGCGCCTGCGGGTCGACGCCGTCGAGTCGGGGATGCTTCATGCCAGTTTTCCAATCAGGTTGGCCATTTCGATCACCACCAGCGCGGCTTCTTCGCCCTTGTTGCCGTGGGCGCCGTCGGCACGTGCCTCGGCGTGGGCGTAGTCGTCGACCGCCAGCACGCCATTGGCCACCGGTACGCCGGTGTCCAGGGACACCCTCATCAGGCCGCGCGCGCATTCGTCGGCGACCTGTTCGAAATGGCGGGTATCGCCGCGCACCACGCAGCCCAGCACGACCACGCCGGCGTAACCCTGGCGGTCGAGCGCGTTGGCGGTAGCCACGGGGAGTTCCCAGGCGCCGGGGACGCGGATGACGTCCACGGCGTCGGCGGTGACGCCGTTGCCCTCGAAGGCCCGGCGCGCACCGTCGACCAGCGCATCGGTGATGCGCGGGTTCCAGCGGCTGGCGATGATCGCGAAACGGGCCGCGGCGGGGCTGCGGACGTCGCCTTCGAAGTGGGTCATGGGGACCGGGACGGGATGTGGGACGCCAGTTTACCCGTTCAGGGCGAGACGTATTCGATCACTTCAAGGCCGTAGCCGGCCAGGCCGACCTGGCGGCGCGGGGTGCCAAGCACGCGCAGCTTGCCCAGGCCCAGGTCGTGCAGGATCTGGGCGCCGGCGCCGTTGCGGCGCCATTCGCGCGCGCGCGGGGCATCGGGGCTGGTGGCTTCGGTGATGCGGGCCAGCAGGTCGTCGGGCGACAGCGGTTCGGACAGCACCACCACCACGCCCTCGCCCGCCGCCGCCACGGCGGCCAGCGCGTCGCCGGTGGCGACGCCAAAATCGGCGCGCTGCCAGTGCAGGGCGTCCGACAGCGGGTTCTTGACGTGCACCCGCACCAGGGTGGGCGTATCGGCGCGCGGTTGGCCCAGGACAAGGGCGAAATGCAGGTCGCGGCTGAGCCGGTCGCGATAGGTCACCAGGCGGAAGTCGCCGTGCGCGGTGGGGATGTCGCGCTCGTCCACGCGTTCGACCGTGTGTTCGGTTTCCAGGCGGTAGCGGATCAGGTCCTCGATCGAGCCGATCTTCAGGCCGTGTTCGGCGGCGAACTTCTCGAGCTCGGGGCGGCGCGCCATCGAACCGTCGGGATGGAGTATCTCCACCAGCACGCCGGCGGGCTCGAGGCCGGCCAGCAGGGCCAGGTCGCTGGCGGCCTCAGTGTGGCCGCTGCGCGTGAGCACGCCGCCGGGCTGGGCCATCAGCGGGAAGATGTGGCCGGGCTGGGTCAGGTCGTCGGCGGCGGCATCGGGGCGCACGGCGGTGCGGATGGTGTGCGCGCGGTCGTAGGCGCTGATGCCGGTGGTGACGCCTTCGGCGGCTTCGATGCTGACGGTGAAGTTGGTCTGGTAGGGCGAGTTGTTGTCGCGCACCATCGGGCCCAGGCCCAGCTGCCGGCAGCGTTCGCGGGTGAGCGAGAGGCAGACCAGGCCCCGGGCATGGGTGACCATGAAGTTGATGTCGGCCGGCTTCACCAGCTCGGCGGCCATGATCAGGTCGCCTTCGTTCTCGCGGTCCTCGTCGTCCACCACCACGACCATGCGGCCCTGGCGGATTTCTTCGAGCAGTTCGGGGACGGGGGCGAAACTCATGCGGATTCCTCGCGGGCGGCCAGCAGCCGCTCGACGTAGCGGGCGACGGTGTCGACCTCGAGATTGACGGCGTCGCCGGCGGCGGTTTCGCCGAAGGCGGTGTGGGCGACGGTGTGCGGCACCAGGTTCACTTCGAAGCCGGTGGCGTCGACGGCGTTGACGGTGAGGCTGGTGCCGTCGACGGCGATCGAGCCCTTCACCGCGACGTAGCGCAGCACCGAGGCCGGCGCGGCGAAGCGCCAGCGCTGGCTGCGGCCGTCGTCCCAGATCTTTTCGACGCGGCCGACGGCATCCACGTGGCCCGAGACCAGGTGCCCGCCCAGGCGGTCGGTGGGCAGAAGCGATCGCTCCAGGTTCACCGCCGCGCCGACCGGCAGCGAGCCGAGCGTCGTCAGGGCCAGGGACTCGTTGGAGACATCGGCGTCCCAGCCCTCGGCACCGAAGGCCACGACGGTCAGGCAGCAACCATTGACGGCAATCGACTCGCCCAGGGCCACGTCATCGTGCGCCATCGCGCCCCAGCCGAACCGCAGGCGCTGGTCGCCGCCGCGCGGCTCGCGGGCCAGCAGGCGGCCAACCGATTGGATCAGTCCCGTGAACATCCCAGCACCCAGAAAGCCGGCTTTCGCCGGAAGCCCGCCATTGTACGCGGGCCGACCGGGACGGGCTTCACCGGCCAGTGGAACGAACCGTCCTCTCCGACCGCAGCTGCCTATGACGCCAGCAGCAGCCTCAGGTCGGGGCCGACCTGGCGGGTTTCGAGCAGGCGCAGGCCGATGCGGTCGGCCATTGACGCCGGTGTCACGCCGGCGAGCAGGGGACGGCCGCGGTCGCCCAGCAGCACCGGCGCGACGTAGAGAAGGAGCTCATCGACCAGCCCGGCGGCCACCAGGGCGCCGGACAGCGTGGCTCCGGCCTCGACCTGCAGTTCGTTGACACCGCGCTGGGCCAGCTGCGACAGCACCGCGTTCAGATCCAGACCCGCGCCCGCGCGGCGCACCGCGAAGGCGTCCACGTCATCGCCGTAGTCGGGCACCACGTCGTCGCCATGCACGGCCAGGGTCGGCGCGGCACCGTCGGTGAGTAGGGCCGTGGTGGCCGGCAGGCGGCCGCGTTCGTCCAGCACCACGCGCAGTGGCGGCACGAAGGCCTCGTCGCCGGTCAGGCGTACCGTCAGCCGCGGGTCGTCGGCAAGCACGGTACCGATGCCGGTCATGATGGCGCCCGAGCGCGCACGCCAGCGCATCACGTCGGCGCGCGACGCTTCGGAAGTGATCCATTTCGAAACGCCGTCTTCCAGCGCCGTGCGTCCGTCCAGGCTCATGCCCAGCTTCACCCGCACCCAGGGCCGGCCACGTTCGATGCGCGAGATGAAGCCGCGGTTCTGGTGGCGCGCCGCGGCTTCCATGAGCCCGTGCTCGACCGTGATGCCGGCGGCGGCGAGCTTGGCAAACCCCTGCCCGGCCACCTGGTAGAACGGATCGCGGCAGGCCGCCACCACCCGGGTAACGCCCGCCGCCACCAGCGCGTCGGCACAGGGCGGCGTGCGGCCGTGGTGGGCGCAGGGTTCGAGCGTGACATAAGCCGTGGTGCCCGAAGCCCGGCCACCGGCGGCGCGCAGCGCCATGACTTCGGCATGTGGTTCGCCTGCGCGTTCATGCCAGCCTTCGCCGAGCACCCGGCCGCCGTCGGCGATGACGCAGCCGACCACCGGATTGGGTTTGGTGGTGAAACAGCCGCGCTCGGCCAGCTGCAGGGCGCGCGCCATGTGGGCGTGGTCGTGGGCGGAAAACGGGGTCATGCCGGGACGATGTCCATCAGGTGTACGGGCTGGCCACGCAGCGTCGCCGCGCCTTGGTCGCGCCAGCCCAGCGCGGCGTAGAAGCCGACGTGTTCCGGGGTGAACAGCCACAGCCTGGGCACCCGCTCCCGCGCCGCCAGCGCCACGCAGGCGCGCACCAGCGCCGCCCCGATGCCGCGACCCCGCGCCGGCTCCAGCACGAACAGGCTGGCCAGCCAGGCCTCGCCGACGCCCCTGAATTCCGGGGCGTCTTCATCCACCAGGCTCACCGAGCCCACCGGCGCATCGTCCTGCATCGCCACCAGCGTGGTCGGCCGGCCGCGCCGGCTTGCATGGTCCTCGAGTTCGGCGGTGGCCAAGGCCAGGTTCCAGTCGGCCGGGTCGTAGAAGTGGCCCCAGTGCCCGACGTGCCAGGCCGCCAGCCGTGCCGCCTGCCCCGGGCAATCGGCCAAGGGCCGTATCTCGAGCCGGCTCATTTCCCGGCGGGCCGCAACTGACCCCGGTTCATTTTTTGGCCTTGTCCGCCGCGGCGTCGAGCAAGGGCAGCTGCAGGCCCTCGAGGCCGGGCAGGTCGCGTTCGAGCCGCTCGATTTCCTCGCGGAAAGCTTGCACGTCCTCGAACTTGCGGTACACCGACGCGAAGCGCACGTAGGCCACCTGGTCGAGCTTCTTGAGCTCGGCCATCACGAACTCGCCGACACGCAGCGAAGGCAGCTCGCGTTCGCCGGTGAGGCGAAGCGCGTGGATGACGCCGCGCACCGCGACGTCGATGTCTTCGGCCGACACCGGGCGTTTTTGCAGCGCCCGGTCGAAGCTGATCCGCAGCTTGCGTTCGTCGAAGGCCTCCCGGCGGCCGTCGCTCTTGACGATGGCCGGCAGCTTCAGCTCGGCGTTCTCGAAGGTATTGAAACGCTCCCCGCAGGCCTCGCACTCGCGCCGGCGGCGGATGGTGCTGCCGTCGTCGGACACGCGCGAATCGATCACGCGGGTGTCGGTGTGCTGGCAGAAGGGACAGAACATCCGGAGCCTGTCAGCCGTAGACCGGGAAAGCGTGGCACTGCTTGGTCACGTTCTCGCGCACGCCACGGATGACGTTTTCGTCCGTCGGCGCGTCGAGCACGTCGCAGATCCAGTTCGCCAGCGCCACGCACTCCGGCTCCTTGTAGCCGCGGGTGGTGACCGCCGGCGTGCCGATGCGCAGGCCCGATGTGACGAAGGGCGAACGCGGGTCGCCGGGCACGGCGTTCTTGTTGACCGTGATGTGGGCAGCGCCGAGCGCGGCCTCCGCATCCTTGCCGGTGACGTCGCGGCCGATCAGGTCGATCAGCATCAGGTGGTTCTCGGTGCCGCCGGAAACGATCTTGTAACCACGCGCCATCATCGCCTTGGCCATGGCCTGGGCGTTTTTGACGACCTGCTTCTGGTAGTCGGTGAAACCCGGCTCCAGCGCCTCCTTGAAGGCCACCGCCTTGGCGGCGATCACGTGCATCAGCGGGCCACCCTGGGTGCCCGGGAACACCAGCGACTGGAACTTCTTCTCCAGCGCCTCGTTGGCCCGGGCCAGGATGATGCCGCCGCGCGGGCCGCGCAGGGTCTTGTGCGTGGTCGAGGTCACCACGTCGGCGAACGGCAGCGGGTTCGGGTACACGCCCGCCGCCACCAGGCCGGCCACGTGCGCCATGTCCACGAACAGATACGCGCCGACCGACTTGGCGATCTCCGCCATGCGCGCCCAGTCCACCACCTGCGAGTAGGCGCTGAAGCCCGCCACCACCATCTTCGGCTGGTGTTCGGTGGCCAGGCGCTGGACCTCGTCGTAGTCGATCAGGCCCTGCTCGTTGACGCCGTACTGCACGGCGTTGAAAAGCTTGCCGCTGAAATTGACCTTGGCGCCGTGGGTCAGGTGGCCGCCGTGCGCCAGCGACATGCCCAGGATCGTGTCGCCCGGCTGCAGCAGCGCCAGGTACACCGCGGCATTGGCCTGCGAACCCGAATGCGGCTGCACGTTGGCGTAGTGGGCGCCGAAGAGCTGCTTGACGCGTTCGATCGCCAGCTTCTCGGCGATGTCCACGAATTCGCAGCCACCGTAATAGCGCTTGCCCGGGTAACCCTCGGCGTACTTGTTGGTCAGCACGGTGCCCTGGGCCTCGAGCACGCGCGGGCTGGCGTAGTTCTCCGAGGCGATCAGCTCGACGTGGTCTTCCTGGCGCCGGGCCTCCTGGGCGATGGCCCGGGCCAGTTCATCGTCATAACCGGCAATCTGCATGTCCTTGGCAAACATCGGGGGCGCGCTTCCTTGATTAGGCTGCAATGCCGAAATTGTAGCCTTCTTGTCTTTGGGCTGCCCGCCGCCCCCTCAGCCCTTGCCCAGCGTGTGCCAGTCCACCCTGCGCGTCAGCGCCATCACCGTCGCCAGGGCCGCGAACAGCGCCCCGCTGCCCACCAGCAGGGCGTGGTCTTCCGAGCGCAGCAACAGGTAGAGCAGGCCGTACAGTCCGGCCAGGCCCAGGCCGAAGCCCAGCCCCCGGCCCCGCCCGCCCAGCACCCCGGCCAGGTAGAAGCCCAGCAGGCCGCTGCAGGCCAGGGCCGCCGTGGCGTAGGCCGGCCCGAAGCCGACGTGCTCGGACAGCGACAGCAGCAGCAGGTAGAACATGGCCATCGCCAGCCCCGCCAGCCCGTACTGGACAAAATGCACCGGCCGCGCGGCCAGGGCCTCGACCAGGAACACCGCGCCGAACACCAGGCCCAGGAACAGCAGGGCGTATTTGATCGCCCGGTCGGTCATCAGGTAGCGATCCACCGGCTCCACCAGCCGCAGGCCGAAGGCTCCTTCGAACACGCCCTTGCACTGCCCGTCGCCCGGCGCGCACGCCGCCAGGGCCTGCGACACCCGGCTCGACAGCCGCGATACCGCCCAGCGGGCGCTGAAACCCGCCTCGCCGACCTCGCGCTGGTCCGGCAGGTGGTGGCCCTCGAAACCCGGGTGCGGCCAGTCGCCGGCCAGGCTGACGCTGGTTTCGCCCCCCACCGGCACCCAGGCCAGGGATCCCGTGCCGGCCAGGTCCAGGTTCACCAGGAAGCCCAGCTCATCGTCCAGGGCCGCCAGCGGTACCGCCGCATGCAGGCCCTCGCCCAGCCAGGCCACGCGCGAGCCCGGCTCGACCGGGACCGGTTTGCCCGCCAGCTCAAGGCTGATCCGCCGCACGCCCCGGTTGTCGCCCAGGCCGAGCACCAGCCAGGCACGCCTGGGCTGCAGCTCGCCGGCATCCACCGGCGGCGGCACGTGCCGGAACCGGCCCTGGAGGGTCTGGCTGGCATGGAAGACCGGCACGCTGAACAGGCTGCGTCCGCGGCGCTCGCTGCGCAGGCTGCCGTCCACGGCGAGCCGCTCGGGCGCGACCAGGTAGTGGAAGGGCTGCACGGTCTCTTCGGTTTCCTGGCTCATGTGGCCGCCGCGGTTCACCACCCGTCGGTGCTCGACGCGGTGTTCGGCCTCCACCAGCAGCAGCGGGCCCACCAGGGCCTGCTCGCCGGCCGTGGCCCGGGCGATCTCCGCCGCCACCTCCCGCCCGCGCTGCTGGCGTTCGGACACCAGTCCACTGAGCATCATCAGCGGCACCAGCAGCAGCAACAGCAGCAGCCCGACCAGGGCCAGTTTCCATCCAATGCGCATGGCGCGATCCCCGTTCACCGCCGCCAAATGCGGCCAGGGACATGGAAACAGCCGGATCTGGCGGTACAACGGCAGCGAAATGGCAAAACGCGGGCGGTTCAGGCCGGGCACCGTTTCAGCGATAATGGCCGCCCCTCCGATTGACGGACCGGCTGCGCCCCCTGGCGCGGCCCCACCCCCGCCCGGCCCCGCGCTACCTGCGCGCCGGCGCGCTTGAACCGGGAAACACCATGTCGCAATACATCTACACCATGATCGGCGTCAGCAAGACCGTGCCGCCGAAGAAGCAGATCATCAAGGACATCTCACTGTCCTTCTTCCCGGGTGCCAAGATCGGCCTGCTGGGCCTGAACGGCTCGGGCAAGACCACGGTGCTGCGCATCATGGCCGGCGTGGACACCGATTTCACCGGCGAGGCGCGCCCGCAGCCGGGCATCAAGATCGGCTACCTGGAGCAGGAGCCCAAGCTCAACCCCGAACACACCGTGCGCGAAGCCGTGGAAGAAGGCGTGGGCGACATCCTGCAGGCCCAGCAGCGCCTGGACGAGGTCTACGCGGCCTATGCCGAGGAAGACGCCGATTTCGACAAGCTGGCCAAGGAACAGGAGCGCCTGGAAGCGATCCTGGCCTCGGGCGACGCCCATACCCTGGAACAACAGCTGGAGGTCGCCGCCGACGCCCTGCGCATCCCGGCCTGGGACGCCATCGTGGGCCCGCTGTCGGGCGGCGAGAAGCGCCGCGTGGCGCTGTGCCGCCTGCTGCTGTCCAAGCCCGACATGCTGCTGCTCGACGAACCCACCAACCACCTCGACGCCGAGTCGGTGGAGTGGCTGGAACAGTTCCTGGCCCGCTACCCGGGCACCGTGGTGGCGGTCACCCATGACCGCTACTTCCTGGACAACGCCGCCGAGTGGATCCTCGAACTCGACCGCGGCCGCGGCATTCCCTGGAAGGGCAACTACAGCGAATGGCTGCAGCAGAAGTCCGACCGACTCAAGCAGGAAGAGTCCCAGGAAAAGGCCCGCCAGAAGGCGCTGCAGCGCGAACTCGAGTGGTCGCGCCAGAACGCCAAGGGCGGCCGCAGCAAGGGCAAGGCCCGTCTGCAGCGCCTCGAGGACCTGCAGTCTGTCGAGTACCAGAAGCGCAACGAAACCAACGAGATCTTCATCCCGCCGGGCGAGCGCCTGGGCAACAACGTCATCGAGTTCAAGAACGTGTCGAAGAGCTACGGCGACCGGCTGCTGTTCGAGGACCTGAACTTCACGGTGCCGGGCGGCGCGATCATCGGCATCATCGGCCCCAACGGCGCCGGCAAGTCGACGCTGTTCCGCATGCTTACCGGCCGGGAAAAGCCGGACACGGGCGAGATCAACATCGGCCCGACGGTGAAGCTGGCCTACGTGGACCAGTCGCGCGATTCACTCGATGCCGACAAGAACGTGTGGCAGGCGGTGTCGGGTGGCTCGGACATCCTCAACATCAACGGCGTCGAGATCCAGTCACGCGCCTACATCGGCCGCTTCAACTTCAAGGGCCAGGACCAGCAGAAGCTGGTGGGCACGCTGTCGGGCGGTGAACGTGGCCGCCTGCACATGGCAGCCACCCTGCTGCAGGGCGGCAACGTGCTGCTGCTCGACGAACCGTCCAACGACCTGGACATCGAAACCCTGCGTGCGCTCGAAGACGCGCTGCTGGAATTCCCGGGCTGCGCGCTGGTCATCTCGCATGACCGCTGGTTCCTGGACCGCATCGCGACGCACATCCTGGCCTTCGAGGGCGACTCGCACGTGGAGTTCTACCAGGGCAACTACCGCGAATACGAAGAAGACAAGAAGCGCCGCCTCGGCGAAGACGCCGCCGGCCCGCACCGCCTGCGCTTCAAGGCTTTGAAGTAAGCTATTCCTCCCACCACCGGCGCGCGGACAGAGCCGCGCGCCAGTACGGAGAATCGCGATGGGCGTATACGGCAGGGCCTTGCCCGCGGAACGTGGCGACGCTTTTTATCTCCTGGTCGGCATTTACGTCGCAGCGCTTGGCCTGATTGGCTTTGCCCGGAACTTCTACCTGCTGCCATTCGGTTCGACCCCGCTTGCCGGGAGCGCACCGATCTACCCTGGCGTCGTGCTCCACGCCCTGGTGTTCACGCTGTGGCTGGCGCTGGCGGTCTACCAGCCCTGGCAGATCCGCGCGGGGCGCATTCGCGACCATCGCCGGGTCGGCCTGTGGACCGCCTGGCTGGCACTGGCGCTGGTCGTCACGGGAATCTATGTCGGAGGCGTGCAGGCCACGCGTTGGCTTGCAGATGGAAAGGACGCCGGGTTGTTCGCGCTGCCGCTGGTGATCATGCTCGGCTTTGCCCTGGCGATCGGGCTGGCGATCCGGTTTCGCAACCGGCCGGACTGGCACAAACGATGGATCATCGTTGCCCACGCACAGTTGCTCGAGCCGGCGAGTGCCCGCGCCTTGTCAACGTTTGAGCTTCCGGTTTTCCCGGCCATCCTGCTCCTCATCAGCCTGCCGCTGCTCGCGGGCATCTTCAAGGATGCACTTTTCGAACGCCGCTGGCCCTGGATCTACCTGCTTGGGCTGTTGCTGGTGCAAGGCAGTGGCTTCTTGCGCCACGCACTCGCGCGGGCTCCGGGCTGGAACGAATTCACGAATCGGGCCTTTTCCCTGTTCGTCGGCTAGCAGTAGAACGTTCCCACGTGCGCACAAGCCTCGCCGAATGAAGAAGGCCCGCTTGCGCGGGCCTTCTGTGCAACCGGTTGCCGTGTCGACTCAGTACGTGACGATGACGGTGGCCGTGCAGCTGGTGGTGCCGGCATTGCACACCTGGTAGCTCGCCGAGGTGGCGCCCAGGTTCTCGCTGAAGCCGCCGGAATTGCTGGTCGTGGTGATCTTGCCGCCGTTGCGGAAGATGTCCACCGTCGAGCCACCGCCGCTCCAGGACAGGCTGTAGTTGTAGTTCTTGCCGCGCTTGTTCACCGAACCGCTGAGGTTCTCCGGCGCGCCCGCCGGCGGCGGCGGCTCGTTGCCACCACCACAGCCGCTCGCGGTCAGGTAGTCGCTGGCCGCCTTGGCCTTGACGATGCCGTAGCCGAAGTAAGCGTCCGGACCCGCCGCACCGCCGTCCTCGGCCGTGGCCTTGAGGGCGTCGCGGATTTGCGTGCCGGTGCAGGTCGGATGGTTCGACCACACCAGGGCCGCGACGCCGGACACGCCCGGGGTGGCCATCGAGGTGCCGCTCATGTAGCCGTAGTCGCCGGCGCCAATGCTGACCGCGGCGGAAGACGAACCGACCAGCGCGCTGCGGTCTTCAAGCGCGGCGCCAACCGCCGGGATCGAGGTGGTGTTGGCGGTGCCGAGCGTTCCGTACAGCATGCCCGCTTCGTTGTTGATGATGATTGCGCCGATGCCGCCGGAGTTCTGGCAGTTCTTCACCTTGTCGTGGAAGGAGATCACGCCGCGATCGATGACGCAGACCCTTCCGGCCGCGCCGGCGGCCGTCGACTCGGCCGTACCCATGAAGAAGGTGGCACCGGACGCGGAACCGACGTTCTCCATGGCGGACGACGCAAAACCGCTGCCGTCGGCTTCGAGCGTGGAAAGCGTGGCGCCACCGGCCGGATAGGTGGACAGCGTGTCCACGCCGCCGGCGGTCGCTTCCACGCAGTAGCCGTCGTGGGTCTCGGTGGTCGCATTTTTGCCGCGACCGTTCGTGACCGTGCAGGACGGGAACTGCGAGAAGTCGGCGATCTGGTTGTTGGCGTCGTTGGCGCCGATCATCATCACCGACTTGTAGCCGGCCGGATAGGAACGCACGCTGTTGCCGTCGTTGCCCGCCGCGGCGATGACGAGGCCGCCATTGGCAGTGAACTGGTCGAATGCGTTCTGCTCGGTGCTGTTGGCGCCACCGCCGCCCAGGCTCATAGAGATGATCTTCGCGCCGGCCTGCGAGCACTTCGAGGCCGCATTGGCCAGGTCGGAGGAGTAGCCCCAGCCCGCCTCGTTGAAGACCTTGACGATATGCAGCGGGTTGCCCGGCGCCATGCCGACCACGCCGAAGCCGTTGTCGAGCGCGGCGATGGTGCCGGCGACGTGGGTGCCGTGCGGGCCGCCGTCCTGGAACCAGTTGCCGGTGCCGCTGTCGTTGCTGCCGGTGATGTTGCTGTCCGAGAAGTCCATGTTCGGACCGCCCGTCTCGCCCTGGCCCGAATAGGCCAGGCCGGAATCGATGACGCAGACCGTCTTGGCGCTGGCCAGGTTCAGCGCGACCTGGTTGGCCTGCGACTGGTAGATCGCATAGGGGGTCAGCTGGGTGGTCGTCGGGTTACCTGCGTCGTCGTTGTACAGCGCCATCAGGTAACGCGGGTGGTCCTGCTCGATGTATTCGATGTTCGGGTTGTTCCGCAGGCCATTGAGGGCAGCCGCGGGAACCGAGACGGCCATCGCGTTCATGCCCGAGATCTGCAGCTTGACGCTGCCGCCGGCAGCGCGCACGGCGTTTTCGGCATTGCCGCGGGCGCCATCCTGGAATTTGATGATGTAGCGGTCTGCGTCCGGCTGGGAAGCCAGGGCCGCGCCCGAGAACGCCAGAGCGACAGCAGTGCAGAGCAGATTACGGGTCAGCTTGTTCACGAAAATCCTCCACCGGAAAAAAGGGGCGCGGCGGTGACAGAACTGTGCTGCCCGTCGCAAAGTAACCGGACGCTAACAGGATTTATTCGTCATTCATATAGGTCGCGTCGCGTTCATCTTCCCGTCAGGCGAGGTCGCTCCCGAAACGGCGTCAGATGGGCCTGGGAGCCTGCCGGTTGGCCTTAACAAAAACTTTACGACCGGGCAAAAGCGCGGGATCCGCGACTAATTATTGCCGCCGTCCAGGGCAGCTTCCTGCGGAGGGCCGGCGGCGCCGGCGGGGCCGACTTCGCAGCCGCCGCAGATGCGCATCGCGGCGCGGTTGTCGCGCAGTTCACTGACGAAGCCCGCGCGAGCGGCGCCCGCCAGCACCTCGTTGTAGGACTGCTCGCGCAGGTTGCCCAGGATGCCCGCCTGCGGATGCACGCAGCACGGCACCACCGTGCCGTCCGCGTCCATGTACAGCTGGTTCACCTCCCCATCCCAGGGATGGTCGGTGAACTCCTCCGGGTCGGCCATGAACAGGCACACGCCCTTGCCGGGCTGAGGATCGCGGCCGGTCAGGTTCTGGCTCGATTCGGGCAGCCACATCCAGCGCCGGAAACGCGGCGTCCAGCCGCGCGGCAGCAGGAAGGCGTTCCAGCGCTCGCGCGAGGCCTCGTCTTCGCACACCGTCATCGTGCGCAGCTCGATGTCCTGGCCGTGCTTGTCGCACAGCGCCTTGGTGCGCTCCAGGAACTCCTCGAGCTTCGACCACTGCGACGGCGGCCGCAGGCGTTCGTATTCCTCCGGCGTGCCGTCGCCGTCGCAGCTGACGATGATGCGGCTGAGCACGCCGCCGGCGATGGCCTTCTCGAAGTCGTCCCAGTAGACCTTCTGCGCGTTGGTCGAGAGCTCGACCTGCTCCACCGTCCAGCGCTGCTTCGGGATGTGCGCCAGCAGGCCGGAAAGATTGCGATGCAGCAGCGGTTCGCCGAAGTTGAACAGGCGCAGCAGGTGGATGCGGTCGACGTCGATATTGGCCAGGATCGCCGCGAAATCCGCTTCCGGGACCTGGCTGATCTTTGGCTGCAGGATCGAGTTCGGGCAGCCCAGGCAACGCAGCTGGCAGCCGTGCACGATGTCCAGGTGGGCGAGATAAATGCTGCGGGCGGGCTTGCGGTTCATCGCCATAGCTTACGGGCCAGTGCCAGCGGCAGGTGCAGCCACAGCGCAACGAACAGCAGCGGCTGCAGCCACATCGGCGTCTGTTGCGCCTCGAACTTTCGGAAATAGCGCCACATGCCCCGGTGTTTCTGCCATTCCACCCAGGCCGGGCGGCGGCGGCTGGACACGCCGCGCAGGTGGGTCACGGGCAGGTCGTTCACCACCAGCACCTCGTAGCCGGCCTGGCGAACGCGGCGGCACAGGTCCAGGTCCTCGGCGTGCAGGCGATAAGCTTCGTCGAACCCGCCGATGCGCACGAACAGCACCGCCGGCAGGAACATCAGCGCGCCCGACACCGCGTCCACCGCCTGCACCGCCAGGGCCGGGTCGCGACCCAGGAACAGGTTTTCGCGGCGGCCCAGGGAAAACAGCTGTTCGCGCAGCGACGGGTCACTGCGGCGCGACGCCGGGTCGGGCTGGCCGTCCGGGTCCCGGTGTTCGACGCCCAGCAGGCCGGCGCCGGCGCGCGCCATCGCGACGTCCGCGAGGCGGGCCAGCGTGTCGCGTTCGACGAAGGCATCGGGATTGACGAAGGCGATCCAGGGCTGGGCGATCGCGGTGGCGCCCTGGTTGCAGGCGGCGGCAAAGCCGCGGTTGTCGGGGTTGCGCACCAGACCGACACGCGGGTCGCGCGCGGCCAGTCGCTCGACGATGGCGCAGGTGTCGTCCTTAGAGGCGTTGTCCACCACCATCACCCGCATCACGTGCCTGGCTGCCAGCAGCGCGGCCAGGCAGCGTTCGATGGTGGAGGCGCTGGCGTAGGTCACGACCACCACGCCGATGTCGCGGGCGCCGAAGTCCAGCGCTCCCTGGGGCACGGGGGTCTGGTTCACGCGTCGCCCCGGAGTCGGGCCAGCTCGCCCTCGAGGTGGGCGATGTGGGCGGCGGCGGCGCGATTGCGGCGCACCTCGTCGCGGTAGTCGGCGTAAACACTTTCAGCCAGGTCCCCGTGCAGGGACAGCGCCGGCAGCGCCGCCAGGGCTTGCGGCGCGTGGGCGCAGGCGGCCAGCAGGTACATCGGCGCATAGGCCAGGCCGGGCTGCAGGCCTTCGGGCGTGGCGGTGCTGGCGTCGGCCGTGCCGCCTCCAGCCAGGTCCCACAGCACCGACTGGAACAGCAGCTTCTGGCCGAACAGGCGCCGGGCCGGGAAACGCGCTGCCAGCAGGGCCTCGAACTCATCGCGGTAGAGCTCGCGCACGTGATGCGGGTTCACTTCGCCGGTGAGCTCGGTGTACACGCGCTTGTCGGGCGTGGACACCAGCAGCAGGCCACCGGGCGCGAGCAGGCGGGCGAAGCCGTCGAGCAGCCTTTCCTGGGCCTGCACGTGCTCAAGCGTTTCGAAACTCAGGATCAGGTCGAAGCTGGCGTCGGGCAGGTGGTCCAGGGCGGTGGCGTCGGCCTGTTCGTACACCAGGCCCGGGATGCCGGCGTAGCGGCTGCGGGCGTGTTCGATGGTTTCGACGTCGGTGTCCAGGCCGAGCACGCGGCCGCCGGCGCGGGCGACAAGGGCGCTGCCGTAACCTTCGCCGCAGGCCGCGTCGAGCACGCGCCGGCCGGCGGCCAGCGGGCGCGCCAGGGCGTAGCGGTGCCAGTGCTCGTAGGCGATCTCGAGGCCGCGCTCGGGCGTGTAGCGCTCGCCGGTGAACGGCAGGACGGGGCGTTCGGACATGTGCAGATGCTAGCCGAACAGGTCGCGCTGCGGGCCCGAACGCGCGATCTTTTCAAGGTTTTCCTGCAGGCGCTCCCGGTGCGGTCGCAGCGGGTCGGCCATGATGAACCGGGCCACGCGCTCGTTGTAGTCGGGCCAGCGGGCCAGCAGGCGGGCCAGGTTGTCGCCGTTGGGCGCCATGTCCAGCGGGCCGAAGGAAGCATTGCCCAGGTGCACCACGTAGGCGGTCTCGCACAGCACGTTGCGCCAGCCCATGGCGGCCGCGCGCAGGCAGAAGTCGTTTTCCTCGCCGTAGCCCCGGCCGAAGGTCGCGGCGTCGAAGCCACCGAGCTGGCGCAGCGCCGCCCGGCGCAGGTACATGCAGAAGCCCACGGCGGTCGGCAGCTCGGGCAGGTCGGAGTCGGTGGTCAGGGCGGCGGCTTCGGCCAGGGTGTCGGGCTGTTCGGGCACCGGGTTGGCTTCGCAAAAGCGCGGGAAGCTGCAGATCTCGGCGTTGTTGGACCAGGGCGTGAGGGTGGCGATGCGCGGGTCGCGGTCGGCGCAGCGGGCGATCTGCTGCAGCCAGCCGGGCGTGGTGACGGTGTCGGAGTTGAGCAGCACGACGTCGGCGTCGCCGGTTTCCTCGAAGGCGGCGTTGCAGTTGGCCGGGAAGCCCATGTTCAGCTCGCGCCGCACGTAGCGGGCGTCCAGGGCGCTGCGGTAACACCAGCCACGCGCCATCGGACTGATGCGCGGGTCGGTGGAGGCGTCGTCGGCCAGCAGCACGATGGCACCGGCCGGCAAGGTGCGGTCGAGCGAGGCCAGGCAGGCGTCCAGCGCCTCGAGCGCGTTGTAGATGGGCACGATGACCGTGGGCAGGCGGCTCATGGCGCGCCCCAGCGGTGCGGCAGCCGCACCAGGCCAAACTCGCGCGACTCGCCGCGCACCACGACTTCGCGTTCGCGCTGGTCGAACAGGCGCAGGCCCTCGGCGTCCAGCGCCACCGCGCGCAGGCGATAGCGGCCCGGCAGCAGCGGCAGCGCGTCGAAGCGGATGCGGAAGCCGAAGCGGCCATTGCCCAGGGGCTCGGGTCTCGCGTCGTCCATTTCCGAGCTGACGCCGTACACCGGCGTGCCGTCGGCGTGCAGCCAGCCCAGCATCGCCACCGGCGCGCGGCCGTCGCGGCTGTGCAGCTCGAGTTCGCAGTCCAGGCCGGCGCCCTGCCCCAGCACCAGGGTGTCGCTGCCCTCGTCGCCCTGCAGGCGAAAGACCTGGACGCTGACCTCGCCGGGCAGGCGCGGTGCGGCGGCGGATTCGCTGGCGACTTCGCCGGCGGATTTTTCCGCCTGGGCGGCTTCATAGGCCTGGCTGACCTCGAACACGTCACCCAGTGCGCGGACCTTGCCGTCCTGCAGCCACAGCGCGCGCCGGCACAGCTTGCGCACGTGGTAGAGCGAATGCGACACCAGCAGCAGGGTGCCGCCACTGGCCAGGTAGTCGTCGAGCCAGCGGATGCACTTGCGCTGGAAGGCCTCGTCGCCGACCGCCAGCACTTCGTCGGTGACCAGCAGCGCCGGCCGCACGGCGGCGATGATGGCGAAGCCCAGGCGCACGACCATGCCCGAGGAATAGTGTTTCACCGGTTCGTCGAGGTAGTCGCCGATGTCGGCAAAGGCTTCGATCTCGGGCAGCTTTTCCGCCAGCGCGCGGGCATCGAGCCCGTGCAGGGCCGCGGCCAGGCGCACGTTGTCGCGGCCACTGAGTTCGGGGTGGAAACCGGCGCCAAGCTCGAGCAGCGCGCCGATGCGGCCGCGGGTGCGCACCCGGCCCGAGGTCGGCGTCAGCACGCCGGTGATCAGCTTGAGCAGCGTGGACTTGCCGGCGCCGTTTTCACCGATGATCGCCAGCGATTCCCCCGGCTGCACGCTGAAACCTATGTCCTCGAGCACGCTGGCGTGGCGTCGCGCCGGCCGGCCGCGCACCACGTCCCAGAGCGCCGCCAGGCGGTCGCCGCGGTGGCCCAGCACCGGGTAGCGCTTGCACAGGCCGCGCACTTCGACCAGCGGCGTGCTCACAGGAAGTCCTCGAGGTGGGCACGGCCGCGGCGCATCAGCCACTGCGCCAACACCAGCAGCAGGCCGGCGACGGCGGCGCAAACGGCCAGGGCCTGCCAGTCCACCGGACCACCCGACAGGCCGGCGCGGATGGCTTCCACCGGCACCGTCATCGGGTTCAGGACCAGCCACGGCGACACCGCCGGCGGCAGCAGCGTGCGGTCGTACAGCACCGGCGTCATGAAGAAGCCCAGCACCAGCAACTGGCTGGTCAGCGCCGCGATGTCGCGCAGGAACACCTGCAGCACCGCCAGCAGCCGTGCCAGCGCCAGGGCCAGCACCGCCACCACGCCCAGGCCGGCGGCCAGGGCCGGCAGGCCGGTCCAGTCCAGCGGTACGCCCCAGAGCCACAGCGCCAGCAGCACGATGGCGAAGCCGGCCAGTTCGATCAGCGCGCTGGCGGCGACGCGGGTGTCCACGTACAGCCCGTGCGGCACGGTGACCTTGCCGATCAGCGCGGCGTTGTCGGTGAGCGCGGTGACGCCGCGGTTGACGGCATTGGCAAGCAGGTTCCATGGCCACAGACCCAGGGCCAGGAAGGCGGCGTAGGGAAGCTCGCCGCCACCCATCGCGCGCGCCGGCAGCAGCGCGCCGAACACCCAGGCCAGCACCGCCAGCTGCAGCAGCGGCAGCAGCAGCAGCCAGGCGGCACCGAGCAGGCTGCCGCGGTAGCGTTCCTCGAGCTCGCGTCGAAGCAGCTCGCGGAAAACCGCGCGGACGGCCGGACCCATGTCAGCGCGAATCGTCTTCCCGGCGCATCGGCTCAAGCGCGCGGAAACGCTCGCCGTATTCGTCGGTCAGGCGACGGGCTTCGTTCGGGTCGCGGATGACGCGCGGGGTGACCAGGATGATCACTTCGGTGCGCAGGTTGTCTTCGGTCTTCTTGCCGAACAGGGCACCGACCACCGGCAGACGGCTCAGGCCCGGGATTCCGTCGCTGCCCTTGAGCGAGCTGTCGCGGATGAGGCCGGCCAGCATCACGGTTTCGCCGCTCTGGATCGCGGCTTCGGTGACGAGGCTGCGCTTGTTGATCGGCAGGTTGCCATTGTCGTCCGGCGTGTCACCGGGCGAACTGACCTCCTGGTCGATTTCCATGAACACGGTGCCGTCGCGGCTGATGCGCGGCGTGACCGTGAGGATGACGCCGGTATCGAGGTACTGCACCTGGGTGAAGGTGCCGTTGCCGCCGGTGCCGTCGCCGATGATCGGGTTGAAGCTGGTCGAGTTGACCGGGATCTTGGTGCCGACGTCGAGCTTGGCTTCGGCGTTGTTGCGCACGACCACGGACGGCGTGGACAGCACGCGCACGTTGGAATGGTTGTCCAGCGCCGAGATGACCGCCGCGGCGTTGCGACCGAGGAAGGTCCAGCCCAGGCCGTTGCTGCCGGTGATGCTGCCGGCGATGTCGCCCCAGATGTCGCGGCCCAGGGCGCTGGGCAGGTCGTTTTCGGTCACGGCCTGTTCGAAGAACCAGTTGACGCCATAGCTGAGCTTGCCGCTGAGTTCGACCTCGACCACCTGCGCCTCGATGTGCACCTGCAGCGGCATGGTGTCCAGGCGTTCGATGGTCCGGCGGATCGACTCCCACTGACCCGGCGTTGCGCGTACGAGCAGGGCGTTGGATTCTTCGACCGCGCTCACCGACACGTCGTTGGACGAGCCCACCGCGATGCCGTCGCCGCCGCCGCGGCCAGCCGCCGCCTGTTCGGCCGCCTTGGCGCGCGCGCCAGGGTCGGCGGCGTCGGGCGCCGGCGTATTGATCGAGCGGATCTGCACCGGCTCCAGGCCGGGCATCAGCGAGGGCGGGCCCGCGGCGTCGCCGCCACCGGAGGCCGAATAACCCCCGCCGAAGACCTGGCTCAGCTGCTCGGCCAGGTCGGTGGCCTTCATGTACAGCACTTCGTAGGTGTACAGGCGCGCGCCTTCGCCGCCGCCGGCGTCCAGGCGTTCGATCCAGGTCTTGGCTTCGTTGAGGTAACGCGGCTGCGGCGTGATCACCAGCACGGCGTTCTGGCCCTGCAGCGGCATGAAGCGGAACATGCCCGACACCGGCGTATTGCCTTCGGCGCCGAAGATGGCCTCGAGTTCGCCGACCACGTCGTCGGCCTCGGCCGACAGCAGCGGGTACACGCCCACCGACATGCCCGACAGCCAGTCGACGTCGAAGATCTCGATGGTGCGCAGGTAATTCTGCAGCTCGGCGCGGGTGCCGGCCAGCACGATCATGTTGCGGGCCGGGTCGGTGCTGACCACGGCATTGGGGCGCGCGTAGGGCTCGAGCAGCTTCTTCATTTCGTTGGCCGAAATGAACTGCAGCGGCACCGCACGCACCTCGTAACCGCGGGCGTTGCCGGCACCGCCGGTACGCGGCGACAGGTTGCCGGCGATTGCCTGCTCGGTCGGCAGCACGTTGTAGCGACCGTCAAGCCAGACCAGGCGGGCATTGTTCCAGCCCAGCACCATTTCCAGCAGGCCCAGGGCCTGGGCGGCGTTGACCGGACGCGGCGTGGCCAGCGTCACCTGGCCCTGCACGCCCGGTGCGATGACGTAGTTCTGTTGCAGCAGGTCGCCCAGGATCACCTTGACCACGGCGTGCACGGGCTCGCCTTCGAAGTTGAAGGTGGCCTCGCCGGGCAGGTCCAGGGACGGCGGCGGCGCCGAGGCGACCCGTTCGTTGATGACCCGGCCGGTGCCCGGGGTGAGCCGGGCGGCGTAGGGATCGGGCGCGGCTTCTTCCGGCGCGGTGGACGGGTCGGCGCCGGCCTCCGGCGAGGTGGCTTCGCGGCTGATCACCGGCACGCCGGCCAGCGGGTCGGCGCCGCGGCGGACCACCGGCGAGGCCGGCGTGGCGCAGCCTGCCAGGAACACCAGCAGGGCCAGCACGACGAGGAGGGCGGGACGGAGTCGGAAATTCATCTGGCTACTCTACCTTCTGGCCTTCCCGCGCGGACTGCTCGCGCATCTGCGCGCGGCGGGCCTCGATGCGGCGGCGGATTGCTTCGACTTGCTGTTCTTCGCTCATGGCCTCGGTTTCCTTGGCCGGTGCTTCGGCCGGCGCCCCGTCCGGCGCACCTTCCTGCGCCACCTCGCCGGTGCGGCGGCTGCGGCGGCTGTCCGCGGCGGGCGTCGGCCCGGCGGCGGCGCGCGGACGCACCGGGTCGCCGCTGCCGTCGTAAAGCCGCAGGTCCAGCCGGCGCTGCCCTTCCGGGCCCTCGAATACCGCAGCCCGCGGCTCGAGCGATACCAGCCGCCAGCTCGTGCCCTCGACCAGTTCACCCTCGCGAACCCGCTCGTCGCGGCGGCCGTCGGGCGACTGCAGCATCGCGGCGCGGAACTCGCCGACCAGCAGGATGCCGGTCAGGTTGAAGTCCAGCGGCGCGTCCTGGTCGCCCGAGTCGGAAACCGCCACCGGGCGCCGGTTGGGAATCAGCAGCGGGCGCTGCGCGACTTCCGCGTACTGGCTGGGCGGGCCCAGGCGCGGACTGCTGTCCGCCAGCTCCACCCGGGGCAGCGGCGGCGCCAGCGCCGCATCGTCCGGGTGGGGGCCGAAATTCGCGCCCAGCCCGGCGATGGCCAGCAGCAGCAAGGCCAGCGCCCAGGCCGCCAGGGCAGCCGGCAAGACGTTGACCGGGCGCAGGGACTCAAGCACCAGGCACCCCCGGCACGTCGAGTAGGTAGCCATAGAGGTTGAAGTTCACGTCCACCGCCCCCGACTCCTGGGCGGACCCGAGGTAGCTGGCGCGCGAGAGCAGGTCGAGGTTGTCCACGAACAGCTGCGGACTGCCACTTTCGAGCGCGTGCAGGACCGCCGCCAGCTCGGGCATGCCGCAGCGCAGGCGCACCTGCACGGTGGCACGCACGAAGGGTTCGTCGCTGCGGCTTTCGGTGGGCGTGCGGGCGGTGATCTGGCAACGCGAAGACTGCGGGCTGGCCTCCGAAACCACCGACTCGAGCCGCTGCACCAGCGCGGCGGTGGCCAGCTGGCGGTTGGCTTCGGGAAGGTAGGCGGTATTGCCGGCTTCAAAGGCGCGAACGCGCTCGAGCTCGGCCTCCAGCGCGGGACGTTGGGCGATTTCCATGCGCAGCATGAGGTGTTCGTCGCGCAGACGGCCGATCTCGTCGCCCATGGCCAGCATCGGCGCGGTGAACCACCAGTGCACCAGCACGAAATAGGCAAGCGTGGCGATGGCCGCGCCCACCAGCAGCCAGCGCAGACGGTCAGCGGACGGTGTCATCGCCAGCCTCCGGGTTGGCGCCAACCACGCGCGCGGTCAGGGTGAAACGGTCGCGACCGGTGCGCGGGTCGGCCTGCACCGCGCCGGTAAGCGCGGGCTCCTCGAGCAGCGGGGAAGCCTGCAGCAGCCCCACCAGCGCCGGCGCGGCGCGGCTCTGCCCGACCATCACCAGGCGGCCGTCATTCACGGTGAGCTTGTCCACCGAGGTGTCGTCGGGAATGAGGCGGGTGAGTTCGTCGAGCAGTTCGAGCATGGTCGGCTGGGCGGCGCGGCGCGTGGCCAGGAAGTTGGCGGCCTCGACCTTGGCCACCAGCTGGTTTCGCGCCAGGCGGGCCTGCCGGACTTCGGCCGTGGCATCGGCCACGTCCGCGCGCAGGTCGGCCAGGGCTTCGCCGCGGTTGTAGCGGACCAGGCCCAGGGCCAGCAGCAGGGCCACCAGGGCCACGGCCGCCAGTCCCAGGTTGAACCTGCGAGACGGGTCGCTGCGGCGGGCGCGCTGGGTGTGCGTGAGCAGGTTGACGCCCAGGCCGCGGCCGTCCGCGTCGCGCACGTCGGCACCGGCCAGGCACCCGGCCAGGGGGCCGATGGACTGCAGCTCACGTTCGAGGCGGGCCCGCGGCAACACCAGCAGCTCCACCCGCAGCGACTGGCCGGCGGCGTCCCGGGCCAGCACCCGGCCTTCGAAACTCACCTGGTCGGCGGAGAACGGTGTCTGGCGGTCGATTTCGTGGGCCAACACGTCGCGCAGGCGCGCCTCGGCGGCAGCGGGAAGCGTGAGCGTACGGCGAAGCACGGCACTGGCCGGCAACATCAGCCAGACCGGCGCCGGCGACTCGCCCAGCCGGCGGGCCAGGGCATCCTGCAGCGACGGGTCATCCAGCGAAACGTCGCCGAGCGGGCGTTCGCCCGCGGCGTCGGCCACGGCCACCTGCAGCAGGTCGGAATGGCGATCGAGCAGCAAGCGGTTGGCCTCACCCTGCAGCAGCGGGCGCAGGCCCGCCGGCAGGAGGTCGCGCCAGGCCGCGGCGGCTTCGTGGCCCCAGCCGGGCAGCGGCGTGCGTGCCAGGCGCAGGCGCAGGGTTTCGAGCGATGTGATCAATGTATCGACAGCAGGCATCAGTCGGGTTCCCCTACCCGCCAGGCCAGCGGTGCGTAGAGCTGGCCGAAGCCCGCCGCCGCGCCGATCTGCACGGTGCTGGTGACTTCGACCGCCAGGCCGTCCGGACGGACGGCGCGGCTGGCCACACTATACGTGCCGGACCCGGCCGCGGCGAGGGCGCCGCCTTCCGGCGATACCGGCAGCGGCAGGCCGGGTTGCCAGGCTGATCGCGCCTGGATCCAGGCTTCGGCATCGGCCGGGTTCATTCCCAGGGCCAGCAGCACCGGCAATTGCGCGAAATCGCGCAGGGGCCTTGGCGCCGCCGTGAACACCGTGACATGGGGCACCAGGCGCGCGTAGACATCGGCATCCATGCCCAGTACCTGCTGCAGCTCGGAAACGGTGTTGAAGGGCTGGTCCTTGGCGCCGTAGTCGAAGCCGGCCGCGGCGTAGTCGGGATCCTCGGCGCCGCCGCCGATCGCCAGCAGGTCGTCGGTGTCGCGCCAGTCCTGGATGGCGCCGGCAAGCTGCCGGGCCCGCAATTCCTCCACGCCCAGCGCGATCATCAGGTTGGCGATCAGCGACGCATCGGCCGCGTTCAAGTCCACTTTCCCCGATTCGTCCAGCACCCTCACGTCCACGGTGTGGCCCGCGAAATCGAAACGGTTGGCGCGGCCGTCGGGAAACCAACGCCGGGTCGGGTCGGCCTCGGCCAGCCTCAGGGCCGCGACTTCCAGGCCGGCCTCGGCGGCGAGCTGGCCCGCCAGGCGCGTGCGCAGGGCACTGCCCTGCATGGACTCGATGCGCGCGCTGAAGGCGAACACCACGACCACGCCGGCCAACAGCAACAGCAGCCAGATCACCAGCAGCAGGGCGGCGCCGCGCGAGGCCTTCATCGCACCGGCCCCGGCGTTTCGGGCAGGGGCACCGGGCTGCCGGGCGACAGCAGGCCTTCGCCCGCACCCGGCGGCAGCGACTGGCCCAGCCGTGGCGCGGCCACGAAGTCGGGCCAACGAGCACGCGGTTCAGCGAACTCGAGTTCCAGGCGCACCAGGCGCGGGATCTGCCCCACCGTTTCCCAGTCGGCCAGCCAGTCGCCGGCTTCGCCGGTCTGGTCGAGCGTGCGCACGGCGAAACGGGCGTCGCGGATGCCGTCGAGCAGCACTTCCGGCGGACGGTCGTGTTCGATCGGGCCTTCCGGGCTGAGCTGCTGGTGCTGGAATTCCAGGCGCAGGCCGCCGGCGCCGCGCACCAGGCGGAATTCCTGCACGTGCGGACCGCCCCGCGAGAGGTAGCCCGGCATCGGCGCCACCAGGCGCAGGTGGTCGGCGCTGGCTTCGAACACCGGCGCCTCCTCGCCGGCGCGCGGCACCTCCATCGGCAGCAGCAGCGCGCCTTCCAGCTGGCGGCGCAGGAAACTCTGCGCCGCGCGAAGCCGTTCATTGCGCGCCGACTCGACTTCGGCCGCGGCCGTGGCGCGGGTCGCGTTGCTGACCGCGGCGAAAGCCAGGGCCATGCCGGCCGCCAGCAGCGCCGTGGCCATCATTACTTCGATCAGGCTGAAACCGCGCGCGTGCCGGCTCATGGCAGCGCCCCTTCCAGCATCGGCGGATAGCGCGCGCGCAGGCTGGTGAAACGCAGCTGGCGGGCGTAGTCGTCCTCGCCCCAGCCCACGTCGAGCTGCAGCTGGTACAGCACCGGAGCGTTGGGCATGACCCGGCCGGCGGTTTCGATGGGTTCGGCGCCCGGGATGACCGGCGCGGCCGGCGCCGGGTCGGGCACTTCGGTGATCTCCAGGGTCCAGCGGTAGCGCCCGCGCGCGAATTCGCCCTGCTGCGTGCCGGGCTCGATGGCCGACAGCACGCCCTGTTCGGCCAGCAGGCTCTGTGCCAGCAGGCTGGCTTCGGTGGCGTCGCCGGACGTGCGCACCTGGGCCAGGCCGCCGCCGAGGATGGCGATCAGGATAGCCAGCGACACCGCCATCAGCACGAAGGCGAGCATCACCTCGATCAGGCTGAAACCGCGCGCACGCTTCATGCGGGGCCCTCGCCGCGGCTGAGCGTGACCTCGCCGGTGAGCCAGGCGACGTCCACGCGCCAGGCGGCTCCACCGCGCTTGATGACGATTCGGCCGCCCGTGGCGGCGCCTTCCGGGAAAAACCTGACGGCGGCCTGGTCGCGCGCGGGCCGCTCTTCGCGGGCGGTGGTGGCGACCACGTCCAGGCCCTCGGGCAGCGTGCCCTTGCGCTCGTCGGCGCCTTGCCAGCTGCGGGTGTTCACGTCGATCACGAACACCTGCGGCCTGCCGGTGGCAATGGCGCGTGCACGCGCGAAGCGCAGTTCGCCGGCGACGGTGCGGGCGGCGTCATGCAATTCGCGCCCCGGCAACTGCCGCCCGATGACCGTCGCACCGATGCCGGCCAGGGTGGCGACAAGCACCAGCACCATCAGCAGCTCCAGCAGCGACATGCCGCGCGCGCGATTCATGGCGGCGTCGCCGGCCCGTCAGGGCTTGCGGATGTCCGCGTTGACGCTTTCGCCGCCCGGGGCCTGGTCGGCACCCAGGCTGACCAGCTCGAAGGGACCGTTGCTGCCGGGACGGCGAAGTTCGATCGGCGTCTGCCACGGGTCCTTGAGCTCTTCGGCTGTCGCGTAGGGACCCAGCCAGTTCGGCTGGCCGCCGCTGGTGACCAGCTGGTCGAGTGAATCGGGCAGGCGGCCGGTGTCCTGGCGGTAGGCGTCGACCTTCTGCGCCAGGGTGATCAGCTGGCTTTCGGTCAGCTTGACGTTGGCACGGTCCTGTCCGCCCATGACGCGGCTGGTGATCAGGGCCAGCACGCCGCCGATCAGCACGATCACGATCATAATCTCGATCAGGCTCATGCCGCGCTGGCTGCGCGGGGCGGAAATCTTGCGGGGCATTGCTTGCATGGTGTCAGCCTATGGCGTTGGTGAGGTCGTAGATGGGAAGCAGCACGGACAGGATGATCACCGCGACCACCACCGTCATCAGGATGGTCAGGGCCGGCACCAGCGCCGCCATCAGCCGGTCGAGCGCGTTGCTGGTTTCCTGGTCGAAGGTGTCGGCCACCTTCAGCAGCATGGTATCGAGTTCACCTGACTCTTCGCCGACCTGGATCATCTGCACGGCCAGGCGGGGGAAACACTTCTGCCGACCCAGTGCGTACCCCAGCCCGTTGCCGGTCTTGACGTCCTCGGCCGCCACCTCGACCGCGTCGGCCAGCACCCGGTTCGACAGCACCGGGCGCGACAAGTTCAGCGCGCTGAGCAGCGGTACGCCGTTGCGCACCAGGGTGCCCAGGGTGCGCGCCAGGCGGGCGGTGTCCAGGCGCGCCACCAGATCGCCGACGTAGCGCAGCCGCAGCAGGCGCGCGTCGATGGCGCGGCGGGCATCGGGCTCGCGCAGGCGCACCGCCAGCCACATCCCGGCGCCCGCCAGGATCAACGCCACCACCCACCACCAGCTGCGCATGAACAGGCTGACATGCAGCACGGCTTCGGAATACCAGGGCAGGTCGGCATTCATGCTTTCGAACAATTCCTGGAACTGCGGCACCACCACGGCCATCAGGAAGGCCACCGAGGCAAAGACCATGACCACCAGGATCACCGGGTAGATCAGGGCGTTGACCACCCGGCCACGCAGCTTGGCGTTGCGCTCGAGGTAGTCGGCCAGCCGGCCCAGGGATTCGTGCACGTTGCCGCCGGCCTCGCCTGCGCGGACCAGGTTCACGTACAGGCGCGAGAACACGCCGTGCTGCTGCTCGAGCGCGGTGGACAGCGGGGTGCCGCCGCGCACGGCTTCGCGGATGCGTTCGACCACGCGCCGGGCCTGCGCGGTGTCGGGCAATTCGAGCAGGATGCCCAGGGCGCGGTCGAGCGGCTGGCCGGCGCCGAGCAGCGTGGCCAGCTGCTGGGTGAACTGCAGCACCTGCTCTTCGTCGAACTCCTTGCGCCGCCACGGCGGCGTCCAGCCGACGCCGGCGCCGTCTTCGTCGGCGCGGCGGGCCTCCACCGGCAGGTGGCCCTGCTCCTGCAGGCGCACGATCACCTCGTCGGCGCTCCCGGCCTCCATCTGCCCTTCCAGCGATTCGCCGACGGTGGACAGGGCCTTGTAGCGGAACAGCGGCATCGGCTCAGGCTTCCTGGGTCACGCGCAGGACTTCCTCGATGGTCGTCAGCCCCTGCATGGCCTTGAGCAGGCCGTCTTCGTACATGGTGCGCATGCCGCGGGCGCGCGCCGCGTCCTCGAGCTCGCCCATGCCGGCGTGCTGCATCACCAGCCGGCGCAGGTCGTCGTCCATCACCAGGAACTCCATGATGGTGGTGCGGCCCAGGTAGCCGGTGGGCGTCAGCGGGGAAGGCTTCGGCCGGTAGAGATGGATCGGGCCTTCGGGCTGGAACCGGCGCAGGCCGAATTCCTCGATCACCTCCGGCAGCGCTTCGTACTTCTCGGCGTGCGTGGGCTCGATGCGGCGCACCAGGCGCTGGGCAAGGATGCCGTTCACGGTGGAGGTGAGCAGGTAGTCCTCGACGCCCATGTCCATCATGCGGGTGATGCCGCCGGCGGCGTTGTTGGTGTGCAGCGTCGACAGCACCAGATGGCCGGTCAGCGCCGACTGGATGGCGATGCGCGAGGTTTCCAGGTCGCGCATTTCGCCGATCATGATGATGTCCGGATCCTGGCGCACGATGCTGCGCAGGGCCTGGGCGAAGTCCAGGCCGATCTGCGGCTTGGCCTGGATCTGGTTGATGCCTTCGATCTGGTATTCGACCGGGTCCTCGACGGTGATGATCTTCACGTCGGGCGTGTTGAGCTGGCTGAGCGCCGCGTACAGCGTGGTGGTCTTGCCCGAACCGGTGGGGCCGGTGACCAGCAGGATGCCGTGCGGCTGCTCGAGCACCTTGACGAACTTGTCCAGGAACTCGTCGGTGAATCCCAGGGCCTTGAAGTCCAGCACCACCGACTCGCGGTCGAGCAGGCGCATGACCACGGATTCGCCATGCGCCGTGGGCACCGACGAAACACGAAGATCCAGCTCCTTGCCCTGCACTCGCACCATGATCCGGCCGTCCTGCGGCAGCCGGCGTTCGGCGATGTTGAGCTTGGCCATGATCTTGATGCGCGAGATCACCGCGGCGGTGAGGTTGGCCGGCGGCGACTCGGCTTCCTCGAGCACGCCGTCGACGCGGTAGCGCACCTTGAGGCGATTTTCGAAGGGTTCGATGTGGATGTCCGAGGCGCGCAGCTCGACCGCACGCTGGATGACGAGGTTCACCAGGCGGATGACCGGGGCTTCGGACGCCAGGTCGCGCAGCTGCTCGACGTCGGCTTCGTCGCCACTCGATTCGTCGCCCAGGTTCTCGACGATGGTGCCCATGGCCGAGCGGCCCGAGCCGTAGTAGCGCTCGACCAGGTCGGCGATCTCGGCGCGCAGGCCCACCTTCACGCGCACCGCGCGGCCGGTGGCCAGGGCCACGGCTTCGGCGGCGTAGGGATCCTGGGGGTCGGCGACCAGCAGGTCGACGTGGGTTTCATCCTCGCCCACCGGGCAGACCGAAGCCTGCTTGAGGAAACGCAGGGACAGCTGCACGCCCGCCGGCGGCGCTTCCGGGCAGTCCTTGGTGGACAGCAGCGGCAGTCCCATGACTTCGGCCGCGGTTTCGGCCATGTCGCGCTCGGACACCATGCCCAGGCGCACCAGCAGCGCCACCAGCGAACCGCCGGCCTCGGCGTGCAGGCGCTGGGCGCGCGCGAGGTCGCTGTCCTTGAGGCGGCCGCGTTCGGCCAGGGCTTCGGCGACCCGCAGGTCGGCATTGCCGGGTTGTTCGTTCAGGGCCGCGGCCACGCGGGGCTCCACGTCTGGGGGAGCCCGGAATTTAGCAGGTAAGCCCCCACCCTGCCCTCCCCCGAGGGCGAGGGGCGGCGTAGGAAAACCTCGTCAGCCGACCCAGGCGCGGGCGTTGCGGAACATGCGCATCCAGGGCGAGTCCTCGCCCCAGTCGGCCGGGTGCCAGCTCATCTGCAGGGTCCGGAACACGCGCTCGGGGTGCGGCATCATCAGCGTGGCGCGGCCGTCGCGGCTGGCCAGGCCGGTGATGCCGGCCGGGGAGCCATTGGGATTGGCCGGGTAAGCCTCGGTGACGGCGCCGCTGTTGTCCACGAACCGCAAGGCCACCGCCGCCTGGCCCTGGTGGCCGGGCTGGTCGAAGCGGGCCTGGCCTTCGCCATGCGCCACCACGACCGGGATGCGCGAGCCGGCCATGCCGGCGAGCAGGATCGAGGGCGAGTCCAGCACTTCCACCAGGGCGAGGCGGGCTTCGTACTGTTCGCTGCGGTTGCGCAGGAAACGCGGCCAGTGTTCGGCGCCGGGCACCAGGCCCTTGAGCTGGGCCAGCATCTGGCAGCCGTTGCACACGCCCAGGCTGAAGCTGTCGGGACGCTCGAAGAAACGCGCGAACTGTTCGCGCAGGCCGGGGCGCTCGAGGATGGACGTGGCCCAGCCGCGGCCGGCGCCGAGCACGTCGCCGTAGCTGAAGCCGCCGCAGGCGGCCAGGCCCTTGAAGTCTTCCAGCCGGTGCCGTCCTTCGATGAGGTCGGTCATGTGCACGTCAACCGCGCTGAAGCCGGCGCGGTCGAAGGCGGCCGCCATTTCCACCTGGCCGTTGACACCCTGCTCGCGCAGCACGGCGATCCGGGGCCGGACGCCGGTGTGGATGTAGGGCGCGGCGATGTCCTGGGCCGGGTCGAACGTCAGCACCGGCGACAGGCCCGGGTCGGCGAAGTCCAGGCGCGCGGCGCGTTCGCCGTCGGCACCGGCCGGGTCGTCGCGCAGGGCCTGGATGGCGTGCGTCACCGACCACCAGGCGCCGAAAAGCTGCTGCCAGCTCCATTCGGCCAGCAGTTCGCGACCCTGGTTCACCCGCACCACCGGCGCCGTGGTCGGCTTGCCGATGCGCTGGGCGCAGTGGGTGAGGTCGTGGCGGTTGACGAGATCGGCGAAGGCCACGCGGTCTTCGGAGGCTATCTGCACGACCGCGCCGAGCTCTTCGTTGAAGAGCGCGGCGAAGGCATCGTCACCCCAGCCTTCGAGGTTGAGCTCGAGGCCGCAGTGGCCGGCGAAGGCCATCTCGCACAGCGCCGCGAAAGCGCCGCCGTCGGACCGGTCGTGATAGGCAAGCAGCAGGTCGTCGGCACGCGCGGCCTGGATCATTTCAAAGAAGGCGCGCAGGCGGCCGGGTTCGTCCAGGTCCGGACAGGCGCCACCGAAGGCGCCGTGCACCTGGGCCAGGATCGAGCCACCCATGCGCCGCTGGCCGGCGCCCAGGCCGATCAGCCAGATTTCGGAATCGGCGCCGCGGTCGAGCACCGGCAGCAGCTGCCGGCGCGCGTCGGCGACGCGGGCGAAGGCGCTGACCACCAGCGAGACCGGCGAGACGACTTTTTGCGGGCCTTCGTCGGCCTGCCACTGCGCCTGCATGGACAGCGAGTCCTTGCCGACCGGGATCGACAGGTCGAGTTCCGGGCACAGTTCCATGCCCACGGCCCTGACCGCGTCGAACAGGGCCGCGTCCTCGCCCGGGAACGAGGCCGCCGCCATCCAGTTGGCCGACAGCTTCACTTCCTCGAGCGAGGCCACCGGCGCCGCGGCGAGGTTGGTGATGGCTTCGCCCACGGCCATGCGCGCCGAGGCAGCAGCGTCGATCAGGGCCAGCGGCGTGCGTTCGCCCACGGCCATGGCTTCGCCGGCCACGCCGTTGAAGTCGGTCAGGGTGATGGCGACGTCGGCCAGCGGCAGCTGCCAGGGGCCGACCATCTGGTCGCGCGAGCACAGGCCGCCGACGCTGCGGTCGCCGATGGTGACCAGGAAGTTCTTGGACGCAACCGTCGGGTGCGCCAGCACGCGCAGGCCGGCTTCGTGCAGGTCGAGCCTGGCGCTTTCCAGGCGCGGCCAGCGCGGGGCCGGTTCACGCTGGGTGTCGCGAAGCATCTTCGGTGAATTGCCGAACAGCAGGTCCATCGGCAGGTCGATCGGGGTGCTGTCGTCCGGTGCACGCAGCACCAGGCGTTCTTCGGCGGTGGCATGGCCAACCACCGCGAACACGGCGCGCTCGCGCCGGCAGATGGCCTCGAAATCGGCCACGCGGTCGGCGGCGACGCCCAGCACGTAACGCTCCTGGGCTTCGTTCGACCAAAGCTGCATCGGCGACAGCGAGGGATCGTCGCTGGGGATCTTCGCCATGTCGATGACGCCACCGACGTTGGAGTCGTGCAGCAGCTCGGGAATGGCGTTGGACAGGCCGCCGGCACCAACGTCGTGCGCGGTCAGGATCGGGTTGCGTTCGCCCTGGGCGAAACAGCGGTCGATCACTTCCTGGCAGCGGCGCTGCATCTCGGGGTTGTCGCGCTGGACCGAGGCGAAATCGAGGTCTTCCGAACTCTGGCCCGATGCCACCGACGAAGCGGCGCCGCCGCCGAGGCCGATGAGCATCGCCGGGCCGCCGAGCACCACCACCGCGTCACCCGGGCGCAGGCCCAGCTTGGTGACCTGCGAGGGGTCGATGGCACCCAGGCCGCCCGCCAGCATGATCGGCTTGTCGTAGGCGCGCACCAGGCCGGGCTGGTCGGTGACCTGTTCGAAACTGCGGAAGTAGCCGGCCAGCGCCGGGCGGCCGAATTCATTGTTGAACGCGGCCGCGCCGATCGGGCCGTCGGTCATGATTTCCAGGGCCGTGGCCATGCGCGGGTTGAGCGGGCGCTCGCCTTCCCAGGGCTGGGGCAGCGACGGGATACGCAGGTGCGAGACCGAAAAACCGGTAAGACCGGCCTTGGGCTTGCCGCCGCGACCGGTGGCTCCCTCGTCGCGGATCTCGCCACCGGCGCCGGTGGCGGCGCCCGGGAAAGGCGAAATGGCGGTCGGGTGGTTGTGGGTTTCGACCTTGATGGCAAAGGCCGAATCCATCGGTGCGCTGTGGCCGTATTCACCGGTGCCGGCCTCGGGCCGGAAACGCGCGCCGGAATGGCCCTGCACGACCGCCGCGTTGTCGCTGTAGGCGGTAAGCGTCAGCTGCGGGCTGCGGGCGTGGGTGTTCTTGATCATCCGGAACAAGGAATGGCTTTGCTGCTCGCCATCGATGGTCCAGTCGGCATTGAAGATCTTGTGCCGGCAGTGTTCGGAGTTGGCCTGCGCGAACATCATCAGTTCGGCATCGGACGGGTCGCGGCCCAGGTCGCCGTAGCGGCGGCGCAGGTAGTCGATTTCGTCATCCGACAGGGCCAGGCCCAGGCGGCGGTTGGCGGCTTCGAGCTGGTCCAGGGCAATGCGCTCGACCTGGCCGGGCTGGCCGGCCACGAACAGCGCCGAGGCCTGTTCACGGGTCTCGAGCAGGGACTGGGTCATCGGGTCGTGCAGGATGCGGGCCAGTTTCGGCCAGCGCGCATCGCCCGCGGCCGGCAGGCCTTCGAGGTCGAGCCGGGTGCCACGTTCGACACGCTTCACCGCCAGGCCGGCACCACGCAGGATTTCAGTGGCCTTGCTGGCCCAGGGCGACATCGTGCCCAGGCGCGGCACCACGAAGCGCGAGCTGGCGCCGGGCGCGGCGGCTTCGAAGGACACGCAGCCTTCCAGGATGCGGCCCAGCGCAGCGGTGTCCGGGCTGCCGCCGGAGCCGGGCTCGATGAAGTAGACGAACCAAGCGCCGGTGAGCCGGAGCCCGGGTACGAGCTGCTGCAGGCGGGCTTGGAGACGTTCGTGCCGGAAAGGCGACAGGGCCGGAAGGCCCTCGAGGACGATCATGTCCGCACAGATCCCTGGGGAAGCGAGCCGCCGATTGTAAACCAAGGCCGGGCCCGGGGCCCGGCCCGGGCGCGTTATTGCCCCGACTTGGCGGCTATTTCGTCCAGCCGGGCAAGCATTTCGGCCGGCGGCACGTAGCCGCCCAGCTGCGTACCGTTGGCCGCATAGACGGCCGGGGTGCCGTCCAGGCCGATCCGGCGGCCCAGGTCGTAGTCGCGGGTGACCGGGCTGGTGCAGTTGCCCTTGGGCAGGTCCTTGCCGGCCTTGGCCTCGGTCAGCGCCTTGCGGCGATCGCGCGCGCACCAGACGTTGACGGCCTTCTGGTAGGACTCCGAGCCCACGCCCGCCCGCGGGTAGAACAGGTAGTTGATGGTGATGCCCAGGCGGTTGTATTCGGCGATTTCGCTGTGCATGCGCCGGCAATAACCGCAGTCGATGTCGGTGAACACGGTGACTTCGTACCTGGGCTCGGCCGCGGCGAAGGTGATGCCGGTCTCGTCGCCGACCTCGGCCAGCATGTCGCGCCGCAGTTTCGCCTCGCTGGCCTGGGTGAGGCTCTCGCGGCTGGCGATATCCACCAGGGAACCCTGCAGCAGCTGCTTGCCGTCTTCGGACACGTAGATGATGCGGGCGCCCAGGGCCACTTCCAGGAAACCCGGGATCGGCGATGGCGCGATGGCGTCCACCTTCATGCCCGGCGCCAGCCCCTGCAGCGCGGCCTCGATGCGGTCACGCGTGGCGGCGTCGGCAGTGGCCGGTGCCGGTGCCTTGGCGACGGCCTGGCCTCCGGCGGTGGCCGGGGATTCAGCGGCACAGGCGGCCAGGGAGACCGAGAAGGCCAGGGCAAACAGGGTGGGACGGATCATCGGGTCGTGTTCCTCGGGGCATTGCGGGTCCGACCCGCAAGGGGCCGGAAAGTTCAGCGATTCTCGCACAGGCGCAGGCCCGTTCAGGCGCGCGGGTGGTGCTGCTGGTGCAGCCGTTTCAGGCCTTCGCGCGCGACCAGGGTGTAGATCTGCGTGGTCGAGAGCGAACTGTGGCCCAGCAGCATCTGCAGGGTGCGCAGGTCGGCGCCGTGGTTGAGCAGGTGGGTGGCGAAGCTGTGCCGGAGCCCATGGGGGCTGACCCGCGCCGGGTCGATGCCCGACGCCGCCGCAAGGCGTTTGACCACGTTCCAGAACTGCTGGCGACTGATCGCCTCACCGCCCCGGCCCAGGAACAGCGGTGCCGTTGCCCGCCCCCCGGCCAGTACCTGGCGGCCCTGGTCCAGGTAGCGCTGCAGCCAGTGCTGGGCTTCTTCGCCCAGCGGCACCAGGCGGTCCTTGCCGCCCTTGCCGGTGACCCGCAGCACGCCCTGGCGCAGGTTTACCGCCATCGCCGGCAGGTTCACCAGCTCGCTCACCCGCAGGCCGGTGGCGTACATCAGCTCGACCATGGCGCGGTCGCGCAGGCCCGCCGGCGTGCCGGTATCCGGCGCCTGGATCAGGGCTTCGACCTCGCTTTCGGACAGGGCCTTGGGCAGGCTGCGGCGCAGCTTGGGCGGGTCCAGCCTCGCCGTCGGGTCCTCGTCGCGCAGGCCCAGCCGCGCCTGCTGGGCGAAATAGGCCCGCAGCGCCGAAAGCAGGCGGGCGTTGCTGCGCGCGGCATAGCCCGCGGTGGTGCGGTAGGCCAGGTAATCGAAGAGCCCCTGCCGGTCGACGGCGCCCAGGCTTTGGCCGCGGGCGGCCAGCCATCGGGCAAGGCCCTCGAGGTCGCGCCTGTAACTGTCCAGGGTCAGCCGGGCCAGGCCACTTTCTGCCCAGGCCCGGTCCAGGAAACCGGTGATCGCCCGCTGGTCGGCCTCCGAGGCCGGCGGCAGGGACTGGGCGCGGGCGCGTCGGTCGGCGGGGGAGCGGGCAGGCATGCCGCCAGCTTAACGGCCGGCACCGGCCCCGGCTATGCTGTGCCGATGTCCGCAAACCCTTCCCCACCGGGCGCCTTGAGCGGCCGCCCGGCCCACCTGGGCTGGCGCCTGTTCGCCCTGGTCTATGACTTCTTCCCAGCATTGGCGCTGTGGTTCGCGACCAGTGCCCTGGTCCTGCTCGTCCGCGGCGGCGAGCCGGTGCAACCCGGGAGCCTGGCGTCATGGCTGGAGCTGGCGCTGCTTTGGGCCGTGACCGGCTTTTACGTGGTGTTTTCCTGGCACCGCGGTGGCCAGACCCTGGGCATGCGGCCCTGGCGGCTCAAGGTGCTGCAGGCCGACGGCAAGCGGCCCGCGCTGCGCGCCCTGGTGCTTCGTTTCGTGGTGGCGACGGTGTCGCTGGCCGCGGGTGGCCTGGGCCTGCTGTGGTGCCTGGTCGACCGCGACCGCCGCGGCTGGCATGACCTGGCCAGCGGCACGGTGCTCGTGCGGCTGGACGCCCCGCCGCCGCGCTGACCCGCGCGGGCGCTACTCGCGCCGGGCGAACAGGCCCCAGGTCACCGCCATCAGCCCCAGCGGCGGCAACAGGTAGGCCAGGCGCGCATCGAAGCGGTAGACGTCGGACAGGCTCACGACCAGGCGCTGCGCCAGCAGGTAGGCGATGCCGATGACGATCGCAATGAACAGGCGCTTGCCGAAGCCCCCCGAACGCAGCGAACCAAACGCGAAGGGCAGCGCCGAAAGACACAGCACCACCACGTTGACCGGGTAGAACCAGCGCGCCCAGTAGGCGTTCTCGAAGGCCTTGGCATCCAGGCCGTTGCGTTCGAGGTAGGTGATGTTGCGCTGCAGCTCGGCGCTGGACAGGTAGCGCGGCCGCGCCACTGCCGACGACACCACTTCGTCGCCCAGGGCCGTGGTCCAGACTTCCGATGCATGGGTTTCGACTTCAACCGACCGTTCGCCGAAACGGCTGCGTCTTACTTCCTTGAGCCGCCACTCGCCGTCGCGGTGTTCCGCCGACCTGGCCTCGGCCAGTGACAGCAGCCGGCCGTCGTCGTCGAATTCGTACAGGCGCACGCCCTGCAGTTCAGTCCAGACCTTGCCGTCCAGTTCGCGCCGCTGGCCGTCGCGGGCGTTGAGGAACAGATTGCCCTCGCGCGCCCAGAGGCCCGACACCCGCGCCATCACCACGTCGCCGGCCTTGGCCGAATTGGCCACCAACTGCGCCTGCTGCTCGCCCATCGGCGCCACCGTTTCGGCGTTGAGCACCATCACCAGCGCCAGCAATCCGCTCGAACCCAGTGCTCCCAGGCCAATGCGCAGGCGCGACAGCCCGACGGCGCGCATCGCGGTGAGCTCCGAACGTGCCGCCAGGCCACCCAGGCCGAGCACGGTGCCGATGAGCGCGGTGGTCGGGAACAGTTCGTAGGTGCGCCGCGGGATCGTGTAGAGCGTGTAGAGGAAGGCGTGGCTCAGCGTGTAGCCGCCCTCGCCCACCTCGTCGAGTTCGTTGACCATCGCCGTGAGCACGTCGAAGCCGAGCAGCACCGCCCAGGCGACCAGGGTCGCGACCAGGACGGTTCGCGCCAGGTACGCGTCGATGCGGCCCGGCCGCCGCAGCATCATGCCGACACCCGCCGGCGCGGCAGGCGCCCGTCGGTGGCGAAGAGCCAGGTGGCCAGCGCCGCCATCGGCAGCAGCAGCCACCACAGGCCGAGCCAGGCCGGCATCATGCCGACCGCCAGCCAGCCCTTGCCGAGCACCAGCAGGATCATCGCGTTGATGTAGATGAGCAGGGCGGCCAGGATGCGCCCGTAGCGGGCCTGGCGCGGTTCGCCGCGTCCCAGCGGCAGGGCCAGGACCCCCAGCACCAGCACGAGCAGCGGCGTCACCATGCGCCAATGCAGCTCCGCGCGGGCGGCCGGCGCGGTGGCGGGCAACAGTGCGCCGGTCGCCACGGCGTTGAGTTCATCGGCCCCGACCTCGGGCTCGCGATCGGGGACCTGCAGTTCGTTTTCCTGGAAACGCATCATGCGGAAGTCGCGCGCGGCGGGGTCGCCTTCTACCCGGAAACCATCGCGCAGCAGCAGGTAGCGACCACGCTCGCCCTCGAGGATCAGTTCGCCCTCGCTGGCGGTGACCACGTCGATGCGGCCATCGCGCTCGGACTGCACGAACATGCGGCCAAACCGCGAGCCTTCGGTGTCGATCTCGCCGACATAGAGGATGCCGCCCCGGCCAGGCAGCTCGATGAACCGCCCGGCCTCCAGCCCCGCCACCAGGAAGGACCGGTTGGCGTCTTCGACCATGCGCTGGGCCAGGCGCGCACCGGCCGGCGCCGCCCAGAGCGAGGCAGCGGCCACCAGCAGCGCCACCGGGATCGTCACGGCCGCCAACGGCCGCCAGAGTTGCCGCGGTCCCAGCCCCACGGAGGCAAGCACGGCCATCTCACTGTCGCCGTACAGGCGGCCCACCGCCAACAGCAGGCCCACGAACAGGGCCAGCGGCAGGAGCAGCGGCAGCACCTGGATGGAGCGCAGGCCCAGCTGCGAGAGCAAGAGGCCGGCCGGCACCTGGCCGCGGGCGATGTCGCTCATCAGGTCCACGAGCAGGCCGCCCAGCCCCACCAGCAGGAGGACCACGGCCACGGCGGTGACGCTCTGGACGAATTGGCGCAGCAGGTAACGCTCGATAAGCAGCATTCAGGGGCGCCGGGCTGTGAGGGGGCGGGCTTGCTAGAATCGGGGTTTGCAAATTGTAACGGTGATCGCCCATGAGCCTCGAATTTCGCCTGAACCGCCCTGAACCCAGCCACGCCGACGTCGATTGTGTCGTGGTGGGCCTGTTTGCCGATGGCAGCCTGTCCGCGTCGGGCAAGGCCATCGACAAGGCGGCCGGTGGCCGGCTTTCGACGCTGGCCACGCGTGGCGACCTGTCTGGAAAGACCGGACGCACCACCCTGCTGCACGACCTCGACGGCGTGAAGGCGCCGCGCGTGCTGGTGGTGGGCCTGGGCGAATCCGGCAAGTTCGGCGCCCCCCAGTTCCAGAAGGCGGTCACCGATGCCGTGCGCGCCCTCCGCGCCGGCCCGGCGCGCAGCGCCCTGCTGACCCTGGCTGACATTCCCGTCGCCGGCCGCGACGCCGGCTGGGCCGTTCGCCAGGCGGTGGTGTCGGCCAACCACGCGGCTTACGTGTACACCGCCACCCGCAGCGTCAAGAACGGCGACAGCGGCCTGGCGTCGGTCGAGATCGCCGGCGACGCCGCGCACCAGAACGACTTCGAACGCGGCCAGGCCATCGCCGCCGGCGTGGCCCTGGCCCGCGAGCTGGGCAACCTGCCGCCGAACATCTGCAACCCCGGTTACCTGGCCGACACTGCCCACCGCATCGCCCGGGACCACGCGGGCGTGACCGCCGAGGTGCTCGAGCGCGCCGACATGGAGAAGCTGGGCATGGGCTCGCTGCTGGCCGTGGCCCGCGGCTCGGCCAACCCGCCGCGCCTCGTGGTGCTGCGCTACAACGGCGCCGGCGACGCCAAGCCCTACGCGCTGGTCGGCAAGGGCATCACCTTCGACTCGGGCGGCATCAACCTGAAGGTCCAGGGTGGCATCGAGGAAATGAAGTTCGACATGTGCGGCGCCGCCAGCGTCTTCGGCACCTTCCTGTCCGTGGCGAAGATGAAGCTGCCGCTGAACCTGGTGATGGTGGTGCCGGCGGTGGAAAACATGGTGGACGCCGATGCCTACCGTCCCAGCGACGTCATCACCTCGATGTCGGGCAAGACCATCGAGGTCGGCAATACCGACGCCGAAGGCCGCCTGATCCTGTGCGACGCCCTGACCTACGTGCAGCGCTACGAGCCCCAGGCCATCGTCGACGTCGCCACGCTCACCGGCGCCTGCGTCATCGCCCTGGGCAAACACGCTGCCGGCCTGATGAGCAAGCACGACGACCTGGCCGACGAACTGCTGGCCGCCGGCGACAACGTGCACGACCGCGCCTGGCGCCTGCCGCTCTGGGATGACTACCAGAGCCAGCTCGAGTCCGGCTTCGCCGACGTCTACAACATCGGCGGCAAGGCCGCGGGCACGATCACCGCTGGCTGCTTCCTGTCGCGTTTCACCGAAGGCCAGCGCTGGGCGCATATCGACATCGCCGGCGTCTCCAACACCGAGGGCCGCAAGGGACTGGCCACCGGTCGCCCGGTGGGCCTGCTGACGCAGTGGCTGGTCGACCGGGCCGGCTGACATGGCCCGCGCCGATTTTTACCTGATCGGCAAGCCGCGCTTCCGCGAGCAGCCGCTGCTGCTGGTGTGCGAACTGGCCCGCAAGGCCGTGCACGCTGGGCAGCCGCTGCTGGTGCTGGCGGCCTCGGCGGAGCAGGCCGAGGCCCTGGACGACCTCATGTGGTCCTTCGACCCCGACGAATTCCTGCCGCACCAGATCGCCGGAATGGACGAGGACGAAGACGAGGTGGAGGTGCTGATCGTGCCGCCGGAACAATCGCCGGCGCTGCGCCCTCTGGTGCTGAACCTGCGCGACGATCCCGTGCCCGCCGGCTTCGAGCGCGTGCTCGAGGTCGTGCCCGCCGACCCGTCGGCGCGCGCCCCCCTGCGAGAGCGCTGGAAGCACTACCAGGCGCAGGGTCTGGAACTGAACAAGTTCGACATGTAGGCGCCCGGGCCGCTCCCGGCCCAGGTCGTGGCCTGATCAGCGATCGGCCAACACCGACTCGATCGCCTCGACCTCACGCGGCACTGCATCGGTAAGGACTTCATGGCCCGTCTTGGTGATGGCGACGTCGTCTTCGATGCGGATGCCGATACCCTGAAATTTGGCGGGCACGCCCTTGCTGCCGGGCGGGATGTAAAGGCCCGGCTCGATGGTGAAGACCATGCCCGGCTCGAGTTCGCGGAACTCGCCGGCGACCTTGTATTCGCCGACGTCATGCACGTCCAGGCCGATCCAGTGGCCGGTCTTGTGCATGTAGAAGCGCCGGTAGGCGCCTGATTGCAGCGCCGCCTTCAGGCTGCCCTTGAGCAGGCCCAGCGACAGCAGGCCTTCGGTCAGCACTTCCACCGCCGCCTCGTGGCCCAGGATCCAGGGTCGGCCCGGCGCCGCCTGCGCCATCGCGGCGCCCTGGGCGGCCAGCACGATGTCGTAGAGCGCGCGCTGCTCCTTTGAATAACGCCCGTTCACCGGCCAGGTTCGGGTGATGTCGGACGCATAACCGGCGTACTCGGCACCGGCGTCGCACAGCAACAGGTCGCCGTCCGCCAGCGCGCCCTTGTTGGCGCGGTAGTGCAGCACGCAGCCGTTGGCGCCGGCGCCGACGATGGGTTCGTAGGCGGCGACGGCATCGTGGCGGCGGTAGGTGTACTGCAGCGCCGCCTCGACTTCGTATTCGTGCCCCCCTGGGCGCGTGGCGCGCATGGCGGCCAGCTGGGCGTCGCAGGCAATCGCCGCGGAACGGCGCATCAGCTTGAGTTCGGCCGCGCTCTTGAACAGGCGCAGTTCGTGCAGCAGGTGGCCAAGCTCGAGGAATTCGTGCGGCGGCTGCGCGCCGTGGCGCACCTGCGAGCGCACGCGATTCACCCAGCCGATCAACTTGAGGTCGAATTCGGTGTCGCGGCCGAAGTGGTAATAAACGCGCGAACGGCCTTCCAGCAGGCCCGGCAGGATTTCGTCGAGGTCGGCGATGGGATAGGCATCGTCCATGCCGTAACCGTCCACCGCGCCTTCCGGCCCGGCACGCGGACCGTCCCAGGCTTCGCGCTCGGCGTCGCGCTCGCGGCAGAACATGAGCACCTCGCCGTGGGCGCGCCCGGGCACCAGCACAAGCACCGCCTCGGGCTCGGGAAAGCCGCTGAGGTACCAGAAGTCGCTGTCCTGGCGGTACGGGTAGTGGGTGTCATGGCTGCGCACGCGTTCGGGCGAAGCCGGCAGGATGAGGATGGCGTCCTCGTCCGCCATGCGCATCAGCTGCTTGCGACGGCGCGCGAATTCGGCGGCTTTGATCATGGCCGGGTCAGTTGAGCCTGCGGCGATGCCGGGGCCCGAGCACGCAGTCGCTGTGCAGCAACAGCGCGGCGACGCGTATGAATTCGGCGACTTCCTCAAGCGCCTCGGCGTCGGCTTCCGGCTCTTCGTAACTGAGGTCGCTGGCGGCGATGCGGGCCATGTCGGCGAGGGCTTCCTCGGAATCCTCCGACAGCGGCGGTTTGGCGCCCGACGCCAGGCCAAAGCCGCCGAGGAAGCCGCGGCACCAGGCAAGCAGGCCGTCGCCCCGCTCGTCCACCGGCCGGTCTTCGGCCGGCAGCAGCAGCTCGAAGCCGAAATCAGGAGATTCGAGCTGGGCGGCACTGGCCAGGTAAAGATGGTCAAGCGCGCTGTCGGGCTCGGGCGCCGACAGCAGCGGGTCGGCCATCACCGCGGCGAACCAGCCCTTGCGATCGTGCGCGCCGCCGCCCGAAAGGAAGCCGCACAGCGACCCATGCAGCTCCGAAGCGGCCAGCGAGGCCTCCAGGGCCTCGAGTTCGGCGGCCACGAGGGCGTGCGTCGGGAGCTGGGCTTGGGTCATCGAATCGGCCTTGTCGGGGGTGCGGGCATTCTAGCAAGGGCGGCCTCGCCGCTTGTGGCCCTGTTAGCGTCACCCTACACTCGGCGAGATATCAGGGGAAAACCCAGGGGACCACGGCTGGTAATGGCGCTGAACGCAAATGGGGCGGTGGTGGCCCAAGCCAGCGGCCTGGCCCTGGGAGGCATCGTGCAGTGGCTGCTGCTGGCGATCGCCCTGTTCCTGTGCTGGCTGCTGTGGCGGGTGCGGAGCCACCGCCGCCGCCAGGAAACCTCCCTGCTCGGCGAGATCCACGAACGCGAGGAGCGCCTGAACCTGGCCCTGTGGGGCTCGGGCGACGAGTTCTGGGACTGGAACATTCGCGAAAACAGCCTCTACCGGCTGGGTGCCAACCAGCTGCTGGGCCACGGCAGCCGCGACAAGATGAGCACGGACGACTGGCGCACGCAGTCCATCCACCCCGAGGACCTGCCACGGGTCCAGAAGCTGCTGCAGGAGCACATCGTCGGCCACACCGACGTTTTCGAGTCCGAGCACCGCATCCGCAATGCCCGCGGCGAGTGGGTCTGGGTGCGCTCGCGCGGCAAGGTGGTCGAACGCGACAGCTCCGGCAGCCCGCTGCGCATGGCCGGCACCGCCCGCGACATCACCGCCATCCGCCGGGCGGAGCGCGAACGCCGCGTCGCCCTGGAGGTGCTGCGCAGCATGAGCGAAGCCGTGGCGGTGATCGACCTCGATTTCCGCTTCATCTCGGTGAACCCGGCCTTCTCGCGCATCACCGGCTACAGCGAAGAGGAAGTGATCGGCCAGAACAGCCGCCTGCTCGACTCCAGCCAGCACAGCGCCGAGTTCTACCGGCGCGTGCGCGACGTGCTCGAACGCACCGGCCACTGGGCCGGCGAGATGTGGCAGCGGCGCAAGGACGGCGAAGAATTCCTCGGCTGGATCGAAATGAGCGAGGTGCGCGACGCCCTGGGCCTGCGCAGCCATTTCGTCGCGGTGGTCAACGACATCACCGACAAGAAGCGCGCCGAGCAGGAGCTGCGCTACCTGGCCAACTACGACACCCTCACCGGCCTGCCCAACCGCGCCCTGCTGTCCGAGCGCCTGGGCCGCGCCATCGTGCGGGCGCGCCGGCAGGAAACCCGGGTCGCGGTGCTGTTCCTCGACCTCGACCGCTTCAAGGACATCAACGACTCCCTCGGCCATGCCGCCGGCGACCGCCTGCTCAAGGCCGCCGCCACGCGTCTGCAGGCCACGGTCGGGGCTTCGGACACGGTCGCGCGCCTGGGCGGCGACGAGTTCACGGTGGTGCTCGAGGACGTGGAGTCCTTCCCGGCGGTCGAGCGCATGGCCCGCGAGATCCTCACGGCCTTCACGATGCCGCTCGAGGTGGACGAGCGCCACGATGTCTCGATCACGCCGTCGCTGGGCATCAGCCTCTACCCCGACCACGCCCTGGTGCCCACCGACCTGCTCAAGTTCGCCGATACGGCGATGTACCAGGCCAAGGCCGAAGGCCGGAACACCTACCAGATCTACAACGAAACCATGGACGCCGAGTCCCGCCGGCGCGCCACCGTGCTGGCGTCGCTGCGCAAGGCGCTCGACCGCGGCGAGTTCCGGCTGGTGTACCAGCCACGCATGGCGCTGGCCGATGGCCGCATCACCGGCGTCGAGTCGCTGCTGCGATGGCATAGCGCCGAGCTGGGGGAAATCCCGCCGACCGTGTTCGTGCCGCTGGCCGAGGAATCGGGGCTGATCCTGCAGATCGGCGACTGGGTGCTCAACGAGGCGCTGCAGACGCTCAAGCGCTGGCGTGCGCACGGCCTGAACGAGATTTCCATCGGCGTCAACGTGTCGGTGCTGCAACTGCTGCGCGGCAACCTGCCCGCGCAGCTGCGCCACCTGATCCAGGACCTGGGCGTGCCCTCGAACCGCATCGAGCTCGAGGTCACCGAATCGATGGTGATGCAGAACGCCGAACAGACCACGCACGTGCTCAACGAACTCCGCAAGCTGGGCATCACCCTGGCGATCGACGATTTCGGCACCGGCTATTCGTCCCTGGTCTACCTCAAGCGGCTGCCGATCGACACGCTCAAGATCGACAAGGAATTCATCGGCGACCTCACCCGTGACCCCGACGACGAGGCGATCACCGCCACGGTCATCACGATGGGCCACTCGCTGGGCCTGAACGTCATCGCCGAGGGCGTGGAAAGCGAACAGCAGCTCAGCTACCTGCGCGAACAGGGCTGCGACGAGATCCAGGGCTTCTGGCTGTCGCCGCCCCTGGACGCGCACCGCTGCCTGGCCTTCATCCGGAGCTGGCAGCCCGCCACCGTGGCCGCCATCCCGGCGCCTTATTGACCCCGTCCCGAGGCCCGCCCAAGATGTCCGCGATGAGCGCCAACGACCCGATCGCCCAGCTGCAGGCCCTTGCCGAGCGCTTCGAGCGCCTGGCCGAACAACACCGGCGCCTGCTCGACGAAAACCGCAGCCTGCGCCAGGGCCAGGAGCAGCTGGTGTCGGAACGTGCCGCGCTGCTCAACAAGAACGAACAGGCCCGGTCCCGGGTCGAGGCCATGATCGCGCGCCTGAAGTCGCTGGAGCACAACGCGTGAGCGAGCCGGTCAACGTCAAGATCCTCGACCGCGAGTACACGGTCGGCGTGGAGCCGGGTGAACGCGAGGGTCTCACCGCGGCGGCCCACCTGCTCGATGCCCGCATGCGCGAAATCCGCGGCGGCAACCGCATGGCGGCGATCGACCGCGTCGCGGTTCTGGCGGCGCTGAACCTGGCCCACGAACTGCTGCAGCTGCGCAACCAGTCCGAGCAGCGCGACCAGGCCCTGAACCAGACCCTTTCCGAACTGAACCGCAAGCTCGACGGCCTGTTCGACACGGCGCGCTGACGTTCACGCTTTCCGGCAACGCCGGGCATATAATTCCGTCCAGTCCTCTGCCGTGTCCGACAGCGTGCCTAACATTCGCCTTGTCCCATAAACACGACCCGGGAATCTGGCCCAAAGTGGTGTGCATGTCCGCCCTGTTGCGGAAAGCCTGAAGCGATGGTCCGGGTACCCACTTGATCCCAGGGATCAAGGTCGTTTCGCACGCATCGGCATGGTGGAGGCTCTCTTGAATTCGACGCGCCCCGAACTTCGCAGGCAGCTGCAGGCCCGGCGCGGCGCGCTTTCCCCGGGCGAACGCCTGGCCGCCGCCGACGCGGTGGCGCGCCATCTTTGCGCCCAGCCCGACCTGCGTGAGCCCGGCTACGTCGCCGGCTACTGGGCGGTGGGCGGTGAAGTCCCGCTGCACGCGGTGCAGCTCCGCCTTGCCCCGGCCCAGGTCTGGTGCCTGCCGGTGCTGCAGGACGGCGGCCACCTGCGTTTCGCGCCCTGGCGCGCCGGCGACCCGCTGGTGAACAACCGGTTTGGCATCCCCGAACCCGACGTCGATCCTGCATCGACACTGGCACCCGAAGACCTGTCCGTGGTCCTGCTGCCCCTGGTGGGTTTCGACCGGGCCGGCAACCGCCTGGGCATGGGCGGCGGTTTCTACGACCGCAGTTTCGCCTTCCGGCGCGGGGCACCGGCCCCGCCGCGGCTGGTCGGCGTGGCCTATTCCTGCCAGGAAGTGCCGGCGCTGGCGGCGCAGGACTGGGACGTGCCGCTCGACGCCGTCGCCACCGAGCTCGATTGGCTCGCGTTCGGGCGATAATGGCGGCCATGAAACACTGGCTGATGAAATCCGAACCCGACGAGTTCTCGATCGACGCGCTCGAACGCGTCGGCACAGAGCCCTGGAGCGGCGTGCGCAACTACCAGGCACGCAACTACATGCTCAAGGACATGAAGGTCGGCGACCCCATCCTCTTCTACCACTCCAACTGCGCCGTGCCCGGCGTGGTGGGCATCGCCCGGGTGGCGTCGGCGCCTTACCCGGACCCGACCCAGTTCGAGCCTGGCTCGGACTACCACGATCCCAAGAGCAAGCCCGAGGAACCGCGCTGGTGGCTGGTGGACGTGGGTTTCGAGCGCAAGTTCGGCGGCACGGTGTCGCTTGAGTCCATGAAGGCCCAGGCGGAAGATTTCGGCGATTTCGCACTGCTCCGACGCGGCAACCGGCTCTCGGTGATGCCGGTGGGCGCGGCGCAGTACAAGCGCATCCTTTCCATGGCAAAGGCCGGAGGCCAGTAGATGTCCCGCGACGAACAGAAAAAGCTGGCTGCAGAAAAGGCCCTGGAATACGTCGAGGACGGCATGGTCGTCGGCGTCGGCACGGGCTCGACGGTGGCCTTTTTCATCGACGGCCTGGCCCGGATGAAGAACCGCATCGAAGGCGCGGTGTCGAGCTCGGAACAGAGCACGCGGCAGCTGGAATCCCACGGCATCCCGGTCTTCGACCTCAATGCGGTGGGGCCGCTGAAGCTTTACGTGGACGGGGCGGACGAATGCGACCCGTACAACCGCCTGATCAAGGGCGGCGGCGCGGCGCTGACGCGCGAGAAGATCATCGCGCAGGCAAGCGACCGCTTCATCTGCATCATCGACGCGGCCAAGCAGGTGGAACACCTGGGCGCGTTCCCGGTGCCGGTGGAAGTGATCCCGATGGCGCGCAGCCTGGTGGCCCGGGCGATCGCCAACATGGACGGCCACCCGATCTGGCGCGAAGGCGTGGTGACCGACAACGGCAACTGGATCCTGGACGTGCACCACTGGCGCATCGCCGACCCGGTGGGCCTGGAAGCCAAGCTCAACCAGATCCCGGGCGTGGTCACCTGCGGCCTGTTCGCCGCGCGCGGCGCCGACGACGTCATCATCGGCGGCGAAGTCCGCCCCATCCGTCGCCCCGCCTGACCATCCCCCTCCGCGTGGGAGGCACGTCAGTCCCGATGCCCTTGGCCTTCGGCCAAGGGCCAAGGGCATCGCCAGAGGGCTAAAAGAGTCGCGCCTGATGGAGCTCCTACAAGTGCGTGCTCAGTCGGCGGGGGTGCTGGCGGCAATCATGCGCAGCATGGCACCCAGGCCGCCGTGCAGGGCGCTGACTTCGTAGCCCAGGCGCTTGAGCACGAAGGCCGCAGCGGCCGAACGTTCGCCCGTGTTGCAGTAGACCACCACGCGCGCGCCCGGCGACAGCACGTTGCCCACGTCCTCGCGCAGCCGGAACAGCGGCACGTTCACGGAACCGTCGATCGCACGCTGCGCGTGCTCCTCGGGCATGCGCACGTCCAGCAGCACCGCGCCCGAGTGCACCTGCCGGGCCGCGTCGGCCGGCAACACCCAGGACAGCAGCGGCGGCTTCAGGACCGCCTCGAAGGCCTCGCGCGACAGCCGCATCAGCTGGCCACCCTGCATCATCCGGACGGTCGCGTTTCGAGGCAGGTTCGACAGCAGGGCATCCTCGCCGAAGGTATCGCCCTCGCGCAGATAGGCCACCACTTGCGGCGCCCCGTCCAGGTATTTCGAGACCGACGCCGTGCCCGAGCGCACCACGTAGAAATAATCGGCCGGGTCACCCTCGCGCATCACGACCTCGCTGGGCTTCACCGTCACCGGCTCGAACATCTGGAACATCTTCTCGATGTTGCCCGTTGGCAGTCGCGCGAAGGCCTGCGCGCGCAGCAGCCGGAACACCCAGTCGTTGCCGCCCGGCGCACTGCCGAAGTGCCGGTTGTTGTCGTCGCGGCTCAGCTGGTCCCAGGTGATCAGCTTTTCCAGGTAGCGCCGGTCCACGCGCATCACCTTGGCGCTGCCGGACATGACCTTGGCCGTGAACCGGCGCGGGATCGCGTCGTTGAGCGAATAGCGACCGTGGGGCGCCGAGGCGATGTGGGCCACGTTGCGGCCGTCCGGGTACACGCAGCGAAGTTCGCCCTCGAGCAGGTAGATCGTGTCCTCGTCCAGGTCGCCGGCCTCGAAGACGTTGTCGCCCCGGTGGTATTCCGACACCAGGGCCTCGCGGGCCAGCTGGTCCCGGGTTTCCTGGCGCAGTGATTCCAGCGGGAAAAGGCGGGCGAGGTCGGTCGCGGGAACGGGCATGGACAGGCTCCGGGAGCAATTGCACCCGAGTCTATCGCCGGGCGGGGCCGGAGGGGTAGTCGGGGCTGCGGCGAACGAGGGCCGAAACCTTTTCCCCGAACCGAAAAACAAAGAGGGCCCCCTTTCGGGAGCCCTCTCTGTTTTTTGGCTGGGGGTCTAGGATTGCCAAGCCCATCCGTGGGCTTGGCCCCTGCGCTTCGCTCCGGGGTCGGCTGCGCCGACCAAATTTGTTCCAGACAAATTTGTCGAACACAGGCCCGTCTCCTCTCCCCCGAGCAGAAAAACAAAGAGGGCCCCCTTTCGGGAGCCCTCTCTGTTTTTTGGCTGGGGGACTAGGATTCGAACCTAGATAGGCAGAGTCAGAGTCTGCAGTCCTACCATTAGACGATCCCCCAATTCCGGGACCGCGCCAGTTTACGAAGTTATTAGCGCTTCGAGAACTGGGTGGCGCGGCGAGCCTTGTGCAGGCCGACCTTCTTGCGCTCGACTTCGCGGGCGTCGCGGGTCATCAGGCCGGCCTTGCGCAGGTCGGGCTTGAGCGTGTCGTTGTACTCGACCAGCGCGCGGGCGATGCCCAGGCGGATGGCGCCGGCCTGGCCGGTGATGCCACCGCCCTCGACCGTGACGGTGAAGTCGAACTTGTCAGCCATGTCGCTGACCACGAGCGGCTGGCGCACGATCATGCGCGAGGTCTCGCGGCCGAAGAACTCGTCGACCGGACGGCCATTGACGACGATCTTGCCGCTGCCCGAGCGCATGAAGACGCGGGCGGTGGAGGACTTGCGACGGCCGGTGCCGTAGTTCTGCTGGGTAGCCATAAAGTTGCCTTAAGCCTTGAAGTCCAGCGCCTGCGGCTGCTGGGCGGAATGCGGATGCTCGGAGCCCTTGTACACCTTGAGCTTCCGGTACATGGCACGACCGAGCGGATTCTTGGGCAGCATGCCCTTGACGCCGATTTCGATCACGCGCTCCGGATGGGCGTCGAGGACCTGGCCCAGGGACTGGGTCTTGAGGTTGCCGACGTAGCCGGTGAAGCGGTGGTACTTCTTGTCCTGCAGCTTGTTGCCGGTGACGTGGATCTTCTCGGCGTTGATCACGACGAGGTAGTCACCCGTATCAACGTGCGGGGTGTATTCCGGCTTGTGCTTGCCGCGCAGGCGACGCGCGAGTTCCGAGCACAGGCGGCCCAGGGTCTTGCCGCTGGCATCGACCACATACCAGTCTTGCTTGACGGTCTGGGCGTTGGCGCTGACGGTCATGGACTTCATGACGGCTCCAAAAGATAGAAATCGGGGTTGAAAGAAGCGGAATGATAGCCGCGTTCCGGACCTCGTGCAAGCCCGTTTTAACCCCGTGTTAGCATCGCCGCATGCCCGCCACGCCGCCCCTGGCCCGCCCCTCCCCGCCCCTGGCGCCGGGCGCTGCGCCCCTGCTGGCCCTGGCCGACCAGTGCGTGCAGTGCGGATTGTGCCTGCCGCACTGCCCCACCTACCAGCTGGACCGCAGCGAGGCCGAGTCGCCGCGGGGCAGGATCGCCTACGTCCGGGCCCTCGCGTCCGGCCAGATGGCCCCGGGCCCCGTTGGGGACACCCATCTCGACCACTGCCTGGGCTGCCGGCGCTGCGAAGCCGCCTGCCCCGCCGGCGTGCGCTACGGGGAGTTGCTGCAGAGTGCCCGTGCGCTGCAGGCCACCCGCCGGCCCCCGCCGGCCCGGATCCGCGCCGCGCTGGCCTTGCTGGCCCGGCCCCGGCTGCTGGCCGTCCTCGTGGCGCTGCAGCGCCCCCTGGCCTGGGCCCTGCCCCGGCGCTGGCGCGCGGGCCTGCCTCCCCCGCCGCGGCGGGAGGCCGGCAGGGCAGCCGTGCCGGCCCCGGACGGGTCCCCGGTGGTTGCCCTGTTCGCCGGCTGCATCGCCCGGCCGCACGAGGCCGGCAGCCGCGACGCCCTTTCCCGCCTGCTGGCGGCCGCCGGAATAGCCAGCGTGGTGCCGTCCGGGCAAGGCTGCTGCGGTGCGGCCGCCGCCCACGCCGGTGATGCCGCCGGGGCGGCGAAGCTGGCCCGGGCCAACCGGCAGGCATTGGCCGGCCACGATCGCGTGCTGTGCCTGGCCTCGGGCTGCCACGACACCCTGGCCAGCAGCCTGGCCGGCCTGGGCCGGGTCGAGGATCCCCTGGTGCTGCTCGACCAGGCCGGCGACCGGCTGAAGTTCCGCCCCGCGCCGCGCCGGGTGGCCCTGCACCTGCCCTGCACCCAGCGCAGCGTGGTGCGCTCGGAGGCCGCCCTTCGCCGCCTGCTGGCGCGCGTTCCCGGGCTGGACCTGGTGGAGTTGCCCGACACCGGCTGCTGCGGCGCCGCCGGCCTGCACCAGCTGGCCGAACCGGACCGCGCCGACGCCCTGAGGGCGCCGCTGCTGCAGGCCCTGGCCGATTCCGGCGCCACTGAGCTGCTGTCGGCCAACATCGGCTGCCGGCTGCACCTGGCCACCGGGACTACAATGGTGGTCCGACATCCCCTTGATTTCCTGGCCGAGCAGCTGGCATGACACCCACCCGCCAATTCAGCCCCCTGGACCGCCTGATCATCGAGTTCCAGCACGCGCTGGGCACCAGCCTGGGACAGGCGCACGCAGAGCGGCCGAACCCGGCCGGCAGCCTGTCCGACGACCAGACACTGGCCGAGCCGGACCGTCGCCATGCGGCCGGCCTGATGCGCATCAACCACACCGGCGAGGTCTGCGCGCAGGCGCTTTACCTGGGCCAGGCCGCGGTCGCCCGCGACCCGGACACGCGCCAGCACCTGCAGCACGCCGCCCAGGAGGAAACCGACCACCTGGCCTGGTGCGGCGACCGCCTGGCCGAGCTCGACAGCCGGCCCAGCCTCTTCAATCCGCTGTGGTACGCCGGAAGTTACGCCATCGGCCTGGCCGCCGGCCTGCGCGGCGACGGCTGGAACCTGGGTTTCGTGGTGGAGACCGAACGGCAGGTGGAAGCCCACCTGGAAGAACACCTGCAGACCCTGCCACCCGGCGACCAGCGAAGCCGGGCCATCCTGCGCACCATGAAGGCCGACGAGGCCCGCCACGCCGACGACGCCCAGCAGGCCGGCGCCCGCGTCCTGCCGGCCCCCATTCCGGGCCTCATGGCCCTCACTTCGAAGCTGATGAAGGCGGTGGCTTACCGCGTTTGAATAGCCCCCTGGGTCAGGGGGCGATCCGCGCGAAGCGCGGCTGGGGCTCTGGCAGCCCCCGGTCGGGGCCGGCGGCTTGCGAAGCAAGCCGTGTGGTTGCCCAGGCGTGCCCGGGCAACACCCTCAGTCGGCCAGGTTGCGACCGTTGAAGAGCTCGACGATCTCGCGCTTGAGCTGGGACTCGATGCGCATGCGGTCCTTGAAGCTCAGGTTCTTGGCCTTTTCCTCGAACAGGTAGGTGTCGAGGTCGAACTCCTTGAGGTGCATCTTCGTGTGGAACAGGTTTTCCTGGTACACGTTGACGTCGATCATCTCGTAGCGCGACTTGATCGGCTTGGACATGAAGTCCTGGATCGAATTGATCTTGTGGTCGATGTAATGCTTGGTGCCCTTCACGTCGCGGGTGAAGCCGCGCACGCGGTAGTCCATGACCACGATGTCGGACTCGAAGCTCTCGATCAGGTAGTTCAGGGCCTTCAGCGGCGAGATGACGCCGCAGGTGGCCACGTCGATGTCGGCGCGGAAGGTGGCGATGCCGTTGTGCGGATGGGTTTCCGGATAGGTGTGCACGGTGATGTGCGACTTGTCCAGGTGCGCCACCACGGCGTCGGAGATGATCTCCTTGCCCGCGGCCTTCTTGTCGATCACCGGCTCTTCGGAGATCAGGATCGTCACCGACGCGCCCTGGGGGTCGTAGTCCTGGCGGGCCACGTTCAGGATGTTGGCGCCGATGATCTCGGCGACGTCGGTCAGGATCTGGGTCAGGCGCTCGGCGTTGTACGCTTCGTCGATGTACTCGATGTAGCGCTGGCGCTGCTCTTCCGACACGGCGTAGCAGACGTCGTAGATATTGAAGCTCAGGGCCTTGGTCAGGTTGTTGAAACCCTGGAGCCTGAGGCGAGGAAGCGGCTTGACCACGATGGCTTTCCTGCGTGCGAAGGGGGTGGAGCGGAGGGCGGGCATTATCGGCCAAATACCCCCCGGGGGAAACCTTGGCCCGGCCGGGCCGCCGCCGGCATTGCCGATCCCGCCATGACGGCCTAATCTGAACGCTTCACAGCCAGTCGAGGACGCGCCATGGCGCAGGAAAGTACGCCGCCGATGCCGATCCAGCCGCACAAGGTGGTCAACAGTCCGTTGGCGCCCGACGCGGCGACGTTCAGTCGCTTCCTGGATCACTGCCACCGGCGAAGGTACCCGTCCCGCAACGACGTCTTCCGGCCCGGCACGCCCGCCACCTCGCTTTATTACGTGGTCAGCGGCTCCCTGTCGGTGGTCAGCGAAGAGCCGGACGGCCGCGAGCTGATCCTGGGTTACGTGAACGCCGGGGAGTTCATCGGCGAGATGGGCCTGTTCTTCGCCGCCGACGCCCGCGCGGTGGTGGTGCGCACGCGCAGCGCCTGCGAACTGGCCGAAATCAACTATGACCGGCTGCACCAGCTGTTCGCCGGGCCGCTGGCGGCCGAATGCCCGCGCATCCTCTACGCGATCGGCCTGCAGCTCTCCAAACGTTTACTGGACACGAGCCGCAAGGCGAGCCGACTGGCCTTCCTGGATGTGAGCGGACGCATCATCCGCACGCTGCACGACCTGTGCCAGGAGCCGGACGCCCTGTCGCATCCCCAGGGCACGCAGATCCGGGTGTCGCGCCAGGAACTGGCGCGCATCGTCGGCTGCAGCCGCGAAATGGCCGGCCGCGTGCTCAAGCAGCTGCAGGAGCAGGGCCTGCTGCACGCCCGCGGCAAGACCGTCGTGGTCTACGGAACCCGCTGACCGATGGGACGCCAGGCCGCCGGCACCGACACCCTGCTGGTGCGGCCGGCCGCCGCGCAGGACGCCAGTGGCCTGGCCAGCCTGCTGGGCGTGTTGGGTTACCCCTGCGACCGCGAGGAAGCCGCGGGCCGGCTGCGTGCGGTGGCCGAAGAACCGGGCCAGCAGGTGCTGGTGGCCGACCGCCACGGCTGCCTGGTCGGGCTGCTGGCGCTGGACATCCGCTACTACCTGCCGTTGGGCGGGCCGACCTGCCGGATCACGGCGCTGGCGGTGTCTTCCGGTGAACAGCGCCAGGGTGTGGGCCGCATGCTCCTGCGCGAGGCCGAACAGCGCGCCCGCCAGGCCGGCGCCGCCCGCATCGAACTCACCTCGGGCGCACAGCGCATGCAGGCCCACGACTTCTACCGCGCCTGCGGCTACGAAGACGGGGCGCTGCGTTTCCTCAAGCGCCTCGGGGCCTGAGCCCCGGCGTCAGAGCAGGGTTTCGAAGGCGCCGCGCAGGCGCTTGTCGACGCGGGCGAGACTGCGCGGGTCGGGCTGGACCAGCACCGGGCGGGCGGTTTCGCAAAGCAGCGGCAGGTCGATGGCGCTATCCGAATACACCGCGGCGAAGGGCGGGTGGATGCCCAGGCGCCGCAGCGCCTGGAGCTTTCGCGGGCCGACGGTGTGTTCGGCGCCGATGTAACCCCCCAGGGCCGGGCGCACGCTCGAGCCCACGACCGGCACGTCCGGCTGGCCCAGCGCCCGCCACAGCGAACGCGCCAGGCCCGCCTCGGCGCCCGTGACGATCACCACCGGGTCGCCCAGCGCCAGATGGGCATGCAGGCGCGCAACCGCCGGCGCGATCAGCAGCTGGTCGCGGCGGGCCGCGCACAGGCGCAGGAAATCCTCGCGCGCTTCGGCCAGGGCCTCGTCGGTGCGCCCCACCGTGGCCAGCCAGGTGTAGAAGCTCGCCGGCATCCAGGCCACGCGCCACCAAGCGAAGGCCGGCTTGAGCACCGGGAAACTGGCGCCCGCCAGCAGCCGCCGCAGCGGGTGGCTGGCCAGCAGGTCGCGCAGCCACGCCGCCGCGCAGTCGCCACGGACCAGGGTGCCGTCGAAATCGAACAGGACGCTGGCAGCGCGGGTAGGCATGTCGTCAGCCAAACAGCCTGGCCAGTTCGGCGCCCGGGTCGTCGGCGCGCATGAAACTTTCGCCCACCAGGAAGGCGTTGACGTCGTTGGCGCGCATGCGCGCGACGTCCTCGCGCGTCGCGATGCCGCTCTCGGTCACCAGCAGGCGGTCGGCCGGCACCGCCGGCTTCAGTGCCAGCGTCGTGTCCAAGGACACCTCGAACGTGCGCAGGCTGCGGTTGTTGATGCCCACCAGCGGTGCGCCCACCTGCAGCGCGCGTTCGAGTTCGTCGATGTCGTGCACTTCCACCAGCACGTCCATGCCCAGTTCCAGGGCCAGGTTCGCCAGCCGGCCCAGGGCCGCGTCGTCCAGCGCCGCGACGATGAGCAGGATGCAATCGGCGCCCAGGACGCGGGCTTCGTGCACCTGGTAGGCGTCCACCACGAAATCCTTGCGCAGCACCGGCAGCGAGCAGGCCGCGCGGGCCTGCTGCAGGTAAGCGTCGGCGCCCTGGAAAAAGTCCACGTCGGTGAGGACCGACAGGCAGGCGGCGCCACCACGTTCGTAGCTGGCGGCGATGTCGGCGGGGCGGAAGTCCGGCCGGATGACACCCTTGCTGGGGCTGGCCTTCTTCACCTCGGCGATGACCGCCGGCTGGCCGGCGGCGACCCTGGCCTGCAGCGCCGCGGCGAACCCGCGCGGCGCCGGCGCGTCAGCCTGGCGGGCGATGAGTTCGGCCAGCGGCAGTCTCGCCGACCGTTCGGCGACCTCGACGGCCTTGCGGGCCAGGATGGTCTGCAGGATGTCGCTCATGCGCCTTCCCCACGTCGCGCCGGGCCACCGTAGGCGCGTTCGACCCGGGCCACGCGCAGCTCGAAGTGTTCATACCAGCGCTCGCGGCCATCGCGGCGCGCGTCGGCGTGCTCGGCGTCGGCGCGCCAGGCGGCGATCGCGGCTTCCGATTCCCAGTAGCTGACGGTGATGCCGAAGCCGGCCTCGTCGCGCGTGCTTTCGATGCCTAGGTAACCCGGCTGCCGCGACGCCAGCTCGACCATGCGGTCGGCGGTGGCGGCGTAGCCGTCGTCGCCCGGGGTGCGCTGGTTGGCGAAGATGACCGCGTAGTACGGCGGTTCCGGCGTGCGGGCGAATCGTTCGGACATGGCGCTCATTTCCCGGCCAGGCGGCGGGTGGCCGCGACGAATTCATCGAGCTTGGCGCGGGCCTTGCCGCCTTCAAGCGCGGCGCGGGCCTGGCCGATGCCATCGGTGATCGAGACGGCGCGGCCGGCCGCGTACAGCGCGGCGCCGGCGTTGAGCGCGACGATCTCGCGCGGCAGCCCGTCCTTGCCGTCCAGGGCTTCGAGCAGCATCGCGCGCGACTGGTCGGCGTCCTCGACACGCAGGTTACGGCTGGCGGCCATGGGGATGCCGAAGTCCTCGGGGTGGATCTCGTACTCGACGATCTCGTTGCCACGCAGCTCGCCGACCATGGTGGCGCCGCCGAGCGAAATTTCGTCCATGCCATCGCGGCCCCAGACCACCATCGCGCGCTTGGCGCCCAGGCGCTGCAGCACGCGCACCTGGATGCCCACCAGGTCGGGGTGGAAGACGCCCATCAGGATGTTCGGTGCATCGGCGGGGTTGGTCAGCGGGCCCAGGATGTTGAACAGGGTGCGCACGCCCATTTCCTTGCGCACCGGCGCCACGTTCTTCATGGCCGGGTGGTGGATGGGCGCGAACATGAAACCCATGCCGGTCTGTGCGATGCAGGCCGAGACCTGGTCGGGCTGCAGCTCGATCACCGCGCCCAGGGCCTCGAGCACGTCGGCGCTGCCGGACTTGGACGACACGCTGCGGTTGCCGTGCTTGGCCACCTTGGCGCCGGCCGCGGCCACCACGAACATGCTGGCGGTGGAGATGTTGAAGGTGTGCGCGCCGTCACCGCCGGTGCCGACGATGTCGACGAAATTATGGGCGTCCGGCACCACCACCTTGGCCGAGAACTCGCGCATCACCCGCGCCGCGCCGGCGATCTCGCCGACCGTTTCCTTCTTCACGCGCAGGCCCGACAGGATGGCGGCCGTGAGCACGGGCGAGACTTCGCCGCGCATCACCTGGCGCATCAGGTCGACCATCTCGTCGTGGAAGATCTCGCGGTTTTCGATGATGCGCTGGAGCGCATCCTGCGGCTTGATCGGCATGGGCATCACCTGTGGGGGCGCCTTCAGGCGCGCGTGGCCTGAAGGAAGTTTCGCAACATGGCATGCCCATGCTGCGTGAGTATCGATTCGGGGTGGAACTGCACGCCCTCCACCGGCAGCGTCCGGTGCCGCAGGCCCATGATCTCGTCCATCGACCCGTCGGGATTCTCGGTCCAGGCGGTGATCTCCAGGCAGTCGGGCAGCGACTCCTTCTCCACCACCAGCGAATGGTAGCGGGTGGCCTCGAAGGGATCGGGCAGGTCGCAAAACACGCCAAGGCCCTTGTGCCGGATCGGCGAGGTCTTGCCATGCATGATCGTGCGCGCCCGCACCACCTTGCCGCCGAAGGCCTGGCCGAGGCTCTGGTGGCCCAGGCACACGCCGAGGATGGGCAGCTTGCCCGAGAGTTCCGCCAGCACCTCCAGCGACACGCCGGCCTCGTTGGGCGTGCACGGGCCCGGCGAGATGACGATGCGTTCGGGCGCCAGGGCCGCGATCTGGGCCACCGTCAGCTCGTCGTTGCGCACCACCTTCACGTCCTGCCCCAGCTCGCCCAGGTACTGCACGAGGTTGTAGGTGAAGCTGTCGTAGTTGTCGATCATCAGCAGCATGGGCGGCCCAAGTCCTTGATTCTTTTGTCTTCGCCATGCCGGAAGCGCCGATGGCCCCTCGGGGGAACCGGCGGGTGGAAACAGGACGACCCGGCGAGCCGGGTGCCTAGGATAGCGGAGGTTGGGCTCCGGGCACGGAGCCTGCGGGACGAACGCGCGGGATTGACCTTGCCCCCATGGCAAACCCCAGCCTCGGGCGCGTTTCCGGAAACACGCCACCCCCATGCCTCCCCGCCCTTCCTTTGATATCGGAGAAGCCGCCCGCCGCGTGGGCGTGAGCCCCGCGACACTGCGCCTGTACGAGCGCCGCGGCCTGCTGCCGCCGGCGAAACGATCACTCTCGGGCTATCGCAAGTATTCGGCCGAGGACCTGCGGCGGGCCCGGCTGGTGCGCCGGGCCAGGAAACTGGGCTTGAGCATGGCCGAGGTCGCCGACGCCGTGACCCGCGGCGGAAGCGGACTGCTGCGCCTGCTGCGCTCGCACCTGTCGCGACTGGACTGCGAGCTTCACCGCAAGGCCCGGCTGCGACGCCACCTGCGGCGCTGGCTGTCGCGCCATCCCGGCCCCTGAGGCCGTCACGCAACGGCCCCGGGGCGACGTGCGCCCCGGGGCCGTGCTGGTTCAGAAGCGCACGCGGAGGCCGACGCGCGTCGTGTTGCCTTCGATGTCACCCGTGCGCGCGTCCACTTCGCCGTAAGCGTCGAAGCGGCCACGCGTCCAATTCAGGCCGGCGGCGAAGCGACCGAAGCCGCGGCCACCCTCGGCATGCACGACCACGTCATCGGCAGCCAGGTCGTAGAGCGTGCGATCGGCGCCGCCGAACTCACGGCCAATCGCCATCGTCGCGTACGGCCGCAGGCCCTTCCAGCCTTCGGCCAGGCCGATCGACAGGCCCAGCTCACCGCTGCCGCGCGCACCGTCCTGCCAGCGCACGTCGCCGTTGGCGCCATCGAGCTCGGGCAGCGACAGGTCGGTCCAGGCCAGGCGCAGGCTCGGCTCGATCCAGACGTTCGAGACGGCGAAGCGGCGTCCGCCCTCGAGCTGCAGGCCAAGAACGTTGCCCTTGCCCGAACCGACCAGGCCGATCGAGGCCCAGTCGGCGTCCAGCGAGATCCGCTCGGCGCGCAGCACCGCGCCGGCGAACCAGCCGTCCTGCTCGTAACGCGCGTACAGGCCGGCGTTGGCCAGGTCGAGCTCATTGCCCTCGTTGCCGCCCAGGTCCATGTCCGCCTTGCCGATGCCGGCGGTGACGCCGGCGCGCCAGACGCCGAAGTCGCCCTCGAGGCCGGCCTGCAGGCCTTCGTGCGAGCCCTTCCAGGCCAGCTCGCGCGCACCCAGCGTGTGCGTGAAGTCGGAACTGCCGTCGAAGTCGCCGCCGTAGACCTGCAGCCAGGCACCGCTGCTGTCGGCATGGTCCCGGGTCGCGTCCAGATGGCTGGTGACGGCCTGCACGCCCTGGCGCCAGGCGTCGCGGGCGGCCGTGGGGACGGCGCCGGCGAGGTAGGCGGCGTCGGCGAGGTCGCTCTGCAGCAACCAGCTGTCGACGCCGTCGAAGGCCAGGTCGAAGCCGATGAAACCACGGTTGCGGCTGGCCGAGGACAGCACGAGTTCATCGCCCTGCTGGGAGGCGCCGGAGCTGAGCACGCGCACCCCGTCGATGCCGAGCAGCGATCCGTGGCCCACCAGGGACAGATCCAGCAGGTTGGTGCCGGAAACCGCCCCGACCGAGATCGTGTCGGCCTGGCCGCTGATGACGTTGTAGTCGATCGCCAGCGTGCCGCCGACGCCGTGCAGGGTGCCGTCCAGCACCAGCTGGTCGCCGGCGACGCCATTCACCAGATCCACGCGGCCGGCATTCTCCAGCCGCTCCAGACCCTCGAAGAAGATCTCGTGCGAGCCCGCCTTCAGGCCGAGGGTGCCGAAATTCGTGAAGAGGTCATCGCCGGCGCCGAACCGGTTGGTGCCGGCGCTGAGGAAGCGACCCGCGTTGGCGACGCGGTCGTCGTTGTCGGTCAGGTCGACCCAGCCTTGCACCAGGCCGGTCGAGCCGATCCGGATATCGGCCGCACCGTCGCCAAGGTCGTTGGCGGCCACCTGGATGACGGCGCCGCGGTTGCTGGTGACGGTGCCGGCGACGTCGATCCGGCTGCCCAGCCCGGCCGCCGCGTCGATGGCCGTCATTTCGCCGTGCACGGTGGCGCCTTCGCCCACCAGGATGCGTGCCTGGCCCATCTGGGAACCCAGGGTGACGGCGTAGCCGCCCTCGGAACGTACGAGTTCGTCGACGACCAGGGTGACGTCGCCCAGGTACGAACCCAGGCCGATGGCGTACCACGGCGACGACATGTCCCAGGTGCGGACGCTGCCGACCCGGGCGAACACGTCGCCAGCGTACGAGGCCGCAGAGACGGCAGCGGAGCCGGCGCCATAGGTCATGACCTCGTCGACGTCGATCGAGATGTCCTGGCTGGTCAGGACGCGGATGCCGGTCGACTCGTTGCCATAGGTCGCGACGCGCCTGGAGGCGATGTTGACGTCACCCACGGTCTCGACGCTGATCGCGTCCGAGTACATGCCGCTCGTGAAGACGGATTCGTTGAGGATGTTGACGTCCAGCAGCGCATTGACGTCGATGGCGCGGGAGAAGTCACCGTCCGTGCCGACGTTGCCGACATCCAGGTTGGCGCCGCCCTCGAAGGCATATACGCCCAGGCCGAGGCCGTAGTTCCCGCTGGCGCTTACGAACCCGGCGCGGATATTGACGTCGCCGAAGCCAGCAAACGCGACGATGCCCGAACTGCCTTCGCCGAACGAGGCCGCGTTCTCCACGTCCACGCTGACGTCGCCGCCCTCGTAGGAGACGGCCAGCACGGCCCGTGCAGCGTAGCCATCGGCCATCACGTAGCCGGCCTCGATGGCGACGGAACCGTCGTAGGTGGTGGCGTCGATGCCGGCGGTGAAGTCGCCCCGTGCCCGGACCTCGCCGGCCAGGACCCCGACATCACCCTGCTCCGACAGCGCGTACACGCCGGTGCCGTAGGCGCCCGCCCGGGCGCTGGCGACGTCCACGAGCACGTTGCCGCCGGAACTGAAAGCCTCGATCGCGGTTGTGCCCTCGACGTGGTTGGCCCACACGGTCACGTCGCCGGAGCTGCCGGCGGAGATGCCGATGTTGCCGCCGTAGACCTGGTCGACGCGGACGCTGACCGGGCCGGAGTCCGAAACAACGTCAACAGCGGGCCAGGCGTCGTAGGCGCGGATCACGGTGCCGTCCTCGGCATGCAGGCCCAGGCTGCCGGTGCCGTAGAGCGTCACTGCGGTGTCGCCTTCGGGCATCGCGCTGCCATCGACGACGACGCCGCTGCGCAGCACCACTTCGACGTCCGTGACGCCGGTGTAACGCACCTGGGGCAACGGGTCCGGACCCGAGGGATCGCAGACAACCTGGCCGCCGGCGTTGGCCACGCCGCACTCGTCGTCGGCCAGCGCCGACTGGGAAAGACTGGCGAAAGCCAGCAGGAGCGCATGGCTCAGTACCGTGCGGCGAAAGGCGCGGGAATCGCGCCGATGGATTCGATTCATGGTTTGGCTCCGTTGGGGGAGCCGGGACTCTGGGGCTTGCAGCAAGTGCAAGGTCAAGCGCTTACATGCCGGATCCGCCACCCTTCCGGAAGTTGGCGGATTTCACCCTCGGCCTCGGCTTGCACCGGGCTCGTTGCCAACGCGGGCGGAATCAGTTCGCCGCCACTTCCACCCGGTTGCGGCCATTGCGCTTGGCCCGGTAAAGGGCGTCGTCGGCGGCGGCGAGCAGGCGTTCGGGCGCACGGGACAGTTCGCCGGGCTGGATGCGCCGGGTCACCAGGCCCAGGCTTATCGTCACCGGGATGGATGCACGCCCGACGCTGACGGGACCCGCGTTCTCGACGGCCGCGCGCAGGCGTTCGGCCAGCTGGCCGGCCTCGCCCGGGCCGGTGTCCACCGCCAGCACCGCGAATTCCTCGCCACCGACGCGCGCCAGCAGGTCGCTGCTGCGCACGCATTCTTCGAGCAGCAGTGCGATGCGACGCAGCACCGCGTCGCCGGTCGGGTGCCCGTGCTGGTCGTTGATGGCCTTGAAGTGGTCAATGTCCATCGTGACCAGGCTCAGCGGCCGGCCGGTCTCGGCGGCGCGGGTGGATTCACGTGCCAGCTGGTCGCCGAAATGGCGGCGGTTGGCCAGCCCGGTCAGGGCGTCGGTCATGGCCAGCACTTCGAGCTGGGCGTTGGCTTCGCTCAGGGCCAGGGTCCGCTCGCGCACGCGCTGCTCAAGGCCGGCGGCCATGTCGGTGAGTTCACGTTCGTGTTCGGTCAGGTCGTCCACCAGGCCGCGCAGGGCCAGGGTGAGTTCGCGCGCCTCGCGATAACCACGTTCGGGCGGAAACGCGGCATCGGGCTCGCGCGCCTGGATGCGCCGCGCGGCCACGGCCAGCGCGTGCAGGGGCGCGCCGATCCAGCGTGCCATCAGGCTGCCCAGCGCCAGGAAAAGCGCAGTGATGGCGATCGCGGCAAGCACGATCTGCTGGCGCAGTTCCCGCACCGGTTCGAAGGCCTGGCGCGCCTGTTTGCGCACGAGCACGGTCCAGCCCAGGCCGGTGTAGGACTCGTGGCCCTGGGTGGGCTCGAAACCGGTGAGGTAGAGCTCGCCGTCGGGCCAGGTTTCCAGCAAGGCTCCGCGCTGGCCCTCGCGGACCGCCAGGGCACTGGGAACCTGCAAGACCTGGCCGCGCATGTCCTCGGGGCCCATGATCACCTCGCCGGCCACGTTCAGGAAAAACACCTCCACCGGGTCGTTGGCCGCCATCTGGTCCTGGCGCAGGCCCTCGGCCCAGCGCCAGGACAGGTGTGCGCCGAGCACGCCGGTGACCACGCCGTGGGCGTCGTGGATCGGTGCCGCGACGTCCACCAGGCGCAGCGGCTCACCGCCCGGGGTGGACAACAGCTCCGACAGCAGCACCGCGTCGTGCAGGTCGCCCACGAAGGGCTCGCGGCGCGCGCCCGCGAACCAGGACCGCTGCGACACGTCCGCGCCCTCGAGCAGGCCGCGGTTGGCGATCCGAACCCGGCCGGTGGAGTCGGCCACGCCCATCCAGACGTAGTCGGGGTAGTTGAGCTGCATGAGGTCGAACAGGTCGCGCACGGCGTCTTCGCTGCCGGCCGGATCGTCGAGCATCGGCATCAGTGCCAGCGCACGCATGTCGTTCAGGCGTTCGTAGAGGCCACGATCCAGTCGTCCGGCCAGGGCCTGGGCCCGGGTCTGCATGCGCAGGCCGATGTCCTCCTGCAGCTTGTCGGCGGCCACACGCTCCACCCGCCACGCCAGCACGCCCACCAGGACGACCGCGAGCGCGCCGAAGCTCAGCGCCAGCCAGAGCCTCAGGCCCGTGGACCGGGGGCGGAAGTGGCGAAGGAACCCTTCCACCCCGTGCGCCTCAGAGGCCGCCGGCGGCCTGGGCGACGGCGCGGAAAAGCGCCCGGCCCTTGTTCATCGTTTCTTCCCACTCCCTGACCGGGTCGGAGTCGTGCACGATGCCGGCGCCGGCCTGCACATGCAGGCGCCCGTCCTGGATGACCGCGGTGCGGATGGCGATCGCGGTGTCGGCGTCGCCCCACCAATTGAGGTAACCGACGGCGCCGGAATAGATGTTGCGCTTGATCGGCTCGAGTTCGCGGATGACCTCCAGCGCGCGGATCTTGGGCGCGCCGCTCACGGTACCCGCCGGGAAGGTGGCCTTGATGACATCGGCGAAACCCAGGCCAGGCTGCAGCTGGCCGCGCACTTCGCTGACGATGTGCATCACGTGCGAATAGCGTTCGATGATGAACTGGTCGGGCACGGTGACGCTGCCCGCGTTGGCGACGCGGCCAACGTCGTTTCGGCCCAGGTCGATCAGCATCAGGTGCTCGGCGCGTTCCTTGGGATCGGCCAGCAGCTCGGCTTCCAGCGCGGCGTCGGCCTCGGGGGTCTCACCGCGCGGGCGGGTGCCGGCGATCGGCCGCACGGTCACTTCCCCGCCCTGCAGGCGCACCAGGATCTCGGGCGAGCTGCCCACCACCTGGGTGTCGCCCAGGTCGAGGAAATACATGTAGGGCGAGGGATTGAGCGCACGCAGGGCACGGTAGACGTCCACCGGCCGGGCGCGGAAGGGCACGCTCATCCGCTGGCTGAGCACGACCTGGAAGATGTCGCCGGCGCGGATGTACTCCTTGCAGCGCTCCACGGCCGCCAGGAAACCTTCGCGCGTGAAGCCCGAGACGAAGTCCTGTTCCTGCAGCAGCGAAGGATCGAGCACGTCCGGATAGCTGCGGCCCGAGTGGCGCAGCCGGTGCACCAGTTCGTCGAGCCGGCGCAGCGCACGGGCATAGGCGTGCGGCTCGTCGGGGTTGGCATGCACCACCAGGTACAGGCGGCCCTTGAGATTGTCGAAGACCGCGAGTTCCTCGCTGAGCATCAGCAGCGCGTCGGGCGTGCCCAGCTGGTCGGGCTTGTCGCCGCCGGCCAGTCGCGATTCGATCCAGCCGATGGTCTCGAAGCCGAAGTAGCCGACCAGGCCGCCGGTGAAACCGGGCAGCTCGGGAATGCGCGGCACCTTGAACGAGGCGCGCAGCCGGTCGACCTCGGCCAGGGGGTCTTCGAGCGTGCGGGTTTCCACCACCTCGCCGTGCTCGCGCACTTCCAGCTCGTGGCCACGGAAGGTGTAGGTACGGCGCGCCGGCAGGCCGATGATCGAATACCGGCCCCAGGTCTCGCCACCTTCCACGGACTCGAACAGGTAGGTGTGCGAGCCGTCGGCAAGCTTGAGGTAGACCGACAGCGGGGTGTCGAGATCGGAAAGCACCTCGCGCACCACCGGGATGCGGTTGTGGCCGGCCTTGGCCAGGGTCTGGAACTGTTCGGCGGAAATCACGCACGGCGCCCGTGTTTGGCAGGCCCCGAGTATATCCGCCGCGTTTGGCTCAGGGCATGCCGCGCAGGTGAAGAACGAACTCGACGCCGTCGCCCGCCGGCAGGTTGCTGGCCTCGGCGTGGCCGCGGTGCAGGTCGGCGACCAGGCGCACGACGTAAAGACCGAAACCCAGGTGGGCGCCGCCCTCGGCGCGCCGGGAACTGTCGCGAAGGCTCACCAGCGAGTCGAACAGGCGGCCGCGCATGGCTTCCGGCAGCGGCGGCCCCTGGTTGGCCAGGGCGATGCGCACGCCGCCCTCTTCCCGGGACGCGGACAGGCGCACCCAGCCCGATTCGGGGGTGAAACCGTGGGCATTGTCCACCAGCTTGTCCAGGGCCTGCACCAGCAGTTCGGGCGCGGCTCGCAGCGGCAGCGGGCCGGGCGGCAGCGTCAGCTGCAGCGAACGCGGCGCCAGCAGCGCGGCGTAGGCCTCGGCGCAGCCCTCGAGCAGCGCGCGCAGGTCCAGGTCCTCGGCCTCGGCGGCTTCGATGGCGTGTTCGATGCGCGTGACTTCGCTCATCGTGCGCACCAGGTGGCCCATGCGTTCTATGCCGTCGCGCGCGCGGGCCACCACCACCCGCGCCTGCGGGTCGAGCCGGGCATCGTCGAGGTTGTCGAGCGAGGTGCGCACGATCGCCAGCGGCGTGTTCAGCTCATGCGACAGCTTGCCCGACAGAGAACGCAGGTAGTCGGTGTAGGCCGCCACCTGGTCGAGCAGGCGCGCGAAACTGCGCGAAAGATCGCCAATTTCATCGCGGGCGTTCGTGCGCGGGAAGGGCGTGACCCGGCCCTCGCGGTCGAGCGCATGTTCGGCGGCGTCTCGCAGGCGGCGAATGCGCTGGCCCAGGCGCGTGGCGAACAGCAGGATGATGCCGCCCGAAGCCAGGAAGGCCACCAGGCTGACACCCAGCAGGCCTGAAAACGCCTGGTCGGTGAGCAGGAGCACTTCCGAGTTCGACCGCTCGATCAGCAGCGCCCCGCGCTCCTGCCCCGCCACGTACAGCGGCACCGCCGCCGACAGCAGCAGGCGCGCGCCGGCCGGATCGCGGCGCCAGGCCACGGCCGGCGTGCCGGCCACGGCGCGGGCCACCTCGGCGCGCACGAGCCGGCGCGCCATCGGCGGTTCCTCGGCCGTCGCGGTGACGTCGCGGAAAAGCAGCGCCCGGTAAAGGCCGCGTCGCCACGGCAGGATGTCGTCCTCGGATTCATCGGCACGCAGCTCACCGGCCCGGGCCAGCACCCAGCCATCGCGGTCGGCCACGCGCACGCGCATGCCCTCCGGGGCCAATGCCTGCAACACCGGCTCGAGCGACCCGAGGAAACCATGCAGCGGCACGGCCCCGAGCTGGCCGGTGCCATCGAGCGTCCCGGCGATCCGGACGTCGCCGGCGGCGTTGACATCCTGCGCCCGCAGCCCGATCGCGCGAACGCTGAAGTCCTGCGGCAGGGCCAGCTCGACGTCGTAGCCACCCTCGCGTTCGCGCCAGGCGCCTTCGACGCGCACGGATGGCGGCAGGCCGTCTTCGCCGGCCACGCGCAGCTCACCGGGACTGGCGTTGGCAAGGCGCAGCAGCAGGTCGCCGCCGCGGCCCAGCACCCGCAGCTGCAATCGGTCGAAGTCCAGGTCGGCCGGCCAGTGGGCGTCGCCGCGCTGCGCGCTGGCGTCGTCCACAGAAATCCAGAGGTGCAGGCGCTCGTTGGCCCGGCCGGCGACGACCCGCAGCCAGGGTCGCGGCGCACCGAAGGCCAGCGGTGCCGAAGCGGCGCCGCGCCAGTCGCTGGCCTCGCCGTCGAGCCGCGGTGCGAAATCCAGCGGATGCACGAACCAGCTGTCACCGGCCGCGGGCAGCCCCGCCGGGCGCACCGCGATGCCGCGCGCGAGGGCTTCGGCGGAGGCGAGCAGGGCCTGCTCCTGGCCCTGGCGCAGCAGCGTTTCCATTTGCCGCACGAACTGCCAGCCGGCCCAGGGCAGCGCCAGGATCGACAGGGCGACCAGCAGCAGCTTTGCTCGCAGGCTCATGCCGGGCTCAGGCGCGCCAGCGGTAACCGGCGCCGTGCACGGTGTCGATGTCGTCGAAGGCCGGGTCCAGCGCCTGGAACTTGCGGCGGATGCGCTTGATGTGGGAGGTGATGGTGGCGTCATCCACGACCACCTGGGCCTCGCGCATCAGCTGCTCGCGGGTTTTGACGTGGCCCGGGTAACGCACCATCGCGTGCACCATCCAGAATTCGGTGACGGTGAGCGCGACGTCCAGGTCATTCCAGGTCACGCGCATGCGCTCGAGTTCCAGCGTCAGCCCGCGCAGGCGGAACACCTGTTCCTTCACCCGCGGCGCGGCCAGCGAGTCCATGCGCCGGAACAGCGCGTGGATGCGCGCGGTGAGCTGGGGCAGGCTGGTGCCCTTGCTGAGGTAGTCGTCGGCGCCCAGGCGCAGGCCCGAAATGACGTCGAAATCGGAATCGCGCGCGGTCAGGAACAGGATAGGCAGCGTCGCCGACTTCGCGCGCAGTTCCCGGCACAGGTCGAAGCCGCCCTCGGGCTCCTCGCCCAGGCCGACGTCGATGATCACCAGGTCGGGCAGCTTCAGCGCGAAGGCGGCCTGCGCCTCCGCGCGGCTGGCAAAGGCCAGCACCCCGTAACCGTGCCGGCGCAGGGCGTCGGCGTAATTTTCGCGGATGGCGGGTTCGTCTTCGACGATGGCAACAGTGCGTGACATGGCGGCCAGCCTAGGCCAGCGGCCGCGGGCCGGCAATGTGTTGCCCGCAAATCGCCACAACTGGTCAGCGCCCTGCCCCGGCCTGCCCCGCGACGGGCCGCCGGTGGCGCTGTGATGCAGCTGTCCCCACGGAGAGCCGCCATGACCGAGCGCGAAACCCGCAAACCCCGCCTGTACCTGTCCCTGCGCACGGCCGGCTGGACCCGCCGCTGGCTGGCCGGACTGCTGTTGTCGCTGCTGCCGCTGCTGGCCCTGGCCGGCGAAGACCCCGAGGGCCTGATGTTCAACGAGGAAGGCGAATGGGTGGCCACGCTGGCCATGGACACCAGCGTGCACATGCAGGTGCACGGCCTGATGGCGGAGGTGTCCGTGCGCCAGACCTACCGCAATGATTCGAACCGCTGGCGCGAGGGCCGCTACCTCCTGCCGCTGCCGGAGAACGCCGCGGTTGGCGCCCTTACCCTGCGCATCGGCAACCGCCTGGTCGAAGGCGAGATCCGCGAGAAGGAAGATGCCAAGGCCGTCTACGAAGCCGCCGCCGCGGCAGGCCAACGCGCCAGCCTGGTGTCGCAGAACCGGCCGAACCTGTTCCAGACCGCCTTGGCCAACATCGGTCCCGGCGAGGAAATCGAGATCGAAGTGAGCTACTGGCAGCCGGTGACCTACCGCGACGGCGTGTTCTCACTGGGGCTGCCGCTGACGCTGACCCCGCGTTACCTGCCGACGCCTTCGCCCGACGCCTCTTTTGCCATGCACGCGATGTCACGGGAAACACCCGAGTCCCTGCCCGCCGTCGCCGGCAGCCTTGAAGGTGGCGTGGCCGCCGGCCCGACCGTGGCCCTGGTCGCCGACATCGACGCCGGCCTGCCGCTGCAGCGCATCCACAGTCCCACCCATGCCGTGACCGTGTTCGGCCACGAAGGCAGGCACCGCGTCGAGCTGGCCAACCTGGTGGAAGCGAGCGACCGCGATTTTGTCCTCGAATGGGAGCCCGAGCCGAGCAAGGCCCCGCGCAGCGCCGTGTTCCTGGACCGCGTCGCCGGCGAGGACTACGCGCTGCTGATGCTGGTGCCACCGACCCTGCCGACCGCGCCGCTGCCGCGCGAGCTGATCCTGGTGATCGACAACTCGGGTTCGATGTCGGGTGCGTCCATGGCCCAGGCCATCGAAGCCGCCGACCGCGCGCTGGCGCGGCTGCGCCCGGGGGATCGCTTCAACGTGATCCGCTTCGACGACGACTTCGACCTGCTGTTCGCGGACGCGGTGCCCGCGCAGCCGGGCAACGTCGCCCGCGCCCGCGCCTACGTGCGCTCGCTGCGCGCCGAAGGTGGCACGGAAATGCTGCCGGCGCTGGTTGCCGCCTTTGCCGGGCACGCGCCCGAGGGTTACCTGCGCCAGGTGGTGCTGGCCACCGATGCCGCGATCGGCAACGAGGACCAGTTGCTCCGCCTGATCGAATCCGGACGCGGCAAGAGCCGGCTGTTCCCGGTTGGCATCGGCAGCGCACCGAATGACCACTTCCTGCGCAAGGCCGCCGAACTTGGCCGCGGCACCGGCGTGGTGGTGCGCGACGTCAACGAGGTCGCCGAAAAGATGGACGGCCTGCTGGCCAAACTCGACCGACCGGCCATGCGCGACATCCAGGTGGACTGGCCGGGCGTCACCGAAGCCTACCCGGCCCGCATCCCCGACCTCTACCAGGGCGAAGCCGTGCAGGTGGTCGCGCGCCTGGACCGCGTCGACGGCATCGCCACCGTGCGTGGCCTGGCCCCGCAGCCCTGGTCGCGTCGGCTGGCGCTGGTGAGCGAAAAATCGGTGCCGGCGCCGGGCGTGGCGCGGCTCTGGGGCCGGGCGCGCATCAATGCGCTGGAAGACGAACTGCGCCGCAGTGGCGACATCGAGAGCCTGCGTCCGGCCATCGTGGATGTCGCGCTTCGCCATGGCCTTGTCAGCAGCTACACCAGCCTGGTCGCCGTGGACAGGACACCGGCGCGACCCGCCGACCAGGGCCTGGCAAGCACGCGCCTGGCGAACGCCACGCCGGCGGGCAGCCTGGCCTTTGCCCAGGGCAGCACGGGCTGGATGCGGGACGCGTTGCTCGCGGCGTTACTGCTGTTGGGCAGCCTGCTGCTCCTGCGGACGCGGAGCTGACGATGGCCTCGCGCGTGCTCGCCTGCCTGTTCTGCGCGCTGCTGATGTGCCTGCTGCGTGCAACCGACACCCCGTCCAGGAGCGCCTTCAGGGGCGAAGCCCTGCTTCGCTGAAAGCGAAGTCGAAAGAACGACGGCCAAGGCCGTTCCCACATGACAGCCGATGGAGATACCGACATGGTCCTGATTGTTGAAAACCGCGGTCGCTTCCCCACCCCGGCGCCCGAGCCCGGTCCACGTTCGACCGAACAGGCGCTGGCGCACATGCACTGGTTCTTCGTGCCCGCCGACGCCAGCCCGCTGCTGCGCCGCCGGCCGTTTCCCCTTCCCTCCCCAAAGGCCGCGCAGGAGGCGCGGTGAACTTCGCCCCGGCATCATGGATGCACCCTCGGGACAAGGACGTCCCACCAGCCATTCGCCGCATGCCGCGGCCGCGCGGACTTCGCGGCAGTGCCGCACCGGCCCGGCGCTGGCTGGCCAGGACCCTGCTCCTCGCCGCCGGGCTGCTGGCGGCGCAGGCGGCCTGGCTGCCGGCCAAGGCCGCGCTGGCGCAGGTCCTGCTTGCGACGTCCTGGCAGCAGTCCCTGGCCGACGGCAAAGCGCACCGCCCCTGGCCCTGGGCCGATACACATGCGGTGGCGCGTTTGTCATCGCCACGGCTGGGCGTTTCGCAGGTCGTGCTGGCCGGCGACAGCGGCCGCAGCCTCGCCTTCGGGCCGGGCTGGGCGGAGTCGAGCGCTGCCCCAGGGGCGGCCGGCACGGTGGTCATCAGCGGCCACCGCGACACCCACTTCCGCTGGCTCAAGGACCTGCGCGACGGCGACGTGGTGCAACTTGAATCCCGCGATGGCCCGCGTCGCTACCAGGTGGCCGGCACGCGCGTGGCCGATGCCCGCAGCGAACGCATCGCGGCATCCGGCCGCGACCAGTTGCTGCTGGTGACCTGCTGGCCCTTCGAGGCCACGGCGCCGCGCGGGCCGCTGCGTTACCTGGTTACGCTGCGGCCACTTCCGCGCGCATCCTCGCGATGACCTCGCGGTAATCGGGCGCATTGAAGATGGCCGAGCCGGCGACGAAGGTGTCGGCGCCGGCGGCGGCGATCGCGCGGATGTTGTCGACCTTCACGCCGCCGTCGATTTCCAGGCGGATGGGCTTGCCGAGTTTGTCGATGCGATCGCGAACGCGCTTGAGCTTGTCGAGCGCCGACGGGATGAAGGCCTGGCCGCCGAAGCCCGGGTTCACCGACATCAGCAGCACCAGGTCGAGTTCGGGCAGCACATAGTCCAGCACCTCGACCGGCGTGGCCGGGTTGAGCACCAGGCCGGCCTTGCAGCCCTGGGCCTTGATCAGCTGCACGGTGCGGTGCACGTGCTCGCTGGCCTCGGGATGGAAACTGATGAGGCTGGCGCCGGCCGCGGCGAAGTCCGGCACGATGCGGTCCACCGGCTTCACCATCAGGTGCACGTCGATCGGGGCGGTGACGCCGTGCTTGCGCAGCGCCTCGCACACCAGCGGACCGATGGTGAGGTTGGGCACGTAATGGTTGTCCATCACGTCGAAGTGCACCCAGTCGGCGCCGGCGGCGATCACCGCGTCCACTTCCTCGCCGAGCTTGGCGAAATTGGCCGACAGGATGGACGGGGCGATGATGCAGTTGGACATGGCGGCCTCAGTGCTTGTTGCGCAGCTTCTTGATGCGGTCGTAGGCGTGGTTGATCTCCCGCGCCTTTTCCTCGGCCTGCTTGCGCAGGTCCTCGGCGATTCCGCCCAGGCGGTCGGGGTGGTACTGGGTGATGAGCCGGCGATAGGCGCGGTCGATCTCGGCCTCGCTGGCGTCTTCGGTCAGGCCCAGCACGGCGTAGGGGTCGTACTTCTTCGCACGGAACCAGTCCGCGTCGAAGGCGTGGCCCAGGGCCAGGCCCAGCACCGCGCCCGCCGGGTGGCGCAGCAGCAGCCAGCCGGCGATGAAACCGAAGAGTTTCCCGTACCACCTCATGGCTGGCTCCCACCGGCGAATCCCGGCTGGGCCGCGTACCAGGCCGCCAGGGCCTCGATGTCGCCGGGCTGCAGTGCGTTGGCAAGGCTGGTCATGGGTTCGTGCCGGCGTTCGCCGCTCCGGTATGCGGCCAGGGAGCGGGCCAGGTAGAGGCGGTCCTGCCCGCCCAGGTGCGGCGTGCCGGCGGTGCGGCTGGTGCCCTCGTCCCCGTGGCAGGCGGTGCAAAGGCCCAGCTTGGCGGGCCGTTCCGGCGCGCCTGCGGCGGCGGCGGTGACCGGCGGCGGGGTGGCAGTCTGGCCGTCGGCGCAGGCCACCAGCGGGGCCAGTACCAGGCCCAGGATAAGGACGGGTCGGAGCATGCGGCGATTCTAGCAGCCGGCCCAGCAGCCGGGCGCGCACCGGGGCCGATAGATACGTACAATGGCCGGCCCGGTCCCGTTCTACGAGACGCCCGTGCCCACCACCCTGCATACCGCCGAGCTTCCCGGCCTGCCCCTGCTCCATCGCGGCAAGGTCCGCGACGTGTTCGAACTGCCGGGCAAACGCCTGCTGATGGTCGCCACCGACCGGCTCTCGGCCTTCGACGTGGTGCTGCCCGACCCGATCCCGGGCAAGGGCGAGATGCTCTGCCAGATCAGCAACTTCTGGTTCGACAAGACCGCGCACCTGGTGCCCAACCACCTCACCCACGAACCGGTGTCCTCGGTCCTGCCCGAAGGCACCGACTCGGCGCTGTACGCGCGCCGTTCGGTGGTGTGCAAGAAGCTGCGGCCGGTGCCGGTTGAAGCGATCGTGCGCGGTTACCTCATCGGCAGCGGCTGGAAGGACTACCAGCGCACCGGCGCCGTTTGCGAAATCCGCCTTCCCGACGGCCTGCGCCAGGCCGAGCGCCTGCCCCAGCCGATCTTCACGCCGTCGAGCAAGGCCGCCCCGGGCGAACACGACCAGAACATCAGCTTCGACACCATGGTCGCCCAGGTCGGCGCCGACCTGGCCGAGCAGATCCGCGCCGCAACGCTGCAGATCTACAAGTTCGCGGCCCGGCATGCGCGCGAGCGCGGCATCATCATCGCCGACACCAAGCTTGAGTTCGGCCTGGACGAAAACGGCGTGCTTCACGTCATGGACGAGATGCTCACGCCCGACAGTTCGCGCTTCTGGCCGGCGGACCTGTACGAAGTGGGCACCAGCCCACCCAGCTACGACAAGCAGTTCGTGCGCGACTACCTGGAAACGCTGGACTGGGACAAGACCGCGCCCGGCCCGCACCTGCCAGCCGGCGTGATCGAAGGCACCCGCGCCAAGTACGCTGAAGCCCTGGACCGACTGGCCGACATCAAACTCGACTGAAGGAGACCGTTATGGCTACTTCGCCCGACCTGATCGACACGCCCGACCCGCGCCGGCCGATCGACCGCTGGCTGCACAGTTATTCCGGCGACCACCAGAATCCCACCAACCAGGCCATCCACCTGGTCTGCGTGCCGGCCATCGTCTGGTCGGTGACGGCGGCGCTGTGGATCATCCCGGTGCCTGCGGCGCTGGTCCGGCCCGGCGCCTGGATGGGGCTGGCGATGTTCCTGGCGCTGGCCTGGTACTGGCGGCTGTCGCGACCGCTGGCCCTGGGCGCGCTGGCGGTGTTCGCCGTTTTCGGGCTGGTCAACTTCCTGGTCTCGCAGCAGCTGGGTAACGCAGGCCTGGGCTGGCTGGCGCTGGGTGTGTTCGTGGTGGCCTGGATCGGCCAGTTCGTTGGCCACAATATCGAAGGCCGCCGCCCCAGCTTCTTCACCGACCTCAAGTACCTGCTCGTCGGGCCGCTGTGGACGCTCGACAAGCTCTACCGCAAGGCCGGCTGGTCGCACTGAACCGGGCCCACGAAAAAGGGCGCGGCTGCCAGGCAGCCGCGCCCTCGTTCTTTCCACAGGGCGCTGCCTACAGACCGCTCATCATGCCGGCACCCAGGCCCAGCACGCTCATCAGAACGGTGGCGATGATGCCGATCACGATGAAGATCAACAGGTAGACCAGGGCAACCAGCAGCGAACGGCCATAGCCGATGGCAATGCCGCCGGGCCGCTTGATGATCCAGTTGACGCAGGCGGCGATGATGAAGAGGTTGACGATGGCGCTGACGGCCATGACGCCCATCATCGCCATGCCGGCGCCGGCCATCGCGGCGGCGGCGGCATCCGGGTCGTTACCGGACAGCCCGCCGCCCATCAGTCCACCACCCACGCCGAAGACCATCGTCAGCACGATATTGACGACGAAACCCAGCGCCGCCGCGGCCAGGACCGTCAGCAGGGCGCGGCCGTAACCGGTTGAAAAGCCCGCCACCAGGCGGACGGAAAGCTTCAGGACCAGGCCGGCGACCAAGAGCCCCACGAGCACCGTGATCAGCATGATCACCAGCACTCCCCCCACTGCTGCCATTTCCATTGCGAATCTCCCCATTCGAAAGGATCGCGCCAGCACGGCGCAGCCCGACTTTGACCCGATCATGCATCCGGGGCAAGCCGGACCCGGTGACGGGGCCATAATGTGGCCTTCTCCGTCCGGGCCCCGCCATGCCACTCCGCGACATCCTGCTGGCCCTGCTGGTCTGCGTCGCCTGGGCGGGTAACTTCCTGGGATCGGCGACAGCCCTGCAGGAAATGCCGCCGCTGCTCTTCACGGCGCTGAGGCTGATGCTGCTGGTGGTCTTGCTGGCGCCCTTCCTGCGTCGCCCCGGGCCGGGTCAATGGCCGCGGCTCCTGGCGATCACGCTGTGCACGGGGGTGATGCATTTCGGCCTGAGCTTCTGGGCGCTCAAGCTTGCCGGCGACCTCAGCTCGCCATCGATCGTCATGCAGAGCTACATCCCGTTCTCGGTGCTGCTGGCCTGGGCTTTCCTGGGCGAGCGTTTTGCCTGGCGCACGGGCGCGGCCATTTCCCTGAGCTTCGGGGGCGTGCTGGTGCTCGGATTCGACCCCCTGGTGCTCGACAACCCGGCATCGCTGGGCCTGATGCTGGCGTCTGGCTTTTTCCTGGCGATCAGCACGGTGCTGATGCGCGGCCTCGGGGGCGTCACCCGCTACAGCCTGCAGGCCTGGATCGCGCTGGTGGGGGTGTCTCCGCTGCTGGGCCTGAGCCTGTGGCTGGAGCCGGGCGCCATCGGCCGGCTCGGCGGCGTTTCGGGCACGGCCTGGGCGGGCGTGGCCTATGCGGCCATCGTCGCGTCGGTGCTTGGCCACGGCATCTACTACAGCCTCGTGCAGCGCCACGCCGTGGCCAAGGTGATGCCCTGGCTGCTGCTGACGCCGGTGTTCGCCACCGGCCTGGGCATCGCCTTCTGGGGCGACCGACCAGGGCCGAAGCTGCTGGTCGGCGGCGCGATGACCCTCGCCGGCATCCTGCTCATCAGCCTGCGCAGCCAGGCCAAGGCCCGGACCGCGCCGGTGGCCGAAGAGCTCTGACTCAGAGGCGCGGGGTCCAGCTGTCCTTTTCGCCCGGACGCAGCAGCAGGCGGCACAGGGCGGGCAGGAAGATGATGGCGGCGATCATGTTCACGATGAACATGAAGGTCAGCATGATGCCCATGTCGGCCTGGAACTTGAGGTCGGAGAAGATCCACATCGCCACGCCCACGGCCAGGGTAAGCGCGGTGTAGAAGATCGCGATGCCGGTGGTCTTGAGGGCGATGAAATAACTCTCCGACAGCGTGCGACCCGGCGTCTGCATGGCCTCGCGCATGCGCGCGAAGATGTAGATGCCGTAGTCGACGCCGATGCCGACGCCCAGGGCGACCACGGCCAGCGTGTTGACCTTCATGCCGATGTCGAGCTCGACCATCACCGAGTGACCCAGTTCGGTCACCAGCACCAGCGGCAGCAGGATGCACAGCGCCGACAGCGGGCTGCGGAAGCTGATCAGGCACATCACGAACACCGCCGCGTACAGCAGGTACAGGATGGTGTGCTCGGACGCGCGGACGGTGTCGTTGGTGGCGGCCATCACGCCGACGTTGCCGGTCGCCAGGCGCAGGTTGACCTGGTCGGAGGTGAAGCCCGGCTCGTTGGCGGCCTGCTCGGCCAGGCGCACGCGCAGGTTGCCTTCGGCGTAGGCGTTGTTCTCCTCGCGGAACTGTTTCACCGCCGCGACCACGCGGTCGATGGTGGTGGCCCGGTGGTCGGAGGTGAAGATGGTGATCGGAATGGCGCTGCAGTCGTTGTTGAGCAGGCCCGAGTCGGTTTCGAAGCTCTGGGTGGCCTGGCGCAGGGTGTCCGGGTCGCGCGGCAGCACCCGCCAGGCGGCCAGGCCGTCGTTCCAGCCGGCGTTGACGATCTTGGCGGCGGCCGGCAGCGTGATCACCTGCTCGACGCCTTCGACGTTCTGCATGTGCCAGGCGAAACGGTCGATCGTTTCCATCGCCGCAAAGGAGGTGGTGCAGGCCGAGGGGCCGGCTTCGGCGATCACGTTGAGGATGTCCACGCCCAGCGCGAAGCGGTCGGCGATCAGCACGGCGTCCTGGTTGTAGCGGGCGTCGGCATGCAGTTCGGCCACGCCCTGCTGGGCATCGCCGATCATCACCTTGTTGCCGTGCTGCCAGGCGAAGAACCAGCCGAGCACGCCCACGGCCACGACCAGCCAGGCCACCTTCGGCCGGCTCAGGCGCGAAAGCGCCGCCCAGATGCGGTCGAAGCGGGTCAGCTGGCGCAGGCGGAACTCGCGCTTGCGGTCCAGGTTGCGCAGCTTGGTGTAGCTCAGCAGCACCGGCAGCAGGACCAGGTCGGTAAGGATGGTCAGGGCAACGCCGACGGTGGCGGTGATCGCCAGCTCGCGCACCATGTCGATCGGGATCACCATGATCGCGCCAAAGCCGATGCAGCCGGCCAGCAGGGCCACGGTGCCCGGGATCAGCAGCATGCGGAAGGACAGGCGCGCGGCTTCCAGCGGCGCCACCGCGTTCTTGGCGCTGGCCCGCAGTTCCTCGACGGTGCCCTCCTCCAGGCCACCGAAGAAGATCTCGCCGCGGAAGCGGTTGATCATCTGCTCGCCATGGCTGACCGCGATCGCGAATATCAGGAAGGGCGTGAGCATGTTCATCGGATCAATGCCGAAGCCCATCAGCTGCAGCGCGCCCAGCATCCACACCACCGACACAAGGGCCGCGGCGACCGTCAGCGAAGCCAGTTTCGCCGAGGTCGAATAAAGGAACAGCAACAGCCAGGTGAAGCCGATGGTCAGCGCGAAGAACTTGATGACCGAGCGCGCGCCGTCGCTGATGTCGCCCACCATCTTGGCGAAGCCGATGATGTGCACGCTGTGGTTCTCATCTTCGTACTTCTGGCGGATCGCCTCGAACTGGTCGGCGACCTCCTGGTAGTCGAGCTTGTTGACGTCGCTTTCCGGGATCAGGTCGGCCCAGATCATCGCGCCGGAGAAATCCTTGGCGACCAGGCGGCCGACGATGTTGGCCTTGATGATGTTGCTGCGGATCTGCTCGAAGTCCTCGGGCAGGGCCTCGAAGCCTTCCACGTTGGGAGTGAAGGTCTGCGGGATGACGTTGCCACCCGACAAGCCATCCTCGACGACCTCGATGAAACGGACATTGGGCGTGAACAGCGAGCGAGCACGCGCGTCATCGGTGGCCGACAGGTTGATCACGTCGCCGGTGACGTTCTCCAGCGTCGCCATGAACCGCTGGTCGAGCATGTCGCCGTCCTTCGCGATCACGGCCACCAGCACGCGGTTGGCACCGCCGAACTCGGCTTCGTAATCCTGGAAGGTCTGCATGTACTCGTGCTGCAGCGGCACCTGCTTCTTGAAGCCGGCGTCGACCTCGAGCTGGCTGGCGAAGTACGCCATCGCCACCGTGATCAGGGCGAACAGGACCAGGATGACCGGCCGGTTCGCGAAGACGATCTTCTCGGCGATCCGGGCGAGTGGTCCGGGCTGGCTGTTGGGCAGGCTCATGTGAACTCCCTTACTGCGGGCGGAACAGGCCGGCGCCCTTGTCGCCGACCACGATGAAGCCGGCATCGCCGGCCGGCAGGACCCCGGTCAGGTTCGGCGTTTCGCCGTTCGCCATCTCGAAGCGGGTTTCGGTGAACGGTGAATCGGCGTCGGGTCGCGTCAGCACGACACCGTTGGCACCCACCAGGATCGCGCCGCCGTTGGCCAGGGCGTGGCCGCCCATGAGGGACGTGTTCACGCCGGTATCGACAGCGGTCCAGCTGCGGCCGAGGTCGCGCGACTCAAGCACGTTGCCGCGCAGGCCATGCACCAGCAGGTGCTGGCCACCAAAGGCCAGGATGCCGAACATCGAGCCCTCGTAGGGCAAGCGGTCGCGTTCCCAGGTCTGGCCGCCGTCGGTCGAGCGGAAGAAGGCGCCCCGCTCGCCGGCGATGACCAGGTGCCCCTGGTCGGTGCGTGCCATGGCGTACAGGTGCGGATCGGACTCGGCCTCCAGCTGGAGGTCGGAGGCATCGAAGGTCCAGTCATCGGCCGCGGGCGCTTCCGACCCGGCGGCGGGTGCCGCCTCGGCCGCCGGTTCGGGCTCGTCGTAGTTGATGATGCCGCGCGGCGACCAGGTGACGCCGCCGTCGGTGGTTTCGAGGAACATGGCGTAGGCACCGACCGCAAAGCCGTTCATGCCATCCACCATCAGCATGTCCATCACCGGCACGCCGTCCAGCGGATCGGCGTAGTCCGGGGTCCATACCTGCAGGCGACGACGGGTCCAGGACTGGCCGCCGTCCGTGGAATGCACGATGACGCCATCGTGGCCGCCAGCCCAGAGCACGCCGTCGGAACTGGAGATCGAAGTCAGGGTGGAACGGGTCGGCACCGGCATCTGCTTCCAGGCCTGGCCGTCCTCCGACATCAGGATGTGTCCGCGTTCGCCAACGACGAAGTAACCGGCTGCGGTTTGCACCGCGTCGAGCAGCAGCGACTGGCTGGCGCGCGGCATCATTTCCGCGTCTTGCGAAGCCGGGTCTGCAGCGGCGGCGGTCTCGCCGACGCCCATGGCGGAATCGTCCATGGACTCGGTGGGATCGGGCATCGCCTCTTCGGCCATGTCATCGGTCGCAGGCGCCTGTGCGTCCTGGGCCTGCGCGGCCAGCGGCAGCAGCATCGCCAGCAGCAGGGCACCCGCAAGGCGCGTGCGGTTGATTGGCTTGCTCGACATCGTCTCCCCCTTCCGGCTGCCCCGCGTCGCGCGGGGCCCTTAACGCAGCCGCGCCCTCTCGGGCGCGGCTGGTGTTTCCTTCACTCGTGGATCAACGCACGCCCGAGGTGCGCAGGTTTTGCGGCGAGTAGTTCGCCGGCGTGCTCTGGTAGCCAAAGTCACGCACCTTGTCCTCGTTGTCGAGCAGCATGGTGATGTAGCGGCCGGACTTGAGGTCGTGGTGGGTTTCGAGGGTGGACCAGAAGGTCGGGACCTCGTAGTAGTTCACCGACGGCGCGTCGGAATAGCGCCACAGGTTGCCCTGGCCGTCGTAATGGTCGATCAGCATGATCTGCCAGCTGTCTTCGTCCACGTAGAAGGTGCGACGGCTGTTGATGTGGCGCATGCCTTCCTTGAGCTTGGCCTCGACCACCCACACGCGATGCAGTTCGTAACGCATGTGGTCGGGGTTGAGGTGGCCCGGGCGGATCAGGTCGGCAACCTTGACCTTGTCGCTGTGCGCCTTGTAGGCGTTGTACGGGACCAGCATTTCCCGCTTGCCGACCAGCTCCCAATCGAATCGGTCCATGGCGCCGTTGAACATGTCGGTCATGTCATTGGTGCGCAGGCCGTCCGAAGCGGTGCCCGGGTTGTCATAGGCCACGTTCGGGGCGCGGCGCACGCGGCGCTGGCCCGGGTTGTAGACCCATGCCTGGCGCGGCGCGTCGGCCGCGTTCAGGGTTTCGTGCACCAGCAGCACCTGGCCGGCCAGGCGCGCCGGGCCGAGCACTTCCTGCTTGAAGTAAAGCAGGATGTTGTTGATGTTCTCGGAGGTGTTGCCCGGCTTGTAGTACAGGCCCAGCAGTTCCTCGCGCACCTTGGTCAGCGTGAAGTTGCCGCTGGACGAGGGCGCGGCCTGGTTCGAGTAGCTGATGACCGACAGGCCCTTGTACTTGAGCTTGTGGTTCCAGATGACCTCGTAGGCGTTCTGCGGAATCGGGAACGGAATGCCCTCAGCGCAGTTCCGCACGCCTTCGCCGTTGGAAACCAGCGTGCACTGGGTGGCGTTGCGCTTGGTGAACTCGTAGGTCCGCTGCGGGAACGAGGCGCTGCGGCGAGTCGGGTACACGTCCATGCGGAAGGTCGGGTACTTGGCGAACATCGCCTTCTGGCCCGGCGACAGCACGTTGGCGTACTGCGCCTGGTTGGCGCGGGTCACCGAGTACAGCGCCTTGTCGGCCGCGAACGGGTCGGGGTGGAAGGTGCCGACGCGGAATCCCGCGGGCGGGCGGGTGATGCCACCATCCCACGCCGGGATGGTGCCGGCGGCATTGCCGGCCTTCTCGCCGCCCACCGGGGTGAGTTCACGGCCCAGCTTGGCCGCTTCCTCGGCGCTGACCGCGGCCTGCACCATTCCGGTGCCAGCGGCGAGGACGGCGCCGGCCGCGATGGCCAGTGCGTGTTTCCTGTTCATCTTCATCCGTATGCCTCCTGGGCTCAGAACGAGTACTTGACGGTGAACGCCGCGAAGTCGCGGTCGTGGATCTGGTTATATTGCTTGGCGCCGCTGAACGAGGTGTAGCTGAGGTCGAACACCCACTGCTGCAGGTAGTTCGCTTCGACGCCCAGGGTCAGGGACTTGCGATCTTCCAGGAAGTTCCCGCCGGGTCCCGGGGTGATGCCGTTCACGTCATGGTTGAAGGCGATGCGTGGTGACAGCGTGAGCGCGGTGCCGAAGGCGCCGTTGTAGTCGGCGCGCGCCGCGATGCGGTAGCCCCAGGAGAACGCGGTCGGGAAGCCGCCGCCGAGCGTCTGCGGGTTGCGCATGCAGCCGAAGGCCAGCGCGCCCGGGCCCGGGAAGCCGGCCGCCAGCGAGTCGCCAACGTCGCAGCCGCCGCCGGTGTCGGTGCCTTCGCCTTCGTAGCGGAGCTCGGAATGGGACGGCAGGTCCCAGACCTCGGTACCACCGATCTCGGCCACCATCGCCAGCTGGTTGGCGCCCAGCACGTCGGCGAACAGCTTGGTGAAGGTCATCTGGAGCTGGCTGACTTCATGCTCGCGCCAGCCGCGCACTTCCTGGCCCAGGGCGAAGTTGCCCAGCTGGCTGTTGAACTGCAGGGCCGGCACCGGGATGAACGGGTTGAGCGGGGTCAGCGCCGCGTACAGCAGCTCGACGTCGTCAACCTGCAGGGGCATGTTCGGACGGTGGCTGATTTCACCCTGCCAGGCGACGCCGCCCGGCAGCGTGGTGTTCCAGCTCAGGCCATAAAGCTGGATGTCTTCCGGGAACTCGGCGAAGAAGCGACCCGAGGCGGCACCCACCAGCGGGTTGTTGACCGCGCGGCCCGACAGCAGCGGCACGCGGCTGTGGTAGTTCAGGAAGTAGAAGCCGAACTCGGTTTCGTTCAGCGCCGGCGCGAACCAGCGCAGCGCCATGCCGTACTGGCCGTTGTCGCTGGCGTTGCGGTTGGGCAGGCGGCCCACGGCGTTGCCGCAGCCGATGGCGATGATCTGGCCGGCGGTGGCCGGGCCGTAGATCGCGGCCAGGTCGGCGAAGCGGTCGGAGGTGGCGAAACCAGCCGGGCCGTTGTAGCAGGTGCTGAAGAAGCGCTCGGGGTTGTAGACCGGCTGCGGCGTGGTGCCGAAGCCCAGCATCACGTAGGTGCCGCCCGGGCTGGCGAAGTCGTTGGAGCTGAAATAGGTGCCGGCGGCATCGATTTCGATTTCCTCGAACTCGAACAGGTACACCGCCTCAAGCGAGACGTTGTCGCTCAGGCTGATCGAGCCGTACAGCATGTCGATCGGCAGGAAGGCCTCGCGCAACTCGGCGCCGGCGACGCGCAGCGCCGAAAGGTCGACCGGGTTGATGACGTTGATGCCGTTCTGGATGAAGGTGCTCTCACCCCAGCTGACCACCTGGCGACCCAGGCGGACGGTGCCGGCCAGGCTGCCGTCGTCGGCCAGCGAGAAATTCTTGAACACGAAGGCGTCGAGCATGCGGAAACGCTGGCCAATGCGGTCCTGCGCTTCTTCGGTCAGGTCGTCACGGCCTTCGTTCTCGAAGTCGTGGAAGTACGTGGCACGCATGAACATGCCCCAGTCGCGGTAGTTCAGGCTGAGCTCGGAAGTCAGCTTGATCGCGCTGGAGATGGCGTCGCCTTCGTCGTACTTGAGGTTGCCGTCGTCGCGGTTTGCCGAGAAACGGCCCATCGCGGCGATCTGCGCCGGGGAACCCGGCACGCCGCCCGTGCTGGTGCAGCGACCCGGGCCGACCGGGATCGGACCCAGCGGCACGTTCTGGGTGCACAGCAGCGGGTCGAACCAGGACTTGCCGATGAGGTTCGGGTCCTGCTCCTCGACACGCCAGGAGTAACCGTAGGAAACGGTGGTATCGAAGCTGCCCTGGAGCTCGCCGCGCGAGAACTCTATGGCCTGGGCGGCCGGGGCCATCAGCAGGCCGGCCGCAACGGCGGCGGCCAGGCGGGCACGAGCGACCCGCCCGTGGTTTGCATGCAGTTTCTTCATGAGTGCTTCCTCGGGTTCAGATCGACGGTGCGGATTCCGGGCGTTGTTCATGGCTATCTGGCTCCCCCCAGACTCTAGAGCATTTCCTCTAGGCATATTAATAGTTCGTTAGGAAATGGCAATGCTGTTGCGTATGGTCATTTCGGGAAATCGTCCGGACCCGGCCGGAATGGCCTGGCCGGAAGCCCCAGCGCAGCCCTTACGGGGCCGCCGTCGTAAGCCAGGTCGCGGTCCAGCCGGGCCACGACGCCCGGGCCGGGACCGCGCCGACCGGCCAGGGCCAGGGCCAGCCGGAACAGCGGCCCAGGCACGCGCAGCAGGCGCGCGCCGGGCGCGGCCGCGGCCAGGCAGCGCGCCACCATGACGTCATAAGGAAGGGTCTCGCCGCCGGGCAGGTCGAAGGCCCCCGGCACCGGCTCGGGTGCGCGCAGCGCCGCCAATACCGCCGCGGCCACGTCATCGGCATGCACCGGCTGGCGCAGCCCCCGTGCCGTGCGCGGCAGCGGCAGCCAGCGCCAGCGCCGGGCCAGCGCCACCAGGCGCGCCAGGTTCCGGTCCCGGCCATGGCCCCAGATCAGGGTGGGGCGCAGCAGGGTCAGCGCGCTGCCGCGCCTTTCGCAGCAGGCCGCCAGGCGCGACTCGCAGTCGGCAAGCCGGCCGGCCAGCGCCCGCTCGGCAAGGTCCGGCGAGTCGGCCTTGCCGTGGCGGCTGGTCGAGCCCAGCACCACCACCCGTCCCGGCGCCAGCGACGACGCCTCGAACCAGTCCGTGAAAGCATCCAGGGGGCCCAGGCTGGCGATGGCATGCACCGGCGGTGGATCGGCCAGGCCGGGCAGCTCGCCGACGATCCAGGGCAGCCGGTCCCCGCCCGCCGGTGGCCGGCGGGTGACGGCCCAGGCCAGCGGGTCGCCTGGCCGCAGCTGCGCGCGCAGGGAATCGCCGACCAGTCCGGTCAGACCGAATACACCCCAACTCCCGGCCACTCCCCCGCGCTTCTCCATGGGCCGAGCATACCGAAGGGGGCCGCGTGCACGGCGCGTTGGCGGAACGATGCGATAGACTCGGCGGCCAACTTCGTCGTGCAACGACACCCGAAACCGCCGCCCCGGCCCCTGGCCGCCCGAGCGCGGCCAGGCAAGGAACGCGATGCTCGGAACACTGCTGGCCATCCCCTTCGTGCTCGCGCTGCTGGTGGGCCTGCTGCCCGACCGCCAGCGCCGTGCGGCCGCCTGGCTGGCCGGGCTGGCGCCCGTTGCCGGCCTGGTGCTGCTCGCCCTGATGACCCCCGACGTGATGTCGGGCGAAGGCGTGCGCAGCCTCGTGCCCTGGATTCCCGCCATGGGCCTGGACCTGTCGCTGCGGCTCGACGGCCTGGCCTGGATGTTCGCCGGCCTGGTGCTGGGCATCGGCGCGCTGATCGTGCTCTACGCCAGCTATTACCTGGACGCGAACGACAGCATGCCGCGCTTCCTGGCCTTCCTGCTGCTGTTCATGGGCGCGATGCTGGGCATGGTGATCGCCGGCAACCTGGTCCTGCTGGCGGTGTTCTGGGAGCTGACCTCGATCAGCTCCTTCCTGCTGATCGGCTTCTGGAACCACCGCCAGGACGCCCGCGACGGCGCCCGGATGGCGCTGGCGATCACCGGCGCCGGTGGCCTGGCGCTGCTGGGCGGCGTGATCCTGCTGGGCCGCATCACCGGCAGCTACGAACTGGACGTGGTGCTGGCCGCGGGGCCGCAGATCCTGGCCAGCCCGCTGTATCCCTACGCGCTGGTGCTGGTGCTGCTGGCGGTGTTCACCAAGAGCGCGCAATTCCCTTTCCAGTTCTGGCTGCCGCATGCCATGGCGGCGCCGACGCCGGTCTCGGCCTACCTGCATTCGGCGACGATGGTGAAGGCCGGCGTGTTCCTGCTCGCGCGCCTGCACCCGGCGCTGGCGGGCAGCGACCTGTTCTTCTACCTGGTCAGTGGCGTCGGCGCGATCACGCTGCTGGTGGGCAGCTGGCACGCGATCTTCCAGCATGACCTCAAGGGGCTGCTGGCGTATTCGACCATCTCGCACCTGGGCCTGATCACGCTGCTGTTCGGCCTGTCCACGCCGATGGCGGTGGTGGCCGGCCTGTTCCACATCCTCAACCACGCCACCTTCAAGGCCTCGCTGTTCATGGCCGCCGGCATCATCGACCACGAAACCGGCACCCGCGACATGCGCCGCCTCGGCGGCATGCTGCGCGTGCTGCCCTACACCGCGATCCTGGCGATCATCGCCTCGCTGGCGATGGCGGGCGTGCCGCTGCTCAATGGTTTCCTGTCCAAGGAAATGTTCTTCACCGAAGCGCTCGAGATCCGCGGCCACATGTTCATGCGCTGGGGCATCGCCGGTGCCGCGGTGCTGGCCGGCGCCTTCGGCGTGGCCTACAGCCTGCGTTTCGTGCACGACACCTTCTTCGGCGCCGGGCCGGTGCGCATCGAGCGCACGCCGCATGAACCGCCGCGCTTCATGCGAATCCCGGTCGAGGTCCTGGTGATCCTGTGCCTGGCCGTGGGCGTGGCGCCTGCGCTGACCATCGCACCGGTGCTGCAGACCGCCGCCCAGGGCGTGCTGGGCGACAACGTGCCCTATTACAGCCTGGCGATCTGGCACGGCTTCAATACGCCCTTCATGATGAGCCTGGCCGGCCTGGCTGCCGGCATCGCGCTGTATTTCGGCATCCGCCGGCTGATCGACCTCTACGGCGTGAGTTACGACTCGCGCGGCCGGCGGCTGTACGAATGGAAGGTGGCCGAAGCCGTGCGCCTGGCCGGCAAGCTCACCGCGCGCCTGGAAAACGGCAGCCTGCAGCGTTACCTGATGCTGGTGGTGCTGTCGGCGCTGGCGCTGGGCATGGCGCCCTTCCTGTCGTCCGACCTGGTATTCGGCGGCCGGTCCCAGCCGATGCCGCCGCTGGCCTGGCTGGTCTGGGGCCTGGGCATGGTGGCGACCGTGGCCACGGTCGTGCTGCACCGCCGCCGCCTGCTGGCGCTGGTGGTGATGGGCGCGGTCGGCCTGGCGGTCAGCCTGGCCTTCGTGCTGCTGTCGGCGCCCGACCTGGCGCTGACCCAGCTGCTGGTGGAAATGGTGACGATCGCCCTGATGCTGCTGTCGCTGAACTACCTGCCGGCCGAGTCCGCAGCCGAGCCCTCGCGCCTGCGCCGCTGGCGCGATGGCGCCATCGCGCTTGCCGCGGGCGGCGGCGTGGCGGCGCTGGCCTACGCCATCATCACCCGGCCGCTGGACACGGTGGCCTCGCAGATCCTGGCCCTGTCCCTGCCCGAAGGCGGCGGCAGCAACGTGGTCAACGTCATCCTGGTGGACTTCCGCGGTTTCGACACCCTGGGCGAGATCGCGGTGTTCGGCATCGCCGGCCTGGTGGTGCACGCCATGCTGCGGCGCGCGCGGATGTTGCCCGAACGCCGTGCCGACGGGCCGCCCGATCCGCTGGTCATTCCCAACACCGTCGCGCGCCTGCTGCTGCCGCTGGCGCTGGCGGTGTCGCTGTACCTGTTCCTGCGCGGGCACAACCTGCCCGGCGGCGGCTTCATCGCCGGCCTGGTGCTGGCGGTGCCGGTATTGCTGCAGTACGTGCTGTCGGGCAATGAGTACATGGAACAAAGGCTGGGCTTCGACTACCCGCGCGTCATCGGCCTGGGCCTGATGCTGGCGCTGCTCACCGGCGTCGGCAGCTGGGTGCTGGGTTATCCGTACATGACCAGCCACACCGACTACGTGGCCGTACCGCTGCTGGGCAAGCTGCCGATGGCCAGTGCCATGGTCTTCGACATTGGTGTGTACCTGGTGGTGGCCGCCGGAAGCCTGCTGATGCTGGGCATGATGGCCGCCGTGCGGCCGCCGCTGCACGGGGGGGCGCGCTGATGGAACTGGCGCTTTCGATCTTCATCGGCACCCTGGTCGCGGCTGGTGTTTACCTGCTGCTGCGGGCCCGGAGCTTCGACGTCATCCTGGGCCTGACCCTGCTCTCCTATGCCGTGAACCTGCTGATCTTCAGCATGGGCCGGCTGGCGGTGGCCAAGCCGCCGATCCTGGACAAGGCCCTGGACCCGACGCTGGCCAACCATTCCGACCCGCTGCCGCAGGCACTGGTGCTCACCGCCATCGTCATCGCCTTCGCCATGACCGCGGTGCTGCTGGTCACCGCCGTGCGCAGCCGGTCCGACAGCCGCAGCGACCACGTCGACGGCACGGAACCGCGTCGGGAGAACCAGCCGTGATGGCGCACCTGACCATCGTGCCGATCCTGCTGCCGCTGCTGGCAGCGATCGTGCTGCTGATGGTGCCGACGCGGCGCATCGCCATCCATCGTTTTGTCGGGCTGCTGTCCTGCGCCGGCCTGGTGGCCGTGGCGGCAACGCTGGCGGTGCAGGCCGATGACGGTGGCACGCGTGTCTACCTGGTCGGCAACTGGGCCGCGGACCTCGGCATCGCGCTGGCCGCCGACCGGCTCTCGGCGATCATGCTGCTGGCCACCAGCCTGCTGGCCCTGCCCTGCCTGTGGTTCGCCACCGGTGGCTGGGACCGGCGCGCGCTGCACTTCCACGTGCTGTTCCAGTTCCAGCTGATGGGCCTCAACGGCGCCTTCCTCACCACCGACCTGTTCAACCTGTTCGTGTTCTTCGAAGTGCTGCTCATCGCCTCCTACGGCCTGCTGCTCAGCGGCGCCCGCGGCGCGCGGGTGCGAAGCGGCCTGCAGTACGTGGCCTTCAACATCACCGCCTCCACGCTGTACCTGTTCGCGGTGGGCTACATCTACGGCCTCACCGGCGCGCTGAACATGGCCGAAGTGGCCGTGCGCGTGGCGGCCATGCCGGCGGCCGAGGCAGCCCCGCTCAAGGCCGCCGCCGGCCTGCTGCTGGTGGTGTTCTGCGCCAAGGCGGCGCTGCTGCCGCTGTACTTCTGGCTGCCGGAAACCTACGCGCGCAGCCCGGCCGCGGTCGCCGCGCTGTTCGCGGTCATGACCAAGCTGGGCGTGTACGCCGTGCTGCGCGTATTCACCCTGGTGTTCGGCGCCGAGGCCGGTGAGCTGGCAAACCTGGCCTGGCCCTGGCTGCTGCCGCTGGGCGCGGCGACGCTGGTGCTGGCGACGCTGGGCGCGCTGGCGGCGCCCTCCCTCCGCCTGATGGCGGCCTACCTGGTGCTGGGCTCGGCGGCGACGCTGTTCATCGCCCTGGGCCTGGCCAGCGCCGAGGCGCTGGGCGCGGGCCTTTATTACCTGCTGCACAGCACCCTGGTGGGCGGCGCGCTGTTCCTCCTGGCCGACCTGATCCGGCGCCACCGCGACAACGCCGGCGACAGCCTGCGCAAGCTTGACCACATGAAACACCGCACCCTGCTCGGCCTTATGTTCTTCGTCGCGGCGGTCTCGGTCGCCGGCCTGCCGCCGCTGTCGGGTTTCGTCGGCAAGTTCAGCCTGCTCGCGGCGGTGCCTGATGCCCAGGCCGGCTGGCTCTGGCCGGTCATCCTGGGCACCAGCCTGCTGGTGCTGGTGGCCCTGGCCAGCGCCGCCAGCCAGCTGTTCTGGCGCGAAGGCGGCGAACCCGCCGCACCAGGGGCGATACCGCGGCTGCGTGCTTCCGAGGTTGGCGCCACGCTGGCGCTGCTCGCCATGGGCGCACTGCTGAGCGTCTTCGGGGGGCCCGTGCTGCGCTACGCGCAGGACGCCGGCGCCCAGCTGGTGGCGCCAGCCGCCTACATCGACGCCGTGCGCGGCGCCCTTCCCAAGCCAGGGGTGGAACCATGAAACGCTGGCTGCCCGCACCGCTGCTGAGCCTGGCCGTGTTCGTGCTCTGGCTGCTCCTGGTGGCCACCACCGCGCTGGCGCACGTGCTGCTCGCGGCCGTGCTGGCGGTGCTCCTGCCGCTGGTGGCGCAGCGCCTGCGCGAAGACAGGGCGCACATGCGCCGGCCCGGCGTCGCCGCGCGCCTGGTGGTGGTGGTGCTGTGGGACATCGTGCTGTCGAACATCGAAGTGGCGCGGCGCATCCTGGGCCGGGAATCGAAGATGCGCCCGGGCTTCGTCTGGATACCGCTGGACCTCACCAACCGGCACGGCATCTCGACCCTGGCCGGCATCATCACCATGACCCCGGGCACGGTGTCGTCCGAGCTTTCGCCCGACCGGCGCCACCTGCTGGTGCACTTCCTGCACCTCGAGGACGCCGACGCCGCCATCGCCCAGATCAAGGCGCGCTACGAAGCGCCGCTGCGGGAGGTGTTCCCATGATCCAGACCAGCCTGAACATCGCCATGGCCGCCTTCGCGCTGGCGATGGTGCTCAACCTCTACCGCCTGCTGCGCGGCCCGGGCATTCCCGACCGCATCCTGGCGCTGGACACGCTGTACGTGAACACCATCGCGCTGCTGGTGCTGGCCGGCCTGCGCGACGGAAGCACGATCTACTTCGAGGCCGCGGTGATCATCGCGATGCTGGGCTTCGTGGGCACGATCGTATTGTCGAAATTCGTCATCCGCGGGGACATCGTCGAATGACCTATGCCCTTGAACTGCTCGTCTGCACCCTGCTGCTGGCCGGCAGCGGATTCGCCCTGGTCGCCAGCTGGGGCCTGGCCAAGCTCGGCGACATCTTCAAGCGCCTGCACGGCCCGACCAAGGCCAGCACCCTGGGCGTCGGCGGCGTGCTGCTGGCGTCGATGCTGTGGCAGGCGATGCAGGGCACACCCAGCCTGCGCGAACTGCTGATCACGCTGTTCCTGTTCATGACCGCACCGGTCAGCGCCTACCTGGTGGCGCGCGCCGCCCTGTCCAGCGACCCCTCGCTGCGACCTGGCCCGCCGCCCGGCCAGGACGGGGACGCCTGAGCGTGCGCCGGCTTGCCCTGCCGGCCGGCCCGCTGCTTGCGGTTTCGCTTTATTTTTTCGCCACGTCGCAGGGCAGCCCGCACGCGCTGGCCGCCACGCTGGGCATGACCGGGTGGTGCGCGCTGTGGTGGGTGCTCGAGCCCGTGCGCGCGCCCGTCACCGCCCTGCTGCCGCTGGCGCTGTTCCCGGTGCTGGGCGTGCTTGACGCCAAACAGGTGGCGCAAAGTTATGGCCACGAACTGATCCTGCTGCTCGGCGGTGGCTTCATGCTCTCGCGCGCGCTCGAACGCTGCGGCGCCCACCGCCGCCTGGCCCTGGGCATGGTCCGCGCCTTCGGGGGCAGCAGCGGGCGCAGCCTGCTGTTCGGCTTCATCGCCGCCTGTGGCGCGCTGAGCATGTGGATTTCCAACACCGCCACCACCCTGGTGATGCTGCCGGTGGCGCTGGCCATCCTGCAGGTGTATCCGGACAAGCGGCTGCAGGCGCCGCTGATCCTGGCGATCGCCTATTCGGCCAGCATCGGCGGTTTGGGAACGCCGATCGGTTCGCCGCCGAACCTGGTGTTCATGCAGGTCTACGCGGAAACCACGGGCACACGTTATGGCTTCCTGGACTGGATGAGCATTGGCATCCCGGTGGTGCTGCTTCTGCTGCCGATGGTGGGCTGGTGGCTGGGCCGGGGCCTGGCCGGCACGCCGGCGGCGCAGCTGCCGGCGTCGGGGCTGTGGACGCCCGGAGAGCGTCGCGTGGTGATCGTGTTCGCGCTGACCGCGCTGGCCTGGGTGACGCGCACCGAACCCTTCGGCGGCTGGAGCACCTGGCTGCTGATGCCCGGCGCCAACGACGCGGCGGTGGCCCTGCTGGCCGTGGTGCTGATGTGCGTGATCCCCGATGGCAAGGGCAGCCGCCTGCTGGACTGGGAAACCGCGGAATCGATTCCCTGGGGCGCCCTGGTGCTGTTCGGCGGCGGCATCGCGCTGGCCACCGCCTTCCAGTCTTCGGGACTCAGCGGCGCGCTGGCCGGGCACCTGGCGGGCCTGGGCACGCTGCCCCTGCCGCTGCTGCTGGTGGTGATCGTGGTGGCGGTGCTGATGATGTCCGAGATCGCCAGCAATACCGCCACGGCCGTGCTGATGATGCCGATCCTGGCGGCCACGGGCGTTGCCATCGGCGTCGACCCGGCGCTGCTGATGTTCCCGGCGGTGCTGGCGGCCAGCGGCGCCTTCATGCTGCCGGTCGCGACGGCGCCCAACGCCATCGCCTACGGCAGCGGCCTGGTCAGCGCCCAGCGCATGTTCCGCGAGGGCGCGATGCTGAACGTGCTGGCCGCCGTGGTCATCTGCACCGTCTGCTGGTTCGCCTTCTCCTGAAGCCCTTGTGGGAGGGACTTCAGGCCCGAGCTCTTGGCCCTTGGCCTTTGGCCAAGCGAAGCGCCGGTACGAGTTCCTTGCGCGAGTGGAGGCAGCGCGCAGTCGCCCTGGCCGACACGCCGTGAACCCATCCATGGGGGCTTCTCGTCGACATCCATGTCTCCGAGAGTCGGCCAGGGCGACTGCACGCTACCTCCTGGAATGGACGTCGGGGCCGACAGGAGATCAAGAGCGCATCGCGCGCTCGCTAGCCTGCAACGAATGCGCTGATGCTCCAATTTGCCGAGAAGCAGCTTGCCCATCGGCCGCGACGTAACGCTGAGGAGGTGTCGCGCCTTCGGCGTCGGGTACGCGTTGACCGGCAGCGTGGTGGTGGGTGGCGTGCTGGCGCTGGTTGAACCGGCCTGCAATACGGTGGCGTACCACTTCCACGAAAAGGTCTGGAAGCGAATTGAGGCCCGCCGCGCGAAGGCGGCGTTCAGCGCGCCCCTGAGAATCTAGCCACGTATCCCGCCGCCTCGCACCGGGGCAGGAGCGCCGCGTCGGGATCGGCGCCCCGGCGAACAGTTCGCCGGGGCGTTTCTTTATTGCCTTGGCCGACGTAGTGGTGCGAAGACGGGGCGCAGCTCACGCAAGCCGGCATTGCGATGTTCCAGCCGACGTTCGTGGCAAACCTTGTCCAGCGCCTTGGGCGGCACCGCAAAGTTGTCACACGCATGAATCGGACTACGCCCGGAGATGTAGGCGCGCACGCCTTTCAACCATTCGCGCTGGAAGGCGAGGACTGGCCCGAGGTCCTCAATCTCATGCGGAAGGCACATGCGATGCCAAACCTCCGAGGTGCCGGGCTCAGCAAGGATCAGTACATAGGTCCCCAGCTGCAGGCGCCTGGCACAGTTGCTGGCGTTTTCGTTGAGGATCACCGGAAGCTCAAGGCCTTCGCCTTTGAATCGCTCGATTTCACGGAAACCATAGCGCGTTGCACCAAAGCCCTGCGGCGCTTCCACAGTAGGCGTTTCATGGGGTGCATACCAATGGTCAGCCGGCAGCGCCCGCAGGTAGGCGAACTCAATTCGAACCAGTGCCACCCGGTCAGCCTTGTCGATTCGCTTCTCAAGCGTGTCCCAATAGCCGTCCGGTCCGCACGAGCACGCTTCGGCTGGCAAGGCCAGCATCAGCAACAGGCTCGACAGGATGCCCCGAATCCAGCCCATGCCTATTTCTTCTTCGGAATGTACAGGTCGGTGATGCTGCCGTCCTGGATCTCGGCGGCCATGCCCACCGACTCGCTGAGCGTCGGGTGCGGGTGGATGGTGTGGCCGATGTCGGCGGCTTCGCAGCCCATTTCGATGGCCAGGGCGACTTCGGTGATCAGGTCGCCGGCATGCACGCCGACGATGCCACCGCCGATGATGCGGTCGCTGGCTTCATCGAAGATCAGCTTGGTGAAGCCTTCCGTGCGGCCGATGCCGACGGCGCGGCCCGAGGCCGCCCAGGGGAACTTCGCCACGCCGACCTTCAGGCCCTTGGCCTTGGCTTCGGTCTCGGTGACGCCGACCCAGGCGATTTCCGGATCGGTGTAGGCCACCGAGGGAATCACGCGCGCCACCCACTCCTTCTTTTCGCCGAAGGCCACTTCGGCCGCCAGCTTGCCTTCGTGCGTGGCCTTGTGAGCCAGCATGGGCTGGCCGACGATGTCGCCGATGGCGAAGATGTGAGCCACGTTGGTGCGCATCTGACGATCAACGGGGATGAAACCCCGGTCGGTGACTTCGACGCCGGCCTTGCCGGCGTCGATCTTGCCGCCGTTGGGGGCGCGACCCACCGACACCAGGGCGCGGTCGAACTTTCTGCGCTCGGGCTTTGATCCACCTTCGAAGCTGGCGTGCAGGCCGTCCTTCTTCGCGGCGACGTCGGTGACCTTGCAGCCCAGGTGCACCGCGACGCCGCGCTTCTTCAGCAAATCGGCCAGCGGCTTGACCAGGTCCTTGTCGGCGCCCGGCATCAACTGGTCCATGAATTCGACGACGGTGACCTCGCTGCCCAGCGCGCTGTACACGCAGGCCATCTCCAGGCCGATGATGCCGCCGCCGACCACCAGCAGGTGCTTGGGCACGTCGGCCAGTTCCAGCGCGTCGGTGGAGTCCATGACGCGCTTGTCGTCCCAAGGGAAAGCCGGCAGCTTCACCGGTTGGGAACCGGCGGCGATGATGCATTGCTCGAAGCGAACGAGCGTCTTGCCATCCTTGCCGTCGACTTCGATCTCATTGGCCGAGATGAACTTGCCGGTGCCGGTGAGCGTGCGCACCTTGCGCTGCTTCGCCATGCCGGCCAGGCCCTTGACCATCTGGCCCACGACCTTTTCCTTGTGGCCGCGCAGCTTGTCGAGGTCGATCCTGGGCTCACCGAAGCTGATGCCGAAGTCGGCCGCGTGCTTGGCCTCAACCAGCACTTCGGCGGCGTGAAGCAGGGCCTTGGAAGGAATGCAGCCGACGTTGAGGCAGACGCCGCCGAGCGCGTCATAACGCTCGACCAGGACGGTATCCATGCCCAGGTCGGCCGAACGGAAGGCGGCGGTGTAACCGCCGGGGCCGGCGCCGAGCACGAGCATGCGGCATTCGAGGTCGGGCTTGCGGCCGGAGGCGCCAGCGGCCTGGGCCGCCGGCGCGCCGGTGTTCTTTTTTTCGCCGCCGGCATCCGAATCGGGCGTCGATTCCTTGGTGGCCTCGTCCGCCTTGCCGGCGGCCTTCTTGTCGTCGCCGGATACACGGTCCGCAGGTTCGGCAATCGCCAGCACGTCGCCGGCCGACACCGTGTCGCCCACCTTCACCTTCAGTTCCTTGATGACGCCGGCGTCGCTGGCCGGCACTTCCATCGTGGCCTTGTCGGATTCGAGCGTGACCAGGCCCTGGTCCTTGGCCACGGTGTCGCCGGGCTGCACCAGCAGCTCGATCACCGGCACGTCCTTGTCGTCGCCGATGTCCGGCACCTTCAGTTCAATGGTCTTGGCCATGGTCTTTCCTTGGGGTTCCAGGCGCCTCAAACGCGGCGCTTTTTCCAGGTGGTCTGGTAGAGGTCGTGGCGGCGGTCGCGCAGGTTCTGCACGGTGCCGGAGGCGCGGGCCTGCATCAGGTCGTCCAGGCGCAGGTCGGCGAAGGCCACCTGCTCGGCGTTGGGCGTGGTGTCGGCGGCGATGCCTTCGGGCGCGAACGGGAAGTCGCAGGGGGTGATGATGCAGCTCTGCGCGTACTGAATGTCGAAGTTGTTCACGCCCGGCAGGTTGCCGACGTTACCCGAGGTAACCACGTAAACCTGGTTCTCGACCGCGCGCGCCTGGCAGCAATAGCGGACGCGAAGGTGGCCCTGGCGCACGTCGGTGCAATAGGGCACGAACAGGATCATCGCGCCCTGGTCGACCAGGTGCCGCGCCAGCTCCGGGAACTCGGAGTCGTAGCAGATCATCACGCCGATCGGGCCGCAGTCGGTCGGAATGGCTTCGGCGCTGTCGCCACCGGCGATCTTCCACCAGTGCACTTCGTTGGGCGTGGGGTGGATCTTCTCGCGTTCGTGGATGGATCCGTCGCGCAGGGCCACGTAGCAGATGTTGTGGATGTCGCCATCGTCCATCTGGGTCGGATGCGAGCCACCGATGATGTTGATGTTGTAGGACACCGCCAGCTTGTTCATCAGCTCGCGGTACTGGTTGGTGTACTTGGTCAGCGTGCGGATGGAGTCGGAGGGCGACAGCGGCTTGTTCTCGATAGACAGCAACTGCAGCGTGATCAGCTCCGGGAACACCACGAAATCGCTGCGGTAATCAGCGGCGATGTCGACGAAGTATTCGATCTGAGTGGCGAATTCCTCGAAGGTCTTGATGCGTCGCTGCTGGTACTGCACGGTCGCCACGCGCACCGCCAACGGCAGGTCGCCGCTGAGCTGGGCCTTGCGGATTTCCGGATGGTCGGAAAAGCTGGGATTGCGCCAGGCCAGGTGGGCGGCGTAACCCAGTGATTCATGGTCGGACGGCAGGTAATCAGGCAGCACGCCGATCACCTCGAACTGGTTGCTCAGCTGGAACGACAGCGCCATGTCGCGCGCCCTGCCCTCCTCGACCGCGTCCACGTAGGCCTGGGCACTGCCGAATTGCTTGAATCGTTTGGCCAGGCCCGGCAGGCGGCCGCCGAAGACGATGCCCTTGAGGTCGAGCTGCATGCACAGGCGCTTGCGCCGGTCGTACAGGCGCCGCCCAATGCGCAGGCCGCGACGCGCCGGGTCCACGCACACTTCCATGCCGTAAAGCCAATCGCCGGCGACGTCGTGGCGCGAGGCATAGCCGCCACCGGTGATCTCCCGCCAGCCGTGGGGCGCCAGGGCTACGGCCTCGGCGATGCAGAACGTGGCGCAGTAGCCCACGACTTCGCCATCGTATTCGGCGACGAACTGGCCTCCCGGGAACTGCGTGAGCTGGCCGCCGACCATTTCCGGCGTGTAGGCCATGTGCTCGCCGTAGGTGCGCGCGGAAAGCGCGATGATCGCGGGAATGTCGGCGCGCGTGGCAAGTCGCACGAAAAGTTTGGATCGGCTGTCGTCGTCACTACGGGACATCAATTCAATCCTTGTTTGCGGAGCAGGTTGTGCAGCAGGAGCCTGGCGCCAGACGTCATTCTTCGGGTGCGGGCTTGGCGGGCGCTTCGGCGATTTCGCGCTTGACGTCCTCGGTGGCGTCGTTGTCGCCGGACCGGACCGGCGGCGGCGCCTGCTTCTCCTCCGGAGCCGGCCGGCCCAGCGCTGTCCAGGCATCCTTGTCGCGCAGGCCGAAGGCGCTGCGGATATGCAGGTCGCGCTGCGGGAATGGGATCTCGAGGCCGTGCCTGGCCAGCGCGGTTTCCAGCTCCCAGTTATAGGCGGCCTTCACCGCCGACGGGCGCTTGGTGGCTTCGGCGGTAAGCCAGACCACCAGGTCGAAGTTCAGGCTGGAGTCGCCGAATTCGGTCAACCACACCTGGGGCCGGCGCGGGCCTTCCTGCGCCAGGGTGAAGGGAACGGCGGCGGCGGCTTCCAGCGCCGCGGTCTTCACCGTTTCCTTGTCGCTGCCGTAGGCCACGCCGAAGGGAATGCGCAGCCGGCGCGAAACATCGTTGTGGGTCCAGTTCACCACCCGGCCGCTGACGAACTCGGAGTTCGGCACCAGGATCTCGATGTTGTCGTTGGTGGTGATGCGGGTGGCACGGATGTTGATGTCGCTGACCTCGCCATGCACGCCCGATTCGAGTTCGACGAAATCGCCGACCTTCAGGCTGCGGTCGAACAGCAGGATGATGCCGGAGATGAAGTTGTTGAAGATCGCCTGCAGGCCGAAGCCCAGGCCGACGCCGATCGCGCCGGCGAACACCGCGAAGCGGCTGGCTGGCAGGCCGATGAGTTCCAGCGCCACCAGGAAGGCGATGAACAGCAGCAGGTAGTGCAGCATGCGGCCAACGGCGTAGATGGCGGCGCGGCGATCGCGCGTGCCCTTGCGCTCGGAAAGCCGCGCCAGGCCGCGGCGAAGCACCATCGACACCAGCCAGGCGATGACGAATACGCTGACCGCGCCGGTCAGCCCGGCCGGGGTCAGGCTGACACCGCCGATTTCCACCAGGACCTGGTTCCACCAGCCCTTGCCCGCGACGGCGGCCGTATCAGCGGCGGCTTGGCTTGCTTGTGCGGCCGGTGCGCTCATGAACCCGTCACAGCAGCAGCCGGCGCAGGTCGCCCAGCACCTGCGACAGGTAACTGGTGAAACGCGCGGCGGCGGCGCCGTCGATGACCCGGTGGTCGTAGCTCAGGCTCAGCGGCAGCATCAGCCGGGGCGTGAATTCCTTGCCGTTCCAGACCGGCTTCATGGCGCTGCGCGAAACGCCCAGGATGGCCACTTCGGGCGCGTTTATGATCGGCGTGAAGGCCGTGCCGCCGATGCCGCCCAGCGAACTGATCGAGAAGCAGCCGCCCTGCATGTCCGCCGACGACAGCTTCTTGTCGCGCGCCTTGGCGCTGATCTCGCCCAGTTCGCGGGCCAGCTCCAGCAGACCCTTGCGGTCGGCGTCGCGGATCACCGGCACGACCAGGCCATCGGGCGTGTCCACGGCGATGCCGATGTTGAAGTACTGCTTGAGCACCAGCTCGTCGCCGTCGAGCGAGGCGTTGAAGGCCGGGAATTTTTTCAGGCCCGCCACCGCGGCCTTGATCAGGAACACCAGCGGCGTGACCTTGGTGTCCTTGTTTTCTTCGCCCAGGCGCTTGCGGAAAGCCTCCATCTCGGTGATGTCGGCGTCCTCGAACTGGGTGACGTGCGGGATCATCGCCCAGTTGCGGGCCAGGTTGGCGCCACTGAGCTTCTGGATGCGCGACAGCGGCTTGCGCTCGACCTCGCCGAACTTCGAGAAGTCGACCTTGGGCCAGGCGATCAGGTCCAGGCCGCCGCCGCCGCGTGCGGCGCCGCCGCCGGCCATCACCGACTTCACGTGGGCCTGCACGTCCTCTTTGCTTATGCGGCCACCGCGGGCGCTGCCGGCGACCTGGTCCAGGTCGACGCCCAGTTCGCGGGCGAACAGACGCACGGCCGGGCTGGCGTGCGGCACCTTGCCGGGCATCAGGGCCTCGGCATCGAAGGTGACGGGCGGGGAATTCGGGTTGCCGGCGTTCATGGCCGGCGTCGAGGGCTGGGCCGGCCCGGCCTTGGGCTCGGACTTTGGCTCCGGCTTGGCTTCAGGCGCGGCCTCGGCCTTGGGCCCGGGCTTGGCTTCGGTCTTTTGCGCAGGCTTTGCCTCGGCTTTCGCCGCCGGCTTGTCCGCCACTTCCGCGGCGGGCTCGATCAGCGCCACCACCGAACCTTCGGACAGCTCGTCGCCAACCTTCACCTTCACCTCGCGCACCACGCCGTCGAAGGGCGCCGGCACTTCCATCGTTGCCTTGTCGGACTCCAGCGTGACCAGACCCTGGTCCTTGCTGACGGTGTCGCCCGGCTTCACGAGCACTTCAATCACCGGCACGTCCTTGTCGTCGCCGATATCCGGCACCCGCGCTTCCTTGAGCTCGGCCATGGTCCACCTGGGGTTTTCGAACGGAGGGTTTTGCATTGTCCCCCGGTTGGCCCCAAAAAAAACCCCCCGGTTGATCCCTGGGGGGCGTGGGCGGCGCTAACGCCTGGGGATGCGCGTGCTGTTCGCATCCGGACGGGACCATTGCGGCCCATGCGCCTAATGATCTGCTTCCGATAGTCCCTTGCTCGGGGAACAGGGTCGCCCGGACATCTTGGCGGCACCTGTGCCATTTGGGACACGCTGCCCGGGATTTGGTTCCCCTGGCGTTCATCGGGCGTTGGCTTCACCCGGCCTTGGCGCCGGGTTCATCCCGGATTGATCACGCCCAAGCAGCCTTCATTCGGCGCCGGACTGCGGCGAACGGACGTTCGGCATCGCTCCGGAGCGGGGCGCCCCCGCGCCCCGCTCCGGCCACCACCCTGCCTCAGTCCGTTTTCGCGGCGTTTCGCCCGGCGTGCCGGGCCTTGTGGAATGCGCGCATTTCGTCGCGACCCAGTTCTCCGTCGCCGTTGCTGTCGATGGTCGCGAAGTTCTCCGCCAACTTCGGCAGCTTGTCGCCGAGCTCAGCCCGGCTGATCGCGCCGTTGCCGTCGTCGTCCATGCCCTTCATCAGCCCATGCATGTAGCCCATGCGATGACCTGCCTTGCCGCCGTGGTGGTGACGCATCCGGGCATGCATGGCCGCCATCTCGTCGCGACTGATCCGGCCGTCGGAATTGCCGTCGACCCGCTCGAAGTTCCTGGCCAGGCGCTCGCCCAGGCCCTGGGCCTCGATACGGTCGAGCTGGCCGTCGCCGTCCTTGTCGGCCGCGGTGAAGCGGGCATCCGCCTTGGCACGCCATTGGGCGCGCATGGCTTCGCGGTCGGTACCGGTGTCGGCGGGGCCGGCCTGCTGCGCCATCACGAGTCCACTGGCCAGGGCCAGCGCAGTGAAAACCAGGGTCTTGCGCATGTGCGTTCTCCGTTTCGTGTTCGTGGCGGTGGATTCCGCCCTTGCCCCTCCAGAACGCCCGCCAGGCCTCCGGGTTGACCGGGCGTCCCCGTGTGCCCCGGGTTCGTTCAGCTTGCCGGCGCAGGGACCCTGCGGCATCGTGGGCCTTCGTGCCGGAGGTTCGCCATGCGCCCCATGCTGCTGCTGTCACTGACCGCCCTTGCCCTGGCCGCGTGCTCCCGGGCGCCCGAGGCAGAGGTGCCCGCCACGGACATCACCGCGCCGGAACCGGCCGTGGAAGCCATGCCGATGCCGGCCCCGCCGGCCGAGTCCGAGCCCGCGCCAGGCCAGGTACCCCGGAGCTTCCGCTGCAGTGGCAACGAGCCTTTCTGGTCCCTTGAACTGGGCGTGCACGGCGGCGTGCTTTCCGAGCCCGGGACCGAAACCCTGATGGTCGGGGATCTCGCGCCCACCGGCACCGGGGCCTGGACCTTCCGCGGCGCGCCCGAGGACGATCCGGCGGCCTTCACCGGCGCGGTGCTGTCGCCGGCCCAGTGTTTCGACACCATGGCCGATGGCCCGGCGATGCCCTTCAGTGCGGCGCTGCGGTTCGCCGACGGCCGCGAAGGCAGCGGCTGCTGCCGCGTGGAATATGGCCTGGACCTGGAAAACGCGCCGGTGTTCGATGCCGGCGGCAAGCCTTCGCAGGACTGGAGCCGCAACCTGCCCGCCCTGGGCAAGGCGGTCCTGCGCTGTGCCTTCGACGGCGGCGTGGTCACCGAAGCTGCCAGCACCGCCTGGCCCCTGGACAACGGCAAGGCGGCAGTGCGCCTGGTGGATTCGGGCGGCGACCGCTTCGACTGCCTGGTGGACCTGGGCGCCGGCGACATCGAATCGGTCAAACCCGTGCCGACCGCCGACATCCTGCCCGGCGAGGACCAGCCGCGCTGGTACCCCCCGGGTGAAAACCGACCCATGCTGACCTGCGGCCGGGTCGAGCGGATCGAGACCGACGGCGGCCTGGTCACCGGCTGGCTGCACTACAGCGACGGCTGCCAGGCCGACGACTAGGCGGATTTCGCCCTTAGGGTGGCGTTTTCGCCACTGCCGGGCCAAACTCGCCAGCGCGACCCTATGTGCACCCCGGCACCCCCGCCCGGGACACGAGGAATCCGCCATGAAACGCCTGATGATCCTGGCCCTGCTGACCGCAATGCTGTCCGTCCACCCCGTGGCCTCCCAAGCCGCGGCACCGGTCGCCGACGAGTCGATTTTTGTCGAAGGCACGCGCTACGACGCCGTTTTCGATGCCCCCCTGCGCCGCTGGCGCCTGCTGCCGGCCGACGGCCCCGACCTGAAGCTCCGGGTCGCCGATAGCTGTGAACTCGGCAGCGCACCCCCGCCGGGCCTGTGGCTGCTGACCCGTGACGACCAGGGACAGCCAACCCTGGTGGCGCCGTCGGCGACGGCCCTGCCCGAAGGCCACCCCGGCCGCGTGCGGCTGCTCGACTGCAGCCAGGCCACCGCCGGCCCGCTGCCGGCCATGGCCGTGCCACGGGTGCTGCTGGACTGGCTGTCGGATAATTCCGGGTCGATCTATGTCGCCCGCTGAAGGCCGGTTCACCCTTGGCTTGCTGGCCATGGATGGCGCCATGCCGTCCTCCTACACCGGCGCGATGGACCTGCTGAAGATCGCGCAGAAGCTGGCCCAGCTTCGCGACCCGGCCACCGGGCTGAGACTGGAGTCGGTGCTGGTGGGCGCCCGTGGCCAGGCCACCATCACCGTCGGCGACGGTCTTGTGATCGGCCCCGTGCACTCACCCGACCGCGCGCTCGACCTGCTGCTGGTGCCCGGTTACATGCACGCCAGCGTGCACGACGCGCTGGAACAGCTGCACGCCTACGGCCCCGAGATCGAACTGCTGCGGGCACTGTCGCTGCGCGGCGTTCCGCTGGCCGCCAGCTGCTGCGGCAGCCTGCTGCTGGCTGAAGCCGGCCTGCTCGATGGCCACGAGGCCACCACCAGCTGGTGGCTCGACGGCGCCTTCCGGAGCCACTACCCGCGGGTGCGACTGGACGTGCAGCGCATGGTGGTCGAGGACGGCAACATCGCCACCACCGGCGCCAGCACCGCGGTGATGGGCTACCTGCTCCAGCTGCTCGGGCGCGTGACCGACCCCGCGCTGGCCCAGAACACCGCCCGCATGATGCTGCTCGACCCCGACCGCACCAGCCAGGCGCCCTACATCAGCCTGGCCCTGGCCGAACGACCGCGGCACTCGCTGTCGGAAAAGGCCGAAGGCTTTCTGCAGCGCGAACTGCACCGCGAGCTGACCATCACCGAGCTGGCAAGGCACTGCGGCACCAGTGAGCGCAGCCTGCTGCGGCATTTCCGCCAGCACTACAACGCCAGCCCGCTCGCCCACCTGCAGCACCTGCGGGTCGAACGGGCCAAGGCGCTGCTGGAGACGACGCTGCTGAGCTTCGACGAGATCGTCGAGCGCTGTGGGTATTCGGATACGTCGAGCTTCCGCAAGCTGTTCAAGCGCGCCACCTCACTCACGCCCGCCGACTACCGCGAGCGGTTCCGCCTGCGGCCGCACTGACGCCGGCTTGCGGCGCTTGAGCCCGAACAGCGGCCGCAGCACGCCCACCCGCCGGACGATTTCGTGGCCCAGGGCGCAGGCGGCCAGCGTGCCCAGCACCACCAGCGTGGCTTCGCGCCATGCGCCCAGCTCCAGCGGCACCAGCCAGTAGGCCAGCAGCACGGTGGCGCTCTGGTGGATCACGTACCAGGGGTAGACCGCCTCGCTGGCATAGGGCAGCCAGCGGAACGGACGGTCCAGGGCGTGGCGGGCCCAGGCCAGCACCGCCAGCAGCACCGTCCACACGATGAGGCCGCGCAGGCAGCGCATCGCCACCAGCGCCCACTCAGGAAAGACAACATCGAGCTTGAGCACCGGCACGTAGACCAGCAACATCGCCACCGCGGCCATCGCCAGCGGCCTGCGCAGGCGGGCCAGTTCGGCCCAGAAGCCCGGCACGCGGGCCAGCAGGTAGCCATAAACGAACACGGTGAAGAACTGCGCGTGCTGGAACCAGTCGTCGAGCAAGGCGTTGGTGGACTCGAACCGAGGCATCAGCACGTTCATGTAGAGCACCAAGGGCAGCGCCGGAACCAGCACCAGGCGCCAGCCGCGCAGACCGCCCAGGGCCGCCTGCAGGCGCTGGCCGGGCCGGGACCGCAGCAGCGGCAGTATCGCAACCAGCAACAGGCTGTAGACCCACAGGTAGGCCAGGTACCACAGGTGGTTCCAGGTGACCCCGTGTTCGGCGCCGTCGAAACCACCCTCGGGCCAGGGGCGAAGTTCCCAGTAGCGCAGCAGGAAAGCGCCGTAGCCCGGCGACACCGTGCCATTGACCACGCCCTGGCAGTAGGCCTGCACCGGCACGATGACCAGCATGCCGAAGAGCAGGGGCAGGAACAGTCGCCAGGTGCGCAGCAGGGCAAAACGTCCCGGCCCCCGCTCCGGCTGGTACAGGCCGATGGCCAGGCCCGAGATGAGGAACAGCAGGGCCATGCGCCAGCGGTTCATGGCCAGCATCGGCCATTGCAGCCACTCCTGCAGGTAGCTGGACTTGATATGCCAGCCCCAGTCAGCGACGTAGAGCATGCCGCAGTGGTAGGCGATCAGGGACAGGATGGCGAGGACGCGCAAGGCGTCGAGGTCGTGGCGGCGTTGCATGGCGGGCTCCGGTGGACGTCGGGGCAGCCTCGCCGCGGCGCCCTGCGCCCCGCCAGCGCGGGGTGACCGGTTGCCGGGTCCCGGGGACGAATCGCGGTATCCCGGGACGAACCGGGGCGCGCTTTTGCCGGCTGCCGCCTAGAATGCGCCGATGCCCGCGCCGTCCCCGCCCCGCACCGCCTATGAACGCTTCCTGCCCCACCGCCGCTGGCTGGAATGGGGCTACTGGATCGGGGTGGTGGTTGTCAGCGCCACCGCCAATACCCTCACCGTGGGCATGGAGCTGCGCCGGGCCGGCATCGCCCACCACCCCCTGGAACCGGCGATCTGGGAATGGTCGAGCAATCTGGTCTTCCTGGCCCTGGTGCCCGCGGTGGTCTGGTACACCCGGCGTTTCCCCCTGGTCCTGGACGACTGGCGGCGCGTGCTGGCGGCCCATGTCGCCGGCAGCCTGGCGTATTGCGCGTTGCACGTGCTGGGCATGGTGGCCCTGCGCATGGCCGTGTACGCCGCGGCTGGCGAGAGCTACGACTTCGGACCCTGGGGCCGTCAGCTGACCTACGAGTACCTCAAGGACGTGCGGACCTACGCCGGCCTGGTGCTGCTGATCGAAGCCTATCGCTTCGTGCTCCGGCGCCTCCAGGGCGAAGCACGCCTGCTCGATGCCCCCGACGATGCCCCGCCCGAGGAACCGGTCGAACGCCCGGAACGTTTCCTGGTCCGCAAGCTCGGTCGCGAATTCCTGGTCGCGGCCAGCGACATCGAGGCCCTGCAGGCCTCGGGCAACTACGTGAACCTGCGCGTGCGCGGCCGCGAGTACCCGCTGCGCACGACCATCTCGGCCATCGAGGCGCGGCTCGACCCGGCCCGCTTCCAGCGGGTGCACCGCAGCCACATCGTCAATCTCGATCATGTCGCCAGCATCGAACCCCTGGACACCGGCGACGCCCGCATCCACCTGCACGACGGCAGCATCCTGCCCTGCAGCCGCCGCTACCGGGCCGCCCTGAAGGACCGGCTCGGCGCCACACCGTGACCGCGCCGCGCAAGATCGTGCACGTGGACATGGACGCGTTCTACGCCTCCGTGGAACAGCGGGACGACCCTTCGCTGCGCGGGCGTCCGGTGGTGGTGGCCTGGCGCGGGGCCCGGTCGGTGGTCTGCGCCGCCAGCTACGAAGCGCGCACCTTCGGCGTGCGCTCGGCGATGCCGGCGCTGCGGGCGGAAAAACTATGCCCGCAGGCGGTGTTCGTGCCGCCCGACTTCGCGCGCTACAAGGCGGTGTCCCGGCAGGTGCGGGAGATCTTCGCCCGGCATACCGACCTCGTGGAGCCGCTTTCGCTGGACGAGGCCTACCTGGACGTCACCGAAAACAAGCTCGGCCTGGCCAGCGCCACCGCCGTCGCCGAATCGGTGCGCGCCCAGATCCGCGAGGAAACGGCGCTGACCGCCTCGGCCGGCGTCGCGCCCAACAAGTTCCTGGCCAAGATCGCCAGCGACTGGCGCAAGCCCGACGGCATCTACGTGGTCAAGCCGGCCATGGTGGCTGACTTCCTGGCACCGCTGCCGGTCGGCAAGATCCCGGGCGTGGGCAGGGTGATGGAAGGCAAGCTGGCCGCGCTGGGCATCCAAAGCGTGGGTCAGCTGCGCGGTTTTGGCGGCGAAGCCCTGGAAGCCCGGTTCGGACGCTGGGGCCGGCGACTGCACGAACTTTCGCTGGGCATCGACGAGCATCCGGTGCAAAGCGAACGCCCCACTACCCAGGTCTCGGCCGAGGACACCTTCGAAGCCGACCTGCCGCTGGAACAGACCGGCGACGCCATCGTTCGCCTGGCCGCCAAGGCCTGGGCCGCGGCCCGGCGCGAACCCGGGCGCAGTCCGCGCACCATCGTGCTCAAGCTCAAGACCGCCGACTTCCGCATCCTCACCCGCAGCCTGACGCCGGCCGTGATGCCCGCCACCCTGGAGGAATTCACGGCGCTTGCGCTGGACCTGCGCCAGCGCGTGGACCTGCCGGCGAGCACGCGTTTCCGGCTGGTGGGCGTGGGCCTGGCCAACTTCCGCGGCGATCACGAAGCACCGCCGCAGCCGGGCCTGTTCGATGGCGGGCAGGACGCCGGCGACTGAAACAAGACGGGCGGCCTTGCGGCCGCCCGTCGGAGAACCACCTCGCACGATGGCTCAGTAGTACAGGTCGTAGAGCACGTCCAGCACCAGACCGGTGGCCAGGGCTACGAGCACCACGTCACGGTCGGAACGGACCCAGCGGTGACCGTAGGGCGGCGGCGGGAGCTGGTAACGGCTGTAGTCGACGTAATACGGACGGCTGTAGTACGCCGGCGGCATCCGGTGGCCAACGCCCCAGCGCACGTAGCGGTGTCCCGACGGATAGACGTAGCGCGTCGACGCGCGGTAACGATACTCGGGGCGCCACTGGTAACCGCGCCAGCGGCGGTCGTCGTGACGCGCGTAGTGACGGTCGTGGCGACGGTCGTGGCGCCAGTCGCGGCGATCGTCCCGACGGTCCTGGCGCCATTCGCGGCGATCATGGCGACCGTCATGGCGGTCCTCGCGGCGATCGGCGCGCCAGTCCCGATGGTTATCCCGCCGATCATGCCGCTCATGCCGCTCGCTGCCGCGATCGGCACGCCAGTCGCGGCGGTCGTCACGGTGATTGCCGCGGTTGCCGCGGCGGTCTTCGCGACGATCATCGCGGCGATCCACCCGCACGGGGCCCTTGTTGTCCTGGGCCGACGCACCTGCGACGACGCGGGCGCGCACGTCCTGTGCCGCGGCCGGCATCACCGTGGCACCGGCCAGCAGGACGGCCATCGAAACCATCAATACTCTTTTCATGTTCGGATCCCTCGGGCTACGGAGCGCGGGCGGCAGGGCCGTCCACGGAGCGAATGATTGTGTTCGCGGCGCTGAATTGCCCTTGAATCCGCCGTTCGCCCGGCGTGAAGGCCAGCCCCCCGTTCAGCCGGATGAATGCCGGTCCGGCTCGGCTAGAATGGCCAAAAACCAACCGGGAGCCGCCATGCCTTCGTTCGACGTCGTGTCCGAAGTGGACAAACATGAACTGACCAACGCCGTTGACACCGCCAATCGCGAGCTCGGCAACCGCTTCGATTTCAAGGGCCAGGACGCGAGCTTCGAGCTTGACGGCTTCGTGGTCACCCAGAAGGCACCGAGTGATTTCCAGCTCAAGCAGATGCTCGACATCCTGCGCGCACGGCTGATTGCCCGCGGCATCGACATCCGCTGCCTGGACGAGGGCGAACCGGAGATCAACCTGGCCCAGGCGCGCCAGAAGATCACCGTCAAGCAGGGCATCGAGCAGAAGCTGGCCAAGAAGATCGTCGCCACGCTCAAGGAAGCCAAGATCAAGGTCGAGGCCCAGATCAACGGCGACAAGCTGCGCGTTTCGGGCAAGAAGCGTGACGACCTGCAGGACGCCATGGCCCTGCTGAAGAAGTCGGACCTGGAAATCCCGCTGCAGTTCGACAACTTCCGCGACTGACGCCCCCGGACTCCTCCCAGGCGGGGATCAGCCGGGATTGAAGAGCCTGCTGCGGTCGGCGTCGTTGAGCAGCCGCCACTCGCCGGGGGCCAGCCCGTCCAGGTCCAGGCCACCCAGGCGGTGGCGGTGCAGGCTGTGCACGTGGTTCCCAACCGCGGCGAACATGCGGCGGATCTGGTGGTAGCGGCCTTCGACCAGGGTGACCTGGGCGCGGCGCGGCTCCAGCACGTCGAGCCCGGCGGGCGCCAGCGGCGTTTTCTCCGATTCCAGCATCAGCGTGCCGCTGGCGAATATCGCCGCCTCGTCGCCACGCAGGTCTTCGGCCAGCACCGCTTCGTAGATCTTGGGCAGCATCGCCTTGGGCGAGGTGATCCGGTGCAGCAGCGCACCGTCGTCGGTCATCAGCAGTAGGCCCGAGGTATCGCGGTCGAGCCGTCCGACCGTGGACAGGGCCGGGTTGCGCAGGCGAAAGCGCGGCGGCAGCAGGTCGTAGACCACCCGCCCCGGGTCCTTGGTGGAACAGGTGTAGCCCACCGGCTTGTGCAGCAAAAGCAGCAAACCCTGCGGCGGGTCCAGCGGCTCGCCGTCGACGCGCACGTCGGCATGCTCCACCGCGTCGTCGGCGTACAGCACCTCGCCGGCGGCGTCGGTGATGCGGCCTTCGCGGAACATCAGCGCCACCTGCTTGCGGCTGCCGTAACCGAGGTTGGCGATGAGCTTGACCAGTTTCATGCGCCCGCCTTCACCGCGTGGATGACCTTGAAACCACCGGCATCGGCGAGCTTGCGCACCTCGCCGAAACCCCGCGCCAGGGCCTGTTCGTAGGGCAGGTGGCGGTTGGCCACCAGGCACAGGCGGCCACCGGGCCGCAGCGCCTGGGCCGCGGCGTGGATGAAGGCCTGGCCCAGCTCGGGCTGGTCAGCGCGGCCCTGGTGGAAGGGCGGGTTGGAGACGACGAAGTCGTAGCGCCGCGGCAGGCCGGCGGTGACGTCGTGCCAGTGCAGGCCGGGCGTGAACCGCCGGCCCGCCAGGTTGCTGCGGGCCAGTGCCAGCGCGCGGGCCTCGGCTTCGTAGAGGTCGAGCGCGGTGACGCCGAGGCAGCGGTCCATCACCTCGGCGGCCAGGTAACCCCAGCCGGCCCCCAGGTCGGCGCCCTCGCCCGCCAGGTCGGTGGGCAGGTTCGCCGCCAGCAGCGCCGACGCGGCGTCGATGCGGTCCCAGGCGAACAGGCCCGGCCGGCTCTGGAATCGCCCGTCCAGGATCGGCCGCGGCGCATCCAGTTCACGCCACTGGGCCAGCAGGACGCTGTCAACGGACTCGCCCAGGGGCGCGGTCCAGACCGCCCGGCAATGGTGTTTGCCCAGCACGTGCACCGAACCGGCCAGGCGCTCGAGGTCGTCCTGCATCGAACGCGCTCCTTCCTTGTTGGCCGCGCAGGCCAGCACCACGCCGCCGTGGCCCGCCTGGTCGACCGCACGCGCGAGCAGCGCCCGGGATTCTTCGCGCTGGCGTGGCGCCAGCAGCATCACCAGCCCGAAACGGCCGGTATTGGATTCCGAGACCGCGAATCCATCCTTGGCCAGCGCGTCCGCCCAGGGCTTGAAACCCTGCTCGCACACCGGCCGGTGCCGGCGCGCGGCATTGAGCGCCGGGCCCGTGCGCGCGCGCAGGAACAGGCAAGCACCCGGCGCCGGCCATTCCAGCGCGCCGGAGGCCAGGGGCAACAACAAGGTGTCGAGCGCGGGATCGGCAGTCACGAATTCGGCGGTAGCGGCAGCGGGGCCGCAAGTCTAACCCGTGGGCTTCAGGCGTCGGCGGCGATGCGCTCGCGGGTCGCTGCCGGGGGCGGCCTCAGGCCTTCCATTCCAGCGCCCGGTGGTCGAAACCCTGGGCCAGGCGCGGTTTGACGATCTCGAAAAACGGCGAGACGTCGAAGTCGCGCGGCACGTAGAGGCTGTGGTGGCGGATGTGCAGGATCTCCCGGCGGGCAAGCTTGCCACCGAGGGTGCCGGCGTCCACGCGTTCGATCTCCGGCAGGATCGGATAGCGGATCGATTCGAAGGCCTGGGCCAGCAGGGTCGAGCAGATCGCCTTGGTCGGCTCGCCGCTGCCCAGCGCCAGCAGCTGGCGCTTCATCGAACCGGGAACCGGCGGCGTGCGCACCAGGTAACGCGCCAGGTCGAAGATGTTCTTGAGGTCGTAGGTGATGCCCTTGCGATCGAGCATGAAGCGCACCAGCGCGTCGATCTCCTCGTCCAGCAGGCCCACCGGCCGGCAGATGCGCGCGTGCAGGCCGGCAAAGGTGGACAGCGGGATGGTGCGCACGCCTTCGACCACGTCCACATCCACGAAGATGCGCGGCTCGTCGCCGTCGGCGGCCGGCCCGAGGGTGTCACCGATGCACAGGGCCGCGTGCGACCACGTGGATTGCGTCAGGTACTTGATGGCCGTCGCGAAGCGGCTGCTGCCCTCGACCAGCAGCACGTCGCCCTTGCGCAGGGTCGCGGCGAGCAGCCGCGGCGGGCTGGTGGGGAGGTGGCTGCTTCGTTCGCGCGGCTTGGCCAGGAAACGGGCCAGCCGGCGCCCGATGGATCGGAGTGGCGACATGCGCCGCAGCCTAGCGCATGGCCCGGCCCCCGGGCAGCTTTCAGCCGGCCGGGCGCTGGGCCGCCAGCAGCTCGCGCAGCTGGCCCAGCTTGGCCTTCACGCGGGTGGCATGGTCCGGACCCATGCGCCAGAGCGCCTTGTGGCCGATCGAAGCCTGTTCCAGGCGCGGGTCGGCGAAGGCCCAGCGCGGCCGGCCCGGCACGGGCACCAAGGCCAGGTTGTCGCCCGGTTCGGGCGCGGCCAGCAGGTGGTCGATGACTTCCACCAGGCGGTCGTTGAAGGTCCGCCCGGGCACGCCGACCTCGCGATAGGCCTGCTCGAACAGTGGATACAGGCGCACGTAGGCCGAAACGAGCCGGCGCGAATCCACGCGCTCGAACGTGGCCACGGCGGTGTCGTAGCGGGCGAAGTTGGCGCGGTCGAGGTAACGCTGCTCGCCGGACACGCCGACGGCCAGGTCACCGGTCACGGGGCGGGCGGCATAGGCCTGGCGGGTGATGTCGCGGCGCGGCAGGTTGTCGATGGTCGTCACCAGGCGCTGCACGAGGTAGTCGGGCACCAGGAACGCCGCAAGGTCGCCTCCGTCGAGCAGGCCCGCCAGCGCCGCCCAGGCCACGGCGTCGCTGTCGGCCAGCGCCGGCAGCGGTTCGGCGGGGGCTTCTTCCGGCAGCACCGGCACGTCCTCGATCGGGTGCAGCACCTGCGGCTCGCGCGGAGCCTCGGGAGCCGGTGCAATGGTTTCGGCCGGCGACGCCGGCACCGCGTCTTCACGCGGGTAGTACTTCCAGGCCAGTACGCCGCATACGGCGAGGAAGGCGACGGCCAGCCAGGGGCCGGCCTTGAATTGTCTGCTCATGTGAAGACTCCTTGCGGCGGGACGCCCCGTGAGACTACGCCAGTGCGCTTAAGTTCCGCGGAACGCGCGCACGACCGAGCCTAGGCCAATCGTCACTTGACGCCCCCCGCCGCGCCAACCCAGAGTCGGGCGGGCCAGCCCCTTGCCTTTGGAGTGACACGATGGACAGACGTAATTTCCTGACGATGTCGGGAGTGGGCCTCGCCGGCCTGATGATGCCCTTCGGTCGCGTTATCGCCGCCGACGAACTGGTCACCTCCCTCGACATCAGCATCAAGAAGGCGATGGCCGACGCTGCCCTGCAGGCCGCCCGCGACGCCGGCGCCAGCTACTGCGACGTCCGCATCGGCCGCTATCTGCAGCAATTCGTGGTCACCCGCGAAGACAAGGTGCAGAACGTAGTGAACACCGAATCCACCGGCGTCGGCATCCGCGTGATCGCCAACGGCGCCTGGGGCTTCGCCGCCACCAGCGACCTGAGCACGTCCGGCGTCGCCAACGCGGCCCGCCAGGCCGCCGCGATCGCCAAGGCCAACGCCGGCCTGCAGACCACGCCGGTGCAGCTGGCGCCGGTGAAGGGCTTCGGCGAGGTCAGCTGGCGCACGCCGATCGTCAAGAACGCCATGGAAGTGCCGGTGAAGGAGAAGGTGGACCTGCTGCTGGGCGTGAACGCCGCGGCGATGGCCGCCGGCGCCAACTTCGTCAATTCCACGTTGTTCCTGGTCAACGAACAGAAATACTTCGCGTCCACCGACGGCAGCTACATCGACCAGGACGTGCACCGCATCTGGGCGCCGTTCACGGTGACCGCCGTGGACAAGGAAAGCGGCAAGTTCCGCACCCGCGACGGCCTTTCGGCGCCGATGGGCCTGGGTTACGAATACCTGGAAGGCAAGCCGGGCGACCGCTTCGTCTCGCCCAATGGCATCGTCAACTACGGCAAGTCCTACGACATGATCGAGGACGCCGTCGCCGCCGCCAAGCAGGCCCGGGAAAAACTCAAGGCCCCCTCGGTCAAGCCGGGCAAGTACGACCTGGTGCTCGACCCGACCAACCTGTTCCTGACCATCCACGAAAACGTCGGCCACCCGCTCGAGCTCGACCGCGTGCTGGGCTACGAGGCCAACTACGCCGGCACCAGCTTCGCCACGCTCGACAAGCGCGAGAACAAGTTCCAGTACGGCAGCGACATCGTCAACCTGTTCGCCGACAAGGTGCAGGAAGGCAGCCTGGGTGCGGTCGGCTACGACGACGAAGGCGTCAAGACCAAGAAATGGGACCTGGTGAAGGACGGCGTGCTGGTCAATTACCAGGCCATCCGCGACCAGGTCCACATCATCGGCGAAGAGGAATCGCACGGCTGCTGCTACGCCGATTCCTGGGCCAGCGTGCAGTTCCAGCGCATGGCCAACGTGTCGCTGGCGCCGGGCAAGAAGAAGCTCAGCGTCGAGGACATGATCAAGGACGTCGAGAAGGGCATCTACATCATCGGCGACGGTTCGTTCTCGATCGACCAGCAGCGCTACAACGCCCAGTTCGGCGGCCAGCTGTTCTACGAAATCGAAAACGGCAAGATCACCCGCATGCTCGAGGACGTGGCCTACCAGATCCGCACGCCGGAATTCTGGAACGCCTGCACGGCCATCTGCGACGAATCCGATTACCGCATCGGCGGCAGCTTCTTCGACGGCAAGGGCCAGCCCGGCCAGGTTTCCGCCGTCTCGCACGGTTCGTCCACGGCCCGTTTCGACGGCATGAACGTCATCAACACCGCCCGCAACCTCGGCTGACCGGCGCAGGAGCCTTAAACCATGAGCATCTACACCGAAGAACAGGCCAAGGCGATCCTCGACAAGGTCATCAAGCTGTCGCAGGCCGACGAATGCACGGCGACCCTGTCGGGTTCGATCAGCGGAAACATCCGTTTCGCGCTGAACAACGTCTCGACCAGCGGCATCGTCTCCAACGCCCAGCTGATCGTGCAGTCGGCGTTCGGCAAGCGCGAGGGCATCACCACCATCAACAGCTTCGACGACGCCTCGCTCGAGCGCGTGGTCCGGCGCTCCGAGGAGCTGGCGCGACTGGCGCCGGAAAACCCGGAATACATGTCCATCATCGGCAAGCAGGACTACAAGCCCTCGCCGACCTTCGTGCAGGCCACCGCCGACATCACGCCCGCGCAGCGCGCCCAGGTGGCCGCGGCCTCGATCGGTCCCAGCAAGGACGGCAACCTGATCGCTGCCGGCTTCCTGCAGGACGAGAACGGCTTCTTCGCCTTCGCCAACTCCAAGGGCAATTTCGGCTACCAGAAGGCCACCAACGTCAATTACACCTGCACGGTGCGCACCGAAGACGGCCGCGGTTCGGGCTGGGTGACGCGCAACACCGGCGACATCCGCGACTTCGACGCCGACGACGCCATCGCCGTGGCCATCCAGAAGGCGCGCGATTCGGCCGAGGCCAAGGCGCTCGAGCCCGGCAAGTACACGGTCATCCTTGAACCGGCCGCGGCCGCCGGCCTGATCAGCTTCATGATGTTCTTCTTCGACGCCCGCCAGGCCGACGAGGGCCGGAGCTTCCTGTCCAAGAAGGGCGGCGGCACGCGCCTGGGCGAGCAGGTCTACGACCCGCGCGTGAACATCATGGCCGACCCCTGGCATCCCGAAGCCGCGGTCATGCCCTGGGACGACCAGGGCCTGCCGCGCGAGAAGCACCCGATCATCAAGGACGGCAAGGTCGAATACCTGCAGTACTCGCGCTTCTGGGCCAAGGAGAAGGGCAAGCGCGCCATGGGCCAGCCCGGCAACCTGCTGATGGCCGGTGGCGACAAGTCCACGGCCGACCTGGTGAAGGGCACGCAGAAGGGCATCCTGGTCACGCGCACCTGGTACATCCGCATGGTCGACCCGCAGACCGTGCTGCTGACCGGCCTGACCCGCGACGGCACCTTCTACATCGAAAACGGCGAGATCAAGCACCCGGTGAAGAACTTCCGCTTCAACGAATCGCCGGTGATCATGCTCAACAACATCGAGGAACTGGGCAAGCCGGTGCGCATCAGCGGCGACGAGTCCCCGTTCACGATGATGATCCCGCCGATGAAGCTGCGCGACTTCACCTTCACCTCGCTGTCCGACGCGGTGTGATGCCCGCGGGGATGGGAAACCGATGAACCGACGCGGTTTCCTGTCCCTGCTCGCCGCCTCCGGCGCCCTGGCCCTGCCGGGGCGCCGCGCCTTCGCGGCGTCCGACGACTACGACTTCTGGTTCACCCGGCTGATGTACGACTCGGGCGACTGGGACGTGGACCAGCGCATGCCGGCGAACATCATCACCTCGCTGATCGACTACACCCGGCTGCGCGTGGACCCGAAGGAGCACGTGCTGGCGCTGGCCGACCCGCGCATGCTGCAGGCACCGTTCTGCTACCTGGCCGGCCACAAGCTGGTGGAGTTCAACCCGGACGAACGCCGCAACTTCGAGGCCTACGTGCGCGCCGGCGGCTTCGTATTCGTGGACGACTGCAACCACGACATAGACGGCCTGTTCGCGACATCGTTCGAAGCCGAGATGGCGTCCATCTTCGGCCCGCGCGCGCTGCAGAAGCTCTCGAACCGGCACCCGCTGTATTCGAGCTTCTTCCGCTTCGACGGCCCACCCACCACGGGCTTCGAGCTCAACGGCTGGGGCGACGACCTGGTGCACGACCACCTCAAGGGCATCGAGGTCGACGGCCGCCTGGGCGTGCTCTACAGCAACAAGGACTATGGCTGCGAATGGGACTACGACTGGCGCAACAAACGCTGGCTGGCCGAAGACAACACCAAGTTCGCCGTCAACATCGTGATGTACGCACTGACCGCCTGACCCGGATGGAACCGCGATGAACACCAAGACCCCCGACGACCTGCAAACCCTGCTCGACCGCATCACCCCGCTTCGCGAGGCGATCGGCCAGGCCATCGTCGGCCAGCACGACGTCGTCGAACAGCTGCTCACCGGCCTGCTGGCCGGCGGCCACTGCCTGCTCGAGGGCGTGCCCGGCCTGGGCAAGACCCTACTGGTTCGCACGCTGGGCCAGGCCCTGGACCTGGGCTTCCGGCGCGTGCAGTTCACGCCCGACCTGATGCCCAGCGACATCCTGGGCACCGAGATCCTGGAAGAGGACCACGGCACCGGCCATCGCCACTTCAAGTTCCAGCCCGGGCCGGTCTTCACCCACCTGCTGCTGGCCGACGAACTCAACCGCACGCCGCCCAAGACCCAGGCCGCGCTGCTCGAGGCCATGCAGGAGCACACGGTCAGCTATGCCGGCACCACGCACCCGCTGCCGGAACCCTTTTTCGTGCTGGCCACCCAGAACCCGCTGGAACAGGCCGGCACCTACCCCCTGCCCGAAGCCCAGCTCGACCGTTTCCTGCTGCACATCCGGGTGGACTACCCGAGCGAAGCCGAAGAACGCGACATCATCGAACAGACCACCGGCGGCAAGACCCCGAAGGTGCCGCGCGTGATGAGCGGCGACGACGTGCTGGCCCTGCAGGCGCGCGTGCGCGAAGTCCACCTGGGCGCCGACCTGCTGGACTGGATCACGCGGCTGGTGCGCTCGAGCCGGCCCGGCCCCGGCGCGCCGGCGGAGATCGCGCAGTACGTGCGCTGGGGCGCGGGCCCACGCGCCGGCCAGTCGCTGGTGCTGGCCTGCAAGGCGCGCGCGCTGCTCAACGGCCGCTTCGCCGTCACCCGCGACGACGTGCTGGCGCTGGCCGCGCCGGTGCTTCGCCACCGCCTGCTGCTGTCCTTCGCCGCGGAGGCCGAGCTCAAATCGCCCGACGACGTGGTGGCGGCGCTGCTGCGCGCGGTCCCGCACCCGGCCTGAGGCCAAGCATGTCCGGCCCGGATTTCATCCCCGCCGCGGTGCGTGCCCGGCTGCGCGACCTGCGCCTCGAGGGACGCCGGGCCACGGGCGGGCATGGCTTCGGGCAGCACCGCAGCCGCAGTCGCGGTGCCGGCCTGGAGTTCGCGCAGTACCGCGCCTACGAACCGGGCGACGAACTGCGCCAGGTGGACTGGAAGCTCTACGCGCGCTCCGACCGCTTTTTCGTGCGCGAAGCCGAACGCGACAGCCCGCTCACCGCCTGGGTGGTCATCGACACCAGCGCTTCGATGGCACAGACCGATGCCGCCCGACCCGACTGGAGTCGACTGGACCTGGCCCGCGGCCTGGCGGCCTGCGTCTTCGAACTGGCGCTGCGCCAGGGCGACCAGTTCGGCCTGGCGGCGGTGGGCGGCGACGGCCTGCGCCTGGTGCCGGCCGGTGCCGGCCCGCGCCACCGCGACCGCTGCCTGCTGGAACTGCACGGCCTGCGGGCCGGCGGCGCCTGGCCCGCCGAGCCGGCGCTGCGCCCGCTCTGGGAACGCCTGGGCCCCGGCCACCTGGTGATGGTGCTGGGTGACGACTTCGACGAGGCGAGCGTCGCGCTGATGGAGAAACTGGCTGCCGCCCGCCGCGAGGTCCTGAACCTGCAGCTGCTCACCGCCGAGGAACGCGACTTCCCCTTCCGCGGCGGCCACCGTTTCCGCGACCCCGAGTCCGGGCGGGAACGGGTGACTGATGCCCCCGCCGCCCGCGCCTCCTTCCTGGCGGAGTTCGGCGCCGCGCGCCGGGCCCTGCACGCCCGCCTGGCCGCCGCCGGCATCCGCAGCGAGACGGCGTGGCTGGATGAACCCATGGACCTGCCGCTGCGGCGGCTGCTGGCGCCCGGCGCCGCGGAGCGGGCATGAGTTTCGGCCTGGCCTTCCCGCTCGGCCTGCTGGCCCTGCTCGGGCTGGCGCTGCCGCTGCTGGTGCACCTGGCGCGGCGCGAACAGCAGCAGCCGACGATGTTCGCCGCGCTGCGCTGGCTGCGCGCCGTCCGACGGCCGCGGCAAAAACTTCGTCTTGAACAGTGGCTGCTGCTGGCGCTACGCCTGCTGCTGGTGGCGGGTTTGGCGCTGCTGCTGGCCGCGCCCTGGTTCCTGCACGACGGCGGTGGCGGCGCGCGCGTGCTGGTGCATCCCGCGCTGGCCCCGCCCACATCCGGCGCCGAGGCCGACGTGCGCTGGCTGGCGCCCGGTTTCCCGCACATCGACACCGCGGCGCCCAACGCACGCCAACCGGTGGCCAGCCTGCTGCGCCAGGCCGATGCCGAACTGGCAGCGGGTCGTGGCCTGGTCGTGCACGTTCCGGCGATCCTCGACGGCGCGGACGGCGAACGCCCGCGGCTGTCGCGACCGGTGCAGTGGGTTGTCGAAGCCTCGCCGCCGGTTGCCGACGCCGTATCGCCGGCGCCCGCACCGCCCGACATGGTGATCCGCCACGCGCCCGGCCTGGCCACGCAGTCACGCTGGCTGGTCGCGGCGCAGGCGGCGTGGTTCGTTACGGCGGGCCAGGAGGACGCGAAGGTAGATTTTGCCCCGCTGGACGCGCCCTGGCCCGCGGACACGAAACTGCTCACCTGGCTGGCCGAAGACGAAGTGCCCGAGCCGGTACTGGCATTCGCGAACAATGGCGGCACGCTGCTGCTTGGCGAGACCACGCCCTGGCCGCTGCCAGCACCGGCGGAAGCCGTCTGGCGCGGAGAAAACGGCGAGGTCCTCCTGGCTGCCGCCCGCCATGGCCAGGGCCGGCTGCTGCAGTTCGCGGTGCCGCTCGAACCCGCGGCCTTCCCCGAACTTCTCGACGCCCGCTTCCCGCAGTGGCTGCAGGCGCACTTGCAGCCCCCACCTCCGGCTCCCACGCGCAGCGATGCACGCGCTTACGCGCCCCTGCCAGGCGCCGCCACCTACGCACCGCCGGGCCAGCCGCTGGCGCCCTGGCTGGCGGTGGGGCTGGCCGCGCTGTTCCTGATTGAACGCTGGCTCGCCGCCGGCCAGTCCATGCGGAGGCCGGCGTGACTACGCGCCTGCACGTAGCCCGGCGCGCCGTGAGCTTGCGCCTCGCCTCCGCGGCGCTGCTCTTGCTGCTGCCGCTGCTGCTGGCGACGGCAGCCTGGGGACAACGCCTGCAGGCACCGCTGCCCGCCGGCCTGGCCGCCGCGGTCCTGGCGCTCCTGGCCTTCGCCTGGTGGCGACGACAGCGGGCGCGTCACGACGAGCGCTGGCTGGCTCGCCGGCTCAACGCCGACCCCCGCTGGCAGGACAGCGCCGACCTGCTGTTCTCCGACCCCGCCACCCTGGGCCCGCTGCAGACGCTGCAGCACGAACGCCTGGCGCAGCAACTGGCCAGCCTGCCTGCGCCCGACCTGCGTCCGGCCTGGCCGCACCGCGCCCTGCTGGCCAGTCTGGTACTGGGCAGCGTCCTGACGCTGGCGGCGCTGGTTTGGCCGAACGCTTCGACGCAAGCGCCGACGACGCCGCGCGCTCCGGGCGAAACCAGCGACATCGTCGCCACCGCCGTAGCGCTCGTCGAGGTCGGCGTCGACGTGCAGGCACCGGACTACACCGCACTGCCCGCCCGCACCGAATCGATGCTGTCGCTGCAGGCGCCGGAAGGTTCGCGCCTGCGCTGGCGCCTGCGGTTTTCGCCGCAGCCCGAGGCGGTGGTGCTGCGCTGGCACGACGGCGGCGAACTGGCGCTGCGGCGCGAGGGCGAGCACTGGACCGGCGAACACACGCTGCACCGTTCCGTGCTCTACCGGATCGCGATCACCGCGTCGCTGCCCCCGGCGGAAGACGAACTGCACCGCCTCGATGCGATCGCCGACCAGCCGCCGGTCATCCGCGTGATCACCCCCGAACGGCCGCTGACCCTGCGCGAAGACGGCCAGCGCACCTGGCCGCTGGTGTTCGAGGCCAGCGACGACCACGGCCTGGGCGCGGCCCGCCTGCACATCACCCTGGCCCAGGGAAGCGGCGAGCAGGTGACCGTGAGCGAACGCAGCCTGGCGCTGCGCGGCGAGGGCGAGCTGAAGCAGCGGCGCTACCGCCGTGCCCTGGACCTGGCCGCGCTGGGCCTGGCCGAAGGCGACGACCTGATCGTGCGCCTGGACGTCAGCGACAACCGTGCGCCGGCCCCGCAGGCCAGCCGCAGCCCCAGCCTGATCCTGCGCTGGCCGATGCCGCCGGCCACGGAGGCCACGGGCATGGAGGGGCTGGTGAAAAAGGCGCTGCCGGCCTTCTTCCGCAGCCAGCGCCAGATCATCCTCGACATCGAAGCCCTCATCCCACAGCGACCACGACTGGCGCCCGACGAGTTCGTGTCGCGCTCGGACGCGATCGGCTTCGACCAGCGCATCCTGCGCATGCGCTACGGCCAGTTCCTGGGCGAAGAAAACGAGGGCCAGCCCGAAGCGCCGCCCGGCCTGGAAGGTGAGCACAGCGAAGACGACGGCCACGACCACGGCCCGGGAAGCGACGCGCCGCTGGGCACGGCGATCAGCGTGCTCGAGGACTACGGCCACACCCACGACGATACCGAGGCCGCCACCCTGCTCGACCCGCAGACCCGCGCCTTGCTCAAGCAGGCGCTGGACGCGATGTGGTCCTCGGAAGGCGAACTGCGCCAGGGTGAACCGCAGCGCGCGCTGCCGCATGCCTACCGCGCGCTGGCGTTCATCAAGCAGGTGCAGCAGGCCAGCCGCATCTACCTGGCGCGCGTGGGCCTGGAGCTGCCGCCGATCGATGAGAGCCGGCGCATGACCGGCAAGCGCGAAGGCATCGCCGACCGGCGCGACGGACTGCAGCCCGCGACGACGCCGGACTCGCCGGTGCCGGACCTGTGGCGGGCATTGGCGGATGAAGACCGCAGGCCCGAACTCGAACCGATGAGCGACTGGCTGGAAACCAACGCCGACCGCCTCGAAGACCCGCTGTCCCTGGTGGCCGCCATCGAAACCCTGCGCGCACGGCCCGATTGCAGCGATTGCCGCCAGCGCCTGCGCGCCCTGCTCTGGTCGCTGCTGCCCCAGCCGGCGGCGGGCGTGGCCGAACGTCCGACGCCCGATGCGGCCGGCCAGGCCTATCTCGATGCGCTGTCGGCGGAGCAGCGGCCATGACGCCGGCGACCCTCGTCCTGTGGCTGCTGGCCCTGGCTGTGCTGCTGTCCGGCGCGCGACTGGGCTGGCGCGTTTCCACGAAGTCGCTGCCCGCCGGAACGGCCGCGATCCGGGTGTTCGGCCAATGCCTGGTCGCCGGCCTGCTCTGGTTCGCATTGTTCCCGCCGCCGGTTACCGCGCCCGCGAACCCGCTGGTGGTGCTGGCCCCCGGCGCCCACGACCTGCCGCCGCTGCGGCCGGGCGAGGTCCGGGTCGCCTTGCCCGGCGCGATGCCCGGCGCGGACATCGAACGCATGCCGGACCTGGGAACGGCGCTGCGCCGGTATCCCGCCAGTGACTCGGTGCGCGTGCATGGCCATGGCCTGCCCGCGCGCGATCACGACGCCGCCGCCGGGCTGCCGCTGGCCTTCGAGCCGACGCCTCTGCCCGCTGGCCTGCAGTCGCTGGCGATGCCGACGAGCGCCGTGCAGGGCCAGGCCTTCAGCGTGCGTGGTCGCGTGCAGGGTCTCGCTGGCGGCACCGTCGAACTGCACGACCCGCGCGGCGAAACCCTGGCCACGGCAAGTCCCGGCGACGACGGCGACTTCGTGCTGTCGGCCCAGGCCGGCCCGGCCGGCCCCACGGCCTTTGGCCTGCGCTGGCTGGACGCCGAAGGCAGACTGCTTGGTGAAGAAACCCTGCCGCTCGACGTCACCGGCCCGGCGCGTCCGCGCCTGCTCGCACTCGCCGGCGGCCCGGGCCCGGAGCTGAAATACCTTCGTCGCTGGGCGGTGGATGCCGGCCTGGACCTGCACACCGTGATCGACCTGGGCGGTGGCGTGCAGCTCGGCGACCGCCCGCTGCCGGTCAACGCCGCCACGCTGGCGGAGTTCGACCTGGTGTTGCTGGACGAGCGCGCGTGGCGCCAGCTCGGCCCGGGTGGCCGCGACCGCCTGCGCGACGCCGTGCGCGATGGCCTGGGCCTGCTGCTGCGCATCACCGGCCGCCTGGGTGCGGACGACCTGGCGACGCTGCGCGCCTGGGGCGTGATGCTGGAGGATTCCGATGCGGTGCGCAGCCTGCGCTGGCCGCTTGCGCAGGACGCCGACGCCGCCGCGGCGGCGAACAATCCCGCGCCGGTGCTGTCGCGCCGCCCGCTGCACCTGTCCGCGACCGACGGCCGGGCCCTGCACCTGGCGCCCGACGGCGCCGCCCTGGTGGCCTGGCGCAACGAGGGCCGCGGCCGGGTCGGCGCGACGATCCTTTCCGACAGCTACCGGCTGTGGCTGTCCGGCCGGCGCGCGGCCCACGGCCAGCTCTGGGCGACCACCGTGCAGACGCTTGCGCGGGCACGCGGCGAAGGCAGCACGGCCGCGCCGGCACCAGCCTGGGCGGGTGAACGCACGATGCTGTGCGGACTCTCCGACGGCGACAGCGTGACCGCCCCCGACGGCAGCCGGACTGCGCTGGCCATCGACCCTGCCAGCGGCGCGGCGGCGTGCGCGGGCTATTGGCCGGCGCAGCTGGGCGTGCACCAGATCAATCGCGGCGAAACCACCCTGCCCTTGCTTGTGCGCGATCCCGACGCCTACCCGGCGATGATCGCGGCCCAGCGCCAGGCGGCGACCAAGGGCCTGGCGGCCCAGGCGCCCGCCGTCGAACCGGCGCCGCACCAGCAACCCGGCCCGCGCTGGCCGTGGTGGCTGGCCTGGCTGCTGGCGAGCGGTGCGCTGTGGTTCCACGAACGCCGCCCTCGCTCCGCATAGGAGCGCCTGGCGGCGCCCCTACGCGTCGCGGCGATTCAGTTCCGCCGCCAGCTCCGGCGAGACGCCGGGGATCTTCGACCAGTCCACCCGGTCGATCTGTTCGGCCGGCAGGAAACGTTCGGCGTATTCCAGGTAGACCTTCTCGCGCAGGAAGACGTCGAACAGGTCCGGGTCGACGTGGTGGTCGAGCTTCATGCGGCCCAGGATGGTCAGCGATTCGCTGAGCGTCTTGCCGGGCTTGTAGGGCCGGTCGCTGGCGGTCAGGGCCTCGAAGATGTCGGCAATGCCCATCACCCGCGCCTGCACGCTCATCTGTTCGCGGGTCAGGCCGCGCGGATAACCCTTGCCGTCCATGCGCTCGTGGTGGCCGCCGGCGTATTCGGGCACGTTGCGCAGGTGCTTGGGCCAGGGCAAGGCCTCGAGCAGGCGGATGGTCATGGTGATGTGGTGGTTGATGATCTCGCGCTCGGCGTTGTTGAGCGTGCCGCGGCGGATGCACAGGTTGTCGAGTTCTTCGGCCGACAGGAAGGGCTGTTCGCTGCCGTCGGGGCCGCGCCAGGTATGCGCCGCGATGCGCTGCAGCGCGGCGATCCGGTCGTCACCCAGGAACTCGCCGCCGGTATTGGCCTGGCGCACCGCCTCGCGGTCGGCATCGAGCTGCGACAGGCGCGCGTCGTAGGCCGCCTGGTCGAGTTCCCCCTTGAGCAGGGCAATCTCGGCATCGCGCTTGAGCACCTCGAAACGTGTGTCCACCAGTTCGATCCGGTCGAACAGCGTCTGCAGCTTGGTGGCCTTGTCGACCACGTGCACCGGCGTGGTGATCTTGCCGCAGTCGTGCAGCAGGCCGGCGATCTTGAGCTCGTAGCGGTCGGCTTCGGACATGTCGAAGTCCGCCAGTGGGCCCGCCTTCGTGCGCGCCACGGCGTCGGCCAGCAGCGTGGTCAGCGCCGGCACGCGTTCGCAGTGGCCGCCGGTATAGGGCGATTTTTCGTCGATGGCGGTGTTGATCAGGTTGATCAGGGCCTCGAACAGGGTTTCAAGCTGGTCGATCAGCCGCCGGTTGTTGAGCGCGATCGCCGCCTGCGAGGCCAGCGACTCCACCAGCTGCTGGATCGCCGGCTCGAACACCAGGATCCTGCCGTCGGGCCCCTTGGCGTTGATCAGCTGCAGCACGCCGATGACCTGGCCGTCGTGGTCCTTCATCGGCACGGTCAGGAAGGACTGCGAGCGGTAGCCGGTCTTGGCGTCGAAGGCGCGGGTGCCGGAAAAGTCGTAACCCTCGGCGGTGTAGGCATCGGCGATGTTGATGGTCTGGCCCGACAGCGCCGCGTGCACCACCACCATCGAATCGTTGCCGCTGCCGTCCTCGCGATGCAGCGGGATCGGCGGGAACTGGATGGGCTTGCCGTGGCGGCCGCCCATGAAATAGCCCAGCGAGTCGTTGCGCAGAACTTCGAAGCGCAGGCTGTCGCCCTCGCGCAGGTAAAGCGTGCCGCCGTCGGCATCGGCGAAATCCCGGGCGGCCTCGAGGATGCGTTCGAGCAGCGTCGCCAGGTCGCGTTCGTGCGACAGGGCCACGCCGATGGCGTTGAGGGTCTCAAGACGGCTGAGGATCTCGGTTTCGCTGGTCACGGTGGCGGCCGGCCTGGGTTCGGCCGCCAACATGACGCCAAATGCATCGGCACGCAATCCGCACCCCGTGCCGCGGCCCGTTTCCTCAGCGCCAGCCGGCGTCGCGCGCCGCGCGCTCCTGGCCCGCGTCCAGTGGCTCGCCGGACATGCGTTCCTCCACTTCCGACACGACGGCCGCGGGCAGTGCGCCGGTGGCCTGGCGCAGTTCGCCCCGGAGGCCGGGATCGGAGCCTACGAGCACGGGCACCTGCCAGTTGCCGCGACCGTCGCGGCAGGCCAGGCCCGACAGGTCCCGGTCCCCTTCAAGCCGGAAGCTGCGGCAGTAGCCACCGTCGCGGCTCCGGAAGCTCAGTCCGACGCGCACGTTTCCTACCGGATCGGCAGCCAGGCTCGATTCGAGCGACTCGGCCAGCGCACCGCCGGCCACCAGGCCGCCGGCGCCGGCATCGAAGGGTCCGGCCGCCGGTCGAAGCGCGAGTTGCGACAGCGCGATGCCCAGCGCCAGCGCCGCGGCCATGGCCGTCCATTCCGGCCAGGCCCAGCGCCGGCGCGCCGGCGCCGGCAGTGCATGCACCGTCGCCCCGGCCGATACCGGCCCTTCGCGGGCGATCGTGAGCAGGTGCGCTGGCACCGGTTCGTCCAGCACGGGATCGAATGCCTCGCGCAGGCGCGCGCGCAGCGCCAGGGCGGCGGCCACTGTCGCGGCGACATCGGGATCGGCGGCCATCGCGGCTTCCACCCGCGCCACGCCGTCCGGATCCAGCTCGCCGTCCACGTAAGCCATCAGCATGTCGTCGGTCGGCTTCATGCGCCCACCCCGGCGGCACCGCCGAGCAGCGATTGCAGCGCTTCGCGGCCGCGTGCGAGCCGGCTGGTCAGCGTGCCGATGGGCACGTCCATGGCCTGGGCCGCTTCGCGGTAGGACAGGCCTTCGATCAGCACCAATGCAATCGCCATGCGTTGTTCCTCCGGCAGTCGGGCCAGCGCCGATTGCACCGACAGCGCCAGGTCCTGTCCTTCGAATGGTGTTTCGCCCACGTTCGCTCCCTGTTCCTCCGGTGCAAAGATCCGTTGGCCGCGCTGCCTTGACCGCACTTCGTCGATCCAGGCATTCCGCACGATGCCAAACACCCAGGCGTCCAGGCGCGTTCCCGGGCGCCACTGCGACTCCCGTGCCAGCGCGCGCTCGAGCGCGACCTGGACCAGGTCGTCGGCATCGGCCGGGTTTCCCGCCAGGCTGCGGGCGAAGCGCCGCAGACGCGGCAGCAGCGAGCACAGTTCCTGGTTGAAATTCATGCCGGTGTCAGTGACGGTCATGCTTGATTACGTCCCGGAGGGGCATTTTGTTCCCGGTTCGTGCTTCAGGGCACGGCGGCCGGATGCTAGCACCCCCCTGGAAGAAGCCACCCCGCCCGGACGTAGGCCATTGATATGCCCCGATACCTGCCCCTGCTGCTGGTCCTGCTGCTGTCGCCGCTCAAGTCGGCGGCGCTCGCGCTGCCGGTGCCGCAGCTGCCCGCGACCCTGCCCGGCCCCGTGCAGCAGACCCTGGAGCAAACCGGACGGGAGGTGCGCCGCCTGCGGGAACGCACGCTCCTGCGTGAACATCGGCGGTGGCTGGAGGCCGACCCGCGGGGCGCGCCCGTGGTGCGCAGCGAAGTCGTGGCGATAGCCCCGGACGCGGACGCACTGGCACGGGCGCAGGCCGCCGGATTCGAGCAGATCCGCGAGTCGACCCTGGCGCCGCTGGACCTGCGCATCGTTGTCCTGCGCGCACCCGACGGCATGCGTGTCCGCAGGGCGCTGCGACGCCTGGCGCGCATCGATCCGGACGGACACTACGAGTACAACCACATCTACCTGGGCTCCGGCAGCCTGGGTGGATCGCGCGGCACCGTCCCGCCAGCCGGACCACGCCCACCCACCGCAGCTGGCCGCGTCGGCCTGGTGGACGGTGGCGTCGATGCCTCCCACCCCCTGCTGGCGGGCGTCGCAGTCGAACAGTGGGGCTGCCAGGGACGCGGCCAGGCCGAAGCCCATGGCACGGCGGTCGCGTCGCTGCTGGCCGGTGACGCCGCCGGCCAGGCCCGCGGCGGCCAGCTGTTCGCCGCCGACATCTATTGCGGCGAACCGACCGGCGGGTCCGTTACGTCCCTGGCAGAAGCCCTAGCCTGGCTCGCCGGCGAGCGCGTGGCGGTCATCAACCTCAGCCTGGTGGGTCCGCCCAACCAGCTGCTTGAGTCCCTGGTGCGCTCGATGCAGCAGCGTGGCCACGTGCTGGTGGCGGCGGTCGGCAACGACGGCCCCGCAGCCCGGCCGCTCTACCCGGCCGCCTACCCGGGCGTGATCGGGGTGACGGCGGTTGACGCGCGTGACCGGCCGTTGCCCGAGGCGCTGCGCGGCGACGCCGTCGATTTCGCCGCGCCGGGAAGCGAGCTCTGGGCCGCCGCGCCAGGCGGCAGCCGGTCCCGGGTGCGTGGCACGTCCTTCGCGGCGCCCCTGGTGGCGCGATTGGCCGCCGTCGAGATTGATTCGCCCGAACCGGGCGCGAGCGGGCGCGTGATGCAGCGTTTGGCCAGCCGCGCCCGGGACCTTGGGTCACGTGGCCCCGACCCGCGCTTCGGCCACGGCCTGCTTTCGGCCGAGGCGCGCGCGGTCTGGGCCGCGCCTGTGAACGAAGATTGAACGAAACCCTCCGGCCCGGAAGAAAACCAAGCGTTGGTTCGTAAGTCCCCTTGAAGCCGCGGATGAGCCGCGGCATCCAAGGAGACCGCCATGAACAACAAACTGATCACAACCGCCGTCTTCGCCGCGCTGTTTTCCGCCAGCCCGATGCTGCATGCGCAATCGCTCGTCGGAGGTGCCACCGGCAACCTGCGCGGCGCCGTTGGCGTTGGCCCCGGGGGCCTTGGCGGCCAGGATTCGATCGGTCGCCTGGGCGCGCGTGACACCGTGAACGGCGTGCAGCGGGAGCTCAGGGGCAGCCTGGCCGAACGCCGTGCCGAGCTGCGCGAGCTTCGCCGCCAGCAGCGTGCCGAACGCGCCGCTGCCGAGGCCGCTGCCGAGGCCGCTGCCGAAGCCGCTGCGTCCGCGCAGGCCGATAACCGCCGGGACGCCGGGCTGCTGACCGCTTCCGGCGCGATGCCCAGCCGCGACGATGGCCAGGCGCAGGGTGCGGCTTCGCTGGCCGGTGCCGCCACCGGCCAGGCGCAGGACGCCACGGCGTCGCTGCAGGGCACGCTCGACGGCGCGCTGTCGCTCGAGCGCCAGGCCATGCCGCCGGCCGATGGTGGTCAGCCTGACGACGCCGAGTCCGGCGACGAAGCCCCCGCGACCAGCAACCGCGATACGCCGCGCGCCAACGCCCGCGGCGAGGCGGAAGCAAATGCCGACGCGTCCGCGTCGCGCGACGGGGCCTCGCTCGGCGCATCGGCGTCGGCCCGCGGCGACGCCGAGGTCGAGCGCTAAACATCGCGGCCATGTCGCACCGGCAGGCGGGCGTCATCGCGGCGCCCGCTTGCCGCGTGCGTGCTTTCACCGATCCGGCCGCGCGCATCAGGTGCGCCGGATGGTGGGCGTCCCCTATGCTTGGGCCATGCCGGCCACCATTGAAATCCCGACGACGCTTGCCCATGCCAAGGGGGCCTATACCGCCACGGCGAGTTTCGGCGGCCTGGCGAGCCAGGCCAACCTGGTTCTGGACACCGGGAGCAGTTCGCTGGCCGTCCTGACCCGGGTTTACGACCCGGGCCAGGATGCCCATGTGCAGGCCACGTCGCTGGTGCAGGAGATCAACTACGGCGGTGGCGCCTGGGCGGGACCCGTCGTGCGCTCGACGCTGGGTTTCGGCCACGGCCACCATGCGCGGCGTCTGCCGGAGGTCCCGTTCGGAGTCATCGAATCCGAGGCGCCGGTGCTGCGCCAGGCCGATGGCATCTGGGGCCTGGCCTATCGCGACTTGAACCCCGCCTACGACGTGGCCGCCCTGCTGGCGTCGCAGGGCAGCCAAAGCAGCCTCAGCTGGCCCTGGCCGTTCCCGCAGGGGCACGCGCTGGATCTGGCGGGGCTGAGGACGCGCCTGCAAACGCAGCCGCGGACCCATCTGGAGCCGGCGTTCACTGCCCTGGAGGACGAAGGCATCGTGAGCAACCGTTTCGCCATGGTGATCGGCCGGGCGGTCGTCCATGTCGCGGAAAGCGCGTCGTCGGCCGCGGAGGCGGCGTCCGCGCAACTCAACGAGGGCCGGCTCGTGCTGGGCGGCGGCCGCGAGCTCCAGCATCTCTACCAAGGGGCGTTCCACCCGGTACGGGTACTCCACGACCACTACTACAACATCAACCTGCGTGCGATCCGGGTCGGAAACGAGGCGCCCATCATCGTGCCCGCGCTGCCAGCTTCGGAACAGGCCACCCGCTACAGCAATGCCCTGCTCGATACCGGCAGCAGTTTCCTGGTGCTGGACGCGACGGTGTTTGAGGCGGTGCTTGCCGCGCTGGGGAGACGAAACCCTGACTTCCCGGCGCTGGTGGCACGGGCCCAGGAGGCCCTGACGCGGGATGAAGGCGTCCCCAACCATCTCATCGACACCAGACACTGGCCCGACCTGCACGTCACGCTCGAAGCACCCGACGGATCAGATACCGAGCTGCGTGTCCCGGCTTCCCACTATTGGCCCAAGAACGCACTCAAGGCCGGCCAAAGCCTGTGCCTGCTGATGTCGCAGCTGCCGCACTTCCGTGGACAAACCATCCTGGGCTTGCCGCTGATGGCAGGCCGATACGTCGCGTTCGAACGCGATGTCGGCACCGAAGGGCGCATCGCTTTCGCAGACCTGAGACCGACGGCATGAATGACGGCCCTTCGCATCCGGCGGTTTGCCTCCGGCTGCTGGACGCCACCGACCAGGGGCTCTACCAACAGCTCTACGGCGACGCAGCCACGATGCGCCACGTCTGCCCGCCCCTGGACGACGAGCAGGTACGGCGCAGCTTCCTCGCGGCCTGCCGCCTCAACCTGGACGCCACTCCGACCGCTCGGTTCTGGGTGATCGAAGACGGACGCACCGGCTTTGCCTTCGGATTGATCGGACTGCACTGGGATGGCCCCGCAAGCGCCGAACTGGGCGTGGTGCTTCCGCCCGAACACCAGGGCAAGGGCCTCGCCACGGACGCCGTTCGTTGCCTGCTTGAACCCGCCTTCGACGGACTTGGCATCGAGCGCCTGCATACCCGGCATGAAGCCGGCCACCAGCTGGCCGGCGGCCTGATGGCATCGCTGGGGTTCGTGGTTCTGCCGGCCCGCAACGGGGACGATAGCCGGTACTGGGAACTGACCGCCGGCCAATGGCGGGCCAGCCGCGCCTGACCATGCGCCCGGACGAACCCCACCCGCTGCTGCTCGCCAACCCGCTCGCGACGGGGCTTGCCATTCGTGCGCTGCGTCTTAACCCCCGGCATTTCACGGACGATGACTTCGCCCGCCATGGCGTCGCGCAGCCCAGCGAACTTTACCGGGCCGGTTGTGCGCGTCGCTGCGAATTCCTTGCGGGGCGTCGCTGTGCCCAATCCGCCCTTGAGTCGCTGGGCTGCGGTCGCCCCAATATTCCCATCGGTGCAGGCGGGGCTCCCGACTGGCCTACTGGCTGCAACGGGTCGATAAGCCACAGCGCATCTTGGGCCACCGCCGTTGTTTCAACCACGCAGCGCGTCCGGCCTGGCATTGACTGCGAGTCGATCATCGGAGTCTCCGCATTCAGGGACATGGTGGAACTGGTGGCCGCTGAAGGTGAACTCGAGTCCGCTGAGCGCACTCTGGGCGACCGGCACCTGGCACTGACATTGCTCTTTTCGGCCAAGGAGAGTGCATTCAAGTCTCTGCCGCCTGAAGAGCGCGCGGGCTGTAGTTTTTTGTCCTTTCGCGTCGTCATCGCCGGTGACATCGGGGCGGGCTTTGAGGTGAGGGACGTCCGGCCTCACGTTCGGACGTGCAGCCGGCCGGGTCTGTACGCACGCCTCGATCAAACAACCATCCTTACGCTCGTGGTATCGAACCCCGACGCGGAAGACTGAAGCGACATGATGCCAAATGATGTTCCTACCGCCTTAGTCCATAGCCCACAAGACACGAAAAAGTCCAATTCCTTTATGAATAGCTCCATCTATACCCCGGGGAATTCAGGTCGAATCGTCCCCTTGACGCCTGACCAGCAGGGCCTTTGGTTCGAGTGCAAGGCAAGCGAAGATGTCAATGCGTCGTACAACCTATCGATGGGACTAACGTTGACCGGGAGAGTAGATCTTCCGGCGTTAAAACGGGCGTTTCAACAGCTAGCATCGAATAACGAGAGCCTTCGATGCAGCTTTCCCGACGTCGACGGAGAAGCCCTATGTAGGGTCGCAAACGTAGAGGACTTCACGCTGCCTGTCGTAGAGCTCACACTTCCCGATAGCGCGCCATCGGACACCTACATCGAACGCATTGCGGGCGATGAGCTTAGAACCCCGTTCAACGTCTCGGATGGTCCGCTAGCTCGTGTCGTGCTGATAAGAGAGTCCGACTCGCGCGTTACGTTCCTATTTACGGTCCACCACCTCATCTCCGACGGCCGATCAATGGCGCTGATCGGAAATGAGCTGGCCAGCCTGTACACGTCAGCCTCCCAAGGCAGCGCATTACCGTCCCCTAAGCCCCATGGAGTTGCGGGCCCTATCAGTTCGCAACTGTCGCCTGAGCTTCAAGCCAAGCGAATGGAAGACGCCCGCTACTGGCAGGAAGAGTTGCGGGGCGCACCTCCCTTCACCGACCTACCCTGGGATCACGCCAACCCTACTGCACCCAGACATATTGGTGATCAAGTCGGCTTCCACTTCGATGAAGAGGACACGCGCGCCCTGGGCTCTCTAGCAAGGAAACATGACGTTTCAACCTTCACCGCAATGTTCGCAATCTGGTCAGTGCTGATCTCAAAGCTGGCCAATCAGAATGAAGTGGTCGTCGGCGTCGCAGTGAACAAGATCGGAGCTCAAGTCGACAAGGATTTCATTGGATTTCAGGTTGGCATGTTGCCAATTCGAATCGCCATGCGTGATGAGTCATTTTCAACTCTGTTGACTCAGGTTAAACGAAAGGTCTCGCTCGCCAAGGAGCACCAATCACTTTCGTTCGGCGAGCTTGTAAAGCTAACGCGTGGGCCGCGCGATCCGAAAATTCATCCCGTATTCCAAACCAGCTTCACCTGGCCGCATCCTCCTGAAAAAGCCCCAGAGTTCAGCGGTCTTGACGTAGAAGTTTTGGCCTGCTCAAGCGAGAAGTTTGGTTTCGGAAAGCCCGAACCATTCCGGAAGAATGATGCTGGCGCCTATTCATTAACGGCGTTCGGGGGAACCTCCACGTCTGCGTACGCCAAGCACAGCCTGGCCGTATCTGCGTGGAAAGTCGATGGTCGAATTGCTTGCGGTATCGAGTTTTCCACCAGCTTCCTCGAACGTGACACCGTGCTCCGCTGGATAAGCCACTGGAAGAACCTATTGAGGTCGGTAGCATCTGATCCGGACGGAAAAATTTCCTCCCACGGCCTGATGTCAGCTGAAGAAGAAGCGGCCCACGTTTCGTTGACGAACTCCTCGAACGAAGGCTTCCTCGAAGATGGGAAACCCCTGTTCCGCTTAGTGCAGGAATGGGCAAGAATCGCCCCAAATCGACTGGCGATTGATTGTACTGATGGTCACGTAAGCTTTTGCCAGCTGGAAGAACGCTCGAATCGAGTTGCCTCGAGACTCTACGTTTCAGGAATCCGTGACGGGCAACGCGTCGCCGTCTGTATGCGCCGAGGCGCCGGCATGATCGTATCGCTCCTGGCTTTACAAAAGGTAGGGGCGACATTCGTCCCGATTGACCCCGATCATCCGACAAGTCGTCTTCGCAGAGTCATTGATGACTGCACTCCCGCAGCTGTCATTGGAGATTCGACGACCGTTTCCGCGATCAACCTCCTTGGGTTGGATGCGGTGCTTGATCTCGCGCATCTGGAGTCTGGAGCGGTTGATGAAGACGTCAGCTATCCGGAACCAACAAGCCGTCCGGACGACATCTCCTACATCATTTACACGTCCGGAACTACCGGCAATCCCAAGGGCGTTTGCACCACGAACGCGGCATACGAGGCGTTCCTTTCCATCGCTAGCGAGTTCTGTGAGCCAACGCTGGGGAGCCGGATTCTTCAGTTCTCATCATTTACCTTTGATGCGTTCGTCATGGAATTGGCAATGTCACTTGCTCGTGGCGCAACGCTCTGCATACCGGCACCAGGTATCACACTTGCAGGCGACGATTTGGCTGAACAGGTCAACCGGCTGCGCCCGTCACACGCCTTCATCCCACCAAGCGTCCTTGCCACCCTCGATCATTTGTCTGACTTGAAGTCGGTAATTTGCCTACTCTCCGGCGCAGAGCCAGTCTCAAAGGATCTCGTCAACAAGTGGCGGACCAACCGCATTTTTTCAAACGTCTATGGTCCGACCGAGACAACGGTGATTTGTACTGCGTACCGCGTTTCCGAAAATTTGGAGAACCACCCGCCGATCGGACGCCCGTTCTCGAACTCTAGGGTATATGTCCTGGACAGCGCTGGAAAACCACAGCCCACAGGCGTCCGCGGAGAGCTGTATGTGGGAGGAAGTAGCGTTGCTAGTCACTATTTCAACAGCCCCGAGCTCACTGAAGAGAGGTTTCTTCCGGATCCATTCTCGCGCCGCCCCGGCTCGAGAATGTATCGGACCGGAGATTTCGGATGCTGGAAATCGGATGGCCAGCTGCAGTTCCTGGGCCGCTCAGATACCCAGATCAAGATTCGAGGCTTCCGAGTCGAGATCGGTGAAGTAGAGCACCACCTGAAAGCTATCAGTGGCGTTGTCGCGGCGGCGGTCGTAGTGGAAACTGGATCTGACTATGGGAATCGACTTATTGCTTACTTCGAAGCATCGATAGAACTGAATTCGAAGCACATGCGCGACAAACTGAGGGCGTGCATTCCCGCGCACATGGTCCCAGCGGTTTTTGTTCGCGTAGGTCGTCTGCCACTGAACCGGAACGGAAAGGTCGACCGTCGAGCCCTGGAAGCTGCGCCTTTGTCAGAGGCGCCGGACGGCTCCTGCGATGAGCCTCTTGGCGATTGCGAACGACTGGTTGCAGACCTCTGGTCGCAGCTTCTGCGCCTCCCCCGCATCGGCCGCGACGACCATTTCTTCGATCTGGGTGGCCATTCGCTGCTCGCCGTGCAGGTGATCTCGCGGGTCCGCCAGTCGCTGGGCGTGGACGTCGTCCTGGCCGACCTGTTCGCCCA
>NZ_BAAGTW010000007.1:0-3609 GCF_054781715.1 Arenimonas aestuarii | reverse complement strand
CGAGCTCACGGCCGCGCTGCGCCGCCTGGGCCAGCGCCACGGCACGACGCTGTTCCAGACCCTGCTCGCCAGCTGGGCGCTGCTGCTTTCGCGGCTTTCGGGGCAGGAGGACCTGGTGATCGGCACGCCCTCGGCCAACCGCGACCATGGCCAGACCCAGGACCTGATCGGCTTCTTCGTCAACGCCCTGCCGCTGCGCATCGATCTCAGTGGCGACCCCACCGTCGCCGAGCTGCTGGCCCGCACCCGGGCCACGGCGCTCGACGCGCTGGCGCACCAGGACATCCCCTTCGAACAGGTTGTCGACCTCGTCGGCTCCGAGCGAAACCTCTCGCACAACCCACTCTTCCAGGTCGCGTTCGCGCTGCAGAACGCACCAGCGCCTCCCTTTGCGCTGGCCGCCCTGGACATCGCGACCCTGCCCCGTCCCACGCATCGCAGCGCGATCTTCGACCTGTCGGTCCATCTATGGGAATCGGAAGGCGGAATCACCGGCTTGCTCGAGTTCGCATCGTCCCTGTTCGATCGCGCGTCGGTACAGCGCATCATCGAGCGATGGCGCATCGTGCTCGCCCAGCTCGAATCGGCACAGGAAGTTCCGGTGGCTGAGTTGGCCCTCATGGGCGCCTCGGAGGAAGATGAGATCGCCACGTGGACGACGGCCCCGGGGCCACTGGCGCCTGGGGACGTGGTCGAACGAATCCAGGCGCAGGCGCGATCCCAGCCCCGTGGCATCGCCCTCCGGCAAGGCGACGTGGCCGTGGACTACGGCACCCTGCTGGCGGCCGCGGAAATGCTTGCCAACGCACTGCGCGAACAGGGCGCCGGGCCGGGAGCCCGGGTGGCGCTTTGCCTGCGCCGAACGCCCGCCCTGCCGGTGGCCATGCTGGCGGTGCTTCGCGCCGGTGCGGCCTACGTCGCCATCGACCCGGACGTTCCCAGCAGCCGCCTGGCCTACTTCCTCGGCGACAGTTCGCCGGTGGTGGCATTGGCGGATCCCGACCTGACCCTGCCCGGGCACTGGCAGTCCCTGCCGCGCTTGGATCCGTCGCAATTCCTCCGGGCCGCGACGATGCCCGATGATCCGTTGGCCGAGGCGCCTTGCGTCGCCGCCGAACGAGCGGACCCCGATGACATTGCCTATGTCATCTACACCTCCGGTTCGACCGGCCATCCCAAGGGCGTGCAGATCACGCGCGGTGGCCTGGCCAACCTGGTGGCCTGGCACGTGGACCAGTTCGCACTGGCGCCCGGGCAATCGACCTCGGCGCTGGCCGGCCTGGCCTTTGACGCCTTCGCCTGGGAGGTGTGGCCCGCCCTCTCGGCCGGGACCACCCTGCACCTTCCGGGAGAACAAGAAGGCCGGGATCCGTCCGCCTTGCTCGCCTGGTGGGCGGCAGCGCCGCTGGACGTGTCGTTCCTGCCCACGCCCCTGGCCGAACTCGCCTTCCGTGACGGCCCATTGAACCCCGGATTGCGCCTGCTGCTGGTGGGCGGCGACAAGCTGCACCATGTTCCCGCCGCACTGCCCTTTGAACTGGTCAACAACTACGGACCGACCGAAACGACCGTGGTGGCGACGTCGGGCACCCTGTCGTCCGATGGTGACGTCATCGACGTGGGCCGACCCATCGCCAACATGCGCGTGGAAGTGCTGGATGGGCGAGGGCGGCGCGTCCCGGTCGGCGTCGTTGGCGAAGTGCACGTTGGTGGACACGGTGTCGCCGCCGGCTATCTTGGCCTGCCGGACCTGGACGCGGAGCGGTTCGTGCCCGATCCGTTCCCTGTAGGCGCGGCCAGCCGCCTTTACCGTACGGGTGACCTGGGTCGCTGGTTGCCCGACGGCCGCCTGGATATCCGCGGGCGCAACGACGACCAGGTGAAGGTGCGTGGCTTTCGCATCGAACCCGGTGAAGTCGCTACCTTCCTCAAGTCCCGGCCTGGCGTAGCCGACGCGCTGGTGTTGCCCGTCGGAGAAGGCCCGGAGCGCCGGCTCGCCGCGTATGTGCGCGCCGAACCGGGCGCCCGTCCGGCGGACGCCCGGGAGCTGGTGCAAGCGCAGGTAGGCCATTGGGCCACGCTCTACGACGACAACTACGCCAGTTCGACCGACGTCGACGGCACCGAAGACTTCACCGGCTGGATCAGCAGCTTCACCGGCAAGCCCATCCCCGAAGTCCAGATGCGTGCCTGGCGCGACGAAACACTGGAACGAATCCGTGCGCTGGGCGCCCGTCGCATCCTGGAGATCGGCTGCGGTTCCGGCCTGCTGCTGTTCCCCCTGGCCCCCGAGGCCGAGGTTTATGTGGGCACCGACCTGTCTTCGGAGACGATCGACCGACTCAGGAAAAAGACGGCCGCCCTCGGGCTGACGAAGGTATCGCTGCACCATCGGGAGGCGACCGACTTTTCAGGCCTGGGAATCGACTTCGACCTGGTGATCATCAACTCGGTCGCACAGTACTTCCCCTCGGCGCAGTACCTAAAGGAAGTGCTGGGTCTGGCCATGGCTGCGCTCGCCCCGGGTGGCAGCCTTTTCCTTGGCGATCTGCGCCACCTTGGCTTGCTCGAGGCGTTCCACACGGCCACCCAGGACGCCCGCTCCCAGGACCGCCTTGCCGTCGCACAGCTTTCGGCGAATGCGAAGTTCGCCGCCGCCGCGGACAAGGAACTCCTGGTGGATCCGGCCTTCCTGCGCGAATTCGCAGCCTCGCTCGGCATGGCCGGCGGACTTCGCCTGTTGCCGAAACAAGGCGGACACGAAAACGAGCTGACGGCTTACCGCTTCGACGCGATCCTTCATTACGGTTCGCTGCCCTCGGTATCGAACGCGGCGGCATGGCGCTGGCGCGAGGATGCCCTTGACGGGGAGCGCCTGCGTCAACGGCTGGCCGCCTCACCCCGACAGGCCTACGTCTTGCTGGGAATCGACAATCCCTTGCTTGTTCGCGATTGCGCCCTCAGCCGGCTTATCCACGCCGCCGGCGAGCAGGAGGAGCTCTCGCGGATCCGGTCCCTTGCTGCCGAAAAAGCAGCTGCCAGGCCGTCGCTTTCTCCCGCACGGCTGCTCGAGCTGGCGACGGCCCAGGCATACCAGGTCGTCCTTCACTGGGAGGGCGCGGACGCCGCCAGGTTCCATGCGCTGCTGCTTCCTGCCGAACAGCACGCAGCACCCCTGCCCGCGTTTCCCGCAGCCTTCATCGAGCCCGGCGCCGAGCGTCCGTTGACGAACGCGCCGATGCAGGCCAGCATCCGCGCCCGCCTCCGGGAGGCCCTGGCAAACGCCCTGGCCGATGAACTGCCGGCCTACCTGCAGCCAGCCCATCTCCTGGTGCTGGATGCATTTCCCCTCACCGCCAGCGGCAAGGTGGACCGACGGGCACTGGAGTCGCTGGTGCACGGCACCTCGAGCTCGGCCTATTCCGCTCCCGAGAGCCGGACCGAATCGGCGCTGGCGGAGACTTGGTCACAGCTCCTGGGCCTCCCCCGCATCGGCCGCGACGACCATTTCTTCGATCTGGGTGGCCATTCGCTGCTCGCCGTGCAGGTGATCTCGCGGGTCCGCCAGTCGCTGGGCGTGGACGTCGTCCTGGCCGACCTGTTCGCCCA
>NZ_BAAGTW010000006.1:0-513851 GCF_054781715.1 Arenimonas aestuarii | reverse complement strand
CGCGATAGCGGCAGTATTTGGGATGTTCTTTGGCTAGGGACGCCTAACCAATCATTCAAGCTGACGCCGGACCGTCTATCCCGGTAGACCGACTGTCGCGGCCGGCGCAGCTTAACTCAAGGTGTTAGGCCGAGAATGCAGCGCGATTTCGACAAACTGCTCGCCCACTACGCAACCGTCACCGACGGTTCCAGTGTGCTGTTCGTCGAGTCGTTCAAAGACCTGTGTCACAAGCACGGAGTCACTCCCGATGTCTTGTCTCACGCTTTCGCCCGGGAGGTAGCCGAGCGCCTCGTGTCGGACCGAATAGACTTCGAAACTGGTGACTTCGCAATCAACGATCTCTTCTGGGCAAGCGACTGCTCGTTGACTGGCTTCGCATTGGACGTATTTCACGCTTTTGAGGATGGTGAGGTTATGTCCCCTCACTACCCACCCGGCACTATTCCCTGGAAGGACTACACTCTTCCTGCACTCCGTGAGGCTCTGGCACGGGACGAGGAGTCCCGGGGGCCTAACTAATCATTCAAGCCGACGTGCCTCCGGCACGCGGCTTAACTCCAGGTGTTAGGGGTCAAGGCAAGCATCATGGATTGGTCCTACGTCTCTTTCACAATCGGGCAAGGCGCTTTCGGACTCGCGCTGTTGCTTCTCCCGATCCCATTCCTGTCGCACGTAGCCATTCAACAACGTCGCATCGCCGCATGCTCTCCAGGGCTGGCCGGGGCCGTATCGTTCTTGGCGCTGAGTCTCATCTCTGGGACTGCGTCGAATCAAGGCTCTGATGTGCTTGGCTACCTTCCAATGGCTGGTCTCCTGCTTGTCGTTGCCCTTATCCCTCTGTCTGTGCGCGCATTGCGCAACAGGTGGGTAGGCTTGCTCCACCTATTTACGGCTTCCGGGGCGCTGCTAGCCATGTTTCTCTCCGCAATGGCAATCTCACATGACTGGTTATAGGCTGGTCCCTAACTAATCATTCAAGCCGACGCCTTCGGCGCGGCTTAACTTAGGCTTAGGCGGGCTGTTTGATGGCTGACTACGTTGTCTCTTACTGGCCCGCAATGATCGCAGTCGGGTTGATCGCACTGGCGATGTTTCGACCGATTGCGGCCCCCTCTCGCTGGCGTGGCGTCATTGTCGCGACGATCACCGCAGTGTCCGGCGCGGTGTCGTTTGCTAGCGCCTTGGTATCTCCAGAGCACGACTTCCTGGCCGGCATTGACGTCCTCGCCGTTGGTATCATCGCCCCAAGCTTCGCCGCCTTGGTAGGAGTAACTCTTGGGTCCGCTCCTGCACCCGCACGCCTTGGTGGTGTTTTGGCGATGGGGCTGCTCGCAATCGGCGTCATCCCACTTATGCTGGGACTCATGCTCTTGCTCAAAGAATGTGCGACCGGCAATTGCCTATAGCCGATTGCCTAACTGATCATTCAAGCCGACGCCTTCAGCGCGGTTTAACTAAGGTGTTAGACGGCCATGAAGGTTCTCCGGGTCATTGCTTATTTATCCGCCGGCACCGTCGTGCTAGTTGGCTGCTCGTCGCTCCCTGCAGCATCGAGCGTACCTAGCCAGGTTGCTATTTCTGTCGCAGAGCCGGAGCATTCCTGCGCCTCGCTTCCGGACACAATCGAAGTTGGGCTCTTGATCGCCAATCAAGGACAGGGGACGTTCCGGACATACATAGACACTTTGCCGGGACCTCCATACAAGCTGAGCTGGCTTTCTTACTCGGTGTTGAGTGACTCGCCGTCTGGCAGCAACATAGAGTGGAAACATGGTGCGGGAGGCCACGGCCCGCTTCCCCAGAACACACTTTCCATCGGCCCAAGCGACTCAACACGCGTCTTTGCCAAGATCTACGGCACCGCTGAAATGGACAAGAGCCGGTTGTACCGGATCCAACTCGAAGATCAGGCAGATCAGATCTATGTGTCCAACGTTTTCGCGCTCTGCCAGCCAGTAGCAACAACTGGCCGGCCGTCTAACAATTCATTCAAGCCGAACCCGCTTCGCGGGTCGGCTTAATTCAGGCGTTAGGCCCTCACGTGAGTCTTGTCCCAGTCATTTGTGCGGTAGTCATTGGCGCTGGTGCTGGCCTGTTCGTCGTAGTACGAGAAGTTCGAGCCGGCGGTTCGCCAAGGGACATGTTCTATTGGGCGGCATTCCTGACAGGCATTATCGGTGCCTTCGTTGTCTGGCTATTGGGGCTGGCATCGATGCTCGGAGATTCAGCTCAGTACTTCTTGCCCACCTTGGAAACGCCCGCGCAGCGTCGCCTCCTACTCTTTTATGCCGCACTTTCCGGCACAATAAGCGCGTCAGTTGCAGCGGGCATAGTCGTCCTTGCTTCATGGGTCAAGCGAGCCTAACCGATCATTCCAGCCAATGCCTTCGGCGCGGCTTAACTCAAGGCGTTAGGGCTCCCACCATGCGATCACGCGATTGGATAGCGCTTTCGACTCTGGTTCTGTTCGTCGTGCCGGGCGGGCTGCTTTCCTATACAGCTTGGTTCAACGAACCTGGCGTCGAGGATGTCATCTACTCAGCTATCCAATCCCTACGCCAAATGACTGACCAAGGCACCGGAGACTTGCTCGTGAGTGTAGGTCGTTCTCTAATGTTCTGGTGGTGGCCCGTTGCGTTCATCTGCGTTGGATTGAGTGCTTTAACTGCAACGGTGCTTGCGGCAACAGAACCGGACTCCTCAGCAGGAGTCAAAGCGCTGTGGATAGCGTCCTTCTATTTTTCGCTGGTGACGGTCCCCATCTATTGCATATGGCAGTTCGGGACCAGGCCTGACCAATCATTCAAGCCGACGCCTTCGGCGCGGCTTAAGTCAAGGCGTTAGTCCTCAATGATTCCAGGCACACTCCTTATGCGGTCCCATCAAGCCTGGAAGATGCGGGCGATGTATCTTGCGTTGGCCGTCGGAGCAGTCATGGTGGTTTACGGGCAGTGGCAGAGTGATTCCATTTCTTCTGGATCCTTCGCTTTTTTCGTTTTTGGCGGCTCACTCCTCGGGATCCTTGGTCTCGCCTTCGGGTGCCTTTCGGTGAGGTGCGGGAATTGCGGCACACCCTGGCTTTGGCTTGCCATGAGCAAGAGAGCGAGCGGAGACTGGTTGAACTGGCTCGAATCTTTAGAATCCTGTCCAACGTGCGGCGCCTATGAGAAAGACGGCACCTGACTATTCATTCAATCCGACGCCTACGGCCCGGCGTAACTCAAGGTGTTAGGCCTCATGAAGCGAACCGTCGTCGCCTTTTGCTTATGGCTCCTGTGCAGCCCCTGGGTTCTCGCCTGCGAGTTGCCGTCAGATGACTCGTTCTACATCAGTTCGATGCAAGAAGAGCGCACGCTTACTTCGGAGGCGCTGGCCAAGTCCGAGTACGTGTTCGTCGGCACCGTGTCTGCCATCCGTGTTGGTGCAGCGGCCTCCAAGCCTGGCGATCGGGTGTCGGATGTGGAGGTAGAGATTGTGGATGCGCTGGTTGGGTCGTTGACGTCGGGCACTACCGTCACAGTAAAGGCCCGGCTTCATCACCAGATTTACGGCTGCTTTGGCAATGAAGCCTTCTGGGACGATCAGGTCGAGATTGGCGAGAGCTATATTTTCTTCGTGCATGGCGGCAGAATCCTATCTGCATCCCCGCCAGCCAAGAGTTGGAAGAGGCTGGGACTTTCCGGACAGCGGGAGCTTGTTATTTCTCTCACCAGGCGGCTCGATGAGGCATAACCAGTCATTCAAGCCGCCGTCGCACCGCGGCGCGGCTTGAATCGGGCGCCAGACCCCTCCGGAGGGATCCTTGAACCCCACCAAGCAACGCCGCCGCATCCCCCAGACTTTACTGTTGACCGTGGCACTGGGATCGGGCATTTCGTCGGTATTATTCGGTTTCTTTTTCTTCTTGTTCTATTGGCCATATCGAGGCCTGTTCAACGAGGAGGGTCGCTACTTTGATGGAAACACTGCGGTCGTCTTTCACGAGCAGTCCAGCTTGCTCATGGTTCCAACTGTTGCTTTCGCGGTAGTCGCTTTGTTCTTTGGTGTCGTTTGGTGGGTTCGCCGTCGCCCCGCTGGGGGAGCAGCGGACGGCACCTAACAAGTCATTCAGTCCGATGCCTTTGGCGCGACCTGATTCCAGGCGCCGTACCTCAGTGGAGAGTGCCACGATGACTTCAACAAGTTCGATCGCGCTGACTGGTTTCATTGCCTGGGCACTCTTTCTCCTCGTGCTCATGGAGGTCATTCGCTCGCAGCTTGTGCTGCGAGGAAAGGTGCCGGCAAACGGCTTCACTCCAGACAATTCAAACTTGTCACCCTTCATGCAAAGACTGGCCAGGGCGCATGCCAACTGCGTTGAGGGCCTGCCCATCTTTGGCGGCCTGCTGCTCGTAGCCATTGTTACGGACCGGACACTCATCACGGACCCGCTTGCCTATCTCTTCCTCGGCACCCGCGTATTCCAGTCACTTGTGCACCTGGCCTCGCTAAGCGCCGTTGCGGTCACTATTCGCTTCACGGCCTTTGCCGTGCAGATGGCCATCGGGGTTTATTGGGCCTTCATGCTATTGGCCTCGGCGTGAACCCAGAATGCCGATTCAAGCCGATGCATTCGGTGCGCCTTAGCCAAGGCGTGGAGAGCCAAGGGTGATTGAAGCAGCTGCTCTTGCCGTCGTGATTGCCGTTGGCGTGTTCCTCTTCGCCCTCGGTGCAGCCGCCTTCCTGGCGCCAGCCCATGCAGGCAGCTTTCTGCTGGGTTTTGCCGGTTCGCCCACGAAGCACTATCTGGAGCTTGCACTGCGGCTCCTGGCCGGCGGAGCGTTTGTGATCTCGGCGCCCGTCGTAGCGCTCGCTGGCGGCTTCACCCTTTTTGGTTGGCTGCTCCTGGGCACAACCATGGTCCTTCTTCTGGTTCCATGGCGCTGGCATCATCGCTTTGCTCAGCGGGCGGTTCCCGAAGCGCTTCGGTTCCTGCCGTTCGTGGGCGTCTCATCTACGCTTATGGGGGGGCTCATTCTTTGGGCAGTGTGGCGTGGCAACCTCGCATGACAATCCAATCAAGCCGGCGCCTATCGGCACGACCAGGATCGGGCGAAAGATTGCTATGAAAGTCCTCGTCTTTGGCAACTCGGGCTCTGGCAAGAGCACCTTCGCCGCAGAGCTGGCACAGGAGCATGGGCTCGCCCACCTCGATCTGGACGCCATCGTCTGGGAGCCAGGCAAGATTGCGGTCCAGCGCCCCGCCGATGCAGTTGCCGCTTCGCTGTCGCAATTCTTGTCCCAGCACGGCAGCTGGGTCATCGAGGGTTGCTACGGGGAGCTGGTGGCTGCCGCGTCATCCCATTGCACGGAGCTGGTATTTCTCAACCCGGGGCTGGAAACCTGCCTGGAGAACAACCGCAGGCGTCCCTGGGAACCTCACAAGTACGCGTCGAAAGCTGCCCAGGACTCCATGCTGGACAATCTGCAGGCCTGGGTCTCCGATTATTATGATCGGCAGGACCAGTGGTCCTACCATGCCCACCGGCAGATCTTCGACGCATTCGCTGGCCGAAAAAGCGAGCATGTCGGAGGAAAGAGACCGACCGAAGCGATGAGTGACGCGAGTAAGCCGCTCCCTCCTGACAACGACTAACGTTGAGCCCAGAGATGACTACTCCAGCGACAAAGCAGAAAGGCAGATTCCTGCTGCTCCGGCGCCTGCTCATCTGTGTCCTCGCCGGATTGCTGATCTTCTACCACTCCCTGACCCTCTACGATTTATACCTGGGCACCGATACCAGCGAACCTACAAGCTTCGATCACGTGCAGTCGGTCTTTCGGGTGGTGATAACCCTGAGCCTGCTTCTCGTCGTCTTTGGCAGGCGCCGGGCCCTGTGGGGGATGTGGGCGGGCATCGCCAGTCTTGTCGCAACACACTACTGGGCGCATTTCGGAAACCTTCCCGTCGACTTTACCGAGGGAAGGCACCCCCTTTCCTATCTCAAGGGCTTCATCTTTCCTACGATCATTACCTTGGCGTTCCACACTCCAAGCCGGGTCAGTGATCAAAGCGAAGAGGCATGACAATTCATTCAACCCCGACGTCGCCCTGCGACGCGGCTCAACCAGGGCGCCAGGGCGCATGAAAGGGCAATGAGAACAGAGAAAGGACGCTGCCACTGCGGGGCCGTGGAGTTCGAGGTCGATCTCGAGAATGGCTTTGAGAACATCCGCCGCTGCAACTGCTCCATCTGCAGCCGAAAAGGGGCTGTCATGGCCGGCGTGCCTATTGAGAGGCTTCGCGTGGTCAAGGGCGTGGACAAGCTCACGCTCTATCAGTGGAACACCAAGATCGCCAGGCACTACTTCTGCAGCATCTGCGGCATCTACACACATCACCAGCGTCGTAGCGTTCCGACGGAGTACGGATTCAATCTCGCCTGCATCATCGGGATCGACATGGCAGCCATCGGCCCCATTGGCTCCAGCAACGGCGCGGCCCAGACGCTCGCCCCGGCTGCGCCCTGAGGATCCATCCAAGCCGACGCCTTCGACGCGACGCACCCTGGGAACAAGGCTCAAGAAATGGCTGAAAGCGAACATTGCCCTGGATGCGGTGCCGAGTTCCGGACACGCAGCGCGATTGTCGATTTCGGTGTCGCGCCCACCATCTGGCTGCGCCACCAGATTCCGCCGACGGTGAAGTGCCCGGCTTGCGCCTTGCGGTTCCGTTCCCGCGCCATACGTTACTTCGGGTTCCTGGACGCGTCCCGGTTTCGGGGGCTCCTGGTCCTGGGAGGCTTGCTGGCGGCGGCAGCCGTCTTCGGTCTAATCTTCCTGTAGGCGTCGGGCACGGCACCAGTCCCCGCCGACCATTCCAGCCGTTGCCATCGGCGCGGCTCTACCCTAGGCGCCAGCCCCGGCAGACCATGCTCTCGACCGTCGGACACTACTTCGATCCATGGGAGGCGCATGTCCTCCGGGCCCGGCTTGAGTCCGAGGGCATCCCGGCAACGGTAGCGGGCGACCAGCACATCATCGCGAACTGGCCACTGTCTGTTGCACTGGGTGGAGCTGTCCTGCAAGTGCCCAGTGCGTATCTGGGGCAGGCGCGCGAGATCGTTGCCGACTATTACGCCGGCACCTTGCAGGCTGACCTGGTTGCGGCGCATCCCGAGGCTGCAGACGCCTGCCCGGCCTGTGGCGAGGCGCAAGTGGTCGGAACCGTTCCCTTCGGGCAGCGGGCACTGGCGGTTGCCACGTTCCTTTTCGCCACCGCCCCGTTCCCCACCCGGGCATCCCGGCTCCGTTGCCAGACGTGTGGCCATGCCTGGCGGTACGGAGGCTGACAATTCACGGGAGCCGATGGCGCACGGACCACCGCACGCGTGGCGCGATGGATTCAGGTCCGGGGTGTCCGCCTGGGTGGGGGCCCAGACAATGGTGCCCCCCGAAAATTGGGCGTAGTGTGCGCCCAAGCCCGCGCTCCCGCGGACAGGGCATCAGGCCATGGGCAACTCCGGTCCGCGGGATGTTGATGTTCGCCGGCGTACCCTTATGGCCGGCGCCCTGGCGCTGGGTGCGCAGCTCGCGCTGCCAGGTGCGGTATCCGCGAGCACCATTCAGGCCGGAAAGGCCAGGAGGCGACCCATGGACCTGGAGCGATTCGTCGAGGATTGCGTTAGCGCCAACCGGGAATCCGACGCCCAGACTGCGGTTCGTGAAGTACTCGCGCGCGCCGTGTCCCAGCCCTCGGCGGTGTTGGCCGCACTCGGCGCCCCCGATCGCGCCGGATTGAACGTTCTGGTGCGGTCGCAGACGCTGACGATCTTTGCCGCGTCGTGGACCCCGCAGATGAACCTGATGCCGCACAACCACCTGATGTGGGCCAATATCGGAATCTATTCCGGACGTGAGGACAACATCTTCTGGCGACGGTCCGGGAAAGGCATCGAGGCCTACAGCGCCGCCGCCCTGTTCGAGAAGGACACCGCTGCCCTGCCTGCGGATGCACTGCACTCGGTCACCAATCCATTGCTCCGCTTCACGGGAGGGATCCATATCTACGGAGGTGACTTCTTCGCGACGTCCCGAAGCCAGTGGAATCCCGAGACCCTGGACGAGGAGCCTTCCGATGGCGCAGCCATCCAGCGCATGTTCCAGCGCGAGAACGAGCGCCTGGGCCTCGGGTCCTGACGCGGCGCCAGCGCTCATGTCCCTTGTCACGATCGCCCCGTATTCGGACGACTGGGCGCTTCAGTTCTCCCGGATAAGCGCCGAGCTCCTCGGCGTGTTTTCGGAGGATTCCATCCGGGTTGAGCATATCGGCAGCACGGCGGTCCCGCGCCTGGCAGCCAAGCCGGTCCTGGATGTGCTTCTCGGCGCGCAGTCGCTCACTGCAATCGAAGCAAGAATCGGCGCGCTGGAGAACCTCGGTTACCAGTATGTTCCCAGGTACGAGCACCAGTTGCCCATGCGCCGCTACTTCACCCGGGCCGGGTCAGGCGATGCGCTTCGCATCCATCTGCATGCCGTTGTCCTTGGTTCGGACCTTTGGCGGGACCACCTTGTCTTTCGTGACGCGCTTCGCGCCGACGGCTCCCTGCGCGCTGAATACGAGGCGCTGAAGCTGGCGCTGGCTGACACGTTCGCAGGGGACAAGGCGTCCTACACGGCCGCCAAGGAACCTTTCATCCGGTCAGTCATCCGGTCACAGCCGCCGGCATCGGATTCTGACGGGCCATCCAGGCCGGACCCGCTTCGCGGCTAGTCCTTCCTGGCTCCGCCTGACCTCTGCAACCAAGGCTCACACCCGAACCCATGCCGCTACTGGACCTCAGGATCCCACCCCCCCTCGTGGCGCTGGCATGCGCGGGGCTCGCCTGGGTGCTCACCCACTACACGCCCGGCCTCGTTTTCCAGGTTCCCGCCCGGGTCTGGATTGCCGCGGCCTTCGTGGTCATCGGGATAGCGTTGGATGTTTCCGGACTGTTGGTTTTCCGGAAGGCGCGGACAACGATCAATCCGCTCGCGCCCGGAAAGTCGACCGCCATCGTCGACAGTGGCCCGTACGCATTCACCCGGAACCCCATGTACCTTGGCATGGCAAGCGTGCTGCTCGGCTTTTGCGTCTTCCTCGCCAACCCGGTTTCGCTTCTTGCCGTCATCGCCTTCTGTGCATACATCACCCGCTTCCAGATCATCCCGGAAGAACGGCTGCTGCTTGGCAAGTTCGGCGAAGCGTACGCACGGTACCGGGACGCGGTCAGGCGCTGGGTCTGAAAGCCTATAGACTGCGGCTTCCGCTCCACCCACCAAAGGACGTGCAATGCGTAATTCCGCGAGCGCTCCAACCACGGCAGTCTGGGTTATCTGCCTCGTGCTGTTCATCGTTGCGCTGGTTGCACAGTTCGGCCTTGCGTCGATTCCCCAGCCCTTCGCGACCTGGTCCTGGATAGTTGGCCTTGGTCTCCTGCTGGTGGCGTGCCGGGTGCGTGGCCTATAGCGCCGCACGTTTCCCGAGGGCGGCCTTCGGCGGCGGCGCCCTCGCCGGCGTTGTAGCCGCCGCGGGCTTCGGAAGCCTGCCCATCCTGCTGGCTGCAGGCTATCTAGGCCTGAGCGCCGTGTCGTACCTGATGTACCGGGCGGACAAGGCGGCTGCCCGGGCCAGCAGGCGGCGCACCCCCGAAACAAGCCTGCACCTGGTCGACATGCTGGGCGGCTGGCCGGGCGCGCTTGTCGCGCAACAGCAGTTTCGCCACAAGACGGCCAAGCAGCCGTTCCAGACCCTTTTCTGGCTGACGGTTATCCTGAACCTGGCCGCCGCCGGCTGGCTGGTATGGCCCTAGGCGCCGGGATGGCCACCTGTGGAATGCGGGAGTACTGGGCGTGTTGAGGATCCTGAAACCCGGTTTCACCTATTTCCTGATCGTCTTCGGCGCTGGCTTCGCGCTTGCCTTCATCCGGCTGCCCCTGCTGGTGCCCCGGTTCGGCGTGCGCACGGCTGAACTGATGGAGATGCCGGTGATGCTGGCGGTCATCGCATGGGCGTCGTGGCGGCTGGCGAAGCGTCATGCCGACCTCGGCCGGGGTTCGCGCCTGCTGGCCGGGCTGTTCGCCTTCGCGCTGCTTGTTGCCGCGGAGTTGCTGGTGGCCTGGTTCCTGGGCCCCGGCTCGCCGGGCGAGTACATCGCCTCGCGTGATCCGGTATCGGGCAGCGTGTACCTGGCGTCGCTGCTGATCTTTGCCGTCGCGCCGGCCTGCTGGGACCCGGGAGCCGGTCGGAAGCCATGACTCCACTGCACGGCCCGCGCCTGGCCCTCGCCGTCGCCCTGGCGCTGCTGGCCTTCGCCGGCAACTCGCTGCTGGCGAGGCTGGCCCTGCGCGACGGTGGCATGGACCCGGCCAGCTTCACCGCGCTGCGGCTGGCGTCCGGAGCGCTGGTGCTGTGGATCCTCGCCACGAGCCTTCGGAAGGGGGCTGCTGGCAGCGGCAACTGGCGCTCGGCCCTGGCCCTCTTCGCCTACGCCGCGTTCTTCTCCCTGGCCTACGTGAAGCTTGAGGCGGGTGCCGGCGCCCTGCTGCTGTTCGGCGCCGTGCAGGTGACGATGATCGGCCGCGGGCTCTGGCGCGGCGAACGGCTGGCGGCCTGGCAGTGGCTGGGGCTGGCCCTGGCGGTGGGCGGGCTCACCGGCCTGCTGCTGCCGGGGCTGACGGCTCCGCCGCCCGGACCGGCGGCCCTGATGGTGGCCGCGGGCGTTGCCTGGGGCGTGTATTCGCTGCGCGGCCAGGGCGGGGGTGATGCGATCCGGGTGACGGCGGGCAACTTCCTGCGCTGCCTGCCGTTCGCGGCTGTGTTCTGGTTTCTGATGTGGGAAGGCACACGGATGGATGCCGCCGGCGTCGGCTATGCATTGGCGTCCGGCGCACTGGCTTCCGGCGTGGGCTACGCCGTCTGGTACACGGCCCTGCCCGCACTGCGGGCCAGCACGGCTGCGACGCTGCAGCTGTGCGTGCCGCTGCTGGTGGCGCTGGCCGGCGTGGCCTGGCTGGGTGAGCCGGCCACCCTGCGCCTGGCGCTGGCCGCGCTGGCCATCGTCGGCGGCGTGGCGCTGGTGGTGCGTTTCCGCCGCTGAGCCGCATCCGCTAACCTGTGCGCCCCAGACAGGCAGGAAATGGTTGATGGACCTCGCCGCCGCCCAGGCACGCATCGTAGAAGACATCCGCAAGTACGGCTGCCACGTGATCCAGGTGCAGGGCAACGGCCCGCACCCGTCGTTCGCCTACAGCGTGGGCATCGGCCGCACGTCCGACAGCCCCGACGTCTGCGTTTTCGGGCAGCCCGCGCCGGTCGCGCACCGGCTGCTGCACCACTACAACAAGCGCGTGCGCGAGGGCGAACGCTTCGAGGCCGGACAGGTGTTGCAGGGTTTCATCAAGGACACCGACTGCGTGCTGCGTCCGGTGGATCCTTCGCACCACGAGGCGCTGTTCGGATTCAACGTCTGGCTGCACGACGGGCCGCGTTTCAGGATGCTGCAGCTGGTGTACCCGACGGTCGAGGGCATCTGGCCCTGGAGCGAGCTGGCCAACGACTGGCTGCGCCAGCAGCAGCCGATCCTCGAGAACGTGTCGGGCCCGCACTGAGGCATCGGCCATGAAGGACGAGGCGATCACCCGCAGCTGGCTGGCCAACGCCGACGCGTGGACGGACATCGTGCGTAGCGACGGCATCGAGAGCCGGCGCCTGGGCACCAATGCCGCCGTCGTATCGGTGATCGCCGGACTGGCGCCGGACACGCTGCTGGACGTGGGCTGCGGCGAAGGCTGGCTGTGCCGCGCGCTCTCCGGGCGCGGCGTCGCCTGCACGGGCATCGATGCGTCGCCGCGGCTGCTGGCAGCGGCCCGCGAGGCCGGTGGCGGCGACTTCGAGCTGATCGATTACGCCACGCTGGCGGATGGCAATGCCGTGTCCGGGCCCTTCGACGTGATCGCCTGCAACTTCGCCCTGCTTGGCGAAGACATCGTGCCCCTTCTTGCGGCGCTGCGGCGGCGGCTTTCGCCAAGGGGCCGGCTGGTGGTGCACACCGTGCATCCGTGGCAGGCCTGCGGCGACGGCGACTATGCGGACGGCTGGCGCAGCGAATCCTTCGCCGCGTTCGGCGCCGGTCGTTTCAAGGAGGCCATGCCGTGGTTCTTCCGCACGCTGTCCCGCTGGGTCGCGGACCTGGGCGAAGCCGGGTGGGTGGTTGAAAGCCTGCGCGAGCCCCCGGACCCGAACACGGGCCGGCCGCTTTCGCTGCTTGTCGTCGCCGCGCCGCGCGCGGCCTGAAGACCTAGAAGCGCCGGCGCGCGCGGGCCGTGGCGGTGCCGGCCTTGAGCGCGTCGAGCGCGCTGCTGATGGCGGTATCGCCTTCGATCAGCTCGCCGGCCTTGGCCTTGGCTTCGGCTTCGCCGGCGAGGTGGCCGGCCAGGTCCTGTTCGCGCATGCCGCGGGCGGCTTCGCCGCGCAGCACGATGTCCGGAAGGATGCCGCGGGCCTGGATTGAAACGCCGCTGGGCGTGTAATAACGCGCGGTGGTGAGCTTGATGGAATCGCCGTTGTCCAGCGGCACCACGGTCTGCACCGAACCCTTGCCGTAGGTGCGCGAGCCCATGATGCTGGCGCGACCGTGGTCGCGCAGCGCACCGGCCAGCACCTCGGCAGCGCTGGCGGTGCCGGTGTCCACCAGCACGATGACCGGCGCGCCGTCGATCAGGTCACCCGCCTGGGCGTGGAAGCTGGTGTTGGAGTACGGCAGGCGACCCTGCGTGCGCACGATGAGGCCGTCGTCGAGCAGCGCGTCGGCGGCTTCGACCGCGGCGCTGAGCAGGCCGCCCGGGTTCGAGCGCAGGTCCAGCACCAGGCCGCGCACCGAGCCTTCCGCGTCGTCGGCCAGTTTGCGCAACTGGCGGCGCATCTGCGGGCCGGTGTCGGTCTGGAAGGTGCTGATGCGCAGGTAGGCGTAACCGGGCTCGAGCAGGCGGCTGGTGACCGAGGTAACACGAATGGCCTCGCGCACGATGGTCATGTCGCGTGGCTCCACCTCGCCCGTGCGGGTGATGGTGATGGTGACCGGCTCACCCGCTTCGCCGCGCAGGTCGTGGTGCGGCTTGGTGTTGCCGCTCAGGGGTTCGCCGTCGATGGCGACGATGACGTCGCCGGCGCGCAGGCCGGCGCGGTGGGCGGGCGTGCCGTCGATGGGCGCCACCACGAGCAGGGTGTCGTCGGGGCGGCGTTCGGTTTCCACGCCGATGCCGACGTATTCGCCGCGGGTGTCGTCGAGCAGGGCTTCGGCTTCGTCCTTGTCCAGGTAGGCGCTGTGCGGATCGAGGTCGGACAGCAGGCCGCGCAGGGCGGACTTCATCAGCTGCTGGTCGTCCACCGGTTCGACGTAGGCGTCCTTGACCGCGTTGTAGACCGAGACATAACGGCGGATTTCGGCCAGCGGCACGTCGGCCGGCAGGGTCTGGGCCATGACCGGGTCCGTGGCATCCACCGGGGCGGGCACGGGCACCGGCGCCTGGGCGAAGGCCAGGGCGGGCAGGAGCACAAAGCTGAACGCAAGTAGTTGGCGCATGGGGAGATTATGCGCCCAGCGGGGCGATGTGGGTCAGGGCCTGAACCAGGGCTTGGGATCCTGGGGCTGGCCGTTGCGGCGCAGCTCGAAGTACAGGGCCGGGCGGCCCTGGCCACCGGAGCTGCCGACGGTAGCCAGCGGGTCACCGGCGCGAACCCAGTCGCCGACGTCCTTGAGCAGGGCGTCGTTGAAGGCGTACAGGCTCATCCAGCCGTCACCGTGGTCGACGATGACCAGCAGGCCGTAACCCTTGAGCCAGTCGGAAAACGCCACCCGCCCCGGCGCCACGGCGCGGACCTCGGCGCCGGCGGTGCCGGCGACCAGCCAGCCGTCGCTGCCGCGGCCGTCGGGCAGCTTGCCGCCGAAGGCGGCCAGCACGCTGCCGGCCAGCGGCCGGCCCAGCTGGCCGCGGCGGCCGGCGAAAGGCCGATTGTCGTCCACCTGGCGGGGAATGTCGGCGACGGCGTCGCGCAGCTGTTCGAGCAGCTTGAGTACGGTCTTTTCGTCGCGGCCCAGGGCGGCCAGCCGGGCGGCCCGGTCCTTGAAGCCCGACTCAAGCGTGGCCAGCACCGTGGCCCGTTCGGCCCGCTGGCCCTCCAGCGCGGCCAGGTCGGCCTGCTGCTGGGCCAGGGCGGCGGCCAGCACGTCGCGCTGGTCCTGGATGCGCTGGGCGACGCTGGCCAGGGCCTGCAGTTCGTCAAGCAGGCCGGCGATCCGTTCCTGGCGGTCGGCCTGGAAGTAGCGGTGGTAGGCCAGCACCCGGGCCAGGTCAGCCATGCGGTCCTGGGCCAGCAGCAGCTTGAGCTGTTCGTGGCGGCCCAGCGCGTAGGCCGAGCGCACCAGGGCGGCCAGGGCCTCGCGCTGTTCGGTCAGGCCGGCTTCAAGCCGCGCCTGTTCGGCCTGCAGGTCGCGAAGCTCGATTTCCGTGGTGGCGATGCCGGCTTCGGTTCGGCGCAAGGCACGCACGGCGTCGCCGACCTGGGCATCGGCGTCACGCAGGGCCTTGCTGGCCTCGCTGCGCTCGCCCTCAAGCTGGCGCTGTTCGGCGGTGATGGCCTTGATCTGCTGGCGCAGCGTCTGCAGCTGCTGCTCGGCGGCGGCTTCCTTCTTTTCGCGCTCGGCTGGCTGGGCGGCGGCAGGAACGGCCGTCGCGGCCAGGCAGGCGGCCAGCACCAGGCGACGGATCAAACCAGCTCCACCAGCGGCTGGCCGCTCATCTCGTCCGGCTTGGCCAGGCCCAGCAAGGCCAGCATCGTCGGTGCGATGTCGCGCAGGGCGCCGCCGTCGCGCAGGCGTGCCCTGCGGCCGCAATACACGAAGGGCACCGGGCCGACGGTGTGCGAGGTGTGCGGCTGGCCGGTGTCCGGGTCGCGCATCATTTCCAGGTTGCCGTGGTCGGCGGTGACGATCATTTCGCCGCCGACCTCCGCCAACGCGCCGCGGATGGCGCCCAGCGCGTGGTCCACGGCTTCGGCGGCCTTGATCGCGGCGGCGAGGATGCCGCTGTGGCCAACCATGTCGGGGTTGGCGATGTTGCAGATGATGACGTCGTGCCTGCGCGCGCGGATGTCGTCGGTCAGGCGCGCGGTGAGCTGGGGCAGGCTCATTTCGGGCTGCAGGTCGTAGGTGGCGACCTTGGGCGACGGGATCAGCGCACGTTCCTCGCCGGCGACCACCGCTTCCTTGCCGCCGCTCATGAAGAAGGTGACGTGCGCGTACTTCTCGGTCTCGGCGATGCGCAGCTGGCTCAGGCCATTGGCCGCCAGCACCTCGCCCAGGGTGTTTTTCAGGTCCTCCGGACCGAAGGCGACCGGGGCCGGCAGCCTGGCGTCGTATTCGGTGAGGCAGACGAAGCGGCCCAGCTTCGGCACGCGACGGGCGAAGCCGTCGAAACCCGGGTCGACGAAAGCGGACGTGAGCTGGCGGGCGCGGTCGGCGCGGAAGTTCATGAACACCACGGCGTCGCCGTCGCGCATCGGATGGTGGCCGCGGATGACGGTGGGCAGCACGAATTCGTCGTTTTCGCCGCGGCCGTAGGCGGCCTGCAGCGCGGTGACGGCGTCTGATGCGGTGTCGTCGGCGTCGGCTTCGACGATGGCCTTCCAGGCGCGCTCAAGCCTGTCCCAGCGCTTGTCGCGGTCCATGGCGTAGTAGCGGCCGATGACCGTCGCCACGCGCACGTCGCCTTCGTCGCACAGGGCATGCAGGCGCTGCAGGCTGGGCTCGGCCGAGCGCGGCGGCATGTCGCGGCCGTCCAGGAAGGCATGCACGGCGATGTCGGCCACGCCTTCCCGGCGGGCCAGTTCGATCATGGCGAACAGGTGGTCTTGGTGGCTGTGCACGCCGCCCGGCGACAGCAGGCCGAACAGGTGCAGGGTGCCGGCGCCGGCCTTGGCGGCGCGGCAGGCGGCCACCAGCTCGGCATTGGCGAAGAAGCTGCCGTCCTCGATGGCCGCGTCCACGCGGGTCAGGTCCTGGTAGACGATGCGGCCGGCGCCGATGTTCATGTGGCCGACTTCGGAATTGCCCATCTGGCCCTCGGGCAGGCCCACGTGCTTGCCTTCGGTGTGCACCAGGGTGTGCGGGCAGTCGGCCAGCAGGCGGCGCCAGTTGGGCAGCCGGGCCTGGGCCAGGGCGTTGTCGGCGGGGTCCTCGCGGTGGCCCCAGCCGTCGAGGATGAGCAAGAGCAGGGGCTTGGGGCGGTTCTGGGCAGGCAAGTGGGACTCCGGGACGTGTGGCACGGGCGAATTGTAGCGCTGGCGGGGATAGTCGGCCTGTTGGGTCTTTAAACCCCCCGCCCGGGAGCCGCATCGGACCCGGTACTTTTCAAGGAGCTACACCATGCGCATTCGTCCACTCGCCGCCCTGATCCCCCTCTCGCTGGCCCTGGCCGCCACGCCGGCCTTCGCCGAACAGGACATCGACAAGATGAACGGCAGCGTCACCGCCGAGGCCGGTGGCGAGTACGGCTCGCTTTCGACCGTTAACGGCAGCATCACGATCCGGGAAGGCGCCACGGTGCGCCAGGTCGAAACGGTCAACGGCGGCATCACCATCCAGGCCAACGCCAAGGTCGGCGGTGCCGAGACCGTCAATGGCGGCATCCGGCTCGAGGACGGCGCCAGCGCCCGTGAACTGGATGTGGTGAACGGCGCCGTGAGGCTTGGCCGCAACAGCCGCATCGAAGGCGACGTGGAGGCGGTCAATGGCAGCGTGCGCGCTGAAGCGGGCGCCGAGATCGTCGGCAACGTCGAGAACGTCAACGGGGCCCTGATCTTCGACCATGCCCGCGTGGGCGGCCAGCTGGCGACCCGGCACGGCGACATCACTCTGGATGCCTCGACCGTGGAAGGTGGCATTCGCGTCGAGAAGCCCAACACGCGCTGGTGGTCGTTCGAGCGCAAGCGCGCGCCGCGGATCGTCATCCTTGCCGGCTCGGTGGTGGGCGGCGAGATGGTGTTCGAACAGGAAGTCGAGCTCTACGTGCACCCCGACGCGAAAGTCGGCAAGCAGTCGGGCATCGCGCCGCGCATGATCGACAGCCCGGACGCGCCGCGCGCGGATTGACCGGAAAGCAGGGCCAGGGCCGGGTCTCCCGGCCGGGTCGCAGGGGCCGCTGAACAGCCGACGCTGGCCCCCGGCCCATTGGCGCTAGAATCGGGGTTTCCGTTCAGCTGGAGACCCCACGCATGAAACACACCCTGCTTTTTGCCGCCGCGGCGCTGGCCCTGTCGGCCTGCAGCCCGTCGTCGGAACCGGCGGACGAGACCGGCACCGCTGCCGCTCCGGCCGCGACCAGCGCACCGTCGGCCGACCACGGCTTTGGTCCGGAAATCTCCGCCGAGGACTTCGCGGCCCACGTGAAGGTGCTCTCGTCCGATGCGTTCGGCGGCCGTGCCCCGGGCACCCCGGGCGAGCAGATGACCGCCGACTACCTGGTGGCGCAGTTCGAGCGCCTGGGCCTGAAGCCGGGCAATGGCGACAGCTGGTTCCAGGACGTGGCGATGGTGGAAACCACCGCCGACGAATCGACCTCCAGCGCCAAGATCACCCTCGGTGGTGAAGAACGCCCGCTGGCCTTCGGCACCCAGATGGCCCTGGGCACCCGCAGCGCCCAGCCCGAAGTGACAGTGGACGCCAGTGAAATGGTGTTCGTCGGTTACGGCGTGAACGCGCCCGAAGCCGGCTGGAACGATTACGAAGGCCTGGACGTGAAGGGCAAGACCGTCGTCATGCTGGTCAACGACCCGGGTTTCCACGTCGACAGCACCGATCTCTTCAGCGGCAAGAAGATGACCTACTACGGCCGCTGGACCTACAAGTACGAAGAGGCCGCCCGCCAGGGCGCCGCCGCCGCGCTGATCATCCATGACGACGCCGGCGCCGGCTACGGCTGGGACGTGGTGAAGAACAGCTGGTCGGGCGCGCAGTACGACCTGCCCGTCTCGTCCGATCCCGAGCCGCGCTTGCCGATGCAGGGCTGGATCACCGGCGAAGTGGCCGAGCAGCTGTTCGCCGACGCCGGGCTGGACCTGGCCGAGCAGCGCACCGCCGCCAACCAGCCGGGCTTCACGGCTGTCGACCTGGGCGAGGCGACCTTCAGCGCCACGCTCAACTCGAGCATCAAGGAAGGCAGCTCGCGCAACATCCTGGCAAAGCTGCCGGGCACCGAGCGCCCGGACGAAGCCATCGTCTACACCGCGCACTGGGACCACCTGGGCGACCACAGCGCCACCCACGGCGGCGACGGCAACGCGGTGTCGGCCGGTTCCGAGGGCGAGGACCACATCTACAACGGCGCCATCGACAACGCCACCGGCGTCGCCGGCGTGCTGGAGATCGCCGAAGCCTTCACCGTGCAGGACCCGCAGCCCGCGCGTTCGGTGGTGTTCCTGCTGGTGACGCTGGAAGAATCGGGCCTTCTGGGTTCGAAGTACTACGCCGCCAACCCGGTGATCCCGCTCAAGGACACGGTGGCCGTGGTGAACCTGGACGCGATGTCCGTCGTCGGGCCCACCAAGGACTTCGTGGTGATCGGCCTGGGCAACAGCGAGCTCGACGAGGTGCTGCGCCCGATCGCCGAAGCACAGGGCCGCACCCTGGTTGAGGAGGACAGCGTGGAGAAGGGCTTCTTCTTCCGCTCCGACCACTTCAGCTTCGCCAAGTTCGGCGTGCCGGCGCTGTACGCCAAGGGCGGCATCGACCATGTCGAGAAGGGCAAGGAGTATGGCCGCGAGATCCAGGCCAACTACCAGACCGTGGCCTACCACAAGGCCGCCGACGAGTTCGACCCGAACTGGGACCTGCGCGGCGTCGTGCAGGACCTGCAGGCGCTGTACGGCGTCGGCCGCGAACTGGCCGGCAACGACGCCTGGCCGAACTACGTGGAAGGCAACGCGTTCAAGGCCGCCCGCGACGAGTCGCGCGCCGGCGAATAAGCCCCGCGCTGCTTGAGTAGAAAGGCCGCCTCCGGGCGGCCTTTTTTTCATCCAGGAAACGGGCCAGGGCCCGCCTACTGCACGAAGGCGGTGAGAGCTTCGGCGACCTGGCGCGGCTGGGCCATCATCGGCATGTGGCCGCAGCCGCTGAGGATCACGGTGCGGCTTTGCGGCAGGCCCCTGGCGAAAACTTCGGCGGCGCTGATGTCGATCACCTTGTCCTCGCGGCACCACAGCAGCAGGGTCGGCGCGCTGATGTTGCCGAGTTCGGCTTCCAGCGCGAACGCGTCCGGGCCGCGGCCGATGCCATCGAGCACGCGCTGTTCGAAGTCCGCGTCCGCACGGCGGCGGCGCACCAGGGCTTCGCTGGCCGGCCAGGGCACGAACGGCGGGTCGGCGAACACAATGCCCAGGTAACGCTTGAGTTCGGCGCGGTTGGTCACCTGGAAGGGGTTGTCACCCGCCAGCACGGCGTTGGCGAAGGCGTTCTCTTCGTAGCGCACGCCGGCCGAGGACATCAGCACGATGCGCGGCGCGGTTTCGGGGTGGCGCGAGGCCAGCAGGCCGACGATCTGACCGCCCATCGAATGCCCGACCACCAGCTCCGGCGCCTGCGGCAGCGCCTTGATGAAGGCCGCAAGGCGCGCGGCCTGGGCCACCGGACCGTAGTCGGCGCCGGCCAGGCGGTCGCTTTCGCCCCAGCCCGGCAGGTCCACCGCGATGACGCGATGGCTGCGCGAGAGTTCGCGCATCAGCGGCAGCCAGTTTTCCTTGCTGCCGGTGAAACCGTGCACCAGCACCAGCAGCGGCGCGTCGCGCGGGCCGGCGGCTACCGTCGCCCAGCGGTGGCCGGCGATGTCGAAATCCAGCGGGTCGGCACCGGCCAGCCAGCGCTGGCGCGCAAACTCGGCCTGCAGGAGACGTTCCGGCGCGCTGGCGGCGAGCCCCAGCGCCCCGATGGTGACGCCCAGGGCACCGGCCAGCAGCAGCTTGTTGCGCGAACTCGCCGGACGCTCGGACGTCATTGCGTTCCTGCGTCCGCGGCCTCGCGGGCCTTGGCCAGCACCGATTCCACCGACCCGCGGGTGATCGGGTGGTAACCGGCCTTGGACATTTCGTACACCTGCGTGGCGAAGGCCAGGCCTTCCTCGCTGGCGACCAGGGCTTCGTAGGTGGGCATGATCAGCTTGCGCCGGCCGATCTTGCGCAGGAACAGCGACATCGCCGGCCGCGCCTCGAAGTACTGGCTGCGCTCGGACAGCGGGTACCAGCGCTGGGCCAGTTCGCCGTTGGACGTGCCGGTGAAGCGGAACGCCTGGTCGAGTTCGACCATCTGCGCGGGCTCCAGCGCCTTGGGCATGCCTTCCAGGAAGTGCACCCATTCCTGCGTGGTCCACTCGGCGGTGGGCAGGTCGCGGGCGGTTTCGCGGCTTTCCAGCCAGTCGGCGCGCGCGGCGTCGACGGCGGCGAAACGCGGCGAGTCGATGCTGGGCGCGAACGCGGGAATGCCGGGCTCGGTCATCCAGGCCATCACTTCCTCGCGGGTGACGGCACCGGGCTGCCTGGCCATCAGCTCACTTTCAAGGAAGGCCAGGAACTGCTCGCTGGTGGCCGACTGGAAAGCGTGCTGGTCGAACCAGGCACGCAGGAAGGGGTCGAAGCTTTCGCGACCGAAACGCTGCTCCAGGAACTGCAGGAACCAGGCGCCCTTGTCGTAGGCCACCGCGCCCAGCGCTTCCTCGGGGTCGGAGCCGACGCGCGCGGGCAGCATCAGCACCTGCTGCGCTTCGGGCACGTCCTTGAGCTCCTCGCGCAGCCCGTTGCGGCTGATCACGAACTCCATGTCCGCCCGGGCCTTGCCGAACAGTTCCTCGACGATGCGGTTCTCGACGTAGCTGGTGAAGCCTTCGTTGAGCCACATGTCCTTCCAGGTGGCATTGGTGACCAGGTTGCCCGACCACGAATGCGCCAGCTCGTGTGCGATCAGCGACACCAGCGACTTGTCGCCGACGATGACCGTCGGCGTGATGAAGCTCAGGCGCGGGTTTTCCATGCCGCCGAAGGGGAAGGACGGCGGCAGGATCAGCAGGTCGTAACGGCCCCAGCGGTAGGGTCCGTACAGCGACTCGGTGACCTGGATCATCTTCTCGGTGTCTTCGAACTCCTTCACCGCGCGGTCGATGACCTGCGGCTCGGCCCAGACGCCGGCGCGTTCGGAGATCGGCTTGAACACCAGGTCGCCCGCGGCGATCGCCATCAGGTAGCTGGGGATGGCCTGGGGCATGGTGAAGCGGTAGTCGCCGTCGCGCTCGGCCGCCGGATCGTTGTCGGCGCTCATCAGCGCCATCACGTCGGCCGGGGTGCGGATGCGCGCCGTGTAGGTGAAACGCACCGAGGGCGTGTCCTGCAGCGGCACCCAGCTGCGGGCGTGGATGGCCTGCGACTGGCTGAACATGAAGGGGGTCGCACCGCCGGACGTCATGCTGGGTGCCAGCCACTGCAGGCCGGATGCCTCGGGTGACGTGGCGTAGTGGATGCGCACCTGCTCGTACTGGCGCGGCATGGCGATCGTGAGCTTGCTGCCGAATCGTTCGTCTTCCTCGGCCAGGACGAATTCGAGTTCGCGCCACTTCCGGTCACCGTTGCGGCCTTCGATGCGTTCGATGGCCAGGTCGCGGGTGTCGAGCACCAGTTCGCGGGCCTCTTCGTCCACCCAGTCCAGACCCAGCGTGGCGTGACCCTCGAGCTGGCGCTCGGCGAAGTCCACGGCCAGGTCCAGGCCCAGGTTCGCGATGCGCACCTTGTCGGGCTGGGCGTAGGAGTGTTCATCGCTGCGGCGGTCGCCATCGGCCGGGGCCTGGGCGGTGGCCTGGGCGAAGGCTGGCTGGGACAGCAGCAGGGCGAGAATCAGGCTGAGGCGGCGCATGGGCGTTTCCGTACGGCGGGACCGTCCGATTCTATCGCAGGCCGGGCCCGGTTCCCGGCCCGCCCGGTAAACCTGACCTGGGACAAATAAGCCACCCTGAAGGCGCGGCATACTGGACGGGAGCCACTGCCGAGCCCGCCCATGTCCAGCCCAGCCCCGCCGCGCAGCCCGACCCTGATCACCGAGCCCGGGGCCCTGGCCCAGTGGCTGGAGTCTTCGTCCACCGGTTCGCCCTGGAACCACGACGATGGCGGGCTGGAGCCCGATGACTGGCTGGCCCTGGGGGACGACACCACCGAGGCCCATTTCCACAAGGCCCGCGCCCTGGGCGTACCCCTGGTGCGGCTGGACGACCTGGCGCCCGACCAGGCCGCCACCAGCCTGATCCGCCCGGAAGTGGCCCGCAGCCTGCGCGCCGTACCGCTGCTGGTGCGTGGCGGCAACGTCGCCGTGGCGATGGAGGACCCGGGCAACAACGAGGCCCTGAGCACCCTGGACTTCCTGTCGCGCCAGCGCGTGCGCGCCCTGCTGGCGACGCCCCGCGAGATCCGCGAAGCCATTGCCCGGCACTACGACCGCGTCGAGGACCAGGACATCGCCCGGCAGCTTGGCGTGGACCCCGCCGGCACCACCGTGGAAACCAGCGAGCAGGAAGCCCAGCGGCTGTCCCGGGAAAAGCCGGTGGTGCGCATCGTGCACGGCCTGATCGCCGACGCGGTGGCCCGGCGCGCGTCCGACATCCACCTGCGCCCCGGCGAAAACGGCACCGACGTGCTTTACCGCATCGATGACGAAATGGTCCCCGTGCGCCGGCTGATGCGCAGCCTGCATCCGGCCGTCACCAGCCGCGTGAAGGTGCTGGGTTCGATGAACCTGGCCGAACACCGCAAACCCCAGGACGGCCGCACCACGTTCACGCTCGACGACGGCCGCGAAGTCGACCTGCGCATTTCGGTACTGCCGGCGGTGTTTGGCGAAAGCGTGGTTATCCGCCTGCTCGACACCAACGAAAGCCTGTGGGACCTGGACCAGCTGGGCCTGACCGAAGACGACCGCCGCCGCATCGAAGACGTGATGGGGCGCAGCCACGGCATGTTCCTGACCACCGGACCCACCGGCTGCGGCAAGTCAACGACGCTCTACGCGATGCTGCTGGAGCTCCGCAAACAGCGCATCAACATCCTGACCATCGAGGATCCGGTCGAGTTCTACATCGACGAGATCCAGCAGATGCAGGTCAACCGCGCCGCGCAGTTCACCTTCGCCAGCGCGATGCGCAACTTCCTGCGCCACGACCCGGACGTGATCATGGTCGGTGAGATCCGCGACCGCGAAACCGCCGCCATCGCCGTGGAAAGCGCGCTTACCGGCCACCTGCTGCTGTCCACCCTGCACACCAATACCGCCGCCACGACGGTGACGCGCCTGCTGGACCTGGGCGTGGAGGCCTACCTGCTGCGCGCCTCGCTGCTGGCGGTGATGTCGCAGCGCCTGGTGCGGCTGACCTGCACCTACTGCAAGGACGTGGAGGACGTGGACCCGCATATCCGCGAAAGCCTGGGCGTCGGGCCGGAAGAAGTCTTCCACGCCGGCCGCGGCTGCTCGCACTGCGAGGGCCTGGGTCTGTTCAAGCGCCGGGCGGTGTACGAGTTCATGGTGGTCACGCCGCGCATCCAGTCGCTCATCGTGCCGGGGGCCGAAGCCGACAGGATCCACGCGACGGCGCTCGAGGAAGGCATGGTGCCGCTGACCCAGGCAGCGGTGAACCTGGCCCGGCAGGGGCTGATCTCGCTGACCGAAGCCTGGCGGGTGCGCGCGGACTGACCGACTGCGCGCCTGGCGGCGCCCCTACAGCTTGTAGCCGGAGTGGATCGCGCAGATGCCGGCGCTGAGGTTGCGGTAATCGCAGCGGCCGAAACCGGCCGTTTCCATCATGGCCTTGAGTTCGTCCTGCGGCGGATGCTTGCGGATGGACTCGGCCAGGTACTGGTAGCTGTGTGCGTCGTTGGCGAACAGCTTGCCCAGGCGCGGCAGCACCTGGAAGGAGTGGAAGTCGTAGACCGGGCGGAACCATTCCGGCTTCACCTGCGAGAATTCCAGCACCAGGGCGCGGCCGCCGACCTTCAGGACCCGGTGCATTTCCTTGAGCGCGTTGGCCTTTTCGGTGACGTTGCGCAGGCCGAAGGCAATGGTGACCAGGTCGAAGCTGGCGTCGGGGAAAGGCAGGGCTTCGGCGTTGAGCTGCACGTACTTGACCCCGCGCACCAGGCCGCGGTCGGTGAGGCGGTCGCGGCCCACGCCCAGCATCTGCGCATTGATGTCGCCCAGCACGACGCTGCCGGTGGCGCCGACGCGCTCGTGCAGCAGCGCGGCGATGTCGCCGGTGCCGCCGGCCAGGTCGAGCACGCGGTCACCGCGCTTGACGCCGGAGGTGCCCACGAAATAACGCTTCCAGACCCGGTGGATGCCCAGGGACATCAGGTCGTTCATCAGGTCGTACTGGCGCGCGACCGAGCTGAACACCTGCCCGACCAGCTTCTTTTTCTCGCCCACCGGCACGTCGCGAAAACCGAAGTGGGTGGTCTGCTCGCCGCTCTTCTCGTCCATGCCGCAAGTATAAACCGGGGCCAGAGCCGGGTTTTGGCATCATGGGCCCATGAAGACGATACGGATCTGGCATAACCCCCGCTGCAGCAAGTCGCGCGAGGCCATGAAACTGCTCCAGGACCGCGGCGTGACGGCCGACGTGGTCGATTACCTGGGGCAGCCGCCCTCCCCGGCCGACCTCCTGGTCCTGCTGGGCAAGCTGGGCGGCGACCCGCGGCAGCTGGTGCGCTTCAAGGAGGACGAGGCCAAGGCCCTGGGGCTGTCGGCCGACGACCAGCGTCCGGCCGCGGAGTGGGCGGCGCTGCTGGCGGCGCACCCGAAGCTGATCGAGCGGCCGGTGCTGGAGGTGGGCGGCCGGGCCGTCATCGGCCGGCCGACCGGGCGCCTGCTGGAACTGCTCTAGCGCGACAGGCCGGCGGCTTCCAGGGCGGCCAGGTAGGCGGGCCAGCGGGTGTCGTGTTCTTCGCCCAGGGTGGCGAGCAGGCGCCAGCTGTAGAGGCCACTCTCGTGGCCATCGTCGAAGCGCAGCAGCACGGCGTAGTGGCCGACCGGCTCGATGGCGCGGATGTTGACGTCGCGCTTGCCGGCCACCAGCACCTTCTGGCCCGGACCGTGGCCCTGGACTTCGGCGCTGGGCGATTCCACCCGCAGATACTCGCAGGGCAGCCGGAAGCGGCGGCCGTCGTCGAACGCCACCTCCAGCAGGTGCGAGGCCTTGTGCAGGACGATGTCGGTGGGGCGCGGCGGGTTGGTCATCGCGGCATTCTAGGGCTCGCGCGCCTGCTCGCGCAGGGCGAGCAGGCGCTCGCGGCGCTGGCGGGCCAGCCGGCATCGCCACAGGCCGTAAAGGCCCATCAGCGGGATCACCAGCACGTTGATGTACAGGCCGCCCACCAGGCCGGCCGCGCGGCTGGGTTCGCCATCCTGGGCCAGCAGCCACAGCCAGAATCCATAAAGGCCCAGCCACATCAGCAACACGGTCCACATGCCGAATCGCCAGTAATGCAGCGTCGTCGCGCAGCGGCGAAGCTCCAGGTCCAGCAGGGCCGTGGCGTCCAGGCCGGCTTCGCTCCACTCGCGGCGCCGCAGCCAGACCATGTAGGCCTGGTAGGCCACCATCAGCACGGCGAGGCCTCCGAACAGGCGCCGCTCGAACCCATCGCTGCCTGGCGCCAGGGTGACCAGCGCACAGAACAGCACGACCAGGGCCGTCAGCCCGGTTTCCAGCCACACGGTGCGGCGCAGGGTGCGGCCACGGCGGCTGGCTTCGCGGCGCAGGGCCTCGACGTCGATGGCCGGCGCGTCCTGCTGCCGCCAGGTGGCGGACAGCGCGTCCCAGTCAGTGTTCGGATTCATGCGCCGTCTCCCAGCCACTCGTTGAGTTGGCGGCGCGCGCGGGACAGGCGCTGCGTCACGGTGTTTTCCTCCAGCCCCAGGCTGTCGGCGATTTCGCGCTGCGAAAAGCCCTCCAGCGCCAGCACCACCACCTGGCGTTGGCCCAGCGGCAGCCGGCGAACGGCGGCGACCAGGTCGCTGCGCTGCTGGTGCGCTTCGGCGTGACGGACGGGGTTGGCGACCGGGTCCGGATGTTCGTCGTGCAGCTCGTCGCCCTGGGCGCGTTTTTCCTTCGCCAGGTGGTCCAGGGCGCGGTTGTGCGCCACGCGGGCGGCGAAGGTGCGCAGGGAGGCGTCGCCGCGCCAGGCCGGCAGCGCCTTCCAGACCGCCAGGCTGATTTCCTGCAGCAGGTCGTCGCGGCGCGCGGGCTCGGCTTCGTAGCTGCCGGCGATGCGCGCCAGCATCGGGCCGTGCTCGCGCAGCACGTCCTCGATGCGGGGCGCATCCTGCGCCATGGCCGGCCGCGGCTCAGGCACCGGCCGGGAGCGCGGTGCCGGGCGGTCGGCGGCCAGGTTGGAGACGGCGGAAACGGCGGGCATGTCGGCTCCAGGGAACACTTGAAGCGGTAGACCCGGCCTGCGCCGGAAACCTGACAACTGCCTGCTCGATTCGCATGGGAGGGTCGACTCCGGCCCGGGGGCCTAGAGGATGTAGCGGCTCAGGTCGGGGTCCTGGACGGCATCGCCCAGCTGCTCGTCGACCATGGCCTTGTCGACCATCAGCGACAGGCCACCCTTGTCGGGCGCCTCGAAGCTGAGTTTTTCCAGCAGCTTCTCGAGCACGGTGTGCAGGCGGCGGGCACCGATGTTCTCCTGGCGTTCGTTGATCAGGAAGGCGATCTCGGCCAGGCGGTCGACGGCGCTCTCATCGAAGCCGATGTTCACGCCCTCGGTGGCCAGCAGCGCCATGTACTGCCGCACCAGCGCGTTCTTTGGCTCCGTGAGGATGCGCTTGAAGTCGTCGCGGCTGAGCGCACCGAGCTCGACGCGGATCGGGAAACGCCCCTGCAGCTCCGGAATGAGATCGGACGGCTTGGCCACGTGGAAGGCGCCCGAGGCGATGAACAGGATGTGGTCGGTCTTGATCGAGCCGTACTTGGTGCTCACCGTCGAGCCTTCGACCAGCGGCAGCAGGTCGCGCTGCACGCCTTCGCGGCTGACGTCGCCGCCCTGCACGTCCTGGCGCTTGGCGACCTTGTCGATTTCGTCGATGAAGACGATGCCGTTCTGCTCGCAGGCGGTGATGGCCTGGGCGCGCACCTCGTCTTCGTTGACGAGCTTGCCGGCCTCTTCCTCGATGAGCATGGGCAGCGCCGCCTTGACGGCCAGGGTGCGCTTCTGCGCCTTGCCGCCGCCCATGGACTGGAACATCTGGCGCAGCTGCTGGCCCATTTCCTCCATGCCCGGCGGGGTCATGATGTCCATGCCGGCGCCCATCGGCGGCTGCAGCTCGAGTTCGATCTCGCGGTCGTCGAGTTCGCGCTGGCGCAGCTGACGGCGCAGCTTGTTGCGGGTTTCGTTCTCGCCTTCGGAATTGACCTCGATGGCGAAACCCGGGCCGCGGCGCTTGGGCAGCAGGACGTCGAGGATGCGGTCTTCGGCGCGCTCCTCGGCCTGGGTGTGCACGCGCTGCTTGGCCTGTTCGCGGAACATCTTCACGGCCATGTCGGCCAGGTCGCGGATGATCTGCTCGACGTCCTTGCCGACGTAACCGACTTCGGTGAACCGCGTGGCCTCGACCTTCACGAAGGGCGCGTTGGCCAGCGCCGCCAGGCGACGGGCGATTTCGGTCTTGCCGACGCCGGTGGGGCCGATCATCAGGATGTTCTTGGGCATCACTTCGTCGCGCATGGACGGCTCGAGCTGCATGCGCCGCCAGCGGTTGCGCAGGGCGATCGCGACGGCTCGCTTGGCGCCGGCCTGGCCGATGATGTAGCGATCGAGTTCGCCGACGATCTCGCGGGGGGTCAGCTCGGACATCAGAGTTCCTCGATCACGATGTTGCGGTTGGTGTAGATGCAGATGTCGCCGGCGACGTTGAGCGCGTTCTCGGCGATCGTGCGCGCGTCGAGGTCGGTGTGGTTGTACAGCGCCCGCGCCGCGGCCAGCGCGTACGGGCCGCCGGAACCGATCGCCACGATGCCATCCTCGGGCTCGATGACGTCGCCATTGCCGGAGATCACCAGCGAGGTGTCCTTGTCGGCCACCGCCAGCAGCGCCTCGAGCTTGCCCAGCCGGCGGTCGGTGCGCCATTCCTTGGCCATCTCGACCGCCGCGCGCACCAGCTGGCCGCCGTTCTGGTCGAGTTTTCCTTCGAAGATTTCAAACAGCGTGAAGGCGTCGGCGGCGGCACCGGCGAAACCGGCGACCACCTTGCCGCCCGCCAGCTTGCGGACCTTGCGGGCATTGCCCTTCATGACGGTGTTGCCCAGCGTGACCTGGCCGTCGCCGGCGACGACGACGCGGTTGCCGCGGCGGACCGAGAGGATGGTGGTGGCGTGGAAGACGGTGGGGTCCATGGGCGGTTCCGTGGGGGGACAGGCATCAATTGGGGGCGGGGCCCGGCGCCTTCAACCGTCCTTCTTGCGACGGGCGCGGGGATGGGCGGCGTCGTAGACCTTGGCCAGGTGCTGGTAGTCGAGGTGGGTATAGACCTGGGTGGTGGCGATGTCGGCGTGCCCGAGCAGTTCCTGGACGCCGCGCAGGTCGCCGCTCGATTCCAGCACGTGGCTGGCGAAACTGTGCCGCAGCAAGTGCGGGTGCACGCGCTTGAACAGGCCCTGCTGCATCGCCAGCGTGCGCAGCCGCGCCTGCACCGTTCGCGGGCTGATCGGCCCGCCCTGCCGGCCCGGGAACACCGGCACCTGCGGCGACGAGGGCGCGCAGGCCTGCTTCCAGTCCGCCAGCGCCTTGCGGGCATGGCTGCCCACCGGCACGACGCGGCTCTTTTCGCCCTTGCCCAGCACCGTCACCAGGCCATCGGCCAGGTCCAGGCCGCCCCATCGCAGGCCGCACAGTTCCGACAGGCGCAGGCCCGAGGAATAGAACAGCTCCAGCATCGCCCGGTCGCGCAGGCCCAGCGGGCCATCGGTGGACACTTCGACCAGGCGCGAGGCTTCGTCGGGGTCCAGGACCTGCGGCAGCTTGCGCGGCGACTTCGGCGCGCGCAGGCCCAGGGCGGGGTTGAGCTGGGTGCCGTGTTCGCGGTTGAGGAAGCGGTAGAGGCTGCGCACCGCCGAAAGCCGGCGCTGCAGGCTCTTGCCCGACAGGCCACGCCGGTGGGCGCCGGCGACGTAACCGCGCAGGGCCTCCTGGCGCAGGCCGGCCCACAGGGTGATGCCGTTGTCGCGCATCCAGCCCGACAGGTCGGCCAGGTCGCGCCGGTAGGCATCGAGCGTGTGTTTCGACATGCGCCGCTCGACCGCGAGCCAGGCCAGGAAGGCGTCGATCTCGGGCTGCAGCGGCGTGTCGGGGGCCATGTCAGTCCGTCGGCGGACGACCCAGCGCCGTCACCAGCGATTCGGCCATCAGGCGCAGGAACAGCGTGCCCATGCCGGGAAAGAAGCGGTTGGCGTCGGCGCTGCCGACGGCCAGCATGCCCAGGCCGGGCAGCGGCAGCAGCACGGCGGACGCGGCGCGGGCCTGGTCGTCGCCGAACAGCAGCGCCAGCTTGTCCTGGTTGAGCCGCCCGGTGAGCGGTTCACCGCCGGCGAGGAAATCGCGGAAGGGGGTCAGCGCGGCGTCCTTCTCCGGGATCACCTGCAGCCATTCGGCCTGCAGGCCGTCGACGGCGTCGAACAGCACCACGCGCACGTCTTCGCCGCGGAAGTCCTCGCCCAGCACCGCGACCATGGTGCGCAGGGTTTCGGCCGGGCCGCGGGCGCGCATCAGCGCCAGCGAAAGCTGGTGGGTACGCACGGCAAGGCGCTCGTTGTCCTGGGCATTGGCGAACAGGTCGTTGAGCCGGCGGGTGAGCTCGCGGTTCTTGTCGCGCAGCACGTCGAGCTGGTAACTGGCCAGCGACGCCGCCTGCCCTTCTTCCTTGGGCACCACCAGCGAAACCGCCAGGTCCGGGAACTGGCCCAGGAACTTCGGGTGCCGGCGCAGGAAAGCGGCGACTTCGTGGGCGCCCAGGCGCTCGTTCTTTTCTTCGATCATTCGACTTGCTCCAGCAGGAAGTCGCCTTCGAACACGAAGGCGGTGGGTCCGGCCATGGTGACCGGCGAATCATCGCCGGGCCAGGTGATTTCAAGGGTACCGCCAGGCAGTTGCACGAACACGTGGCGGCCAATCCGGCCGCGCCGCGCCAGTACCGCCACGGCCGCGCAGGCGCCGCTGCCGCAGGCCAGGGTCTCGCCGGCGCCGCGCTCGAACACGCGCAGGCGGATGCGATCGGGCGCCAGCACCTGGGCGAAGCCGACATTCACGCCTTCGGGGAATTCTTCGCGCGCCTGCAGCGCGGGGCCGAGGACGGCGACGTCGGTCGTGTCCACGTCGGGCACTTCGATCACCGCATGCGGATTGCCCATCGAGGCGATGCCAAAGTCCACGTCCCGGCCGCCCAGGGTGAAGCGGTAGCCGTGCTCCGCCGCCTCGGCGCGGAACGGCAGGTCGGCGGGCTCGAAGCGCGGCACCCCCAGGGCCAGCGCGTAGCGGCCCCCGCCCAGGGCCTGCACCGTGACCGGGCCCGGCGGGGCTTCGAGCAGGAAGGACGACGTGCCGGCCGCGCCGTCCCGCTGCAGCCAGGCGGCAACGCAGCGGGCGCCGTTGCCGCACTGCTGCGCGGACGAGCCGTCGGCATTCCAGATGCGGTAACGCGCCACCGCGCCGGGCTGGACCGGGTCTTCGATGGTGAGCAGCTGGTCGAAGCCGACGCCCCTATGGCGATCACCCAGGGCCCGGGCCAGGGCCGGGCTTGGCGCCGGGCGCCCGCCGCGCAGGTCGAGCACGACGAAATCGTTGCCCGCCCCATGCATCTTGGAGAAGCGCAGGGTCGCGGCGCCGGTCATGGCGCGGCGGCGGCCCCGGAGGCTGCGGGACGGACCAGGTCGCCCTTGTTGCCGCAGGCGGCGACCAGGGCGAGGCTCAGCAACAGCATGATTAAGCGGGCGGTTTTCATGCGGCGAGTATAGTCCGCGGCAGGACCTGGGCGAATGGAGTGCGCGATGTCGCTTTCGAACTGGTTGTTGCTGGCCGCCGGCCTGCTGGCCCTGCTGGGCCTGCTGCCATGGATGCGGCCGCGCCGCACCCGCCGGCACGGCCGCCGGGGCGGCCTGGGGCGGGCCCTGGGTGCCTTCGTGCTGCTGGTGGCGCTGTTGCTGGCGGGCCTGGGTGGCCTGCTGCGCCAGTACCACTGGCTGACCGCCGACGTGCCGGTGGCGACGATCAGCCTGCGCCAGCTGGGCAGCCAGCGTTTCGAAGCCACCCTCGTCCGACCGGGCCTGCCGGACCGGCAGTTCGAGATCCTGGGCGACGAATGGCAGCTCGACGCGCGGGTGATCCGCTGGACGCTGCCCGGCCAGCTGGCCGGCATGCGGCCGGTATATCGCTTCGAACGGCTGTCGGGCCGCTATGGCGATCCCAAGCAGGAGCTGGTGGCCCAGCGCAGCGTGCACGACCTGCGCGAAGGCTGGGACTTCTGGGAATTCCGCCAGCGCTGGCTGGCCGGCCTGCCGGTCGCCGACGCCCGCTGGGGCAGCGCCGCCTACCTGCCGATGATCGACGGCGCCACCTACGAGGTGGCGCTCAACCCGCGCGGCGGCCTGGTCGCCAAACCCGCCGACCCGAAGACCGAACTCCTGCTCCAGCAGGCCGGCTGGTAAGCCGGCCTGCCGGTAAGAACGAAAGCAGGAACGCGGGACACGCCCGCGGCGGTTTGTCCTACTTGCCCTTGAACAGCTGCTGCTTGAGGAAGGTGAAAGCCAACGCGCCCATGTAGGCAGACTGGGCATTGTTGGCGGCGCCACCGTGGCCACCTTCGATGTTTTCGTAGTAGGTGACGTCGTGGCCCTGTTCCATCATGCGCGCCATCATCTTGCGGGCATGGCCCGGGTGCACGCGGTCGTCGCGGGTGGAGGTGGTGAACAGCACGGGCGGGTACTCAACGCCCTTCTTCACGTTCTGGTAGGGCGAGTACTTGCGCAGGAACTCCCAGTCCGAGGGCACGTCCGGGTCGCCGTATTCGGCCACCCAGGAAGCGCCGGCCAGCAGCTTGTCGTAGCGGTACATGTCCAGCAGCGGCACCTGGCAGACGACGGCACCGAACAGCTCCGGGTACATCACCGTCATGTTGCCCATCAGCAGGCCGCCGTTGCTGCCGCCCTGGATGCCCAGCCGCTCGGGACGCGTCACCTTGCGGGCGATCAGGTCACGGGCCACGGCCGCGAAGTCCTCGTAGGCCTTGTTGCGGTTCTCGCGCAGCGCCGCCTGGTGCCAGCGCGGGCCGTATTCACCGCCGCCGCGGATGTTGGCCACCACGTAGACGCCGCCCGTCGACAGCCAGTTCTTGCCGACGCTGGCCGAGTAGTTCGGGGTCAGCGAGACCTCGAAGCCACCGTAGCCGTAAAGCAGGGTCGGGTTGTCGGCGTCCAGCGCCAGGTCCTTGTCCGAGACCATGAAGTACGGCACGCGGGTGCCATCCTTGCTGGTCGCGAAATGCTGCTCGATGCGGTACGGCGTGGCGTCGAAGAAGGCCGGCAGCTGCTTGAGGATCTCGGGCTGCTCGCCGATCTCGCCCAGCATCAGCGAGGTCGGGGTCAGGTAGTCGGCGACGGTCATGAAGTAGGCGTTGGACTCGTCGGCGTCCACGGCGCCAATGCTGACGGTTCCGAACGCCGGCGCACCCACCAGCGGCTCGCGCTTCCAGCCGTCCTTGCCGGGGGTCAGCACGTAGATGCGGTTCTTCACGTCCTCAAGGACATTGATGAAGAAGTAGTCCTTGGTGGCGCCGGAACTCGCCAGGGAGCTGTTTTCGGTCGGCGCGAACACGACCTCGAAGTCGCGCGCACCCTTCATGAAGTCATCGAAGTTGATCGCCAGCAGCGACCCGGCCGGATGGGTGGTGCCGGCGACCTCCCAGGGCTGGCGCAGCTCAACCGTCAGCCATTCGCGGAACACGCCCTTCTGCGACCCGTCGGGCAGGTCGAGCTTGGCGAGCTCGCCGCTGTCTTCGCGCAGGTAGAGCTCGTTGGTGTAGAAGGTCAGGCCCCGGTAAACGAAGTCGCGCTCCCAGCCCGGGGTGTCGTCGTGGAAGGCGCCAACCGAGATGTCGGTCTTCTCGCCTTCGTACACGACCCTGGCTTCGGACATGGGCGTGCCGCGCTTCCATTCCTTCACGACGCGCGGGTAGCCCGAATCGGTCATCGAGCCATCGCCGAAGTCGGTGCTGACGTAGACGGTGTCGATGTCGATCCAGCCGACGTTGCCCTTGGCCTCGGGGCGGCTGAAACCGCCTTCGACGAAGGCCTTTTCGGATACGTCGAACTCACGGGTGACGGTGGCGTCGGCGCCGCCGCGCGAGAGATCGATCAGGCAGCGGTCATAGTCCGGGCGCAGGCAGTCGGAACCGCCCCAGACCCAGTTCACGCCCTCGGCCTTGCCCAGGGCGTCGATGTCGAGCAGCACTTCCCAGGCGGGCTCGTCCTTGCGGTATTCCTCGAGCGTGGTGCGGCGCCAGACGCCCTGCGGGTTCTGCTTGTCGCGCCAGAAGTTGTAGTAGTACTCGCCGCGCTTGGACACGTAGGGAATGCGGGCGTCGGAATCGAGGATGTCCAGCAGGTCCTGGCGAACCTGTTCGAAGCCCGGATCTTGTGCCAGCTGCTTTTCGGAAACGGCGTTGCGGGCGCGGACCCAGTCCAGCGCCTTGTCGCCCTCGACGTCCTCAAGCCACAGGTGGGGGTCGTTGTTCATGTCGGCGGGCTCGGCGGCGGAGGCGTTCACGGATAGGGCGCCGGCAACAAGCCAGGCAAGGGCGGTAAAGCGCATGGGAATCCCCGATGGTTGAAACGACCTTCGACGCTAACACGGCGCCCCGTTAAGGGGCCGTAGGCCTGAAGTCATGCCCCGGACCAGTCGCGGCCGTAGCGCCAGCCGGGAGCGCCGTCTTCGTAGTAGGCCGGCAGGGCGGCCAGGGATCGGTAGCCGGCGGCCTGGTAGAGCGCATTGGCGGCGGCATTGTCCTGGCGGACCTCCATGCGCAGGCCGCGACAACCGGCGGCGCGAGCCTGCGCTTCGGCATCGGCCAGCAGGCGCCGGCCCAGGCCCTGGCCCCGGGCAGCCTCGTCCACGGCGATCGAATACAGCCGCGCCAGGCCGCTTCCCCGGCGCAGCAGGACCAGGTGGTAACCCAGCACGACCCCGCCGGCGGCGGCCACGCGAAAGCGTGCCCGCGGATTGCCCAGGTGGTGGCGGAACTGGCGGGCGGACAGCCGGTCGCCCGGGAAGCGCGCTTCCAGCGCCAGCAGTGCCGGCAGGTCGTCGGGTCGGGCGGCGCGCAGGCGGGCGGGGGCAGGCATGGCGGCAGTCTATCCAAGCGCGCGGCGAAGGCTCATGCTTTGCGCCGTCGCCCCCTGCCTGCCGCCATGAGCCGCCTCGTCATCGTTGTCGAAAAACCCTCTGACTGGGGGGCGTTCTACCCTTCCGACAACGTGGTGGCGGCCGCCGACTACCTGCGTGGCGAAGTCGCCGCCGAAGGCGAGCGCACCCAGGTGATCAACCTGTGCCGCAGCTACAAGTACATGGGCACCGGCTATTATGTGTCGCTGCTGGCCGAGGCGCGCGGGCACAAGGTGATCCCGAGCGTGCGCACGATCAACGACCTGCGCCGGCGCTCGCTGTACGGCATCGACATCGAGGACCTCAACACCCAGCTGGGCAAGTTCCTGCCCGAAGGCTCGCGCGACGCCAGCGACTTCGGCCTGCTGGTCTACTTCGGGCGAACGCATTACGCGCCCCTTGAGGACCTGGCCCAGCAGGTGTTCGAAACCTTCCCCTGCCCGGTGCTGCGCATCGAGTTCGAGCGCCAGCGGGTCTGGCAGATCACGGCGATCAAGCCGGCCAGCCTGCACATGCTGTCCGACGACCAGGAAACCGCCTTCGCCGACGCGCTGGACGCCTTCAGCAAGAAGATGTGGCGCAAGCCGCGGGCACGCCGCAAGTACCGCTACGACCTGGCGATGCTGCAGAACCCGGACGAGGCGATGCCGCCGTCCAACAGGAAGGCGCTCAAGCAGTTCATCGAAGCGGGAAAGGAGCTCGACATCGAGGTCGACCCGATCGGCCGGCGCGACTTCACCCGACTGGCCGAATACGACGCGCTGTTCATCCGCGAAACCACGGCGGTGGACGACCACACCTACCGGTTCGCCCACCGCGCCGAGCGCGAGGACATGGTGGTCATCGACGACCCGCAGTCGATCCTGCGCTGCACGAACAAGATCTACCTGCACGACCGGCTGCGCGGCCGCAAGCTGCCGACGCCGCGCACCGAAATCGTATTCCGCGACGATGCGCGCAAGCTGGCCGCCCTGCCCGACCTGCTGGGCCTGCCGCTGGTGCTGAAGATCCCGGACGGCAGTTTTTCCCGCGGCATCCACAAGGTGGAAACGCCGGAGCAGCTCAAGGCGGCGGCCGACCGACTGTTCCAGCAGACCGCGCTGCTGCTGGCCCAGGAGTTCATGCCCACGGAATTCGACTGGCGCATCGGCGTGCTGGACGGCGAGCCGCTGTATGCCTGCCAGTACTTCATGTCACGCGGGCACTGGCAGATCTACGACCATGCGGCCAAGGCGGGCAGCAAGCCGGGTGCGGTGCGATCGGGTGGCTTCAAGACCCTGCCCGTGCGCGAAGCCCCTTCGGAAGTGGTGCGCCTGGCCACCCGCGCCAGCAATGCCATCGGCAATGGCCTCTACGGCGTCGACCTGAAGGTGGTGAAGGACCGCACCGTGATCATCGAGGTCAACGACAACCCGAGCATCGATGCGGGCGTTGAGGATGCCTACCTGGGCGAGGACCTGTACCTGCGGATCATGGGGGAGTTCCTCAGGCGGCTTGAGAGGAAGCGGCTCGGCGTGCGCGACTAGACCGGCGCAGCTGGCTGCCGCCAAAACGCTGGCGGCGGCGTGGCGTGGCGCGGACGAGGTGCGCACGCCACGCCGTCGCCAGGAACCGGCGATGCAGCGTGAGCAGGGCTGCGGCGGGTGCCGCGAGCAGCCAGAACGGCAGGAAACCGAAGGCGGACGCCCCGCCCGGCGCCAGCGGAAGCGCCAGCAAGGCCAGGGAAACCAGCGCACCCAGGGCCAGGGCCTGCCAGAGCAGGCGCGAAAGCACCGGAAACTCCGGTTCAGGGCGGCTTGCGACGATCTTGAGGCGGGGCATGGGGAGCTCCTGCGTTTGGCGTGGAGCCAGCTTCCCAAACGGATGTCTCACGGACCGAGACGGGATTGACGCGGCCTTCGCCCGGCGGCCGATACGCTGTCACGACACTGAACGGAGCCGCTCATGCGCCGTCTCGCCCTGATCCTGCCGCTGCTGCTGCTGGCCGCCTGCGCCGCCACCGGGGGAACCATGCCGCCACTGACCACCGATGCCAACATCAACCTCGAGCGCTACATGGGCCGATGGTGGGTGATTGCCAACGTTCCCTATTTCGCCGAGCGCGGAAAGCTCGCCGCCGCCGACGTCTACACGCTGCGCGACGACGGCCGCATCACCAACACCTACGTCTACCGCAAGGCCTTCGACGAACCCGAGAAGTCCATGAACGGCGTCGCCGAGATCGTGCCGGGCACCAACAATGCGCAGTGGCGCATCGCCTTCTTCTGGGGGCTGGTGAAAGCCGATTACCTGGTGATGGAGGTGGCGCCGGATTATTCCTGGGCGCTGATCGGCCATCCCAAGCGCAAGCTGGCCTGGATCTTCTCGCGCAAGCCGGTCATGGACGAGGCCCTTTACCAGGACCTGCGCCAGCGTTTCGCCGCCTGGGGTTACGACCCCGAAACCATCCTGAAGGTGCCGCAGAAGCCCGAGCAGGCAGGACAGCCGGGTTTCCAGTAGTCCGGCGCCCGGCCGGCTTACAGGCCGGCCGCGTCCAGGGCCTTCTCGGCCGCGGCGCGGCCTTCGTCCACCAGCTCGCGGGCGCGCCAGAACTCGTAGAACGTGGCGACTTCGCGCGACATCTGGATCAGCAGGTCCGGCGGATCCTGGGCCAGCTGCACGCGCGCCATGTGCGCCTGCATGGTGTCGAGCGAACGCGACATCAGGTCCATGACGCCCCGGCTCTTTTCGTGGCCATTGGCGCGGCGTGACGGGGTCACCGAGGCGGCGATGCCATCCCAGATCGAGGCCATGCGCTCGCGCAGGCTGCCGCCGTCCTCGTGCTCCCCCGGTTCTTCGTCGTCGCCGTGGCTGGCGAGGATCTCTTCGTGGCGGGGTTCGAGCGCGGGATTCATCCAGGGCACGGGGCCGTTGACGTCCACGGCGATCACCCGGTCGACGCGCATCTGCCGGGTGGCGGCGATCGGCACCGGCGCCAGCAGGCCGCCGTCCACCAGTTCGCGGCCGTCGATGTGCGCCGGGGTGAAGATCATCGGGATCGCGATCGATGCCCGGATGGCGTCGAACAGCTTGCCGCGGGTCAGCCAGACTTCGCGCTGGCTCGCCAGGTCGGTGGCGACGGCGACGTAGGGCATCGGCAGGTCTTCGATGAGGTGGTCGCCGACCAGTTCGCGCAGGGCCCCGATGACCCGGTCGCCCCGGATCAGGCCGGGAAAGCCGTAAACGAAGTCGAGCAGGCGCAGGACGTCGGTGCGCTGCAGGCCGCAGGCCCAGTCGGCGTATTCCTGCAAACGCCCGGCGGCGTAGATGCCACCCACCAGTGAACCCATGGACGAGCCGGCGATGCCGGCGATCCGGTAACCACGCGCCTCGACCGCCTGGATGACGCCGACATGGGCGATGCCGCGGGCGCCGCCCGCACCCAGCACCAGGGCCACGCGCTTGCCGCGCTCGGGCGCGGCCGGTCCGGACTCAGCGGTCATAGGCCGACAGGGCCAGCTGCAGCATCGTGCGCGCCTGGGCACGCAGGGCCGGCGGTTCCAGCACCTCGGCGTCGGCGCCGTAGCGCATGACGTCCATCAGCAGTTCCTTGGCGTTGCTGTAGGGCAGCTTCAGCTCGTAGCGGCCGTCGGGCAGGAAACGGCCCTCCTGCTTGGAATGCCAGTGTTCGTCGGCCACCCAGCGCGCGGCCTTGGGCGAAAAGACCAGGGTGGCCATGCCCTTGGGCGCGCCGGAAAAGATGCCGTAGCTCGACGCCAGGTGCTGGTTGAGTTCTTCGTCGGGGATGTCACGCGCGGCCGGGTCGAGCAGGCGTGCATGCTGCACGCGGTCGACGGAAAAACTTCGCAGGCCGTCGCGGTCGTGGTCCCAGGCGTCGAGGTACCAGTTGTCCTTGTAGTGCGTCAGCCGCTGCGGCGAGACCTTGCGGTGCGTGCGCTCGTTGGTGGAGCGGGCCAGGTAGTCGAACTCCAGCTGGCGGCGTTCGAGCACGGCGCTGGCGACCAGGCGGAAGGCCAGTTCGTCGCGGCGACGCACGCCCGAGGCGATGACCCGCACGCGCTCGACCGGCCAGCGCTTGCCGCCGGCCTGCTGGGCCAGCAGGGACTCGATGCGGCCCTTGAGCGGCGCCAGCGCGCTGGAAAGCACGCCCTGGCCGGTGCGGTCGAGCAGCTGGTGCGCGGCCAGCAGGGCATGGAGTTCGTCGGAGTTGAGCCAGAGTCCGGGCAGCTCGAAGCGTTCGGCCTCTTTTTCGTCGTAGCGGATGCTGCCCTCGCCTTCGCTTTCCACCGGCGCACCCAGCGCGTCGCGCAGGAAGGCGATGTCGCGGTAGAGGGTGGCGCGCGAGCAGGCCAGCTCTTCCATCAGGCGCTTGATCGGCACCGGGTAGCGGGCGGTCTTGAGGCTGCGGTGCAGGGCGAGGATGCGCTCGTAGCGGTCCATGGGGGTCGGGTCCGGCGGTGGGCGGCTAGGCGCCTAGGATGGCAGTTCAGGGCCCTGCCCCGCCACCGCGGGCGCCGGGCCTCGCACCCGCCGCCCGTGACCGGCACAATGCGCGCCATGCACGAGCCCGTCCTCGATCTGCAAAAGCCGGTGGGGGACCAGGTCCGCCAGACCACCTGCTACATGTGCGCCTGCCGCTGCGGCATCAACGTGCACCTGCGCGAAGGCAAGGTGCGCTACATCGAAGGCAACCCCGCGCACCCGGTGAACCGAGGCGTGCTTTGCGCCAAGGGTTCGGCCGGCATCATGCAGCACTACTCGCCGGCGCGACTGGACAAGCCGCTGCTGCGGGTGGGCGAGCGCGGCGAAAACAAGTTCCGCGAAATCGAGTGGGACGAGGCCCTGGACCTGGCCTCTGGCTGGCTGCGCGAGACCCGCGCCAAGGACCCCGACCGCCTGGCCTTCTTCACCGGCCGCGACCAGAGCCAGGCCCTGACCGGCTGGTGGGCGCAGCAGTACGGCACCATCAACTACGCTGCCCACGGCGGCTTTTGTTCGGTGAACATGGCCGCTGGCGGGCTTTACACGCTGGGCGGCAGTTTCTGGGAGTTCGGCGAGCCCGACTGGGAACACAGCAAGTACCTGATGCTCTGGGGCGTGGCCGAAGACCACGATTCCAACCCGATCAAGCTGGGCCTGGGCCACATGAAGGGCCGGGGCGCCAAGGTTGTCGCCGTGAACCCGGTGCGCAGTGGCTACGGGGCGATCGCCGACGAATGGGTCGGCATCCGGCCGGGCACGGACGGGCTGCTGGCGTTCGCGCTGATCCATGAACTGCTCAAGGCCGACAAGATCGACCTCGACTACCTGGTGCGCTACACGAATGCGCACTGGCTGGTGGTTCGCAATCCGGGCGGGGCGGATGACGGGTTGTTTGCGCGGGACGCCGAGGGGCGGGGGCTTTGCTGGGACCGCGGGCAGGCTTCTGTGGGCGCCGTGCCGGCCGAAGCGACGGGCATCAACCCCGCCGTCGTCGGCGAATTCACCCTGCCCGACGGCCGCAGGGCCGTGCCGGTGTTCCACCTGGTCGCACAACGCTACCTGGACCCGAAGTACTCGCCCGACGCCGTCGCAGACCGCTGCGGCGTGCCTGCGGCGACCATCCGCCGGTTGGCGAACGAGCTGGCCGCGGCGGCCTTCGACGAACCGGTGGTGATCGAGCAGCCCTGGACCGACGTGCACGGCGTGCGCCATGAGCGCATGGTCGGCCGCGGCGTGTCCTTCCACGCCATGCGCGGCATCAGCGCACACTCGAACGGTTTCCATACCTGCCGCGCGCTGCACCTGCTGCAGCTGCTCCTGGGCGCGGTGGATACGCCGGGCAGTTTCCGCTACCAGCCGCCCTTCCCGCGCCCGGTGCCGCCTGCCAACCGGCCCGGCAAGACCCGGCAGGCCAACGGCGCACTCGACGCGGCGCCGCTGGGTTTCATCCACGGGCCCGAGGACTTGCTCGTGGACGCCGACGGCCAGCCGCGACGCATCGACCACGCCTATTCCTGGCGCTACCCGCTGGCCGTGCACGGCATGCTGCACACCGTGATCCGCAACGCCTGGGCCGCCGATCCGGCACCGGTGGACGTGCTGTTCCTGTTCATGGCCAACATGAGCTGGAACTCGGCCATGAACACCGCCGAGACCATGCGCTGGCTGACGGACAAGGACGAGTCCGGCGAGTACCGCATCCCGAAGATCATCTACTCGGACGCTTACGCCAGCGAGATGGTCGCCTACGCCGACCTGGTGCTGCCGGACACGACCTACCTGGAACGCTTCGACGCCATTTCGATGCTGGACCGGCCGATTTCCGACGCCGACCGCGCCGCCGACGCCATCCGGCATCCGGTGCTGGATCAAAGTACCCAGCGCGAAGGCCGCGACGTGCGCGGCTTCCAGGACGTGCTGCTGGACCTGGGCGCGCGCATCGGCCTGCCGGCGCTGCTCAAGGACGACGGCAGCCCGCGTTACCGTGACTACGCCGACTACATCGTCAACCACGAACGTGCGCCCGGTGTCGGCCTCCTGGCCGGCTGGCGCGGCGACGGCAGCCAGCATGGCAAGGGCGCGCCGAACCCGGACCAGCTCGACCGCTACCGCGCCAACGGCGGCTTCTGGAGCGCCGAGGTGCCCGCGGCCGGGCGCTATTTCAAGATGGCCAACCGCGATTACCTGGCGTGGTCGCAGCAGATGGGCTTCATCGCCAAGGCCGAGCCGGTGGTGCTGCAGCTGTATTCGGAAACCCTGCAGAAATTCCGGCTCGCGGCGCTGGGCCACGGGCCGGTGCAACCCCCCGAGGCCGAACGCGGGCGCGTTGCCGAGTACTTCGACCCGTTGCCGACCTGGTACGAACCCTTCGAGGGCAGCCAGCTCGACCTCAAGCGTTACCCGCTGAGCGCCGTGACCCAGCGCCCGCCGTTCATGTACCACGCCTGGGGCTCGCAGAACGCCTGGCTGCGGCAGATCACCGCGCGCAACTTCCTGTACCTGCATCCGGACACCGCGGCGCGGCACGGCCTGGCCAACGACGACTGGGTGCACGTGGACTCCCACCACGGCCGAATCACCGTGATGTGCCGCCTGGCCGGCAACGTGCAGCCGGACACCGTGTGGACCTGGAACGCCATCGGCAAGCGCCGCGGTGCCTGGAAGCTGGCGGCGGACGCGCCGGAGGCCACCAAGGGTTTCCTGCTCAACCACCTGATTTCCGACAAGCTGCCCGACGGCGGTTACGCCAATGCCGACCCGGTGACCGGCCAGGCCGCCTGGTTCGACCTGCGCGTGGCCATCCACAAGGCCGGCCCCACCGACGAAAGCCATCCGCAGTTCGCCGCGCTGGGCGATAACGGCGACAATGCCGCCTTGCGCTACGGCGCCGATTTCAGGAAATCCTGACGATGGAAATGGATGCCATCCTGACGCTGGTGGTGCTGGTGGGCGCCGTCACCCTGTTCGTCACCGAAAAGTTGCCGGTGGACGTGGTGGCCATGCTGGTGCTGGCCAGCCTGCTGGTGCTGGGCCTGGTGACGCCGGTGGAAGCGCTGTCGGGCTTCTCGAGCGAAGCCACGATTACGGTGGCGGCGATGTTCGTGCTCAGCGCCGGCCTCGCGCACACCGGCGCGCTGGCGTCGCTGGGCAGGCTGTTCGGGCGGGTGAAGAACGGCTTCCTGTTCATGCTGCTGCTGATGCTCATCGTCGGCCCGATCTCGGCCTTCGTGAACAACACGGCGGCGGTGGCGGTGCTGCTGCCGCTGGTGCTGGCGGCGTCGACGGCCAACCGGCAGTCGCCGTCCCAGATCCTCATCCCCATGTCCTACGCGGCCCAGATGGGTGGCGTTTGCACGCTGATCGGCACGTCGACCAACCTGCTGGTGAACTCGCTGGCCAAGGACCTGGGCCATCCGGGCTTCGGCCTGTTCGATTTCGCGCCGGTAGGCCTGATCACGATGGCCGTGGGTTTCGTTTACCTGCTGCTGATGCGCCGCTGGCTGCTGCCCAAGCACGCGCCGGCGGCCATCACCGAAACCTACGAGCTGGGCAAGTACATCACCGAACTGCGGGTGATGCCGGAGTCGCCCCTGATCGGCCAGTCGGTGGCGCAGGCGCAGCTGGGCGAAAAACATTCCGTGTACGTGCTCGAGCTCATGCGCGGCGAACAGAAACACTGGTCGCCGCGCGGCGAAGAACTCCGCGAGGGCGACGTGCTGCTGGTGCGCGGCAACCTCGAGAAGATCAAGACGCTCAAGGACAGCAGCAAGCTCGACTTCGAGCCCGAGTTCAAGCTCCAGGACAGCCAGTTCAGCGGTGAGGACGGCGACCAGTCGCAGGTGCTGGTGGAAGCCATGGTCGCGCCGGGCTCGCGCCTGGTGGGCCACACCCTGCTCGAACTCGACTTCCAGTGGACCTACAACGCCACCGTGCTGGCCGTGCACCGCCGGGGCGAAGTGCTGCGCGAGAAGCTGCGCGACGTGAACCTGAACGTCGGCGACGTGTTGCTGCTGCTGGCGCCCAAGTCGGAACTCAACGTGCTGCGTGCCAACCACAACCTGATCGTGCTCAACGAGCGCGAGGAAGCCGCCCTGCCCAAGCGCAAGGCCTGGCTGGCGATCGGCATCATGGCCGCCGCGATCACGGTGGCGGCCCTGGGCTGGCTGCCGATCGTGGCCTCGGCGATCCTGGGCGGCATCGCGCTGGTGGCCACGCGCTGCATCGGCAACGACCAGGCCTACCAGGCCATCGACTGGCGCGTGATCGTGCTGCTCGCCGGCGTGCTGCCGCTGGGCATCGCCATGCAGAAATCCGGCCTGGCCCAGGGCATCGCGGACTTTTCGGTGAACTGGGTCGGCGGCTTCGGGCCGCTGGCCGTATTGGCGGTGGTGTACCTGACCACCGCGCTGCTGACCGAACTGATGAGCAACAACGCGGCGGCCGTGCTGATCACGCCGATCGCCTTCACCACGGCCGTGTCCATGGACGTGAGCCCCACGCCCTTCCTGGTGGCGGTGCTGTTCGCCGCCTCCACCAGCTTCGCCACGCCGGTGGGCTACCAGACCAACACCATGGTCTACAACGCCGGCAACTACCGGTTCGTGGACTTCATGAAGATGGGCATCCCGCTGAACCTCATTTTCTGGGGCATGGCCGTGTTCCTAATCCCGAAGTTCTTCCCGTTCTGATGACGTCGCTGCCCAAACCCTCTGCCAAGAAGCTGGGCCTGGTGATCGACCTCGACACCTGCGTGGGCTGCCACGCCTGCGCGGTGTCGTGCAAGGAGTGGAACGCCGGCGGCATCGCCGGCCCGCTGACCGACGAGCGGCCCTACGGCAAGGACCCCAGCGGGGTCTGGTTCAACCGCGTGCACAGCTACGACGTGGCCGCCACTGCCGAACAACCCGCCAGCACCCTGCATTTCCCGCGCAGCTGCCTGCACTGCGAAACGCCGGCCTGCGTCACCGTCTGCCCCACCGGCGCCAGCTACAAACGTGCCGAGGACGGCATCGTGCTGGTGGACGAGGACAAGTGCATCGGCTGCAAGCTGTGCAGCTGGGCCTGCCCCTACGGTGCGCGCGAATACAGCGCGGTCGAGGGCGTCATGAAGAAGTGCACGCTGTGCGTGGACCGGATCTACAACGAAACCATTCCCGAGGTGTCCCGCGAGCCGGCCTGCGTGCAGGCCTGCCCGACGCGCGCGCGTCATTTCGGCGACCTGGGCGACCCGGACTCGAAGGTTTCTAAGCTGGTGGCCGAACGAGGCGGTGCGCCGCTGATGCCCGAACTGGGCTACGCGCCGGTGAACCGCTACCTGCCGCCGCGTCCGCGCCGCGCCGGCCCGCCGGGCGAAACCGCGGCGGCGCCGGAAGCCCCGCGCGAAACCGTCGACCCCTCGCAACTCAACCCGCTGCTGCGCTGGCTCGACCGCGCCCTGAGCCGCTGACATGCATCCCGCCTTTTCCGTGCTGTTCTTCTCCACCTTCTCCGGCGCCGGCTACGGCCTGTTGGTGTGGACAATGCTGCTGCTGGCCTTCGAGCGCCCCGGTGCGCTGATGGGCAATACGCCGGCGCTGTTCCTGGGGCTGCTGGCCGGGGCGACCGCCTTCTTCACCATCGGCCTGCTCAGCTCCCTGGGACACCTGGGGCAGCCCCAGCGTGCCTGGCGGGCGTTTTCGCAGTGGCGCACGTCCTGGCTTTCGCGCGAGGGCGTGATGGCCGTGCTGGTCTACGTGCCGGTGGCGGCGCTGACCTGGTGGCTGTCGGCGCCCCTGCGCGGCGTGGAGGCCGGTGCGGGATTGCCCGATGACGTGCGCTGGGTGATCTGGACGGCACTGCTTTTCGCACTGGGCACCGTGATCTGCACGGCGATGATCTACGCATCGCTCAAGCCGATCCCGGCCTGGCGGCACCCGCTGGTGCTGCCGGTATACCTGGGTTTCGCGCTGCTGTGCGGACTGCTGCTGATGATGCTGGGCCAGCGCCTGGCCGGCGGCGTGGCCATCGCGCCGCTGCTGGTGGTGGCGGCCGGGCTGGCGGTAGTCCTGGCTTTCATGAAGTGGCTGTACTGGCGCGGCATCGACCGCAGGCCGCTGCCGGTCAGCAAGGCCTCGGCCCTGGGCCTGCCCGAGGGGCGCGAGGTGAGCGTGTTCGAACGCCCGCACACCGAGGCGAACTACCTGACCACCGAGATGGGCTTCGTGCTGGCGCGCAAGCACTCACGCAAGCTTCGCCTGATCGCGGTGCTGCTGTTCGGCCTGGTGCCGGTGATTTGCTGCTGGCTGGCCTGGATGTTCCCGGAGGCCGCCACGCCGGTGCTGGCGGTGGCGGTGCTGGGGTCGCTGCTGGGTGCGCTCGTCGAACGCTGGCTGTTCTTCGCCGAAGCGAAGCACCTGGTGATGCTCTATTACTGACCCACGATAGGTCGGCAGGAGCGCCTTCGCGTCAGGGCAGCAGGGCGTCGGCGCCGCGCGCGACCAGCATGTCGGCAACCTGCTCGCCCAGTTTCTCCGGCTCGCTGGCGGGGCCGCTGGCATAACCACGCACGGTCTTCCCGGTCTTTGCGTCGCCGACCAGGCCCTCGAGGGAGAGCTTGTCGCCCTTGAGCGTGGCGTAGGCGGCGATCGGCACGCGGCAGCTGCCACCCAGCAGGCGGGTCATCGTGCGCTCGGCGTTGGTGCAAGCCGCCGTATCGGCGTGGTGCAGCGGCGCGAACAGCGCGGCCGTGGCGGCGTCGCCGGCGCGCACTTCCACCGCCACCGCCCCCTGGGCCGCCGCGGGGATGAAACGCGGGGCCTGCAGGCGTTCGCGGATACGCGCGCCCATGCCCAGGCGCTCGAGGCCGGCGCAGGCCAGCACGATGGCATCGAAATCGCCGGCGTCGAGCTTGGCCAGGCGGGTATTGACGTTGCCGCGCAGGTCACCGATGACCAGGTCCGGGCGGTGCGCGCGCAGCAGTGCCTGCCGCCGCTGCGAGGAAGTGCCTACGCGGGCGCCGAAGGGCAGTTCCTCGAAGCCGGAAAAGGTGTTGGACACGAAGGCGTCGAAAGGGTCGGCGCGTTCGAGCACCGCGGCCAGTGCGAATCCCGGTTCGAGCGCCATTGGCACGTCCTTGAGCGAATGCACGGCGGCGTCGGCCCGGTCTTCCAGCATCGCCACCTCCAGTTCCTTCAGGAACAGGCCCTTGCCGCCGATCTCGGCCAGCGGCTGGTCCAGGATCTGGTCGCCGCGCGTGGTCATTGGCACCAATTCGACCTGCAGCGCCGGATGCGCCTGGCGCAGCAATGCGGCCACGTGTTCGGTCTGCCACAGCGCCAGCGCGCTTTCACGCGTGGCCAGGCGGATCTTTTCCATCGGTCCTCCCCCTAGAGGTGTTTCAAGCGTTCGCGCAGCGTCGGCAGGCAGCGGCGGCTGACTTCGAGGGCAGCGTCGTCGTTGCGCAGCATCGCGCGCACCTGGCCGTCGGTGCCGCGGCGCAGTTCGGCAAATTCGTCGGCGGCCACCAGGCAGTTGCGGTGGATGCGGATGAAACGCTCGCCGAATTCGTTTTCCAGCGACTTCAGCGATTCTTCGATCAGGTCTTCGCCGCGGGCGTGGTGCACGACCACGTATTTTTCCTCGGCCTGCAGGTAGCGGATCTCGTCGACCGGGATCAGGCGCAGGCTGCCACGCAGGCGCGCGCTGAGATGGCTGCGCTGGCGCGGCTGGCCACCGCCGAGTCCGGGCAGTTGCTGCGCGCTGCGTTGGCGGCGGGCGCGCTCGAGGGCTTCGGCCAGGCGTTCCCGGCGCACCGGCTTGACCAGGTAGTCCACGGCCGCCGCTTCGAAGGCCGCCAGCGCATGCTGGTCGTAGGCGGTGCAGAACACCACGGCCGGTGCGGGCCTCAGGCCGGCCAGGTGCTGGGCGGCCTCCAGGCCGTCCATAACCGGCATCGAGATATCCAGCAGCACGATGTCCACGCCCAGGGCTTCGGCCTGCTCGACGGCATCGCGGCCGTTTTCGGCCTCGCCGGCGATGACATGCCCACCCACTTCCCCCACCAGCGCCTTGAGGCGCTCGCGAGCCAGCGGTTCGTCGTCGACGATAAGCAGCTTCATCCCCGAAGTATGCCCCAGAGCCGCCGCCGGCTCAGCCCGCGGCGAACCGCCGGTCCATCCAGGCGCCCAGATCGCGGATTTCCTCGGCGCAGACGTTGTGCTGCATCGGATAGCTGTGCCAGTCCACGTCCACGCCCAGGGTCTTGAGCAGGTCGCGGCTGCGGGCGCCGAAAGCTTCCGGCACCACGGGGTCGTGGGTGCCATGGGCCATGAAGGTCGGCGTGGCCAGGGCCTGCGGCGTGGCCTCGGCTTTCGTGGTCGAGCCCATCGGCAGGTAGGTGGACAGGCCGACGAGGCCCGCGACCGCACGCTCGCGGCGCACGCCGGCGGCCAGCGCGATGGCGCCGCCCTGCGAGAAGCCCGCAAGCAGCAGGCGCTCGGGCGGCACGCCGCGGGCGTCTTCGCGCTCGATCAATGCTTCGACCTGGGCGATGGATTCGCGCACACCGGTTTCGTCGGCGCGCTGGTCGAGGTCGAGGTTCTTCAGGTCATACCAGGCGCGCATCGGCACGCCATTGTTGAGCGTGACCGGGCGCACCGGCGCATGCGGAAACACGAACCGCAGCGCCGGCCAGCCGGGGCGCAGCAGCTCGGGAACGATTGGTGCGAAGTCATGGCCGTCGGCCCCCAGGCCATGCAGCCAGAGGATGGTCCAGGCGGGGTTGGCACCCGTTTCTTTTTCTACGGTTTCCAGCAAAGGCATCGGCAGGGCTTTCTTCGGGCGGAAAGCCGCATTATGCCCGCCGCGTCGCGACCTGCAGCCGGTCAGCCTGCCGCTGGCGCCAGTGCGCTGTGCAGGTCCTGATGAATGCGGCGCGCGCGGTCCGCGCCCAAGGGCGATAGCCGTACCTCTGCGGCAGCCAGGGCGACCTGCCCCGCGCGGCCAGGCACCGCATGCAGGCGCAGGGCACAGGCGCGCCAGGCAGGACGCACGACGCGCCGGCAGCGTTCAATCCAATGCTTTGAAGCAACGCTGCCGCCGTCGAATGACGGCAGGCCTTCGAGCAAGCGGGCCCAGGCCAGGAAATCGCTGTCGGGCAGCACGTGCAGCTGCCAGCAGGTTTCGCCCCCGGTGGTGTAGAAGCAGACGGACTCACGCGGGCCGTCGGCCTCGAGCCGGACGCAGCCTGCGGCCCAGTGCGCCTTCGACCAGCCGGCCAGCGGATGCGGATCGCTGGCTGCGTGCAGGCAGAGCACCGGCCCCAGGGCGCAGAGACTGCGTGGGTGGGGCCGGCCCTGCGTGAACAGCCGGTGGGTTTCGGGATTGCCGGTCATGGCGGGCCTGGCGCCCTACTTCACCAGGATCAGCTTGTCGTTGCGGGTGTGGCGAAGTCGGTAGACCTGGTCGCCATGGCGGATGAGCACCTCGCGATTGCCGCGCATCAGTTCGCGGCTGTCGTGGTCGGGCTGGACGCCAGGACGGATGGACGCAGGGATCGGGGCGGGTTCGGGCTGGGGGACGTGCATGGCCGGCTCCTTGGGGAATCGGCCTTGATGATAATGCTTCGCATTTGCATGTCAAGCCATCCCGCCCGGAAACCTCAGTCGAGCGCCTGCAGGGTCTTCTGGATGTCTTCCACCGGCGAGTTGGTCAGCGTCTTGGCCACTTCGACCAAGAGGCGCTGCTGCGCTTCATGGTGCAGCAGGGGCCGCATGCGGCCCAGGGTGGTCGGGTCGGCGATCAGCACCAGGCGCTCGTAGCGATGGTTTAGCGCGCCGTCGTTGAGCACCTGGGCCAGCTGCTTGGCGAAGGTGGCCTCGACGATCTGCTGGTCGGTGGCGTCCTTGGGCATGCTGCCCGCGGGGCCGTCGATCATTTCGCCGAGTTCGAGGATGTCGAACTGGTGCAGCTTGATCTTCTGCTCGTTGCCCTCGTTGCGGAATACGCGGGCGCCCGCGCCGTCGGCGACTACGATCAATGAATCGGCAGGAATCCTGGTCATGTTCGTCTCCGGGTGGTCTTGGACACTGACTCTCTCGCACCAGGCATAAACCCAGGGTGAGCGACCCAGACCGTCGAATCGCTGGTGCTGCGCGGCGATCTGGTTTGCCGGCCACGGGCTCTCGGGTCTCGTTGCAGGTTGCGATGACCCTTCTGACCCTCCGAGGGTCAGCCGAGAGGGTGACGGCGAGGCAGTAGCGGGTGCCGCCGTTGTGCATGGACGCAGACGCGGTCAGTCCAGTCGCGCAGGCCGAGACCGAGTGCCCGTGGATGACAACCATCCGACCACGGGTGCGCGAGCACGCCCGCCGCTGGCGACCAAGGGATGCTTCACCGCAGATCCGGAATTGCTCAGAAGACTACGCATGCGAGAAATATTCGCTGTCGTGCGGGAGTTTGATTGGCGCGGCTAACACAAGCAGCCGCGGCGCAATACCGTTTACCGCTTGAAGCGCGCTCTGTTAGAGCTGCTTAGCCAGTCGTGTCTGCCTGAGCTAACGAGGGCCAATCGAACTCTACAACTAATATCGCGCAGCCCAACTGCCATGAAGTTGGGCGCAACCCATCACTAAAGTCAGGGAAATATGCGCGTGACCAAAATTTCACTTCTCGCTGCGGCACTGCTTTGCGCTGGCTTCTCATCACCGGCCAGCTCTGTTGCTCTTGGAGATGACCAGTCTCCTGAAATGACCCTCACTCGGGAACCGCTGGGCCAGCCTACGCCCATGGTCGAGTTTGTCGACCTCAACCCCACGCTTCAGTCGGCCACCATCCCATTCGTTGACGACGAGGGCCGGTACTTCGAGGCACTCGTCAACCTGTCGAATCGTGGATACGTAGTCCGCAATGCAGCAGGGCAAGTTGTCGGTTCGGGGACGATCAGCATTGCCAGGCGTGATCTCCTCCTGGACATGCTCTCAGAGGATGAGGATGGCGTCATTGACTGCTCCAACCTGGAGAGTTGTGCCACTGAGCTCCTTGGCTTTGTTTGGGGCCTGATTGAAGAAACGCAGAGACGGGATGCCGCGTGGGAGTGCGCCGCTGCCTACCGGTCGGCGTTGACGGACTACATGAATGCCGCGGCAGCTTGTGCCAACGAAGCCCGCCAATCCGGCCAGGTCATGAGGTTTGAGGGAACCGCACCTCAACAGGTTGGATGCGGAGTCATTCCGGGCAATACTTCTTGCACTCCGGTCTGACCTAAGCAGGACGCATGCGCGTCATAATCTTTGCCATCGTTGCCTCACTGGTCGCAATCCTTTTCACCGGCGAAATCGTTGGTTTCCGCCCCATTGATGGGCAAGAAAAGCTCATCACCGTTGCGGGAGTCTTCGAGGAAAGTCCAGTTCGATCGGGCACTTCGCTTGTTGAGAGTCATGGATTGGGCGTTGGCAAAGCGAACGAGGTCCTGTGCGAGCGCAGGACCTCGTTTGATGCAGGTGGAGCCAGAATAGAGTCATCTGCCGCAGGGCACGTTGTTGTCTGCCGGTTCAAAGTGACCATGGGCACTGATGTCGCGAGTCCGGAAAGCCATCCCTATTCCTACTTCAGGCGGGACTCGCGCTGGAAGCTCGAAGAAGGCCAGGGTTTCACTGCGACAAGTGGCCCGTCACGAAAGCTCATAAATTGGCCGATATATGTGGTGGGCAACGCGCTGATCCTCGCAGCTGTTCTGCTCGCACTCTGGACTGTCCGCACCCGACTGCTTGAGGGAATGCCCAGGGAGAGCCGCCCGTTCCGGCGCGCATCGGCACTCAGCCTTGCGATCTTGTGGCTCGCTTCCTCAGTCTCTCTACTTTATTGGGCACTGACGGGAGAGCACCCTGAGGGAAGCCAGATTCACTATCTCGCACAGCCCGAAGCTCTGCTCGGAAGCCTGTTGATTGCCCCTCTACTTGAAGAGATTATTTTCCGCGGCGTGATTCAGGAGTGCTTCCAGAAATCGACAGGGGCATGGACTGCCATCATTTTGTCTGCAACTACCTTTGCCCTTGCTCACGACTCGGATATTGGAGGCTTCGTCTCACTGTTCGTCTCTGGCCTGGTTTTCGGCTGGATACGTTATCGGACAGGGAGCCTGGTCATTGCCATTGCTGCGCATGGGCTCATGAACGCTGTCATCGTTGGAGTTCAGCTGGTCTCAGCGGCGGGCGGCCTGGGGTAGATCGGCCCTTCCAAAGGTTGCCGGACGAGGCATCTCGCCACCACTCAGCTCTTCTGCAATGACGAGCGCGTAACCGGCGAGCAACGCGCATTGGCTTTCAAGCCTGAGGCAACCCACCTCGGGGCTCCTTGGATCGGCCTCCGGCCAGGAGATCTGCGAGCTGCCGCAACACAGGGGGATGCGGGACGGGGTTGGACACCGTTGGATACCAATGTGGTGGGCCCACCAGCAACCATACGGACTGCTTAATTAATTGTTTCTATTGGCATAGATGACGGCTAGAGCTTAGCTTTACTCACATTCTTACTCACTTTGTCACTTGCTTGCCCGTGGGCACAAGCACCAACAAAAGGTGCGTGGGATAGAGCCCGCCTCGTGAACTGGTGATACTGGGCAGCCCGCCGTGGCTTAGGGAGCCCGCTGTGACCGTTCGCCGGAAGCTTGGACTTTCCAAATGCCTTCGCGCCCATGGGCAAGTCCAGACTGGCCAGGTCATCGAACTTCGTCAATTAGACCGCTGCAGTGGCAGGTCCGTTGCGGAAGCGGGTGGCCGCTTAGTTAGACCGTATGCGTTGGAAGAAACTTGGGATCCAGTCCGCATTCGCCTACAGAGACTCGAAAGTGAACTCTTTCAACAGCGACCTAAATGACCTCGTGGTTGAGCTTGAGCAAGCTGAGGAAGCGCGCGTGTACGCCAGCGAAGCCAGCTCCCTTGCTTGGCGGTCATTCCATTCTCTCCGCGATTCGATGGTCCTAGTTCAAGGCCTGGATGAATCCGAGGCATGGAAGAAAACGGTGGCAAAGATCAAGGAGACGGACGAAAGGTACGCAGCAGCGAAGGAGCGGTTGTTTTCAAACGGGCTAGCTATTCAAGAACTTGCTCAGCGACATCCGGATCAACTTGTTTTCATTAGGCATTCGCTTAGCGATGCGTATCAGAGGCTTAGGGCGAGGGGCATCAAGTAGGGCCTCACCCGACAACGGCGTCAATGCTTTGGCCAAGCATAGCTCCCGTTTTATTTACCTAGCCAGTTGACTGGAGTTCACCATGGAAAACCTGCTGCCTGATTCACCCCTCAGTGCCCAGCTGCAAGAGTCGGCCGGGTATGTTGACGCTCTGCGGATCATTATCGCCGCGCTCATCAAGACGCACCCGGACAAGGCAGCATTGATCGCAGTCATCAGGGAGATTCAGGCGCGGCCCAGTTCACAGGCAATGTCACATGTCTTGGCCAGACAAGAGGGGTTTGACCGCGCGATGGCCGAGATGATGTCGTGGGCTGACTGAGGCCGCCTGCGGCACAAGCCATAGCAGACTCAAGGAGCCGTTCATGTCCCTCGCTGAGTTCATTGCGTATGTATTTACTCCGCTGACAACCGCTCTGGCGGTATGGGTGGCGTATCTGGCCGTATCGAAGGGTACAGAGCCTCAGCTTCTAGCATTTTATCAACCCAATCCTGACGTCCCTTCGCTGATCGATCTGGTGATCGAGAATGCTGGCGGTGGCAGCGCATATTCGGTTGCACTTTCGGTGCCCGTTCCTGTTAATTGCTTTGGTATTGAAAAGCCGGACAAAGATGCCGGCTCCATTCCTGTCTCTGGCTTTCCCTCTGTTGCGCCAAGCCAGCGCTTCGTATTTAACGGTGGCCAGTACGCCGGGTTGGACAGTCAGTTGAAAGATGGCCTGACCGTAACTTTTTCGTACAAGTACAGGAACGCAATAGGATTCGAGCGCAACGGCCGAGAGAAATTTGTGCTGAGCGTCAAGCACCTTCAATCGATGCCGACGCGCACCAGCGCGGACCAAGCGATAGTCGACGCCCTCAAGGGGCCGAACAACACTACTGTCCAGGAGATTCGGAACGAGCTTCGCGTTATCGCCGGCCATCTCGCCTCGATTGCTAAGGGCCGAGTGGGCTAGAAGCCTAAGAAAAGTTGCCGCCCACGGCTCAGCTTCTTCCGTTCTTCAGGCGGCCGGCACGCGCAGATGGCATCCGGGGCGGCAGGCACGCGGTGCCAGACGGGACCTGCAGGTGTATGTAGGAGAACCGCTCGACTTGAATCGCGTAACTCTCGCGAACTCTTTTCAACGCTCCTGGGCGAACCCGAACCAACCTAGCCCCCCTGGGGAGGCTAGGCTGCATACTCAGGAGGCGCCCAATTCTCAATCATTGTGTCCGATAGCTCTGCAGCAGTTAGGGCGTCGCTCAGTGCCTGGGGATGCAGAATCATCCGACTGTCTCCCAACTCGTGCAGGAAGTACGGGCACGCCACCCCCAAGGAGTTCAATTCATCTTGCGCTTCGATTGCACCTCTAGGATCGGGGCTCGTTATGCTCTCGTTGAATACTCTCTGCAACTCCTCTGCTCGACCCGCATCCTCTTCTGTTAGTTGCGCTGGCGGAACATAAAGCGGGATTCGGTGTGCCAACCCATCCCGGAAATCAGTTGAGTAAATGGCGTGCCACGCCTGAACGTCTGCCTTGTCTAGGTAGTCCCTAATTGCTTGAGGGAGAAGCTTCTTCAGCTTGCCCTTGAACAGCGATACGTCGTACCGCTGGAAATCTAGGCCGAACTCAGATGTGTACGTCCAGGCGAGATTGTCTTGAATTGCGTTTCCATGTAGCACGAGGGCGTGCAGGCATATGTTTACGTCCTCCAGCGCCTCTCGCGCTAATGGTGCAACCTGCCCCGGCGGAAATTGTTCAAAAATTCGCTCAGCACACCGCCGAATTAGGTTGAGCCGACGCGCAACCCCATGAAGCATGAACTTCTTGGCATCCGCTTGGTTCAGGTGTTGCTGAGCAAATCCAATAGCCTGGATACTGGCTCTCATCAGCTTCGTCGTAACTCGTGGAAGCTCAGTTTCAAAGTGTTGGATTGCTTCAGGTGGGTAGTTCATCTGTGCGCCTAGTGATCCCGAGACCGTATCATTCTGCGTCGCCGCGGAGGGGTCAAATGCACTCTCATTCCTGACTCGCGCGGCGGGACAGGCTAAGTTTGGAGTCGCGGGCGCCCAGGTGCCACGCCGGCCCGGCCGCCCGACTGAAGGACACCACGGTGTAGGCGCCGCCTAAGGCTTCCCTGAGGTCCTTGTAGGGCCGCAGAACCGGGTAGCCGTCCACGAAGACGCTAACCAGCTGACGGGCCGTCACACGACCAGGCTGGCCCTGGGCGTCGGGCTCCCGACTCTCGTTGTAGGTGGCAACGACTCTCCTGACCGCCTGAGGGTCAGTCGATAGCGTAACGGCAAGGCAGTAGCGGGTGCCGCAGTTGTGCATGGGGGCAGACTGGATTAGTCCAGTCGCGCCGGCCGAGATTGGTTGCCAGCGGGAGACGACCACCGGGCTACGATTGCCCGGGGTGGGACCTCCCGCTGACAAGGCCATGCTAGCGAGAATTTGGCTTCCGGGGGGCATACCCTGCACTTAGCGCTCAGCCCAAGCTACGGAGTCGCAGTTGCCATGATGCCTACCAACGATGATCCCAAAACAGCAAATCGATCGGCTAGAAACCAGAGCAAGAGGAATGCCGAGCAACGCAAGTCAGACCACAACCGGGAACAGGCCAGACAGCGCCGACACACTGAAATGGCAAGGGCTGCGACTCTCACGCAGCAGGCGGATAGAGCGAGCGAGGACAACAAGCACTACGCTCAGCTAGTCACCGCGGTGGGATATGGCGGCTTCTTCACACTGTGGGTATATGCCAAGGACGGCATGCCTCCCGCATTGGCTGCGGGCGCGGGCGCGTGTATTGCCGCCTCCATCGTGTTCTTTATTGGCTTCGAACTCTATAAGGCCTTCGTTGTTGGCTTAGCCTACCAACGCTACCGAAAAGGGAAATCGAACCTCCTTGATGCACAAATGGAGATCGATGCAATCAATGACCATTGGTTGTGGACATTCTCGCTAGCCACCATCTTTGGACTTGCAGGTGGGCTATCGACGCTGGGCTGGTACGTGATTAATTCCGTCCTGCTCGCCGCCGCTTAACTTTGGCGATCTGGTCACATGGGGCCCTGGGGTCTTGCCCTCTCAACCCCTCCATTGGAGCCGGCGCAGAGAGGGTGCCGCACGAGGTAACTACCCCAGAGGTAGGGTCGCCCCCGCCAGCGGGGCATCTCTCCCTGCGGCTCCCCCTCTACGGGCCTCCTAGGCCTATCCAGACCCTTGAGATGCCCCCTCCCCGCCCCCAGCCTGTTCTAAACCGGGGTTAGGGGTGGTTTATGCCGTCGTGGCCGCTAAACGAAAAGGGTTAGGCAAGAACCTTCGCTTTGAGGTCTTCAAGCGAGACGGGTTTCGTTGTCAGTACTGTGGGGCGTCGGCTCCAGATGTCCTATTGGTCGTTGACCACATCCATCCTGTTGCGGGTGGAGGCAAGAACGACATCCTTAACCTGATTACAGCGTGCGAGCCGTGCAATGCCGGAAAGGGCAAGCGCGAGCTGGGGGACCATACGGTCCTGGAGAAACAGCGGGACCAGCTGCAGGAGCTGAGCGACCGCCGCGAACAGTTGGAAATGATGATCCAGTGGAAGGAGGGTCTTTGCGACCTTCGGGCCTTGGCGGTGGACCGGATGGCCGACCTATGGAGCCGCCTCGTCCCGGGCTACGTGCTTAATGAGCATGGCCGCCAAACCCTGCGGAAGCTGGCGGGGCAATTCGAGGCCGGCGAACTCATGGAGGCCATGCAGATCGCGACCAGTCAGTACCTTGAGTACAAAGAGGACAAGCCCACCCAAGAGTCCGTCGAGGTCGCCTGGAATAGGGTTGCGGGGATCTGCCGCATCCGGGAGCTGGAGAAGACCAAGCCCTACATCAAGGACCTGTATTACGTCCGAGGAATCCTACGGAAGCGGGTGTACGTGGACGAGTACCGAATCATGGGGATGCTTGAGGATTCTCACTTGGCTGGCATCCCGACTGACCAACTCAAGCGAGCAGCGAGAAACTGCCGTAACTGGACGGAGTTTCAAGCGGATCTGCTGGAGGCTGCTGAAGGTGTTGCCTAATGCTCAGAGTGTTTGCTCCAGCTCAACCTACGCGATTAACTGACCTGAGGAAGGGCTGGCCCCACGCTTAGAAGCGTGTAGCTTTGAATGTCCTGCTCTGTTGTTGGGTTGTGCATCCTGTTGAGCAGCACCTTGAACTCCGTCTTCTGACCGAGATGCAGCTCTTGGACGGCGGGATACAGTTCACGCGGGTACTTAGCTGCGATCTTATCGCCATCGTTGGTTCGCAGTGTAATTCGCCCTCTCGCGCTGAGCAGTTCTACCTCTGCGAATACAGTCAACACCTCCGGCGCAACCTCAGAAAGCTGCGCCAGCCTATAGCGAAGCTCAGCCACCCTGTACGGCGATGCCGTCCAACTGTGACTGACGTCTGCCGGGTCCGTCCATGCCAACTCAACGCTACACTTCTCGTCTTCCAGCTCCTTCAGCAGCTTCCCAAGCTGACGGGCCCCTTTTGGCCCAGCGTTCAGTGCATTTGCCGCCAGCTCGCTTGCGTCGGAACGCAGGAGCTGAAACGTCGCCTTGAGGCTAGACTCCAGAAGGGAGTCACCCGCAAGGTCGGGCGTCACATTCCCGGTGATGACCAGTTGTGTAGAACCCGCAACGACATCGGCCAACCGCAAATCCAAAATGTTCTGCAGCGCTTCTGAAGATCGCTTCTCATCCACCCCATGCTGCAGCTTGTAGGAGATCGATTCCATCGCTCGACTAAAGCTATCTGCCAGCTTGGACAGAAACACCAGCGGGATCGCCCCGGCGTTTAGCCGAGGGCCGATCAATCGAAGCGTCACTAGCTCCTTTGCACGCTCAGCTTTCGCGAGATAGAGATCATGCTGGAGCTCAGCCAAGTGAGCTCGCATGGAGTCGCTCGCGAGTGTCGCGAATGGCTCAGCCGCGCTACTGCCTTGCGGGATCAGGGCCGCTGCACTCTCGATCTGCTGCTCCAGCCAAGCGATCCTGTTCATAGTGTCGCTACGATAAGCCCTTTGGGGGTCTCTTGGTCATGGCAGAAGCCAAAAAGACCGCGCCAGTATGCGAGTTGATTCAGGTCCCCAGGATTCACCATAAAAGCATCGCATTGAAAGATGGCCTTCGCCCCACGCGAAGTACCGAATAGCTGATTCAGGCGACTTTGGTTGGCTGTGAACTGTGGCAAACATTCAGGCTCCGGCACCCAAAGCAGATCGATGTCACTTGGGTCCGGTTTCTCAGTGACAAAGGAGCCGTCGATCCATATCTGGCCTTTCAGGCCATAGCCACGGAGTTCGCCCATAAACGCGTCAAACTGGTCCAGCAGCTCCCGCCGCGTCGTACTCCCTGGAAACGCGGACACACACAGCTCCTCCAAGCCCGCTCGATCGAGCGGGTGGAACCCAGCCTGCAACAGTGGCGGGAAATCTGGCTTTGACATCGCCCCTTCCGGTGTCCTTAACCGAAACGCCAAGTCCGTGGCAGTCCGGCCACCCAAGGAGGCCTAGGCATGGCCGCCTCGTGGCATGCTTTCCGTTGGCCAGGGGTATCGACCAATCGGTGACCAATATGCGCTTGCCCAGGATGGCGCAGCTATTCGTCGTCTTAGCGACCTGTGCGGTTGCGTGGCAGTCTCAGGCCCACAGCGGCGGGACAAATGCGGACGGGTGCCACACGAACCGAAAGACCGGGGACTACCACTGCCACTCTCCGAAGGCGAAGCCGCGTGCGGCACCCCCTTCCACGGCCTTGCAGAGGCCATTTGCGGCGAAGGCTAGCTCCACCAGCTACGTGAACTGCACGGAGGCCAGGGAGGCTGGGGCGGCGCCCGTCAAGCGGGGCGATCCGGGGTACGGCAGCCATCTTGATCGCGACAATGATGGGGTGGGGTGCGAGTAATTCTCGCCGCTGGTCCACGGCGGGTGGTCTACCCTTGGCCGGACAGGCTGGGGTAGCCCGTTCGCCGGATAGGGACCGCACGCTCTCGGGTCCCAGCGATTGCCGTTACAGGGGAAAACTGTGGACACCAAGAATTGCATGCGGGCAGGGACAGCCCTGGCTCTCCTCACCCTCGTTCTGGCCGGCTGCGCAAGCAGCGGCTACAAGGCCTTCTATACCCCCGTCCCAGGAGTGACACCCGAGAACATCGCAAAGCGTCGGGCGGCCCCCGCGCCTCCGATGCCAACACTCGAAAAGTCAGCCCCTGCCAATCCGGAGCAGATAGTCGCTGCCTATGCGCAGCGCGGATATGGGCTCATCGGGTACTCAAGCTTTAACAGCGGTGCCCGCGAGTCGGAGCAGTCGGCCTTAGAGCAGGGTCAAGCCGTGGGGGCCGATATCGTCCTGGTGGTCAACCCGACCTACACCGGATCAGTGACGTCCAATCTACCCATCACGACGCCAACCACCACCACGTCGTACACCAGCGGTACGGCAACTGCGTATGGCTCGGCTGGTTCGGTAAACGTCTACGGCAACTCGACCACGACCACCTACGGCAGCCAAACGACCTATATCCCCATCACGACGCACCGGAATGACTACGCAGCCGCCTACTTCGTCCGCCAGCGCTTCACCCTCGGCGCATACGTTCGAAACTTGGAGGATCAGGAAAGGCAGCAACTGCAGACGAACCAGGCTGTGGTCGTCCAGACGGTAGTGAACGACACGCCTGCCTTCTACGCGGACATCCTTCCTGGGGATGTACTCCTGGATATCGACGGAACCCGCATACCGGACCAGACTCGATTTGGCGAAATCACGGACTCGAAGCGAGGCCAGACCGTGGTCGTGACCTTGTCGCGCAATGGCGCCGTCGTGAAGAAGGAAGTTCAGCTAAACCCGTAGGGGCGGCCACCATGCTTGATCGCGTAGTCAGCTTGGGTGATGGCAACAGCTAGATGAACAACTCCCCCGCTAAATTCAAAGCACCAATCGGCTACCTCGGGGATACAGGCACTGCCAAAGGGCTTGGTGTCTTCGCTTCTCGCGATATACGCCAAGGCGAGATTGTCGAGATATCCGCTGCCATCCTTTTTGGCGGAAGCCTCGAAGATACCCCCGATCCGCTTAGCAATTCTGCATTCGGCCAAACGCCCCCAAAGCTGCCAGCGTTGCATGTGTTGGACACCGCTGGATGCCAATGTGGTGGGCCCACCAGGACTCGAACCTGGAACCAAGGGATTCGCGTGGTCCCGGAGTTTCCCCCGGCGCGGACTATCTCTTCACCCTTCGCCGAGGCGTGTGGGGTGCGGGACGCTCTAGCCTGTCATCAAGGGCACTTCAGCCCCCAGGTAGTCTCTGCACCTTCCGGCGGTGTACCGCCGGCTTGGCTCAGGATTGCCGCCGTCCGTGTCGCCACGCCGCTGCGGTTTCCCTGAATTCATCCCGTTCTCGTCCGCCCATTCCTGGGCGGCGACACCTTTCGATGAGTCCCCTGCTCTAACCATTGAGCTATAGGCCCGTGGGGGGAATCGTATAACGAAAACGGCCGCTTGCGCGGCCGTTTTTCCGGTCTCGCCGCCCCTCTCCCGCGAGGGAGCCGGGGGAGCCGGACTTACTCGAGGTCGAGGAAGCTGCGCAGCTGTTCCGAACGGGTCGGGTGGCGCAGCTTGCGCAGGGCCTTGGCTTCGATCTGGCGGATGCGTTCGCGGGTGACGTCGAACTGCTTACCGACTTCCTCGAGGGTGTGGTCGGTGTTCATGTCGATGCCGAAGCGCATGCGCAGCACCTTGGCCTCGCGCGGGGTGAGGCCGGCCAGCACGTCGCGAACCGTTTCCATCAGGCCCAGGTTCGTGGTCGCGTCGATCGGCGACTCGATGCTGATGTCCTCGATGAAATCGCCCAGGTGCGAATCCTCGTCGTCGCCGATCGGGGTCTCCATCGAAATGGGCTCCTTGGCGATCTTGAGCACCTTGCGGATCTTGTCCTCGGGCATCTCCATCTTCTTGGCAAGCTCTTCCGGGGTCGGTTCACGACCCATTTCCTGCAGCATCTGGCGGGAAATACGGTTGAGCTTGTTGATGGTCTCGATCATGTGCACCGGGATGCGGATGGTGCGCGCCTGGTCGGCGATCGAGCGGGTGATGGCCTGGCGGATCCACCAGGTGGCGTACGTGGAGAACTTGTAGCCGCGGCGGTATTCGAACTTGTCCACGGCCTTCATCAGGCCGATGTTGCCTTCCTGGATGAGGTCGAGGAACTGCAGGCCGCGGTTGGTGTACTTCTTGGCGATGGAAATCACGAGGCGCAGGTTGGCCTCAACCATTTCCTTCTTGGCCTTGCGGGCCTTGGCCTCGCCATAGGCCATGGCGCGGTTGATTTCCTTGATGTCCGGCAGCGACAGGAACAGCGACTGCTCGATGCCCACCAGCTTGTGCTGCTCGGCGACGATCTCGTCCTTGTGCTCGCGCACGCCGGAAGCCCACTTCTGCTTGCGACGGATGACTTCGTCGGCCCAGTCGAGGTTGATCTCGTTGCCCGGCCAGGCGCGCAGGAAGTCCTTGCGCGGCATGCGGGCGCCGCGCACGCAGATGTCGAGCACCTTGCGCTCGTGTTCCTTGACCGAATTGACCACCTCGCGCAGCTTGCGCACGAAGGCGTCCATCAGCGCGAGCGGCAGCTTGAGGCGCAGGAATTCCGCGGCCATTTCCTCGCGGACCTTGACGGTCTTCTTGTCGGAGGCGCCGTACTTGACGTGGGTCTTCTGGAACTTGGTGTAGAGCGCCTTGAGCGCGTCCATCCGGCGGCCGACCTCGGCCGGGTCCGGACCGGTGTCGACGACGGTTTCTTCTTCGTCGTCGCCGTCGGTCGCGTCATCGTCGTCTTCGGATTCGGCGTCTTCGTCGCTGGCGGTGGCCGCGTCGGGCACCACGGCCTCGGGCTCTTCCATGTCCAGGAAGCCGACCACGACTTCGTTCAGGCGCTTCTTGCCTTCCAGGTGCTGGTCGTAGTCCTCGAGCAGCAGCTGGATCGACCACGGGAAGCTGGCCAGCGAGGCGTGGACCTGGTTCAGGCCTTCCTCGATGCGCTTGGCGATGGCGATCTCGCCTTCGCGGGTGAGCAGCTCGACCGAGCCCATTTCGCGCATGTACATGCGCACCGGGTCGGTGGTGCGGCCACCTTCGCTGTCGAGCGCGGTGAGCGCGGCGGCGGCTTCCTCGGCGGCGGTGTCGTCGGAATCACGCTGCGACGAGGAATCGGACAGCAGCAGCGTCTCGGCGTCGGGCGCAACCTCGTGCACCTCGATGCCCATGCCGTTGATCATGCCGATGATGTCTTCGAGCTGTTCGGCATCGACGATGTCGTCGGGCAGGTGATCGTTGACCTCGGCATAGGTCAGATAACCCTGCTCGAGGCCCTTGCTGATCAGCTGCTTGATTTCGGACTGCTGCGCCGGACGATCGTTGGCCATGAAAACGTGTCCCGAGACGAGGGAAAATGGAACCGCGCAGTATACAGGACGCCCGCCCGCCTAGCTATCTGTTTGATTAACAGGGGGTTTTGGACGCCTACGACTGCAGTCGGAAGGTGACTGGGCCATCGTTGGCCAGGCTGACAAGCATGTGGGCGCCGAAGCGCCCGGTTTCAAGGTGCGGGTGCCGGGCCCGGCACAGCTCCACCAGCCGGTCGAAGCACCGCCGGCCCTCCTCCGGGCTGGCGGCCGAGGTGAAGCTGGGCCGCATGCCGCTGCGGGTGTCGGCCGCCAGGGTGAACTGGCTGACCAGCAGCAGGCCGCCGCCGGTATCGGCGAGGGACCGGTTCATGCGGCCCTGGTCATCGGCGAAGACCCGGTAGCCCAGCAGCCGGTCGGCCATGCGGGCGATGCGGACCTCGTCGTCGCCCGGCTCCACGGCCACCAGCGCCAGCAGGCCGGGGCCAATGGCGCCCACCACCTCGCCGTCGACTCGGACACTGGCTTCAAGCACGCGCTGGATGAGGGCGATCATGGCGGCATCGTCGCCGCGCGCCGCACGGACGGTCAATCCGGCCGGGCGGTTTGGCGATTCCCTTACACTCCGGCGATGCCTTCCGTGCCCGTCGCCAGCCGTTTTCTCTATGCCGCCGCCTGGCTCGTAGGCCGCCTGCCCCGGGCGCTGCAGCGCGGACTGGGCACGGCCCTGGGTGAACTGGCCTGGCGCGCCAACGGCCGCGAGCCGCGCGTCGCTCGGCGCAACCTCGAACTGGCCCTGCCCGGCCACGCCCCGGGCGAACGCGAGGCCCTGGTGCGCGCGGTAATGCGCGAAACCGGCCGCGCCGCGCTCGAAACACTGCGGCTATGGACGGCCCGCCGCGAGGCCACGCTGCGCCTGGTGGCCGGATGCGAGGGCCTGGCGCACCTCGAGGCCGCCGAACGCGCCGGCCGTGGGGTGCTCATTGCCGCCCCGCACTACGGCAGCTGGGAGCTGCTGGTGGAATTCATGGCCGCACGCGGGCCTTTCAGCCTGGTGTACCGGGTGCCGGAAAGCCCCACCGGCGACGGCTTCCTGCGCCTGGCCCGCGGCGGCGACAACGTGCGCCTGGTACCCGCCGAAGCCACCGCGATGCGACCGCTGCTGCGCGCACTGCAGGCCGGCGAAGCCGTGGGCATCACGCCCGACCACCAGCCCAAGCTGGGCGGCGGCGAGTTCGCGCCCTTTTTCGGCGTGCACGCGCTCACCCTGAGCCTGATCCCCAAGCTGGCCGCGCGCACCGGCGCGCCCGTGCTGGTGGGTTACGCCGAACGCCACGAAGACGGCCGCTTCACCGTGCGCTTCGAGCCGGCACCGGCCGACATCGCCAGCAAGGACATCGTGGCCGCCACGACCGCCATGAACGCTGCCGTCGAAGCCGTGGCCCGGCGTGACCTGCGGCAGTATCAGTGGACCTACAAACGCTACACACTCAGGCCGCCCGGTTCGGGCGAAGCCAATCCCTACCAGCGCCCGCGCTAAGGAACCCGGATGAATCCAACCAACCCCGCCGCTCCGCCATTCCAGCCCTTCGGCGAGGACTGGCAGCCGCTTGCCCCCGCCGCCCGCAAGGTCGGTGCTGGCGTGGGCGTGCTCTGGGGCCTGGTCATCGGCATCGCGGCGGGCGTACCGCTGGCGGTCGGCCTGGACCTGGGCCTGGCCGGAAAAGCCGGCATTGGCCTGGTCGTCGCCCTGCTGCCCGCGCTGCTGTTCGCGCTGATCGCCCGGATCCGCTGGCGGCGCACCCACTGGCGCCTGAGCCCCGGCGGCCTGCGGGTGCGGCGCGGCGTGGTCTGGCACAAGGAAATCCTGGTGCCGCGCAGCCGCGTGCAGCACCTGGACCTGGAACGCGGACCGGTCGAACGCCACTTCGGCCTGGCCACCCTGGTCGTGCACACGGCCGGCACCCGCATGAATGCGCTGCGCCAGTCCGGCTTCCTCGACGACGACGCCGTGGCCCTGCGCGACGCCCTGCTGCCGGAAACGGACCGCAATGACGACAGCCTCTGAGTCGCTCAGCCGCGGCGGCGGCGAACGCCGCCTGCACCCGTGGTCCTGGCTGTTCGTGCTGATCCAGCAGCTCAAGTCCTTCGCATTTCCGCTGCTGGTGCTGCTGTTCACCGGCCGGGGCAATTCCTGGGAGCTGTGGGGCCTGGCCGGTGGCGGCGTGCTGGTGCTGGTGTCGCTGCTGCAATATTTCTACTACCGCTTCCGCGTCGAGGACGACGGCATCGTCATCCGTAGCGGCGTGCTGCAAAAGAGCCACCGGCACATTCCCTACCAGCGCGTGCACAACGTCGCCGTGCACCAGTCGCTGCTGCACCGGCTGTTCGGCGTGGCGGAGGTGCGGCTCGAATCCGCCGGCGGCATGAAGCCGGAGGCCGAGATGCGCGTGCTTTCACTCGTGGACGCGCAGGCGCTGGAAGAGCTGGTGCGTGCGCAGGGCGCCGGGTCTCAGGCCGCCGCCGGCGAGGGCGACGGCGAAACGCCGGCCCTGCCGGAAAGCCGCGTGCTGCTGTGGCTGTCCACCGGCGAAGTGGTGCGGCTGGGCCTGATCTCCAACCGAGGCCTGATCGCCGTTGCCGCCGCCTTCGGCCTGCTGGCCCAGGCCGACCTGCTGGACGTGCTGGTCGAACCCTGGGCCGCCGACGCGGTGGACTGGGGCCGCAGCCAGCAACTCGACTGGGTGGGCTGGGTGATCGGGGCGATCGCGCTGCTGGTGTTTTTCGTGGTCGCGCTGCGCGCGCTGTCGGTGGTGCTGGCGCTGCTGCAGTTCCACGGCTTCACCCTGACCGAACAGGGCCGGCGGCTGAGCGCCCAGCGTGGCCTGCTGACCCGCCTGCGCGCGAACATGCCGCGCTCGCGCATCCAGGCCTGGAGCCTGCGCGAGGGCCTGCTGCACCGCTGGTTCGGCCGCCAGAGCCTGCGCGTGGACAGCGCGTCCATCCAAGCCGCCAACGACCAGCGTTCCGTGCGCGACCTGGCGCCGGTTGCCACGCCGGAGAAGATCGACGCGCTCATCCAGCACCTGCTGCCGGTGGGGCACTGGCCGATGCAGGCCTGGCGCCGGCTGCACCACCGCGCCTGGCGGCGACAGTTCACCTTTCCGGCGCTGCTGAGCCTGGCGCTGGTGGGCGTGGCGACCTACATCAACGGTCCCGTCGGGCTGCTGGCCCTGTTGCTGGTGCCGCTGTTCCTGGTGCGCGCCATCGTCTGGGCCCGGCACGCCGGCTGGAGCGAGGAAGCCGGCGTCATCGCCGTGCGCGAGGGCTGGCTGGACAAGCGCTGGCGCTTCGCCGAGGTGCGCAAGATCCAGTCGCTGGTGCTGGTGCAGTCGCCGATCGACCGCTACCACGGCATGGCCACGCTGATGATGGACACGGTGGGCGCCAGCCCCTTCGACGAGCCGCTGCGCATCCGCTACCTGCCCGCCGACGAAGCCATGGCACTGCGCGACCAGCTGGCCGCGGCGATGGAGGCCGCGCCTACTCCCGCCAGAACGCCGGCGTAAGCAGCACCAGCAGCGAGAACACCTCCAGGCGGCCCAGGATCATGCCCAGGCTGCCCAGCCAGATGGCCGGGTCGCCGGCATGGGCCCAGGTCACGGCCACGCTGCCCAGGCCGGGGCCGAGATTGGTGAGCGTGGCGACGGCGCCGCCGAAGGACGACTCCAGGTCCAGGCCGCCCAGGTTGAAGCCGACCATCAGCACCACGAAGCACAGCATCCAGATCGCGATGAAGCCGCTGACCGACAGCACCACCGACTCGGACACGCGGCGGCCGCCCATCTTCACCAGGAACTGGGCCTTGGGGTGCACCAGCTGCTTGATCTCGCGGAAGCCCTGGCGCACCACCATCACCACGCGGGCGACTTTCAGGCCGCCGACGGTCGAGCCCGAACAGCCGCCGATAAAGGCCAGGCCCACGATCAGCAACGGCGCTGGGTGCGACCATTCGTGGAACGACGAGGTCGCGAAGCCGGTGGTGGTCATCGCCGACACCACCTGGAAGGTCGCGCGGCGGAAAGATTCGCCGAAGCTGTCGAAGGTACCTCCGGCCCAGGCCACCACGGTGACCACCACCGCCGCCACCGCCAGGATGCGCAGGTAGGAACGCAGCTCGGAGTCGCCGCCGTACACGCTCATCGATGCGCGCCGCCAGGCGACGAAATGCAGGCCGAAGTTGATGCCGCCCAGGGCCATGAAGATGATCGCGATCCAGTCGATGAGCGGACTGTTCCAGTAGTCCAGCGCCGCGTCATGGGTCGAGAAACCGGCGGTCGACACCGTGGACAGTGAATGGCAGATCGCGTCGAACAGGCTCATGCCGGCGGCCCAGTAGGCGCCCGCGCACAGCACGGTAAGCCCGAAATAGACGCCCCAAAGCGCCTTGGCCGTTTGCGCGATGCGCGGGGTCAGCTTGGTGTCCTTGGTCGGCCCGGTGCTCTCGGCGCGGAACAGCTGGGTACCGCCGATCTTGAGCATCGGCAGGATCGCCACCGCCAGGATCACGATCCCCATGCCGCCGAGGAACTGCAGCAGCTGCCGGTAGAACAGCACGCTGCGGGGCAGCGAATCGAGGTTGGCGATGACCGTCGCGCCGGTGGTGGTCAGGCCGGACGTGGCTTCGAAGAAGGCCTCGGCGTAGTCGAGGTGCGGTGGCCCGTGCACGAAGGGCAGCGCCGACACCAGGCTGGCGAAGAACCAGGTGAACGTGACGATCAGGAAGCCGTCGCGCAGCCGCAGGTCGTACTTCACGTGGCGCACCGGCAGCCACAGGAAAACACCCAGCAGGCCGCTGGCCAGGAAACTGCCGAAGAACACCGGCGCCGTACCCTCTTCGTCCCAGGCCAGGGCCAGGAAACCGGGCAGCAACTTGGTCATCGACGAGAGCACGATGATCACGCCCATGATGCGCTGGATGGCGCGGAAGCGTTGGCTCACAGCCAGGTCGCCCCGGTCTGGAACAGGGCACTCACCCGGGCCATCTCGCGCTTGTCCATCACGAACAGGATGACGTGGTCGCCCTGTTCGATCACGACGTCGTGGTGGGCGATCAGCAGCTTCTCGCCACGCACGATGCCGCCGATGGTGGTGCCCGGCGGCAGTTCGAGTTCGTCGAGCGCACGGCCGATCACGCGCGAGGTGCGGGCGTCGCCGCGGACCACGGCCTCGATCGCCTCGGCGGCGCCGCGGCGCAGGGAGTACACCCGCGCCGGCGCGCCTTCGCGGATGTGCGCCAGCAGCGCACCCAGGGTCACCAGCTGCGGGCTGACGGCGATGTCGATGCTGCCGCCTTCCACGAGCTCGGCGTAGCTGGGGCGGTTGATGAGCGAAATCACCCGCGGGCAGCCCATGCGCTTGGCCAGCATCGCCGAGAGGATGTTGGCCTCGTCGTCGTTGGTCATCGCGCAGTAGACGTCGGTCTGGTCGATGTTTTCCTCGCGCAGCAGGTCTTCGTCCGCGCAGTCGCCGACCAGCACGATGGAGTTGAGCAGGTCCTCGGCGATGCCGCGGGCGCGTTCGCGGGAACGCTCCAGCACCTTCACCGAGTAGCGGCCTTCCAGGCTGCGGGCGAGGTTGCGGCCGATGTTGCCGCCGCCGGCGATGAGCAGGCGCCGGGCCGGGCGCATGTCGACGCGGCGCAGCTCGGCCATCACCGTCAGGATGTGCTTGCGCTCAGCCAGGAAGAAGACCTCGTCGTCCACCTCGATGACCGTATTGCCCTCGGGCTGCACCGGCCGGCCCTTGCGGAAGATGGCGGCCACGCGGGCGTCGACGCCGGTGGGCAGGTGTTCGCGAAGTTCGCGGATTTCATGGCCGACGAGGGCGCCGCCGGGCACCGCGCGCACCGCCACCAGCTGCACCCGGCCTTCGGCAAAGTCCAGGACCTGCAGCGCGCCGGGGTATTCGATGAGTCGCGCGACGTGCCGGCAGACCAGCTGTTCGGGGCTGATCGCAGCGCTTACCGCGGAGTGTTCCGGGTCGGCCAGGGCGGCCACGTCCAGGTACTGGGCCTCGCGCAGGCGTGCCACCCGGGTGGGCGTGCGGAACTGGTGCTGGGCCACCTGGCAGGCGATCAGGTTCACTTCGTCGCTGGACGTCACGGCCACCAGCAGCTCGGCTTCCTCGGCGCCCGCCTGGGCCAGCACGTCGGGCAGCGAGGCATGGCCGACCACGGTGCGGATGTCGAGTTTTTCCGCCAGGTCGCGCAGGCGCTGGTGGTCGGTGTCGACGACGGTGATGTCGTTGTTTTCGGACGCCAGCGCCGATGCCACCGACGTGCCGACCTGCCCTGCACCCAGGATGAGGATCTTCATGCGGCGCTAGTCTACTCGCGTGGCACCGGGGGAACAGCCTGAAAGTGCCTGCGGCCCCAGCAGCCACCACTCGCGGCGGTTGGCCATGCCGACCGGACGGGCGCCGGACGCGGGGTCGAAGTCCACGCAGGCCAGGGCATCGGAATGCTGGACCAGCAGCAGGCGCGCGGCCGGGTCGGATGCCAGCCAGGCCTGCGCGTGCTGCAGTTGTTCCCCGGCGGGCACGCGGAACCCGAACTCCACCACCGGCCCGACGGCCTGCAGCAGGTTCTGTTCCTTCCAGTCCACCAGGCCCAGGGCAACGCCCGGCCCGGCCAGCACCCGGGCGCGCTGCATGAGCTCGCGGGACGAACTTTCGTCGTCCAGGACCGGGTGCAGCACGAAGCCATAACCCGACCAAAGCAGCACCAGGAACAGCGCGCAGGCGGCCAGGGCGCGGCGCAGTCGCGCCACCGCGACGGCCAGGAGGGACACGCCGCCGACCGTGGCCAGCATGGCCCAGACCCAGCGCACCTCGTCGCCCAGCCCGCGCTCGGTGACCTGCCGCGCGAACAGTCCCACGTCGCTCCACAGCCCCAGCGCGCCCACGGCCAGCAGCATGGCGGCGAGCGCGCCGGTGAAGGCCATCACCGCGATGCGGAAGCCGCGGCGGCCGGTGATGTCGTCGAGGAACGGCGCCGCCGCCAGCGCCAGCGCCGGCAGGGCCGGCAGCAGGTACATGTCACGCTTCCCGGCGCTGGCGCTGAAAAAAAGCAGCACCAGGATCGACCACGCCAGCGGTAGCCAGACGCGCGCGTCGCGTTCGCGCCAGGCCCGGGCCCAGGGCTTGAGCAGCCAGGGCAGGGCCAGGGAAAACGGCAGCCAGAAGAACAGCACGACCTGGCCGAAGTACCAGAAGGGTTCGGTGTGGTGCCAGGCGTTGGCGTAACGCTGCGCCGTCTGCTTGAACAGGATGTTGCGCAGGTAGTCGGCGTGTTCCGGATCACCGCTCGACAAGGCGACGGCCAACACCGGGCCCAGCCAGAGGCCGATGGCGGCGAGGAAGGCCAGCGCACCGCCGGCCCAGCGCCAGCCATTGCCCTGGCCCAGGGGCGCGATACCTTGCCAGCCCCGCCTTGCGAACACGGCGAAGGGCAGCAGCGCCAGCAGCGGCAGGAACCCGACGCCCTTGGTCACCACGCCCAGGCCGGCCGCGAAACAGCCGGCCAACCACCATCGCCAGTGCGGCCCGAGCAACAGATGGCGGCAAAGGCCGTAGAAGGACAGCGTGGTCAGGAACACCAGGGTCGGGTCGATCTGCGCGCGTTTGCCCTGGTAGAGGAACTGCAGCGCCACCGCCACCGCGATGGCGGCCCACAGGCCGGCGCGCGGCGACCAAAGGCGCCGGCCCAGGTCCCAGGTCAGCGCCAGGGTGCCCATGGCCGAGAGCAGGGATGGCAGCAGGAAACTCCAGCGCCAGCTGCCGACCAGGCCGAAGGCCGCCGACAGCAGCCAGAAATAGATCGGGGGTTTGTCGGGGTAGAGCTCCTGGCCGCGATGCGGGAACAGGAAGTCGCCCGATTCGACCATCTGCTTGGCGACCAGCACGAAGCGCGGTTCGTCGGCAGGCCAGGGGTCGCGCAGGCCGAAACCGGCCGCCAGCACGAAAAACGCAAGCGCGAAAAAAACCAGGGCGTGGCGACGATCGACGGAAGTCATCTGGCTCGAACTATAGGGCCCAGGCGATGACGCGGATTTGACCTAACCCGCCTTTTCCAGCCGGGCATAGAAAAAACCATCCATGCCGTCTTCGCCCGGCAGGCGCTGGCGACCGGCGTCGCAGGCGTGGCCGAAACGGTCGGGAAGCACCGCGGCGCGGGCATCCGCGTGCCGGGCAAGGAAGCCGGCGACCTGGACCTCGTTTTCCTCGCGCAGCACCGAGCAGGTGGCGTACACCAGCCGGCCGCCCGGGCGCAGCAACGGCCACAGGGCATCAAGCAGCTGGCTCTGGGTGGCGGCAAGCGCGGGGATGTCGGTCTCGCGCCGGTGCCACTTGATGTCGGGCTGGCGGCGAATGATGCCGGTGGCCGAACACGGGGCGTCGAGCAGGATGGCGTCGAAGGGGCGGCCGTCCCACCAGTCTTCGGACTGCGCGGCGTCGGCGACCCGGACCTGCACGTTGGGGGCTTCAAGCCGCAGCCGGCGCAGCAGGTCGCGCACCTTGTCCAGCCGGCGCGCGTCCACGTCCAGGGCCAGCAGTTCGCCCTCGCCCAGGTGTTCGGCCAGCTGCGCCGCCTTGCCGCCGGGGGCGGCGCAGGCGTCGAGGAAACGTTCGCCCGGGTGCGGCTCCAGGGCGAGCACGGCTAGTTGGGCGGCGCCGTCCTGCACGCCCATGGCGCCGTGGTCCCAGCCGGGCAGGCGGTCTACCGGTACCGGGGTTTCCAGGCGCACCGCGCCGGGCACGCTGTCTGGGCAGTCGGCGGGCATGCCGGCTTCCTGCAGGGCGGCGGCCAGCGCGCTGGCGCTGCCCTGGCGGGGATTGGCCCGCAGCCACAGCGGCGCAGGCTGATTGTTCGCGGCCAGGATGGCGTCGGCCTGCTCGGGCCAGTCCCGGCGCAGGCGCTGGACCAGCCAGTCCGGATGGCTGCAGCGGATGGCCGGGTCGTCACTTTCCGGCAGCGGTTCGCGGCTGGCCCGACGCAGCAGGGCGTTCACCAGCCCCACCAGGCCGGTGCGGCCCAGGTCGCGGGCGGCTTCGGCGGTGGCGCTTACGGCGGCGTGCGGCGCCAGGCCCAGGCCCTTGACCTGGGCCAGGCCGGCCAGCAGCAGCCAGTGCACGGCCTGGTCGCGCTGGGCCAGGGGCCGGGCCAGCCACTGCGACAGGGCGTAGTCGTAGCGTCGGCGGTGGCGCAGGGCGTCGAAGCAGATCGCCTCGAGCAAGGCGCGGTCACGTGAGTCAGGCACTTCCGGCAGGGCGCGCGCCAGCACGGCTTTCAGTGAACGGCCCTCGCCCAGCACCGTGCCCAGCACGCGGGCGGCGGTGGCACGCAGCGCCGAGCCGGGCGCGCTCATCGACCGGCCAGCCCGGGGCGGGCGTTGAGGTAGTCGGCAGCGGGCAGGGCGCGGCCGCCGTCGCGCTGCACCACCATCAGGCGCAGCAGGCCATCGCCGCAGGCGACATCGATGCCGTCGCGGCCGGCCGCCACCACGGTGCCTGGGGCCTGGTCGCCGCCGCCCGGCAGGGCCCGGGCCGCATGGATGCGCAGGCGCTCACCGGCGAGTTGGGCCTCGGCGACGGGCCAGGGATTGAAGGCGCGCACCTTGTTGGCCAGTTCGGCGGCCGGGCGCGTCCAGTCCAGCCGGGCCTCGGCCTTGTCGAGCTTGTGGGCGTAGGTGACGCCGTCTGCCGGCTGCGGCTGGGGCACCGGGCGCATGCCCGCACGCAGCAGTTTCAGGCCATCGGACAGCACTTCGGCGCCCAGTTCGGACAGGCGGTCGTGCAGCGAACCGCCGGTATCGTCATCGGAAATCGGCGTGGCCAGCGAGAGCAGCACCGGGCCGGTGTCCAGGCCCTTTTCCATCTTCATCAGGCACACGCCGGACGCCGTGTCGCCGGCCTCGATGGCGCGCTGGATCGGCGCGGCGCCGCGCCAGCGCGGCAGCAGCGAGGCGTGCACGTTCCAACAGCCCTGGGCAGGGATCTCGAGCACCGACTGCGGCAGGATCAGGCCGTAGGCCACCACCACCATCAGGTCGGGCCTGAGCGCACGCAGCTGTTCGCGCGCGGCCTCGGACTTGAAGTTTTCCGGCTGGAATGCCGGCAGCTGGCGCGACAGCGCTTCCACCTTCACCGGCGAGGGCACGTACTGGCGGCCGCGCCCGGCCGGGCGGTCGGGCTGGGTGTAAACGCCCACCACATCGCCGTGCGCGGCGGCCGCGCGCAGGCAGGGCACGGCGAACGCCGGCGTGCCCGCGAAGACGATGCGCAGGGACATGGCTAGGCGGTGCTGGCTTCGCGCTGCTGCTTGGCGAGCTTCTTGCGAACCTGTTCGCGCTTGAGCGGCGAGAGATAGTCCACGAAGACCTTGCCGGCCAGGTGGTCCATTTCGTGCTGGATGCACACCGCCAGCAGGCCATCGGCCTCGATTTCGAAGGGCTTGCCGTCGCGGTCCAGGGCCTTCACCCGCACCGAATTGGCGCGTTTGACGTCGGCATAGATGCCGGGCACGGACAGGCAGCCTTCCTGGTAGACCTGGTGGCCTTCCGCGGACAGGATCTCGGGATTGATGAACACCATTGGCCGGCTCTGGTCCTCGCTTACGTCAAGGACGAGGAGGCGCTGGTGAACGTCGACCTGGGTCGCGGCCAGCCCGATGCCCGGGGCCGCGTACATGGTCTCGAACATATCGTCCACCAGGACCCGCAGGGCGTCATCGACGGTTTCGACCGGCTTGGCAACCGTTCGCAGGCGGGGATCGGGGAATTCCAGGATAGGGAGCTTGGCCATGGACGGAAAGATTGGGTACAAGGGCCCGGACCTCAAGGGGCCGGCACAACAGTATACCTCCGGCGGGCTTGCAATCCGGGACCGGATTTGGGCTATAGTCGCCCAACCTGTCCGGGGAAATCAGGTGGATAGCCGCCATGCTTAAACGGCTTCTTGCAGTTACAACTGCCATGTTGCTCACCTTCGCGGCGGTCGCTTTCGCGGCCGAACTTCGTGAAGACCACCCAACCACGTACGTGGTGAAGAGGGGTGACACCCTCTGGGACATCGCGGGGCGCTTCCTTCAGAAGCCCTGGCTCTGGCCGGAAATCTGGCAGGCCAACCCGCAGGTGCAGAATCCGCACCTCATCTTCCCGGGCCAGGTCCTCAGCCTGGTCTACATCGACGGCGAGCCGCGCGTCCGCGCAGAAGGCCCGCAGGTCGGCGAGGCGGTGGATACCATCCCACTGTCGGAAGTCGAGGCGCTGCTCAAGCACTTCACCGTGGTCGAAGACCCCAAGGCCCTGCCTTACGTCATCGGCACCGAGGACGACCGTCTCTACGGCGTCTCCGGCCAGCTGATCTACGTGCGCGGCCTGCAGGGTGCGGCACCGGGCATGGTGGTCGACCTGGCCCGTCCGGTGAACCTCTTCGGGGGCGGCAACAAGCGCAATCCCCCGGGTGCCACCCCGCTCGACTTCCGCGGCGACCGCCACCACTCGCACTGGACCGTGCCGGCTGGTTTCGGCGAAGCCACGGGCGAGAAGCTGGGCTACGAGCTGGCCATCCACGCCACGGGTGAAGTGACCCGGGTGCAGGGTGAAGTGGCCACCGTGGTGCTGCGCGAGGAAGGCCGCGAAATCCGCGTCGGCGACCGCGTGCTGCCCTCCGAGGCACAGCCTTACGACCTGCAGTTCGTGCCGCGCGCACCGGACGTGGTGCCGTCCAACGCCCGCATCATGGCGGTTGCCGACGGCCTGCTGGCCGGCCCGAACCTGGTGGTCGCGATCTCGGCGGGCGCCCGCGACGGCATCCGCAACGGCCACGTGATGTCGATCTGGAGCCCGGGCACCGTGGTTCCCGACACCGTCGCCCATCGCAGCGGCATGGCGGCCAAGGCCGACAAGGTGCAGCTGCCGGACGAGTTCGTCGGCAACCTGATGGTCTTCCGCACCTTCGACAAGGTCGCCTATGCGCTGGTGATGAACGGTATCCGCCCGGTCAGCCACGGCGACACGCTCAAGCATCCGGACGCCACCGAATAAGCTGACGGCGGCTTCAGGGTTTCACCGACATCGCGGCGCCTTCGGGCGCCGCGATGCTGTTCGGGCCATGGAAAACCAAGACGCCCTGCTGGTGCTGGCCCGCGCCAGACTGCCCGACGCCCTGTTCCGGCACCTGCTGGCCACCCATCCCGAACCCGCTGCCGCCCTGGCCGCCGCCCGCCACGGCGCCGGCCTGCCGCCGGCCTGCCGCGCGGCCCTGCTCCGCCCCTGCCCGCGCCTGCTCGACGCCGACCGGGCCTGGCTGCACAAGCCGGGGCGCCACCTGCTGCCCTGGACCTCGCCCGACTACCCGCCCCTGCTTCGCCGCACGCCCTGGCCACCGGCACTGCTGTTCCTGCACGGTGACCCGGGCCTGCTCTGGCACCCGCAGGTGGCGCTGGTCGGCAGCCGCCGGCCCAGTCCGGCCGGGCGCCAGCGCGCCCACGACTTCGCCGCCGCCCTGGCGCGCGCCGGTTGGGCGGTCACCAGCGGCCTGGCCGAGGGTATCGACGCCGCGGCCCACGCCGGGGCCCTGGCCGTGGGTGGCCGCACCCTGGCCGTGGTCGGCACCGGCCTGGACCAGGCTTACCCGCCGGGCAACGCCGGCCTGATGGCGCGCATCGCAGCCGATGGCCTGGTCCTGGGCGAACATCCGCCGGGCACGCCGGCTATCGCCAGCCATTTCCCGAGCCGAAACCGCATCGTCGCGGGCCTGTCGTTGGGCACGATCGTGCTTGAGGCCGCCATGCGGTCGGGCGCGCTCATCAGTGCCCGGCTTGCTGCCGAGGCCGGCCGCGAGGTATTCGCGTTGCCCGGCTCCGTTGACAATCCGGTGGCCCGCGGCTGCCACCGCCTCATCCGTGACGGGGCCACGCTGGTGGAATGTCCGGATCATGTCGTCGAGGCCCTGGAGCCGCTGGCCGCCTGCCTCGCCGCCGACCTGAACCACGCGCTCGCGCCCTCGCAAGGCGGGGCTCCCGAAGCGCCGGAACGCCCTCCCGGCCGCTCAGCCGGCGGACAGCCGGGCGACGACCCCGACCACAAGCGCTTGTGGTCCGCCCTGGGCCACGACCCCACCCCTTTGGATGAACTGGTCCGGCGCACAGGATTGACGGTGGCCGAACTGTCCTCCATGCTGCTGGTCATGGAGTTGGATGGGCGGGTGGTCGCCGACAATGGCCGCTTTGCCCGGCACCCCTGACCTTCCCATCGCGCCGGCTGGCGCAGGCTGAGGGTAATGAAAGAGACCATACTGGATGTCCTGCTGTACCTGTTCGAACACTATTTCTACGACGACCCCGACGCCGTCCGGGACCGCGACTCGCTCCAGAACGGCCTGATCCAGGCCGGTTTCAGCCCTTCCGAGATCAACAAGGCCTTCGACTGGCTCGACGAGCTGGCGCGCCAGCGCCCGGCCGCCACCACGCCGCGCCTGCAGGTTCCTGTTCGTGTGTATTCCGAACCCGAGCTCGACCGGCTGGACTCGGACTGCCGCGGCTTCCTGATGTTCCTCGAGCACAGCGGCGTCATCGACGCCGACCAGCGCGAGCTGGTGGTCGATCGGGTGATGGCGCTGGACCAGGACGAAGTGGACGTCGACGACATCAAGTGGGTGGTGCTGATGGTGCTGTTCAACCAGCCCGGCTCCGAGGCGGCATACGCCTGGATGGAGAGCCAGATGTTCGAAGATGAGCCCGAACCCGTTCACTGAACCCCGGTTCCCGATTACCCTGTGAAGGCGCCCGGCATGGCCGGGCGTTTTCATGTCTGCACAGGGCGCGCCGCGCCGGGGAGCCAGGGAACGATGAACGTGTGGTACTACGTGGACGCCGGCCACAACCGGCAGGGACCGGTGTCGGGCGAGGACCTGGCCACGGCCTTCCGCCAGGGCCGGATCACCCGCGAGACCCTGGTCTGGCGCGACGGCCTGCCCCAGTGGGTGCCGCTGGAAGGCCACCTGGCCGAACTGCCCGCGGCGCCGCCCGTCGTGCCGGCCGAGGACCTTGCCCCCGGGCTCCCGGCCGGCGGCATCGCGCCCGCAGCCAACCAGCGCAGCAGCGGCCCCGACGACGTCGTGGACGCCGGATTCATTCGCCGCCTGGGCGCCTACATGATCGACTCGATGCTGGTCGGCAGCGTGTTCTACGCGCTGCTGCTGCTGGGCTTCGTGGTCCTGGCCGTGATCGCCAGCGGCCGGGGCCAGGACGAAGGGGAGGAAACCTTCCTGGTCGGCGCGATCATCGTCAACCTGATCTATCCGATCCTCAGCCTGGCCTATTACGCCGGCATGGAGTCGTCGAAGATGCAGGCCACGGTCGGCAAGCTGGCGCTGGGCATCAAGGTCGTCGACAGCCAGGGCCGGCGGCTTGGTTTCGGTCGCGCGGCGGCGCGCTGGGCCGGCTCCATCGTGTCCTACCTGATCCTCTACATCGGCTTCTTCATGGCCGGCTGGACCCAGCGCAAACAGGCCCTGCACGACCTGATGGCCGACACCTTCGTGGTCGACAAGTGGGCCTATACCGACCAGCCCGGCCGCCAGGTCCGCGAGCTCAATGGCTGTCTGGTCGCCTTGGTGGCCGGCGTGGTGATCATGTGCGTGCTGGCGGTCGTGGGCATCCTGGCCGCGATTTCGGTGCCCGCCTACAAGGACTACGAGGTGCGGTCGCGGGTGATGGCCGCCCAGGCCGAGGGCGCCACGGCCGCCCGGCGGATGGCCGACTTCCGGGCCCAGACCGACCGCTGCCCCCGCGACGGGGACGAACTGGGCCTGGCGGCCCCGACCAGCGCCGACATCCAGGAGGTCCTGGTCATCGAGAACCCCGACGGGACCTGCGAGATCGCCGTGACCCTGCGCGACGTGGACGGGCTTGGCGGGGCCGCCAGCGGGGTTTTGTACGTGGGCCAGGACCCCGAGGGGGCCGGAACCTGCAGCGCCGAAGGCGTCCCGGACCGGCTTCTGCCAAGCGCCTGCAAGTGAACGGCGCGGCACCCCCGGCCCGGGCCCTTGCTTGACAGGCCCGGCCGGAGTGGTGCCTTAATGAAAAAAGACCCCCCGGCCCGCGTTCCCCGCGGGCCTCGCCATCTGGGCGGCCCGAAAGCGGGTCCGCCCTGGAGCAAGCACCGGCATGGCCAAGAACCTCCTCATCGTCGAATCGCCCGCCAAGGCCAAGACGATCAACAAGTACCTGGGCAAGGACTTCCACGTCCTGGCCTCGTACGGCCACGTCCGCGACCTGGTACCCAAGGAAGGCGCCGTGGACCCGGACAACGGGTTCGCGATGCGCTACGAGCTGATCGAGAAGAACCAGAAGCACGTCGAGGCCATCGCCAAGGCCGCCAAGGCCGCCGACGCCATCTACCTGGCCACTGACCCGGATCGCGAGGGCGAGGCGATCAGCTGGCACATCTCCGAGATCCTCAAGGAACGTGGCCTGCTCAAGGACCGCGCCCTGCACCGGGTGGTGTTCACCGAGATCACGCCGCGCGCCATCCGCGCCGCCGTGGACAACCCGCGCCAGGTCGCCGGCGACCTGGTGGATGCCCAGCAGGCAAGGCGCGCGCTGGACTACCTGGTTGGCTTCAACCTCTCGCCGGTACTGTGGCGCAAGGTGCAGCGCGGCCTCTCGGCCGGGCGCGTGCAGTCGCCGGCGCTGCGCATGATCGTCGAGCGCGAGGAAGAGATCGAAGCCTTCGTGCCGCGTGAGTACTGGAGCGTCGAGGCGGAGATGAACCACCCGCAGCAGGGTTTCACCGCCCGGCTGGTGAAGCTCGACGGCAAGAAGTTCGAGCAGTTCACGCTCACCAACACCGAGGACGCCCAGGCGGCCCGCGAGCGCCTGGTCAAGGCTGCCGGCGACGCCCTGCGCGTCACCGACGTCATCAGCAAGGAGCGCAAGCGCCGCCCGGCACCGCCCTTCATTACCTCCACGCTGCAGCAGGAGGCCGCGCGCAAGCTTGGCTTCACCACCTCGCGCACCATGCGCGTGGCGCAGAAGCTGTATGAAGGCATGGCGATCGGCGAAGAAGGCACCGTCGGCCTCATCAGCTACATGCGTACCGATTCCGTGAGCCTTTCGGTGGACGCGGTGTCGGAGATCCGCGACGTCATCGCCCGCGACTTCGGCACCCAGGCGGTGCCGGACAAGCCCAACGAATACAAGTCCAAGTCCAAGAACGCCCAGGAAGCGCACGAGGCCATCCGCCCGACCTCGGCCCTGCGCACGCCGGCGTCGGTGGCCAAGTACCTCGACGACGACGGCCGCCGCCTGTACGAACTGATCTGGAAGCGGACCGTCGCCTGCCAGATGGTGCCCGCCACCCTCAACACCGTCTCGGTGGAACTGGCGGCCGGCAGCGAACACGGCTTCCGCGCCAGCGGCACCACCGTCATCGACCCGGGTTTCCTGGCCGTGTACGAAGAAGGCAAGGACCAGAAGGCCGCCGAGGACGATGACGAAGGCCGCAAGCTGCCGCCGATGAAAACCGGCCAGATCGTGCCGCTGGGCAGCATCCATACCGACCAGCACTTCACCGAGCCGCCGCCGCGCTTCTCGGAGGCCTCGCTGGTGAAGGCACTCGAGGAATACGGCATCGGCCGTCCGTCCACCTACGCCAGCATCATCCAGGTGCTGCAGGGCCGCGAGTACGTGTACCTGGACAACCGGCGCTTCCGGCCCAGCGACGTCGGCCGCGCGGTGGCCAACTTCCTGACCAGCCACTTCACCCAGTACGTGGACTACGACTTCACCGCCAAGCTCGAGGACGAACTCGATTCGGTGGCCGCCGGCGAAAGCGCCTGGGTGCCGCTGATGGAGCGGTTCTGGAAGCCGTTCAAGACCATGGTCGAGGAAAAGAGCGAGTCCGTGGACCGCTCCGAGGCCACCGGCGCGCGCCAGCTGGGTACCGACCCCAAGTCGGGCAAGCCGGTGTCGGTGCGCCTGGGCCGCTACGGGCCCTACGCCCAGATCGGCCACATGGACGACGAGGAAAAGCCCAAGTTCGCCTCGCTGCGCCCGGGCACCAGCATGCACACCATCACCCTGGAGGAGGCGCTGCCGCTGTTCGACCTGCCGCGCACCCTGGGCGAGATGGACGACAAGCCGGTGACCGTGGCCATCGGCCGCTTCGGTCCCTTCGCCAAGCGCGGTGACACCTATGCCTCGCTGGGCAAGGAAGACGACCCGTACAAGATCAGCTTCGAACGTGCGGTCGAACTGATCCGGGCCAAGGAAGAAATGATCGCCAACCGCACGATCAAGACCTTCGAAGGCACCGATATCCAGGTGCTGAACGGGCGCTACGGTCCCTACATCACCGACGGCGAGAAGAACGGCAAGATCCCCAAGGATCGCGATCCGGCCAGCCTGACCCAGGCCGAGTGCGAGGCCCTCCTGGCCGAGGGCAAGCCCGTGCGCAAGGGTGGCCGCTTCGGGAAGAAGGTCGCTGCCAAGAAGGCGCCGGCGAAGAAGGCGGCGAAGAAGTCGTCGGAGACGACTGCGACCCCGGCGAAGAAAACGGCCAAGAAGGCGGCCAAGAAAGCGACCAAGAAAGCAGCCAGGAAAACGACCAAAAAGGCCGCCAAGAAGGCCCCGGCGAAAAAAGCCGCCAAGAAGGCCGTGAAGAAGGCCGTCGCGAAGGAAGCCTGAACCGCGGTCCGTGGCCAGATTGCAACCGTGCCGGCAGGGTTTAGACTGCACGGTACGTCGTCCTGGTTCACGGAGCACCGCAATGACCACCCGCCGTTTGTTCGCCCTGGCGCTCGCGCTGGTCCTGTGCAGCACCGCCGCCAGCGCGCAATCCGCGCGCGTGGTCGCGGGCGAGCGCGCACTGCCCAGCAAGGACGCCCAGGCGCCGCTGGCCTGGCGCGACCCCGCCGCCGGCGCTTCCCCCGCCCGGCTCGAACTGAGCCCGATGCCCCCCGAGCGCATCCTCGAACTCGAGCGCAACAACGAGCGGCTTGCCGGCAAGCGCCTGCAGGTGGGCATCGAACGTTCAATCAGCGACGCCGTGGCGCCGCTGCCGGCCCTGCGCTGGAAGGGCATCGACGGCGGCTCGGTCGCGCGCATCGAAGTGTATTCGCCCGATGCCCTGGCGCTGCGGGTCGGCCTGAAGCTGCGCGGCGTGAGCGATCGCCTCGAGCTGCGATTCGCCGGTTCGGGCACGCCCACGAAGATCGAAGGCCTGACCTCCGGCGCCGAAGCCCGTCGCCTGGTCGACGATCGCGGCCTGCACTGGACGCCAGCCACCGATGGCGACACCCAGACCATCGAACTGTTCGCGCCGACGGGTGTCGACACCACGTCGCTCAAGGTCCAGGTGGCGCACGTCTCCCACCTGGTCACCAGCCTTCGCAGCAATTTCGCGCTGACGCCAAAGATCGGTGAGTCCAACAGCTGCAACGTGGACACGGCCTGCCGCGTGGGCACGCTGGGCCAGGCCTTCGTGGATGCCAAGGATTCGGTGTCCTGGCTGTTGTTCCAGGACGGTGGCAGCTACATCTGCACCGGCACCCTGCTCAACGACACCGACAACAGCACCCAGATCCCCTACTACTTCACGGCCGACCACTGCATCGGATCGCAGACGGTCGCCAACACGGTCTCGACTGTCTGGAACTACGAGGCCACCAGCTGCGGCAGTGGCGTCTCGACCGCCACCACCCAGGTCGGCGGTGGCGCGCAGCTGCTCTTCAGCGACTATGCCGGCGACAACTCCGATACCGGCACGGATGCCGCCCTTCTCCGCCTGAACAACGCGCCGCCGGCTTTCGCCTACTTCGTCGGCTGGGACGCCAACCCGGTGGCCGCCAACGCGGACGTGCTCGCCATCCACCATCCCAGCGGCGACGCCAAGAAGTCTTCCCTGGGACGGCAGAGGTCGCAGGACGCCTTCCTGACCGAGGTAGGCTGGCTGAGCGGGACGACCGAAGGCGGCAGCAGTGGCTCGGGTCTGTTCACCGGTGGCGCCGGCGGCTACTTCCTGCGCGGCGGGCTCTACGGCGGCCAGGCCAGCTGCGCCAATTCGGGCAACCTTTCAAACACCGGCAACTGGGACGTCTATTCGCGCCTGGACGTGGTCTACGACGACGTCAAGCAGTGGCTGGCGCCCGACACCCAGCAGACCTTCGGCCCGTCCGCGGGCCGCGATTACACCGGCGCCTGGTACGTGCCCACCGAGTCGGGCTGGGGCCTCACGATCTACCAGTACGCCGCGCCCACGTACAACCAGTTCGTGATGTTCTTCATCTACGACAACACCGGCAGGGCGCAGTGGTTCGAGATGGACGGCACCTGGACCGGCACCGACGTGCGCTCGGGCCCGGTGTACGCATCCAATGCGGCCCCCTGGGGCACCACCTTCAACCCGGCCAACCGCAACTTCTCGGCCGCCGGCAATGCGACCATCACCTACACCTCGGCCACCACGGCGACGGTGCAGTTCACCATCAACGGCGTCACGCGCAGCGCCTCGCTGCAGATGCTCTGAGTGCATGTCGAAAGCGGCCCCGGCGCACTGCCGGGGCCGCTTTATTGCCGCCAGGATCGTAGTCAGCGACCCGGCTGGGGCAGCACCTGGACGCCGCGCCTGGCCTTCTCTTCGGCGACGATGGTCCGCACGTCGCGCAGCAGCGCAGCCGCGTCGTACACGATGCCGTCCTTGATGGTGTAACGCACGCCGCCCACGCGGGTCGGCTCGCCGCTTTCGCCCAGTCGTATGTGGCCGGTGCCGTAAAGCACCTTGAGGTTGGCAAGCGGATTTTCCGACAACACCACCAGGTCGGCCAGCTTGCCCACCTCGACCGAGCCGATGCGGTCCTGCGCACCCAGGGCCTCGGCACCCGACAGCGTGGCGGCGCGCATCACCTCCAGGGGGTGGAAGCCCGCTTCGCGCAGCAGTTCGAGCTCCTCGATGGTGCCAAAGCCGTAGGTCTTGTAGATGTAGCCCGAATCGCTGCCGACGGTGACCCGGCCGCCGCGGTTCTTGTAGTCGTTCACGAAAGCCATCCAGCGCTGGTAGTTGTGCTTCCAGTCGGTTTCCTGCTCGCTGCCCCAGTCGAAGAAGAAGCTGCCGTGGTTTTCGCGGCTGGGCGTGAAGAAATCCCACAGCGCCGGATGCGTGTAGTCGGCGTGCCACTCGGCGGTGCGCGCGCGCATCAGGTCGCGGGTGGCCTGGTAGATGGTGAAGGTGGGGTCGAGCGTGAAGTCCAGCGCCAGCAGTTCCTTGATCACCGCCTCGTAGCGCTCACTGCCCTTCTCCGACGCCTGCGCCCACAGCCGGCCGGCCTCGCCGAAACGGTGCTGTTCGTCCATGTAGTTGTAGTCGGCCGGGTACTGCTGCACGGTCTGCCCGTCGAACAGCGCCTCGGGCAGGCCGTACCAGTGTTCCATCGTGCCCAGGCCCCAGCGCGCGGTGGTCAGCACGTTCACGCGGGCGACGTCGAGCTGGGCGTGGTGGCAGGCGCTGCCCATGCCCTGCTTGCGCAATTCGTCGAAGGCCGCCTCCAGGATGTCGGGGCGGTAGCCGAAACACTTCATGCCCAGCGCGCCCTTGGCCTTCATGCTGCGCACCCACTGGCGCGCCTGTTCGGGAGTGGTGATCGGGCCGTCGACGCCCTGGCCGAAAAAGGCGTACGGGAAGATCCGCGGCGCGGCAATGGCATTGGCGGCGCTGCGTTTCGCCTCCGAGGCGCACCACTGGATGCCGTTGCCGCAGCCCGGGTCACGCACGCTGGTGATGCCGTGCGCCAACCAGAGCTTGTAGACATATTCGGCGGTCACGCCCTGTTCCTCGCCGCCGATGTGACCGTGCATGTCGACGATGCCCGGCATCACGTAGTGGCCGTCCAGATCGAGCTCACGGCCGCCCTGCTTCAGGACGGGCCGGTTGCTGGCGTCGATCGGCGCGTTGGCGCTGCCGACGATCTGGACGCGGGTGATGCGGTCGCCTTCGATGACGATGTCCACCGGACCGTAGGCCGGCGAGCCGGTACCGGTGATGACCGTGACGCCGCGCAGGATCAGCTGCGGCCACGGACCCTCGCCTTCGTCGCGTTCGGGCGCCGCCGGGATGGCCGCCTGGGCCAGCGCTGCGGACAGGAGGGCGGCAAGCAGGACAAAACAGCGCATCGGAGGGGTCATGGCGGGCCTGGACTGGAAGGAGGGGCGCGAGCGGCGGAGAATGCGCACATGCACAGACCCGGCTGGCCAAGCTTAGCCATTTTGCTGGCCATCGTCGGCCCGGCCGGCGGGCAGGACATTACCGTCTACCGCTGCACCGACGACCAGGGCCGGGTGATGCTGCAGGACGAACCCTGCCCTCCGGGCCAGGTGCAGCAGCAGCGCAGCATGGCGCAGCCAAAGGATCCGCCGCCGCGCCCGGCCCCGCCCGCGCCCGCACCCGCACCCGCACCGGCGGAAACCCCGCGCGAGCCGACGCCCGTCTTTTTCGCGCCGCCCCCGCTCTACCAGTGCACGAGCTACGACGGCGACATTCGCTTCAGCGAGAACTACGACCCCAACCCGCGCTGCGTCCCGCTCGCCGTGCTGGGCTACGACGCCGGCGCCTATGGGGCCGTGTGCCGCTGGGTGGAGGATTCCTGCGTACGCCTGGACGATGCCTCGGCATGCGATCAGTTCAAGAAGATGCTGGGCCAGGCCAAGTCGGACGCACTGCATGCCTTCAGCGACACCGCCGCCTACCGCAAGTCCGAAGTGGAGCGGCTGACGCAGATCGTGCGCGAGAGCTGCCGCTAGAAGCCGTAGCGAAGGAAGCCACCATCAACGGCGATGCATTCGCCGGTGATGTAGCTGGCGGCCGGAAGGCACAGGAAAGCCGCCGCCGCGGCCACCTCCTCGGGTTCGCCGACGCGGCCCATGGGCGTGCGGTCCAGCACTTCGTCCAGGTAGTCCGGGTCGGCAAGCTTGACCGAAGTGCGGCGGGTGCGGATGTACCAGGGCGCCACCGCGTTCACGCGCACGCCGTCTTCGGCCCACTCGCAGGCCAGGTTCTTCGTCAGCTGGTGCAGCGCCGCCTTGGACATGCCGTAGGGCGAGCCGGTACGCACGTGCATCAGGCCGGAAACCGAACCGACGTTCACGATCGACGACGTTGCGTGCTGGCTGAGCAGCGGGAACGCGAAGCGGCTGAGCTCGAAGGCGGAGAACAGGTTGGTCTCGAAGATGTCCCGCCACTCGTCGTCGGCGTAGTCCATCGTCGGCTTGCTGGCATTGGTGCCGGCGTTGTTGACCAGGATCTGCAGGCCATCGCCCAGGTCCTCGACCCAGTCGAAAACCTCGCGGCGCTGTTCGGTGTCCGAGACGTCGGCGGCGAAGGCACGCACCTCGGCATCGGGGAACTGGTCCTCGAGCTCGTCCACGGCCACGTCCAGTGCGTCCTGGTCGCGCGCCACGATCAGGACGTCGGCACCCAGCTCCACCAGCTCGGCGGCGATCGCCCGGCCGATGCCGGCGCTCGCCCCGGTGACCAGCGCCACCTGCCCGTCCAAACGCCAGCGGTTCGTGCCCATGGCCATCTCCTCGTCGCCGGGGCTTAGGATAGCGGCCAGCGACCCCGAGGAGGAAACCATGCGCACCCTGAGCAATCCGATGTTCGCCCTGGCCGCCGGCCTCGCCCTGTGCGCCTGTTCCGACCCGGCGCCGACGCCTACGCCGGACCCGCCCGAGCCCCAGACTGCCGGCACCCAGGAGCACACCGAACTGCGCGACGCCATGCAGGCCCCGCTGGACAAGGCGCAGTCGGTGGAAGTGACGCTGCAGGAAGACACCGCCGAGCGCGACCAGGCGCTGGAAGCCACCGGCGACTGAAAAGAAGACGCCCGGGCGAGCCCGGGCGTCTGGGTTCAAACCATTGGCCGGATCGCCGTCAGAGGGCGCACAGGCAATGGGCGACCGCCCGGTAGGGCGAGCGCGACTGGCTTTCCAGCCAGCCAAGTTCATTGCCGATGCGTGCCGCGGTTTCGCTATCCAGGCCCAGCGCCGCCGGCGCCAGCAGGCGCATGGCGCCCTGGAAACGCGCCTGGCCGCCCACGTCCACCAGGAACTTCTCGAACGGCGTCAGCGGCTTCTCGACGTAACGCACGGTGTACTCGCCTTCCTCGAGCTTGGCCAGGCTTGCAGCCTCGGCCAGCGCGGCTTCCAGGCCGCCGAGTTCATCCACCAGGCCCCGTTCCTTGGCCTGGGCGCCGGACCAGACGCGGCCACGGGCATGCACGTCGATCTGGGCCGGCGTGCTTTCGCGGGCCTCGGCGACCTTGCCGATGAAGTCGGCATATCCCTTGTCGATCACCGACTGGATGATGACGCCGATACTCGGGTCCATCGGACGGGTGGGATCGAAAGCGCCGGCCAGTTCGGTCGTACCGACGCCATCGGTGCTGACGCCCAGCTTGTCGAGCACGCGCGGTGTGGTCATCCACAGGCCGAAGATGCCGATCGAGCCGGTGATGGTGGACTCGTCGGCATAGATCTTGTCGGCGTTCATCGAGATCCAGTAACCGCCCGAGGCGGCCACGTTGCCCATCGAAACGACCACCGGCTTGCCTTCGGCCTGGATCAGCTCGACTTCGCGGCGGATCTGTTCGGACGGGAACACGCCGCCGCCCGGGGAATCCACGCGCAGCAGCACGGCCTTCACGTTTTCGTCCTCGCGGGCCTGGCGCAGCAGCTCCGAGGTCGACTCGCCGCCGACGGTGCCCGGTGCCTGCTCGCCGTCGGTGATCGTGCCCTGGGCCACCACGACCGCGACCTGCGGACCGGTGTCGAGCGAGAGATGCTGCAGCGACTGCTGGCGCAGGTAGCTGCGCATGTCGACCTGCTGGAAGGTGTTTTCGTCCTCGTCCAGGGCGCCACGCGCGACCAGCATTTCCCGCATTTCATGGCGGGTGCGCAGGCCATCGACGAGCTTCTCGTCGACGGCCAGCTTGCCCAGGTCGCCGCCCACGTCCTGAATGCGCTGGGGCAGCTCGGCGATCATCGCGTCGATGGCCGACGGCTCCAGGCCACGCGCCGCGGCGATGTCGGCGATGTAGCGGTCCCAGAGATCGTTCATCCAGTACAGGTCCGCTTCCTTGGCCTCGGGCGACGCCGCGTCGAGCACGTAGGGCTCGGCGGCCGACTTGTATTCGCCGACCTTGAACAGGTGCACGTCCACGCCCAGCTTGTCCTGCAAGCCTTCGCGGTAGTACATGCGGTAGCGGCCCAGGCCCTCGAGCAGGATGCCGCCCTGCGGGTCCATGTAGACCTCGTCGGCATGCGCGGCCAGGTAATAGCCCATCTGGTCCATGCCGGTGCCGTAGGCAACGACCTGCTTGCCCGAGGCACGGAAGTCGCGAAGGGCGAGGGCGACATCGCGCATGGCGGCGAAACCGCTGGCGCTGAAGCCGTCGGTGAGCAGCACGATGCGGTCGATGCGGTCGTCGTCCTTGGCCAGCTCGATGGCGCGCAGCACGTCGCGAAGCTGCACTTCCGCGCGGCCCTGGCCCATGGCCCGGTTGAGCATGCGGTCCACCGGGTGGGCGCCGTATTGTTCGACCAGGGCGCCCGAGAGGTTCATCACCAACGCGCTCTGCTTGGTCACCGGCTTGATGCCGGGGCCCGAGAACAGCACCACGATGAAGAACACCAGCACGACCAGGAACAGCAGGTTGAACACCAACCGGCGGGTGAAGTTAAGCGTGTTCCAGATCCCGACAAAAAAGCGCCGGATCGGGCCCGGCTTCGAATCAGACATGGGGTGGCTCCAGTGAATCCAGGCGCCAGCATAACCAGCCTGCCGTGAAGGCGCATAAGCCTCAGGTCACGTGTACCGCCGGCAGGGGTCGGCCGGCCATGCGCCAGAAGCGCCAGCCGAGCAGGGTCGCGGCGACGCCCAGGCCGAGGATCAGGCCGGTCCAGAGCCCGGGGGCGCCCTGGCCCTGGGAAATGCCCAGCCAGGCGCCCAGCGGCAGGCCGAAGCCCCAATAGGCCAGCACGGTGATGAACATCGGCACCCGGGTGTCCTTCAGACCACGCAGGGAACCGGCGGACAGCGCCTGCAGCCCATCGGGATACTGGAAGACCGCGGCATAGGCCATCAGCAGGCTGGCCAGCGCAATCACCGCCGGGTCGGACGTGAACAGCGCCGCCAGCCAGGTGGCGCCTGCCACCAGCAGCAGGGCCGACAGGGTCTGGGCGATCATCGCCAGGCTGAAACCGGCGGCCGCCGACCAGCGCACGCCCGGCAGGTCGCCGGCCCCGACCGCGTGGCCCACGCGCACCGTGGTGGCCATGGCCACGCCCAGCGGCACCATGAAACACAGGCTGGCCATCAGGATGGCGATCTGGTGCGCCGCCATCTGGGTCGTGCCCAGCGTACCCACCAGCAGCGCAGTCGCCACGAACAGGCTGCCCTCCATGAACACCGAAACGCCCATCGGCAGGCCCAGTTTCAGCAGCGCGCGGATCGGCGGCCAGCGGGGCGGGTCGAAGCGCGTGAAAAGGCCCAGGTCGGCGAACCGCGGCGCCCGCCACAGGTACACCGCCATGGAGGCCGCCTGGCACCAGAGCACGATCGCCACCGCGTAACCCAGGCCGGCGGCGCCCAGGCCGGCACCGAACATCAGTCCCCAGCCCAGTGGCACCAGCAGTGCCAGGCCGACCAGCCCGAACACCATCGACGGCAAGGTCCAGGCCACGCCTTCGCTGAGGTTGCGCAGGCAGAAGAACAGCGCCAGCCCCGGTGCGCCCCAGCTGATCGCGTGCAGGAAGGCCACGGCCTCGGGCCGGGTTTCGGCGGTGATGCCCAGTGGCTCGAGCGCCACCGCGCCGGCACGCACCACGAAAATGAGCGCCAGGCCCAGCGCCAGCGCCAGCCACAGCGCCTGCCGGAACACCGGCCCGATGTCGGCACGCCGGCCGGCGCCGTTGAGCTGGGACACCGTCGGCGGCACCGCCATCAGCACGCCGATGCTGACCAGGATCACCACCGACCAGACCGCGCTGCCCACGCCCACGGCCGCCAATGTCACCGGCCCGTGGCGGCCTGCCAGCACCGTGTCGACGATGTTCATGGCCATCGACGACAGCTGGCTCAGCACCAGCGGCAGGGCAAGCACGAAGCTGACCCGCATTTCCCGGAGCAATCGGGCAAGGCGGCTTTCGGAAGCACTCATGGGTTCACTGTGGGGTCCGGCCGGGACGGCGGCCCGCTATATTAGCCGCAGCCCTGCCGGAGCCAGTGATGAGCGCCGAAACCAACCCGACCCCGTCCACCGTCGCCGAAACCCCGCGCCGCTGTGCCAACTGTGGCGCGGAGCTGCTCGGCGAGCACTGTTACGCCTGCGGACAGCCGACCAAGGGCCTCGTGCGCCACTTCAGTTCGATCATCGGCGATTTCATGGATTCGGTTTTCGAGCTCGATTCGCGCATCTTGCGCACGCTCGGGCCGCTGCTGTTCAAACCGGGTTACCTGAGCCTGGAGTATTTCGCCGGCCGGCGGGTGCGCTACGTCAGCCCCGTTCGGCTCTTCGTGTTCCTGAGCCTGTTCGCCTTCTTCGCGGCGCAGCTGCGCTTCGACGCCGCCTTCGACGAGGACGGGCGGACCGCCGTCGAAGCCGTTGCCGACGACGAGGCCGGCGAGGCGGGCGCGGACACGGCGGACGGCACAACGACGGAACCCGGCGACGACCGCCAGCTGGCCAGCATGCGGCAGGCCATGACCGTTGCCGAGGTCGAGCGCCTGCGCGACCTGGCCTTGGCGGAGATCCAGCAGGCGCGCGCCGAAAAAACCGGCGTGGCCGGCGTCGATTTCGGCCTGGACATCAGCATGGACGTTGCCGAGGAAGCCGTGAAGGGCGAAGCCGCCAATCGCATCCGCCAGATCGAGGGTGCCCTGGCCGCCGGCGAGCAGGTCCCCCTGGGCCCGACCATCAACATGGACGAAGCCTTCTCCTTCAACGACAAACCCTGGCACCCGACCGAAAACCCGCTGGTCATCGACTGGCTGGGGGAAACCGGCAATCGCTGGGTCAACACCCAGATCGGGCGCGCCGGCGACAACGTCGAGCGCATCAAGAAGGATCCGAACCTGCTCAAGAACGCGTTCCTGTCGATGGTGCCGACGACGCTGTTCGTGCTGCTGCCGCTGTTCGCGGTGCTGCTCAAGGTCATCTACCTGTTCAAGAAGCGCATGTACATGGAACACCTCATCGTCGCCCTGCACAGCCACAGCTTCCTGTGCGGCAGCCTGTTGATGGTGGTTATCCTGGACGCGCTGTCGGAGTGGACCGCGGCCTGGGCCTGGCTATCGCGCCCCCTCGGCTGGCTGGAGATCGCCCTGCTGTGCTGGATGCCGATCTACCTGCTGCTTATGCAGAAGCGGGTCTACGGACAGGGCTGGATCCTGACGGTCATCAAGTACTGCGTGCTGGGCAGCTGCTACCTGGTGCTGATCAGCGTCGGCGCCACCTTCGCGCTGCTGGCCAGCCTGGTGAACATGTAGGCAGGCGACGGCCCGGCACTACCGGCCCAGGCGTTCGCGCACCAGGGCCTCGCGATCCTCCGCAGGTGCGTCGAGCAGTGCGCGGCGCAGGCGTTCGCGTTCGGCGGCGGGCAGCCGGCCTGCCAGCAGGGCGAGGTCGGCACGCGCCTGCGGGGACAGCGCCCGCAGCATCGCCAGCAGCGGCGGCCGCTGGTCCTGGGGCACATAGGCGAACAGCGGCTGCACCGGCGAGAACCAGTCACCCAGGGCCGGACCCAGCCACCACGGGTCGCGCGCCTGCGCCGGCAGGGCTTCGAAGGCTTCCCGGGCGGCGGTCTGTTCGGCGGCGCTGCTTCCTGCGAACGCGCTCGCGGTGGCGCGCACCCAGGCCTGTTCCTGCGCCGAGAGGCTGGCCCACGCGGCGAGGTGACCGCGGCGCGTGGCGCGGTCGGCGGCCGGCAGGTTGTCCCATTCGGCCTGGCGCTGGCGCAACTGCTCGCGCGAAAGGGCGTCCAGGGCCAGCCAGTGCCTGGCCTGGCCGATCAGCTGGCGCCGGGTGGCCGGATCAAGCCGGGGCCAGGTCGTGGCCAGGGGCGCCAGCAGGCTGCGCTGGTTGGCAGGCAAGGACGGGAAGGCGGGCTGGTCGCGCTCGGCGGGCCCGGGCGGCGGTACCGCGTCGAGCGCGGCATCAGGCTCGACCTCCGGCGGCGTGCCGTCGCGGGCCGCCAGCCAGCTCAGGAACGCCAAGTCGGCGGCCAGGCCGGCATCTTCCGGCCGGGCCAGCGCGGCATAGTCGGGATGGATCACCTGGTCGGCATCACCGGAGGCCGGCACGTCGGGCTGCGCCGGCGCTTCCGCGGGCAGGTCCTGGACGCTGCCAGGCAGCAGCGGGGCCGCCGGCTTCCAGAATGTGGCCGCGAAGGCGGCCGCCAGCGCGACCAGCGCCGCCCAGGCCAGGCGCCGCGGCCAGGGCGACCGCGGCGGCGTGACGGGTGCCGGCTCGTCCTCGTCGCGAAGGACCCGGCTGCGCAGCCCGGACAGCGCTTCGACATGGTGTGCCGGCAGCGTCTTCACCTGGCGGTGCAGGCGTTCGCGCAAATGCGCCAGCGCGGCGTAGCTGACACCCGCCTCGCCCAACTGCTGGAGCGCGCGCTGCAGGGCGAAGCGGTACGTCGGCTCGGCCACGCCCAGCACCTGGGCGGCGTGGATGAAGTCCAGGCCACCCACCAGGCGCAACAGCAGCGCGGCCCGCGGCCCGGCGCCCAGATGGGAGAGTTCGGGCTCCGGGGCCTGGCCGCCGGAAAGTTCGGCCTGCGCCAGCAGCAGCGACCAGAAGCCCGCCGGCCAGCCCGAGAGTGGCGTCACCGCCGACACCGACCGAAAGGCGCGCATGGCGCGCCCCACGGAAACCATGGCCTGCTCGTCGCTGCCCGACTGGACCTGGGCAAAGACGAAGGCGCGACGCTCTATGCCGCGCAGGAAGGCCGCCAGGGCCGGGGAGGGAGTCAGGGAAGCAGGCATCGGGGGGTCAGAATTCACCCCCTATTCTAGCCAGCGAGTGCCCCGAAACGCCGGTTGACATGTGGGAAATTCGCGCTCAGCCAAGCCCGGCGCGGCTTCCGGCGTGGAACGTTGTGCACAGCGGCAACCGGTGTCCGTGAATCCACGCCTTCACACCCCTGCGACGCCAGGTTACCGATTCGTGGCATATATAACCTATTGATTTACATTGAATATGTCAGCGTGGTTAAAAAATCGCCAACCCAAGGTGGGGGCCGTGGCCATGGGGGTGCGCACTGGTGGCCGCGCTCCCTTCCACAGACTTATCCACAAGAAATGTGGATAAAGGCGTTTCGTTTTTCTGAACAGTGGCTTACCTGTCCTTTGTGATGCATTTGGCAGCATTGCGTCGCAAGTCTCCTTTGTTCCACAACCCACAGTCGGAGCACGGTCGCAAGCTAGACTTCGCGGATGCCTTTTCCCCCTGACATCCTGCGCGTCGCCCTGCCGGTGCCGCTGCCGCGGGAATTCGACTACCTGCCGCCGGACGGCCAGGTGGCCGGGCCCGACTGGCTGGGCTGCCGGGTGCGGGTGCCGTTCGGGCGCGGCGGCGGCGAGCAGGTCGGCCTGGTGGTGGGCACGGGGCCGGGCAGCGGCGACCCGGACGCCCTCAAGGCCGCCCACGAGCGTCTCGATGCCGAGCCGCTGCTCCGGGGCGAACTGTTCGACAGCCTGCGCTGGGTGGCCGCCTACTACCACGCGCCGCTGGGCGAGGTGATCGCCACTGCCCTGCCGGCCGCCCTGCGGGCCGGCCAGCCCTTGCCGGACACCCGCCGCCACGGCTGGAGCGCCACGCCGGCCGGGCAAGAGGCGGCGGCCCGTCCCGGTCGCGATGGCCGCCCGCGACGGCTGCTGCTCGACTTGTGCGCCGGCCCGCGCGACGAAGACGAGCTCGACCAGCGTTCTCCCGGCTGGCGTGCCGCTGCGCGCGCGCTGGCCGAGCGGGGCCTGGCCGAACGGATCGTGCTCGAGGGCATCCAGGCGCCGCGTCCGGTCGCCGCGCCCGAACCCACGCCCGGCCAGGTGGCCGCCATGGAGGCCTTGCGCGCCGGCGAGGGGTTTCGGCCGGTGCTGCTCGAGGGCGTGACCGGCAGCGGCAAGACCGAGGTTTACCTGCAGGCCATCGCCGACTGCCTGGCCGCTGGGCGCCAGGCACTGGTGCTGGTGCCCGAGATCGGCCTGACACCGCAGGCACTGTCGCGATTCCGGGAGCGCCTTGGCGTGCCGGTGCTGGCGTTCCACTCCGGCCTGGGCGACGGCGAACGCGCGCGCGCCTGGGCCGACATGGCCAGCGGCCGGGCGCGGGTGTTGGTCGGTACCCGTTCGGCCGTGTTCTGCCCGCTGCCCGACGCCGGCCTGCTGGTCGTGGACGAAGAGCACGACGGGTCCTACAAACAACAGGACGGCGTGCGCTACCACGCCCGTGACCTGGCCCTGGTGCGCGGCAGCAAGCTGGGCGTTCCGGTGCTGCTGGGCAGCGCCACGCCGTCGCTGGAATCGCTGCACAACGCCCTCTCGGGCCGCTACCGGCACCTGCGCCTTGGCGAACGCGCCGGCGGCGCGCGGCCACCGGCGGTGCGCGTGCTCGACGTGCGCAAGCGCCCGCTGCGCGACGGCCTGTCCGAAGCCCTGCTCGAGGCCGTGGGCGCCTGCCTGGCACGCGGCGAACAAGCCCTGGTGTTCAAGAACCGGCGCGGCTACGCGCCGGTTCTCATCTGCCACGACTGCGGCTGGAGTGCGCACTGCGCCCGCTGCGATGCCGCCATGACCGTACACGCCGGCGGCCGCCGGCTCGTCTGCCACCACTGCGGCGCACGGGCAACGCCGCCCAACGCCTGCCCCGACTGTGCCAGCCTGGCGCTGCAGCCGCAGGGGGCCGGTACCGAGCGCCTGGAACAGGCCCTGGCCGCCCGCTTCCCCGAGGCTTGCCTGGTGCGCGTGGACCGGGAAACCACGCGTCGCCGAGATGCCCTGGAACACCACCTGGCCCGGCTTGGCGACGGGCCCGGCATCCTGGTCGGCACCCAGATCCTGGCCAAGGGCCACGACCTGCCGCGGCTCACGCTGGTGGCGGTGGTGGGCGTGGACGAGGGCCTGTTCAGCGCCGATTTCCGCGCGGGAGAAAAACTCGCCCAGCTGCTTATCCAGGTGGCCGGTCGCGCCGGTCGTGCCCGGCTGCCCGGGGAAGTGGTGCTGCAAACCCACCACCCCGACCATCCGCTGCTCGGAACGCTTCTCAACGGAGGCTACCCGGCGGTCGCCGCGCTGCAGCTTGCCGAACGCGAAGCCGCCGCCTTCCCGCCCTACGCCCACCTCGCCCTGCTGCGCGCCGAGGCCAGCACCGAGGCCGAGGTGCAGGGTTTCCTGCACGAGGCCCACGCGGCATTCGAAGGGCGCGAGGGCGTGCATGCCAACGGGCCGATGCCGGCACCGATGGCCCGCCGCGCCGGCAAGGCGCGCGGCCAGCTGCTGGTGGACGCCAGCCAGCGAAATGCCCTGCATGCCGCGCTGCGCGACTGGCTGCCGGCACTCCGGGCGCTGAAGTCGGCCCGGCGCGTGCGCTGGTCGCTCGACGTGGACCCAACCGACCTTTATTGACGAAGGCTGTTTATCTGCCGGTCCCCGGGGCGCCGTCTTCCTGTCGAACCATCAGGTGCAGGCGCAGGCCAGGCGAAAGCTGGTGCAGGTAGAGCGCCCCGTTGAGCGCGAGCACGCGATCGCGCATGCCGGTGATGCCGTTGCCGGGCAGCAGGCGATCGAGCCGGCCGAGGCCGTCGTCGCGGATGTCCAGGAACACCCAGAGCGCGCGGCGGCGCCGGCTGATGCGCAGCGTCAGCTGGCAGCGCCGGGCATCGGCGTGGCGCACGATGTTGGTCACCGCTTCCTGGGCCATGCGATAGACGGCCGTGGCGTGGGTGATATCTAGCTGCCCGAGCAGGCGGGCATCACCCTCCAGGCGTACGTCCATCCGCAGCCCCGCGTCCTGGGCGAGGCGCCGCACGCTGCCGCGATCGACCGCACCGAACAGTCCCAGCTGCTCCAGGCCCGCTGGCCGCAGGTCGGCGAGCACCCGGCCGATGTTGCGCTGCATGGTGCGGGTGATCTCGAGCAGCAGGTCGGCCATGCCGGGCCGGCCGGCGCTGGCCAGGTGCGGGGTGGCCAGCTTGAGGTGGGTTTGCAGTGCAGCCAGGTTCTGGCCGAACTCGTCGTGCAGCTCCCTGGCCAGGCGCTGGCGCTCGCTTTCCTCGAGCTGCAGGTTGCGCAGCGCGGCGACCTGCAGTTCGTCGAGCAAGCGGTGCTCTTGCCGGCGCGCCCGCACCAGGTCGGCGGCCTGGCGCCTGAAATCGTCCACCGAGGCACCGAACAGCAGGGTCAGCGCGCCAACCACGGCCACATAGGCCTGGCTGACGATCAGGCTAATGCGTGGGTTGCCCAGGGCTTCCTCGAGCGCCACCGCGGCGCTGATCAGGACAATGGCCGCCACTGCCCCGCGCCAGCCCTGCCAGAGCGTGAATACCACCACGGCGGCGACCAGCAGCAAGCGATAGAGTTCGGCGAACTCGGAGTCGGGGAATGCCAGGCCCAGCCACAGGTACAGCCCGGCCACCGGTCCCAGGATGGCGGCCGAGCGCACCAGCACCGCCAGCGACGGCGGCGCGTGCGGCGCCGACGGCGTGCAGGGCCAGTACGCCAGCGGCGCCACCAGCAGGATGCCGATGAAGTCGCCAAGCATGTGGCGCAGCAGCAGGTTGCCCAGCAGCGACGCGCGACTGGCCTCGCCGAACGGTGCCGCGCCCGCCAGTTCGCGCAGGTCCGGGCGCCAGGATTCCGGACTGGCCACGGCCACCACCACCTCGACCACCGCCATGCCGGCGGCGGCGACCAGCGCCGCGACATGGATCAGACCGATGCGCGACAGGCTGACTTCGGCGCCTGGCCGGATGTCCCAGGCCCGCAGCAGGATGACGCCCGACATGACCAGCAGGGGTTCGGCCACGGCGGTCAGCGGGCCGGTATGCGGATGCGAGACCATCGCCGCGGCCAGCGCCCAGGGCCACCAACGCCGCGGGAAACACCAAAGTGTGATGAACAGCAGACCGGTGCCGAGCTCCCAGTGGTAGAAATCCAGCGCCGCGATCCCCTGCAGCACCGCCGCGAACAACAGGCCGCCCAGGACCCCGGCCAACAGGTAGCGCGGGCGCGTCCAGGCCCAGGCCTGCACCTTGTTGACCATGTCCAGCGTCGGGATCCGTTTTCGCATTCGCCGCTAGCTTAGCGGTGCGAAATCGGCGCCGCTGGGAAATTTTCTCGCCGTTGTGCCTGACGGCTTTGCCAGACTGTCCGAATGCCACGCATCCTGCTCATCGATGACCACGCCATGGTGCGCGAGGGCTTCCGTCGCCTGCTCGAGGAGGCCGAAGGCTTCGAGGTGGTGGCCGAGGCCGGCACGCCGGGCGATGCGTTGGCCGCGGTCCGCGAACACGACCCTGACCTGGCCCTGGTCGACCTCAGCCTGGGTTTTCAGACCAGCGGGCTGGTGCTGCTGCTGCAATTGCACGAGTCGCACCCGCGCACGCGCTGCGTGGTATTGAGCATGCACGATGACCCGGGGCTGGTGGTGCGCGCGCTCGAACGCGGTGCCGCCGGCTACTTCAGCAAGGCCGTCGCCGCCGAAGAACTGATCGAGGGGCTGCGCCGCGTGATGAACGGCGAACGTGTGCTCAGCACCGACCTGGCACCGCCCAGGGCCGACGGCGAAGTATCCGCACTGACCCAGCGCGAGCGCGAAACGCTGCGCGGGCTGCTGTCCGGGCTTCCACCCAAGGTGGTTGCGGCAGCGCTCGGCATCAGCGACAAGACGCTCTACCGCCACCGCGCCAACCTGATGGAAAAGCTCGGCGCCCGGCATCCCGGCGAACTGGCGCGCATCGCCCGCGAGCGCGGGCTGCTGGTGGACCCGGACTGAGTCCGGAAACGACAACGGCCCCTCGCGGGGCCGTTGGTGGTGTTACATGCGGCGGCGTGCTCAGGCCGCGAACAGCGCCCGCATCTTCTTGAGCGCATTGGCCTCGACCTGGCGGATGCGTTCGGCGGAAACGCCGTATTCGTCGGCCAGTTCCTGCAGCGTGGCCTTGGGCTCACCCAGGAAGCGGCGCTTGAGGATGTCGCGCGAACGCTGGTCCAGGCCGGAAAGGCCTTCGCGCAGCAGTTCGAGCTGGTCGTCTTCGTGCGATTCGCGCTCGTAGGCCATTGCCGGGTCTTCGCCGCTGTCGCGCAGGTAGGCCACCGGCGACGGCGGGCCGTCTTCGTCGCCGTTGTCGGGCGCATCGAAGCCGATGTCGCGACCGGACAGGCGCGATTCCATTTCCAGGACCTCGCGCTTGGAGACGTTGAGGTCCTTGGCGACCGCGGTGACCTCGGCGTCGTTCATCCAGCCCAGGCGCTTCTTGGACTTGCGCAGGTTGAAGAACAGCTTGCGCTGCGCCTTGGTGGTGGCGACCTTGACGATGCGCCAGTTGCGCAGGATGAATTCGTGCATCTCGGCGCGCACCCAGTGCACGGCGAACGACACCAGGCGTACGCCCTGGTCGGGGTCGAAACGCTTGACCGCCTTCATCAGGCCGATGTTGCCTTCCTGGATCAGGTCGCCCATGCCCAGGCCGTAACCCTGGTAGCCCCGGGCCACGTGCACCACGAAACGCAGGTGCGACATCACCAGCGCCTTGGCGGCGTCGAGGTCTTCGTCGTCGCGATAGCTGCGGGCCAGGGCCTGCTCGTCTTCAACCGACAGCACCGGCACGCGGTTGACCGCGGCGATGTAGGCGTCGAGCGAACCCAGCGCGCTGGGGATCGGCAGGTTGTTTGCGATAAGGGCCGTGGTGGTCATGCGATCCTCGTTCATGGGTCCGGAGTTTAGCACTCGGGCAATAAGAGTGCTAAAGAGGCACAAAGTTCCCTGTCCGTTCCATGAATGGAACGACCTCTCCCCTGGCCGTTCCGCTGATCTGGGGTCGCCCGGGCCGGGTTCAAGGGCTGGCCGGGTCGGCCTGCGCCAGCAGGGCCTCCACCGCCGCCCGCGACGGCAGCGACCAATCCACCGGGGCCTTGCCGGCTACCTGCAGCCAGCGGTTGGCCTTGCTGAAGTGGCCGCAGCCCAGGAAACCCCGGTGCGCCGACAGCGGCGAGGGGTGCGGGGCCCGCAGCACGCAGTGCCGGCCCTGCAGCAGCTTGCCCTTGGCCTGGGCGTAGGCGCCCCAGAGCATGAACACCAGGCCTTCCTTTTCCCGGTCCAGCGCCTGGACGATGGCGTCGGTGAAGCCCTCCCAGCCCTTGCCCTGGTGCGAGCCGGCCCGGCCTTCCTCGACGGTGAGCACGGCATTGAGCAGCAGCACGCCCTGGCGGGCCCAGGGCAGCAGGCAGCCGTGGCCGGGCGGCGCATGGCCCTGGTCGGCCTGGATTTCCTTGTAGATGTTGACCAGCGACGGCGGCACCGGCACGCCCGGCAGTACCGAGAAACACAGGCCGTGGGCCTGGCCGGCCCCGTGGTAGGGGTCCTGGCCGAGGATGACCACCTTCACCTGGTCGAAAGGCGTGGCGTCGAGCGCGGAAAAAATGCGCGGGCCCGGCGGGAAGATGTGCTTGCCGGCTGCTTTTTCCTTACGCAGGAACGCCGACAATTCCTGCATGTCGGGGCGCTGCAGGTAGTCGCCGACCCGGGCCTTCCAGCCCGGTTCCAGGCGGACGCGGTCCCCGGCCACCCTATTTGCCGAGCTTTGCCCGCAGCAGCCGGCCAACCCGCAGCTGGAACAGCAGCTTGGTGACCAGAAGGCGTTCTTCGATGGGCTTTTGCACCAGGTCGTTGGCGCCGGCGCGGAGCAGGTCGCTCTGGTTGGACGGGTTGGCGTCGCCGGTCATCACCAGCACCGGCAGCAGGCCCTTCACGTAGCCGAACTCCTCGCGGATGGACTTGAGCAGGTCCTTGCCGGTCAGTTCGCCCTTCAGGTAGACGTCGGTCAGCACCACGTCCGGGCCCGGCACCTTGCCCTGCGCGCGGGCCGTTTCCAGGTGGGCGATGGCGTCCTCGACGCCGGTGGCGTGGGTGACGGTGAGCCCGTGCTTTTCCAGCATGCGCCGGGTGGCCATGGCGACCACGCGGCTGTCCTCGACGTAGAGCACTTCGCCGCCGGCCTCGGATTCGGGGGCCACGTAACCCTTGATGAAGGCCGCCAGGGCGTTGAAGCCCAGCGACTTGTCGAAATAGTCGGTGACGTCGTCGCTGATCGAGCGGCTCTCCAGGCGCTCCTGCACATCGCCGGAGACCACGATGATCGGGATGTAGGCCTGGGGCGTGTGCTCGCGCAGGTAACGCGCCAGGTCCAGGCCATCCATGTCGGGCAGGCGCAGGGCCATGGTGACCAGGTTCACCGCGCCGGCCTGCAGGGCGGCCTTGGCCTCCTCGCCGGTTTCGCAGCCGACGAACTCCATGTCGGGCAGCTGCTGGCGCAGGACGCCTTCGATCATCTTGCGCACGACCTTGGAGCCGTCCACGACCATGATGCGCGGGCTGGAGGTGTCGAAGCTTTTGAAACTCGGGTTGCTCATGTCACACGTCCGTAGGACGGGTCCGACGTAGATGATGCCCGGTTGCGAGCCACGCGCCCAGCCACCCCATCGCCGCGGCGCCCAGGAGCAGGGCCGCAGTGCCCCGCCAACCCGGCCCGGAAAGGGCGAACTGGCTGCCGTAACTGGCCACCAGCGCGGTCAGGCGGCCCTGCAGCAGGACGCCGGCAGCCGCCAGCAGCACCAGCGCCAGCGTGCCCGCGGCCAGGCCATACCAGGCGCCCAGGTACAGAAACGGCCGGCGAACGAAGCCATCGGTGGCGCCCAGGTGCTGGAGCACGGCGATTTCCTCGCTGCGCGCGCCGATGTCCAGCCGCACCGTATTGCCCACCACCAGCAGCACGCCCAGGCCCAGCAGCACGGCCACCACCTGCACCACGCGCTCGCCGAAGGCCAGCCAGGCGGTGAGGCGCTGGCGCCAGAGGGCGTCGTGCTGCACCACTTCGGCCTCGGGCAGGGCACGCAGGGCGTCGGCCAGGGCGCTGCCGTCGTCGTCGCCGGCCGGCGACACCACCAGCACGTAGGGCAGCGGGTTGCCTTCAAGCACCTCGAGGGCGCCGGCGAGGTCGCTCATTTCGCGGAATTCAGCCAGGCCGTCGTCGGGCGTGCGCACGGCCACCGCGGTGACGTCGGGACGGGCGCGCAGTTCTTCCGACAGTGCTTCGACCCGTTCGCCGTCGATGTCGACGTTCAGGAACACACCGATGTCGCGCGATTCGCTCACCGTGCCGGAAAAACGCTCCAGGTTGCCCAGCGCCAGCGCCAGGCCCAAAGGCAAAGCGATGGCCACGGCCATCACGCCCACGGTCAGGCTGGTGGCCACCGGTCGCTGCAGCAGGCGGCCGAGGCTGGAGAACAGGGAATACAGGTGCTGTTCGCGCCAGGCGCGCAGGCGCGCGCCCAGCCCCCCGGACTTGACCCGCTCGGCGGCGGCGGGACGCGGGCGATTCTCGACCTTGGCGTTCACGCCGCCAGGTCCTCGGGCGAGATGTCGTCCACCAGCTTGCCGTGGTCGAGCACCAGCACACGCTGGCGCATGCGCTTGACCAGGGCCAGGTCGTGGCTGGCGATGATCACGGTGGTGCCGGACGCCGGCAGCGCGGCGAAGAGCTGCATGATTTCGGCCGCCAGCTGCGGGTCGAGGTTGCCGGTGGGTTCGTCGGCGACCAGCAGCTGAGGCTGGGCGACCAGGGCGCGGGCGATGCCCACGCGCTGCTGCTCACCGGTGGAAAGCTGCAGCGGCAATGCGCGTTCGCGGTCGCCCAGGCCGACCTTGTCGAGCACGGTGCGCACGCGCTTGCCGACTTCCGAACGCGGCGTGCCGGCGATCAGCAAAGGCAGGGCGACGTTGTCGAAAACGCTGCGGTCGGTCAGCAGGCGGTGGTCCTGGAACACCACGCCGACCTGGCGCCGGTGCAGCGGCACCTTGCGGCCGCGCACCTTGGCCAGGTTGCGTTCGTTCACCAGCACCGTGCCCCGGCTTGGGCGCTCGGACAGGTGCACCAGGCGCAGCAGGGTCGACTTGCCGGCGCCCGAGTGGCCGGTGACGAAAAGCATTTCGCCTTCCTCCACCGCGAAGCTGACGTCGCTCAGCGCCGGCGCGCTGCCGGCGTAGGTCTTGGTGACGTTGTCGAAACGCAGCAGGGCCATGCGGGCGCGGGGCGGTCAGTGTTTGCCGGGCGGATTGCGCTTGACCAGGCTGCTCAGGCCCGCCTTGATGCGACCGAGCAGGGACGGCTTGGCCTCACCGCCGGGCTTGGTGGCCGGCTTGGCGTCGGGCTTCTTGCGGGCCGGCTCCTTGCGCGGGGCGTCGCCACGCGGCGCGGCGGCACCGGCCTCGGCGCCGGCTTCGCCGACCGGGCGACCCCGGCGACGGCGACGGCGCTTGCGGGCCGGCGCGTTCGGATCTTCCTGCATCGGCGACGACGGCGCCGGACGACGGGCCGGACGCTCGACGCCGGCTTCGGCCGGCGCGGTCGGGCTGGCCACGGGCGCGCCTTCGGAACCCTCGGCCTCGACCGGACGGCGCTCGCGGCGCGGACCGGCGCCGGCACCACGGCCGCCACCACCCGAACGGCTGCCTTCGCGGCCACCCGTCCGGCTGCCGGAACGACTGCCGCCACGGCGTTCGTCCTCGGCGGCCTTGGCCTCGCGGACTTCGCGGTAGATGGCGCTGACGCTTTCGGTTTCGCCGGCCTCGTCGCCTTCGACCGGACGCGGCGTGCGCGGCATGGGAATGAGCAGTTCGGCGGTGACCTGCTCGACCGGCAGCTTCTGTTCGATGTAGGCCTCGATGTCGGGCAGCGACATGGCGTAACGCTCGCAGGCGAAGCTGATCGCGTCGCCTTCGGCACCCAGGCGCGCGGTGCGGCCGATGCGGTGCACGTAGTCCTCGGCGTCGAACGGCAGGTCGTAGTTGTAGACATGCGACACGCCGTCGATGTGCAGGCCGCGGGCGGCGACGTCGGTGGCCACCAGCAGGTCCAGCTGGCCCTTCTGGAAGCGGCCCAGCAGGGTTTCGCGCTTTTTCTGCGGCACGTCGCCCGACAGCACGCCGACGCGGAAGCCGGCGCGTTCGAGCGCCTTGGCCACGCGCTCGACCCAGACCTTGGTGTTCACGAACACCATGGTGCGCTGGCCTTCGCTGCGGGTGAGCAGGCCGATCAGCAGCGGGATCTTTTCTTCGTCCGACGGCAGGTACACACGCTGCCGCACCCGGGCGGCGGTGATCGTCTCGGTTTCGACGACCAGCTTCTCGGGTTCGTTCATGTGTTCGTAGGCCAGCTCCAGCACGCGGTGGCTGAGCGTGGCGCTGAACAGCAGGGTCTGGCGTTCAGTGCGGATCGGCATGCGCCGCAGCAGGAAGCGGATGTCCTTGATGAAGCCCAGGTCGAACATGCGGTCGGCTTCGTCGAGCACGCAGACCTCGCAGGCGTGCAGGGACACGACTTTGTGCTGCTTGACGTAGTCGATCAGGCGGCCCGGGGTGGCGATGATGACGTCCACGCCCTGCTGCAGCAGCTCGCGCTGCTTGTCGTAGTCGACACCGCCGTAGACCAGGGCGAAGCGCAGGCCCAGGTCGGAGCCGAACTTCACGGCGTCCTTGTGGATCTGGATGGCCAGTTCGCGGGTGGGGGCGAGGATGAGGGCGCGCGGGTCTTCGGGCTTGCGGTCAGCCAGGGCCGGGCGGGTCAGCAGCCGGTTCATCAGCGCGACCAGGAAGGCCAGGGTCTTGCCGGTGCCGGTCTGGGCCTGGCCGGCGACGTCACCGCCCGGCAGGGCGATCGGCAGGGTCAGGGCCTGGATGGGGGTGCAGCGGGTGAAGCCTGCGGATTCGAGGCCGGCCTGGAGGTCAGGATGCAGCTCGAAACTGGAAAAAGCGATATCGGTCAGTGGTTTGTCGGACATGTAGGTCTCTGGTTGCGCGTCTCTGCGCTTGCGCGGCCTGGCCGGGGGGTCGCAAACTGCCCTGAACCCGGGGCCGCCGATGGCGGTTGATTTACCGTTCGAAGCGCCCCAGTTTACCCCAACGGCAGGCCCGACCGGGCCGCCACCTTCAAGTAAATCAGGAGTTTGACGCATGAGCGACCAGGTGCTTCATGTGGGTGACACCGACTTCGAGGCCCAGGTGCTCCAGTCCGATACCCCGGTGCTGGTGGATTTCTGGGCCGAGTGGTGCGGTCCCTGCAAGATGATCGGCCCGATGGTGGACGAGTTGGCCGACACGTACGCCGGCAAGGTCAAGGTGGTGAAACTCAACATCGACCACAACCCGCAGGTGCCGCGCCAGTACGCCGTGCGCGGCATCCCGACCCTGATGCTGTTCAAGGACGGCAAGGTGCACGCCACCCAGGTCGGCGCGGTGGGCAAGGCCCAGCTCGCGCAGTTCGTCGACAAGGCGCTTTGACGCGTCCCGCCCCGGTCCCCCGGGGCCCCGCGGGGGCCGGGCGCTTGTCGCGCCGCCCCCCGCGGTGTTAGTTTGAAGGTCATTCGGGCGCCCTGGGCGCCGATGTCTTGCCATACCCCCTTCCTCCCCACGCTCGCGTTCGCGAGGTGAATCCTGTGTCCGAAAACGAAACCGACTCCGGCGCCAGCGCCGAGAAGCGTCCGCGCAAATCGCGCGCCGCAAATCCCAACAACGACGCTCCGTCCGCCGATTCCCCGGCAGCGGCGCCCGTGCCTGTCTCGGCACCGGCCCCCGAGCGCGCCAAGGCTGAACCTGCTGCTTCCGGCGATGCCGGCGGCGGTGGCGGCCAGGGCGGCGGCGGTGGCCAGTCCGGAGGCGGCCAGTCCAGTGGCGGCCAGGGCGGCAACGACGACGGCGGCCAGCAGGGCGGCGGCGACGGTGGCCCCCAGGGCGGCGGCGACCGCGGCCGCGAAGGCCGACGCAACCGGCGCGACCGATTCCGCGACAAGCGCGACCGCTTCAAGGGCCGCGAAGGCGGCGGCGGTGGCGGTGGCATGCCCGGCGACGACGAAGGCAATGCCAATGGCGGCAACGGCGGCCAGAACGAGCGCCCGCTGCCCCAGCTGCCGCCCGACTTCCCGGTCTACAGCCTCAACGACCTCAAGCGCATGCCGGCCTTCAAGCTGCTCGAGATCGCCGACAAGCTGGGCCTGCACGAAGGCGTGGCGCGCATGCGCAAGCAGGACGTCACCTTCGCCCTGCTCAAGGTGCTCACCCGCCACCCGCAGGGCGTGGCCGGCGACGGCGTGCTGGAAATCCTGCCCGACGGTTACGGTTTCCTGCGCTCGGACGACGCCAGCTACCTGGCCGGCCCGGACGACGTCTACATCTCGCCCAGCCAGATCCGCCGCTTCAACCTGCGCACCGGCGACGAAATTTCCGGCCGCATCCGCAGCCCGAAGGAAGGCGAGCGTTATGTCGCCCTCAACATCGTGGACACCATCAACGGCGAACCGCCGGAGGCGTCCAAGGGCAAGGTGCTGTTCGAGAACCTCACCCCGCTGTTCCCGCGCGTGCGCTTCAAGCTCGAGCGCGGCAATGGCTCGTCCGAGGACATCACCGGCCGCGTGATGGACCTGATGTCGCCGATCGGCAAGGGCCAGCGCGCCCTGATCGTGTCGCCGCCCAAGGCCGGCAAGACCGTGCTGATGCAGAACGTGGCCCAGGCCATCATCCACAACCACCCGGACGTGCATCTGATCGTGCTGCTGATCGACGAGCGGCCCGAGGAAGTCACCGAAATGCAGCGCACCGTGCGCGGCGAGGTCATTTCCTCGACCTTCGACGAGCCGGCCGCGCGCCACGTGCAGGTCGCCGAGATGGTGATCGAGCGCGCCAAGCGCCTGGTCGAGCACAAGCGCGACGTCGTCATCATGCTCGACTCGATCACCCGCCTGGCCCGCGCCTACAACACCGTGGTGCCCAGCTCGGGCAAGGTGCTCACCGGTGGCGTCGACGCCAATGCCCTGCACCGCCCGAAGCGCTTCTTCGGCGCGGCCCGCAACGTCGAGGAAGGCGGCTCGCTGACGATCATCGCGACCACGCTGGTGGAAACCGGCTCGAAGATGGACGAGGTGATCTACGAAGAGTTCAAGGGCACGGGCAACTCCGAAGTGCACCTGGACCGCCGCATCGCCGAAAAGCGCGTCTACCCGGCCATCAACATCAACCGCTCCGGCACCCGCCGCGAGGAGCTGCTGATCGAGCCGGACATGCTGCAGAAAATCTGGATCCTCCGGAAGCTGCTGCACCCGATGGACGAACTGGCCGCGATGGAGTTCCTGCTCGAGAAGATGAAGAACACCAAGTCCAACGACGAGTTCTTCTCCTCGATGAAGCGCTGAGGCCCCGGCCACCGCGCAATGAAAAAGCCGGCCTTCGGGCCGGCTTTTTCGTGGCGCCGGGAAACCGGCGAACCAGGACCTGCAGCACACCATCCCGGGAACGAGGCTTCAATGGCCGCCCGACCGGAGCATAATCTTGCCATGCACGCCTCCAGCGGTTACCTCGGTCTCCTGCTCGTTTTCCTGATCGCCGCCGTGATCGCGGTGCCGCTTTTCCGGCGACTGGGCCTGGGCGCGATCCTGGGTTACCTGGCCGCGGGCGTGGCCATCGGCCCGGATGGCCTGTCGCTGGTGCCCGACCCCGACGACGTGCTGGCGGCCTCCGAGCTCGGCGTGGTGATGCTGCTGTTCGTGATCGGCCTGGAGCTGAGCCCGGCACGGCTGTGGGTGATGCGGCGCAAGGTGTTCGGTACCGGCGGCCTGCAGGTGTTCGTATCGGCCGCGGCCATCGCCGCGATCGCCGCGATGGGCGTGGACGGCTGGAAGGCGCCGCTGGTGATCGGCATGGGCCTGGCGCTCTCGTCCACCGCCGTGGGCCTGCAGCTGCTGGCCGAACGCAAGGAGCTCACCACCGAACACGGCCGGGTGGCGTTCGCGATCCTGCTGTTCCAGGACCTCATCGCCATCCCGCTGCTGGCGGCGATCCCGCTGCTGGGCGCGGCCAAGGCACTCGAGCGTTCGGCGCCGCCGCTCGACAGCGTGGTGATCGCGGTCGGCGCGATCCTGGCGGTGGTGATCGGCGGGCGTTTCCTGCTTCGGCACCTGCTGCGGGTGGTGGCCAGGGCGCGTTCGGTGGAGGTGTTCACCGCCAGCGCGCTGCTGGTGGTGGTGGGCAACGCCTGGATCATGGACCAGGCCGGGCTGTCGATGGGCCTGGGTGCCTTCCTGGCCGGCGTGCTGCTGGCCGAGTCCGAGTTCCGGCACGAACTCGAATCGCATATCGAACCCTTCAAGGGCCTGTTCCTGGGCCTGTTCTTCATCGCCATCGGCATGAGCATCGACCTGGACGTCATCGCCGACCAGCCGGCGATGATCGCGGCGGGCGTGCTGGGCCTGCTGGCGCTCAAGATGGCCGTGCTGCTGGCGGTGGGGCGGTTCACCGGTGGCCTGGACTGGCGCCAGGCCGTGCAATTGGGCGCGGTGCTGGCCATGGGCGGCGAGTTCGGCTTCGTGGTGTTTTCCGAAGCCCTCAAGGCCGGGCTGATGGACGCGCAGCTGCGTGACCAGCTGTTCGTGGTCATCGGCCTGTCGATGGCGGCGACGCCGCTGATCCTGCTGGTGGTCTCGCGCTGGCTGCGCGAGCACCCGTCGGAAGAAAAGAAGCGCGAGCCCGATGACATCGACCACGAGCACCCGCGCGTGATCATCGCCGGGTTCGGGCGGGTCGGGCAGATCGTCGGGCGCATGATGCGCGCCCAGAAGATCGCCTTCACCGCCCTCGAAAACAGCGCCGACCAGGTCGACGTATCGCGCCGCTTCGGCACCAAGATCTACTACGGCGACCCGGCCCGCCCCGACCTGCTGCGCGCGGCGCACGCCGATCGCGCCGAGGTGTTCGTGCTGACCACCGACGACCCCGACGCGAACGTGCGCACCGCCCGCCTGGTCAAGCGCATGTACCCGCACCTGAAGGTGTTCGCGCGCGCGCGCAACCGCCAGCATGCCTTCCGGCTGATGGACCTGGACGCCGATGTCACCCGCGAAACCTTCCACTCCAGCCTGGTGATCGGCCGCAAGGTGATGCAGGCCCTGGGCGTGCCGGAGGAAGAAGCCGAGCGCAATACCGAACGTTTCCGCCAGCACGACGAGCAGCTGCTTCGCCGCCAGCACCTGGTCTACGACGACGAGGCGGCGCTGGTGGCGTCCTCGCAGGAAGCCCTGGTGGACCTGGAAACGCTGTTCGAGGCCGACCTCAGCCCGGACGAAGCCGCCGAAGACGACGGCGATGCCGGGCGTTAGCGCGGCCTAGTCGCGCTCGCGCAGGAAGCGCGCCAGCGATGGCGGGCCGCCGGCGCGGCCGGGTTCGAATTCGGCGGCGACGTCGACGAAACCCCGCAGCACCGCCAGGTCGTGCGGCGTGCGGCCGAGGATGTCGCGAGCCTGGCGGTCGGCACCTTCGCGCAGCAGGCGCTGCACCACGCGCGCCAGGCCATGCATCGCGGCCAGGTGCAGGGGCGTGAGGCCGCGCTGGTCGGCGGCGTCCAGCGCGACGCCTTCGGCCAGCAGGCGCTCGAGCCCGGCCAGCAGCACTTCTTCGTCGCAGGCGGTGCCCGGTTCGGCGCGGGCGCCAAGCAGGAGCAGCAGCGGTGTCTGGCCGGCGGCACTGGGCGCATCGGGCTCGACGTCGGCCAGCAGCAGCACGTCCACCAAGGCCAGCACACGCTGGCGGTCGCGCGAGGAAAACGCGTGCAGGGCCGCGCAGTGCAACGGCGACAGGCCCTGGGCGTCGCGGGCCTCGGGGTCGGCGCCGTGCGCCAGCAACCGCGAGATCAGCTCTGGTTGGCCCAGTGCGGCGGCCAGCATCAGTGGGGTCACTTCGCCCGGCAGCGGCAGGTCGGGCTCGGCACCGGCGCGCAACAGGCGGTCGACCACGCCGACGTGGCGCATGCTGATCGCCGCCGACAGCGGCGTGGCGCCGGTGCGCGCAGCGATGCGGGTGTCGGCACCGTGGTTGAGCAGTTGCTCGACTACCGCCTCGTGGCCGCCTCCGGCCGCGCGCAGCAGCGCCGTGCAACCCTGGGCGTCGATGGCGTCCACCGGCAGGTCCAGCTCCAGCAGGCGGCCCACGGCCTCGGCGTCCCCGGCCATCGCGGCCGCGGGCAGGTCGGCCGGCTGCAGCGTGCGCCCTGGCAACTGCCACTGCCGCCATTCCAGCCAGTGCGAAAGTTCGCGCCGCTCCGCCGCCAGGGCCAGGCCCAGCGGGGTTTGCCCGTCGGGTGCACACAGCGCCGGCGAGGCGCCGTGGCGGACCAGCAGCTGCAGGGCCGCTTCGCGGCCGAGCGCGGCGGCAGCGTGAAGTGGCGTGTGGCCGTGGCCATCACGATCGTTCGGGTCGGCGCCGACAACCAGCAGGACCTGCGCCAGGCGCAGCCAGCCCAGGCGGATCGCCAGGCCCAGCGGCGGGTCGGCCGGCGCGCCTCCGAAGGCATCGGCGCCGCGTTCGAGCAGGGCCAGGGCGACGTTCTCGTGGCCGCGGCTGACGAATTCGCCGGCCAGGCAGGCCTGCAGCCAGCGTGCAAGGCCGCCGCGCCCGCCCACGGGCTGGCCGCGGTCGAGAAGGCGCTGCAGCGCCGCGCAGGCCTGGCCACCCCGATCGAGCAGGTGCATGAACGCGCTGTCCTGGTCGTCGACGCGGGTATCGGCGCTGGCGCCGTGGCGCAGCAGCCAGTCGAACATCGCCAGGTCGCCATCACCGGCGAACTCGAGCAGCAGCGAGGCCAGGCCAGTCGCATCGGGACCGGCGCCAAGACGCAACATGGCTTCGGCGGACTCCAGCCGCCCGGCGACCAGGGCTTCGCGCAGCAGTTCGCGCGGGCTTCTTTCGAAGCTGCCTTCGGCCAGGCCTTCGGCGACGCTGGCCGGCAGCGGGTAGGTCGGGTCGAGCACCGCCACCAGCGGCCAGCGGCCAGCACCCAGGGCGTGCTCAAGCGCCCGGCGACCGTCCTGGTCGCGCTGCTCGGGGTCCACGCCCATGGCGATGAGGTGGCGCAGGAATTCCGGGCCGGCTTCGGACTCAGCGGCCAGCACCAGGGCGTTGCGGCCGCGGCCATCCACCGCCGACACATCCGGGCGCGCCTGCGCCAGCCTTGCCAGCACCGCGGCCTGGCCATGGCGGGCGGCCTCAAGCAGGGGCGTCATGCCGTCGGCGTCGCGGGCGTTGCGGTCGGCGCCGGCATCGAGCAGGCTCCCGGCCACGTCGGCATTGCCTGCCGCGCAGGCCACGTGCAGCGCGCTGCGCTGGCCCTGGCCGCGCGAATCCACCCTCGCCTTGTGGCGCAGCAACAGCTGCACGCCGGCGGGATCGTCATCGCCGCCCGCGGCCGCCAGCAGGGCCGGCTGGCCATCCTGGGGTTCGGGCCTGGCGCCGCGTTCGATCAGGAACTTGGCCAGCCGCCAGTTGCCGCTGGCGCAGGCCACGCCCAGCGCACTGAAGCCATCGGCATTGAGCGCCTCGAGCATGGCGCCGGCGTCGAGCAGCAACGCCGCCACCGCCGGGTCGGTGCTGCGCGCGGCGTGGTGCAGAGCGGTATTGCCGTCGGCGTCGGCATGGCGCGGATCGGCGCCATTGGCCAGCAGGGTCATCACTGCTTCGGGCCGCCCGTGCCAGCTGTCGCGGGTGGCCGCCAGCAGCGGGGTCAGGCCGGCGTGTTCGGCATTGAGGTCAACGCCGCGGGCGATCAGGTCGCGCAGCAGGCGCAGGTCGCCCAGCAGGGCGGCCAGCATCGGCAGGCTGCGCTGGTCGCGGTCTTCGGGGTCGGGCAGGGTTTCCGGGTCGGCGCCGTCGGCCAGGGCGGCCAGGGCGGCCTCGATGCGGCCGGCGCGGGTAGCGGCGAGCAGGCGCGCGTCCGGATCCTGGGCGTCTTCGGTCGGCGCTGGGGGCGCATCGTCGTCGTCGCCGACGATAGGCAGGTTGGCCGGAAGGCGATTGCCGGCCTCTTCGGGGGGCTTGCCGAAGGACTGCACCAGCCCGTGCGCCAGCAGCGAAAGCACCACGAACCCCGCGATAGTGGCCGGCCTGGCGGCGGCTGGCAGCAGACCTGGCCAGGCCAATCCCAGGATCGCCGCCAGCACCACGAACACCGCCAGGGCCACCACGAAGCCGCGCCCGGCATCGGCGGGTCCGCCGTTACCGACCTGGGCCGCCAGCACCGGCAGGGCCGCGCCACCGCGTCCGGCCAGGCCGAACGCCGGCCAGGCCCGCCACAGGCCCAATAGCGCCAGGCCGGCCAAGGTGCCCAGGCCCAGCGCGGCGGCCAGGGTTCCGGTCTCCAGCAGGGCCTGCAGCGGCCAGGCCACCGCCAGCCACAGCCCGGCCAGGCCCAGGGCCCAGAGCGAAGCCAGGGCGCCGGCGTCGCGTCGCTGCACCGGCGCCGGCAGGTCGGCGCGCAGGCCGCGCAGGCGCGCCAGGCCCAGCGCGAACGCAGCTTGCGCCATCAGCGCGGGCGCTGCGGTCCAGGCCTGGCCCAGCAGCAGGGCCGCGGACAGGCCGGCGCCCAGCGCCAGCCAGGCCCAGCCCTGCCAGGCTCGGCGCGCGTCAGCCATCGACCATCGGGTCCAGCACGGTGGGCGGGAACTGCAGGTGGAAGCCATGGGCCTGCAGGTTGGCGAGCACCACCGCCGGGTCGGCGCGGGCCAGGCGGCGGTTTGCCGTCAGCGCGAACTCAAGCACGAACACCAGCTCGCCCAGGGGCTCGCGCACCGCCGGGGGCAGGGCGGAAAAGTCGTCCTGTTTGCGCAGGTAGAGATAGGTGTCGGGCTTGCGCAGGGATTTGTAAACGTAGGCTTGCATGGCATCGCCGCGCTGGGTTGGGCGATTGTCGCCGCAAACGCCGGGTGGGAAAAGCCGCACACGCGCCGGCTGCGCCGGCTTTGTTAGGCTTGCCGGCCAGTTTCGACTCCCGGAGCCCCCATGCGACTTCGTCTTGCCGCCCTCGCCCTGGTTTCCGCCTGCGCCCTGCCGGCGCTGGCCCAGGCGCCGCTAACGCTCGACCAGGCGATGTCCCATCCCGACTGGATCGGGCCGCCGGTAGAGTCGGCCTGGTGGTCACTGGACGGCCAGCGTGCGCTCTACACGCTCAAGCGCGAGGGCAGCCCGGTGCGCGACACCTGGACGGTGCCGGTGGCTGGCGGCGAGCCGGCGAAAGTCGAAGGCAGCGCCCTGGCAGAGCTCGACGCCGCACGACCGGTGTTCGACCCGACCCACCGGCAGGCGGTTTTCATCCGCAACGGCGACGTCTTCCTGCGCGTGCTGGGTGGTCCGCTGGTGCAGCTGACCCGCAGCACGGACGCCGAGGCCGACCCGCGCTTCGGTGCCGACGGCCGCAGCGTGGTCTGGCGCGTGGGCAATGACTGGTTCCGCTGGGTTTCCGACACCCGCCTGGTGCAGCCGGCGGCGCTGCCGCGCGCGGAAAAGGACCCCGCGGCCGAGCCGGAAAAGGACGCCATGCGCGACCACCAGCTGCGCCTGAGCGCCCAGCTGGCGCGCGAAAAGGCCTTCCGCGAGGCCCAGCGTGAAAACGCCGAGGTCCTTCGCCAGGCCGACGCCAGCCGGGCGGCGGCGCCGGTGTACCTGGGCGACAGGATCGAAATCGCCGGCAGCGCGATGTCACCCGATGGCCGCTGGCTGCTGGTGGTCACCGAAGCCAAGGGTTACGAAAAGGGTCGTGGCGGGGAAATGCCCAAGTATGTGACCGAGTCAGGTTACGTCGAAGACGAGGACGTGCGCGTGCGCGTGGGCCGCAATCCGCCGCAGGGCCAGCAGCTGGTGCTGGTGGACCTGGCCGATGGCAGCCACCGCCAGCTGCCGCTCTCGAACCTGCCCGGCATCAGCCGCGACCCGCTGGCGGAACTGCGCAAGGCCGCTGGCGAGGACCCGCTCGAGGGCGACCGCCCGGTGCGCATCGACGGCCTGCTCTGGAGTGACAACGGCGGCAACGTTGCGCTGATGGCGCGCGCGGTGGACAACAAGGACCGCTGGATCGCCACCGTCGACCTGGCCGCCGGCAAGCTGCAGCCGGCGCACCGGCTTACCGATCCGGCCTGGATCAACTGGGGCTTCAACGATTTTGGCTGGCTGCCGGGCGGCCGCACCCTGTGGTACCTGAGCGAGGAGTCCGGCTTTTCCCACCTCTACACCGTGGTGCCGGGCCAGCGCGCCAACCGCCTGACCAGCGGCCGCTGGGAGACGTCGGCGCCGCAGTGGTCGCCCGACGGCGCCACCGCCTATTTCGTCTGCAACCGCGAATGGCCGGGCGACTACGAGGTCTGCGCGGTGCCCAGCAACGGCGGCGAAGTGCGCGAAGTGACCGCGCTCGACGGCGTCGAGGATTTCACGCTGTCGCCGGACGGAACGCAGCTGCTGGTTCGCTGGTCGCGCTCGCACGTGCCGCCGCAGCTGGCGGTGCAGCCGGTGGCCGGCGGCGAGGCGCGCAAGCTCACCGACACCCGCAGCCCCGAGTTCGCGGCGCGCGAGTGGCTGGCGCCAAAAATCGTGCAGGTGCCCTCGAGCCACGGCGCCGGCAGCATCTGGGCCAAGCTCTACCGCCCCGAGGCACTGGAAGAAGGCCGCAAGTACCCGGTGGTGATGTTCGTGCACGGTGCCGGTTACCTGCAGAACGTGCATGCACGCTGGCCGGTGTATTTCCGCGAGCAGATGTTCCACCAGCTGCTGGTGGAAAACGGCTTCATCGTGCTGGACATGGACTACCGCGCCTCGGAAGGTTACGGCCGCGACTGGCGCACGGCGATCTACCGCCGAATGGGCCACCCGGAGCTCGAGGATTACCTGGACGGCGTGAAGTACATGGTCGCCGAACACCAGGGTGATGCGGAAAACGTCGGCCTCTACGGCGGCAGCTACGGCGGCTTCATGGCCTTCATGGGCCTGTTCCGCGCCCCCGACGTCTTCAAGGCCGGCGCCGCGCTGCGGCCGGTGACCGACTGGACCAGCTACAACCACGAATACACGTCCAACATCCTCAATACGCCGACGCTCGACCCGGAGGCCTACAAGCGCAGTTCGCCGATCGAATACGCGGAAAACCTGCGTGGCCACCTGCTGATCAGCCACGGCATGATCGACGACAACGTTTTCTACCAGGACTCGGTGCGACTGGCGCAGCGCCTGATCGAACTCAAGAAGCATGACTGGGAAATGGCCAGCTACCCGCTGGAACGCCACGGCTACCAGCACCCGGAGAGCTGGTACGACCAGTACCGCCGCATCTACGAGCTGTTCGACGAAAACCTGAAGTAAGGCGGCCTCAGGCCGCGACGAACACGCCTTCGAGTTCGACGTCTAGTTCGCGGCGGCAGACGTCGCCGCGCAGGTAGCTGATGCGCTCGCCCGGCAGGCCCGCCGTGGCCAGGATGGCCTGGGCCGCAGCCAGGTCGCCCGGGTGGCGCAGATAGACGCGCAGGGCCTCGCAGTGCGCCGGCGGGAATTCGCGACCGGTGGCCTGGTGGCCCTGGTCGAGCAACGTGGCCAGGTTGTCGAGGCTTTCGCGCAGCTGGGCGGCGAAATCGCCCACGTGCCGCGACACGTGGCCGACGATGCTGGCCGTGCCCGAGGCCAGCAGGCGCGGCTTGACGGTGTCGGCGTCGAGCACTGCGCCGCGCGAAAAGCCGGGCGACACCGGCCCGTGTTCACGCGGGTACCGCCAGGCCGGCGTCTGCCGCGGGTTCTCCAGCGCGATGCCCGGCGACTTCGAGCACAGCGCCACCACCTGCAGCCGGCCCGGCACGCCGTCGCTGCCGATGGCCGTGGCCGCCGGCGGTGGCTGGTTGAACATGCCGTCCACGGCCCCGGCACGACCGACGCAGAAGCGCCGGTAGCGTTCCTGGTCGCCCTCGCCTTCGTTGATGGCGGCGAAGTAGTTCCAGATGCGGATCAGGTAGGGATGCGTGGACGGCCGCACCTCGGCCAGCAGGCGGGCATAGGCCTGGGCCGTGGCGGTTTCGATGTCGCCGCCGGCCTCGGGCTGTTCGATCACGCGCACGGCGTAGTGGCCGTTGCCGCACCAGGCTTCGACCGGGGGGCCGGCGAGCAGGCCGCAGTCGACCGCGCTGGGCACGGCGGCGGCGGTTCCGAAGATGAAGGCGACCAGGGCGTCGGGGCCGGTATCAGCCGTGACGCGCAGGCGCGGGGGCGTGGGGGAGTTCATTGCTGGCGGCGATTATAGCGGCCGACGCGGGCGGCTATCATGGTCGCGTCCCCGGAACCGACGCCGCCATGACCGATTTCAACGCCGTGCACGCCTTCCTCCGCGACCTGCAGGACCGCATCTGCGCGGGCCTGGAATCGGTGGACGGCGGCCGCTTCGAGCAGGACGAATGGACGCGCGAGCGCGCCGATCCCAGCAAGGGCCCCTCGATGGCCGGGGGTGGTCGTACCCGGGTCTTGAAGGAAGGCGCGGTGTTCGAGCAGGCCGGGGTGAACTTCTCCGACGTGTCCGGGCCCTCGCTGCCGGGCTCGGCCAGCGCGCACCGGCCCGAGCTGGCGGGCGCACCCTGGCGGGCCGCGGGGGTGTCGCTGGTTATCCACCCGCGCAACCCGCACGTACCGACCTCGCACGCGAACGTGCGCTTCTTCGAGGCCCGACCGGAAGGCCGGGACCCGATCTGGTGGTTCGGCGGGGGTTTCGACCTGACCCCGTTCTATCCGGTGGACGAGGACGTGCGGCATTGGCACCGGGTGGCCAGCGAACTGTGTGCGCCCTTCGGGGAGCAGCGCTACGCGGAGCACAAGGACTGGTGCGACCGGTATTTTTTCCTCAAGCACCGCAATGAAACGCGTGGCGTGGGTGGGCTGTTCTACGACGACCTGCACGCGGACGGCTTCGAGGCCTGTTTCGGCTACACCAGGGCGGTGGGCGCGGGTTTCCTGGATGCCTACCTGCCCATCGTGGCGCGCCGCAAGGACACGCCCTACGGGGAGCGTGAGCGGGAGTTCCAGCTTTACCGGCGCGGGCGCTACGTGGAATTCAACCTGGTCTGGGACCGGGGCACGCTGTTCGGGCTGCAAAGCGGCGGCCGAACCGAGTCGATCCTGATGAGCCTGCCGCCCCGGGTCCGCTTCGAGTACGCCTACTCCCCGGAGCCGGGCAGCCCCGAAGCCCGCCTGGCCGACTACCTGCGGCCGCGCGACTGGCTTGGCGAGCCGCCGGCCGGCAAATAAAAACCCCGCGGGCCAGGGGAAGCCCGCGGGGTCGGGGTTTGGAGCGCAGGTTGGGGAGAACCCTGCTCCGATTGGATCCACTCAGGGGAGGGAGTGATCCTGCGCCGGACCTTGCATCCGACGCGCCTAGTAGACCCCCCGGCGCATGAGAAGTTCGTGAACAGGAGCGTTAAATCGGCATTCGATTCAGGACGCGTTCACCTGACTGCAAGTGATTGATATCCAAGCGTATTAGAGGCAGCTGATCAGTGCGCTTCGTCCCAGTTTTCGCCCACCCCCACGTCCACCACCAGCGCCACCTTCAGGTCCGCCGCGGCAGCCATGCGCTGGCGCACCTCGGCCACCAGGGTGTCCACGAAACCGGCCTCCACCTCGAACACCAGTTCATCGTGTACCTGCATCAGCATCGCCGCCTGGTCGCGGTGGCCGTCCAGCCATTGGTCCACCGTGACCATGGCGCGCTTGATGATGTCCGCCGCCGTGCCCTGCATCGGCGCATTGATCGCGGCGCGCTCGGCGCCGGCGCGCTGGGCTTGGTTGCGTGAGTGGATTTCATTGAGCTGCAGGCGGCGACCGAACACCGTTTCGACGTAACCCTGCTCGCGCGCCTGCTGGCGAACACGTTCCATGTAGTCGCGCACGCCCGGGTAGCGGCTGAAGTAGAGCGCGATGTAGTCCTGCGCCTCGCCGCGACCAATGCCGAGCTGGCGCGCCAGGCCCCAGGCGCTCATGCCGTACATCAGGCCGAAGTTGATCGCCTTGGCGGCGCGGCGCTGGTCGCCGCTCACCGCGTCGACGGAAACGCCGAAAACTTCCGCGGCGGTGGCCTTGTGCACGTCCTGGCCACTTTCGAAAGCGCGCAGCAGGCCGTCATCGCCGGACAGGTGGGCCATGATGCGCAGTTCGATCTGCGAGTAGTCGCAGGCGACGATCTTGCGGCCCCCGGGCGCGATGAACGCGGTGCGGATGCGGCGGCCGTCGGGGGTGCGGATCGGGATGTTCTGCAGGTTCGGGTCGTTCGAGCTCAGGCGACCGGTGGCGGCGCCGGCCTGGTGGTAGCTGGTGTGCACGCGGCCAGTGTCCGGGTTGATCATTTCCGGCAGCTTGTCGGTATAGGTGTTGCGCAGCTTGGCCAGGCCGCGGTACTCGAGCACCAGCTTCGGGAGTTCGTGCTGGTCGGCGATGGCTTCCAGCGCTTCTTCGTTGGTGGACGGCGCGCCACCGGGGGTCTTCACCACCACCGGCAGCTTGAGCTCGTCGAACAGCAGGGCACCGAGCTGCTTGGGCGAATCGAGGTTGAATGCGCGGCCGGCGATTTCATGCGCCCGCTGCTGCGCGGCGAGCATGCGCTGGGACAAGTCCGCGCTCTGACGACGAAGCTCCGCGGCATCCACCAGCACGCCGGTGGCCTCCATGCGCGTGAGCACCGGCACCAGCGGCATCTCGATGTCGCGGTAGACGGCCTGCAGGCTCGGCTCGGCGGCCAGTTTCCCGGACAGCACGCCGTGCAGGCGCAGGGTGACGTCGGCGTCCTCGGCGGCGTACTGGGTGGCGTCGTCGAGCGCGACCGCGGAGAACAGGATCTGCTTGGCGCCCTTCCCGGCCACCTGTTCGTACTTGATGGTTTCGTAGCCCAGGTACTTGCGCGCCAGCGTGTCCATGTCGTGGCGAAGGCCGCCGGCGTTGCAGACGAAGCTCTCGAGCATCGTGTCCTGGGCATAACCGCGCACGACCAGCCCGTGGCGGCGCAGCACGTGCAGGTCGTACTTGCCGTGCTGGCCCAGCTTGGGCTTGTCCGGGTCTTCGAGCACGGGGCGCAGTGCGTCGAGCACCTGCTCGCGCGGCAACTGCAGCGGGGCGCCCGGGTAATCGTGGCCGACCGGGATGTAACAGGCCTTGCCGGGCTCGACCGCGAAACTCAGGCCGACCAGGTTGGCGCGCATGGGGTCGAGCGAGTCGGTCTCCGTGTCGAAGGACACCAGCGGCGCAGCGCGCAGCTGCTCGACCCAGGTCGCGAGCGCGGCCGCATCGGTGATGCACGCGTACTCGCCCTTGGCGGCCAGCGCCGGGTCCGGTGCGGACTCGGCTTCGGCACTGGCCTGCGCAGCGGCCGCCAGGCTGGCCTGGGCCGGGCGCGTGGCCGGGTCGGGCTTGCCACCCTCGAGTTCACGCAGGGCGGCGGTGAAGCCGTAGCGGGTGTAGAGCTCGCGCAGGGCGTCCACGTCGCGGCCGCGCAGCGTGAGCTCGCGCGGGCCCTGGTCGAGCGGCACGTCGGTCTTGATCGTCACCAGGTCGCGGTTCAGCGGCAGGCGGTCGAGCGCGGCGCGCAGGTTGTCGCCGATCTTGCCCTTGATGTCGGCGGCGTTGGCCATCACGCCGTCCAGGCTGTCGTACTGGGCCAGCCACTTGGCGGCGGTCTTGGGCCCGCACTTGTCGATGCCGGGCACGTTGTCGACGCTGTCGCCCATCAGGGCCAGCAGGTCGATGATCTGGTCGGGGCGCACGCCGAACTTTTCCATCACCCGGGCATCGTCGGTGATGCTGCCGGTCATGGTGTTGGTGAGCGTGATGCCCGGGCGCACCAGCTGGGCGAAATCCTTGTCGCCGGTGGAAATGGTGACCGGGATGCCCTCGGCGTGCGCCTGCAGGGCCAGGGTGCCGATGACGTCGTCGGCCTCGACGCCGGACACGCGCAGGATCGGAAAACCCAGCGCCTGCACGATCTGCATCATCGGTTCGACCTGGGCACGCAGTTCGTCCGGCATCGGCGCCCGGTTTGCCTTGTACTGGTCGTACATTTCATCGCGGAAGGTCGGGCCGGATGCGTCCACGACGAAGGCGGCGAAGTCCGGGTTCTCCTTCAGCGTGGCGCGCAGCATGTTGACGATGCCGAACAGGGCGCCGGTGGGCGATCCGTCGGGCGCGGTCAGCGGCGGAAGGGCGTGGAAGGCGCGGTAGAGATAGGACGAGCCGTCGATGAGGACGAGGCGGGACATAGGGGTGTTCCGGTTCGGCAGGCGGCTGATTCTACGCGTCCCGGCGCCCCCGCTTGAGCGCCCGCGGCGCATTTGCCATGCTGCTCCTCCCGCGTGCAGGAGCCCGCCATGAACGCCCTGATCCCCCTGCTTCTCGCCCTGGCCGCCCAGGATGGCGGACAGCCCGCGGAATCCGCGGCGAGCGAGCCCGCCGCGCGCGAAGAGGCGCCGATTCCCGAGAAGGTGCATGCCACCGCCGAAGGCGACCAGCTGCCGGCCGTGAGCATCCGCACCGAGGAAAACGGCGACAAGGTCGAGGAATACCGCCAGAACGGCGTGCTGTACATGGTGAAGGTGACGCCCGAACGCGGCGTGCCCTATTACCTGATCGACACCGACGGCAACGGCAAGCTCAACCGCGACGACGGGGTCAAGACGGTATCGCCGGTGTACTGGACGATCTACGAGTGGGATTGACCGCCACGGCCCAGGGCTGGGCCGATGCGCTGAGCGAAATCGCCGGCCGGCTGGCGGCGCTGATGGCGCTTGCGCTGGTCGCGCTGGTGTTCGGCCTGGTCGTCGCGCGTTATGGGCTGGGCATCGGCTCGGTGGCGGCGCAGGAGGCCGTGCTCTGGCTGCACGCGGCGATCTTCCTGCTGGGCCTGGCCTACGCACTGCGGCATGGCTCGCACGTGCGCGTGGATGTGTTCTCGCAGCGCTGGTCGCCGCGCACGCGTGCCTGGGTCGAGGTCGGCGCCGGCGTGCTGCTGCTGTTGCCGCTGTGCGTCTTCATCGTCGCGATGAGCTGGGACTACGTCGCCGCCAGCTGGGCGGCGCGCGAAGGTTCGCGCGATCCCGGCGGCCTGCCGGGCTGGTACCTGCTCAAGGCGCTGGTGCCGGTGTCGGCGGGGCTGCTGCTGGTGCAGGGACTGGCTGAAACCACCCGCGCGCTGGGCCGCGCCACCTCGCGCCAGGACGCCTGACCGTGTTCGAAGCCCAGGCGTGGATGCTGCTCCTGCTGTTGCTGGGCCTGTTCGCGGGCCTGGCCAGCGGCTACCCGGTGGCCTTCGTGCTGGGCGGCGTGGCGCTGCTGTCGGCGGGGGCCGGCATCGTGCTGGGACTGTTCGACCCGAGCTTCCTGCAGGCATTTCCGAACCGCGTCTTCGGCGTGATGACCAACGAAACCCTGGTCGCAGTGCCGCTGTTCGTTTTCATGGGCGTGATGCTGGAGCGATCGCGCATCGCCGAATTGCTGCTCGAGGCGGTTGCGTCGCTGTTCGGACGCAAGCGCGGCGGCCTGGTGGTGGCGGTGCTGCTGGTCGGCGCTGTGCTGGCGGCCTCCACCGGCATCGTCGGTGCCACCGTCGTGGCCATGGGCCTGATATCGCTGCCGACGATGCTGCGGCACGGCTACTGCCCGCGCCTGGCCAGCGGCGCCATCTGTGCGTCGGGCACGCTGGGCCAGATCATCCCGCCCTCGATCGTGCTGGTGCTGCTGGGCGACCAGCTGGGCAATGCCTACCAGCAGGCGCAGCTGCAGCAGGGCGTGTTCGCGCCGGAAACGGTGTCGGTGGGCGACCTGTTCGCGGGCGCGCTGCTGCCGGGCCTGGGGCTGGTCGGCCTGTACCTGGCCTACGCGCTGTGGGTGGCCTGGCGCCAGCCCGAACGCGCACCGGCGCTTACCGGTCTGGCGCCGCGCTCGTGGTGGCAGCTGGTAAAGGCCATCGTGCCGCCACTGGCCCTGATCGGCCTGGTGCTGGGCGCCATCCTGGGCGGCTTCGCGACGCCCACCGAAGCGGCGGCCGTTGGCGCGGTCGGCGCGACGGTGTTCGCCGCGCTTTATGGCCGCCTGGGCTTCGCGCGCCTGGCCGACGTCGCCCGCGAAACGGTGAAGGTGACGGCGATGGTGTTCGCCATCCTGGTGGGTGCGGCGCTGTTCTCGCTGGTGTTCCGCGGGTATGGCGGCGACGAGCTGGTGCATGCCACGCTGACCGGCCTGCCCGGTGGCACCTGGGGCGCGATCGTGGCGGTGATGCTGCTGATGTTCGTGCTGGGCTTCGTGCTCGACTTCATCGAGATCGTGTTCGTGGTGGTGCCCATCGTCGGGCCGGTGCTGCTGGCGCTGGGCGTGGACCCGGTGTGGCTGGGCGTGATGATGGCGATCAACCTGCAGACCAGCTTCCTGACCCCGCCGTTCGGCTTCGCGCTGTTCTACCTGCGCGGGGTCGCGCCGCCGGAGCTGCGCACCAGCGATGTCTATCGCGGCGTGCTGCCCTTCATCGGCCTGCAGCTGCTGATGCTGGCGGCGGTGGCGGCCTTCCCGTGGCTGGCCACCGCCTTGCCCGACTACCTTTACCGCTGAGCGCCATGAACCAGCTGAAAATCAGCACCGATCCGGCGGACGTCGACCTGGACGTCGTACACGGCTTTCTCAGCCAGCACGCCTACTGGTGCCTTGGCATCCCACGCGCCGTGCTTGAACGCGGCCTCGCCCATTCGCTGTGTTTCAGCGCCTGGCTCGACGGCGGGCAGGTGGGTTTTGCCCGGGTGATCGGCGACCGCGCCACCTTTGGCTACCTTGCCGACGTGTTCGTGCTGCCGGACTACCGCGGGCGGGGGATTTCCAAGGCGCTGGTGGCCACGGTGATGGCGCATCCCGACAGCCAGGGACTGCGCCGCATGATGCTGGCCACCCGCGATGCACACCGTCTGTATGCCGGCTTCGGTTTCACGCCGCCGGCCTGGCCGGAGAGCCTCATGGAGCGCTACCGGCCGGCCGTCTACCAGCAGACCTAGGCTTTTTTCAGCTTCGGCTGGCCCGGCCTGGCAGGCAGGCGCGACAGGTGCTGCCACAGGGCCGCCACTTCGGTGTCGGTCATCACGCCATAGGCGCCCCAGGGCATGAACGGATGCAGCTGGCTCCCATCCGGGCGCCGACCCTCGCGCAGCGCACGCCCCAGGTCGGCCTCGGTCCAGCCCGCCAGGCCGTTGGCATGCGGGGTCAGGTTGGCCGCCGGCGGCAGCTCGGGCGGAGTGCCCGGCACGCGCTGGCCGGCCCAGTCACCGCCGTGGCAGCCGGTGCAGACCTGGGCAAGGTAGGCGCCGTATTCGGGGGTGGGGCCGGGTGCCGGCGCGATGCGGTGGCGCGGGCTGTGGTCGATGTCGGCGGCCGGCGCCAGGTGCAGTTTTCCGAACAGCGCCATCACCCGGCCCAGCGGCCGGATTTCCGTGGTGCCGGGCTGGTGGTCCGAAGACGGCAGCGCCTGCAGGTAGGCGACCAGCGCAGCGGTGTCCTCGTCGGAGAGGTTCATGAAGTCGGTGGACGGCATGATCCGCAGTGGGCGCCCCTGGGGGTCGACGCCGTGGCGGATCGCCGCGCCCAGGGCGTCGGCGTCGTAGCGTTCGCGCACGGCAGCGGGCGTGAGGTTGGGCGCGACGACGAAGGCCACCGGGCCCGCGTCGATGAAAGCCTTGCCGCGGCCGGCTTCGCCGTGGCATTCCACGCAGCCGGCGACGGTGTACAGGTGTTCGCCGCGGGCCAGCGCCTCGGGGCTGTCGGTCATGGGCAGCGGCGGGTCGGAGACCGCGTAGACCCGGGCCAGGTCGGCTTCGGTCTTGAACCAGGCTATGGCGAAGACGGCGCCGACGACGACGAACATTGAAGCGGCCACCCAGGCCGCGCGGAGGATCCAGCTGCGCATGACACATCTCGAGTTGGTGATCGTGATGGCAAAGTACGCAAATTGGCGGCCCGGTCGGCCGTCCCCGAAGTCACTGTCCCGCGACGTCGTTCAGCCGCGGTTTGCCCGGCGCCGCCCGGGCATGACGTCCGGCAGGCTCAGCCGCGGGTGGCGTAATAGGCCTCTTCCGACACCGCGTGCCAGGCCTTGGCCTGGGCCTGGAAGGCGCGCATGGAATCGAGTGCACGCCGGGCCATCGGGTCGGCGGCCGCGGTTTCCTCGAGCACCTTGTCCGAAGCGCGGCGCAAGGCCAGGAGCACGTCGTCGGGCAGCTGCCGCAGCTGGACGCCGTGTTCGCGGACCAGGCGGTCGAGCGCCTGCTGGTTGCGGGCGGTGTATTCGGCCAGCATCGCGTCGTTGACCGCGCGGCAGCAGGTATCGACGATGTCGCGCAGGTCCTGCGGCAGCGCGTCGAACGCGGCCTTGTTGACCATGCATTCGAGCGTCGGGCCCGGCTCCTGCCAGCCCGGGTAATAACAGTACTTGGCGGCGCGGTGCAGGCCGAAGGCCAGGTCGTTGTAGGGGCCGACCCATTCGGCGGCGTCGATGGCACCGGTTTGCAGCGAGCTGAAGATCTCGGCGCCGGGCAGGTTCACCGGCGTCGCGCCCACGCGCGCCATCACTTCGCCGCCCAGGCCGGGGATGCGCATTTTCAGGCCCTGCAGGTCGGCCAGCGAATCAACCGGCTTGCGGAACCAACCAGCCATCTGCACGCCGGTATTGCCGGCCGGGAACGGCACCAGGCCGAAGTGCGCGTAAAGCTCGCGCCAGATCTCCAGGCCGCCGCCTTCGTACAGCCAGCCGTTCATTTCCTGGGCATTGAGGCCGAACGGCACGGCACAGAAAAACGGCGCCGCGGCGGCCTTGCCCTTCCAGTAATAGCTCGCGGAATGGCCCATTTCGGCGGTGCCGCGGCCAACGGCGTCGAAGACCTCGAAGGCCGGCACCAGTTCGCCGGCGCCGTAGACCTTGATCGTGAGCCGGCCGCCGCTGGCGGCGGTGATCATCGCGGCCAGCCTGGCGGCGCCGGTGCCCAGGCCGGGGAAATTGGTGGGCCAGGAGGTGACCATCTTCCATTGCAGGCGCCCGGTGGACGCCGTGGCGGCCCCATCGGCCGCGCCCTCGGGACGGGCACCGCAGGCGGCCAGGCCGGTCGCGACGGCGGCCAGGCCGGCGCCGCGCAGGAGTTCACGTCGTTTCATTCGATTTCCCCGGGTTTCTGCGATTGCTTCGCCGCGAAGTATGCCGCGTACGGACTGGACCTTGCAGGAGCGCCTCCAGGGCGTGGCCTAGGCGGGCTGGAGGTTGGCGTAGCCGAGCACGAGCCATTTGGCGCCGCCGTCCTCGAAGTTGACCTGGATGCGGGCGTGCGAACCGCTGCCTTCGGCATCCATCACCACGCCGATGCCGAAGCTGGGGTGCACGACACGCTGGCCCAGGCGCAGCGCCGGGCCGGACGACGCGTCCAGCGCCGCCATGCGCGGCGGGCCGAAGCCGGTGGGGCGGCTGACCTGCACCTTGGGACGCACTTCGCGCAGCAGGCCCTGGGGGATCTCGCGCAGGAAGCGCGAAGGCGTGCCGAGCATTTCCATGCCATGCAGGCGGCGCGATTCGGCGTAACACAGCACCAGCTTCTGGCGGGCGCGGGTAAGGCCGACATAGGCCAGGCGGCGTTCCTCTTCCAGCCGCCCGCTTTCCTCGAGCGACCGGCCGCTGGGGAACAGGCCTTCTTCCATGCCGACCAGGAAAACATGCGGGAACTCCAGTCCCTTGGCGCTGTGCAGGGTCATCAGCTGCACGCCGTCCTCGCCGGCCTCGGCCTGGCCTTCGCCGGCCTCAAGCGCGGCATAACCCAGGAAGGCGACCAGGTCGGACATGCCGGCCAGTTCCTCGTCGTCGGGACGTTCGAAGCGGCTGGCCACGGACACCAGTTCGTCGAGGTTGTCCACGCGCGAATCAAGCTGGCCGCGCGATTCGTTGGCGTAGTGCACGCGCAGGCCGGAGGTGGTGATGACGTGGTCGAACTGCTCGTGCAGCGGCGAATCCTGGATGTCGGCCTCCAGGCCGGCCATCAGGTCGATGAAACCGCGCAGGGCGTTGCGGGCACGTCCGGCCAGGCCGCTGCCCTCGCCCGACATGGTTTCGGCGGCGACGAAAAGCGGGATGGCCTTTTCGCGCGCATGCCGACGCACTTCGTCCAGGGTCTTGCCGCCGATGCCACGCGGCGGCGTGTTCACCGCCCGCTCGAAGGCGGAGTCGTCGCCGCGGTTGGCGACCAGGCGCAGGTAGGCCAGGGCGTCCTTGATTTCCATGCGGTCGAAGAAGCGCTGGCCGCCATAAACGCGATAGGGCAGGCCGGCCTGCACGAGCTGTTCTTCCATCGCCCGCGACTGGGCGTTGGAACGATAGAGCACGGCGTTGTCGCCGGCGCTGCCACCGTCGCGGATCCAGGCCTGGATGCGTTCGACGACGAACCGCGCTTCGTCCACCTCGTTGTAGGCGGCGAAGAGGTCGATCGGCTCGCCCTCGCCGTCGGCGGTCCAGAGTTGCTTGCCGACGCGCTCGGGGTTGTGGGCGATCACCGCGTTGGCCGCGGCCAGGATGTTGCCCGACGAACGATAGTTCTGCTCGAGCTTGATCGTGCGCGCGCCCGGGTAGTCGCGCAGGAAACGCTGCACGTTCTCGACCTTGGCGCCGCGCCAGCCGTAGATGGCCTGGTCGTCGTCGCCGACCACGAACACTTCGCCGGTGTCGCCGGCCAGCACGCGCACGAAGGCGTACTGGATGGAATTGGTGTCCTGGAATTCGTCCACCAGGATATGGCGGAAACGCTGCTGGTAGTGGTGCAGCAGCGCCGGTTGTTCGAGCCAGAGTTCGTGCGCGCGCAGCAGCAGCTCGGCGAAGTCCACCAGGCCGGCGCGCTGGCAGCGCTCTTCGTAGGCCTCGTATACACGCTGCATGGTCTGGCCGTAGAAGTCGCCGCCGGCCGGCTGGATGTGCTTCGGGCGCCGGCCTTCGTCCTTCTGGGCATTGATCCACCAGGCCATCTGGCGCGGCGGGAAGCGGCCGTCGTCGAGGTCGAGGTCGGCAGCGATGCGCTTGAGCAGGCGCACCTGGTCGTCCTGGTCGAGCACCTGGAAGGACTCGGGCAGGCGGGCTTCCTGCCAGTGCAGGCGCAGCAGGCGGTGGGCCAGGCCGTGGAAGGTGCCGATCCACATGCCGCGGCTGCCGTGGCGCAGCAAGGCTTCGACGCGGCCACGCATCTCGGCGGCGGCCTTGTTGGTGAAGGTGACCGCCAGCACGCCGTGCGCGGGCACGCCGACGACTTCGTTCAGCCAGCCGATCCGGTGGGTGAGGACGCGGGTCTTGCCCGAGCCGGCGCCGGCCAGCACCAGCAGGTGCCCCGGCGGGGCCGAAACGGCGTCGCGCTGGGCGGGATTGAGGTCGTCAAGCAGGTGGGAAACATCCATGGCGCCATTGTACCGGCGCCATGGACCCCAGGCCGCGGGTTTTTGCGGCCGTCAGTGTTTCTTGCCGGCCGCGGTGGACTGCGACATCAGCTTGTCGGTCCAGGCGATGCCGATCGCGGAGACGATGAAGGCCATGTGGATGATGGTCTGCCACATCACGCCCACGGTCGTCACCGAAGTGCAGCCCTTCTCCTTCGAGCCGACCTCGGCCATCAGGCGAACCGCCTCGATGCCTTCCGGGCTGCTGCACAGCGGCACGCCGCCCAGGGCACCGGCCTCGATGAAGGTCTTGAGCAGGTGGATCGAGGAGATGCCGATGATCGCCATCGCCAGCTTCACCTTCAGCACCGAGGCGTTGACGTGGCTCAGCCACTCGGGCTGGTCCGGGTGGCCCTGCAGGTTCAGTCGCGAAACGAAGGTTTCGTAACCCCCCACGATCACCATCACCAGCAGGTTGGAGATCATGACCACGTCGATCAGGCCCAGCACCAGCAGCATGATCCCCATCTCGGTGAGGATGTTGGCGTCCAAGATCAGGTGCGTCAGTTCCTTCATGAACAGGAACACGTAGACGCACTGCGCGAGGATCAGGCCCAGGTACAGCGGCAACTGCAGCCAGCGCGACGCAAAGATCAGCGTGGACAGCGGGCCGAGTTTCGGCACGCCGGCGGAAGCGGGGTTGGTCATGGGTTTCCTTCGGTTATTTCTTGCTGGCCGCGCCGATCACGACGGCGACGGCACCGACGCCAAGCAGGATCCAGCCGAGGTTGATCGGCGGCGACTTTTCCTTGGTGACGCTGAGCTCGATGGGCCCGAGTTCGGCGGTTTCCTTGCTGTCGTACTTGAACACCCCGGCAGTGATCAGGCCTCCGACGACAAGCAGGATGACGCCGATGATGATGGCGGGCATGCGCATGGTGCACTCCAGAAAGGTACCCGGGACCGGGCACCGCAAGCGTAGTGGCAAGGACCCGTGCTGCCAAGCGCCGCGTTCAGGCCAGGCGAACGCCCGGCAGCGACAGCACGTAGTCGGCACCCATCAGCTGCGAAGGCGTATGGAAGCCCGGCGACGGCGCCGGCTCGACCAGCAGCCGCTGCACGATGCCCAGCGACGCGGTCACGGTGAGTTCGTAGCCATTGGGCGTACGCAGCTGGCGCGCCAGCTCACCGCCCTGGTCGTCGCGCACCTCGCCCCAGACCACGCAGCCGGTCTTGCCGCGGGTGGCGTCGGACGGGCCGCGCACTTTCTTGCCGACCTGGCGCTTGAGCCAGGACTGCACCGGGCCCAGGCCCAGCAGCGGGCCCAGCAGGCGCAGGCGGCGCAGCTTGATGGCCGTGGACGGCGGCACGCCCATGTAGACCTCGACGTCCGGGATGCCGGTGGACAGGTAGGAGGTGTACACGTCGCCCCAGGGAATGGTCATGGCAAAACGCTGTTCGCCGTCACGTTCGAAGGTGCGGGTTTTCCAGGCCAGGGGCACACGCTTGAGTTCACCGCCGATGCGCGCGCGGCCGCCCTTGCCCAGGCCTTCCACGCTGGTCTTGGCCGTGCCGGGGCTGGGTCCGCCGCCGGCTTCGAAGGCCAGCACCAACGACGTGGCCGAAGGCAGGTCGCGCTTGAGCATCGCCGCCAGGCAATCGGTGGGCACCACGTCGAAACCTGCCCCCGGCAGCACCACGATGCCCTTTTGCCGTGCCTCGGCGTCGCGCGAATGGCAGTGCGCGAAAACATCGATCTCCCCGGTGATGTCGAGGTAGTGCGCACCGACTTCCAGGCAGGCGTCGAGCATCGGCGCGCTGGTGGCGGAAAACGGCCCGGCGCAATGCAGCACCAGGCCAATGCCGTTGAGGCCGGTGCGCAGCGCGACGTGATTGTCCAGCGTGAAGGCGCGCACCGGCAGGCCGTGCTGCTGCGCCAGGGGCTCGAGCGCGGCCGCATTGCGGCCCGCGAGCACCGGCCGAAGCCCGCGCCGCACGGCTTCTTCCACCACCATCTTGCCGGTGTAACCGTTGGCGCCGTAGATCATCCAGTCCATGTCATTTCCCAGTGCCCCTGGCCTTGGCCAGCTTCAGGAGCTGATTGAAGTAGGTTTGTGGGAACCAGCGCTTGAGGCGCCAGCGCATCGGCTCGCGTCGCGTCGGCAAAACCAGGAACTCGCCGCGTTCAACCGCCGCGAAACAGCGGTCGGCGACGCCGTCGAGCGTGTCGGGCGAGGTTTCCATCATGCGCCCGGCGAAAGCCTTCAGGCGCTGGTCGCCCTGCCAGCTCTCGAGCAGGTTGGTGCGGAAGAAGGCCGGGCACAGCACGCTGACGCGGATGCCCTTGTCGTGCAGTTCGGCGCGCAGCTGTTCGCTCAGCGCCACCACGGCGGCCTTGGACACACCATAACTCATGATGCTGGGCGCGCCGGCCAGGCCGGCGAAGCTGGCGGTGTTGATCACCTGGCCGCGACCGGCGGCGATCATGCCCGGCAGGAACAGCCGGCAGCCGCGCACCACGCCCATCAGGTTCACGTCCAGCGCATTGCGCCACTCGGCCGGGGTGGTGTCGACCATGGCGCCGCCGGTGGCGATGCCGGCGTTGTTGACCAGCACGTCCAGGCCGCCCCACTCGCCGGCGATGCGTTCGTGCACCTGCTCCATGGCTTCGTCGCTGGCGACGTTGGCGGCCATCGCCAGGTGGCCTTCGCCGTCGAGCGCGGCCCGCGTGAGCTCGGCGCGCGCGGCGTCGAGGTCGACGCAGGCGACCTTGTCGCCGGCCCGTGCGTAACGATGTGCAAGTGCCTGGCCCAGGCCGCTGCCTGCCCCCGTGATCAAGACCCGCCGCTGGCCCATGGTGTTGCTCCTGTGTGCCGGGCCCCGGAGGAGGCCTGTGCTAGATTCCCGAGCATATCAATCCTGCCGTTAACCCCTTGTCCCCGGAGCCTTTCGTGACCGATCCCCTGTTCGACCTGACCGGGAAAACCGCCCTGGTAAGCGGCGCTTCGCGTGGCATCGGCGAGGCCATTGCCCACCTGCTGGCCGCGCACGGCGCGCACGTGATCTGCACCAGCCGCAAGATCGAGGGCTGCGAAGCGGTGGCCGGCGCCATCCGGGACGCCGGGGGGTCGGCCGAGGCCCATGCGGTACACGTTGGCGACACGGCGGCCATCGAAGGCTTGTTCACGACGCTCGACGCCGCTGGCAGGCGCGTGGACATCCTGGTCAACAACGCCGCCGCCAACCCTTATTTCGGCCCGGCCGTCGACATGACGCTGGACGCCTATGAAAAAACCGTGGAAGTGAACCTGCGCGGCTATTTCTGGACCACGGTGCAGGCGGCCCGGCGCATGAAGGGCCACGGCGGGGCCATCGTCAACGTCGCTTCGGTGAACGCCGAACGCGCCGCGCCCGGCCAGCTGGTGTATTCGATGACCAAGGCCGGCATCGTCAACATGACCGAAGGTTTCGCCAAGGAGCTGGCGCCGATGGGCGTGCGCGTGAATGCGGTGCTGCCTGGCCTGACCGACACCAAGTTCGCGTCGGCATTGACCGGCAACCCCAAGATCATGGACATGATGCTGCGCCTGATCCCGCTGGCGCGCATGGCCCAGCCGGGCGAGATCGCGCCGGCCGTGCTGTTCCTCGCCTCCCCTGCCGCGTCCTACCTGACCGGCACCGCGCTGCCGGTCGACGGCGGCTACCTCGCCTGAGACCGACCCGATGATCCGAAGCCTGCTGCTTGCCACCGCCATGACCCTCGCCTCCACCGCCCATGCCGACAAGCTGACGCTCGAAGCCATCACCGGCGACAAGCCGCTGTCCGGCCCCAGCCTGATGAAGCCGGCGATCTCGCCCGACGGCAGCCGCGTCACCTTCCTTCGCGGCAAGGACGAGGACCGCTTCCAGCTCGACCTGTGGGAATACGACATCGCCAGCGGCGAAACCCGCCGGCTGGTGGATTCCAAGGTCGTCCTGCCGGGCGAGGAAACGCTGTCGGACGAGGAAAAGGCGCGGCGCGAGCGCCAGCGCATCGCGGCCTTCAGCGGCATCGTTGATTACCAGTGGGCGCCGTCCTCGCAGGCGCTGCTGTTCCCGCTGGGTGGCGAACTCTACCTCTACGACCTGGGCGACGACGTCGCCGACCCGGTGCGCAGGCTCACCTCCGGCACCGGCTTCGCCACCGACCCGAAGGTGTCGCCTGGCGGCGCCTACGTGGGCTTCGTGCGCGAGCGCAACCTGTGGCTGATCGACCTGGCCACCGGGCGCGAACTGCAGCTCACCGACGACGGCAGCGACACCATCGGCAACGGCGTCGCGGAGTTCGTGGCCGACGAGGAAATGGACCGACACACCGGCTACTGGTTCGCGCCGGACGATTCGGCCGTGGCCTTCACCCGCATCGATGAATCGCCCGTGCCGGTGCAAAAGCGCTACGAGATGTACGCCGACCGGACCGAGGTCGTGCAGCAGCGCTACCCGGCCGCCGGCGATCCGAACGTGCGCATCAGCCTGCACGTGGCCGACCTGGCGACGATGCGCGCCGGCAGGCCCGGCGTCGATCGCCCGGCGACGCTGGCGGTGGCCGACGTCGACCTGGGACCGGAAACCGACATCTACCTGCCGCGCGTGCAGTGGCGCGCGCCTGGCGTGCTGAGCTTCCAGCGGCAGTCGCGCGACCAGCGCACGCTGGAACTGATCCAGACCACGCTGGCGACCGGCAAGCAGGACGTGCTGGTCACCGAAACCAGCGACACCTGGGTGCCGCTGCACAACGGCCTGCGTTTCCTGGCGGACGATCGTTTCCTGTGGATTTCCGAGCGCAGCGGCTTCGAGCACCTGCAGCTGCACGCCGCCGACGGCAGCCTCGAGCGCGTGCTGACCTCCGGCGACTGGGTGGTCGACGCGCTGCTGGGCGTTGACGAGGCGGCTGGCCTGGCCTACGTCGCCGGCACCAGGGACTCGCCGCTCGAGAAAAACGTCTACGCCGTGCCGCTGGCCGGCGGTGAACCGCGTCGGCTCAGCGCCGAACCGGGCATGCACGAGGCCAGCTTCAGCGCCAATGCGGGCGTGTTCGTGGACCTGTGGTCGAACCCGACGACGCCACCGCAGACCCAGCTGTTCAAGGCCGACGGCAGCCTGCTGGCGACCCTGGTCGCCAATGAGCTTTCCGACCCGGCCCATCCGTACGCGCCCTACCGCGCTGCGCACCGGCCGGTCGAGTTCGGCAGCTTCGCCGCGGCCGACGGCAGCGTCCTGCACTACAGCCTGATCAAACCCGCGGACTTCGACCCGGCCCGCAAGTACCCGGTGGTCGTTTACGTCTACGGTGGTCCCGCCGCGCAGACGGTGACGCGGGCGTGGCCCGGGCGCAGCGACCACCTGTTCAACCAGTACCTCGCCCAGAACGGCTACGTCGTGTTCTCGCTGGACAACCGCGGCACGCCGCGGCGCGGCGCAAGGTTCGGCGGCGCGCTGTATGGCCGCCAGGGCACGGTGGAGGTTCAGGACCAGGTGGCCGGCGTCGAGTTCCTGCGCCGGCAGCCGTGGGTGGATCCGGCGCGCATCGGCGTGCATGGCTGGTCCAACGGCGGCTACATGACGCTGATGCTGCTCGCCCAGGCCAGCGGGCACTACGCCTGTGGTGTCTCCGGCGCACCGGTCACCGACTGGGCGCTGTACGACACCCACTACACCGAACGTTACATGGACCATCCGGCCGACAATCCTGACGGTTACCGCGTGTCTTCGGTGTTCACCCACCTCGACGGCCTGCGCTCGAAGCTGCTGCTGGTGCACGGCATGGCCGACGACAACGTGCTGTTCACCAACTCGACCAAGCTGATGTCCGAGCTGCAGAAGCGCGGCACGCCCTTCGAACTGATGACCTATCCGGGCGCCAAGCACGGCCTGCGTGGCGCGGATGCACTGCATCGCTACCGCATGGCCGAGGACTTCTTCGCCCGCTGCCTCCGCTGACCCTGTCGCCTAGGGACCGGCGTTCAGGGTGACCAGGGCCGGGGTGTGGTCGCTCGGGCGTTCCCAGGTGCGCGGCTCGCGGTCGATTTCCGCGCCGGTGCAGTGTTCGCGCAGGGCGTCGGAAACCAGGCACAGGTCGATGCGCAGGCCCAGGTTGCGGCGGAAACCGGCGGCGCGGTAGTCCCACCAGCTGAAGACGCCTTCTTCCTGGTGGTGCAGGCGGAAGCTGTCGTGCAGGCCCAGGTCCATCAGCCGGCGCAGCGCGGCCCGCTCGGCGGCGGAGGTGAGGATGTGTTCCTCGTTCCACACTGCCGGGTCGTGCACGTCGCGCGCGTCCGGGGCGATGTTGAAGTCGCCCATCACCACCATCTTCGGGTGCGTCTCCAGCTCCCTGGCAAGCCAGTCGTGCACGGCGTCCAGCCAGCGCAGCTTGTAGTCATACTTTTCCGTGCCGACGTCCTGGCCGTTGACCACGTAGAGGTTGACGATGCGCAGGTCGCCGACGGTGGCGGCGATGACGCGTTTCTGGTCGTCCGCGAACCCCGGGATGCCCATCACGCAGCTGGATTCGTCAATCGGCCGGCGCGACAGGATGGCCACGCCGTTGTAGGTCTTCTGGCCGCTGAACACGCTGCGGTAACCCAGGCCGGCCAGGGCCGAATCCGGGAAGCGCGGGTCTTCGAGCTTTGTTTCCTGCAGGCCAACGATGTCGGGCTGGCGGAGTTTCAGCCACTCCTCCAGGTGCGGCAGGCGCACGTTGAGTGAGTTGACGTTCCAGCTGGCGATCGTGGTGGTGTCCATGGCGCAAATGCTAACCGTTCGCGCGCCCCGCCGCGAAGCATTGACGGGAATCAAGGCAGGCGGCATCAATCGGCGCACCCTTGGGGCGCACGTTTACGTCCGGAGACCGGCCATGGCTTTCCCGAAATCCCGCTACGCCCCATCGCGACGCGCCCTGCATTGGGGCATTGCCGTGTTGATGGTGCTCGCCTACGTCTTCATCCTGGGTCGCGAGAACTTCGAGCGGGGCAGCGAGGCCCGGCAGGCGATGGTGCAGGCCCATTTCTGGATCGGCCTTGCGATCCTGGCGCTGATGCTGCCGCGGTTGCTGCTGATGTTTTCGCGCCCTGCGCCGCCGGTTTCGCCGCCACTGCCCGCCTGGCAATCGCTGCCGGCCAAGGGCCTGCACCTTCTGCTCTACCTGATGCTGGTGCTGCAGCCCGTGCTTGGGCTGCTGACCGCCTGGACCGACGGCAAGGAACTGCTGCTGCCCTTCACCCAGGTCGTCGTGCCACCCCTGCTTTCGCCCGACGAGGACCTGGCGCATCGACTCGAGGAACTGCACGAACTGGTCGGCACCGCCTTTTACTGGCTGGTTGGCCTGCACGTGGCGGCGGCGCTGTACCATCACTTCATCCGCCGCGACGATACCCTGCGGCGCATGACCTGACCGGAGGCTGGCGAGCATGAAGTGGGTTGACCTGCGCAGCGACACCGTGACCCAGCCCACCCCCGCGATGCGCCAGGCCGGCCTGTCCGCCGCGGTCGGCGACGATGTGATGGGCGATGATCCCAGCGTCAACGCGCTGCAGGACCGGGTCGCCCGGGAGTTGGGCTTCGAAGCGGCGCTGTACGTGCCCAGCGGCACCCAGTCCAACCTGCTGGCGCTGATGGCGCACTGCGAGCGCGGCGACGAATACCTGGTCGGCATGGACGCGCACACCTACAAGTACGAAGGCGGCGGCGCGGCGGTGCTGGGCTCCATCCAGCCACAGCCGATCGTGCACGCGCCCGACGGCACCCTGCCGATCGAGGCCCTGGATGCCGCGGTGAAACCGCTGGGCGACCCGCACTTCGCCCGCACCCGCCTGCTGGCGCTGGAAAACACCTGGCACGGCCGGCCGCTGCCACTGGACTACCTGGCGCAGGCGGGTGGTTTCGCGCGCGAACGCGGGCTGGCCTTTCACCTCGACGGCGCGCGCCTGTACAACGCCGCGGTCGCTTGCGGCGTGCCCGCGGCGCAGATCGCCGGCCATTTCGATTCCGTGTCGGTATGCCTGTCCAAGGGCCTGGGCGCACCGGTGGGTTCGGTGCTGGCCGGCTCGCGGGCCCTGGTGGACAAGGCCAGGCGCTGGCGCAAGGTGCTGGGCGGCGGTTGGCGCCAGGCCGGTCTGATGGCCGCCATGGCAGAACACGCGCTCGATCACCACGTGGCCCGGCTGGCCGACGACCACCGCCGCGCCAGCGAACTCGCCTCGGCGCTGGAATCGATGGGCCTGTCGGTGGACGGGGCGTTTACCAACATCGTGTTCGTCACGGTGCCCGATGGCCGCCAGGCGGCGCTGGCCAGTGCGCTGGAAGCGCGCGGCGTGCGCATCGCCGCGGGCCGCGGGCCACGGATCCGGCTGGTCACGCACCTGGACATCGACGACGCCGGCCTTGAACGCGCCATCACCGGCTTCCGCGAGTTCTTCGCCTAGGTCGCGGAGCGTTGCTCGGCCTTCTGTTCCGACAACTCCTTGCCGACCTCGGCGCGGCCAGCCATCTCGGCACCGGCGTCGTGCGGCAGGCGGAACATCATCCAGGCCGACAGCGCCGAGATGACGCCCACCGTGAGGAAGGCCCAGGCGAAGTTGACCGGGTCGGCGTAGTCATTTCCGGTCAGGCTGCCGGCCACCTGCAGCGCGTAGCCACCGATGGCGACGCCCAGCGCCAGCGAAAACTGCTGCAGCATGCCCGACAGGCTACTGGCCTGGCCCATGCGCGCCGGGTCCACTTCGGCATAGCTGATCGCGTTGAGGCTGGTGAACTGCAGTGAACGGAAACAACCCGAAACCAGCAGCACCGCCATGATCACCCAGTGCGCCGTGTCCGCGCGGAACAGGCCGAAGCCCGCCAGCATCGCCGACGCCAGCAGGGCATTGATCCACAGTACCCGCCGGAAGCCGTAGCGCCGCAGCACCGCGGCCGCCATCGTCTTCATGAAGATCGCGCCCACGGCGGAAACGAAGGTCAGCAGGCCCGACTGCAACGGCGTCAGGCCAAAGCCCAGCTGCAGCATCAGCGGCAGCAGGAATGGCGTGGCGCCGATACCGATGCGGAACAGCATGCCGCCGACCACGCCGGCGCGGAACGTGGGCAGGCGCAGCAGGCCCAGGTCGATCAGCGGGTGGGGATGCCGCCGGGCGTGCCAGACGTAGGCCAGCATCGCGCCCAGCCCCACCACCAGTGATGTCACGGCCACCGGCGTGGTCACCAGGTGCCGGCCGAGCGTCGAGAATCCGAACAGCGCCAGTGCCAGGCCCAGGCCCGACAGCGCGAAGCCGGTCCAGTCCAGCGGCTTCACCGCCTCGCGCAGGTCGGGCACGAAGCGCCAGGCCAGCACCATGCCGACCAGGCCCATCGGGATATTGATCAGGAAGATCCAGCGCCAGTCGCTGTAGGTGGCGATGAAACCACCGATGGGCGGCCCCAGGATCGGCGCCACCAACGCCGGGATGGTCAGCCAGCTCAGGGCCTGCACCAGTTCGTTCTTGGGCACGGTGCGCAGCAGCACCAGGCGCCCGACCGGCACCATCAGCGCGCCGCCCATGCCCTGCAGGAATCGCGCAGCGACCAGCTGTTCCAGGCTGGCGCTGGCCGCGCAGGCCAGCGAGCCGAGCAGGAACACACCGATGGCCAACATGAAGGTGCGTTTGGCGCCGAAGCGGTCGGCCACCCAGCCACTGACCGGGATGAACACGGCCAAGGCCAGCAGATAGGCGGTCAGCGCCAGCTTCAGCGCGATCGGCTCGGTGCCCAGGTCTTCGGCGATGACCGGCAGCGAGGTCGCGATCGCCGTCGAGTCCATGGTTTCGATGAACAGGGTGGTGGCGACGATCAGCGAGAGGCGGCGGCCGGGGTTCACGGGCGGGCCGGCCCGGTGGCAAGGCGCGGGAGCATCCGGGCAGCCTCGCCCATGCGGGACCGGGGCCGCAAGCCGGGAGCGGCGGCCGTGACCCGGGGGACTTGCGCGACGGCTTGCCCGATATTACGTTAGGGCTTACACAACATCTGTCGGAGTTCGTATGAGCTTCCTGTCCGTGCAGGGCACCCTGGCCCTGGCCAGCCGCCTAAAGGTGCTCAGCGAACGCAGCTATGACCTGGTCGACCAGGTCTATCGCGAGCATGGCATCGGCCTGCAGGCCCGCTGGTTCCCGGTGCTGCGGCTGCTCGAGCAGCGTGGCCCGCTCAGCGTCGGGGAAATCGCCCGCGAGATCGGGCTTACCCATTCGGCCATCAGCCAGCTGGCCACCAAGCTGATCAAGGGCGGCTGGCTGCAGCGGGTGCCCGGCGACGGCGACCGTCGCCAGCGCGTGCTGGCCCTGAGCGAACGCTGCGAACAGGAACTGCGCGCCGCCCGGCCCCTGTGGCAGGCGATGCGGGCCAGCGTGGAGCGGCGGATCATGGATACCGGCGTCGACCTGCTCGGCGCGCTGACGCAATACGAAGCCAGCCTGGACGAACAGCCGCTGCCGGCCGACGTGGCGCGGCGCATGAAGCTGCTACAGGCCAATACCGTGCGCATCGAGCCCTTCGTTCCCGGATTGCGCGAGCACTTCTACCGGCTCAACGCCGAATGGCTGGCCCGGTACTTCCAGATCGAACCGATCGACCACGCGGTGATGTCCGAACCTGAAAAACACATCCTCGACCCTGGCGGCAGCATCCTGTTCGCGATGGTCGGGGAGGAGGTGGTCGGCACCTGCGCGCTGATGGTGGACACGCCCGGCGTCTACGAACTGACCAAGATGGCGGTCACGCCCGGCCACCAGGGCCTGGGCATCGGCCGCAAGCTGATGGAGGCCGCCATCGCCGAGTTCCAGCGCCTGGGCGGCACCGAGCTGTTCCTGGAGTCGCAGACCCGGCTGCAGCCCGCGCTGCGGCTCTACGAAAGCGTCGGCTTCGAGCGCCAGCCCGCCAACAAGCCGGGCAGCCACTACCAGCGCGCCGACGTCTACATGATCTGGCGCAGACCCGGCGGTTGAACGGCGCCCCGGCCGCGGATTCGCGCGGGCAAAGGCTTCTAGGCCGCCAGTCCGTAACTGCGCAGCAGGGCATCCGGGTCGGGTTCGCGGCCGCGGAAGGCGACGAAACTTTCCAGGGCCGGGCGCGAGCCACCGACGGCGAGGATTTCGCGGCGGTAGCGGGCACCGGTCTCGGCATCGAAGACGCCGGCCTGCTCGAAGGCCGAAAACGCGTCGGCGCTGAGCACTTCCGCCCACAGGTAGCTGTAATAGCCGGCCGCATACCCGCCGGCGAAGATGTGGGTGAACGCCATCGGGAACCGGTTGAAGGCCGGCGGCCGGATGACCGCGACTTCGTCGCGCACTTCGTCCAGCAGCGCCAGCGTGCGCGGACCGCGCGCCGGGTCGAACTCCAGGTGCATGCGGAAATCGTACAGCGCGAATTCCAGCTGCCGCACCAGGAACAGACCGGCGTGGAAATGCCGGGCCTCGAGCATCTTGGCGTACAGCGCATCGGGCAGGCGCTCGCCGGTCTGGTAGTGCCTGGCGAACATGTCCAGCGCCTCGCGCTGCCAGGCGAAGTTCTCCATGAACTGGCTGGGCAGCTCCACCGCGTCCCATTCCACGCCGCTGATGCCGCCGACGCTGGGCCAGTCGACCTCGGTCAGCAGGTGGTGCAGGCCGTGGCCGAACTCGTGGAACAGCGTGACTACGTCGTCGTGGGTCAGCAGGGCCGGCGTATCGTCGTTGGGCGGCGGGAAGTTGCAGGTGAGGTAGGCCACCGGCTTGTGCGCGCTGATGCCGTCGTTGAGCTTCGCGCGGCACACGTCCATCCAGGCGCCACCGCGTTTGCCGGCGCGGGCGTAGTGGTCGAGGTAAACGCCGGCGCGCACCGTGCCATCCGCATCCACGACGTCGAAGAAGTGAACGTCCTTGTGCCAGGCGTCCACGCCCCGGCGTTCGACCAGGCGCACGCCGAACACGCGTTCGGCGACGGTGAACAGGCCCTGCATCACCGCCGGCACCGGGAAGTAGGGCTTGAGGTCTTCTTCGCTGAATGCAAAACGCGACTCGCGCAGTTTTTCCGAGGCGTAGGCGACGTCCCAGGGCTGGAGGTCGGCGATGCCGAGCTTTTCAGCGGCGAAGGCACGCAGCTCCTGGTACTCGCGCTGCGCCACCGGCCGCGCCTTGGCGGCGAGCTCGCGCAGGAAACCCAGCACGCGTTCGGGCGTGCCGGCCATCTTGTCGTCCAGGGATTCGTGCGCGGCCGAATCGAATCCCAGCAGCTGCGCGGCTTCATGGCGCAGCGCCAGGATCTGGCCGATGCGCTCGCTGTTGTCGTACTGGCCGGCATGCGGGCCCTGGTCGGAGGCGCGGGTGCTGGACGCGGTGTAGATTTCCTCGCGCAGCGCGCGGCTGTCGGCGAAGGTCAGGATGGCCTGCACCACCGGCCCCTTGAGCGTGGCCAGCCAGCCTTCGGCGTCCTTCTCCTTCGCCATCGCCCGCAGCATGTCGCGGGCGGAGGCGGGCAGGCCGGCCAGTTCGGCTTCGGTGACCGGGCGGGTCCAGGCGTCGGTGGCGTCGAGCACGGCCTCTTCGAACGCCGTCTCGAGCTTGCTCAGTTCGTTCTGGATGGCCTTGAAGCGCGAGCGCGCCGGTTCTTCCAGCGCCACGCCGCTGAGCCTGAAGCCGCGCAGGCTGTCTTCGACGAGCGTCTTGCGGGCACGGTCCAGCGTGTCGAAAGCCGGCGATTCGCGCAGCGCCTTCACGGCCGCATAGAGGCCGCGGTGCTGGCCCAGCTCGGTGGAATGTTCGGTCAGCTTTTCCAGCGCCGCGGAATAGGCTTCGCGCAGTTCGGGTGAATCCTTCACGCCGTGCAGGTGCGAGACCGGGGAAAACGTGCGGCCCAGGGTTTCTTCCCAGCGCTCCAGCGGCGCCATCAGCGTCTGGAAGTCGCGCGCCGCCGGGTCGGCGGCCAGGCGTTCGACCTCGGCGCGGAACCCGGCCAGGACCTCGTCGATGGCGGGGTTCACGTGGGCGGGCGTGATGGCGGAGAACGCCGGCAGTTCGGCGTCGGCGAGCAGGGGGTTCGGGGTCTGGGTCATGGCAGTCACATGGTGTCGGGACGGCCGCGATTCAACCCGCGCGGCCGGGATCAGCGGGTAAGGAACTTGACCACGAAGTCGGCCAGCTTGCCGAACGGCGGGTCGAACAGCTTCATGCCGTTCAGGCGCGACTGGTACATCACCGGCATGGGCTTGGTGAAGGTGAGGAAACCCGCCTCCCCGTGGTACTGGCCCATGCCGCTGGGCCCGACGCCGCCCACCGGCAGCGAATGCTGGCCGAACTGCACCAGGGTGTCGTTGACGCAGACACTGCCGGCCACCACGCGGTCGAGCGTGTGACGCAGGCGCTTGCGCTGGTTGTCGAAGGGATAGAAGGCCAGCGGCCGGTCGCGGCCGAGGATGTAGTCGATGGCCGCATCGTGGCTGTCGTAGGACTTCACCGGCAGCAGCGGACCGAAGATTTCCTCCTGCATCACCCGCGCATCGTCCGGCGGGTCGAGCAGAACGGTCGGCGGGATCACTTCGACGCCCGGCGGCGGCGGGTCGCCGTCTGGGCGGTGCTGCACGACGCCAACGCCGCGATCGCGGGCATCGTCGAGCCACTCGCGCAGGCGTTCGGCCTGACCGGGATTGACGATGGCGGTGTAGTCGGGATTGCTGGCCAGGTTCGGGTAACGCCGCCGCACCGAGGCCATGTAGGCCCGCACGAATTCGTCGCGCTGGTCGCGCGGCACCAGCACGTAATCCGGCGCCACGCAGGTCTGGCCACTGTTGAAACACTTGCCCGCCGCGATGCGGTCGGCGGCCTGTTCGATGGGATAGTCCGGCGCCACCAGCGCCGGCGACTTGCCACCCAGTTCCAGCGTCACCGGCACCAGGTTCGGCGCCGCGGCCGCCATCACCGCGCGGCCGACCGTGGTCGAGCCGGTGAACAGCAGGTGGTCGAAGGGCAGCCGGCTGAAAGCCGCGCCGATCGAGGCATCACCCTGCACCACGGCCACGCGTTCGACCGGGAAGACTTCGGCCAGCAGCCGGGACAGCAGCTGCGAGGTCCGCGGCGTGTGCTCGGACGGCTTGAGCATGACGTGGTTGCCGGCGGCGATGGCGTCGGCCAGCGGGATCAGGGCGAGCTGGATCGGATAGTTCCAGGGCGCCACGATGCCGACCACGCCCAGCGGCTGGCGGCGGATCTCGGCCCGCGCCGGCAGGAAGGCCAGGTTGACGCCGCGCCGCTCCGGCCGCATCCAGCGGCGCAGGTGGCGGCGCAGGTGGCTGATCTCGTCCAGCGTCACCATGACGTCGGCGGCCAGGGTCTCGTGGCGGGAACGGCGGCCGAAATCGGCCGACACCGTCTTCACCAGTTCGTCCCGGTGGCGGCGCACGGCCTCGCCGAGCCGCTGGAGGTCGTCCATGCGCTGCCGGTAGCCGGGCACCTGGCGCTGGTGGGCGGCGCGCAGGTGGGCCAGCAGCGGGCGCAGGTCCTGGTCGGGGTGCGGGGCAGTGTCCATGCCGGCAGTTTAACGCCGCCACCCGTTAGAATCCCGGCATGAACCTACGACCCTTCAAGGGCATCCTGCCCACCCTCGGCGCCCGGGCCTACGTGGACCCGGCCGCCACCGTCATCGGCGATGTGCACCTGGGCGAGGACAGCTCGGTCTGGCCCGGCTGCGTGGTGCGCGGCGACGTCAACCACATCCGCATCGGCGCCCGGACCAATATCCAGGACGGCAGCATCATCCACGTCACCCACGAGGGCCCATTCACCCGGCCCGGCGGCTTCCCGACGATCATCGGCGACGACGTCACCATCGGCCATGGCGCCATCGTGCATGCCTGCACCATCGGCAACGCGGTGCTGATCGGCATGGGCGCGACGGTGCTCGACGGCGCCGAGGTGATGGACCATGGCTTCGTCGGCGCCGGCGCCGTAGTGCCGCCGGGCAAGAAGGTGCTCAGCGGCGAGCTCTGGCTTGGCAACCCGGCCAAACCCGTGCGCAAGCTCAGTGACAAGGAAATCGAACAGCTCTACTACAGTGCCAAACACTACGTCCGGCTCAAGGACGAGTACCTGTGAGGGCGCTGGCGCTGGCCGTCTTCCTCGCCCTGCCCGCGGCCGCGGTGGCCGCGGCGGCGACGCCCGTCCCGGTCACGATGCCGGCCGGGGCGTCCCTGTCGAACAAGTGGCGGCTCGAGTTCAGTGGTGCCGCCGAATCGGCGGGTGAGCTGGTGTTCGAAGTCACCGACAAGGGCGGTGCCGCCTTCCGGGTGCGCGTGGTCATCGAGGGCAACGACGGCGAGAACCGCGTCTCGTCCAAGGTGCGCCGGGCGCTCGACAAACAGCTGCCGCGCGGCTGGCGGGTTGAGCGCGACGACGGCGAAGACGTGCTGGTGAAGCGCCGCCTCTACCACCCGCGCTTCCACATCAGGCTGGTCAGCAGCAGCGTCGACGGGGTCCGCATCCGCTTCGACAAGGAGTAAGCGTCGGGGGCGGTGTCTCAGTCCGCGGTCTGCAGCGCGTCCGCGCGGGCGGTGAGCGAGGCGAACACCGGGTCGGTGTCCGGGCGCTTGCCGTGCCAGATCGCGAAACTCTCGGCCGCCTGTTCCACCAGCATGCCAATGCCGTCGAAGGCATGCTCGCAGCCTGCGGCGCGGGCCCAGGCCAGGAAGGACACCGCGGCTTCGCCGTAGCTCAGGTCCACGGCCAGCGTGCGCGAGGTGGTGAGCGAAAACGGCAGTTCGATGCCGCCGCTGCGCCCCGCCGAGGTGGCGTTGACCACCATGTCGAAGGCACCCAGGTTGCCCAGGTCCGACCAGTAGCGGGTATGCACGCGCCCCGGCTCGCCCAGGGCGTCGGCCAGGGCGTCGGCGCGTTCGGCGGTGCGGTTGACCACCCACAGTTCGCCGATGCCGGCATCGAGCAGGGACGGCGACACGCCGCGGGCGGCGCCACCGGCGCCGAGCATCAGCACCCGGCGGCCGCGCAGGTCCAGGCGGCGGCGCTCGGTGAGGTCGTGCACCAGGCCGACACCGTCGGTGTTGTCGCCGTGCCACTGGCCGTTGCGCCGGCTCAGGGTATTGGCGGCCCCGGCACGGCGCGCCCGGTCGCTGGCTTCGGCGCACAGGGCCAGGGCGCGCTCCTTGTGCGGCAGCGTGATGTTGGCGCCCAGGCCACCGCCCGCGGCGAAGGCGGCCAGGGCCTTGGCGAAGTCCTCCGGCGAGGCATCGATAGCGGCGTATTGCATCGCAATACCCAGCTGGGTGCCGAAGGCGGCGTGGATGCGTGGCGACAGCGAGTGCACCACCGGGTGTCCGAACACGGCGTAACGGGCAGTCATGTCAGTCCTCCTTGAGCCAGCGCGCCGCGTCCAGCGCGTAATAGGTGAGTACGCCGTCGGCGCCGGCGCGCTTGAAGCCCAGCAGCGCCTCGAGCACGCAGGCGCGTTCGTCCAGCCAGCCATTCATGGCGGCCGCCTTGAGCATCGCGTATTCGCCGCTCACCTGGTAGGCAAACGTGGGCACGCCGAAGTGGTCCTTCACCCGCCGCACGATGTCCAGGTAGGGCAGGCCCGGCTTGACCATCACCATGTCGGCGCCTTCGTCCAGGTCCAGGCCGACCTCGCGCAGGGCCTCGTCGGAATTGCCCGGGTCCATCTGGTAGGTGGTCTTGTCGCCCTTGCCCAGGGCACCGGCGCTGCCCACGGCGTCGCGGAAGGGGCCGTAGAACGCCGAGGCGTACTTGGCCGAATAGGCCAGGATGCGGGTGTTGACGTGACCGGACTCTTCCAGCGCTTCGCGGATGGCGCCGATGCGGCCGTCCATCATGTCGCTGGGCGACACCACGTCGGCGCCGGCGTCGGCATGCGACAGCGCCTGCTTGACCAGCGCGTCGACGGTGTCGTCGTTGGCCACGTAGCCGTCGGCATCGACCAGGCCGTCCTGGCCGTGCGAGGTGTAGGGGTCGAGCGCGACATCGGTGATGACGCCAAGCTGCGGGAACGCACGCTTGAGCGCGCGGACGGCGCGCTGGACCAGGCCGTCGTCGTCCCAGGCCGCCGCGGCGTCGAGCGACTTGGCTTCGGGCGCGGTCACCGGGAAAAGCACGAGCGCCGGAATCCCCAGCGCCACCGCCTCGCCCGCGACCTCCAGCAGTGCGTCCAGGTCCAGGCGTTCGACGCCAGGCATCGAGGCGACCGGCGCGCGGCCGGCGAGCTCGTGGACGAACACCGGCAGGATCAGGTCGTCGGCAGACAGGCGGTGCTCGCGCACCAGCCGGCGGGAGAAATCATCGCGGCGAAGGCGACGCGGACGCGTGTAGGGAAAGGCCATCGGGCGGGCTCGTCGAGGTCGTTCCGCCCATGATACGCCGCCCGACCTGGCGGGACGGGGGCCGGACGCGCCGGCCCCCGTCGTTCCTGTCAGCGCTGGCGCGCGGCGCAGCTTGCGGTGCGGTCCTTGTCGTCTCCGTCGATCAGGCCCGCCGCCAGCAGTTCGTCGGCGTAGCCGACCACGCACCTGACGTACTGGCCACGGTTGGGCGCGAAGGCCGAGCAGACCAGGGACCGCGCCTCGACGCTGGCCCCGATCGCGACGCCGTCCGGGTTCACCACCGGAATGCCGAGGTCACAATCGCCCAGCCGGGCCGTACGGTCCTGGGTGGCCCAGCCGGTGTCGCGGAACAGTGCCGGCGTCAGGTCCACGTCGATGTCGGCGCGCAGGGTGCCGGTGATCGACGGTTCCATCAGCGCGTTCGGGCTGAGCGCGGTGTCGAAGTGCGAGAAGGTCGAGCCCGGTGCGAGCGCTGCCGGCGTATTTAGGCGAACGCGGCCGGCGTCATCGGCGCCGACGCGCCGCAGCGGGTCGAGCACCGCCGCCACCGCCACGCCCGGGGCCAGCGCCCGCAGCTGTGCGCCGCCGTCCTGGCTAAGGCCGAGCACCGGGATGGTGACGGCCGGGTCGACGCCACCGGGCTCGATCACGCCCGGCACGTTGTTGGCGACCAGCACGCCCACTGCGCCGGCGGCCTGGGCATTGAGCGCCTTGCTGGCGAAGGTGCAGGCGCCGCGGTCAACCAGGGCGATCCGGCCGCTGACGTCGGCGGCGTTCACCAGCGCCGAGCAGGCGTCGGTGCCGACACCATCGCCGTCGTCGGCCGCCACCACGGCGCCGGAAAAGCTGCCATCGGTGACCACCGGACCCAGGCTGGAGCGCCCGACCGGCAGCGGGGCGGCAAGCCCGGCCACGTCCAGGGCCAGCTGCGGATCCAGGTAGGCCGGCGCCACCGCCGAGACGTCCGGCCCGGTCCAGACCGTGCCTCCCGCATCGCGCACCGCGAAGGCGCGCTCGGGCGCGGTCATGTCGAGGAAGGACTTGCCGACCGTGTTGTTGAATGCGTTCGACAGGTACACGTCCGGAAAACCACCCAGGAAGTTGCCGGTGCCCAGGCTGAGGAAGCTCTGGAAGCCGATGCCGTGGCCGATCTCGTGCATCACCACGTTCAGGAAATTCACCGTGCCCGCGGGCGTCTGGCCGTCGAGTCCGTAGTACCAGTCGGCGCCGCCCAGGCAGGCCGGGTCGCCGCTGATGCGGCTGTTGAACTGGGAAATGATGTCCAGGCCGCCCGGGTTGACGTCGAAGCCGACGATCGACTCGGTGAGCGCGACGTTGTGCCAGGTGTTGGCCCGCGTGGCGCCCGGAAAGTCACGGAAGATCTGGGTGGTGCCGGCCGAACCCAGCACGGCGCCGGTTTCGGTGCAGGCCTGCGGGATGAAACGCGCGCCCACGATGATCGGGACATCGGACTGCATGATCGCGCCCCACATGCGCGCCGCGTAGGCATAGGCGACCTGCCGCTGCTCGCCCAGCGTGGTGCCGGGATTACCGCCCTGCGGGGCGCGCGGGCTCGGGTCGTCGAGACCGGCGCCGGTGCCGGCGTCGAGGTTGACGACCACGAACTCGGCCGCAAGGGCCGGCGTGGCAGCGAGGCCGGCCGCCAGGGCCAGCGCGAGCACGGATTTATTCCTGCGCATGGTCGGTCTCCCCGGCGTCGTTGTGGCTGATGACCAGGGCACCGTCAGCGGCGCGGGTGACCCGCAGTTCGCTATCGAAGTTCTCGGGCACCATCATCGATACCGAACCATCGGCATGGCGGACCTGGGTCTGCAGTGCCTCGGCCTCGGTGGCCGGACGCACGAGCGTGGCCACGCCGGGCGCGGCGATCGGGCGGCGCTGGGCCTGCAGGCGCACGGCGTCACGCGCAAGCGCACGGTCCTCGGCGGCGGTGGTGGCGCGGAGGCGACCGGTGTCGCGGTCGATGGCCGTCCTGCTGCCCGGCTCATCCGGGGTGGCTTGCTCCGCGGCGGTGGCGGGAAGGGTCAGACACAGCGCCATCGCCAGCGTAGCGGCGAGGGGCCGGGGTGCAAAGATAGTCATGCATGGCTCCAGAACAGGTGGATGGATATGGGGTGGGGGTCCCCGCGTCCGAGGCTACGCTGGCATGATCACGGCCAGATGAAGACCACGTCATCGCCGCGAGAAGGCCTGCCGCGACAGGCCCGCGCCTGCCTGTTGGTGATCGCCGCGCTGGCGCTCGCCTGCTGGGCCGGTCCCTGGCTGCTCGACCTGCCCGATCCGCACCGCCCGGACTGGAATGCCCTTTCGGCGCCGCCCTCGCTTTCGAACGGGCACTGGTTCGGAACCGACGCCATCGGTCGCGACATCCTGTCGCGCACGCTCGCCGGCGGCCGTCTTTCGTTGACCATCGGCGCCCTCGCCACCGCGGTCGCGCTGGTGATCGGCCTGGCCTACGGCGCCATCGCCGGGTATGCCGGCGGGCGCACCGAGCGGGCGATGGTGCGTGGGCTCGACGTGCTGTCGGCGCTGCCCTTCCTGCTCATCGTGATCCTGCTGCTGGCCCTGTTCGGGCGCTCGCTGTGGCTGCTGCTGGCGGCCATAGGCGGCTACGTCTGGATCGACCTGGCCCGGGTCGCCCGCGCCGAAGCCGCGCGCCTGCGCGACATGCCCTTCGTGCTGGCGGCCCGCGCCGCGGGCGCCCGCTTCGACCAGGTGCTGCGCTGGCACCTGCTGCCCAACCTGCTGCCGCTGGGTCTGGTGTACCTGGGGCTGATCCTGCCGCAGGCGATCCTGGTGGAAAGTTTCCTGGGTTTCCTGGGCCTGGGCGTGGACGAACCCGCGGCCAGCTGGGGCGGCCTGCTGGGCGAAGGCGCCCAGGAACTCGACATCGCGCCATGGTCGCTGCTGTTCCCGGCCGGTTTCCTGGTCGCGACGCTGGCGGCCTTCCAGTTCCTGGGTGACGGCCTGCGTGACTGGCTGGACGTGCGCGGGGAAGGCGCATGAGCCGGCTGTCGCTGATCGGCCTCGAGGTACATGCCGGCCAGCGGCGCCTGCTGGGCCCGCTCAGCCTGGACCTTCCCGCGGGCGAATGCCTGGGCCTGGTCGGCGAAAGCGGCAGCGGCAAGAGCCTCACCATCGCCGCCCTGCTGGGCCTGCTGCCGCCCGGCCTGAGCGCCCGCGGCGACATCGAACTCGATGGCGAACGCATTGCGCTCGGCAGTGCCGCGCACGCCCGCTTGCCCGGCCGCGTGCTGGCCTGGGTGCCGCAGGACCCACAGGCCGCGCTGCACCCGCTGCGCACCCTGGGCGCGCAGCTCGAAGAATCGCTGCGCCTGCTGCGCGGGCTGGACCGCGCCGGGGCGCGCCGGGAGGCCATCGCGCTGTTCGAGCGCCTGCAGCTGCCCGCGCCGGTGCGGATGTTGGACCGGTATGCCCACCAACTGTCCGGTGGCCAACGCCAGCGCGTGCTGCTGGCCCTGGCCCTGGCCGGCAATCCGCGCGTGCTGCTGGCCGACGAACCCACGTCGGCCCTGGACCCGCGCCTGGCGCGCGACGCCCTGGCCCTGCTGGACACGCTGCGCACCGGCCTGGGCGTGTCGGTGCTGCTGGTCAGCCACGACCTGCCCCTGGTCGCCCGCCATGCCAGCCAGCTGGCGATCCTGCGCCGGGGCGAGGTCGTCGAGCAGGGCACCAGCGCCGGCATCTTCGCCGCGCCGCGCCACGCCTATACCCGCGAACTGCTGGCGGCCGACCAGTTGCCGGCGCCGGACGCCCCCTCGCCCGGCCCCGAACTGCTGCGCCTGGACGCCGTGCAGGTGGCCTACCCGGGTCAGCTGCGGCCGGCCGTCACCGGCATCAGCCTGGCCCTGCACCGCGGCGAATGCCTGGCCCTGGTTGGCGAAAGCGGCAGCGGCAAGTCCAGCCTGGGCCGCGCGCTGCTGCGCCTGCTGCGGCAGGGGGTCGGTGGCCGCATCCGGTTCGACGGCGAAGACCTGCTATCAGCAGGCCGTGGCCAGCTGCGCGCGCTGCGCCGACGCATTGGCGTGGTCTTCCAGGACCCCTATGCGTCGCTCGATCCGCGCATGCGGGTGCGCGACCTGGTCGCCGAACCGCTGCGCATCCACGGCATCACGCCGGCGCAGGGCCGGACCGCGCATGTCGCCGGCCTGCTCGAATCGGTCGGCCTGGCGCCGGAGCTGGCGGCGCGCTTCCCGCACCAGCTTTCGGGCGGCCAGCGCCAGCGTGTGGCGATTGCCCGCGCCCTGGCCACCGGACCCGAGCTGCTGGTCTGCGACGAGGCGGTGTCGGCGCTCGATGCCCAGCACCGCGCCGGGGTACTGGCCTTGCTGGCCCGGCTCAAGCGCGAACGCGGCCTGGCCTTGCTGTTCATCACCCACGACTGGCAGGCCGCCCGGGCGCTGGCCGAGCGCTGCGCGGTGCTCGACGACGGCCGGCTGGTGGCCCTGGGCCCGACCGCCGACGTGTTGGCCAGCCGCCGCGCAGCGGGCTGATATAGTCGAGCCGACCTTCAGGGGACGGGTTAATCGTTTGAAGCCACGCAGTCCGCTTTCGTCCGGCGTTGCCACCGCCACGCCACCCCCTGGCGGGCTGGTCCGGCTGCGCGCCGAGGACCCGGCCGAACTGGCCGCCGAGGTCCAGCGGCTGCGCGTGGACGTCGAGCGCCTGGGCCGGGCCGAGCGCCTGCAGCGCGCCCTGTTCGCGATCTCCGACCTGGCAAGTTCCGGTGAAGACACCGCCACGGTGATGCGCGGCCTGCACGAAATCGTCGGCCGGCTGATGTACGCCGAGAACTTCTACATCGTGCGGTATTCGCCCGAAACCGACACGATGCGCTTCATCTATTTCGCCGACAGCCAGGACCCCATCCGACCGGACCCGGACGAAGAAATCCCGGCCTCGGAAATGGGCAACAGCCTCACCCTGGCACTCATCCGCCACGGCAAGCCGGTGCTGGGCCCGTCGGTCGACGTGCGCCTCGAACTGGGCGTCGGCCGCGACGAAACCCTGGGCCCGGACAGCGAGGACTGGCTGGGCGTGCCGATGGTGGACGAAGGCGTGGTGCGTGGCGCCGTGGTCGTGCAGAGCTACGACCCGAACACGCGCTACAGCGAAGACGACCGCGCCCTGCTCGGTTACGTGGCCCAGCACATCCTCACCGCACTGGCACGCCGCGACGCCCAGGAAGAACTCGAACGCCGCGTCGACGAGCGCACCAGCGAGCTGCGCCAGCAGGTGGCCGAACGCGAACGCAGCGAACGCCTGCAGGCGGCGCTGTTCCGGATCGCCGAACAGGCCGGCCGCAGCGAAAGCATCGAGGTCTTCTACGCCGAAGTGCACGGCATCGTCAGCGCCCTGCTCGACGCCCGCAACTTCTTCATCGCCCTGCTCACGCCCGACGGCCAGGAGCTGGACTTCCCCTATTCGGTGGACGAACGCGACCAGGCGCGCCCGCGCCGCAAGCTCGCCCGCGGCCTCACCGAGTTCGTGCTGGCCTCCGGCGAACCGCTGCTGACCGACCGCAACGGCATCCACAGCCTGGTCGCCGAAGGCAAGGTGCAGTCCTTCGGCACGCCGTCGGTGTGCTGGCTGGGCGTGCCGCTGCAGATCGAAGGCGCCGTGGCCGGCGTCATCGCCGTGCAGAGCTACACGCCCGACTACCTGTACACCAAGCGCGACCAGGAACTGCTGAGCTTCGTGTCCTTCCACATCGCCCAGGCACTGGAGCGCCGGCAGGCGCACGAATCCCTTCGCGAGGCCTACGCCGAGCTTGAGCAGCGCGTCGCCGCGCGCACCAGCGAGCTGGCCGACGCCAACCGCGAACTGCTCGACCAGATCTCGGTGCGCGAGCGCATGGAGCACAAGCTCAAGCACGAGGCCATGCACGACACCCTGACCGGCCTGCCCAACCGCAGCCACCTGCTGGGCCGCATGGGCCTGGCGCTGTCGCGCTACCGCTATGACCCCAAGCAGCTGTTCGCGGTGCTGTTCCTCGACCTCGACCGGTTCAAGGTGGTCAACGACTCGGTCGGCCACCTGGTCGGCGACGAACTGCTGAAGGAAGCCGCGCGCCGCATCGGCCGCTGCGTGCGCGACCCGGACATGGTGGCGCGCCTGGGCGGCGACGAGTTCGCCATCGTGCTCGACTTCATCCACACCGTCGAAGACGCGGTGGCGGTGGCCGAACGCGTGATCACCTCGCTGGCCGAGCCGATGCGCATCGCCGGCAAGGAGCTCTACACCTCGGCCAGCATCGGCATCGCGCTGGTGGACCCGCGCTACCGCAGCCCGGAAGAACTGCTGCGCGACGCCGACGTGGCCATGTACCGCGCCAAGGCCACCGGCCGCCAGCGTTTCGCCATCTTCGACGAACACCTGCACGAAGCCGCGCTGAAGCTGCTCGAACTCGAAGGCGACCTGCGCCGCGCCCTGCATCGCCAGGAGTTCGTGCCCCACTACCAGCCCATCCTGAGCCTGGCAGACGGCCGCCTGGTGGGCTTCGAGGCGCTGATGCGCTGGCACCACCCGGTGCGAGGCCTGTGCGTGCCCGGCGACTTCCTGGGCACCGCCGAAGAAACCGGCAGCCTCGAGCACATGGACTGGCAGCTCTACGACCTGGTCTGCAAGGACATCCGCCGGCTGTCGGTCGGCCGTGCCTACACCACGCTCAATGTGTCGCCCCGGCACCTGCGCGCGCCCGATTTCGACGAACGCCTGCTCGAGCTGATGACGCGTTACGACGTACGCCCGGCCAACCTGCGCCTGGAAGTCACCGAGGGCGCGCTGCTCGAACAGCCCGAAGAGGTCCAGGCCTGCCTCGGCCGGCTGCGTGATGCCGGCGTGCTGACCCTGCTCGACGACTTCGGCACGGGCTATTCGTCGCTGAGCTACCTGCATCGCTTCCCGCTGCACGGCCTGAAGATCGACCGCAGCTTCGTGCACGAACTGCGCAGCGGCGAAAGCGGCGGCAGCACCGCCATCGTGCGGGCCATCCGCCTGCTGGCCGATTCACTGGGCCTGGAAGTGATCGCCGAAGGCATCGAAACCGAAGAACAGCGCTACCAGCTGCGCCTGCTTGGCCTGAGCCTGGGCCAGGGCTACCTGTTCTCGAAGCCGGCATCGGCCAACGAGATCCTGGAACGCTACGGGCTGTCGGTGGACTGAGCCGCCAGCAGGCCCTCGGCCCGCAGCCAGGCGATGGTGTCGGCCAGCAGCGCCGGCAGCGGGGTGCCGCGATAGCCCAGCTCACGTTCGGCCTTGCCGCTGTCCACCTGCAGGTGGTGGCAGGTGAAACACACCGCCGCGGGCGTCAGCTTCGGTGGCTTGCGGGTGATGCGCGAGACCAGGTCCAGCGTGCGCGCATAAACGCGCAACACCGGCGCCGGCAGCGCGCGCGTCGGTACCGGCTTGCCCAGCCGGCGGCCGATTTCCGCCACCAGGCCGAGAAAGCTGGCGTGCTCGCCGCCCAGCAGCCAGGCCTCGTCGCGGGCCGGGCCCTGCCAGGCGCGCACGTGCGCCCGCGCGACCTCACGCACGTCGGCGAAGGCGCCCGAGCCGGGCGGCGCCCCGGGCAACTGGCCGGCGTCGGCCATGCGGATCAGGTTCGACCAGTTGTTGCGGTCGCCCGGACCCAGGATGTGCGAGGGCTGCAGGATCAGGAAGGGCAGGCCGGATTCGCGCACCAGGCGTTCGGCGGCGTGCTTGTTGCGTTCGTAGTTGATCCAGGAGCGCGCGCCCTGCTGCGGCGTGTCCTCGCGCAGCGGCCCCGGCGCCAGGTGTGAATAGGCCGAGACGCTCGACGTGTAGACGAAGCAGCGCACGCCGGCGTCGCGCGCGGCGTCGAGCAGCCGTCGCGTGCCCCCGACGTTGGTGGCGGTCTGGGCGGCATCGCCCGGTCCCCAGTTGTTGGTGTCGGACGCCGTGTGGAAAACGGCCTCGACGCCAGCGACTGCGGCCGCCAGCGACGCCGCATCGCCCAGGTGTCCGCGCACCGGCAGCGCGCCCGCGGCGGCCACGGCGGCGTCGCCGGCCCGCGAGCGCGACAAGCCGCGCACGTCGACGCCGGCCGCGCGCAGTTCGCGCAGCAGGTGCTGGCCAAGGAAGCCGGTGGCGCCGGTGACGAGGACGGTAGGCATGGCGGGACTCACGTGGGCTTTCCCGCCGATGCTAGCGCGGGTGCGCGGACGACGGGTAATGACCGTGATCACCTCGCGTTCTGCCGGGGCGCGTTATGGTCACGGGCATGGTTTTCGCCGTGGAGGCACGCGATGGGATTGCTGGTCGATGGCAAGTGGCAAGACACCTGGTACGACACCGACAAGAGCGGCGGGCGCTTCGAGCGCTCGAGCGCGAAGTTCCGCAACTGGGTCACCGCCGACGGCGCGCCCGGGCCCGACGGCGAAGGCGGCTTCAAGGCCGAACCCGGGCGCTACCACCTGTACGTGTCGCTGGCCTGCCCCTGGGCGCACCGCACGCTGATCTTCCGGCGCCTGAAGGGACTGGAGAAGATGATCGACGTGTCGGTGGTTAACTGGCTGATGGGCAAGGAAGGCTGGACCTTCGAGCCGGGCCCCGGCGTGGTGCCCGACCCGGTGAACGACGCCCGGCGCCTTTACGAGGTCTACCTCAGGGCCGACCCCGGCTACTCCGGCCGCGTCACCGTGCCGGTGCTCTGGGACCGCGAGCGCGCGACGGTGGTCAGCAATGAATCGGCCGACATCATCCGCATGTTCAACAGTGCCTTCGACGGCGTCGGCGCCGCGCCGGGCGACTTCTACCCCGCGCTGCTGCGGGCGGAGATCGACAAGGTCAACCGGCGCGTCTACGACGACGTCAACAACGGGGTGTACAAGGCCGGCTTCGCCACCACCCAGGACGCCTACGAGGAGGCCGTGGTGCCGCTGTTCGAGGCCCTGGACTGGCTGGAGGAGCGGCTGGCGAAAACCCGCTACACCTGCGGCGACGCGCTGACCGAAGCCGACTGGCGGCTGTTCACCACGCTCGTTCGCTTCGATGCGGTGTACGTGGGCCACTTCAAGTGCAACCTGCGCCGCATCGCCGACTACCCGAACCTGTCGGGTTTCCTGCGCGAGCTCTACCAGGTGCCCGGCGTCGCCGAAACGGTCGACTTCCGGCACATCAAGGGCCACTACTACCAGAGCCATCACATGATCAACCCGACCGGCATCGTGCCCAAGGGCCCGGTGCTGGACCTGGAGGCGCCGCACGGCAGGGGATGACCGGCAGGCCTCAGGCTTTGGCGCCGAGGCCCTTGTTGATCGAATCCACCAGCTCGGCGGCATTCCAGGGTTTGGCCAGGAACTCGTGCAAGCCACCCTCCCGCCGCGCCCTTTCCACCGCGGCCGGTTCGGCCTGGCCCGACAGCATGATCTTCACCACTGAAGGAAAGCGCTGGTGCGCATGCACCAGGAATTCATCGCCCTTCATGCCGGGCATCAGCCAGTCGGACACGATCACCAGCAGGGTATGGCCCTGCCCGGCGAGCTCGTCGAGCAGTTCCAGGGCTTCCTCGGCGCTTTCGGCGACGTCGATCACGAAGCTGTTGCCGAACGCCCGCCTGAGCTGGTCCTTGAGCGCCGTCAGCACGATTATCTCGTCGTCCACGCACAGCAGTACGCCACGTTCCATTACTTCACTCCTCGCATGGGCAGGGACACGGTGAAGGTAGTGCCTTGGCCGACCTCGCTGTCCACCTTGATCCGTCCGCCGTGCTTTTCAACGATTTTCCTGACGATGTCCAGGCCGAGCCCGGTGCCTTCGCCGGCGGGTTTTGTGGTGAAGAAGGCATCGAAGATGCGCTCGCGGATGGCCTCGGGAATGCCCTTGCCGGTGTCGCCGACCGAAACATGGGCCCAGTCGCCTTCGCGGCGCAGGCCGATGCGCAAGGTTCCCTTGTGGTCCATCGCCTGCAGCGCATTGTGGACGAGGTTGGTCCAGACCTGGTTGAGTTCGTCGGGCAGGCAGCGGACGGGCGGCAGGTCCTCGTAGTCGCGCAGGAGCTCGGTGCCGTGCTTGATCTGGTTCTGGTAGATCGTCAGCACCGTCTCCAGGCCCTCGCGCAGGTCGGCGTCCATCCACAGCGACTCGCCGCCGGAGCGCGAGAAGCTCTTCAGCGCAAAGATGATCTTGGCCACGCGATCGACGGCGGTGTTGATGTTCTCGGCATTGGTGGTGACGGTAGCCAGCCCGTAGGCCGTCTCGAGGACCAGGTCGCAAGCGGGGTGCCGCAGCAGCGGCAGGAGCGGGTCGAGCACGTCCTGCGCCTGCAGCTGCACCAGCAGCCCCGCGCGATGGCGGGCCTGTTCGAAACCAAGGGACTCCAGGCGCGCGGTCAGCTCCCGCACCGCCGCCCTTTCCTCGCGGGTGCTCATCACGGCGCGCGGCTGGATCGCCGTCGCGACCAGCGCGCTGAAGCTGCGCCGGTGCTCGGCATCGAGCAACTCGAGCAGGCGCGGCAGGTCCGCCAGGGCCTCGCCCAGGGACTCGGTGATGTTGCGTCCGCTCGAGCGGATGGCACCGATCGGGGTGTTGATCTCATGGGCAACACCCGCGATCAGCTGGCCGAGCGCCGCCATCTTTTCCGAATGCACCAGGTGTGCCTCGGCCTCGTGCAGCTCGTGCAACGCCTTGTCCGCCCGGGCGCGGGCGCTCTCGGCGGCGGCGTAGGCATCGGCGTTGGCCAGGGCGATGGCGGCATAGGCGGCGGCGCTGCGCAGGACCTCGAGTTCGCGGTCCTGGTAGGCATTGACCTGGTGGCTCTGCGCCGTCACCACGCCGATGCGCCGGCCGTTGGCGATCAGCGGCCGGAACACCGCCGAAAGGATGGGCGCCGAGGGCTGGATCGAGACGGGAGTGGGCGCATTGTCGAACTGCGTTTCGTTGAAGACGGTCATTTCACGGTCTTCCCGGAACGTCAGCACCGCCAACGAGGTGGGATGGTCCATCGGATAGGAGGTTTCGGTGTCCTCCTGGCCATCCTCGACGTAATAAACGTAGTCGAGCGACTCGCCGTCGGGCGAAACCAGGGCCACGCCGAATGCGTCCATCGGCAGCAAGGGCGCCAGCCGCTGCTCGAGGGTCTTGCAGATGGCCAGCCGGTCCAGGCTGGCGGTGAGGTCCTTGCCGATGTCACCGAGCAGGCGCAGCGTATTCGCCGACGCCGCCAGTTCGTCGTTCGCCTGCTTGATGGCGTGGTTGGATTCCCAGCGGGCCATGATCGCCGCGACATGGCTTGCGACGTAACCGAGCAGCTGGAGGTCGGCCTGGTCGTAGCTGATGTCCTGGCTGTAGCTTTGCACGATGATCAGGCCGTAGATCCGCTCCTGGAAGATGATCGGCGCGCCCATCCAGCTGTTGAAGTCGGCCAGTCCACGCGGCGCGCGGATCTCGCCCTGGGCCACAAGCTCCTTGAAAGTCGGGTCGTCGAGCAGCCACGGCCGCCGGCTGCGCAGCACCAGCGACGAAATGCCTTCGCCGTAGGGAAAACTTTCCTTGACCTCGTTCGGATCCTCGTCCACCAGGTAGACCTGGTGGATCATCGCCGCCTCCGCGTCGTAGGTGGCGATGATGAAGTTCCTGGCGTACATGAGCCTGCCGACAATCTCGTGCAGCCGCGCGTAGTGGTCGTGCTGGCCGCTGTCGGCCGAAGACAGGGCGGCGATCTCGTAGAGCGCACGCTGCAGTTCTTCGCCGCGCCGGCGCTCGGCCAGCTCCCGCTCGAGTTGCGCGACGCGCTCGGCCAGGCCTGCCGCCTGCAGCTCATCCGTTGCCATCGCTGACCTCCACGCGGTTGCGTCCCGCCGCCTTGGCCCGGTAGACCGCCGCGTCGGCACGGGCCATCAGGCTGGCCATGCTGTCGTCGGGCTTGAAGGCCGCGACTCCGAAGCTGGCAGTGATCGTCCCTATGCCGGAAAAATCATGCGCCTCGATGGCCCTGCGGACCTTTTCCGCCACCGTGGTGCAGTGCTCCATGCCGGTGTGCCGGCAGACCACTACGAATTCCTCCCCGCCCATGCGCGCCACCAGGTCCGCGTCCCGCGTGCACTGGCGCAGGATGCGCGCCATCGCCTCGAGCACGAGGTCGCCGGCGGCGTGGCCGTGCTGGTCGTTCACGCGCTTGAAGTAGTCGATGTCCATGATCGCCACCGCGAACTCCATGCCGTACCGGCGGGCGCGGATCAGCTCTTCGTCCAGCACCTGGTCGAGCTTGCGGCGGTTGGCCAGGCCGGTGAGCTTGTCGGTGACGGAGAGGATCTCGAGCTCGCGGTTCTTTTCAACCAGTTCCTGGGTGCGCGCCTGCACCAGGTTCTCGAGCTCGGTGTTCATCTTCCGCAGCCGCTCGTTCTGGAGGATCAGGTTGCGCTCCTGCCAGTAGGCGCGGATCGCCGCTCGCACGGTCAGCACGATGTCCTCGTTGAGGAAGGGCTTTTCCAGGAAGCGGTAGAGGTTGGCCTCGTTGATCGCGCGCTTCACGCCGCTCATGTCGCTCTGGCCGGTCAGCAGGATCTTGACCGTGTTGGGCGTGCTCGCGTGCAGCCGCACCAGCAATTCGTCCCCGCGCAGGCCCGGCATCATGAAATCGGAGATCACCAGGCCCAGCTCGCGCCCGCCGGCACGAACTTCCGCGTCGATCTCGAGCGCTTCCTCGCCGCTCTCGGCGAACTCGAACTCCATTCCCGGGCCGAAATGGCTTGAAAAGACGCTTCGAAGCGCATTCAGAACCGTGGAGTCGTCATCCACGCAAAGGATGATTCCATCTTCCAAACCGGCGCCTCCTTTGGCTTCGGTTTCGATTAGACCAGCAATCCCGCGGAAAAGTCCCGCCGCAGTCGACACTTCCGAGGGCTTGCCCAGTGACGGCTTTGGCTTGCGCGCAACGCGATGGAACATGCCTGCCCTTGTGTTGACCGACCCCGAATCCGCCGATGCCCCGCGATGCCCGATCAGCTCCCTGCGCAGCTCGACGCGGCGAACCGGCGAATTCGGCCTGCACCCTGGTGGCGATGGGGCCGTGCCACCGATCCAGCCTGGCAGTCGCGAAGGCCGGGGCTGGGGGCCAGGCCCACCTGGGCGTTCATCTGTCCGAGGTGGCCGAGTTCCGGGAGCAGTCACGTTAACTAGACTATGCTTCAGGAACCCCGGCTAAGTTACTGGCACCCATGACATTCATGTCCCCGCTTTTGCCCCTGCCGATCCCCCTGGCACCCCTGGCCTGGCTGACCGGCTTTCGCCGGGTTCCGGACAACAGCGTGGTGACCGTGCACCGCTTCGGGCGCTTCATCCGGGCCCTGGGGCCGGGCTGGCGCTGGACCCTGCCGGGGCTGGACCAGCTGGGGCAGCCGGTCTGCCTGATCGGGCACCACCTGTCGGTGGTCGGCGCCCAGGGCACGGAAGCGGAGCTTTATTACCAGATCCTCGACCCGGCCCTGGCGGGCGAGGCGCTGGACGACATCGACGCCCTGGTCATCCGCGAGGCCCTGCCGCTGCTGGACGCGCCCACCGGCCCGGATACGCTCAAGGTGGACATGAACCAGCGGCTGGGCCCCAAGGGCCTGCGCGTCATCCGCTGCCGCGTCGCCTGAAAACCGGGTTGTCGCCATAATGGCGGCATGAACCCGCTTTCCCATCTCGGGCCCGAGCTCGAAGCCGGGCTGGTCGCGCTCGGCCTGCCGCCGCAGCCACTGGCCGGCCGGCTGCTGGACTACCTGGCCCTGCTCGACCGCTGGAACCGCACCTACAACCTGACCGCCGTGCGCGACCCGCGCGAGATGATCGCCAAACACCTGCTCGACTCGCTGTCGATGTGGCGCCACGTGCGCCCGGGCACGCTGGCCGACCTGGGCACCGGCCCGGGCCTGCCCGGCATCCCGCTGGCGCTGGCCGTGCCCGGCCTGCAGGTCACCCTGGTCGAAAGCATCGCCAAGAAGACCCGGTTCCTGCGCGAAGTCGTGCGCCAGCTCGGCCTGGACAACGTCCGGGTGCTCGAATCCCGGGCCGAAGCCGTGGCCGAACCCGGCGCCTTCGACCAGGTCACCGCCCGCGCCATGGACTCCCTGGCCGGCATCCTGGCCGTCGGCGGCCACCTGCTGGCGCCGCAGGGCCGCCTGCTGGCCATGAAAGGCCAGCGCCCCGACGCCGAAATCGCCGCACTGCCGCCCGGCTGGCGGGTTGAGGCCCTGGAATCCCTGGTCGTGCCGGGGCTGGAAGGCGACCGCCACCTGGTCACGGTCACCCGTGACCCGGCCAAGCCGGCATAATCCCCGGTCCAGGCCGCGCAAGGAGATCGCATGGGTCGCATCATCGCCATCGCCAACCAGAAGGGCGGGGTCGGCAAGACCACCACCGCCGTGAACCTGGCCGCCGCGCTGGCACAGACGCCCCGGCGTGTGCTGCTGGTGGACATGGACCCCCAGGGCAACGCCACCATGGCCTCGGGCGTGGACAAGCGCGAGCTCGACAACTCCGCCTGCGAAGTCCTGCTGGGCGAATGCACGGCCGAATCGGTGGTGGTGAAGGCGCCGGAAGGTTTCGACCTGCTGCCCGGCAACATCGACCTGACCGCGGCCGAAATCCGGCTGATGGACGAAACGGCGCGCGAACAGCGGCTCAAGACCGCGCTGGCGCCGCTGCGCGACAAGTACGACTACCTGATCATTGACTGCCCGCCCTCGCTGTCGCTGCTGACGCTCAACGCCCTGGCCGCGGCCGACGGCGTGATCGTGCCGATGCAGTGCGAATATTTCGCGCTCGAGGGCCTGAGCTCGCTGGTGGACACCATCAACGCGCTCAAGGGCAAGCTGAACCCGCAGCTGGAAATCGAAGGCATCGTGCGCACCATGTTCGACGTGCGCAACAACCTGGCCAATGCCGTGTCGGGTGAACTGACCCGGCATTTCGGCGACAAGGTGTTCCGCTCGATCATCCCGCGCAACGTGCGCCTGGCCGAGGCGCCCAGCCACGGGCAGTCGATCGTCGGCTACGACCGCGGCAGCCGGGGCGGCATCGCCTACCTGGGCCTGGCCGGCGAAATCGTCCGGCGCGAGAAGAAGATGCACAAGGAGATGGCATGAGCAGCAAGAAGCGCGGCCTTGGCCGCGGCCTCGACGCCCTGTTGGGCACCGGCAACAAGGGTGCGGCGCCCGCCAGCGACGAATCCTCCGGCGGCGAGGGCCTGCACACGCTGCCCATCGACCAGCTCCAGCCCGGCAAGTACCAGCCGCGCAGCGGCATGGACCCGGACAAGCTCACCGAGCTGGCCGAGTCCATCAAGGCCCAGGGCCTGATCCAGCCGATCGTCGTGCGCAGCATCGGCAAGGACAAGGCCGGCGTCGTGCGTTACGAAATCATCGCCGGCGAACGCCGCTGGCGCGCCGCCACCGAGGCCGGCCTGTCCGACGTCCCGGTGGTGCTGCGCGAGGTCGACGACCGCGCCTCGATCGCCATGGCGCTGATCGAGAACATCCAGCGTGAAGACCTCAACCCGCTCGAGGAAGCCCTGGCCCTGAGCCGGCTGATCGACGAGTTTTCCCTCACCCACCAGCAGGCCGCCGAAGCCGTGGGCCGCTCGCGCGCCTCGGTGTCGAACCTGCTGCGCCTGCTCGAGCTGCCGGAAGGCATCCGCAAGCTGCTCGAAGAGCGGCAGCTGGAAATGGGCCATGCCCGCGCCCTGCTCACCCTGGCGCCGCAGGCCGCCCTGGCCCTGGCCCGCGAAGCCGTGGCCGAGGGCTGGTCGGTGCGCGAGGTCGAGCGCCGCGCCCAGCTGATGGCCAAGGGCCAGATCCCCGGCAAGAAGCCTACGAAGGGGCCGGAAAAGAAGTCCGACGCCGACATCGCCGCCCTCGAGCGCGAGCTGTCGGAAAAGCTGGGCGCCAAGGTCGCCGTGCAGCACGGCCGCGGCGGCCGCGGCAAACTGGTCATCAGTTACCACGGCCTGGACAGCCTGGAAGGCATCCTCGAGCGCCTGCGCGGCTGAATCGCGTAGCCAAGTTTTAACAGGCCACCTGCGAGAATCCGCCACCGGTTCCCGTCCAGGCCAGTTCGCCCCGTGACTCCACTGCAGCTGTCGGTCGTCATTCCCGCCTTCAACGAGGAAGGCAACGTGCTGGCGCTGCTGGCCGAAACCGTGGCCGCCCTGCGCGGCGTGCTGGCCTTCGAGGTGATCTTCGTCGACGACCACAGCCACGATGGCACCCTGGCGCTGCTGCAGGGTGCCCGGGCGACCACCCCGGAGCTGAGGGTGCTGGCGCACGAAACGCAGTCGGGCCAGAGCACCGCCATCCGCAACGGGGTGAAGGCGGCGCGCGCCCCCTGGGTCGCCACGCTCGACGGCGACGGCCAGAACGACCCGGCCGACCTGCCCAGGCTGGTGGCCGCGCGCGACGCCGGCCCGCCCGACGTGAAGCTTTACGCTGGCTGGCGGGTCAACCGCCAGGACAGCGGCAGCAAGAAGTGGGCCTCGAAGTGGGCCAACGGCATCCGCTCGCGACTGCTGCGCGACGCCACGCCCGACACCGGCTGCGGCACCAAGCTGTTCGAACGGGCCGCCTTCCTCGACCTGCCCTATTTCGACCACATGCACCGCTACCTGCCGGCGCTGATGCAGCGCGCCGGCTGGCGCACCACCAGCGTGCCGGTGAACCACCGGCCGCGGGGCGCGGGCATGTCCAAGTACACCAACCTGGGCCGCGCCCTGGTCGGCATCCGCGACCTGATGGGCGTGGCCTGGCTGATCACGCGCAGCCGGCGCACGGCCGTGCGCGAACTGGAGTAAGCCATGAACCAGGAAATCATGTGGCTGGACTGGTCCGGCCTGCACGTCACCCCATGGAAGCTGATCGGCTACATGGGCGCGCTGATGTTCGGCGGACGCTGGGTGGTGCAGTTCCTGGCCTCGCGCCAGGCCGGCAAGCCGGTGATCCCACGGGTGTTCTGGTACATGAGCCTGGCCGGCGCCATGATGACCCTGAGCTATTTCCTGTTTTCGGCCAAGCAGGACTCGGTGGGCGTGCTGCAGAACCTCTTCCCGACCTTCACCGCCGCCTACAGCCTCTACCTCGACATCCAGCACCGCGGCTGGCACCGCGACCGCGCCGGGCATTAGCCCCCCTGTGGATAAGTATTGCCCCCGGGCCCGCCTGCGGGCATAATGCGCGGCTCGCTCCGCATCTGCCCCCAGGCCCTGGCCCCGGTAGTGCGATCCCGGCCCCTGGCGGAGCGTTTGCTGTATCCCGCATCGCATGCGCCTGCAGGCCCTCCGGCCCGCCGCGCGGGGCCGCCGCCGCCCGGGCTATGGGCGGCCAGTCCTGACCCAGGAGTTCCACAATGAGCCGAGTTTGCCAAGTTACCGGCAAGGGTGTGCAGAGCGGCAACAACGTCTCGCATGCCAACAACCGTACCCGCCGCCGTTTCCTTCCCAACCTGCACGAGCGCCGCTTCTGGGTAGCCTCGGAAAACCGTTGGATCAAACTGCGTGTTTCCATGAACGCCCTGCGCACCATCGACAAGAACGGCATCGACTCCGTCCTGGCCGAAATGCGCGCCCGCGGCGAAAAGATCTGAGGAGGACTGAAAAATGGCATCCAAGCGCGACAAGATCCGCCTGACGTCTTCTGCCGGCACCGGTCACTTCTACACGACCGACAAGAACAAGAAGACCACCCCGAACAAGATGGAGATCAAGAAGTACGATCCCGTCGTCCGCAAGCACGTGATGTACAAGGAAGGCAAGATCAAATAAGCCTCACGGCTTCGATCGCCTCCGGAAAAACCCGCCCTCGTGGCGGGTTTTTTTATTGCAGCGGCGACTCCAGCCGCAGGCCGAGCATGAAGGTCCGCCCGGGCGCCGGTTCGAAGTAGCGGCCGTTGCCTTCATTGACGATCACCGAGCCGATGACCTGGCGGTCGGCCAGGTTGTCGAGGCGGGCCCAGGCGGTCCAGCGGCCGTCGCCGAGGCGCTGCTCGGCGCCCAGGCCGAGCACGACATGCCCCGGCGCGGCGGCCGTGTTGGCGTCGTTGGCATAAAACCGGCTGCTGGCGCGGGCCTCCAGCCACAGGTCGGTGCGCTCGCCGGCCTGCCAGTGCAGCTGTGCCCAGGCCGTGCGCGCCGCGATGCCGGGCAGGCGCCGGCCGGCCTCGATGCGAAGGCCACCGGCGCAGGGCGGCGTGTCGCAGGCCGCTACGTCGCGCCGGTAGCGCGCGTCGAGCCAGGTGGCGCTGGCGGCCAGCGCCCAGGCCGGCGCCAGTTCCATCGCCAGCGACAGTTCGGCGCCGCGGCGACGGGTCAGGCCGGCGTTGTCGAACACCGTGCGCCCACCCTGGCTGGCGGCCACCACCAGTTCGTCGGTGGTCGTGGCCTGGAACAGCACCACGTCGCCCTGCCAACGGGCCTGTTGCCAGCGCAGGCCCAGCTCCAGGTGCCGGCTGAGCGCGGGCTCCAGGTCGTTCAGGCCGCTGGCGCCGTCGCGGCGATACGCCAGTTCGGCGAAGGTGGGGGTTTCGAAACCGCGGCCGGCGTTGGCGTAGAGGCTGGTCCGTTCGCTGGCCCGGTAAAGCACCCCCAGCACCGGCGAAATCCGCGCATACCGGCGCGTGCCGCTGTCGTCGGGGTTGCCGGCGCGCACGTAGCGGTCGCGCGAATCAAAGCGCACCCGGCTGCTGCGCAGGCCACCGTTGACACGCCAGCGATCGGCGGGCTGCCAGTCGGCCTGCAGGTACAGGTCGTCGCTGCGCACGGCGTTGTCTTCGTCGCGGCGCAGGGCGCCGACCACGCCAAGCTGGCCGCCGATGAAGTTCTCGAAACCCAGTCGGGTTTCGTCCGCGCGCTCCTGGCCGGCGCCCAGCACCAGCGACAGCGTGTCCGTGGCCTGCCAGCGCCAGCGCGCATCGAAACCCCGGTAGTCGCGGTCGAGGTCGATCACGCCGCCGCCCGAACTCGCGCTGGCCTGCACGAACGCCGGGATCGACAGCACCTGGAAGGTCTGGCGGCGACCGCTGTAGGCCACCAGGGCCAGCTCGTGGGCCTCGCCGACCGGCTGCGCGAAGCGGGCGCCGAACTGCTGCTGCGACACGGTCTTGCGGGTGTCGAACAGCAGCGCGCCCTGGCTCGAAGCGCGGCGGTCGCCGGCAAGCTGGGCAGCGCTGAGGCCCTGCGGGTCGTCGGCGGCCAGGTCGAGGTGGTTGCCCAGCAGCGTCCATTGCCCGCCGCCTGACGTCTCCCCGCGCATCTGCAGCTGGGCGCTGTCGCGGCGCCAGGCCGAGTGCCGGCGGTAACCATCGGCCGCCGCGCGCTGCACATCCAGTCGCAGCCCGGCGCTTCCGGCCACCGGCCCGCGCCAGGACGCCGAAGCGCGCCACAGGCCGTCGGAGCCGGCCAGACCTTCGGCACCCGCCTCGGCCACCGCAGGCGGCGCTTCGCTGAAAACCGACACGACGCCGCCGCTGGAATTGCCGTAGAGCACCGAAAACGGACCACGCAGCACTTCGATGCGTTCGGCCGCGGGCAGCAGGAAATGGGAAACCTGGCCCTGGCCGTCGGGCATCGTCGCCGGGATGCCGTCGGCGTAGAGGCGCACGCCGCGCACGCCGAAACTCGCGCGCGCGCCAAAACCGCGGATCGACAGCTGAACGTCCTGGGCCTGGTTCTGGCGTTCGCGCACCACCACGCCGGGAATCCGCGGCAGCGACTCGGCCAGCGAGAGCGCCGCGCGGCCAGCGCGCAGGTCGTCGGCGTCGAGCACGCTGATCGCCGCCGGCACCTGCAGCCGCGGCAGCGGCTGGCGCGTGGCGGTCACGACCAGGGGCTCGAGCTGCACCGGCGGCGGCGCCACCGCGCCTGCCGCGGCACCGGCCAGTCCCGCCAGCGCGGGAAGCAGCAGCCAGCGGGCCCGCTTCACAGCTGCGAGCGCAGCGGGATGATTGCTGTTTCCATGAACTTTTCGGTCCAGGGCCGTTCGCTCCACCTGTCGTGGTCGTAGATCTCGCACCGACGCATGTCGCGCTCGAAGACTTCGGTCATGGCCAGGGCGAAATCGCGATCGTAGACGTTGAGGCTGGCTTCGTCGTTGAGGTGGAAGCTGCGTTCGTCGAAGTTGGTCGAGCCCACCGACACCATGAAGTTGTCCACGATCATCATCTTCACGTGCATCATCGTCGGCTTGTATTCGTAGACCTCGGCGCCCGCTTCCAGCAGCGGTCCCCAGAGTTTCTTGGAGGCGATGCTCACGGTTTCAGAATCCATGTGCTCGCCGGGTACCAGGATGCGCACTTTCACCCCGCGTTCGATGGCCGCCAGCATGGCGTCCAGTGCCAGTTTGTCAGGCACGAAATACGAGGCCTGGATGTCCAGGCTCTGTTCGGCCGCGGCGATGGCCATCAGGTACATCAGGTGCATCGTGGCGCCGCCGCCCACGGGTGAGCTGATGAACATCTGCGCATCCATTTCGCCGACCTCGGGCTGTGGCGGGAAATAGGTTTCGCCGTGCAGGATCTCGCCGGTGGACTTGATCCAGTTGTCGTTGAACGCTGCCTGCAGCTGCGACACGACCGGGCCGCGAACACGGAAATGCATGTCCCGCCAATGATCCGGGTCCTCGGCGTCGCCGGACCAGAGGTCGGCGATGCCGACGCCGCCGGTGAAGCCAATCTTTCCGTCGACGACAAGCAGCTTGCGGTGGGTGCGGTTGTTCAGGCGGCTGATGTTGTACCACTGCAGCGGCCGGTACAGCTCCACCCTTACGCCGGCGTCTTCCATCAGCGCGACCAGCGACGGCTCCATCTTCAGGCCGCCGACCCAGTCAACGATGACGTTGACCTTCACGCCGGCGCGGGCACGTTCGGCGAAGGCCTCGGCGAACTCCTGGCCGATCTCGCCCGACCAGTACACGTAGGTCTCGAAGTTGATGGTCTTTTCAGCCGAACGGATGGCCTCGAGCATCGGCGGGAAGATCTGGTCGCCGTTGTTGTAGGCCTCGACGTGGTTGCCGTTGACCACCGAAGGCCCCAGCAGGGACCCCACTTCGCGACGGAACTGCGAGCTGCCGATGCCATGCTGGTGCTCGACCATGCGCTCGAGCTGTCGTTCGGGAACGTCGAAGTTCGCGGCGATGGCGATGCCCACGATGGTCAGGACTACCGTGTACAGCACCCACTGCAGCTTCAGGCGGTTCCTGTCGGTCATGGCAAGGCCACCGGCGGCGAAGGGGGCCCAAGTGTGCCAGCCCCGGACGCACCGGCGCGACCCGCGACGCCGCCATTGTTCAGCCAGGACCCCGCGCCGCGGCCTTGTTTCAGACTTGGTTGCCGTTATCACGCACGCCTGCAAGGCGCGCGCGGGCCACAGACCGGATCACCCGGCGGATCGGCGGCGGGAAGGGCGAACGCCGCGCGCAGTGGCGCAGCAGCAGGGCATCGTCCTGGGCTTCGCCCAGGACCGTGGCCTGGTCGGCGGACACACCGTCCGCTGGTCGGAGGGCCGGCGCCACGGCCTGCAGCAGGCTGTCCTGCTGGCGAAGGCGACGCAGGCGGCGGCGCAGCACGTGCCAGCCCTCGTCGATTTCGGGATGGCGTTTCACGCGCCGGTGCGCCTTGGCCATCCGGCGTTCGCTGCGCGCGACCGCCTTGGCGACGTGCTTCTCCCGCACGGCGTCCCAGTCCAGTTTCGCCAGCCTGCGGGCAAGGGTCTCGAGCCGCGCACGGCGTCGTGCGAATCCCGGGTCGCGTTCGAGGGCGGCGGCAAGCATCCTGTCCCGGCGCGCCGTTGCCAGCGCCATCGCCTCGGGCAGCGTGTCGCGCGCGTCGGCGGGCAGCTTCGGTGCCAGTCGCTGCAGGGCCTCGAGCAGGGCCTGAGCATCACGCAGCGCGCTCAAACCCCGGCAGGCAGTCGCCAGGGCGGCATCGATCCGACCGGCCTTGTCACCCAGTGCACGCGGGGCGAGGGCCAGCGTCGCGCGCGCTCGGCGCAGGGATTTGCGCGCCTGGTGGATGCCGTCGTGGCGGGCATCACCCTCACGGCCCAGCTGCGCCGTTGCAGCGGCGAGCTGGTCGAGCGCGTAGGCGCGCAGGTCGCCGCCCAGGCCAGGGCCCTGGGGCACAGCGCGCACCGTCGCGACCTTGGCCACGGGCAGCTACTCCTGCATGGGACACCACCAGCCTAGGCCCGCAGCAGGCATAAGCCCTTGATATGCATCAAGTGACGCACTCAGGGCCCGCGTGGGTACCCGGCTTGCGAACTTGCGCGCTCGGGCGGCCCGAACAGCTGGCCCAGGCGGGCCCGCGGGCCGCGCGCACGCCAGGCATCACGCAGCATGTCGCCCCATTCGTGGAAGGTGAGCACCAGCGGGTTGTGGCTGCGCACGGGCTTGACCAGGCCGTAGCGGCAGGGCTCGGCGGCGTCCTCGGGTTCGAAGGTGCCGAAGAGCTTGTCCCAGATGATCAGTACGCCGGCGTAGTTGCGGTCGATGTAGCGGGCATTGCTGGCGTGGTGCACGCGGTGGTGCGAAGGCGTGTTGAAGAGGTATTCAATCCAGCCCAGCCGGCCCACTGCCTGGGTGTGCACGAAAAACTGGAAGGCCAGGTTGATCGCCACCACCAGCACGATGTGCGTCGGCGAGAAACCCAGCAGCGCCAGCGGCAGCCAGAACAGCCACATGCCCGATACCGGGTAGGTGACCGACTGCCGGAACGCCGTCGACAGGTTCAGGCGTTCGGACGAATGGTGGGTGACGTGCGAGGCCCAGCACCAGCGGATGCGGTGCGCGGCGCGATGAAACCAGTAATAGCAGAAGTCCTGCGCGACGAAGAGCAGCGCGATCGTCCACCAGGTCGTCGGGATTTCGAACAGCCGGTACTGGTGAAGCCACCAGAACACGCCGATCAGCGCCAGCCAGGCCAGCGCATCGACGGCCTGGTGCATCAGCGCCAGGCTGGCGTTGGACAGCGTGTCGCGCCAGCTGTACATGGCCGGCTGCCGGCGCCGCCAGTACCAGGCTTCCCAGATGACGAACCCCAGGAAAACCGGCGCCAGCGCCAGCAGCAGCCATTCGCCCATCAGGGCGCGGCTTCCAGCGGGGCTTCGAGCGAACGGGCCATGTTCTTCAGGCAGCGGTGCATGGCGCGGCGCATGAACAGGTGCAGCACCACGACCGCCACGGGCGCCAGCCAGCGCTTGGCCAGGGTGAATTCGTAATCCCAGCGCACGCGGCAGCCGAACTCGTGTCCGGCCAGGCTCCACATGGCCTCGCCCTGCGACACCAGCCAGGCCATGGGCGGTCGGAAGCCGCTGAGCGTGTAGCCGTGGCGCACTGGTGGGTCGTGTTCGACCACGCGCTCGGTCAGCACGCTGCCGTCCACCAGGTGCACGCGGCGCTGGCTGCCGACGGCCAGGTCGGAATGCAGGCGGATGCCGCTGATGCCGCGTATCGGGCCAAAGCCGGTGAAGAAGACCGGGAACCGGTCCGGGTTGGTCGCCAGTTCGAAGGCGACCTCGGGGGTGCAGGGAAGGCTGCGTTCGGCGGAGACGGTGAGGTGCATGCACGGATTTTGACCCGTGGCGGCGGGGGTGTCCACGGCCATTCAGCCGCGGCACCGCCCGGCCGCCTGGGCGGGGGCTAGACTCGGGGCAGGCCCACGGGAGCACGCCGATGAGCGAGTCCATCTACGACGCCCTGCGCGAGAGCCATGAAATCCAGCGTTCGCTGTGCCGCCGCCTGCTGCGCACCAGCGCCCGCGGGGACGACCGCCAGGCGATCTTCACGCAGCTGCGCATCGAGCTGGCCGCGCACGCCGCGTCCGAGGAACGTTACCTCTATGCCCCGCTGCTCATGCACGACGGCGGCCTCGACGCGTCCCGCCACGCCCTGCACGAACATCACGAGATCGACGAGCTGGTGGAAAAGCTCCAGGAGGGCGAGCCCTCAGACCGTGGCTGGATGAACACCGCCCGCGCCCTGTCGCACCAGGTGCACCACCACCTGCGCGAAGAGGAAAGGAAGTTTTTCCAGGTCTCGGGCAAGCTGCTCACCGGGGCGCAGAAGACCAGGCTCGCCGGCCAGTACCGCCGCGACATCAAACGCATGCGCAAGGTGCTGGCCGAGGCCTGATCCTCAGCCCGCGCGCTGCTGCAGCGCCAGCCAGCACAGCGCCACGGTGCTGGCGTCGCCCAGCGCGGTGTGCCGCGCGATGACCGGGATGCCCAGGGCGCCGGCAATGGCGTCGAGCGACAGGTCCACGTGCGCATGCGGGTCGGCCAGGCGCCGATGGTCCAGCCAGGCCTGGCCCAGCTCGGCGCGGCGGTTGGGCAGTGGGAAGCCCACCACCACGCGCATCGGGCCATCGAGCATGGCCAGGTCGAAGGCCAGGTGGTGGCCCAGCAGCGTTCGAGGGCCCAGCCAGCGCAGGAAATCCGGCAGGACCTGGCGCAGCTGCGGGGCATCGGCCACGTCGGCCGGCGTCAGCCGGTGGTGGCGGATCGATTCGATGTCGAAGGCGCGGCCCGGGTGCACCAGGGTTTCGAAACGCTCCGCCAGCCGCACCCGGCCTTCGCGTACCGGCACCGCCGCCAGGCTCAGGATGGCGTCGCCGCGCGGGTCCAGGCCGGTGGTTTCAAGGTCGAGGGATACCCATTCGTCTTTCGCCGGGGCGGCGAACAGTGGCGCCCACTCACTGCTCGCATTGCGGCGGCCCAGCCACCAGCGGCGCAGCGGGTTCACGGCCTAGCCGTCCAGGTGGAACACGTCGGCCACGTGTTCCTTGAAGGCGTTGACCACGCGCAGGGCGTCCCGCAGCAGTTCGCGGTCGAGCCGGCGCAGCGCGGCGACATCCACGCCGTTGCACGGCGGCCGGCCGGCATCGATGTCGGCCAGTTGCTGGCCCAGGCGCAGGCGCATCAGGACCGCCAGCGCCTGCGGCACGTCGCGACCCAGTTCCGGCGACAGGTCGCCGGCTCTCACCAGCGATGCGCAGCGGTCGAAGCTGTTGCGGTGGGCGATGCCGTGGCGCAGGGCCAGCACACGCAAGCCGTGCACCAGCGGGAAAACGCCGCCGCGCTTGAGGTCGGCGCGACCTTGCGTTTCGCGCACCTGGCCCAGCCAGGTCAGCGGGTTGCCCTTGCTCAGCGTCGCTTCGGCCAGGTACTTCAGGCCGATGGCGTCCTGCCCCAGCGCCTGCATGGCCGGACGCAGCGAATCGTAGAGCGCCGGGTTGCCGGCGACGGGCCGGGCGTCGAGCGTGATCGCCAGGTCCAGCGCGCTCTGGCCGTCGGCCACGCGCGCCCATTCGCCGATGCGCTCGCGCCAGGCGCTCTGGCTGAGCCGCCAGTGCGGGTTGTTCACCATCACCTTGCCCGGGCACGGCGGGTAACCGATGTGTTCGAGCGCTGCGGAAAACGCCTGCATCGCCTCGGGCAGTCCCGGCCAGTCGAAGCCGTCGGCCAGCACCAGGGCGTTGTCCTGGTCGGTCTTGAGGATCTGTTCGCGGCGGCCTTCGCTGCCCAGCACCAGCAGGCACAGGTGTTCGTGGAATTCCGACGGCACGCACAGCGCGAACACCCGGGCCAGGATGCGGCTGTTGAGCGCGCTGACCATTTCCATCAGGTAGCTCATCTTCGCGCCCTGGGCGTGAAGCTGGCGCACCAGGTCGGTCATGCCGCGGGCGGCGTCGGCGATCTCTTCCACGCTGGCGGCACGGGCCAGGCGCAGGCTGATCAGGTGCGAACTGCTGGCGTAGTGCGCCAGCACCTCGGCCAGGCCGAGGCTGCCGACGGGCTGGTCGTCGGCGTCGCGCACGATGACCCGTTCGACGTGGTGTTCGGTCATCGTCACCAGGGCCTGGAACAGCACTTCGTCCGCGCGCACCGACAGCAGCGGCCGGCTGGCCAGCGGGCCGACGGGGGCATCGCGGTCCAGGCCCTGCACGGCCAGGGCGTCGAGCAGGTCGGTGCGGGTGACGATGCCCGGCCCGTCTTCGCCGGCCGCCGGTTCAACCAGCAGGCAGTCCACGCGGTGTTCGCGCAGCGCGCTGGCCGCGGCGGCGATGCCCGTGTCCGGCGGCACCGCGTGCACGGGCGCGAGCTGGGCATCGGCGATCCGGGTGAGCATCAGCCGGCCCAGTTCGCTGGGCTGCTGCTGGTCGGCCAGCAGCTTCCGTTTCACCGACAGCGCCTCGTGGAAGTAGGCGGCGAAGCGCGGGTTGTCGGCCAGCAGCGCCTGGAAGGTGTCCGCGGGCACCAGGAAACACACCGTGTCCTGCACCGCCTCGTAACGATGCCGCGCCCGCCCGGCGATCACCGCGAAGGCGCCGAACAGGTCGCCCGGGCCATAGTCGGCGAAGCGCGTGCTGTCGGCGCCGCGGCCGTCGAAGGCCTGCACCTCGCCCTTGAGGATCACCTGCACGTGCTCGGACGGCTCGCCGGCCTCGATGATGCGGCTGCCGGCCGCGTGGTAGGCCAGGTCGACGGCGGCCGAGAGCCGCCGCTTCTGGCCGGCGTCGAGCAGGTCGAAGGGCGGGGAATCGAGGTCCAGTCCGGGCACGGGCGTGGCCATGGCGCCAGCCTGCCACGACCCGGGCGTGGCGTCAGCGTTGGCGTGCCTGCGACTTTGGTCGAAGTTGCCGGGCGGCGGCTGGCGCTACACTCGGCCGGTCCGCAGGTTCCCCCGGGGAGGGGCCGTGATTGCAGGCTGGATCCTGCTGCTGGTGTCGGTGGGCTACGTCGGGCTGCTGTTCGGCGTGGCCTGGCTGGGCGACCGCAAGCCGCTGTACCCACGCCGCAACTGGCTGCGGCCGATCATCTATTCGCTGGCGCTGGCGGTGTACTGCTCGTCGTGGACCTTCTACGGCGCGGTCGGCACGGCCGCGACCACCGGCCTGGGCTTCCTGCCGATCTACCTGGGGCCGATCCTGCTGCTGCTGTTCGGCTGGCGCATCCTTGAACGCCTGGTGCTGGTGGCGCGCGAGCAGAGCACGGTTTCCATCGCCGACTTCCTGGCCGCGCGCTACGGCCGCGCCCAGAACATCGCCGCCACCGTCACGCTGATCGCGGTGATCGCCGCCATTCCCTACATCGCCCTGCAGTTCAAGGCAGTGGCGATGAGCATCGACGTGCTCTCGGGGGCACCATCGGACGGCGCCGGCGGCGTGCTCACCGACCCTGCGCTGTACTCGGCCCTGCTGCTGGCGCTGTTCGCCATCCTGTTCGGCACCCGTGAGATCGACGCCACCGAACACCACCACGGCATGATCCTGGCCGTGGCGCTGGAATCGCTGGTGAAGCTGGTCGCGTTCGCCGCCGTCGGCGTGTTCGCGCTGGGGCACCTGCCAGGCAGCGAGGACCTGCTGTCGCGCTTCCAGTCGGCCACGCGCGATTTCGTCGCGCCGGGCATCCCGCAGGGTTTCATGGCGCAGACGCTGCTGGCCTTCGTGGCCATCGTCTGCCTGCCGCGCCAGTTCCATGTCGCGGTCGTCGAATGCGGCGAAGTCGCCGACGTGCGCCGGGCGCGCTGGCTGTTCAGTGGCTACCTGGTGGTGATCTGCATCTTCGTGCTGCCGATCACCTCGGCCGGCCAGGCGCTTTTCGCCGGGGCCGGCGTGGCGCCCGACACCTACGTGCTGGCGCTGCCGATGGCCTTCGACAACACGGCGCTGGCGCTGGCCGCGTACGTGGGCGGTTTTTCCGCCGCCACCGGCATGGTGATCGTGTCTTCGGTGGCGCTGGCGACGATGGTCAGCAACGACCTGGTGATGCCGCTGCTCTGGCGCGGCAGCCTCACCGACCCCAGCCAGCGCCAGCACCTGGGCCGGCGCGTGCTGTGGGTGCGGCGTTTCGCCATCGTGGCGATCGCGCTGCTGGCCTACGCCTACTACCGCGGCGCCGGTGAATCGGGCTCGCTGGCGGCCTTCGGCCTGCTGGCGTTCGCCGCCGTCGGCCAGTTCGCGCCGGCGCTGATCGGCGGCCTGTACTGGCGCGGCGCCAGCCGGCGTGGCGTGGTCGCCGGACTGGTCGCGGGCTTCGTGCTGTGGGGCTACACGCTGCTGCTGCCGACGCTGACCCGCGCCGGCTGGTTCGACACCGCGTGGCTGCAACTGGGCCCGCTGGGCATTGCCTGGCTGCAGCCCGAAAGCCTGTTCGGCCTGCGCGGCTGGGACCCGATCACCCACGGCACCTTCTGGTCGCTTCTGGTGAACGTGCTGGCGCTGCTGCTGGTGTCGGCGCGCTACCGCCCCAGCCTGGAAGAACGCATCCGCGCCACGCCCTTCCTGGACCCGTATGCCGCGCGTCCGCTGGCCTCGCCGGGAAGCTGGTCGGCCACGCTCAGCGCCGGCGACCTGCTGGCCCTGGCCACGCGCATCGTCGGTGAACGCGCCGCGCGCCGCGCCTTCGCCGAACACGCCGCCGCCCAGGGCCGCGAGCTCAGCGCCTCGGCGCCGGCCGACCGGCCGCTGATCCAGTTCACCGAACGGCTGCTGGCCGGCGCCATTGGCGCGGCCTCGGCGCGCCTGACCCTGACCACCGCGCTGCGCGGCTCGGGCATGGAGCTGGGAGAAGTGATGAGCCTGCTCGACGAGGCCAGCCATGAGCTGCGCTTCAACCGCGAGATCCTTTCGGCCACGCTCGAGAACCTGTCGCAGGCGGTCAGCGTGGTCGACCGCGACCTGCGCCTGGTGGCCTGGAACGGCCGCTACCAGCAGATGTTCGGTTACCCCGACGGCATGCTCTACGTGGGCCGGCCGGTGGTGGACCTGATCCGCTACAACGCCGAACGCGGCGAAATGGGCCCGGGCGACATCGAAGCGCAGGTGGACAAGCGCATCGGCCACCTGCGCGAAGGCACGCCATATGTGTTCGAACGCGTGCGCGCCAACGGCCAGGTGATCGAAATGCGCGGGCAGCCGCTGCCCGGCGGCGGCTACGTGACGACATACAGCGACATCACCGACTACAAGCGCGCCGAACAGGCCCTGCGCGAATCCAACGAAACGCTGGAACAGCGCGTCGAACAGCGTACCCGCGAGGCCGCCGCCGCCAACCTGTCCAAGACCCGCTTCCTGGCCGCGATCAGCCACGACGTCCTGCAGCCGATCAATGCCGCGCGCCTGTTCACCTCGGCGCTGCGCGATACCGACGAGGCCCTTGAACAGCGGCGCCTGGCCGAGCGTGTCGACGTCTCGCTGCGCGATGCCGAGGAACTGCTGGACGGACTGCTGGACATTTCGCGCCTGGATGCCGGTTCGCTGAAGCCGGAGCTGACGGTGTTCCGGCTCGACGAACTGGTCGCCAGCGTCGCGGCCCAGTACGCACCGCTGGCGGCCTCGCGTGGCCTGGGCTTTCGCGTGCACGCGGGCCCACTCTCGGTACGCAGCGACCGCCGTCTGCTGCGTCGGGCGCTGCAGAACTTCGTCGCGAACGCCCTGCGCTACACCAAGGACGGCCGGGTGATCATCGGCGCGCGCCGACGCCAGGGCGCGGTCGAGATCGAGGTCTGGGACAGCGGTCCCGGCATCCCGCCGCACCACCTGGCCCAAATCTTCGAGGAGTTCCGACGCTTCGACCAGCCATCGCCCTGGGGCGAACGTGGACTTGGCCTGGGCCTGAGCATCTGCCAGCGCGTGTCGCGCATGCTCGACCATCCGATTTCCGTGCGCTCCTGGCCCGGCCGCGGCAGCGTGTTCAGCATCCGCGTACCGCTGGCGGAAACCGCCGCGCCGGCCAAACCACCACGTGCCGCGGCGCCGGCGGGGGACCTGGGCGACCTGAAGGTGCTGTGCCTGGACAACGACCGCGAAATCCTCGACGGCATGGAGGCCCTGCTCGGCCGCTGGGGCGTGGACGTGCGCGTGGCCGAAACCGTGGCCGCCGCACTTGCCCTGGCCAGCGACTCACGCCCCGACGTCCTGGTGGCCGACTATCACCTGCATGACGAGCTCGACGGCCTGGGCGCCCTGGTCGCGCTGCGCGAGGTCTGTGGCCTGCATACGCCTGCCGTGCTGGTGACCGCCGACGGCAGCGACACCGTCAAACGCGCGGCGCGCGAGCTGGGCATCCCGGTGCTGACCAAACCGGTGAAGCCCGCGAGCCTGCGGGCATTCCTGGCGGCGCAGCAGCGGCGGGTCGGGGCCTGAGCGGGTTGCACTGAAAGGAAAACGGCGGGGGAATCCCCCCGCCGCTTCCTGGCGCCCCGGCGATGCAGGGCGTTCGTTTGTCGCAAACAGCCGGAAGCTTACTGGCTGGTCTTGAGCGTCAGGCCATAGGCCTGCAGCAGCGGATTGATCGGCTGGAAGTAGCTGGTGGCCAGCCGCGCCTGCTTGCCCTTGCAGCTGTAGTTGCCGCCCGACAGCACGCCCTGGGCCTGGCCCGGGGTGGTGATGAAGGAGCCGCCTGAGTCGCCGCCTTCGGCGCAGACCTTCACCTGGGTCAGGCCGTTCACCGACTCGCCCGGGTACTGCACGGTCACGTTCTTGGCCTCGATGGTGCCGCAGTGCAGGCCCGTGGTGCGGCCCGAACGGCAGACGGCGGCGCCGATCGGCGCTTCGGTGCTGCCGTACACGGGAATGTCGCCCTGGTTTTCACCGTCCACCACCGGCAGCAGGCTGTGGTTGTTGTCCACGCGCACCCAGGCGCGGTCGGTGTTGGGGAAGTTGGACGCGGCGAAGGCACCGATCTGGCTGACGGTGCGGCGGTTCACCGCCACGAAGGCGCGGTCGCCGGCGTTGCCGCAGTGGCCGGCGGTCGCGAAGCCCTGATCACCCTGGCGGGTGACGGCGAAGCCGACCGAGCAGTAGTAGTAGTTCGAACCGTCGTTGGACAGGTACTCGCTGCCGCCCTTGAGCGTAGCCAGCGGCCGCGGCGCGGAGGCCATGGTCTGGAAGCGGATGGTTTCGGCGTCGGCACCGCTGGAAGCCACGAAGTCGATGGCCGAGAACTGCGCGCCCGGCGCGACGTTCACGGTGACGGCGTTGCTGCGGACATCGACGAACCAGCCGTAGACACCCTTGGGCACCTTGGCGCCCCGCTCGGTCAGGGTGTCGAGCTCGGCCTTGGACTCGGCCAGCCGACCCAGGCTGTGGCGGACGTTTCGGAATTCGACATCGGCCATGCCGCGCTTGGGCGCGATGGACGTGGAGGCCACCACCATCTGGTAGTCGCCATTGGGCTTGCGCTCGAGCCAGCTGCCGGCGAAACGGCCATCGCCCGACGTCGCCAGCACGTCCTGCTGCGACGTGGCGAGGCGCTCGACCTTCAGGTACTGGGCCAGCTGGGGCGGCGACAGGCCGAGATCACGCTGCAGGGCTTCCCGCACCTTGGGCGCGACATCGCGATCAGCCGGCCCGGCGGCCGATACCGACATGGACAGCAGCAGGGCGAGGGGGGAAACCACGAACAGGCCACGCTTGGCCCAGGAACCGATCTTGCGCATCTGCAAACTCCTTTCGAAGGGAAGTTGAAGCGCAGGGCCTGCCGTGGGGGCGTCGGGACAGCAGGCGGGGCGGGCCCGGCCGGCCGATACTCGCATACATGCCCCGCCGCTGCCCCCCCTTGCATGGACAGCGGGGCGGGGTCAGGATTCGGGGTCGCGCCAGGTGGCGATGGGCAGGTTCCAGCCACGCCGGATCGCGAGGTAGCGCAGCACGAAACAGGCCAGCGCCGCGACCAGCGCGGTCGGCGCCGGCGGCAGACCCAGCCACGTACCGGTCGCGAGCAGCGTCGCACCCAGCAGCGCAGCGACCGCATAGAGTTCGCGCTGCAACACCGCCGGGATTTCGGTCACCAGCACGTCGCGCAGCATGCCGCCGCCTATGCCCGACAGCATGCCCAGCAGCACCGCGCCCACCGGGTCGATGCCGAAGGCCAGCGCCTTGCTGGTTCCGCTGACCGCGAACAGCGCCAGGCCGACGGCGTCGAACATCTGCACGGGGTTGCGCACGCGTTCGACATGTTCGTAGCCGAAGAAGGTCACCAGGCCCGCAGCCATCGCCGTGGCCAGGTAGCGCCAGTCACCGAAGGCCGCGGGCGGGTGGGCGCCGATGATCAGGTCGCGGGTGATGCCACCGGCCGTGGCCGCGGCAAAGGCCAGCGTCAGCACCCCGAACAGGTCAAGGCGCTTGCGCACGCCCAGGGTGGCGCCGCTGATGGCGAAGGCGAAGGTGCCGACCAGGTCCAGCGTGGACAGCAGCAGCGGGGTCATCCGAGAAATATTCTTGGTCGGTGCACAGTACACTCCTGGCCGGAAACCCGGATTCTATCCCCGGGCGGGGCAAAGACCCCGCCCTCCCGAACCCGGCGGTCGACACCCACTGGCAACCCGACGTCCATGAATCGTTCGATCGCCCTGTTCCTCGGCATAGCGCTGGTGCTGGCGCTGCCTTACCCCGCTGCCGCGCAGGTCAGGTTCGTCACCGGCGACCTGCTTGCCCACGAGGAAACCGAGGCGATCGCCGCCGGCGACTTCGACGGCGACGGCCGGCGCGACCTCGCGATACTCGACTACCAGCACCGCGTGACCCTGCAGCTGCAGACGTCCGACGGTGCCTTCACGGCGACGACCCTGGCGCCTGCCGGCTTCGAGCCCTGGGCCGATGGGCGCACGCCGCTCTTCGCTGCGGGTGATTTCAACGAAGACGGCCGCGACGACCTGGTGTTCGCCGGCGACGGTGGCTGGCGGATGCTGCTCTCGCAGCCGGGCGGCGCCTGGGTCGTCCGGAGCCCACCACCGAACCGGCACCAGGGCGTCGCAACGCCGCTGGTCTCCGACATCGACCGGGATGGCCACCTGGACCTGGTGCAGGCGCAACAGATCGAATCCTACCCCGGCTCCGGCCACCTGATCGGCTCCGCCCTGCACCTGTATTTTGGTGACGGAACCGGTGCGCTGGCGCCCCGGGGCGTGATCGATGCCGGTCGCGACAATTTCCGTGGCGTGCTGGCCGGCCACTTCAACGCGGACCCCTTCGTCGACATCGCCACCGCCGAGGGCGGGGCCTACCAGGGCAACGCCATCAATCTCGTCGTGCGCTATGGCTTCGGCGGCAGCGCCTTCTCGGCCCCGGTGCGTTTCGCGGACCACGCCAGCGGCCTCGCCGCGGGCGATTTCAACGGCGACGGCCGTACCGACCTAGTGACCGGCGGCTTGCCGGGCCTGGACGATGTGCGCCTGAAGCAGTACCAGCAACTTCCGGGTGGCACCTTGGCTGCGCCCCGTTCGCTACCCATGGTCGGATCACTGCGTGCACTGCATCGGCTCGATGCCGATGGTGATGGCCGCGACGACCTGGTGGCATTCACGGACATGGTGCCCGCGGGGAGCTTCCCGAGCTGGCTGCTGTCGTTCCAGCAGCGCGATGGGCAACTGCAGATGCCTGAGCAGGTGACCATCGGCGGGTACAGCTCGATCCTCCCGCCCGACGGGCGCTCGCTGGCGGTCGGTGATTTCGACGGGGATGGCTTCGAAGACGTCGCGGAGGCCGTTTTCGACGGCATCCGGCTCCACCTGGCCCGGCCGCACGTGCCCAGCGGCAACGGCACGCCGCCGCTGGCGCCGACCATCACCGGCGTCGAAAGTGAGGAAGGCTCCCGAACGGCGACGCTGACCGTGGCGCGGCCGGGTGGCGACGGTGGCTCGCCGATCCTCGGCTATCGGGTGATTACCACGCCCGCGGGGCCGTACCTGCCCCCCGTCACGGCGCCTCCGGGCACCGGGACGTTCACGGTTCAAATGAATGACCTGCCCGAAGGCACCACCTACCAGGTGCAGGTCCAGGCCTTCAACGCCGCCGGCGACGGCGCACCCTCGCCGGCGGTGCCGGTCACCGCGATTCCGTTGCGCACGCTGCGCATCGAGGAATACGTCGAGCTGCCTGAAGGGGACGACGGCCCGGTCGTGCACAACGTTCCCGCGCGGCTGACCTGGCCGGCCGGACCGGGCGGTGTCCGGTTCGATGTGCAGTCGATGACCACGTCGGCTGGCGGCGCGGAACCTGGCGTGCATTTCGAGGAAGTATCGCTGCAGGGCGTCTTCATTCCCGAAGGCCAGAGCGAAGCGCTCATCCCGGTGACGATCATAGGCAACCGCATACCGGACACGAACCGGCAGTTCACCCTGCGGGTGGACAACGTCACCGGGGCCGGTGGAAGTGGCCTGATTTCCTGGGTGCGGATACGGACCGAAGAATTCGCGCCAGGGCCGCCGATGCTCTACGGTCTTTTCGGCGAGGTCGTTGAGGGCAATGCAGGCCAGAAGCTTGTGCCCTTCCGGTTCGCCTTCGACAGGCCGCTGGAGGGTCCCGTCGTCGTCGGCGTGAGTACCGACGAACGCCCCGAGATGAACTTCCTGGCGCTCCCGCCCGCCGATTACGACGCCAGCCCCATTCCGAATTTCACGGTACCGGCGGGGGCGACCGGGGCGACGATCCACATCCCGGTCAATGGCGACACGATCGAGGAGCCCGACGAATTCATCGCCATCCTCTTCTTCGTTGTCTCGGGTCCGGCCACGATCGCGCCCAATGGAGGGAACTACGCGATCAACATCGTCTGGGATGACGACCGGACGCATCCACCGCTCGCCGCACGCGCCGAGCGCATCATCCTGTCGCAGAACCGCGCCGTTCAATTCAGCGTGCTGACCAACGACGTCTTCACCGAATACCGCACCGGTCTGCCTCAGACCGCGTTCACCGGGCCGGACGTCGGCGAACTGCATTTCATCCAGAACGACTTCAACGTCGTCGCGGACGAAGAGCTCATCTTCCGCCCCGTGCCCGGGTTCCTGGGCGTGCATCGCCAGCCCTACTGGCTTTGCGAGAGGCCCTTCTACAGCCGGCGCTGCGCGGAATCTGAAATCGAGCTGGTCGTGCGGCCGATTCCGGAACCGGCGGTCACCCTGGAAGTGCCCGGCGCGGCAGGCCACAGGGATATCGAAATCGATGGCCTCCAGGCGATGCCCGGCGTGCAATTCGAGGCTAGCGCGCTCGTGCGTCCGTTCCGGCACGACATCGTCCTCGATGGTGATACGGACCCCAACTCGCCCTGGGACGACACCGCGGGGACCGATGTGTCGGCCCATGTGCTTCCCGTTCCCGACGACGGTCGGCCACGTTCCTGGCGGGTGCTGGTGGATGCCAGCACGCAGGGCGCAGGGGACGTCGACCTGTACCTGGGCGTGGACACCGACAGCGACGGTAGGGCCGACTTCGCCGAGCTCGCCTGCACGGCCGCGATGGTGCCCTCTGGCGAAAGCTGTGAACTGGAGATCGAGCAGCCGGGCAACGCGGCGGTCTCGTACTGGGTGATGCTGCACAACCGCGGCACGGGGTCGCTGCCGGCGCGCGCCGAAATCGCAGCGGTCCGCCTGGACGCCACCAACGACGGCAGCCTGGTCGCCACCGGTCCGGGGCAGCTGCGCGAGGGCGAACACTTTGCCCTGCGGTTGGCCTGGAACGACGCCAGCCTCCTGCCGGGCGAACGCCGTGTCGGCTACCTGCGCGTGCGGTCGACCGGCGACGATCCCGGTGGCCTGGTGCCGGTGCGCGTGACCCGAGCGTCCACGCCCGGGCCCGACGCACCCATTGCACTGGCCAATGCGCGGCCCCGCACGCTGGCGCTTCCGGCGGCCAGCGCGCACCGGCGTGTCCTGGTGGACGTGCCCGAAGGCGCATCAACGCTGGCAGTGCAAACCCGAAGCACGGACCCGGTGGACCTGTACCTGGTGCCGGCCGGACCTGGTTCGTCGCCGCGCATCGTGGACGCTCCCCCGGTCACGGCGGCGGTCGCTGCCTCGGTTCGCGCGGGCGGCGACGAAGACGCGGTGGTGTACGCACCCGCGCCGGGACGCTGGTACGCGGTGGTGGACAACACGGGCAATGCGCCGGCATCGGTAGAGATCACCGCCACCATCACGGCGGCAGCTCCCATCGTGCGGTCGGGCAGCTACTTCAACCCCGCGCGTGGCGGCCACGGCCTGGTGCTGTACCCGGCTGCCGACCAGTGGGCAGGCCTCTGGTACACCTACTTCCAGGACGGCACGCCGACCTGGCTGTACCTGCAGGCGCCGGCGCCGGGCGCCGACGGCCTGTGGACCGCGCCGCTCTACCGGACGGCCTGGAACGGCAGCGCGCAGCACGTCGTGCAGGTCGGCGAAGCCACCGTGACACCCACCGGACCGGACGCCTTCCGCTTCACCTGGACACTGGACGGCGAGACCGGTTCTGAGCCGCTGGTTTCGCTGGGGCGCGGCTGCCCGAGCCTCGCCGGCGCGCCGCTGGATGCCAGTTCGCACTGGTTCGACCCGGCACGCGCCGGCACGGGCTACAGCGTTCAGCTCTGGCCCGACTACGAAATGCATCTTGCCTTCGTCTATGACGCACAGGGCAAGCCCCGTTTCCTGATCGCCGAGGGCCCCGGGTTCGGCGGCGCCGACCGGGTGCTGGACCTCGAGCAGTTGCAGGGTTTCTGCCCGCTCTGCGACCGGGCGGGGGCACCGGCACGTCGCACGGTGGGCACCTTCTCGCGCCTGTTCGGCAACGAAATGATGCGGGTGGACATCGACGGCCTTTATGTCCCGGCCCTGCCGGGCTGGTGGAGCGCCGTGGATGCGGCGCGCCCTCTCGGTGGCCCCGGGACCACGCAAGGCTGTTTGCCCTGACGCAGCCCGCAGGGGTTCACAGGGTGCGAGTCACCTTCGCTCCCAGCCCGGCCAGCACCCGGGCGGCGATGCCGCCGAACACCACGAAGGCGGCGAAGGACGTCCATGGCGAGGCCGCGATGGCCGGCACGCCCAGCCACGTCATCGCTGCTGCCGGCCTGCGGATAAACCGCCGGCCGGTCAACGCCCGTGGTCCATGGCGGCAGCACCGAATAGCCGTCCCCGCTTCCTGGCGAAGTGCAGAAGCACGCCGACCACCAGGGCCACCACCACCAGGGTCAACAGCGAGTTCTCCGGGCCGAACAAGCCGCCAGTCAGCCAATCGGGGCCGCGGTATTCGGTTCGGACCGGCGCGGAATCGCGCCAGTCGTCGATTCCCGAGAGCGGCACGCCGCTGCACAGGATGGTGAAATTCCAGGCGAAGTGGTTCAGCCCGCAAATCCAGAGGTTCCGGAACAGTACGAAGAGCAGGGCCCACATCGCACCGAGCAACGTGACGGAAACCACCGTCGCGACCATGTCCCAGGCGTTGCCGTCCATCGCGAACACGTTTTCCAGGTGGACCATACCGAACACCACGGCTTGCAGGCACAGTGCCGGCAGCGTGCCCCAGGCCGTCTCGAGGGTCTGGAACAGAACGCCGCGGTAGACCAGCTCTTCGAGCATCGCGGCCACCAGCAGGAAGCCGGCGACTTCCAGCAGGCCCCACTGCAATCCCTGGTGCGCCGTGACGGCATAGATGCCGAAAGCGAACAGCGGCAACAGCGCGAGCGCGATCAGCGCCGCCCCGGCAAGGGCGCCCAAGGCGACTCCGGCCAGCGCCGGGCGCAGTTCGTTGACCGGGCGTTTGCGGAAGAAGCGGACGTAAAGCCAATAGCCCAGCATCGCGCTGATCAGCGTGCCGAACCGTTTGAGCTGCGTCGCCAGCACCGGGTCCGGATCGAAGGCCCAGAGCAGGGCGGGCAACAGCAGCGCCCGGAACACGAGCGCCGTGCCGATGATCGCCGCCATCGCCAGCAGCAGCTGGCCGACGACGCGCAGGACAACACGAAGCTGGGACATGCCATGCGCCGGTGGCCCGGCCCATGCCGGTAAAACCAGTCTAAGGCGGTCCGCAGCCGCCGGGCCAGACCAACTAATGCCACTGGCGCGGGCAGGCCGGCCCCTTCAGTCTCTGGTGGCCGCCGCCTTGGGGCCACCCGCCGGTCAGGCCGCGTCGTCGCCCGCACTCACCACGCGATCACGGCCGGCCCGCTTGCCGTCGTAAAGTGCCGCGTCGGCCCGGGCGATGCAGTGCTCCAGCGTGCTGTCCGGCCGGACTTCGGCCACGCCCAGGGTCAGGGTCACCGAAACCGTCGCCTGGCCCAGGCCCACTTCTGTCGCGCTGACCGACTTGCGCCATTTCTCCGCGACCTCGGCGGCCGCCGCCAGGTCGGTTTCCGGCAACAGGAAGATCAGCTCTTCCCCGCCCCAACGCGCCACCGTGTCCTGGGCGCGCTTGTTGCCCGCCAGCGTCGCGGCGACCGCCTTGAGCACGGCGTCTCCGACATCGTGACCATGGCGGTCGTTGATGTTCTTGAAGTGGTCGATATCCGCCAGGACGATCGAGAGCGACTGCCCGCTTCGGCGCGAACGCGCTATCTCGGCGCGGGCGACTTCGATGAACGCGCGTCGATTCGCCAGCCCGGTCAAAGGGTCCGTGCGCGCCAGCGCGGCGAGTTCGTCGTTAGCATTGGCCAGACTTTCGGTCCGTTCCCGCACCAGGGCCTCCAGCGCCAGTGCACGCGCGGCCAGTCGACGTGTCCGCGCGATGAACACCAGGTACAGCGCCAGCAGCCCGGCCAGCAGCGCCAGGCTCCGGAACCACACCGTCTCGTGGAACTCCGGCTCCACATGAACCCGCAGGGCCAGGGTCTCCGGGCTCCAGGCGCCAACCCGGTTGCTTGCCTTTACCCGCAGCGTGTACCTGCCAGGGTCGAGATTGGTGAAGGTGGCGACGCGTCGTTCGGCGTTCACCTCGGTCCAGTTCGGCTCGTAGCCTTCGAGCAGGTAGGCATAGGCCAGGTTGTCGGGCGACGAGTAGTCGAGCGCGGCGAACTCGACCGAGAATCCCCGCGACTGCGGCGGCATCAGCAGCGGATCGACGCCCACCGGTGGCGCCACCGGTTCGCCATCCACCCACAGTGAGGACACCATCACCGGCGGCGCATAGTCCCAGCGCGCGTAGGCCTGCGGGCGCACGACGGCGATGCCGCGCGGGCCGCCGAACAGCAGGCGGCCATCCCGAGTGCGCGTGTAGGCGCCAATCCAGCCGCCGCCGATGTCGAAGCCTTCAGGTCGGCTGAACTTGTCGAGCGTGCCGGCCTCGAGGTCAACCACCACGCCGACGTCCCACACCCTGCCATCGTCCGCGAGTACCAGGTTGCTGGCCACCTGCCCCGGGGGCAGTCCGACACGGGTGTTGATGGATTCGAAGCGGGCCGCCGGTCCGTCCCAGCCAATGAAGCGATCAATGCCGCGGGCCGTGGCGGCCCACAAATCGCCGCGGGCATCGACGACCAGGCCGTTGACGTCGTTGCTAGACAGACTGTCATCGCGACGCGGGTCGATCAGGATCGTCCGGAGCTGCTCCGCGCCGGGTGCAAGCGCATACAGGCCGGTGTCGGTCCCGACCCAGAGGGTGCCGTCGGGCGTGATGGCCATCGGGCCCACGGAGCCGGCGAAGCGCTCGTCGGGCGCCCGGTCCGTCACGTACCGGCGGGTGTCCTGCGAGACGGGATCGACCCGCAGAAGGCCGCTGTTGGTGCCGACCCAGACGATGCCCTGTGCATCTACCAGCAGTCGCTGCACCTGCATCTCGCCGCCCGTGAAGCCGGCGGCCCAGGGCTGGAACCGGCGTTGCGCCGGGTCGTAGCGGAGCAGCCCGGCCTGTCGGGTCCCCACCCACACCGTGCCGTCGGACGACTTGGCCAGCGAGATGACCGCGCCATCGGGCAAGGCGCCGGGCGTGCCGGGTTCGGGGCGGATGCCGCCGATGCGCCCGCGCTCAAGATCAAGCAGGTCGATGCCATTGCCGTTGGTCCCGGCCCACACCGTGCCATCGTCGAGCTCGAGCAGGGCGAACACGTCCTCGGAGCTGAGCGACGTCTCGTCGCCGGGCACGTGCCGCACCATGCGGAAGGCCTTGTTCCGGGTGTTGACGTGCTGCAGGCCGCCGCCCCAGTTGCCGATCCACATCAGGCCGGCGCGATCGGCCAGCAGCGCGCCCGTGGTGTTGCCGGCCAGCGTGGTGTTCATGGCGGGCTGGTGGCGGAATCGCTGCAGGATCCGACCCGAAGCGGGGTCCAGCACGTCCACGCCGGCACCGTAGGAACCGGCCCAGAGTCGGCCATCCTGGTCGAACGCGAAGTTGGCAATCCATGGGTGGCCAATGCCATCGGCGGTGCCCAGCGGCAGGGCCGTAATGGTTCCCGACTCCGGGTCGATCCACCCCGCGCCCCGGGTTCGCCCTCCCCACCAGATGCGACCGTCGGGGGCCTGCGCCAGCGCCCAGATCTCCTGGCCGGCCAGCAACCCGCCGTCCTCGTCATCCGCCCCCACGTTCCGCAACTCGCCCCCGCCGGGTGGCAGCAGGCTGACGCCGTCCCAGGTCCCGACCCAAAGCCGCTTCTGGTGGTCGAGCAGCAGCGACCGGACATGCGGATTGCTCAGTCGTCCCGACCGCCCGCCGTCGTCGCCATGCCGGTGCAAGCGCTGGTTGCCGGAGCCATCGAGCTCGTCCGCGCCGAGGTGATAGAGCCCATCGTCGGTCCCGACCCAGACGCCGCCTTCACCATCGGACGCGAACGCGTCCACCCGTCCGCTGGACAGGCTGCCCGGGTCCTGCGGGTCGGCCTTGAAGTTGTGCACCTTGCCGTCGTCCGGATTCATCACGGCCGCACCGTCGGCATTCGTGCCGATCCACAGCCAGCCCTCCTCGGACACCCAAAGCCGCCTGACGAACACGCCGGAGGTGGAGGGGTCCTCCTTGGGCAGCACCACGAACCGCCGGAAGCGATAGCCGTCGTATCGCAGCAGGCCGTTCTGGGTGCCGATCCACAGGAAGCCGTTGTGGTCCTGGGCCAGGGCGGTAACGATGTCGTTCTGGATGGCATCGTCGTCGTCTACGGTTTCGACCAGCGGCACGCCGATCGACGCCACCGCCGACGCGGGCGACAGGCAGACCAGTGCCGCCAGCAGGCACGCGCAGCACAGGCGCGCGGTGGCCCCCGGCGTCCCCCGACCATCGATCCGGTCAAACATCATCCTGCCCCGGCCCCGCGACTACTACGGCCGCATCGCAATCCCCGGCGACTACCTTAGCCCCTTGCGACGGGTCGTGCAGCCGGTTTCATGGACCAGGTTCGGGTCCCGGATCCACGGCCAGCCGTCCGGCCATCAGCACGGCCTGGGTGCGATTGCTGGCGCCGAGCTTGCGCAGGATGGCGGTCATGTGGGCCTTCACCGTGGCCTCCGAAACGCCAAGTGCATGGGCGATCTGCTTGTTGAGCAGGCCGCTGCCGAGCATTCCCAGCACGCGGAACTGCTGGGGCGTGAGTTCCTGCAGGCGGGCGGCGATCTGTGCTTCGCCGGGAGCCAGGCCTTCGGCATGTTCGGCCTGCGGCGGCGCCCAGTGGCCGCCGTCGAGCACCGCGGCGATGGCATCGCGGATCGTCGCCGGATCCGACGACTTGGGAATGAAACCGGCTGCGCCGTGATCCAGGGCGCGGCGCACCACGCGGGCCTCTTCGCGCGCGGACACCACGATCACCGGCAGTTGCGGCTGCACCGCGCGCAGGTGCACCAGGGCGCTGAAGCCGTGGGCACCGGGCATGTTCAGGTCCAGCAGCACCAGGTCGGCGTCGGGATGTGCCTCGGCGCTGGCGAACAGCGCGTCGGCGCTGTCCGACTCAACCAGGTGCGCACCCGGCAGCAGCCGCGACACCGCACCCTTGAGCGCCTCGCGGAACAGCGGGTGGTCGTCCGCGACCAGGATGGTGGGCGCGGCACCATTCATCCTCAGCGCACCTGGCGCTCGTTCACCAGCGACTCCACCACCGCCGGATCGGCCAGCGTGGACGTATCGCCGAGCGTGCCGCGGTCGACGCCCTCGGGGCCGGCCTCGGCGATCTTGCGCAGGATGCGGCGCATGATCTTGCCGCTGCGGGTCTTGGGCAGGCCCGGCGCCCACTGCAGCCAGTCCGGCGCCGCGATCGGCCCGATCTCGTGCCTGACGTGGGCGATAAGCTCCTTGCGCAGCGAATCATCGGCCTCGACGCCTGCCTTCAGGGTGACGTATGCATATATGCCCTGCCCCTTGATGTCGTGCGGCGCGCCGACGACCGCGGCTTCCGCAACGGCCGGGTGTCCCACCAGCGCGCTTTCCACTTCGGCCGTGCCCATGCGGTGGCCGGAAACATTGATCACGTCGTCGACGCGGCCGGTGATCCAGTAGTAGCCGTCGGCGTCGCGCCGGCAGCCGTCGCCGGTGAAATACAGGCCCGGATAGGTCTTGAAATAGGTGTCGATGAAACGCTGGTGGTCGCCGTAGACCGTGCGCATCTGGCCGGGCCAGGAATCCTTGAGCACCAGGTTGCCTTCGGCGGCGCCCTGCAGCTCGCGGCCCTCGGCATCCACCAGCGCCGGCTGCACGCCGAAGAACGGCAGCGTGGCCGAGCCGGGCTTGGCGGGAATCGCTCCGGGCAGCGGCGTAATGAGGATGCCGCCGGTTTCGGTCTGCCACCAGGTATCGACGATGGGGCAGCGCTCCTCGCCGACGACGCGGTTGTACCACTCCCAGGCCTCGGGATTGATCGGCTCGCCGACCGTTCCCAGCAGACGGATGGACCGGCGCGAGTGCTTCCTGACCGGTGCGTCGCCTTCGCGCATCAGCGCGCGGATGGCAGTGGGCGCGGTGTAGAAGATCGTCACCTGGTGGCGGTCGCAGACTTCCCAGAAGCGGCCCGGGTCGGGATAGGTCGGCACGCCCTCGAACATCACCGTCGTGGCGCCATTGGCCAGCGGCCCGTACACCACGTAGCTATGGCCGGTGACCCAGCCGACGTCGGCGGTGCACCAGAAGACGTCGTCTTCCTTGAGGTCGAACACGCATTCGTGGGTGTAGCTGGCCCACACCAGGTAACCGCCGCTGGTGTGCAGCACGCCTTTGGGCTTGCCGGTGCTGCCGGAGGTGTAAAGGATGAACAGCGGATCCTCGGCGTTCATCGGCCTGGCCTCATGCGTGGCCGGCTGGGCGTCCACCACCGCGTCGTACCAGCGGTCGCGCGGCATCTGCATCGGCACGCCGCCCCCGGTGTGGCGGACCACCAGCACGGTTTCGACGCTGTTGGTGCCCGGCTTGCCCAGGGCTTCGTCCACGTTGGCCTTGAGCGGGATCGCCTTGCCGCCGCGAAGGCCTTCGTCGGCGGTGATCACCAGCTTGCTGGAACAGTCGGCGATGCGGTTGGCGATCGAATCCGGGGAAAAGCCGCCGAACACCACCGAATGGATCGCGCCGATGCGCGCGCAGGCCAGCATGGCCACTGCCGCTTCCGGGATCATCGGCAGATAGATGGTGATGCGGTCGCCCTTGGCCACGCCCAGCGCCTCGAGCGCGTTGGCCAGCTGGCAGACCCTGGCGTGCAGCTCGCGATAGGTGATGCGCCGCGGCGCCGCCTTGGGGTCATCGGGCTCCCAGATGATGGCGACCTTGTCGCCGCGCTCGGCCAGGTGGCGGTCGAGGCAGTTGGCGGCCACGTTGAGCTCGCCATCGGCGAACCAGCGGATGTGGAAATCCTCGGCGTCGAAGCTGGTGTCCTTGGCCTGGGTGAAAGGTTTGGTCCACTGCAGACGCTGGCCGTGCCGGCGCCAGTACGCCTCGGGGTCGCGCACCGAATTTGCGTAACTCCGTTCGTAGTCATCGCGGCGCAGCGCGGCGGCGGCCTCGAAGGCCGGGGGGACGGGAACGATTCGCTCGGACATGGAGGCTCCTGCGGCGCGCGGCCGCGGTGGTTCTTCAACAAGATTACTCGCCTGCCGGACATTCTGGACCGGCGGGGGGCTGGCCCAATTAGACCTTGGTCTAAGGCGGCCCCGCAAAGCCGCCGGATTAGACCAATGGCGAATGGCCCGCGTCCGCCCGGCGTCACAGACTCCGCGGGCCATTGGGGCCAACCGTTCGGATTTCCGGGAGGGGAAAGATGAACCGACACACACGTTACGCGCGCTCCGCGCTGGCGCTCGCCGTTTTGCTGGCGATCGCCGTGCCCGGACAGGCGCTGGCGCAGGACGCCGGCGCGCAGGACCTGGAAGCCCGCATCGCCCAGCTCGAACAGATGGTGCAGGGACTCAAGGCCGAGCTCGACGCACAAAAGGCCGCCGAAGCCGCCAAGCCGGCACCGCCGGCCCAGCCGATCCAGGCCGCCACGATCATGCCCGCCGCCAATCCGGGCACTCGCTTCAGCTTCGGTGGTTTCATCAAGTTCGACTCGATGTACACCGACACCAGCGATGGCGAGATCCCGGACGGTTCCACCGGCCGGCTGTTCTACGTGCCCAGCACGATTCCCGTGGGTGGTGTTGACGAAGACGGGGCCGACCTCGATTCGCACGTCCAGTTCTCGCGCCTGTGGTTCGGCGCCGACACCGACCTGGACGGCCACAAGCTCAAGGCCTACCTGGAAATGGACCTGTTCGGCGGCGCGCTCGGCAACGAGATCGCCACCAACACCTACGGCGTCACCATCCGCCACGCCTACGTCAGCTGGGACAAGTGGCTGGCCGGCCAGACCTGGTCGAATTTCCAGGACGCGGGCGCGCTGCCCGACGCGGTGGACTTCGTCGGCCCGACCGAAGGCACGATCTTCGTGCGCCAGGCCCAGCTGCGCTACACCAACGGCCCGTGGTCGTTCTCGCTGGAAAATCCGGAGACCACCTATGCGGGCTACCTGACCGGCGCCCGCGGCAACAGCGACGACAACTCGGTGCCCGACGCGACCGTGCGCTACATGCACCGGGCCAGTTGGGGCCACTTCACCGTCGCCGGCCTGCTGCGGCAGCTCAAGTACGAAACCGCCACCAGCAGCGAAAGCGAATCGGCCTTCGCGCTCAGCCTTTCCGGCAAGTGGAACATCGGTGCCAAGGACGATATCCGGTACATGCTCAGCGGCGGCAGCGGCCTGGGCCGCTACCTGGCGTTCGGCCTGGGCCCGGATGCCATGACGGCGGCCGACGGGTCACTCGAGGCGCTGGACGGCTACGGTGGCTTCGTTGCCTGGCGCCACGCCTTCAGCCCGAAGCTGCGCGGCAACCTTTTCTATTCGATGGCGCAGTTCGACAACGACCCGCTGCTGACCGGCCTGGCGTTGACCGAATCGGCGCGGTCCTTCCACGCCAACCTCATCTACTCGCCGCTGCCCAAGATCGACATCGGCGCCGAGCTGATCTGGGGCAATCGTGAACTCGAGAGCGGTGCCGACGGCGACATCCGCCGCCTGCACATGCACGTGAAGTACAGCTTCTGACCCTGCGCCGGGAGGCAAAGACCATGAGCAATCCCGTTACCGAAGAACGGCGCCAGGAATACTGGCGCCGGACCCTCCGGGTCACGGCAATCCTGCTGTCGATCTGGTTCGTCGTTACCTACGTGGTGATCTTTTTCGCGGTCCCGCTGAATCAGTTCACCTTCCTGGGTTTCCCGTTCGCCTTCTACATGGGCGCGCAGGGAGCATTGATCGTTTACGTGGCGCTGATCGTCTTCTATGCCTGGTACATGAACCGGCTGGATCGCGAGTTCGGCGTGGCCGAGGAGGGCTGACCCATGTCCGGAGACTTCGTAAGCCGGCTTCCCAAGATCTATGGCATGTACACGGGCGGCTTCCTCGCGTTCGTGATCGCGCTTGCCATCGGCGAACAGATGGGCATGCCCAATGCCTGGATCGGTTACGTGTTCATGGCGGCGACCATCGGCCTGTACGCGATGATCGGCATCATGAGCCGCACGGCGGAGACCGACGAGTACTACGTCGCCGGCCGCCGCGTGCCCGCCCTGTACAACGGCATGGCCACCGGCGCCGACTGGATGTCGGCGGCCAGCTTCATCGGCATGGCCGGCACCCTGTATGCGCAAGGGTATGACGGCCTCGCCTTCGTGATGGGCTGGACCGGTGGTTACGTGCTGGTGGCGCTGTTCCTGGCGCCCTACCTGCGCAAGTTCGGCCAGTACACCATCCCGGACTTCCTGGGTACGCGCTATGGCGGCAACCTGCCGCGCACCATCGGCATCATCTGCGCGATCACGGCGAGCTTCACCTACGTCATTGCCCAGATCTACGGCGCCGGCATCATCACCAGCCGGTTCCTGGGCATCGACCTGGCCACCGGCGTCTGGGTGGGCCTGATCGGCGTGCTGGTGTGTTCGCTGCTGGGCGGCATGCGTGCGGTTACCTGGACCCAGGTGGCCCAGTACATCGTCCTGATCATCGCCTACCTGGTGCCCGTGGTCTGGCTGTCGATCAAGGTCACCGGCAACCCGGTGCCGCAGCTGGCCTACGGCGAAGTGCTGCAGCAGATCACCGTGCTCGAGCAGCAGCTCGGCGTCACCGCCGGGCATGCCACGCCCTTCGTGAAGAACGACATCGTCAACTTCATGGCGCTCACCTTCTGCCTGATGGTGGGTACGGCCGCGCTGCCGCACATCCTGATGCGCTTCTTCACCACGCCCAGCGTCAAGGAGGCCCGCAAGTCGGTGGGCTGGTCGCTGTTCTTCATCTTCCTGCTCTACTTCACGGCGCCGGCCTATGCGGCGTTCGCCAAGCTCGAGGTCTATTCCAACGTGATCGGGCAGTCCATCGCCACGCTCCCGGCCTGGGTGGCCTCGTGGACGCAGGTCGGCCTGGTGTCGGTGTGTGACGCCACCAATGCCGCGGCCACGGTGAAGGGCTGCGTGGCCAACGGCAACGGCGACGGCATCCTGCAGCTGGCGGAGTTGATGCTCAATGCCGATGCGATCGTGCTGGCCACCCCGGAAATCGCCGGCCTGCCCTACGTCGTTGCCGGCCTGGTGGCCGCTGGCGGCCTGGCGGCGGCGCTGTCGACGGCCGATGGCCTGCTGCTGACGATCTCCAACGCGCTGTCCCACGATGTCTATTACAAGATGGTCAACCCGAACGCGACGGCGAAGAAGCGCCTGACCGTGGCCCGCATCCTGCTGCTGGGTGTGGCGGCGATCGCGGCCTACGCGGCCTCGCACGCACCGGCGACGATCCTGTCTATCGTGGCCTGGGCATTCTCGATAGCCGCGGCCTCGTTCTTCCCGGCACTGGTGCTCGGCATCTTCTGGAAACGGGCGAACAAGGCCGGCGCGGTGGCGGGCATGCTGGTCGGTTTCGGACTGACGTTGTTCTATCTGGTCAACGTGAAGTTCCTGGGCATGACCCCGTGGCTGGGCATCAAGGACGTGTCGGCCGGCATCTTCGGCATCCCACTGGGCTTCCTGACCATCTGGGCGGTCAGCCTGATGACGGCGGAGCCGTCGCAGGAGACCAAGGACATGGTCGAAGACCTGCGTTACCCGAAGCTCGCCAGGTGATGGCGACCGCCGCGGCCTTCCTCCCCGAAGGCCGCGGCATCCCGGGGCGCCGGTGCAGCCCGCACCGGCGCCTTTTTCTTGACTAGAATCCAACGATGCTGACGACCTACACCTTGCTGAGTTTCGTGATCGCGGTCCTGATGTGGACCCTGATCGGCCGCGGCGTGCTGCGACTGCTGATCCCCGGCGACCCAATGAAGAACCCGGTCTACCGGCTCTTCACCTGGGCGCTGTGGCCGGTGCTGGCACCACTGCGGGCGACGCTGGGACGCGTGGTCCCGCATTCGCACCTGGGCTGGTACGCCTTCATCATCCTGCTGGCACTGCGCATCGGGCTGTACATGCTTTTCTACAGCCAGGGCTGGCTGGTGCTCCCGGCCAACACGCCCCAGTAGGAGCACCGTCAGGCGCTCCTGCAGCAGTCCGCTACCAGTCGGTCGGGCGGTAGTCCTTCAGGAACTGGCCCCAGACGTGGGTGCCCGTGTTGAAGCCGTCGATGATCGGGTCGACGATGCGGGCGGCGCCGTCGACGATGTCCAGCGGCGGGTGGAAACGTTCTTCCTTGGTCTTGCGCGCCGCGATCTCGATCGGGTCTTCGTCGGTGATCCAGCCCGTGTCCACCGCGTTCATGTGGATGCCGTCGCCGTGGTAATCGGCGGCCGAGGTGCGCGTCATCATGTTCAGCGCGGCCTTGGCCATGTTCGTGTGCGGATGCCGGGTGGTCTTGAAGTTTCGGTAGAACTGCCCCTCCATCGCCGACACGTTGACGATGTGCTTGTCGCGTTCGGGCGTGCGCAGCATCAGCGGCTTCAGGCGCGCATTGATCAGGAACGGCGCGATGGCGTTCACCAACTGCACTTCCAGCAGTTCCACCGAAGGCACCTCGTGCATCTGCAGGCGCCAAGAGTTTCGGCCGCGCAGGTCCACCTGCTGCAGGTCCTGATCGAGCCGGCCTTCCGGGAACAGGTGCTGCTGGCCCAGCAGCTCCTCGGCCAACAGCGGCACCTGCGAGAGTTCGGCGGCACGGGTCAGGCCGGGCGTCGCGGCGTCGTGGGCCAGGGTATTGGCGTCGGGCACCAGGTCGTAACCACGCAGGCCCTCGTAGCTGCCCAACAGCTTGCGTACGTGTTGTGGCATGTCGCCGTGGGCGGCGGTTTCGCCCGCGATCATGTGGGCATAAAACGCCGGCGGGCGACGCACGGTCTGGCAAGCGTTGTTGATGATGAAGTCCAGGCGCTCGCGCGTGGCCAGCAGGGTCTGGCAGAAGGCCTCGACGCTGGGTGTGTGACGCAGGTCCAGGCCGAACACTTCCAGGCGATGCCCCCACTCGCCAAAGTCCGGCTCCTGCGCGTATCGCGCGGCCGAATCACGTGGGAAGCGCGTCGTGACGATCAGCGAAGCGCCGGCGCGCAGCAGCTTCAGGCCGGCCTGGTAACCGATCTTGACGCGGCCACCGGTGAGCAGCGCGACGCGGCCCGTCAGGTCCGCGGTTTCGGTGCGCTTGAGGAAGTTGAAGTCAGCGCAGGCCGGGCACATCTGGTCGTAGAAGTGGTGGATGCGCGTGTACTTTTCCTTGCACACGTAGCAGTGCTGCGGCTCGATCGTTTCGCGCGCGGGATCGTCGGTGATGTGGTCCACCGGCGCCTTGGACGGCGGGAAATAATTGGGCGTCTGGAACACCGGCTTGCTGCGCAGCTCGCGGATGCCGGTGGCATTGAGCACCGCGTCGTCGTGCGCGTTGCGCTCCTTGACGACCGCACGCCTGGCCTCGCGGCGGCGCTTGCGGTGGTCAATCGGGTCGGGATTGTGGAAGCGGTTCACCGCCGCCTTCAGGCGCTTCTGTTCCTCGACCGGCAGGGACTCGAAGACGGTGCGGTCGGCGGTCACGCTGTCGAGCAGTTCGGCCGCGGCGCGCAGGCGCTCGATCAGGGCATCGCTGCCGGAGGGCGGTGGGGTGGGCGAATCAGTCATGTCTGCAGGCAGGAAAAGCACGGCAAGGCGCCGGAGGGGCGGCATTGTCGCAGGACTCGCCGCCGCCTGCTCCCCGGCCGCCCGCGCTCAGGCGAAGGTGAGGGCGTGCACCGGCGGCAAGCGCGCCTGCAGTGCGGTCCACCGGTTGCCCTGGTCGTCGCTGGTCCACAGGCCGCCGGTGGTCGAGCCGATGGCCAGCCGTTCGCCGCTGCCGTCCACCGCCAGCCCGTGGCGATAGACCAGGTCGTAGGCCGGGTCGGCCGGAAGCCCCTGGTCCAGGACCTCGAAGCGGTCACCGCCATCCCGGGTCCGGGCCACCACCAGGCGTCCGTCCACCGGCACCCGCCGCTCGTCCTTGATGGCGGGCACGAACCAGGCCGTGCCGGGCTCGCGCGGGTGCACGCCAACGGCGAAGCCAAACACCGAGGGTCGTACCGCCGGTACGTCGCGCCAGGACTCGCCGCCATCGTCGCTGCGGAAGACACCGTTGTGGTGCTGAACCCACAGCGTGTCCGGCGCACCGGCGCACTGCACCATGCGGTGCGGGTCCTGGATGTCCGGGTCGAAGCGCCGGTCCGGCGGCATGTACTCGGCGAACATGCCTTCGCAGGTGACGCGCCAGCTGCCGCCGTCGTCGTCGCTGCGCCAGACGCCGCCGCAGGACACCGCCACGCGCAGGCAGCGCGAGTCGCGCGGATCAACGCAGATCGAGTGGATGCCGGGCACGTCGTAGCCGCCGCCGAACCAGCCATCGCGCTCGGGACGATCCCACAGCGCGCGCTGCAAGTGCCAGCTTTCGCCGCGGTCGTCCGAGCGGAAAAGGCCGCCCGGCAGCGTGCCGGCCCAGAGCCGGCCAGGCTGGTCGGCGCCGCCGGCTTCCAGCGACCAGATCAGCTCCAGCGTCGCCGGCTTCGGCGGTTTGCCATCGCCGGTGGCCACCGTGTCGCCGGGGCCGTAGGCCGGCACCGCCACTTCCGTCCAGCGACGGCCTCGGTCGGTCGAACGCTGCAGCTTGGCGCCGAAGTGGCCCAGGTCGAGCGCGGCGTACCAGGTACCGTCGCGGGCATCGGCCAGCGCCAACGCAACCTTGTCGCCGAGGAAGGCGACGTGCGCGATGGCCCAGCCGCCGTCGCCACGTTCGAGCACGAATAAACCCTTGCGGGTCGATACCAGCAGCGTGTCCGACATGTCAGCCTCCCGACAGGGCCTGCATCACGTAGATTTCCGCACCCGGGGAAACCGGGCGCGATAACTCGTTCTTGGGCTGCAGCGCGTCGCCATCGATGAACAGAGCGATGTGCCGGCGCGGCGCGCCCTGTTCGTCAACGACATAACCGCGAAGCGGTGGGTGCTGCGCGAACAGTGCGGCCAGCACGTCGGCCACGGTGCCACCGGGCAGGTCCAGCACCAGCTCCCGGTCGTCCCCTTGCCCGGGCAGGCGGCGCGACAGTGCAGGGGCAACCACCACCCGGGGCATGGCTTGGATCCTCACGCGGCTGCGTGCAGGCACGATAAGCCAATCCCCGGCCGCAAAAAAGCAGGGCCCGCCGAAGCGGGCCCTGCCGGTCACGCGGGTAAAAAATCGACTCAGGCGCGCGCGGGCACCATCGAATAACCCTTCAGGCGCTGCGAGAACTCCTCGAGCTGGCGGATGCCCGAAGCTTCGGCCTCGGCGCACCAGGCGCGCAGGGCCTCCATCTTGGCGCCGGCCTCGGCGCTCTTGATCTCGTAGATGGCCAGCAGGCGGGCACGGAACTCCATCAGGCGCGCGGTGTTCGGGCGTTCGGCGATCCAGGCGTTGAAGCGCTCGCGCTTGTCGTCGCTGAGCCACTTGCCCTCGCTGCGGAAGGCCCGGCGCAGGCGACCCGGCAGGTCGGCGGCTTCGGCCTGCAGGTGCGGCTTGAGCACCAGCTTGTAGTAGTCGGTGGCCACCTGCCAGCGGTGCGCCATCATTGCGCGCATCGTGTCGGCGTCGGGCACCTGGATGTTCGGGCGCACGTCGAGCTCCGGCGCGACACGCAGCACCTTGGCCAGGCCGACGGCCTGCAGGCCGCGGATGACGGTCCAGCCGATGTCGAACTCATACTTGCGCAGCGCGAACTTGGCGGAGCTGGGGAAGGCGTGGTGGTTGTTGTGCAGTTCTTCGCCGCCCACCCAGAACGCCCACGGGGTGAGGTTGGTGGCGGTGTCGGCGGTGTCGAAGTTGCGGTAGCCCCACCAATGGCCCAGGCCGTTGATGACACCGGCGGCCCAGAACGGGATCCAGGCCATCTGCAGCGCCCAGATGGCGATGCCGGGGATGCCGAACAGCGCCAGGTTGATGAACAGCATCAGGCTCGGGCCCAGCGACGGCATGCGGGTGTAGAGCTTGCGTTCGATCCAGTCGTCCGGCGAGCCCTTGCCGTATTTCTCGAGCATGTCCTTGTCCAGGCGCGCTTCCTGGTAGAGCTCGACGCCGCGCCAGAGCACCTGGTTGATGCCCTGGAAACGCGGGCTGTGCGGGTCCTCGGCGGTTTCGCACTTGGCGTGGTGCTTGCGGTGCACCGCCGTCCACTCCTTGGTGACCATGGCGGTGGTGAGCCAGGCCCAGAAGCGGAAGAAATGGGTCAGCACCGGATGGAAATCGACGCCACGGTGGGCGGCGCTGCGGTGCAGGTAGAGCGTGGTCGTCATGATGGTGAGCTGGGTCACCACCAGGAAATAACCGGCCATCTGCCAATAGCTTGCCTGCGTGAAACCGCGGGCCAGCCAGTCGAGGAACTCGGGGGACATTCGGTAACTCCAGGGATCGGGCGTGGGGCTTGTAGCAGGACGATGATGCCCGCCGGAAGCGGCGCCGTCACCTCCTCCCCAATAAATGGGGTCGGCACGAAAGGCCCGCAAGGGCGCGGGACTGAACCGCCGGTTCAGCCCCGCGTTCAGCCAGCGGCATCGGGCCGCGGATCGGGGCGGGTTCCGGCCCCGGCATCGGGCGCCGGCGCCGCCGGCAGGTCGCGTACGTGCAGGTCCAGCTGCGGGAAGGCGAAGGCGACGTCGTTCTGCGCGAACAGTTCGACCAGGCGCACGTTCAGCTCGTTTCGCACCGCCAGCCGGTCCATGATGCCGCCGACAAATACGCGCAGCTCGAAATCCAGGGAGTTGGCGCCGAACTCGAGCAGCCAGCTGCGCGGCGGCGGCGTCTCGAGCACCCGCGGGCTCTCGCTGGCGGCCTGCAACAGCAGGCGGTGCACCAGGGCCGGATCGGTGCCGTAGTCCACGCCCACCTTCACGACGATCCGGGTGGTTTCGTCGCTCAGGGTCCAGTTCACCAGCTGGCCGGTGATGAAGGTCTTGTTGGGCACCACGATTTCCTTGTTGTCGAAATCAAGGATGGTGGTGGCGCGGGTACGGATTCGGGTGACCGTGCCATCGAGGTTGTTGACCGTTATCACGTCGCCGACCCGGAACGGCCGTTCGAACAGCAGGATCAGGCCCGACACGAAGTTGGCGAAGATCTCCTGCAGGCCAAAACCCAGGCCCACCGTCAGCGCCGCCGCCAGCCACTGCAGCTGGCCCCAGCGCAGGCCCAGCAGGCCCAGGCCGGCGATGATGCCCACCAGCACGATCGTGTAGCGCGACACGCTGGTGATGGCGTAACGCGAGGCCGCGTCCATGTTCACCTTGGACAGCAGGCCGATTTCCAGCAGGCCCGGCAGGTTGCGTGCGGCGACGACGGTCAGCGCCAGCGCCAGCACGCCCAGCAGCGCCGCCATCAGGGTGATGGGAATGACGGTGTCGCCGCCGTCCGCGGTCGCCTGCGCCACCGACCACAGCACCACTTCGTCCAGGCGGGCGAAGGCCGGCAACACGTCCGCCCAGACCCAGGCCAGGCCAGCGGTCAGCAACAACAGCTTCATCGCGCGCAGCAGGCGCCGGGTCTGGGCATTGACCTTGTCCAGCGCCAGGTCTTCGTCCAGGTCCACCGGGATCGCTTCGCCGCCGCCTTCGTCCGGCGTCGCGCCTTCGGCCTGCGCCTGCGCCTCGGCTTCGCGCTTTTGTTCCTGCCTGCGCAGTGCCAGGCGCCGCTCGCCAAGCGCGAACCAGCGCGCCAGCAGGCCATGCAGCACCGCCACCGCAATGAAGACGCCCACGCTGGCGAATTGGGCGTCGAGCACGATGGCGGTGGAGTACACATACCCCTGAAGCGCCAGCACGGCCCCCGCTGCCAGCCCGGCCGGCAGCACGACACGCAGGACCCGGCGCAAGGTGGACGGTTCGGAGTTTTCGCCGCGGGCGTGACGGATGCGGTCGGGGCCCAGCAGCCAGGCCAGGCAGACGGCAGAAAACACGCCGGCGATGATCAGGGCCACGCGGGCCGGCACGTCGATGGCCAGGTCCTGGTCGCGGATGAAGGCCAGCGCGACCACGAAGTACAGCGGCAGCAGCACGGCCTTGAGCGCGGGCACCCAGGCCTGCAGCGCCTCGCGGCGCTGGCGCGTCCAGCGGAAATGGGCATGGGCCAGGCCACGTTCCCGCACCAGACAGCCCAGGAAGGAGAGCGTCAGCGCCGGCAGTGCCAGTGCCTGCAGCGCCTGCCCCAGCGAGTCGCTGTACTTGCCGCGCTCGCCCACGTCCTGCAGCAGCTCGCCGCCCAGCCACAGCGCCGCCGCCCCCGGCAGCGCCGCGACGACGGTCCAGGCCAGGCTTGCCAGGGTGCGCCGGTAGCGGTCCTTGCGGACGTCGCGCAGGCCCTGCCCCAGGGCTTCGATGCGTCCGCGCGCGCGGCGGCCCAGCAGGGCCAGCAACAGCACGATCACCACTGCCAACACAAAAACCGACGGGCGATCGGCGATCGAACGCACGAGCAGGCGACCGGTCGTGGCAAAACGACCCGCCTTGACCAGGTCCATCGCCGCCGCCGGCCAGCGGCCGAACCAGGCCAGGTCCGCCGGCGCATGGCTGCGGATCCACAGCAGGTGGCGATCAAGGAGCTGGCGCAGCTCCTTGGTGGCCTTAAGGCGCGCCTGCAGCACGCGCTCGGTCTGTTCGAGCGTGGCGGCCTGCCGCCACAGCATGGGTTCGAGACGGGCGGCCAGGTCCTGGCGGGCTTCGAGCCAGGATTCGAGGGGATCGGTGTCGCTTTCGGTGGCGACCGGCCCGGTGTCGTCATCGCGGCCGGCGGCCGCCGCGCGCAGTTCCTCGGCCTGGGTCGAGACATTGGCCTGGTCACGCTGGCGTTCGTCCAGGGCGATCAGGCGCAGGCGGGTGTCCGCCAGGGCCTGGCGGGTGTCCGCGAGACGTTCCTCGAGCACATCGGCGAACTCGAGCTTGCGCATGACCGCCCAAAGCCAGGTGCCGACCTGTTCGCTGTTGCCGCCCAGTTCCAGGCGGGTGCGGCTGTCGCGGAGCGCGGCGCGGTCTGCGGCGAGCTCCTGCTCACCGCTGGCCAGGCGCTGGCGGTACTCGGCCAATTGTTCGTTGGCGGCCAGCAGGTCACCGGCCAGGGCCAGGTTGCTGGCCGCGGCTTCGGCCAGCACCGGGTCGCCGGGTGGCAGGGCGGCGGCACGGGCGTGCACGTCCGCGACCAGGGCCTGCAGGCTGGCGCGGGACTGGTCGCGGATGCGCTGCTGCAGGAACAGCAGGCGCGGCTCGTGCTGGGCCAGGCGCTGGCGCAGCACGCGCAGCTCAAGCTCCTGGGCGCGCTGGCGCACGGTCGCCGACGTGTCGCGGGCCTGGCGCAGCGCCAGTTCGGCGTCGAGCCGCTCGCGTTCGGCCGTTTGCCTGATGCGGCGCGATTCGGTCAGCGCGGCCGGTTCGCCTTCGGTCGCGGCGACCGGCGACGAGAGCGCCTCCCGGCGGCTTCGCAGCTCCTCGAGGCTGGCGCGGGTACCGGCGTCGGATGCGAGGGCGGCGCCCAGGTCGGCGGTGAGGCTTGCGATGCGTTGGCCCAGGACCTCGGCCTCACGACGCTCGTTCTCGAGCAGTCCTTCGAGCACCTCGATGTCGGCGCGCGCGGGCAGGCTGTTGCGCCAGGCCGCCAGGGCCTGGCGCGGGGAGGCCTGGAGCTGGCGTTCGAACCGGCGCGCGCGCCCGGGCGCGGCGGCGATTTCCGCTTCCAGGGCCGCCAGCTCCCTGCGCAGGCGGGCGGTGTCCTCCGCCGCCTGCGCGGCGGCGTCGAGATTGTCGCTGGCGGCCTGGCGCTGGGGGTCGGCCAGGCTCTCGAGCGCCGAGCGCACGGTGCCGGCCGGACCCGGGGACGGGGTTGCCCCGGCCGGCGGCGAAAACAGCGCCAGGCCCAGGACCAGGACGGCGAACGACAAGGGAAAGGCTGGGCGCATCGGCCAAGGCTATGCCCCCGTGGCCCCGGGCCGCAATTGACGCGTGCGCCGGCGGGCTCTGCCAAACTTCGGCCATGCCCGAATTGCCCGAAGTCGAAACCACCCGGCGTGGCCTGGCCCCGCACCTGGAGGGCCGGCGCATCACCGGCGTGGTGCTGCGCCGGCCCGACCTGCGCTGGCCGATCCCGCCGGAGGTAACACGCGACCTGCCCGGCCAGCGCGTGCTGGGCGTGCGCCGGCGCGCCAAGTACCTGCTGCTCGACACCGCACCCGGCAGCGCCCTGCTGCACCTGGGCATGTCGGGCATGCTGCGGGTGCTCCCCGCCCGGACCCCGGTCGCGGCGCACGACCACGTCGACCTGGCCCTGGATTCGGGCCGGGTGCTGCGCTTCACCGACCCGCGGCGCTTCGGCTGCCTGCTCTGGCAGCCCGCCGGCCAGACCCATGCGCTCCTGGCCAGCCTGGGCCCCGAGCCGCTCTCGGATGGCTTCGACGGCGACTACCTGTTCAAGCTCAGCCGTGGCCGCAAGGCCCCGGTGAAATCCTTCCTGATGGACCAGGCGGTGGTGGTGGGCGTGGGCAACATCTATGCCGCCGAAAGCCTGTTCCGCGCCGGCATCGCGCCTGGCCGGGCCGCCGGGGCCATCAGCCGGGAACGCTACCGGCGCCTGGCCGATGCCGTGAGGACCATCCTGGCCCACGCCATCACCCGGGGCGGCACCACCCTGCGCGATTTCCTCAACGCCGATGGCGCACCCGGCTATTTCGAGCAGGAACTGTTCGTCTACGGGCGGGAGGGCGAGGCCTGCAAGCGCTGCGGCCGGACCCTGCGCGACGGCCGCATGGCCAACCGCGCCACGGCCTGGTGCCCGGGCTGCCAGCGATAGACACGATGTTCATTTATAGTGTTCCCAGCCCGCGCAGACGGGCCCCGGGGAGACATGAACGAGATTGCCGAAATCACTCAGTGGTTGAGCGCTGCCCGTGCCGGCGACAAGTCGGCGCTCGATCGGGTGCTGGCGACGCTTTACCGTGAACTGCATGGCATGGCCCGGCGCCAGCTCGGAGGCCAGCAGCACGGCCATACGCTCGATACCACCGCGCTGGTGCACGAGGCCTACCTCAAGCTGGCCGGCCGCGCCGAAGCCGAGTTCGAGGACCGCGCGCACTTCTTCGCCTATGCCGCCAGCGCCATGCGCTCGGTCGTGGTCGACTACGCCCGCCAGCGCATGGCGGTAAAGCGCGGCGGCGACCTGCACCGGGTCACCGACCTGCCCGAGGACGCCGGCGGCGGCATGCGCCTGGACGAGGAAATGCTGGGCCTGGACGTGGCGCTGAACAAGCTCAACGACCTCGATCCGCGCCTGGCCCAGGTAGTCGAAATGCGTTATTTCGCCGGCCTGTCGGAAACCGAAATCGCCGGCCTGCTCAAACGCTCCGAACGCAGCGTACGCCGAGACTGGCAGAAGGCCCGCATGTTCCTGCTGGCGGCGCTGCAAGGCTGACAGGGAACCCGCCGCGGTGGACACCGAACGCTGGTCCACGCTGTCGGTACTGCTCGATGAACTGATCGAGCTCGAACCGCCGGCGCGCGTGCGCCGCCTCGCCGAGATCGACGCCGTCGATCCGCCGCTGGCCGAAGAGCTGCGCAAACTGATCGCCCTGGAAGAAGAGCGGCCCGACTTCCTGGCCGAATCGGTGGTGGACGCGTCGCTGTTCTCGCCCCAGCCGGGCCAGCAGATCGGCCCCTACCAGCTTGAACGACAGCTGGGCGAAGGGGGCATGGGCCAGGTCTGGCTGGCCACGCGTGCCGATGGCCTGTACCAGCGCCGGGTGGCGGTGAAACTGCTGCGCCCGGGCCTGGGCGATGCCGGCCTGCGCCAGCGTTTCACCCGCGAGCGCCAGATCCTGGCGCGGCTCGGCCACGCCCACATCGCCCGCCTGCTCGACGCCGGCGTCAGCAGCGATGGCCAGCCCTACCTGGCCCTGGACTACGTGCAGGGCCAGCCGATCACCCAGTACGCCCAGCAGCTGTCGCTGCCGATGCAGCAGCGGCTGCGGCTGTTCCTGCAGGTCTGCGCCGCGGTCAGCCACGCCCACGCGAACCTGGTGGTGCACCGCGACCTGAAGCCGTCCAACATCATGGTGACGCCGGCCGGCGAGGTCTGCCTGCTCGACTTCGGCATCGCCAAGCTGCTCGATGAACCGCAGGACGGCAACGGCGAGATCACCGGCACCGGCACCCGCGCCTTCACCCTGTACTACGCCGCGCCGGAACAACTGCGCAATGGCGTCATCACGACGATGACCGACGTCTACGCGCTGGGCGTCGTGCTGTATGAGCTGCTGGTTGGCCGCAAACCCTATGACCCGGCCCGCAGTACCGATGCCGCCTGGGAAGAGGCCATCCTGGGCGCCGAACCGGTGCGGCCTTCGCTGGCCGCCTACCGCCAGGCGCGCGAGCACGATGAACCCAACCCGCGCAGGCTGTCGCGCGAGCTGGCTGGCGACCTGGACAACATCCTGTGCAAGGCCCTGGCCAAGGCCCCGGAAGACCGCTACGTCTCGGTCGAAGCCCTGGCCCAGGACCTGCGCCGGCACCTGGACGGCGAACCGGTGCAGGCCCGGCCGCAAAGCCTGGGTTACCGCAGCATCAAGTTCGCCCGGCGCAATTCGCTGGCCCTGATTGTCGGCAGCCTGTTCACGGCGCTGATGCTGGGCGCCGTGGCGTTCATGGCCTGGCAGACCCGCATCGCGCTGCAGGAAGCCGAGCGCGCCCAGGCCATGCAGGACTTCGTGATCGCGCTGTTCGAGGACACCGAGCAGGCCGGCGACGGCGGGCTCGATGCCCGCACCCTGCTCGATGCCGGCGTGCGCCGCGCCGACACCGAGCTGCGCAACCAGCCCCAGGCCCGCGCCGAGTTGCTGGGCCTGGTGGCGCGACTGCGCCAGGGCCTGGGCGACGACCGCCAGGCGCTGGAACTGCTCGATCGCCAGGCCGACATCCTGGGCACGCTGGCGGGGTCGGCGCCGGCCCGGCTGGGCGTGGAGTCGGCGGCGCTGCGTGGCCGCAGCCTGCGCACCCTGGGCCAGCCGGAAACCTGCGTGCGGGCGCTGGTGCCCTGGCTGCCGGTAGCCCAGCAGCAGGCCGCCGCCGGGCCACGCGCCGCGGCCGAATTCCTGTCGCAGCTGGGACGCTGCCACCGCGACCTGGGCGGCCGCGAAGTCGCGCGCGACCTGTTCGGACGCGCACTGGCGCTTCGCAACCAGGGGGACGAAAGCAAGATGCTGCAGGCGGAAAGCCGCGCCGACCTCGCCGGCCTGCTGGCCGACGAGGGCCGCTACGACGAGGCCGTGCGCGGGCTGCGCGAGTCCCTGGCCCTGCTGCGCGAGGCCGGCGGCGACCGCAACGCGCTCGGCGTGGAGGTCTGGCGTGACCTAGGTCGCTACCAGTACGCGCTGGGCGATCCGACCGAAGGCGAGTCGTCCTACCGCCAGGCCCTGCAAATCACGCTCGACCGGTTCGGCCTGAACCACCCGCTCACCACCGGCGTACAGCGGCGGCTGGGTGGGCTGCTGCTGGACGTGGGCAAGCTGGCCAAAGCCCACCAGCTGCTGCGCTCGGCCCACGAGCGCTTGTTGTCGCGCTTTGGTCCCGACCACCCCGAAGTCGCCCAGTCCTGGCACCTGCTGGGGCGGGTGGCCTGGGAGCAGGATCGCCAGGACGAAGCCGACGAAGCCCTGCAGCGCAGCCTGCAGCTACGCCGGCGCGGCAACCTGCTGGTGCACAACGTCGCGGTCCTGTGCGACCTGGCCCGCGTGCGCCAGGCCCGCGGCCTGCGTGAAAACGCCCGCAGCCTCGCCGAAGAATGCCTGCAGCTCTCCCGCAGCCGCGACCGCACGCTGGCCAGCCGCGCCCGCGTGCTGCTGGCCGAACTGGCGCAGACGGGGGGCAATGCGCAGGAGGCGCGCCAGCTTCTGGACGAAGCCGGCGAGCGCCTGGACGAGGCCCATCTCGAGGCCCGGGCCCGGGTGGGCCTGGCCCAGGCGCGCCTGGCGCTGCAGCAGGATCGCCCCGCCGACGCCGAACTACAGCTGGCCAGCCTGCGCACCCTGGCCCGCGCGCACCCCGCGGTGGCCCGGCTGGCGGCCTGGCCGCTGGAAGTGCTGCAGGCAGAGCTGCACTGCCGCGCCGGGCGCCTGGCCCAGGGCCGCACCCTGGCGGGACAAACACTGCAGTCCCAGGCGGAGCAGATGCCCGAACGGCAGCGGCTCAGGCGCGACCTGGCCGCCCTGGCGCCCAACTGCGGTTCCTGATCAGTCGGGCGTGCCCAGGGGCAGTCGCGGCTGTTGCAGGTCGATGTGGCCTTCGCCGGCCATCACTTTCTTGAATTCGCCGCGACTGACCGACACGTAGCGTTCGTTGCCACCGATCTCGACCTGCGGACCGTCGGTGATCGCGCGGCCATGTTCGTCGACGCGCACCACCATGATGGCCTTGCGCCCGGTGTGGCAGATGGTCTTGATCTCGACCAGGTTGTCGGCCCAGGCCAGCAGGTACTGGCTGCCCTCGAACAATTCACCGCGGAAGTCCGTGCGCAGGCCGTAGGCGAGCACCGGCACGTCAAGCCGGTCGACGATTTCGGTGAGCTGCCAGACCTGGCGCTTGGACAGGAACTGGGCTTCGTCCACCAGCACGCAGTGCAGTTCACCGCGCGCGGCGATGTCCTCGCGGGCGATGGCCAGCAGGTCGTCTTCGCGCTCGAAGACGGTGCCGCGCGCCTTGAGCCCGATGCGCGATGCCACCAGGCCTTCGCCGGCCCGGTTGTCGAGCTTCGGGGTGAGCAACAACGTGCGCATCCCGCGCTCATGGTAGTTGTGCGCGCTCTGCAGCAGCGTGGTGGTCTTTCCGGCGTTCATCGCCGAGTAGTAGAAGTAGAGCTTGGCCAAGGTCGGGTCCGGCGGTGGGGCAAGGCGCCATTATCGCCCGCGCAGGGGCATGTGCAGGCCCGGGTGGGCCTGCGGGAGCGGGATGGACCGGGCCACGGGGCTCCCGGCGGCAGGGATCAGTCGCCCTGGGTGTCCTCGGGCAGGGGGGTGTCGGCGTCCATGATCTCACCCACGTCCACCGTGCCTTCGCCGTGAAGCTTCCAGTCGGTGTCCTGCCACTGCACGTACTGGTCGATGTTCCAGAACTTTTCGTCGTAGAAGGCGGTGCCGTCCACCACCTCGGTGCCGCCGGGCGTGGGGATGACGATGGTGAGCGCGCCGACCGAGCCCACGCGGCTGCCGGTGGTATTGCGCTTGGCGAAACGAAGCTCGCGCTCAAGCCGCTTCTTGGCCACGTCGTCGCCGAACTCGGCGTAGAGGCGGGGCCCTATTTCCAGCGCACGCGCACGGCCTTCGGCGTCGAGTTCGTTCCAGTAGCGCTCGCGCTTGGCCAGCATCAGCGGGTAGGCGCGTTCGGCGGCCAGGTCCATCCACACGTAGCCCAGGGCCTTGTCCTGGGCAACGCCGGTGCCTTTCCAGTACATCTCGCCGATCATGCCCTGCGAGGGTTTGTCGGAATAACGCGCGGCGCGGCGGAATCGCAGCATCGCTTCGTCGAAATCCCCCTTGCGGAAGTGCTCAAGTCCCGAGAGCCGGTAACGCAGGTCGGGGTGGCCGGACAGGAAGGCCGCGGACGACATGATGCGCCGCTCGCCGGCATCTTCGGCCGACTGCGCCAGCGCCGGGGAGGCGGCGGCGAGGGAAAGCAGGAGGGCGGAGCAAAGAAGGATCGGACGCATGGGGGCTCTCGTCAGTAAGAGGGCGACGTTGAGGCACACCATGCCAGCGCATTGTGAAGCGAGCATGGGCCAGCGGTCATGGCGTGGGCAAACCAAGCAGGGCGAGTGCCTTGCCGAACTCCGCATCGGGCGGCGCCGTCACTTCCCGCCGCGTGCCGTCGGCCGGGTGCGGGAACTCCAGGCGCCAGGCATGGAGCAGCATGCGATGCACGCCGCGCATGCGGAAGGCGAGGTTGTGGCGGCCGTCGCCATGGCTGGTGTCGCCGACCAGATGATGGTGGATGTGCTTGAGGTGGCGCCGGATCTGCCGGAAGCGACCGGTGCGCGGACTGCACATCAGCAGCGCGTAGCGTGAACTCGGGTGCTGCTGGCTTGGCCAGTCCACTTCGGTGGTGGCCAGGGTGCGGTAGTCGGTGATGGCGGGCTTCTTCACCGGTTTGCCCGGGCCACCGTCGAGCGCATGGTCAATGACGCCCTCGGGCGGCTCCGGCCAGCCGCGGCAGACGGCCAGGTAATCCTTGCGGAAATGTTCGGCCATCAGGCTGCGGCCCAGGGCCGATGCGGTGTCGCGATCAAAAGCCAGCAGCAGGCAGCCGCTGGTGGCGCGGTCGAGCCGATGCACCAGGAAGATCGGCCTGCCGAACTGTTCACGCAGCCGGTCGGCGGCGAAGTCGGTTTCCCCCCGCGCCAGCTTGCTGTCGTGCACCATCAGGCCGGCGGGTTTGTTCACCACCGCCAACCGTTCGTCCGCATAAACCACGGAAAGGCCGCCGGGCCCCACTTCCTCGCGGGTCACCGACGCGGCCAGGCGGCCATGAAGGCGCCCAGGGCACCCAGGCCGGCGATGGCGGCGGCGGCGGGAATGCCCATGAACTGCGGGCCGCCCGCTTCCAGGGCGTAAAGCACCGCCGCGACGATCAGCAGGCCGGTGCCCAGGATCGCGTAGACGGTCTGGCGCTGGCCGGCGCGCGAGATGCGCGCCAGTTCGGCCAGGTCTTCGCTGCGCATGCGCAGGGAATGTTCGCCGCGCACTTGCTGGGACAGGAACTCGTGCACCAGGCGCGGCATGTCCGGCGCGTGGGTGATCAACTCGGGCAGGCGCTTGCGGAACTCGTTGCCCAGGGTCGCCGGGCTGTAGCGTTCGCGCAGGATTTTCTCCAGCACCGGCCGCGCCTCGGCCCAGATGTCGAGCTTGGGGTCGAGCAGCCGGCCCACGCCTTCGATGTTGAGCAGGGTTTTCTGCAGGAGGATCAGCTGCGGCTGCAGGGTCAGTTCGTAGCGCTGGGCGGTCTTGAACAGTTTCACCAGCACCTCGCCGAGCGAGATCTCGCTGAGCGGGCGGGTGAAATACGGCTCGCAGACCGCGCGCGTGGCCGCCTCGAGTTCGTCGATCCGCACCGTCGCCGGCATCCAGCCGGCCTCGACGTGCAGTTCGGCGATGCGCCGGTAGTCGCGCTGGAAGATCGCCATGAAGTTCTCGGCCAGGTAGTACTGGTCGCGCCGGGTCAGCTGGCCGACGATGCCGAAATCGATCGCGATGTAGCGCGGGTTGTCCTTGCGTGCCGGGTCCATGTCCACCCAGATGTTTCCGGCGTGGGCATCGGCGTGGAAGAAGTTGTCCCGGAACACCTGCGTGTAGAACACGCGCACGCCGCGCGCCGCCAGCGCCTTGCGATCGATGCCGGCGGCGTCGAGCGCCTCGACGTCGTCGGAAGGGATGCCGCGCACGCGTTCCATGGTCAGCACGCTTTCGCTGCTGTGGCTCCAGAAGACTTCCGGCACGTACAGCTCGTCGCTGCCTGCCCAGGTGCGGCGCATCAGGCTGCCATTGGCGCCTTCGCGCTGGAGGTCGAGCTCGGCATAAAGCGTGGATTCGATCTCGCTCACCACTTCCTGCGGCCGGATCTTGTCGGCCGACGGGTGGTGGCGGTCGGCCAGCGCCGCCAGGGTGCGCAACAGGGCGATGTCGTCGCGGATGCGCTGGCGGATGCCGGGGCGCAGCACCTTGACCACGACCTCGCGGCCATCGTGCAGGCGCGCGGCGTGCACCTGGGCGATGGAGGCGGAAGCGAGCGGGGTGTTCTCGAACTCGGCGTACAGGACGTCGATGGCCTTGCCCAGGCCGGCTTCGATGCGCTCGCGCGCCAGTTCGCCCGGGAACGGCGCGACGCGGTCCTGCAGCAGCGAAAGTTCTTCGGCCATGTCCGGCGGCAGCAGGTCGCGGCGCGTGGACAGCACCTGGCCGAACTTCACGAAGATCGGGCCGAGCTCCTGCAGGGCCAGGCGCAGGCGCTGGCCGCGCGGCAAGTCGGTGGCGCTGGCACGGCGGGTTATCGGCTTGAGCAGCCAGAGCCAGCCGCCGACCGCGGTGTTCTCAAGCAGGGAGTCGAGGCGATGGCGCAGCAGCACGCGCACGATGCCCAGGGCGCGCAGGCTGCCGCGCGCGCTGCGCAGCGGGCTCATGCGCCAGTCTCCGGCGCAAGCCGCGCCAGCCGCGCGGCCAGGCGTTCGACCTGGTCACGCAGTTCGTCGACGTCGTCGTGGAACGCAGCCAGCTCGGCCTTGCCGACCAGGTCGCGGCGCTCCTCGGTGAGGTAATCCACGGCGTCGCGGGAAAAGCCCTTGGCGAACTTCGCCCCACCGGCCAGGGCGTCGCGCAACATCCGCGCGGCCTGCGGGCCGAACACCGGACCCAGGGCCTGGGCAAAGGGCTTGTCCCAGTCGGGATCAAACCGCTGGGCCAGCCGCTGCAGCTGGCGGGCCAGTTCGGCGTCGCCGTTGATGCGCACCTTGCCCACCGGCGGGGCACCGGGCGCACGCAGGAAGGGAAGTTGCGACAGCACGCCGGAGATCGTGGCGCGAACGCCCAGGTCGGGTTCGTCCCTGGGCGGCCCCACCACCAGCCGGCCATCGGCGACGGCCAGTTCCAGGGCGATGGGCGGCGCTTCGAGCGCCAGTCCGATGCGACGACCGCCGAGGCCACGCAGGGCTTCGGCGGTGTCGGGGTCCAGTTCGACGAGCCGGTTCAAGGCCTGTTCCAGCGCACGGCCGGCCAGTGGCTTGAGGGCGTCGAGGGGGGAAGCGGCGGGATCCGTCATGCCGCCATTCTAGCGGGCTGGCGCCCGGACGAGGCGCCAGCCCCCCCACTCAGCACTTGGTCACGTCTTCTTCTTGAGGAAGGACACGATGGCCAGGATGAGGAACACGACGAACAGGATCTGGGCGATCCAGGCCGACGTGCCTGCAATACCACCGAAGCCGAGCACGGCGGCGATGATGGCGATGACGAGAAATACCAGCGCGTAATGGAGCATGTTTGCTCTCCTTTGTTCTTGTGGACCCGGATGGTTCGGGCAGTGTCGAACCTAGCCCCTGCATCCTGACTGCGCGCCAACAATCTGAGCGCCACGTTAACCCCGGGTGGTCCACCAGGCGGCCAGTCGCGCCAGGCCCTCGTCCATGGACACCCGGGGCACGTAGCCAAAGTCCCGGGCGGCCGCGGAGATGTCGTACCAGTGTGGCGTGGACAACTGTTCGGCCAGGAACCGGGTCATCGGCGGTTCGCCCTGGAGTTTCAGCACGCGCCAAACCAGTTCGAGCACGGCGCCGGCCGTGTAGGCCACGCGGTAGGGAATCGCCTTGTCCACCGCCGGCTGGCCGGCCGCGGCCAGCAGGTCGTTGACGATGCGGCGGACTTCGCGCGGTTCGCCGTTGGAGATGAAGTAGGCCTTGCCTGCACAGGCGGCGCCCGGCGCCAGGGCCTTGAAGGCATCGAGATGGGCCTGGGCGGCGTTGTCGATGTAGGTGGTGTCCATGCGGTTGTGGCCACCGCCGATGAAGCGCAGGCGACCGGCCCTGGCCCGCTCCACCAGGCGCGGCAGCAGCTGGGTGTCGCCGGGCCCCCAGATCAGGCGAGGGCGCAGGGCGACCGTCGCCAGCGTGCCGTCGTTGGCGGCCAGCACGTCCTTTTCGGCGATCAGTTTGGTGGCCGGGTAAGGCGCCTTGAAGCCTTGGCCATAGGGCGTGTCCTGCTCGTTGCCGCCTTCGACCGGGCTGCGGCCGCTGTGGGTGACGCTGGGCGTGGAGGTATAGACCAGCCGGGCAATGCCGTGCGCGCGCATGGCCGCCAGCACGTTGCGGGTACCGGTGACGTTGGCGGCGAAATAACTCTCGTGGCTTCCCCAGGCGCCGGCCTTGGCGGCGTTGTGGAACACCGCATCGTGGCCGGCCAGTGCCGCATGCACCGCCTTTGCGTCGGCCAGGTCGCCGCGGACCTGGCGCACGCCCATCGCCTCGAGCGCCTGCGAGTGGCTGCGCTGGAAGCTGGAGACATCGTGCCCCTCGGCCTTCAGCGCACGGCACAAGGCCTGGCCCAGGAAGCCGGCGCCGCCGGTGACCATTATTTTCATCGCCGCCATTTCATTTCCTTCGCCGCCCAGGCGGCCAATGTTTCGCGGCCGATCTTGGCGTTGTGGCGGATATCGACCGGGAAGCCGTCGTGGATAAGGAAATGCCGGATCCGCGCGGTGTGCACGAAGCCGTTGGCCAGGTGTCGCAGCTCGTCGAGCACGCGTTCGTGTTCGTACTGCGGCAGGTGCGGCGCCATTTCCACGCACAGCACCGGCTGCTGTTGCCCCGGCTCGCCGACGCCGACCAGGGCGGTGCGCGCGACTTCCGGGTGGGTGTTGAAGACCGGCTCGACCTGTTCGGTGTAGAGGTTGCCCTCGGCGGTGCGAACGCGGTGCGACTTGCGGCCGCAGAACCAGAGCCGGCCCTGCGCATCAATGCGCCCCAGGTCGCCCATGCGGTGCACGATGCGTTCGCCGCCGTCGGGCAGGGATTCGCGGATCTTGGCCAGGGCGGTGGCTTCCGGGCGGCGGAAATACTCGTCCGTGGCGGTGGGGCCGGCGACGGTGATCTCGCCGATCGCCTCGGCGCCGAGTTCCTGAGCCTGCGACCAGTCGGGGATGGCGTCGTCGGTGATGGCGATGATGCGCACCTCGTTCGGCGGCACCGGCAGGCCGACGCAGGTGCCGGCGCCGTGCTCGGTGGCTTCGCGCGTGGCCTCCAGCTCGCGGCCTTCGATCACCGCGACGGGCAGGCATTCGGTGGCGCCATAGGGCGTCCAGAAACCTGCGTCGGCGGGAAGCAGTTCGCGCATCTTCGCCACCACGTCGGCCGGCACCGGCGCGCCGGCGGAGGTGACGCGGCGCAGGGTCGGCAGCGGCTGGCCGTGATCGGCCAGCACGCGCATCAGCGCCGGCGAGCCGAACAGCTGGTCGACGCCGAACCTTTCGATCGCCGCATGCAGCTTGCGCGGATCGGCCTTGGCCGGCTGGGTCGGATCCATGTCCGGGATGATCGAGGCCAGGCCGAGGGCCGGGTCGAACAGTGCGAAAGGCGGGAAGGTCGGCAGGTCGACGCCGCCGGGCAGGATGCCGAAGGCGTCTCGCAGCAACTCGACCTGGGCGACGAAGTGGCGGTGGCGGTAGACCACGCCCTTGGGCACGCCGGTCGAGCCGGAAGTGAACAGGATGGCGGCGACGTCGTCGGGCGCGGTGTCGGCCAACTGCGGACCGGCCCCGCTGCCGGCGGCTTCGATCGCCGCGAGCGTCGGTCCGCCCCAGAACCAGCGCCGCCCTACCGTCACCACGGTGCGCGCGCCTGGCGCCCAGCCCAGCAGCTTGCGCGCGAACACCGCCAGTGGAATGCCGATGAACGCCTGCGGCTCGGCTTCGCCCAGGCACTGGCGCAGTGCGCGCTTGTCGATGCCCGGATCCACCAGCACCGGCACGGCCCCGGCCTTGAACAGCGCGAACATCAGCAGGAAAAACTCCGGCGAGGGACGCACCATCACCACCACCCGGCTGCCCCGAACGATGCCCTGCCGGGCCAGTCCGGCGGCGATGGCATCCGAGCGGCGATCGAGATCGCCGTAGCTCAGCACCACGTCGTAGCGCGCCATCCCATCCGACCCGCGTCGTCCCGGGCAGCGCATCGCCACCCGCTCGGGCGCTTCGGCCGCCAAGCGCGGCAACGCCCCGGCGATGTTGCAGACACTGGGGTCAGAGAACATTGGCGCTTCGATTCCCGGTATCAAACGTTGATGTTCTCCGGCCCCATCTCAGGTGCGGTCGAGGAACTGGCGGATGGCGGGCACGAGTTGGTCGGCCTTGTCCTCGAGCACGTAGTGGCCGGCATCCTCGAACGCATGCACCTCGGCCTTGGGCAGGGCCTTGGTGAAACCCTTGAGGAAATGCTGGTCGAACACGAAGTCGCGCAGGCCCCAGCCGATGAAGGCCGGGCGATCGGCGTAGGTCGGCAGGCGCTTGCCGGCGTCTTCGACCAGGTCCCAGGCGCGGTCGCCGGGCTGCAGTGGGATGTCCTGCACGAAGCGCACCGTCGAGATGCGCGTCTGCCAGTTGTCGTAGGGCGCCAGCAGCGCGCGCTTGACGTCAGGCGCCAGCGGCTTCTCGACGCCCTGGCTGGCGGCGCCGCCGGCGAAGGCGTTGGCGCCGCGGATCAGCCATTCACCCAGGCGCCAGTTGCGGCCCAGGTTGAGTTGCCAGGGCAGGGGCTTGGCCGGCGGCAGGGGGAAGGCCGCGGTGTTGAGGATCACCAGCCGCTTGATGCGTTCGCTGTGCTTGAGCGCCCAGCCAAAACCGATCATGCCGCCCCAGTCGTGCACGGCCAGGGTGACGTCGCCGGTGACGCCGGCATGGTCCAGCAGGCGGTCCAGGTCCTGGATCCGGCTGCGCAGCGTGTAGGTGTAGGCGGCGTCGGCGGGCTTGTCGGACAGGCCCATGCCCATGTGGTCGGGCACGATGCAGCGGTAGCCATCGCGCAGGCCCAGCACCAGCTTGCGCCAGTAATAGGACCACGAGGGGTTGCCGTGCAGCATCAGCACGACCTCGCCCTGGCCCTCGTCGAGGTAGCTCTGGGTCAGGCCATTGGGATGCACGAAGGACTTGGGCGCGAAGGGATAGTCCGGGAACGGGCCCTTGGCCAGCAAACGCGCCTGTTCGGCGCTGGGGTTCTGGTTTTCCATGGGGCGGGATTCTACGCGAGCCCGCCGGACCGCCACCAAACCCCTTGGCCTGGCTCACGCCTTCACGGCCGATTGCGTATCTTGGCCGCTGATCCCCGCGCCACGGAGCCCCCTCATGAGCCGTCGCCTCCGCCCCGCCGCCGCGCTGCTTGTCGTGCTCGTGGCCGCAGCCTGGGTGCTGGTGGGAAAACTGCGCGGGCCCGAACTCGAAGCCTACGAGGTGGCCGCGCGGCCGCTGGTGCAGACCGTGGTGGCCACCGGACGCGTGGTGGCCGCATCCCGGGCCCAGGTGGGCAGCCCCGTGACCGCCGTCGTGGTCGAGCGCCGGGTCGAGGAAGGCGACCGCGTGCAGGCGGGCGACGTGCTTGCGGTGCTGCGCGCCGACGACCTGGAGGCCGCAGCCGCCGAGGCCGAGGCCGCACTGGCGCAGCTGCGCGACGCCGGACGCCCGCAGGCCCAGGCGGCGCTGCGCGAGGCCGAGGCCCGGCTGCAGCAGGCCAGCCGCGAAGCCGCGCGCCGGCGCGACCTGTTCGAGCGCCAGCTCATCGCCCGCGAGGCCCTGGAACAGGCCCTGCAGGCCGAGATAGCGACCCGGAGCGGCGCCGAGCAGGCGCGGCTGCAGGCACGGGACCTGGCCGAAGGCGGCGCCGCCGAGGCCGCCGCCCTGGCGAGGCTGGCCACGGCGCGCGCCTTGCTGGCCAAGACCACCCTGCGTGCCGAGGTGGCCGGCACCGTGCTCACCCGCAACGCCGAACCCGGCGACCTGGTGCAGCCCGGCCGCGTGCTGTTCGAGATCGCCCGCGACGGCGACACCGAGATCCGGGTCCCGGTGGACGAGAAGAACCTGCAGGTCCTGGCCGTTGGCCAATCCGCGATGTGCGTGGCCGACGCCTTTCCCTCGCAGCCCTTCCCGGCGACCGTGCATTTCATCGCCCCCAGCGTCGATCCCTCGCGGGGATCGGTGGACGTGCGCCTGGCCGTTTCGCCGGCGCCGGAGTACCTGCGCCAGGACATGACCGTTTCGGTGAACATTGAAACCGGCCGGCGCGAACGCGCCCTGGTCGTGCCCAACGATGCCCTTCGCCGCATCGAAGGCGATCGCGCCGACGTCTGGCGCGTGCGCGACGGGCGGGCGCAGCGGCAGCAGGTAAGCCTGGGCCTGCGCGGACTGGCGCTGACCGAAATCACCGGCGGGCTGGAGGAAGGCGACTGGGTGCTGGCGGACCCCGACGTGGGCATCGGCGACGGCAGCCGGGTGCGCCCGCGGGCCGCCGGACTGCCCGGCGGCGGCAATGATCCCGCCACCCGCAAAGAACTCCCGGCCCGGCTCGACTGACGCCGATGTGGGCCGAATGGACCATCGCCACCCGCTTCCTGCGCGAGGGCAAGTCGCAAAGCACGCTCATCCTGGTTGGCATCGCCGTGGGCGTGGCGGTCATCGTGTTCCTGACGGCGCTGATCACCGGCCTGCAGGCCAACATCATCGACCGGACGCTCGGCACCCAGGCGCACATCCGCATCCAGGCCGACGAAGAACGCAACCTGGTGCTGCCGGCCCCTGAAGGCAGCGTGCAGCTCGTCCTGGAAACCCGGCGCGCGCAGCGCCTGCGTTCGATCAACAACTGGCAGCAGATCCTGGCGGTGCTCGACACCCTGCCGCGGGTGACCGCCGCGTCGCCGGTGATCTCCGGCCCGGCCTTCGCACGCCGCGGCGAAGCCATCGAATCGGTGGCCCTGGTCGGCATCGACGTGGCGCGCTACACGCGCATCATCCCGGTGCAGGACGACATCGTGGCCGGCCAGTTCCGGGTCGGCGCCGACGACACCGTGATCGGCAGGCAGCTGGCCAGCGACCTGGGCCTGCAGGTCGGCGACAAGCTGAGGCTCGACGCCGGCCAGGGCCGCGACACCGTGGTCAACGTGGCCGGCATCTTCGAGCTGGGCGTGCGCGAACTGGACTCGCGCTACGTCTACCTGGACATGAAGCAGGCGCAGTCGCTGCTGGACCTGCCCGGGGCCGCGACGGTGATCGACGTGACGGTCGACGATATTTTCGCTGCCCGCGACGTCGCCGCGCGCATCGCCCGCCTCACGGGCGTCAAGGCCGAAAGCTGGATGGAGACCAATGCCCAGCTGATGAACGCACTTCGCTCGCAAAGCCTGTCCACGCAGATGATCAGCGTGTTCGTGGCACTCAGCGTGGCCCTGGGCATTGCCAGCGTGCTGTCGGTAAGCGTGGTGCAGCGCACGCGCGAGATCGGCATCCTTCGCGCGATGGGCACCACCCGGGCGCAGATGCTGCGGGTGTTTCTTCTGCAGGGTGGGCTGTTCGGCCTGGCCGGCTCGGTGGTGGGCGCGCTGGCGGGTTATGGCCTGGTCGGCGCCTTCAACACCTTCGGCCCGAAACTCTTTTTCATTCCCGTGGATCCCTTGTTGCCGGTTTTTGCCGCGCTGCTCGCAACGGTGACGGGCATCGTCGCGGCGGCCGTGCCGGCACGGCGTGCTTCCCGCCTGGATCCGGTGGAGGCGATCCGCCATGTCTGAACATGACGCCGGCCAGGAAGTGCTGCGCTTGCAGCGCCTTCGCAAGAGCTACAACGTCGGCAAGCCCACCGAGGTGGAAGTGCTGCACGGCCTGGACCTGCGGCTGCAACGCAGCGATTTCGCCGCGCTGGTGGGCGCCTCGGGTTCAGGCAAGAGCACGCTGCTGAACCTGGTGGGCTTGCTGGATCGCCCGACCGGTGGCGAACTGTTCCTTCTGGGCAATCCGACCACGGACATGGACGACGACGGTCGCACCGCCCTGCGCCGCAATTCGATCGGATTCGTCTTCCAGTTCCATCACCTCATCCAGGCCTTCACGGCGCTGGAGAACGTGCTGATGCCGCTGATCGTCGCCACCGGCAAGCCCACGGCCGACCAGCTTGAACGCGGCCGCGGCCTGCTCGCCCAGGTGGGCCTGGCCGGCCTGGAGGATCGTCGGCCCGACCAGCTCTCCGGTGGCCAGCAGCAGCGCGTGGCCGTGGCCCGCGCGCTGGTCACGCAACCGGCCCTGCTGCTGGCCGACGAACCCACGGGCAACCTCGACAGCAAGTCGGCCACCGAGGTGTTCGAGCTGTTCCGCAAGTTCAATCGCGAGTTCGGCTGCGCGGTTCTGCTGGTGACCCACGATCCCCGCCTGTCGGAGCAGTGCGACCGGACGGTGTCGCTGCTCGACGGCCGCATCGAAAGCGACGTCGTGCACGACAGCTCCGGCGATTGAAACCTAGGCGGTGCCGCCGCCCTGCACCAGCAAATCCTTGTACTGCCTGGGCTGCGAACGCAGGTACTGCGGCGGTGCGATGACGGTGGCGCCCAGGTGGGCGGCGGCATGCCAGGGCCAGCGCGGGTCGTAGAGCACGCCGCGGGCGATGGCGACCAGGTCGGCGTCGCCGGTGCCTACGATGGCTTCGGCATGGTCGAAATCGGTGATCAGCCCCACCGCCACCACCGGGATGCCAACGGCCTGTTTCACCGCGCGCGCCAGCGGCACCTGGTAGCCGGGGCCCACGGGAATCTGCTGCGATGGATGCAGGCCGCCGCCGGACACGTGGATCACGCTGCAGCCGCGTTCTTCCAGCGCCCTGGCAAACGCCACGGTGTCGTCGCTGTCCCAGCCGCCCGGCACCCAGTCCGTGCCGGACACACGCACGCTCACCGGACGTTCGGACGGGAAGGCCGCGCGCACGGCTTCGAACACTTCCAGCGGAAAGCGCATGCGGTTTTCCAGCGTGCCGCCGTACTGGTCGTCGCGCTGGTTCGAAAGCGGCGACAGGAACTGGTGCAGCAGGTAACCGTGGGCGGCGTGGATCTGGATGGCGTCGATGCCCAGCCGCGCCGAACGCCGGGCGGCGGCGGCAAAGGCCTCGCGCACGTCGCGCATGTCCTGGTCGCTCATCGCGCTGGGCGCGTTGTCGCCGTCCCGGAACGCCAGCGCCGACGGCGCGACCGTCTGCCAGCCCTTGGCATGGCCCGGCGGGATCTGACCGCCGCCGTGCCAGGGCAGGTCGGTGGAGGCCTTGCGCCCGGCATGCGCGAGCTGGATGGCGATGGGCATCGACGACCAGCGGCGCACGCCCTGCAACACCTGCGCCATCGCCGCCTCGGTGGCGTCGTCCCAGAGCCCGACATCCGCGTAGGAGATGCGGCCCTCCGGGAGCACGGCCGTGGCTTCGATGGTCAGCAGGCCTGCGCCCGAGAGCGCCAGCTGGCCCAGGTGGATCAGGTGCCAGTCGGTCATGCATCCGTCCACCGCCGAGTACTGGCACATCGGCGCGATGACGATGCGGTTGGCCAGGCTCAGCGAACCCAGGGACAGGGGTTCGAACAACTTCGGGGAGCTCATGAGGTCCAGGCCTCCATGGTCAGTTCGAAGGAGCGTACGCGCGCGGCGTGGTCAAAGATGTTGGCGGTGAGTATGAGTTCGTCCGGACGGTGCCGTTCGACGAAGTCCTGCATCGTCGCGCGCACGGTGGCCGGCGAGCCGACGGCCCGGCAGGCCAGGGTGGCGTCGATCATGTGCTTCTCGGCCGGACTGCAGTAGTCGTCGATGGCCGCGGCACTTTCCAGCGGCGGCGGCACCAGGCCGGGGCGGCCGCGGCGCAGGTTCACGAAGGCCTGCTGCTGGGTCGTGAAGAGGCGCCCCGCTTCTTCGTCGGTGTCGGCGGCGACCACGTTCAGCGCCAGCATCACGTGCGGCTTTTGCAGCCGCGCCGACGGCCTGAACTCGCGGTGGTAAACCGCCAGCGCCTGGTCCAGCGCATCGGGCGCGAAGTGCGAGGCGAAGGCATAGGGCAAACCCAGCGCGGCCGCCAGGCGCGCTCCGAAAAGGCTGGAGCCCAGGATCCAGGCTTCGATATCGACGCCGGGCCCGGGCACCGACTGCACCGCCTGGCCCGGCTGGACCGGCTCGAAGTAGCGCAGCAGCTCGACGACGTCGCGCGGAAACTCCTCGGCATTGTCGTAGTAGCGTCGCAGCGCCTTGGCCGCCGCCTGGTCGGTGCCCGGCGCGCGCCCCAGCCCCAGGTCGATGCGGCCCGGGAACAGGGTGCCCAGCGTGCCGAAGGCCTCCGCCGCCTGCAGCGGCGAATGATTCGGCAGCATGATGCCGCCGGCACCGACGCGGATGCTTGCCGTCCCGGCCGCCACGTGGCCGATCAGCACCGCCGTCGCCGCGCTGGCGATGCCCGGCATGTTGTGGTGTTCGGCCAGCCAGTAACGCCGGTAGCCGGTCCGTTCGCCGGCCCGCGCGAGATTCAGCGCATGGGCGAAAGTCTGCGCAGGCGTGCTGCCCACGGTGACGGGAGCGAGGTCGAGGATCGACAGCGGGATCATGGCGGCGCCTGCGTGACTGGCTCAATTGAATGGGGGCACCGGCGCACCCATGCAAGCCCGGGCCGGCTCAGCCCCGCAGGGTCTGCAGATGCACGCTGGTCTCGCTGGCGCTGATGCCTTCGATGCCGCGGATGCGTTCGAGCACGGTCGAAAGCTCCGCCAGGCTGCCCACGCGAAGTTCGGCCAGCAGGTCCCAGCGGCCGTTGGTGTCGTGCAGGGTGGCGACGCCGGGTTCGCCGAGCAGGGCGCGGATGACGCGATGCTGGTTGCCTTCGACGGCCAGCGAGGTCCAGGCGCAGATTTCATCGGGCGCGGCATCGGGGCGCAGCCGCAGGGTATAGCCGGTGATCACGCCATCGCGCTCGAGCCGAGCCATGCGGTTGGTGACCGTGCCGCGGGCCACGCCCAGCGCCTTGGCCAGGTCGGCGACGGGCGCGCGGGCATTGCGGCGCAGGAGGGCGATGAGGCGATGGTCGAGATCGTCCATGTTGTCTTTCCGGCAGTTCGTGCTGCCGTTTTAGCAGCTTTCTGGCTAAAACGTGGCAAAACTGCCGTTTCGCGCTGCCGTCGCGGTCCGGACAATGGACTCATCCCTTCAAGCAACGCCGGAGCGCAGCCATGGCCATGACCCAGATCACCACCCAGGACCTGACCCACATCGTCGCCACCCACGGCCTGCCGACCCTGCTCGGCCGCCTGGTGGACTACCTGGAAGCCGACTTCCGCCGCTGGCCCGAGTTCGACAAGAGCCCGCGTTCGGCCGCCCACTCGGAAGGCGGCGTGATCGAGCTGATGCCGGTGGCCGACGACAAGGAGTACAGCTTCAAGTACGTCAACGGCCACCCCGGCAATACCAAGCTGGGCCTTTCCACCGTGGTCGCCTTCGGCGTGCTGGCCGACGTGGACACGGGCATGCCGACGCTGATCAGCGAACTGACCCTGACCACCGCGCTGCGCACCGCCGCCACCTCGGTGATGGCTGCGAAGCTGCTGGCGCGCAAGGATTCGAAGACGATGGCGCTTATCGGCAACGGCGCCCAGAGCGAATTCCAGGCCCTGGCCTTCCACCACCTGCTGGGTATCCAGGAAGTGCGCGTTTACGACGTCGACCCGGCGGCGACCGACAAGCTGGTGCGCAACCTGGCCGCGGCCGCGCCGGACCTGCGCGTCGTACCCTGCACCGGCGTGGCCCAGGCCGTTCGTGGCGCCGACATCGTCACCACCGTCACCGCCGACAAGGCCAATGCCGACATCCTGACGCCGGAGATGATCGAACCGGGCATGCATATCAACGGCGTCGGCGGCGACTGCCCCGGCAAGACCGAACTGGCCACCGGCGTGGTGGCCAAGGCCTCGGTGTTCGTCGAGTTCGAGCCGCAGTCGCGCATCGAAGGCGAAGTCCAGCAGATGCCCGCCGATTTCCCGGTCACCGAGCTGTGGCGGGTGCTGGCCATGCAGGCCTCAGGCCGTCGCAATGCCGCCGAAGTAACGCTGTTCGATTCGGTGGGCTTCGCGCTCGAGGATTATTCGGCGCTGCGCCTGGTGCGCGACTGCGCGAAGGAGCTGGGCCTGGGCCACGAGGCCGGCCTTATTCCCGCCCTGCGCGATCCGAAGGACCTGTTCGGCGAACTGGCCGCCGCCCCAAGGGCCGCGCGCAAGCAGGCCGCCTGACGCCGGATACAGGCAGGCCCGCCGCTGGGCGGGCCTGCCTGCACTCGCCTGGAAGCCGCTGCCGCGCCCTCAGAACGTCTGCGTGTAGCGCAGGTAGGGCGTGCGTCCGTACGACGTGTAGAGGTTGAAGTTGAATGGCCGCCCGTCGAAGGCCCGCAGCGCCGGGTAGCGGTCGCCGACGTTGTTCACGCCCGCCGACAGGGTGGCCCGCCACGGCGTCTGCCAGGCCAGGCTCAGGTCGTGCGTGACGTAGCTGCCAATCCTATTGTTGGCGCTGCCGCTGGACTGGCCCTGGATGCCATGGGCCCGCCAGCCGATGCTCAGGTCGCCCAGCGACCAGGTCGTGGCCAGCCGCGCGCGCGTTTCGGGGTAACCGAAGCGGCCCTCGAACGAAGAGCCGACACCGCCGGCGCTCAGGATCTCGTAGCGCAGCAGGCGTGACACCGCCAGTTCGCTGCCCAGCTCGCCGTAGCGGCCCAGGCTGAAGTCCGCCGCGACCACCAGGTCCAGCGCGTCCACCTCCACCGCGCCGCCGTTGCCGAAGCCGACCACGACTTCGCGCACGCTTCCGTCGGCCGCGCGGAAAACGCCCAGGCCATCGGGCAGCGGGCCGAAGATCGACGGGTCGAGTTCGGAATTGACCAGGTCCTGCGCCCGGTAACGGACGATCGTGTCCTCCACCCGCGTTCGCGTGTAGTCGAGCGAAAGACGCAGGGCATCCAGCGGCTGGTACACCACGCCGGCGCCCAGGTGTTCGGACTGCTCCGAGGCCAGCAGGGGATTGCCGATCGCCACCACCGGTACCTGCACCTGGCAGAAGGGAGGCTGCCCGAGCACGCTGCAGGTCCGGGGATCATTGATGAACTCGTTGGAGGGGCTGGGCAGCTGGGTCGTGATGTCCAGGCCCGGCGTGCGGAAGCCCTGCTCCCACTGCGCTCGCAGCGTCAACACGTCCAGCGGCTGCCAGCGCAGCTTGGCCTGGGGTGAGAACTGCCCGTCCAGGCGGTCGAAGTCGTCGTAGCGGGCGGCCAGCGTCAGGTCCAGCCGGGGCGTGAACGGCAGGCGCCATTCGGCGAATACGGCGGTGTAGTCGCGGTCGCCGCCCGCGGAATTGCCGGCGGTGCCCAGGACACGCCCGGCCTCGGACAGGCTGTCGTATTGGTCGCGATAGCGGGTCGTGACCCGCTCCGCGCCGAACACGGCATGCGAGGTGCCGCCGGCCATCCCGAACAGCGATGCGTTCACCGTGGCGTAGACCGTGTCCTCCCGCATGCTGGCCTCGCGACTGATCGTGGCCTGCAGCGAAGACAGGACCTCCGGCGAGGCGCCGAAGGGGTCGGACAGGTCGTAACGGCCATCGTTCGCCAGCTGGTTGGCCAGGTCGGAGACGATATAGCCACGCCCAAGTTCGACGTATTTGTAATCGCTGCGACGCAGGCCGAAATCCATGTCCAGGGTGTCGGTCAGCTGGCCCTGGAAACCCACCAGGTAGTCAGCCCGGGTGGTGTCGGTGAAGTTGTCGCGATTCCCGGCCGCGGCGAAGCGATGGTAGTAGTAGGTCGGCAGGCCATCGGTGGTACCGGGTGCGCAGCCGGCCGCGCCGCAGGCGACGCCACCGTTGATGTCGTTCGGCGTGCCGTCGTCGACCACCACCTGGCCCGGGGTGGGCGCGTAGCGACCAAACGACTCGACGCGCGCCACGCTGGCGCTGGCGTGGACCTGCCAGCGATCGTTGATCTGGTGCTCGCCGCGAAGGAACACCGAGGTGTTGGCGACCTTGGCTTCGTTGGCGGCGACGTCGTTGAAGTCGAACGAACACACCCCCGTGGGAAGCAGGTAGAAGGCGCCCTGGTCGCAGGAGAAGCCCGGCACGACCTCCAGCGCCCCGGTGCTCCAGTTGTAGTAGTTGTTGCCGAACAGGCCGACACCGCGGGCTTCGCCGCCAATCTGGTCGCGGGTGAAGAGCATGCCCCGGCGCGCCTTCGAGGCGCCGCCGATCAGGCGCGTGCGTTCGGAGCCGACGCCGAACACCATGGACATGTCGTCCAGGTCGCCGCCCCTGACTTCGCTGGCGGCATGGCCCACGCGGAGCTGGACACCGTCGAAGTGGCGCCGGGTCACCAGGTTCACGACGCCGCCCACGGCATCCTGGCCATGGATCGCGGACGCCCCGCCGGCATACACCTCGATGCGCTCGACCAGGGCCAGCGGAATGGCATTGAGGTCCGCGCCGAAGGACGCCGACACCGGGCTGGCTGCGATGCGTCGGCCGTCCACCAGGACCAACGTTCGCCCGGCGCCAAGCCCGCGCAGGTCAATATTTGCCAGGGCCTGCGCACTCGAGCCCGACTGCGGCCGGAAGTTGCCGAAGGACGCCTGCGGCAGGTCGCGCAGGATGTCGGCAAGCAGGACATGGCCGGAGGCATCGATCTGCGCGCGGTCGATCACCACCAGGGGCAGCGCATCGGGCGCCTGCGCCAGGCGCGACGCCGTGGCGGCCGCCGGCTCCTCCGCCAATGGCTGCGCGTGGGCGGCGCCGGCGGTCAAGGCACAGGCCAGCGCGAGCCGGATGGACACGGACAGCGGACGGTTTCGCATGGGGGGCGGGATTCTGGTGGGGGCGGAATCCAACATAGCCGCCAGCCAGCCCGGGTGGAAGGTTTCCCGGCCAGATAAGAAAAAGGCCCACATGAAGTGGGCCCTTTTCGCTGACTTGCTAAGGACGGCTTACCACTCGACCTCGGCCATCGAGCAGTTCAGGCCCGAGCCGATGCCCAGCAGGGCGACGCGGTCGCCCTTCTTGAGGCGGCCCATTTCCTTGAGCTTGCTCAGCACGATCGGCACCGAGGCCGGGCCGATGTTGCCGTGCTCGGCGAAGATGGTCAGCACCTTCTTCGGGTCGATGCCGAAGGCCTTGATGAAGGCCTGGGTGTGAACCTGCGAGACCTGGTGGATGACGAACTCGTCGAGTTCCTCGACCACCCAGCCCAGCGCCTGGCGAGCGGCGCCGAAGGTGGCGGTCGCCAGCTTCAGGCCTTCGATGAGCAGCATGCGGGTGTCGGTGACCATGCGGTCGAGGTTGCCGCGGCACAGGGTGTTCCACTGCGTGGCGGCCTTGGTGACGCCGCCCTTGTACTTCGGGGCGTCCGGGGTGAGCTCGCTGCGCGAGAGCACCATCGCGGCCGCGCCGCAGCCCAGGGTCAGGGTGGCCAGCTCGTTGCGGAACTGTTCCTCGGTGACGTCCGGGCCGCTGAGGCGTTCGAGCGTCTTCTTGTAGGCCAGGTTGGCGGTTTCGCCGTCCACGACCAGCGCGTATTCGATCTCGCCGCGCTCGATCATGCGGCTGGCGATGTCCATGCCGTTGATGAAGGCCAGGCAGGCGTTGGCGACGTCGAAGTTCTGGCAGTTCTCGCCCAGGCCCAGGTTGCCCGAGACGATCGAGGCCGTGGACGGCTCCAGGTAGTCGCGGCTGACCGAGGTATTGACCAGCAGGCCCACCCGGGCGCGGTCGATGCCGGCATCGGCCAGCGCCTTTTCGGCGGCCAGGGTTGCAGCGTCGGAGGCCTGGACCTCGTCGTCCCAGAGACGACGGGCAAAGATGCCGGCGATGTCCTGCAAGACGTCGGTCTTGATGCCCAACCGGTCCATGGTGGGCTGGAGCTGGGCATTGATGTCGGCCGAGCTCAGGCGATGCGGGGCATCGATGTGCGCCAGGCCGGCGATGGAGACGTTCTTGAACAGCATAAGCGGGCATGCCCAGCGTTAGGGAAACCCGTCAAAGTTACCCGTTTCGCCGCGAGCGCTCAACTTAAACCCCGGCAGGGCGTGAAGGCGCGACGCCCGTCTCAGTCTTCGATGGGATAGGTCTCGGCCGGCCCGTCCGTCGCCGCGGCGCCCGCTGCCGCGCTGTTGGCCGGCGCCGCGCCGATGCAGCGGTAGGCCAGGAAACGCTGCTCGCCGTCATCCGGCTCGCCCTTGGGCTGCACGGTGTCGGCCGACAGGCCCGGGGCCTCGTTGCGGGCCAGGGTCTCGAGTTCATCGCGGACCCTGATGTTGTTGCGCTCATAGGGGCCGAGCCGGTCACGCACGGACACCGAGACTTCGCCTCGCTTCTCGCACGACGACAGATCCTGGCCGGCGGCAGCCACCTTTACCGCGGCACCACCCGGCGCCATCTTCACCCAGGTGCAGCCGCCCAGCGCGGCGACGAGGACGGCATAGATCACTAGATGGCGCATGCGGCGGTACTCCCTTGGCGAAACACGGAATGTCACAAATGACACGGGCGGGATTGTCGCCCCGCCCGTGCTGAACCGGCAATGTATCGCGCCGCTTATTCGCCGACGGGCTTGCCGTCGGCGTCGATCACCTGCAGCTCGCCCAGGTCGAGGCCGCGGATGCCTTCCTCGATCTTGGACAGGTCGCCCACGACCACCCAGGTCAGCGAGCCGGGCTCGATGGTGCCGGCGGCGGCATTGACGACCTCGGGGGTCAGCGCTTCGATCTTGCCCTGGCGCTGCACGACGTAGTCATCCGGGCGTTCGTAGCGAACGATGCCGCTGATGGCGCCGAGCACGGCGCTGCCGGTTTCATACGAACCCGGCAGGCTGCGGATCTCGCTGGCCTGGATCTTGGCCACTTCCTCCGGGCTCGCCGGCGCCTTGCCGGTGGCGTATTCACTGATCTCGCGCTGCAGTTCGGCCATCGACTCGGCGGTCTTGTCGATCTGCACCGCCGCGAAGGCCAGCCACGGGCGCTGGCCCTTGGCGGCCTGCACGAAGCTGTAGCTGCCGTAGGCCCAGTGCTTGTCCTCGCGCAGGTTCATGTTCAGGCGCGAGCTGAACTCGCCGCCGAGCACCGCGTTGGCGATCTCGAACTCGGTCGCCTTCGGATCCATCGTCGACGGTGCCAGCTGGCCCACGAAGATGTTGGCCTGGATGGCACCCGGCTGGTCGACCAGGAACACGCGCGGCTTCGCCGGCAGGTCGACGCGGGTGATTTCCGGCAGCTCCGGGGCGGTGCCCTGGCCGCGCCAGCTGCCCAGGTGCTTCTCCAGCACCGGCACGATTTCGGCCAGCGTGGTGTCGCCGACCACGATCAGCGTGGCGCCCTCGGGGCGCACGAAGTCGCGGTGGTAAGCCAGCAGGTCGTCGCGGGTCAGCGCAGCGATGGAGGCCTCTTCGCCGGTGCCCGAGAACGGGATGGCGTAGGGATGGCCTTCCCCGTAAAGCAGCGGCGGCAGCAGGCGCAGGGCGGACGAGTTCGGCCGGGCCTTTTCCTGCTTGATGGTGGAAATCCAGCCCTGGCGTACGCGCTCGATCTCGTTCTGGTCGAAGCGCGGCGTGCGCAGCATGGTGGCGAACAGCTTCACCGACGCGTCCAGGTTTTCCTTCAGCGCCGACAGGTAGGCGCTGCCGCCGTCGAGCGCAGCGCTGGCGCCGAGGTTGGCGCCCAGGCGTTCGGCTTCGTTGCCGAAGCCCAGGGCGTCGTACTTGCCGGCGCCTTCGTCGAGCATGCCCATCGTGAAACTGGCGGTGCCGAGCGTGCGGCCGGTGTCGGCGACGTAACCACCGGGCAGCTGCAGGCTCATCTGCACGATCGGCAGGCCCGGGCGTTCGGCCAGCACCACGGTGACGCCGTTGGACAGCGTCGTGCGCTGCAGCTCGGGGAACACCAGGTCCGGGAACTCAGTGGTGACCGGCGGGCCCTGGCTGCGGTCGACCTTGGTGTCGACGGTGCTGTACTTCGGGTCGGCCGGCGGCACTTCGGCCATGTCCGGGTGCGAGGCGCTTTCTTCCTCGACCGTGGCCACGCGTTCACCCGGCGTCACCACCATGGTGTGGTCGCCCCGGGACAGCCAGCGCTGGCCGGCGGCCTGCACGTCGGCGGCGGTGGCGGTTTCGATGGTGGCCATGCCTTCGCGGAAGCAGCCCGGGTCCTTCATGTAGACGGTGCATTCGGCCAGGGCGTCGGCCTTGCCGCCGAAACCACCGATGCGCTCGATGCCGCGGATGAAGCCGGCCTTGAAGATGGTGCGGGCCTGTTCAAGCTCGCCGGCGGTCGGGCCTTCGGCGAGCAGGCGCGCCAGCTCCTCTTCGATGGCCTTCTCGACCACGGCCGGGTCAACGCCCTGCTTCACGTCGGCCTGGATGTAGAACATGCCGCCCAGCTGCGAACCCCAGGCGGAGGTCGACACCCGGTCGGCGATCTTGTCGCCGTGCACCAGGCGCTTGTCCAGGCGCGAGGCGCGCGAACCGCCCAACACCTGCGAAAGCAGCTGCAGGCGTTCGACGTCGGCGTTGCCGAATTCGGCGATGTTCCAGGTGCGGTAGACGCGAGCCTGCGGCACGCGGTCGGTGAACTCGTCGCGGGTCGAGGTGGTGCGCGGCGCCGGGTCCACCGCCGGCTGGGCCAGGGTCGGGCCGGCCGGGATGCCACCGAAGTACTTGGTGGCCTTTTCCTTCGCGGTTTCCAGGTCAATGTCGCCGGCCAGCACCAGCACGGCGTTGTTCGGGCCGTACCAGGACTTGAAGAAACGCTGCACGTCCTCGAGCGAGGCGGCATTGAGGTCGCTCATCGAGCCGATGACCGGCCAGCGGTAGGGATGACCCTCGGGGTAGCTGGCCTTGAGCAGGCGCTCGAAGACCTGGCCATAGGGCTGGTTCTCGCCCTGGCGCTTTTCGTTCTGGACCACGCCGCGCTGTTCGTCCAGCACGTCCTGGCTGACGGCGCCGAGGAAGTGACCCATGCGGTCCGATTCCATCCACAGCGCCATGTCCAGGGCCGTGGTCGGCACGTTCTGGAAATAGTTGGTGCGGTCGGAATTGGTGGTGCCGTTCTGGTTGGTCGCGCCGACCAGCTCGAAGGGCGTGAAGAACTCACCTTCGTGGTTTTCGCTGGACTGGAACATCAGGTGCTCGAACAGGTGCGCGAAGCCGGTGCGGCCCGGCAGTTCGTTCTTGGAACCGACGTGGTACCAGATGTTCACCGCCACCACCGGCGCCTTGCGGTCGGTGTGCACCACCACGCGCAGGCCGTTGGGCAGGGTGAACTGCTCGAAGGGGATGTCGGCCTTCAGCGCGGAGTCGGCGACGGCAGCCTGTTCGCTGGCGTGCAGCGGCGAGACGGCGGCCACGGCGAAGCCGAGGGCGAGCACGAGCGCACGCAGGCGCGGTTGGCGGTTCTGGGTCATGCGTGGGTTCCTGTGGATTCGAATCGGGACGTCGCGGGGGCCCTGAATCCTAGCCTGCCTTGACGGGCCATACACTAGGCCGTAGGCCATAGTCGGAGGCATGGACGTGAAAGAGACGCGAACCATCGTCATCACCGGGGCCAACCGCGGGCTGGGCCTGGAGTTCACGCGCCAGCTGCTGGCGCGCGGCGACCGCGTGGTTGCCGGCTGCCGCCAGCCCGGCCACGCCGACGCGCTGACCGAACTCGCCGCCGCCCACCCCGGCCATGTGCACGTGGTGCCGCTGGACGTGGCCGACGAGCGCTCGCGCACGGCGTTCGTCGCCGAGGTCGCGGCCGGCCATCAGGCCGTGGACCTGCTGGTGAACAATGCCGGCGTACTGCCCGCGGGCGAGCGCTTCGGCCATCTCGAGGCCGCCGTGCTGGAACACACCCTGCGCGTGAACACGGTCGCGCCGCTGATGCTCGCCCAGGCGCTGGCGCCGCTGCTTGCCCGGGGCAGCCGCCCGCGTGTGTTGAACGTCTCGTCGCGGCTCGGCGCCATCACGCTGGCCAATTCCTTCGGAACACCCAGCTACGCCATCAGCAAGGCCGCGCTGAACATGGCCACGGTGCAAATGGCACATGCGCTCAAGCCCCTGGGCATCGGCGTGCTGGCAGCCAGCCCCGGCTGGGTGCGCACGGACATGGGCGGCGACAAGGCCCCGGTGACCGCCCGCGAGTCGGTGCACGACCTGCTGGACATGCTCGACCGCCGCCAGGACCTGGGCGCCGGCGAATTCGTCGATCGCAGCGGCGCGCCGCTGCCATGGTGAGCGCCCGCTGCCTGCTGCTTGCCGGCCTGGCGCTGGCCTCATCGCCGGCGCTGGCTGCGCTGGATTTCCAGCAGGCGTCGGCGCGTGACCCCGACAGCGGCGACCTGCTCTACACCGAACACCACCTGCTCAGGCACCAGGACCAGCAGCTGCGGCAGCGGCTGGTGGTCTACCGCTGCGCCGACGGCACCGCCTTCGCGCGCAAGCGCGTCGATTACGCCGCGTCGGCGCTGGCGCCCGCCTTCCATTTCGAGGACGTGCGGCTGGGTTATCGCGAAGGACTGCGCCGTGGCGGCGACGAACCCGAACTGTGGGTCCAGGCCTCGACCGGCGACGACGAGCGTTCGGCGACCCTGGACGCCGGTGCCGGCCTGGTGGCCGACGCGGGTTTCGACGAGTTCATCCGCCGGCAGTGGCAGCCGCTGCTGGCCGGAAAGACGGTGCCGCTGGAATTCGCCGTGCCCTCGCGCCTCGACAGCTACGGCTTCACCGTGCGCCGCCGCGGCAGCAGCGAGGTCGCGGGCGAGGGCGCCGAGATTTTCCGGCTGCGGCTGGGTGGCCTGTTCGGGCTGCTGGCACCGCACATCGACGTGGCCTATGGCCGCGATAGCCGGCGGCTGCTGTGGTTCAAGGGGCTGAGCAACCTGCGCGACGACCGGGGCGAGGAGCAACTGCAGACGCGCATCGATTTCCCGCGCCCGGCGCAGCCGGCCGACGAGGCCCGCTGGCAGGCCATGGTGTCCGAGCCCCTGTCCGCCTGCCGTGTCCGCGGCTGAGCGCGGACACGACGCCGTCACCGCAAGTCATTGATCCGAAAGTAAACGCGGGCTTGGCACGGTTCCTGCTGTTTTCTTGGCGAGACCGCTCCGGGGACATCCCATGACCTACGACAGACACCTCCGCCGCAGCCTGTTCGCCCTGCCCCTGCTGGCCGTCGGCCTGCTGGCCATGCACCTGCCGCCACCCAGCCTCGGCGAGGTGGTCGAAGACGTCGTCGCCGCCGGCCTGGGCTGCGACCCGTCCCGGCAGCAGGCCGGCCCGCTGGGCCTGGCGCGCATGCCCGGCGACCTGGGCGTGCTTACCCGCCGGCTCAACTGCGCGTCCTGATCGCGCCGCGCGGCCCGGCCCCGCCGCGGCGATAATGCCGCGATGCTGCACGTCATCCTCTACCAGCCCGAGATCCCGCCCAACACCGGCAATGTGATCCGGCTCTGCGCCAATACCGGCGCCCACCTGCACCTGGTCGAACCGCTGGGCTTCGCGCTCGACGATGCCCGGCTGCGCCGCGCCGGGCTCGATTACCACGAGTGGGCGCGCGTGCAGAAACACGCCTCGCTCGATGACTGCCTGCAGGCGCTTGGACCGGCGCGGCTGTTCGCCTTCAGCGCGCGCGCGACGCAAGCCTTCGACCGGGTCGAATACCGCGCCGGCGATGCGCTGCTGTTCGGCCCGGAGACACGCGGACTGCCCGCGCATGTCCTTGCCGGCGTTCCCGAAGGCCAGCGGCTGACGCTGCCCATGCGCGCCGGCCAGCGCAGCCTGAACCTCTCCAACGCCGTCGCGGTGGCGGTGTTCGAAGCCTGGCGCCAGCTTGCTTATGTCGGCGCCGGTAACCATGACTGACGACAGGGGTCGGCCTGAAAACGCGCTTCGTTAATCTTCCGTTGTGGTGGCAACCGGATACTCCGCTCACCCCGGATCGCGGGGCCCCACAAACCACTGGAAACAACAACGATGAAGCGCTCCCTGATCGCCCTGGCCGTTGCGGCCCTTCTGCCCCTGTCCGCCCAGGCCGACGACAAGCTCAGCTACACCTGGGTCGAGGCCGACTACCTCAACGTCGACGGTGATGCCGATGGCTTCGGCCTGCGTGGCTCGCTCGAATTCGGCGAATCGAACTTCTACGGCTTCGGCGGCTTCAACGTCGTCGAGATCGACAACACCAACATCGACGTCGACTCCTTCGACATCGGCCTGGGCTACGCCCACGGCCTGTCGGAAAACGCCGACCTGCTGGCCGAGTTCTCCTACCTCAACTCCGACGTCGACGGCTTCGGCGACATCGACGGCTACCGCGCCTCGGTCGGCCTGCGTGGTTCGTTCTCGGAAAACTTCGAGGGCGTGATCAAGGCCAACTACACCGACGGCGACAATTTCGACGGTGACTTCACCGCGACCGTCGGCGCCCAGTACAAGTTCACCCAGACCTGGGGCATGGTCGGCGAAATCGAAGCCGGCGACGGCGGCGAGACCTACCTGGTCGGCGTGCGCGCCAGCTTCTGACCCGCAGCTCCCTGCAAGAGCGCCTCCGCGCGCGAACGTTCTTGCGCAAGGCCCGGCGAAAGCCGGGCCTTTTTGCTGGCCGCATTCATTGCCCGTCGTGATAGCTGAATGCGTTCAGCCCCGGGTTCCTTCAGTTTCGCGCCGTCGTTAATCGCAAGTTCGGGCGTGGCACCAATACTCGTGCCTGCCCGGATTTTTCGGGCGTCCCCCCAACGAAAGGAATCCCCCCATGAAACGTTCGAACCTCGCGATTGCCCTCTCCCTTGCCGCTGCCCTTCCCTTCGCCGTGCAGGCGCAGGAAGCACCCAGCAACACCTGGATCGAAGGCAGCTACGTCAACGCCGACGGCGATGCCGAAGGCCACGCGGTGCGCGGCTCGTTCGAGTTCGGCGAGTCCAATTTCTACGGCCTTGCTGGCGTCACCCGACTGGACGTCGAAGATTCGCCGCTGGTGCTCGATGGCCGCGAGCTCGGCCTGGGTTACGCCCACCCGCTGAGCGAGCGCACCGACCTGTTCGCGGAGGCCGCCTACCGCGACATGGAGGTTGAAGTGCCCGGCGGCGCGATCGACAGCGACGGCTACCGCACGTCCGTGGGCCTGCGCAGCGGCCTGACCGATCGGGTCGAAGGTCTGGTGAAGGCGAACTACATGGACGGCGACAACGCCGACGGTGAGTTCAGCGGCACGGTGGGTGGCCTGGTCAAACTGACCCCGACCTGGGGCATCACCGGCGACGTCACCTTCGGCGAGGACGCCGAGATCTACCAGCTGGGCGTACGCGCCAGCTTCTAAGCGCGAAGCCGGAGCCTGGCCGGGGTTTTCCGGGGGCCTAGAACAGGCCTTCGGGGAACTCCGGCTTCTGGTCGCGGGCCAGCAGCATCTTCAGGCCTTCGACCGGCGTGATGTGGCCATGCAGTACTTCGCGCACCAGCGCGGAGATCGGCAGTTCGATGCCGTGGCGTTCGGCCAGGCGCATCACTTCGTCGGCGGTCTGCACCGACTCGACCACCTGGCCGATCGCGGCCACGGCATCGGCGATCGACTGGCCGCGGCCCAGGGCCAGGCCCAGGCGACGGTTGCGCGAGAGGTCACCGGTACAGGTGAGCACCAGGTCGCCCAGGCCCGCCAGGCCCATCAGGGTTTCGGCCTTGCCGCCGATGGCGACGTTGAGCCGCAGCATTTCGTTCAGGCCGCGGGTGATCAGGCCGGCCCGGGCATTGAGGCCCAGGGCCATGCCGTCGGCGACGCCGGTGGCGACCGCCAGCACGTTTTTCATCGCGCCGCCGAGTTCGGCGCCCAGCATGTCGTTGCCGGTGTAGGCGCGGAAAGCAGCGCCATGCAGGGATTCGGCCACGTCCTGGGCGAAGCCCTCGTCGTCCGAATGCACCGTCACCGCGGTTGGCAGGCCCTGCGCCACTTCCTTGGCGAAGGACGGGCCGGTGACCACGGCCAGCGGCACGTCGGCGCCCAGCGCCTCGCCCGCGACCTCGTGCAGGAAGCGCCCGGAACCGGGCTCGAAGCCCTTGGTCGCCCACGCCACGCCGGCGCCCTTGCGCCGGTGCGGCGCCAGCGCGCGCAGGGTTTCAGTGAAGGCGTGGCTGGGCGTCACCACCAGCACGAAATCGGCGTCGGCGACGGTGGCGGCGATGTCGGTGCTGGCCTGCAGTGATTCCGGCAGGCGGATGCCCGGCAGGTAGCGCGGGTTTTCGTGCGTTCGCGCGATGGCCTCGACCTGGGCGGCGTCACGCCCCCAGATCGTGGTCGGATGCCCGTTGCGGGCGATCAGCGAAGCGAGCGCCGTGCCCCAGGAACCACTCCCGAGCACGGCGAACGACGGCTTGGCCGAGCTCATCGGCGCTTCCGGCTTCAGGCGTTGCCGGCCTCGGGGGCCTGCGCGCCCTGGGCCTGCTCGGCGCGGCGGCGCAGGCCTTCGGCGTAGAGCGCCTCGAAGTTGATCGGCTGCAGGTAGAACGGCGGGAAACCGCCATTGGAGACCAGCTCGCCCAGGGTCTGGCGCACGTACGGGAACAGCACGTTCGGGCAGTAGGTGCCGAGCATCATGTCCAGGGTGCGCTCGTCGAAGTTGGCCAGGGAGAACAGGCCGGCCTGCTGCACTTCGGCCAGGTACACGGTCTTGTCGGCCAGCTTGCAGGTCAGGGTGACGTGCAGCACGACTTCGAACAGGCCGTCGGCGACGCGGCCGACCTTCTGGTTGAGGTTGAGCTCGAGCTGCGGCTGGCCGGGCTCGTTGAAGATCTGCGGCGAATTCGGGACCTCGAAGGAGACGTCCTTGACGTAGATCTTCTGGATGGTGAACTGCGCCTGCTGGTCGCTCGGTGCGGTGGCGGCGGCGCCGTTGTTCTGCTCGGCCATGGTGGAACTCCGGGAATTAAGTCGATGAAAGACCGGGGATTATCGCATGCCGGCCGGGGCCGGGCGAAACCGCGGGACGTGGGGTCAGGCCTTGCCCTTGGCCAGCGGCAGGCTGGCCTGCTGCCAGGCGCCAATGCCGCCATCGAGCACGCTGACCTGCTTGAAGCCGGCCTTCACCAGGCGCGAGGCCACGCCGGTGGCGGTCATGCCGGCGGCGCAGACCACGACCACGGGTTTTTCCTTGGCCTTGGCCAGCAGCTTGCCTTCGGGCTCGACCTGGCTGGGCAGCAGGTGCCGGGAGCCGATGATGTGGCCTTTCTCGAAGTCACCCTGGCCGCGGATATCGAGCACCAGCGCGTCTTCGTGGTTGATCAGGTGGGTCAGCTGCGCGGGGCTGATGCCCTTGAAGCCGCGGAAGAGACGGGCGACTTCGGTGAACACCAACGCCAGCGTCAGCCCCAGCAGGGCCAGGGACAGCAGCAGGTTGGCTTGGAAAAAATCGATCAGGCGATCCATGGACGACGCTTCAGGGCAACGTGGGGGCCGGCATTATGCGGCCCGCGGGGTTCCGGACCAAACCGGTCAGCGGGCGGCGTCGAGGTCCGGCAGGCCGCTGGCCAGCCACCAGCGCTTGGCTTCGGCGTCCCAGCGCCACTGCTGGCGGTCGGTGATGATCTTCTCGACCTGGGTGTGGCGGTTGACCAGGCGGATCTCCACCACCTGGGCATATTCGCCCTCGTTCGGCTCGCTGGCCGACTTCACTTCGTATCCCGAGACCTGGAACTGGCGGTAGCGCTCGAGCTCGAGGTCGGTCATCGGCTGGCGGGCCAGCAGCTCCGGATCGAGGAATTTGACCGCGGCGTCGAAATCGCTCCAGCGCACGGCGCTGACGTAGTCGTAGAGCAACTGGTCGCGCGGGCTGCGCTGGCCGGGCGTGGCGCAGGCCGCCAGCAGCAGCGAGAACAGGAACACCATCAGTACGGCCAGGCCGGTCGTCGCGGAACGCAGGGTCGTCTTCATGGGGCCATTATGCACACCCCGGGCCCGGCGTCTCAGGCCGGCCTAAGCGCGGCGAAGCGGCCCTGCAGATCGGCCACCACGGCGCCGTCGGGGCCGGCCACCGATGCCGTGATGCTGGCGCGGGCCCGGCCACGCGCCTGCCAGGCCTGCAACACGGTCTGCCAGTCGGCGTCGTCGGCCAGGCGGGCGCTGGCCTCGAGATCGGCATACAGCGGCGCCAGGTAGCGCACCTGGCTGTCGGCCACGTAGACCTCGGCGCGGATGCCGGCCTCGCGCAGCTTCAGGGTCATCAGGCCCCAGCCGGCCAGGGTCATGAGGCTGACCAGGCTGCCGCCGAAGGCGCAGGCCTTGTCGTTGACGTTGTGCGACAGCGGCGCCTGCAGCCGCAGCACCCGGCCGTCGTAGGACACGGCCCGGACCTGCATGGCGCGCACGGGTGGCATGGCGTCGTAATGGGCGTTGAGTTCGTCGAGCTCGGACATGCGGTGCCGTTCTCCCGGAGGCTGTGCGAAGCTGGCGACATGGACAAGGTTCGGTCCGCGCCAACGCTGGCGGGATGGTACGTCATCTCGCTGCGCCCCTCGGGCAGCCACGCACCGGTGCGGCGCGCGGCCACGGCCCTCGGCGCGCGCGCACTTTCGATCTCCACGCTGGCCTTGCGGCCGCTGTCGGCCGTCCCGGCGCTGCAGGCGGCGCTGGCCTGCCCGCTGGTCATCGTCACCAGCCCCGCGGCCGTGCAGTTCGCGCGCCGGCAACTGCCGCTGGTCGCAGCGCCGGGGCAGCGCTGGCTGGCCCTGGGCGAAGCCAGCGCCAGGGCCCTGCAGCGCGCAGGCATCGAGGACGTGCGCGTCCCGGAGTCCGGCACCGACTCCGAAGCCCTGCTGTCCCTGCCCGAACTGCAGCCACCACCGGACGCCGTCGGCCTGGTCACCGCACCCGGTGGCCGCGGCCTCATCGCCGAAACCCTGGCGCATCGCGGGGCGCAGGTGCACCGGGCCAATGTCTACCGACGCGAGCCTCTGCATCCGAGCGCCGGCCGCCTGCGCATGCTGCGCAAGCTGCCCGCTTCCAGCGCACTGCTGGTGAGCAGTCAGGAAGCCTTCGAGGGCCTGTGGCGACGCCTGGAAGAGTCTGGCCGCGCGGCGCTGCGGGCACGGCCGGCGGTCGCCAGCAGCCCGCGGCTCGCCGCGCACCTGGCCGGCCTGGGTTTCCAGGCGATCGTGCTGGCCCCCGGTGCCGCCCCGGCGACCCTGGTCGACGCGCTGGCCGCCGATGTTGGCCAGGGTCGCTTCCGGTAGCATGTCGGCGACTCCCGAGTTGATGCCCCCGTGGACACCGAGCACGACGAAATTTCCGAGTCCCGCCCCTCCCGCGGCTCCAGCCCGCTGGCCTGGCTGCTGGCGCTGGCCCTGCTTGCCCTGGTCGCCGTCGGCGGTTGGTGGTGGTGGACCCAGCAGCCGCCGGCCGCCGATGCCGGCCCCGACCTGAGCCCGGAGGCCCTGGACGCGCGCCTGCTCGAAACCGAACAGGCCGCGGCCTCGCTGCGCCGCAACCAGCAGACCATCGAACAGCGCCTGGGCGACACGCAGGCCCGCACCGGCCTGCTGCGCGAGGAAGTCCTTGGCCTGGGCCAGCGCGCGGCCATCCTCGAAGACAACCTGCGCGAAGTCACCGCGCAGGCCGCCGAAGGCGCCGAGGCACTGCGCCTGGACGAGGTCGAACTGCTGCTGGGCATGGCCCAGGCACGCCAGGCGGTGGCCGGAGACACCGAGGGCGCCGTCCGTTCGCTGGTGCTGGCGCAGCAGGCGCTGGCGGCGATGACCGACCCGCAGTTCATCAGCCTGCGCCAGACCCTGGCCCAGGAAATATCGGCGCTGCGCGCGCTGCCGGCGGATCCGCGCGATGACGCCGCGGGCGAACTCGACGCCCTCGAAGCAACACTGCCCCGGCTCTCGAGCCGCGCTCCCGGCGCGCCGCCCGCTGCGACTGGCGATTCACGCTGGCAACGCATCCTCGACGCGCTGGTGCAGGTGCGGCCGAGCAGCAGCCAGGACCTGATTTCCCCCGCCGACCGCGCCACGGGCGAAGCGACGCTGGCGCTGGAACTGGCCCTGGCGCGCACCGCGCTCGAGCGCCGCGACGAAGCCGCCTTCCGCGCCAGCCTCACCCGCATCGACCAGTGGCTGCAGCGCCTCTACGCCGACGACGCGACGCTTCGCGAGCGGCGCGATCGCCTGCGTGCGCTGGCCGAACGCCCGCTGTCGCCGGCCCTGCCCGACGCCGGCGCCACCCTGCAGCAGCTGCGTGACCTGCGCCGCGGCCGGGGCGCCGCGCCGTGAACCTCTACCGCAGCCTGCTGTGGTGGCTGGCGCTGGCGGTGCTGGGCGCGCTGGCCTGGCACTGGTTCTCGCAGGACCTGGGCGACGTGGTGGTGCGCTACCGCGGCCTGACCTACACGACCACCCTGGCCTACTTCGTGCTCGCCTGGGGCCTGCTCTGGTTCGCGCTGTGGGCGCTGTGGTGGCTGTTGCGCCTGCCTTTCAAGGCCTGGCGCCGGCATGCGCACCGGCTGGCACGCAACCGCCTGGTCAGCGGCCTGGAAGCCCTGCACCAGGGCCGCTGGCAGCGCGCCGAACAGCTGCTGGCCAAGGCCGCCATCGAACCCGTACTGCGCACGCCGGCCCTGCTGGGCGCACGCCGCGCCGCCGATGCCCGCGGCGACGCCGAAGCGGCCGCCCGCCACCACGCCGCGCTGCTGGCCCACGACAACGGCGCGGCGGCGCTGGAGCAGGCCCAACGCCTGCTGGCCCAGGGCAAGGCCGAAGAAACCCTGGACGTGCTGGCCGGCCTGACCGGGCCGCTGCCGCCGCGCGGCGCCTGGCTGCGCGCCGAAGCCCAGGTCGCCGGCGGCCGCGCGATGGATGCGCAGGCGACGCTGGGCGCCCTGCGGCGCGACCAGGCCGCCGACGCCGACGCCCTGGCGGCGCTGGAAGTGCGCATCAGCGCCGCCACGCTCGACCAGGCGCCGCAGGCCGATGAACTGCAGCAGCGCTGGCACGCCCTGCCGCAGCGGCTGCGGCTGGCCACGCCGGTGGCCAGCGCCTTCGCCCAGCGCGCCGCCGCCCTGGGCATGGAAGACGCCGGGGCACACGCCGTGGCCGACGCGCTGGAAGCAAACTGGGACGAATCACTGGCCGCGCTGTTCGGCCGCCTGCCGCCGGGCCGCGAAGGCAAACGCCTGGCCCGCGCCGAAGCCTGGCTGGCCACGCACCCATCGAGCCCCGGCCTGCTGACCGCGCTGGGCAGCCTGTGCCGGACGCAGCAACTCTGGGGCAAGGCCGAGGACTACCTGCACCGCGCCCTGGCCCAGGGCGCCGGCGCCGATGCCTGGGAAAGCCTGGGCCACGTTTTCACCGCACAGGGTGATGCCGGTCGGGCGCAGATTGCCTACGCCAATGCCCTGCGCCTGGGCCGCGAGGAGCCGCCGCTGGCCCTGGCCGGCCGCAGCCTGCGCGAGCAGATCGCCGATTCAGCGGTGGCCGAAGTGCGCAACGCACACGGCATCCCGCTGCTGCCCCCGTAAGGGTCGGGCGCTGCTCAGCGCTCGACGATGGCGGCCACGCCCATGCCGCCGGCGGTGCACACCGAGATCAGCGCGCGGCCCTTGCCCTTTTCCTTCAGCAGCTTGGCGGCGGTGGCGACGATGCGCGCGCCGGTGGCCGCGAAGGGATGGCCCACGGCCAGCGAGCTGCCGACGACATTGAGCTTTTCGCGGTCGATGCTGCCCAGCGGTGCGTCCAGGCCCAGCTTGTCCTTGCAGAAGGCCGGGTCTTCCCAGGCCTTGAGCGTGCACAGCACCTGGGCGGCGAAGGCTTCGTGGATTTCGTAGAAGTCGAAATCCTGCAGCGAAAGATTGTTGCGCTTGAGCAGCTGCGCCACGGCCCAGCACGGCGCCATCAGCAGGCCTTCGCCATGTACGAAGTCGACCGCGGCCACCTGGGCGTCCACCAGGTAGGCCTGCACCTCCAGCCCGTGCGCGGCGGCCCACTCCTCGCTGGCCAGCAGCGCCGCCGAGGCGCCGTCGGTCAGCGGCGTGGAATTGCCGGCGGTCAGCGTGCCCTTGCCCGAGGTCTTGTCGAAGGCGGGCTTGAGCGTGGCCAGTTTTTCGACCGTGGTGTCGGGACGCAGGATGTTGTCGCGCTCGACGCCGCGGAAGGGCACCACGAGATCCTTGAAGAAACCGCGCTCGTAGGCCATCGCCGCCTTGGTGTGCGACTCGTAGGCCAGCTGGTCCTGGGCTTCGCGGGTGATGCCCCATTCCTTGGCCATCATCTCGCAGTGTTCGCCCATGGACTTGCCCGTGCGCGGCTCGCCGACGCCGGGGAACTCCGGGGTGAGCTCCTTGAAGCGGAATCCCTTGAAGGCCTTCAGCCGCGCGCCGAGGCTGCGCGCCATGTTGGCGTCGAGCAGGCGCCGACGCAGGCGCTTGTTCACCGCGATCGGCACGTCCGACGTGGTGTCGGACCCGCCGCCGATGCCGGCTTCGATCTGGCCCAGGGCGATCTTGTTGCCCACCGTGATGACCGTATCGAGCGAGGTGCCGCAGGCGCGCTGCAGGGTGATGCCCGGCGTCGCCGGCGACAGTCCCGAGCTGAGCGCGGCTTCGCGGCCGATGTTCCAGTCGCTGCTGTGCTTGAGCACCGCGCCCATCGCCACTTCGCCCAGCTGTTCGCCGTGCAGGCCGAACTTCTCGACCAACGCACCCAGGGCCTTGATCGACATGCCGAGGTTGCCGACGTCGTGGTAGGCGGTGTTGTTGCGGACGAAGGGGATGCGGACACCGCCCAGGATGGCGACACGGCGGGAAGGCGACATGCGGTTAACTCCTTGGCTCGAACTTGTTCATGGGGTCAGGCGACGGGATCCAGGTCGGCCGGCACGGGTCCCCAGTCGGGGCGGGTCTGCCAGGCGCCGTGGATCCAGGCGCGGAACATGCGGGCCACCGGGTCGTCGGCTGGCCGCTTTGCAAGCAGCGCCACCAGGCGATGCGGCCCGCGGGCGGCGGCCTCGTCGGCAACGATGGCGTCGAAATAAGTGGTCCACTGCTCACCGTAGCTGATGCGCGGCGCGGCGTTGCGCAGGCGTTCGGCTTCGCGGGCGCTGGCCAGCGAATCGCCGTCCGGCTTTCGCGCCACGACCTGCACGCAGGGCGAGTCGTCGAGCACCAGCACCGGCTCCAGGCCGACGCCGCGCACGTAGGCTTCCACTTCCTGCGGCACCACGAACTGGTTGCGCGCCACGTCCTTGCGCTGACCGGGCGGCAGGTGCGCGGCCTGCTCGAACTCCAGCGCGAAGCGCCGCCAGCCGACCGGATGCGCCAGGTTCCAGTGATCGAAGTAGAACAGGCCGCCTGGACGCAGCACGCGGGCGACGTCGCGCAGGTAAAGCACGAAATCTTCCTTGTCCATGTGGATGAACACGGCCACGCAGTAACCCTTGTCCATCGAGGCATCGGCCAGCGCGTCCAGGCGCGGGCCCTGCAGCGCGCTGAAGGCGCAGTCACCGCAACCGGCCAGCCGTTCGCGGGCAACGCCCAGCATGTTTTCGCTGATGTCCAGGCCGTGCCAGTGGGCGACGTCGCCGGCAAGTTCGCGACCGATGCGGCCAACGCCACAGCCCAGCTCGAACACACGATCGCCGGCCTGCAGGTCGAGCGCGGCGCGCGCCTGCGCGGCCGAGAAGGCGCCGGTGAGGCGGACCGTGCGTTCGTCGTGGCTGCCGTCCACCGCCACCAGTGCACCGCGCGGGGTGCTGGCCTTGTCGTTCCAGAAGGATTTGTAGTCTTGGAAATCCATGCCTGCGGCAGGTTCGGGACCGGCCGTCCGTGTGTCGAAAGGTATGATGGCGATCATACCCCGACACCGCACGCACCCGTATGTCAAAGCCCGAATTGAGCGTCCTGGCAGCCCTGGCCCTGGAACTTTCGCCAGGCGCCGAACCCGGCCGCCTCGCGCTTGGCGTGGACGAGGCCGGTGAACTCGCCGGGCTGGTCGCGCGCGACCTGGCCCGGCTGGTGCCCGACGCCGCCGCGCTGGACCTGGCGATGGTGGCCGGGCTGTTCGATCCGGCCGAACTGCTGCGTCCGGGCTACCCGGTGCACGCCGAGCTCGGCCGCCTCGCTGCCCGGGCGCCGGGGGCCTCCGGCGGTCGCATCATCGGTTTCGGGGCCGGCCGGGAAGGTCTGCCGGCCGGGCTGGCGCCGGCGCCGGAGTACGCCGGCGGCCCGCTCAGGCTCTTGCCGCTGGTGCTGCGCGGCGACGTCTCGGCGGTGGCACCGGTCGGCGACCAGCTTGAACAGGTGCTGCTGGACACCGGCATGGCCTCGGCCGACACCGCGCTGTTCGCGCAAAAGGCCTATGGCGTCGAGGTGGAGCACGCGCGCCTGCTGACCATCAACGACCTGGCCGCGATGATGGCCATGCAGTTCGAACACGCCGGCGTCGCCGCCCTGTGGCCGTTGGTGGAGGCCGCGTTGCTGGCACCGGACAGCGACCAGTGGCTCGATGCCCCGCCCGAACCGCTGGCGCGCTACAGCAGCGGCGGCGTGCGCATGGCCATGCTGGACATGGACGCCTGGGCCGAAGGCGGGTTCGCGCCGGCCGATAGCGACGCCGCGCGCCTGGGCCGCGCCTTCGACCGGTTCCAGATGCGCCAGCGCCAGTTCGCCGGCCTGCTCGAGGCGCACGGCATCCCGGTCACCTACGACCACTGCCCCGCCGGCCGCGACCCGCGGCAGGTGCTGGCCGACTAGTCGGCACTGGCGGCGCCGGACGTTTCAGCGCCCCCAGTAGCCCAGTTCCCGGCGCAGCTTCAGGCTGCGCCACCACCCGGCCAGGGGCTTGCGGCGCAATTCGCCCAGCTCGCCGCGCAAGAGCGCCTCGGTGGCTTCGACGACCCGCTGGCTGGAAAGGCCGTCGCGCCAGGGATGGATGGCGTCCGCGTAGGTGGCGATGGCATCGCGCAGCGCGTCGTCCGGGGCGAACGCACGCGCCAGGTTTTGTTCCAGGGCCGCAGGATCGTCGAAATCGATCATGTGCGGCTTCGGCGCGCGGTTGCGGAAGGTGACCACCGGTTTGCGCTGCACAACGAACTCCGAGACCACCGAGGTGGTGTCGGCCAGCAGCACGTCGGCGGCGCGCTGGGCGCTGACCAGCTGCTCGGTCTCCACGAAGGCGGCGTTGGCGCCGGCCAGCGCGCGGTAGCGTTCGAACAACTCCGCCGGGCACTTGGGGTGCAGCGTGAGCAGCCAGAAACGTTCGCCGCGGGCGACCTGGGCGGCGATGGCGTCGAACAGGCGCGGCGCCGCGCTGAGGCGCTCGGTGAAGGTGGAGGCGAACAACACCACCGGCCGGCCGGCCGCGCCGGCGCGCAGGGCGTCGGCCAGCGGGTCGGTGGCCCGGAACAGCGGGTCGAGCTTGGGCCAGCCGGTTTCGACCACCGCGAAATGCCCGGCCCGGGCGGCCAGGGCCTGGAAGGGCCCGGTGGTCGCGGGCCCCTGCGTGCAATAGAGGTCGAACTGTCCGCGCACGCGGAAATGGCCGCGCGTGTCGCTGCGCTTCTCGACGTTGAAGCCGTGGAAAAGCTGCACCTTGGCGCCGGCGATGAAGCCCGGCACGTCGTTGGCGGCACTGAACACCGCGCGTGGCCGCAGCGCCACCGCCTCGCGCACGCCGACCGGCCGCGCCGGCGCCGGCAGCGCGGCGCCCGCGGCGCCGCGGATGAACAGCGTGTGTACGCCGTGGCCCGCGGCTTGCAGGGTTTCCGCGAGCGGGCCCAGAATGGGCAACGCGTAGCGCTCGGTCGCGAACAACAGGTATTCCGCCATCAACGCACCTCCGGCCATGTCGCCTCGCCTATCGGCCTGCATTATCACCTTCAATGAAGCTGATCGGCTGGCCGATTGCCTGGCGTCGCTGGCCTTCTGCGACGACATCCTGGTGGTGGACTCGGGCTCGACCGACGCCACCGCCGCCATCGCCCGCCAGGCCGGCGCCCGGGTGATCGAGCGGCGCTTCGAGGGTTTCCGCAGCCAGAAGCAGTTCGCGGTCGAGCAGGCGCGGTTCGATTGGGTGCTTTGCCTGGATGCCGACGAACGCGTGGACGACACCCTGCGCGCCAGCATCCAGGCCGAACGCGCGCTGGGCTTCGAGCACGCGGCCGGCTACCGCTTCGCCCGGATGTCGAACTACTTCGGGCGTTTCCTGCGCCACGGCAATGCCTATCCCGATCGCGTGCTGCGCCTGTTCGACCGCCGACGCGGCGGCTGGCGCGGGGATCGCGAAGTGCACGAGGCCGCCAGCGTGGACGGCCCGGTGCACACGCTCGCCGGCGACCTGCTGCATTTCCCCTACCGCTCGCTGGAACAGCAGCTGGCCAAGACCCAGCGCTACGCCCGCATGATGGCCGAACACGATTTCAGGCGCGGCCGGCGCGCCAGCCTGGTCGGCCTGGTGCTGTCGCCGGCCTGGCGGTTCTGGCGGGGCTACCTGCTGCGCGGGGGTTTCCTGGACGGCTGGCACGGGCTGGTTTATGCCTACGTGCGCGCCAATTACGTGCGCCAGAAGACCATCATGCTGTGGATGCTGCAGCACAACCAGCCGGTGGTCGATCCCCCGCGCGAGGACCGCTGAGCCATGTGCGGCATCGCCGGCACCTGGTTCCCGGGCGCGCGCGACGACGCGTCGCTGCATGCGCTCGGCGCCCGCCAGGGCGAGGCCATCGCCCACCGCGGACCCGATGACGCCGGCACCTGGGCCGACCCGGCGGCCGGGCTGGTGCTGTCGCACCGCCGGCTCTCGATCCTGGACCTGAGCCCCGAAGGCCACCAGCCGATGCTGTCCCGCGATGGCCGCTGGGCGCTGATATTCAACGGCGAGATCTACAACCACGGCGCACTGCGCGCCGAACTCGCCACGCTGGGCCATGGCTTCCGCGGCCACTCGGACACCGAAGTGCTGCTGGCCGCGATCGCCGAATGGGGCGTCGAACAGGCGCTGCAGCGAAGCAACGGCATGCTGGCGCTGGCCGCATGGGACCGCAAGCAGCGCCGCCTGTGGCTGGCCCGCGACCGCATGGGCAAGAAGCCGCTGTACTACGGCTTCGCCGGCGACGGCGCGCTGGTGTTCGGCAGCGAACTGCGGGCGCTGCAGGCGCATCCGGCGCTGGACGCCAAGGTCGACCCGGACGCACTGGCCCTGCTGCTGCGCCTGGACTACATCCCGGCGCCCTGGTCGATCCTGCGCGGCGTGCACAAGCTGCCGGCCGGCACGCTGCTGAGCCTGGACATGGCGGCGCTGCAGGCGGGGGCCTCGGCCCTGGACCCGGTGAAATCGCCGCGTCGCTGGTGGGATGCCCTGGCCGCGCAGCGCGAGGCCATCAGCCATGGCTTCGCCGGCGGCGACCAGGAAGCCCTGGACACACTGGACGTCCTTCTGCGCGAAGCCACGGCGATGCGCATGGAAGCCGACGTGCCGCTGGGCGCCTTCCTGTCCGGCGGCACCGATTCGTCGCTGGTGACGGCGATGATGCAGGCGCAGTCGGCGACACCCGTGCGCAGCTTTTCCATCGGCTTCGACAACCTGCGCCACGACGAAAGCGCGCACGCGGCGCGGGTGGCGGCGCACCTGGGCACCGACCACACCGAACTTCGGGTTGACGGCCAGGCCGCGCTCGACCTGGTGCCGTCGCTGCCGCTCATCTTCGACGAACCTTTCGCCGACTCGTCGCAGGTTCCGACTGCGCTGCTGTGCGCGCTGACCCGCAAGCACGTGACGGTGGCGCTGTCGGGCGATGGCGGCGACGAGCTGTTCTTCGGCTATTCGCGCTACGCGCGCACGCTGCGAAACGACGCCTGGCTGCGCAAGCTGCCGCGCGCGATGCTGGCCAACCGGGTCAGCGAACCCGGCGAAGCCGCGCGCATCGGCGGCTTGGCCGCGCTGCGCGCCGAACTACGCGCCGGTGACCTGCAGGGCCTGGCCCGGCACCGCATCTCCCGCTGGCGTTTGCCCGAGGCCGTCGTGGTCGGCGCGCGACGGCTCAAGACCGCCTACGACGACCCCGACGCCCTGCCCGGCGTCGGCACCCCCGGCGACGCGCTGATGGCGATGGACATGGCCTGCTACCTGCCCGAGGACATCCTGGCCAAGGTGGACCGCGCCAGCATGGCGGCCTCACTGGAGGCACGCGCGCCACTGCTGGACTGGCGGGTCGCCAGCTTCGCCTGGACGCTGCCGATGGCGATGAAGTCGCGGCACGGCCAGCTCAAGTGGCTGCCCAAGCAGCTGCTGCAGCGCTACCTGCCCAAGCCGCTGGTGATGCACCCCAAGACCGGCTTCGGCGCACCGGTGGGCGACTGGCTGCGCGGGCCGCTGCGCGAGTGGGCCGAGGCCCAGCTCGACGAAAACCGCCTGCGCGAAGAGGGCCACTTCGACCCGGCGCCGATCCGTCGCATCTGGAAGGCGTTCCTGGACGGCGAGCGCAAGTGGCACACCCACCTGTGGGGCGTGCTGATGTTCCAGGCCTGGCGCGAAAGGCTCTAGCCCGCGCTCAGCGGGTCGGCGCCTCGTACATCCGGTAGCCGGCGTCCACCATGCCCAGGCCTTCGTAGGTCTTTTGCGCGACGCTGTTTTCGCGTTCGACGTACAGGCGCAGGCCGCAAACCTCCGGCGTGGCCTTCGCACGTTCCAGCACGTGCTGGTACAGCGCGGCGTAACAGCCGCGACGGCGGAAGGCGGGGTCCACGTAAACGCTCTGGATCCACCACCAGTCGCCGTTGCGCCAGTCGCTCCACTCGTAGGTCAGCATCAGGGTGCCGGCGGGTTCGCCGTCCTGCTCGGCGACGAAGTAGGCACCGCGGCGCGCTTCGGCGAGCACGGCGCGGATGCCGGCTTCGACGGTTTCTGGATCGAGCGACTTGTGTTCGGTTTCCAGGGCCATGGCCACGGCCCAGTCGCGCAGTCGGGCGACGTCGCCGTCGCCCGCCGCGCGGATCTTCCAGGCCGCGTCGCTCACGAGGCCGGGCCCTGGTAGTCGGGCGCCGGCTGCACCAGCTCGACCACGCCGCAGGCGATGCGCGCGCCGGCATTACCGGTGGGCTGGGTGGCGTAGTCATCGGCCTGGGCGTGCACGATCACCGCGCGGCCGACAACGTCAAGACTGGCGTCGCCGTCGATCTGCAAGCCACTCAGGCGTACGTCCACCACGCCAACGCCGTCGTCGCCGGCGGTCAGGTTGGGCATGTCGCCGGCGTGGTGCGGGCCGTCGGTCTGGCGGTCGCCGTGCTGCATCTGCCCGGGATTGAAGTGGCCGCCGGCACTGGTGGCGTCGGGTGCGCTGCAGTCACCGGTTTCATGCAGGTGGAAACCATGCACGCTGCCGGGGGCGAGGCCACGCACTTCGCCGTGCAGTCGCAGGGCATCACCATCGGGGTCGAAGGTGAGTTCGCCGCTGACGCCGCTGTCCTGCACCTGCGCCAGGACAACGCGGGCCTGCGCGGCCAGGGCGATGCCGCCGGCGGCGGCCGATGCGTCGTCGGTGGGTGCCAGCGCGTCCGGCGCGGCGGCCGGCGCCGGCGTCGGGACGTCAGGTTCGGATTCGCCGGCGCAGCCGGCCAGGCCAAGGGCCAGGGCGGCGGCAAGCACGGTGGTCATCGTCTTCATGGGGACTCCTTGGCGTACGTAGTGAACACGCAGGGTGAAGGGGGCGGGCTTAATCTGGGGTCAAGGCGCGCGTTTGGACTTGCCGCGGCGCGGGCGCGCACCCAGCTTGCGGGTGACCGTGTTGCGGCCCAGGCCCAACACTTCGGCGGCGTTCTGGCGGTGGCCGGCGGTGTGTTCGAGCGCGGTTTCCAGCAGGGTCTGGTCGAAGGCCTCGCGCAACGGCGCATGCAGGCCGGTTTCGCCGCGGTCCAGGCGCGCGCGCACTTCCGACGCCAGTGCCTGCTGCCAGGCCGGCGGACCCGGGGCCTCGTCGCGCGCCAGGGCCTTGGCCAGGTCGCGCGGCGTGATGGTGTCGCCGGGCGCCAGCACGGCCAGGCGCCAGCAGAGGTTTTCCAGTTCGCGCACGTTGCCGGGCCAGTCGTGCTTGAGCAGGCGGTCCAGCGCGGCAGCGTCGAAACGTTTCGCCGGCGCGTCGAGTTCATTGCCGGCCTGGGCCAGGAAACGCCCGGCCAGCGCCGGCACGTCGGCCTTGCGCTCGCGCAGCGGCGGCAGGCGCAGGCGCACCACGTCGAGGCGATGCAGCAGGTCGGCGCGGAAGGTGCCGGCGCGCACCTTGGCTTCCAGGTCCTGGTGGGTGGCGGCGATGACGCGCACGTCCACCTTGATCAGCTCGCGGCCACCGACCCGGTAGAACTCGCCTTCGGCCAGCACGCGCAGCAGGCGGGTCTGCAGGTTGGCCGGCATGTCGCCGATTTCGTCCAGGAACAGCGTGCCGCCATGCGCCTGTTCAAAGCGGCCGACGTGGCGCTTGTTGGCCCCGGTGAAGGCGCCGGCCTCGTGGCCAAACAGTTCGCTTTCCAGCAGTTCGGCGGGAATGGCGGCGGTGTTGAGCGCCAGGAAGGGTCCGCGTGCCCGCGGTGACTCGCGGTGCAGCGCGCGCGCCACCAGCTCCTTGCCGGTGCCGGTTTCGCCAGTAACCAGCACCGACAGCGGCGCCTGCGCCAGGCGGCCGATGGCGCGGAAGAGCTCGCGCATGGCCGGGGTGTCGCCGATCAGTTCGTCGCCGGTGGACGCGGGTTCCTCGGCGACGGGGGTGGCATCCGTCGGTGGCAGCGCGCGTTCGACCAGCGCCACGGCTTCGTCGAGGTCGAAAGGCTTGGAGAGGAACTCGTGGGCGCCGCCGCGAAAGGCGCCGGCGGTGCTGGCGACATCCGTGTAGGCCGACATCACCACGACGGGCAAGTCCGGATGCCGCGCCTTCAACTGGTCCAGGAAGGACAGCCCATCGAGCCCCGGCATGCGCACGTCGGTGAACACCAGGTCCGGCAGCTCGCCGTCGGCCAGCGCCGCCAGGGCCTCACGCGCGTCCTCGAAGGCGGCGACCTTATGCCCCGCGTCGCGCAGCGCCTGCACCAGCACGAAGCGGACCGTGCGGTCGTCGTCGATGACCCAGAGGTTGGCCGAGGCAGAAGGCATGCGACTAGTTTGCACCAGTTCGGTGCATGACGGCGATCGTCCGCGAGTCAGTCGGATCCGGGCTCGGCGGCCGGCGCAGGGAGCAACAAGGTGAACACCGTATGCCCGGGCCGCGACCGGTAGCCCAGCGAGCCACCGTGTTCGCGGGCGACCTGCTGGGCCAGCGGCAGGCCCAGGCCGGTGCCTTCGGCACGGCCGCTGACCAGGGGCAGGAAGATGCGTTCGGCCAGGTCGTCGGGCACGCCGCGGCCGTCGTCGGCGATTTCAACGCGCAGGGCCAGGCGGTGGCTGGTGTCGCCGATCAGCACGTGGTGTTCGGCGCGGGTGCGCAGGTGCACGTTGGACGCACCCGATTCGAGCGCATTGCGCACCAGGTTCCACAGCGCCTGCACCAGGCGGTCGGCGTCGCCGGCGAATTCGGGCAAGGACGGGTCGAAGTCGCGCACCAGCTTCACGGCCCAGCCGGCTTCGACTTCAGCCAGCTGGCGCACGCGTTCGAGCACGGCGTGGATGTTGGTGGGCTCGAAGTCGCGCGGCGGCGCCGGGTTCATCAGTCGATCGACCAGGGCGGCCAGGCGGTCGACTTCGGCGCTGATCAGCTGCACGAGTTCGGTGGACTCTTCGCTCTCGACGCGGCGCGCCAGCAATTGGGCCGCACCCTTCATGCCGGCCAGCGGATTGCGGATTTCGTGGGCCAGGCCCTTGAGCGCCGCCGACAGCGCGGCAGGCAGGGCGGTGGCCGGGTCTTCGCCGGGGAATTCGTCGGCGGGGTGGGCCTCGAGCCACAGGCCGCCGTCTTCGCCGCGCGCCAGCCACAGGTCGGCAAAACGTTCATGGCCACCCGGGCTGGCCAGGCGGGCCCGGCGCACGCGCAGGGCGCCGCCGGTGTCGGGCAGGCGCGGCAGCAGTTCAGCCAGGCGATCACCTTCCGCGTCGAGTTCGGCCAGGGACAGGCCGTGCAGGCGACGCGTACTCACCCCCAGCCAGCTGGCGAAGGCGGGCGTGCAGCCGGCGACGCGGCCGTCTGCGTCGAGCCAGGCCAGGGGCGTGGCCAGCTGGTCGAGGGAAGGCGGCGCGGAATTCGGGTCGGCCATGGCCGCAGGATAGTTCAGGGCGGGCCTAAGGTGCGTGCGAAAACTGCAGTGCCAGCGGGGTCGCGCGTTCGGCGTTGTTGCCGTGGTGGGCTCCCGCGGTCTGGTGGGCGCGCCAGCGCAGGCGGGCGGGAGCGCCGCGTTCGAGGACCCGCACCGCGGCCTGGTAGGCGGCCTTCATCTTGTCGTTTTCGTTTTCGCCCAGGCTAAGGAACAGCGCCGACTCAAGCGCCGGGTTCGCCTTCAGGAAATCCTCCAACCGCGCCACCATCGCCGAGTCGTCGCGCCACAGGGCCGGGCTGTGGGCATGGAAGGCGCTGAACAGCGAGGGCCGCGAGACCAGCGCGTGCACCACCAGCAGGCCGCCGCGCGAATTGCCGGCCAGCGTGCGCTCGCCCGTGGTCAGGAACTCGCGGTCGACGGCCGGGATCAGTTCGCGTTCGATGAAGTCCAGGAACAGGTCCCCGCCTCCCTCGCGAAGATCGTCCGGGTCGGTGTCCTGGCGCATGCCCGGTGGCGTGTAGTCCCGCTGGCGACCCGATCCGCCGACGTTGGGAATGCCGACCACGATCAGTTCGGGCAATACCCCGATGCGCGCCATCAGGGCGGCCGAGGCGGCCGTGTGCAGGTCCTGGGACGTGCCGTCGAGCACGTAGACCACGGGATAGCGTTTGCCGGGCTGGCTTTCATAAGTCTCCGGCAGGTGCACCAGGTAATCGCGGGACTCGGCCAACACCAACGATGCCAGGCTGCGCTGCTGCACCTGCGGGCCAAGTCGTGGCCGTTCGAATACGTACAGGCTGGCAAACCAGGTCACGATCACGGCCAGGATCAGGGCGAGTGGCCAAACGATCCAGCTCAGGCGTTTCACGAACGTTTCTCCTTTGCTCGCGGTTTCGGGCTCAGCCCACGAATCGCCGCAGCGGCGTATGTCGCACCAGCAGCTGGTAGCTGAGCAGGCAGACGGCCAGCGTGCCGGCGCTGGCCATGGCGAACTTCAGCGGCCAGGCCCACTCCAGGTCCATCAGCGCGTACTGGATGGCGAACAGCAGCGGCAGGTGCAGCAGATAGATCCAGTAGGCGCCGTGGGCGAGGTAGCGCATCGCCACGTTTGGCCGGTCCAGCAGTCGCTGGCCGGCCAACAGGCAAAACACGGTCAGCCAGACGCTGAGCAGCGCTTCGAGCACGGCGACCGGCCAGGACGCGACGGGCATCGCCGCCCCGGGCAGCTCGATCCGGAGCCGCCAGAGCAAGACCAGGTACAGCAGCGCACCGCCGGCGAGCAGCCAGGGCGCCAGCGGGCGGGCGCGCTCCAGCCAGTCGGGCCGTGCGTGGACCTGGGTCCCCAGGGCGAAAAACGCCCCGTAGAAAACCAGCGCCCAGAATTGCGGCAGCAGGCCTTCCGGCGCCGGGTGCGGCGCGCTGACCGTGGCCAGCGCCGGCGCGATCAGCACCGGCAGAACCAGCAGCAGACAGGCCGGGTGCCTGTCGAGCAGCCATCGGCCCAGGCGAGCCAGTTCCAGCGTGTGCGCCACCCAGTGCAGCACGGCGAAGATCAGCAGGTAGACCAGGAACCACAGGTGCGCCGTGCCCGGCGGCATTTGCGGCGCTTCGGGCTGCGCCAGCCAGGTACGCACCATGTCCAGCAGGGGCGAAGGATGCTGCACGTTCGCCAGCGCCCAGTCGGTGCTGGCCGACAGCGACCACCAGACCAGCGGCCATGCGACCAGGAACGGCAGCAGGATGCGCCGCACCCGCTGGCGGGCCAGTGCCACGCCGCCGCGCCGGCTGGCGATCCAGGCCGAGAAAAATCCGGCCACCAGGAAAAACAGCGGCATGCGCACCAGGTGCAGCCCCCAGACCGCGGCATCCACCCCCGCCGACGACTGCCGGTCGGCCAGCGGCCAGAGCCCGTGCATCAGCGGGCTGTAGGCCAGGGCCGCGTGGAAGAACACGCCGGCCAGCATCGACAGCGCGCGCAGGTGGTCCATGTAATGCAGCCGGCCCTGCGTCGCGCTGGCGTCCATGCCGTCAGTAGAACGCCGGCTTGCGGGCGTGAACCCAGGTGGTGACCGCGATCACGGCCAGCGAAACCAGCAACAGGGTGGCCAGCACGGCCAGGGCCGGCGTGGTCCACACCAACGCGTCTTCACCGATGCGGTCCTTGATGTCCGGCACCATCGAGAGCGCCATCAGGTAAGGATTGATGAGCACCATCGAGCCGATCATCGCGAAGGTGGCCCAGCCTTCCGATTCCACCGACATCGCCACCGCCAGGGACAGGCTGAAAGCGAACAGGATGTAGGCGAAGACCAGCAGCGAATACACGAACAGTCCGTCCGGCAGCTGCGTGAACAACACGACGGCCAGCGTTCCCACCACCATCAGCAAGAACGGTACGCCGAAGGTGATGATGTTCCCGGCCAGCTTGGCCACGGTGAAATCCCGCGGCGACACCGGCAGGCTCATCACGAAGGCCAGGGTCTTTTCCTTGCGCTCGACCATCAGCGACGTCGAGATGGAAAAGCAGGCGATCGAGACCATCACGATGATCAGCATCAGCGAACCGACGTAGAAGGCCCAGGGTTTGGCCAGCCCCAGGAAGCACAGGGCAACGATGCCGCCCAGCACGTAGAGGGCCAGCTGCTTCTGGAACAGCTGCCAGTCCTTGGCCACCAGCAGGCGGATGACGGGGAAGTTGAGGGTCATGCCACGGCTCCCGAACGTACGGCGGTTACGAAGATGTCTTCCAGGCTCATCGGATCGCTGCGCTGCACCTGCAGCCCGCTCGCGGCCAGCCGCGCCGGCAGGTCGTCGCGCCAGGCACGCGCCTTGATCTCGACCAGGCTGCCGTTGGCGCGGGCGCTGGCGATGTCCGGCCAATCGCCGATGTCGGCAGGCAGCGCGCCCTGGCAGGTGATGCGGCGCCAGTTTTCCAGGAAGCGGTCCTTGTCCGCCGACGCGACCAGGCGGCCCTGGTGCAGGAAGGTGATGCTGTCGGCCAGCTGCTCGATGTCGTGGGTGTTGTGCGACGAAAACAGCACGCTGCGCTGCTCGTCACGCAGCACGTCGGCCAGGGCTTCAAGCACCTCGATGCGGGCGACCGGGTCCAGGCCGGTGGTGGGTTCGTCGAGCAGCAGCAGGCGCGGGCGGCGGGCCAGGCACAAGAGCAGCAATGCCTTCACGCGCTGGCCGTGCGAAAAACCGCCCACGGCCTGATCGGGCCGCACGTCGAAGCGCTTCACCAGTTCGCCCGCGTAGCTTTCGTCCCAGCCCGGGTAGATGTTCTTCACCAGGTCCATGTGCCAGCGCAGGCTCTGGCCGCGGTAGAGGCGCATGTCTTCCGAGGCGAAGCCGATGTCGCGCTTGGCGGCGACCTGCGCGTCGGGCAGCTGATGGCCCAGCACCTGCACCTGGCCGGCGTCGGGCGCGGCCAGGCCGGTGAGCAGGCGCAGCAGGGTGGTCTTGCCGGCGCCGTTGACGCCCACCAGGCCCATGACCTGGCCTTCGGGCAGCTGCAGCGTGATGTCCTGCAGCGCGAAGTGCGGATAGCGCTTGGCGATGCCGGTCAGGGAAAAAGCCGGGGTCATGGCGTGGGTCCTTTCGGGGAGTCGGGGTGGGCATCGGCCGCGTCGGCCGCCGCGTCCAGGAAACGATGCAGGTCGGCGCGGGACAGGCCCAGGCGCGTGGCGATGGCCAGCAGCGCCTCGAGCTGGCGCTGCAGTTCGTCGTGCATCAGGACGGTGGGCAGGTCGGCGCGTTCGGCGACCACCGAGCCCTTGCCCTGCCGGGTTGCGATGACGCCGGCGCGCTCCAGGTCTTCGTAGGCGCGGCGCACGGTGATGACGCTGACGTGGCTGGCTGCCGCCAGCTCACGGATGGACGGCAGGGCCTGGCCGGGCGCCCAGTCGCCGGCCATCACCTTGGCGGTGACCTGGTCGACGATCTGCTGGTACATGGGCCGCGGGTCGCTGGCCGAGAGGAAGAGTTCCACGGGCGGGGGCTTACTGTGCTGCTGTGATATGCACAGTATGCACAGTCCCGGACCCCGTCGCAAGCCGCCCGTGGGGCGACGCTAGTCGGCGGCCGACGACTCCCCTGTCGACGCCGGCGGCTCGATCCTGTCCAGGGCCTCCAGATTGGCCCGCAGCGACTGCGCATGATCAAGCAGGCGCTGCTGGTAGTCGCCGTAGGCCGGGTAACTCATGGACGCCAGGACGTGACTGATCGGCGCAGCCCAGAAATCGATCGAGACCGGGTCATAGTCACGTGCCCGGGTCCTGGGGATCCTGCCCTGGCTGATGGCGGCCTGGCCCTCCGGCGTGCAATAAGGCGCCAGCCCGCTGGCCACCCACCCGTCCTGCAGCCGCTGGCTACTGAGCAGCCAGTGCGCGGGCGCGCGCCAGCCCGCATTGGCTTCGTCCATCTGCTGCGAAAACTCGGACAACATCGCGAACTCGCCGCGCAGCGCATTGCAGACCTGGAAATCATTGATGTCCACCGGCGCGATGGCCGCAGCGCAATCATCGGGCAGCTGTTCGGAGGGGTCGAGACGGTGCACGCGCAGGAGCAGGTCGGACGCACCCTGCGTAAGCGCGGCGAACACCACCTTGTCGATCAGCAGGCCGTCGTTGCGCAGGTGCTTGCGTGCATTGGCCAGCAGGCCGCAGGCGCGCGGCAACGCCGTGGCCACGTCGCCTTCCAGGGCCTGCAGCGCGATCTCGTTGAGCGGGAGGCGCAGTTGCTGGTAGCCCGGGAACGGCATGGCGACATTGAGGGCGTAAGGGTTGGCCAGGTGATCCGAGGCCAGGGCCTGTTCGACGCGACGGGTGCGCGGCGCGGCCGCGTCCAGCCAGGCGCGGGCGACGGCTTCGTGGCCGCGCAGCGCAGCGGGACAGTCTTCCTGGCTGAAGCTGCAGGCGAATTCAGGCGCCGACACGGCATCGAGGTTGGGGAGACTGTCGGCGCCCGGCGTGGCCGGTGGCTCAAGCGCCGTATCCTTGCCGCTGGCAAAGTGTTCGGCTGAGCGCTCGTGGTACTCCGCGAAGGCGGCCACGTCGGCGGCCAGTGCGGCATCGAGCGCCTCGTCCGGCGCGTCCTTGCCGGCGTAGGCGAGGTACTTGAAGCCGTTCTCCCCCTCGGGCGGCGCCGGCAGGTCGCGCATCAGGGCGACGGCCGCCTGCTCGTCTTCTCCGTAGGCGATCCAGCGTAGCGCAGGCACCGCCAGCAGGTAGGCGACGACCAGGGTGAGCAGGGTGAAGAACAGGAACTTGGACCAACGGGCCACGTGACACTCCCTCGAAGTCGGTACCCCGATGATATCCGGCGCGCCGCGGACCTGCTTCAGAGCAGCCTGGTCATGAAAATGCTGTGCGGGTCTTCGTCGTAACTTGCGAATGGACCGCAGCGCTGGAAGCCGGCCGACGCGTACAGCTGCAAGGCCGGCAGGAAATGATCCGTGGCGCCGGTTTCCAGACTGAGTCGGTCGTAGCCGCGCTGCCGGGCGACGTCGAACAGGTGCAGCAACATCGCCCGGCCGATGCCCTTGCCGCGCTGCAGCGGATCCGTGCGCATGGACTTGATCTCGCCATGGCGGGGCGTCAGCTGCTTGAGCGCGGCGCAGCCCAGCAGCGTGTCGCCGTCCCAGGCCGTCCAGACGGTGATGCCCGGCGCACGCAGGCGATCGATGTCCAGCGCGTGCACGCTGCAGGCCGGCGACTGCGAGCGCATCTGCGCGAGGTGCTGGGCCAGCAGGGCGTGCACCTGGGGCCGGGTGAGGTCATCGGGTTCGATGTGCATGGCGGCACCTGCAAATGAAGCGGCCCGGGAAATTCCCGGGCCGCCTGCATCGGACAAGACTCCGTGGAGGAGAGTCAGATGGCGTAGTACAGCTGGTATTCCAGCGGGTGGGTGGCCGCGCGGAACTTGGTCACTTCCTGCATCTTCAGCGCGATGTAGCCGTCGATGAAGTCGTCGGTCATCACGCCGCCGGCCTTGAGGAACTCGCGGTCCTTGTCCAGGGCTTCCAGCGCCTGGTCAAGCGAGTGGCAGACGGTCGGGATGTTCTTCTCTTCTTCCGGCGGCAGGTCGTAGAGGTCCTTGTCGCTCGGCGCGCCCGGGTCGATCTTGTTCTTGATGCCGTCCAGGCCGGCCATCATCAGCGCGGTGAAGGTCAGGTAGCCCGACTGCACCGGGTCCGGGAAGCGCATTTCGATGCGGCGCGCCTTCGGGTTCGACACGTACGGGATGCGGCACGAGGCCGAGCGGTTGCGCGCGGAATAAGCGAGCATCACCGGCGCCTCGAAGCCCGGCACCAGGCGCTTGTAGCTGTTGGTCGAGGCATTGGCGAAGGCGTTGATCGCGCGCGCATGCTTGAACACGCCGCCGATGTACCACAGCGCCATCTGGCTCAGGCCGCCGTAACCGTCGCCGGTGAACAGGTTGGTGCCGCCCTTGGCCAGGCTCTGGTGCACGTGCATGCCGCTGCCGTTGTCGCCGACGATGGGCTTGGGCATGAAGGTGGCGGTCTTGCCGTTGCGGTGGGCGACGTTCTTGATGATGTACTTCATCGTGAACAGCTCGTCGGCCTTCTTCACCAGCGAATTGAACTTGGTGCCGATCTCGCACTGGCCGGCGTTGGCCACTTCGTGGTGGTGCACTTCGACTTCGATGCCGGCTTCGGTGAGCAGCTTGCACATCTCGGCACGGATGTCGTGCAGGGTGTCGGTCGGCGCGACCGGGAAGTAGCCGCCCTTGATGCCGGGGCGATAGCCGGTGTTGCCGCCTTCGTACTTCTTCTTGCTGTTCCAGTGCGCTTCCTCGGAATCGATCTCGAAGAAGGTGTTGCCCATTTCATTGGCGTAGCGCACCGAGTCGAAGATGAAGAACTCGGGCTCGGGGCCGAAGAAGGCCTGGTCGGCGATGCCGCTGGCCTTGAGGTAGGCCTCGGCGCGCTTGGCGACGCCGCGCGGGCAGCGCGAATAACCCTGCATGGTGGCCGGGTCGAGCACGTCGCAGACCAGGATGATGGTCGGGTCGGCGGTGAACGGGTCCACCAGCGCGGTTTCCGGGTCCGGCAGCAGGACCATGTCGGACTCGTTGATGCCCTTCCAGCCCGAGATCGAGCTGCCGTCGAACATCTTGCCGTCCTCGAACAGCGCCGGCTCGACGATCGAGACCGGATAGGTGACGTGGTGCTGCACGCCGCGCGGGTCGGCGAAACGCAGGTCCACGAATTCGATGTCGTGGTCCTTGATGAGCTTTTCGATATGGCTGTAGGGCATGGGAAGACTTCCTGGCAGGGTTTGGGTCCGTTGGGGTAGCTGCAAGGGGCGTGCCAAGGCCGAACCGCCGCCAAGTCATTGATCCGTAATGCTGGCGGCCTGGACCCAGGATCCGGCCTGCACTGTTGTGGTGCGACTGAAAAGCACATTTCCCTCCCGGAGGGACTTTGCCCCGGAAATCCCTCGGGGCTGGCGTCCCTTGCGGACCACCCGGGACGGGCGGGCGCGGCGGTTATGCTTGGGCGCCTCCAAGACCACCCGGACTGCCGTGACCGACCTGCTGACCGCCCTGCTGCTCGGCATCATCGAGGGCCTGACCGAATTCCTGCCGATCTCCAGCACCGGCCATCTGCTCATCGCCCAGCACTGGCTGGGCGCGCGCTCGGACCTGTTCAACATCAGCATCCAGGCCGGGGCCATCCTGGCGATCACCCTGGTCTACCGCGAACGGCTGCTGGCCTTGGCCACCGGTTGGCGGCAGCCGGAGGAGCGCGATTACCTGCTCAAGATCCTGGGCGCCTTCGCCGTGACGGCCGTGGTCGGCCTGCCGGTTCGACTGATGGGCTGGGAGCTGCCGGAAACGGTGACGCCCGTGGCCTGGGCGCTGGTGATCGGCGGCGTCTGGATGCTGGTGGCCGAACGCCTGGGCGAACGCGGCCCGCCCAGCAGCCAGGTGACCTGGGCGATCGTGGTGGCGGTGGGCCTGGCCCAGGTGCTGGCCGGCGTCTTTCCCGGCACCTCGCGCTCGGCCGCGGCAATCTTCATGGCCATGCTGCTGGGCCTGAACCGCAAGCCGGCGGCGGCGGAGTTCGTTTTCCTGGTGGGCATTCCCACCATGTTCGCGGCCAGCGGCTACGCGCTGATGGAAACCGTGATCGAAGGCGGGGCCGGCGACGAGGACTGGGCCAGCCTGGCCGTGGCCTTCGTCGCCGCAACGGTCACCGGCTTCGCCGCAGTGCGCTGGCTGCTGGCCTATATCGCCAACCACCGCTTCACGCCCTTTGCCTGGTACCGCATCGGCCTGGGCGCGGCGCTGCTGCTGGGCCTGCCGGCGGGCGGCTGAGCGCCCGCGCGGCGGTGACCGCGTTTTATTCGGCCGGGTAACCCAGGCGCGCGGCCACCGGCGCGAGCAGGGCGAATTCTTCAGCCAGGCTCTCGCGGTAGTGGCGCCAATGACCGGCCGGCAGGCGCTGGCCGGGGCCGAACAGGCCCGGCAGCGGGCTTTCCAGGCCCAGGGCCTGCTCGATGCGCTGCGCGGCTTCGCCGGCATCGGCATCCAGGCGCACCAGGTCGATGCGGCCGGAAACCTCGGCCTCGTCGGCCACGGCCTCGAGCACGGCCGCCAGCCACTGCGCCGAGCGGCCGATTTCCGGCAGGAAGTGATAGTTCTGCAGGCTGCCGTGCAGCATCCAGTTGAGCAGCGCGTCGCGCGGGTCGGTCAGCAGCACCAGCACCTTGGCCCCGCCGAGCGTGGCGAAGGTGTAGGCGTCCACGTGCGGCAGCCAGTCGCGGGATTCCGCCGGCTCCAGTCCCGCGGCACGCAGCGAACTTTCCCAGCGCGCCGCGGTGCCCGCTTCCGGGTGGCCCGGGGCGCGGCGGCGCAGTCCGTAACCGTCGCCGTCGGCTTCGCTACCGATGCGGTCCAGGCGCAGCTTCGGGCCCAGCTGGGACTTGGCCTGGCGCAGCAGGTATTCGGCGCGCACGCCGGGCGGCGACCACAGCAGCAGGCCGTCGATCTTGCCGGCAGGGGCCTCGTCGGCCGGCACCGCAGGCGGCGGCAGGATCTGGCCGGGCACCGGGTGGCGCACCATCTCGCGCCAGGCCTCGGCGGCTTCGGCATGGCGGCCCAGGGCGTCGAGCGACAGACCGCGCCAGCCCAGCAGGGTCCGCCGGGCCGGGCCATCCTTGGCCTGCGGCAGCAGGCGCTCGGCGCGGGCCAGCGACAGGGCCGGGTCGTCGCGGAATTCGGCCCGCAGCTTGTACAGGTTGGCGGCGTAGAGGTCGGGATTGATCGCCAGCGCCTGGTCGGCGAACTGGCCGGCCTGGTCGAGCTGGCCCTGGGCCTCGTGGTAGGCGCTGAGCATTTCCAGGCAGGCCGCCGATTCCGGCATCGCCGTGAACCAACGGTCCAGCACCGGCTTGGCTTCCTCGCCCAGCATGCCGGCCACGTTCAGGCGCACCTTCCACAGTTCGGCCTGGTCGGGCGCCTTTTCCAGCGCGGCTTCGGCGCGGACCTTGGCTTCGTCCGGGCGGCCGCTGCGCACCAGCAGCGCCACGGCCTGGCCCAGCACGGGGGCCTGGGTCGGATGGGCGTCGAGCACGGCGCACAGGTCGGTCACGGCGTCGGCCTCGCGGCCGTAGTCGATCAGCAGTTCGGAACGCAGCACGCGGGCCATCGGGTCGGCCGGCGCGACGGCGATCAGCTCGTCCAGGGCGGCGAGGGTTTCTTCGGCCTTGCCCTGGCGGCGGCGGGCTTCGACCAGCGCACGCAGGGTGGACGGGGCACGCGAATTGTCCAGGCGCAGGGCATTGACCAGCGCCTGCTCTGCGAAGGGCCACATGCCGCGCGACAGGTAAGCCTGGCCCAGGGCCAGCTGGGCGGCCGCGAGGTTGGGGTCGGCTTCGGCGGCGGCGGTGAAACACTTGAGCGCCTTGTCGCCGTCTCCCTGGGCCTGGGCCAGGTAACCCTCGATGACGCGCACCTGCGGGTGCTCGGCATTCACGCGCTGGGCCAGGCGCAGGTTGCGCTCGGCTTCGGCCTGGTCGCCGCGGCCCAGGGCCAGGTGGGCCAGCAGCACGTAGGCACCCAGCTGGTTCGGGTCCAGCACCAGCGCCTCCTGCAGGCCGCGGATGCCACCGGCGGCGTCGCCTTCGGCCAGCTTCAGGGTGGCCAGGCTGAAATGATGGGCCGCGACGTCGGGGGCCAGTTCAAGCGCGCGATCAAACGCCTTGCGGGCCCCGGCCAGGTCGCCCTTCTGCTGCAGGCAGACGCCCAGCAGGTGGTGGGCGGCGGCGTTTTCGGGCTCGGCGGCGAGGGTGTCGCGGGCGGTGGCCAGTGCGGCGGCGATGTCGCCACGGCGCATGGCTTCGATGATGTCGACGATCATGAGGGAGTCTTCAGGCAGGCGCGGAAACGACCATTGTAGCCGCCCCGGCCTCCCGGGCCGCGGCTTCCAGCCGGTCGGCCACCCAGCGCTCGCCGTAGCCGCCCAGGTGCAGGCCCTCGAGGAATCCGCAGTGGCCCCCGAAATCGGCGATTTCCAGGCAGGAGTGGGCCGGCAGCTGCAGGCCCGGGAACCCGTCCACGGGGATCACCGGGTCGTCGGCCGCCGCCAGCACGCTCACCGGCACCTGCAGGGCGGCCAGGCGCCCACCGGACACCGAATACCCTTCGAAATAATCGTCGATGCCGCCCAGCGTGGTGTGCCGCTGCACCATCCAGCCGGTCAGCGCGCGCATGTCCATGGCCAGCACGTCGTCGCCGAAATCGTGCAGCTCGGGGAACAGCTGGCGCTTGCGCTGCAGCGACCGACGCCACTTCTTCATGAAGTACCAGTGGTAGAAGCGCGGCCCGCCTTCGAGCGTGCGCAGCACCGCCGCCGGGTCGATCGCCGGGCACACGGCCGCGGCGTGCACCAGCGGCACGCCGGCGCCCGGGGCCGCCAGCGCCAGGCGCAGCGCGAAGTTGCCGCCCAGCGAATAACCCGCGGCCAGCAGCGGCCGCGCCGGGAAGCGCCGCGACACTTCGCCGGCCGCCTGCACCACTTCGGCCAGGCGGCAGGAGTGGAAGAGGTCGGGGTTGAGATGGTGGGTATCGCCGTGGTCGCGGAAATTGAGCCGGAACACGTCGAAGCCGCGCGCCAGCATCGTGGCGGCGGTGTGGCGCATGTAACTCGAATCGGCGCTGCCCTCCCAGCCGTGCAGCAGCAGCACCAGCCCGGCCGGGTCACGACCCGGCAGGGCGCTGTGGAAACCCTGCAGGCGCACGCCGTCTTCGACTTCAATCAGGTGTTCGGTGGTGACCGCGCCGAGCCGGCGCATGGCGCGTTCACCGGCGGCGCGGCGAAGCGGCGTCGAGCTCAGCAGCGACTGCAGGTGCGGGTTGCGCAGCCAGCGCGGCGGGCGGTAGCCAACCGACCGGGTCATGCGCCTTAGCCCGCCATGGCCGCGATGATGCGCTCGCGGCAGGTGTCGGCCATGCGCCGCCGGCCGTCTTCGCTGGCGGCCACCGGCTCGAGGAAGTGCACTTCCGCCACCCGGCCCGGCTCGCCGAGCAGGCGCACGAAATTCTGGAAGAAGTTCTCGCGCTCGCCGAAGGCGATGATGGTCTGGGCGCTGCCGCGCAGGCCGTACTTGAGCGCCACCGGCTGCGCCGGAACGCCCGCCAGCACCGCCGGCTGGAAGATGCGCGCGTGGAAGGTGGCGATGGCGTCGCCACGGGTGGTGCGGCCCTCCGGGAACACGCCCACCGACAGGCCCTGTTCAAGCCGCTGCACCATCTGGTGCATCACGCCGTGCAGGGAATCGTTGTTGCCGCGGTGGTGGTAGATGGTGCCGCCGCGGCTGGCCAGCCAGCCCACCAGGGGCCAGCGGGCGATCTCGGCCTTGGCCACGAAACCCATCATGCGCTGGCTGTGCATCAGCTCGATGTCGATCCAGCTGACGTGGTTGGCCACGAACATCACCGCACCGGGCAGGGGCGTGCCGTAGCGGCGCAGCCGGAAACCGAAGATCCGCATGAGCATGCCCGACCACAGGCGAACGGCCAGGTGGTCAAGGCGTTCGCCGCGCACCTCGATGCGTGCGCTGATCGGATTGATCAGCAACAGCGTGATCGGCAGCCCCACCAGCAGGTGCAGCACCAGGAACGGGAATCGCCAGAGGTAGCGCAGCGGCCGGCGCCAGTCGCGCGACGGGCGGGTCGCTTCAGTGATAACGGACATTGGCGGCATTGTGCCGCAACACGGGCCCGGCCACACCCGACGCCGGGGTACGCGACGTTCAGCGACCGACGACGGCTCCCGTCATGCGGGAAATGCAGACCAGGCGGCCGGCGGCGTCCTCGATGCGGACTTCCCAGACCTGGGTGGTGCGGCCCAGGTGGATCGGACGCGCGGTGCCGGTCACTTCGCCCTCGGTGACGGCCTTGAGGTGGTTCGCGTTGATTTCCAGCCCCGCCAGCTGCTGGCCCGAGCCCGGATCCAGGCACAGGTAACCGCCCAGGCTGGCCAGGGTTTCGGCCAGCAGCACCGAGGACCCGCCGTGGAGCAGGCCGAAGGGCTGTTTGGTGCGCTGGTCCACCGGCATGGTGGCGCGCAGGAAGTCGGGACCGTGTTCGGTCAGCACGATGCCCAGGTTGCCCGGCGCGGTGCCGGGCAACATGGCATTCAGGGAATCAATGCCGGGCCGCTGGCGGAACGGGTCGCTCACGCGTGGATCAGCGGACGCGCAGCATGCCCGGTCGGTAGGCCGAGGTGTAGCCGCGACGCGCGTAACCCGAGCTGTCGCCGTAACCACCGCCCAGTTCGCGGTTGCGACGGCGGTGCATGCGGTCAACGAGTTCGTCGCGGCGGGCCTCAAGCCAGTCGGCGCGGCCGGCCTTGGCCGGATCCAGGCCGCGGCGCTCGGCCTCGCCCTGGCGGAATTCGCAGAATTCGTCGTAGGCATCGAGCTCGTGCTTGAGATCCTTGACGCACATTTCGATGGCGATCGCGTCGTCGAAGTAGCCCAGCACCGGCACGTTGTCCGGGATGACATCGGCTGGATCGGCGAAATAGACCAGGGCCGACAGCACGCGCTGCTTGTCGTCCTCGGGCAGGTGCCAGCCATCGTCGCGCAGCATGGCGATCATGGCGTCCAGGCGGTCCAGACGCTCGACGATGAAGTCGGGCAGCTCGGCGATTTCGGCACCCTTGAGCAGCCCGGCCGCGGCGGTGACGATTTCGTCGGCGGACTTGTTGCCGGCCGAAGCGCGCGCCGATTCCATGGCCTTCGTGAAGTGGGCGAGGTCGCGGTCGGAGAGTTCGAAGCTGATCGAGAGGGGCATGCGGGCTATTCCGGCAGACGTGTACAGGAACGCGCAGCCTAGGCCGGGCTGCAGGCAGCGTCAATCGAACGCCATGCGGGGCGGATCCGGCCAGGGCCGCCGACGGGCTAGAGGATGGGCACCAGGCCGGCGCCAAAGGCCGTCACGATGCGCGTGTAGACGGTTTTCAGGGGCAGGTCGACCTCCGGGAAGGCGCCAACATCCTGGTAACACTCGTAAAAGCGGGGGTCGCCCAGTGGCAGCGGGTTGCAGCCTTCACGCAGCTCGAAGCTGCTGGCGTAGGGGAAGGGCCAGATGTCGAAGATCGGCAGCTTTTCCGAAAGTTTGCCCAGGCTGTAGTTCAGGCCCGAGAAGATGGGCGGCTTTTCCTGGCGGGCGATGGTCCAGGCGTTGGCCGGGGTCATGTCGCGCTCGATGCTGGCGCGCAGCGACGCCGCGAACTGGCGGTCATGCACCACCACCATCGATTCGGTGTTGAGCTTGTCCGAGCGCGGGTCGAAGTTATGGCTGCCGACCACGCCGATGCGGTCGTCCACGACGATGGACTTGGCGTGCAGGCCTACCCGCACGCCGGCGCGCTTGAGCGGCACCGGCCCCGACGCGGAGCCGGACGAGCCGGAACCGAAGATCGGCAGGGCCGCCTCCCGGGGCCCCAGCACGCCGGTGGCCGCCACGTCGATCGGCGCGTCTTCGGGGTAGGGCTTGTACTCGAAAATAAGGAAGCCCAGCTCGCGCAGGTACAGGCGCTTGTACTTGTGGCTCATCGCGTAGACGGGGAAGGCATCGGTGGCGGCCAGCGAATTGGTCGAGACGATGACCTCGGGCGCATCGGAACGCGCGTGCATCTCGCGGAACAGCTTGCGCGCCGGCCGCGACAGCACCAGGTAGGGCGTCTGCATGACCAGTTCGTCGCGGGTGGAGTCGACCAGGTCGCGCATGGCGCGCGAGGCGTCATCGTGCGCGGGCTGCTCGCCGGTATGTTTTTCCGGCAGGTCGGCGAAAAACTCGATCCGGCCCACCGGCAGCGTCAGTGGCGCCAGGCGTTCGTACACGGCGGCGCCGTCGGTCACCGCCTCGGCCATGGCCAGCACCCGCGGTGAACGCTCGCGGGCCGGGTCGAGCAGGCGGTGGGTCGGCACCTCGCCCGCGCGGATCAGGCGTTCGGCAACGTCCTTGAGGGTGAACGCCGCGTGGCTTTGTTCGAAGCGCCAGAAGGCCTCGAAGTTTTCCTTCATGGCCATGGCGATCGGGCCGGCCACCAGGATGTCGCGGTCGCGGTAGTTGTAGCTCTCGCCCCAGTCGAAATACCGGTCCTGGATGTTCCGACCGCCGGTGACCCCGACCGTGCCGTCCACCAGCAGCAGCTTGGTGTGCATGCGCCGGTTGAACTTGCGGAAGCAGCAGACGATGCCGGCGGCGTATTGCAGCGGCTGGGTCTTGGCCTCGCCGAAGGTGGGGTTGTACAGGCGCAGCTCGAAATTGGGGTGGGCGCCGGCCAGCGCGGCCTGCAGGCCCGGGTCGGGCAGGCCGTAGAGCTGGTCGAGCAGCAGCCGCACCCGGACGCCGCGACGCGCGGCGGCCAGCAATTCGTCGAGAACCAGCAGACCGGAGTCGTCGACGTCGTAGATGAAGCTTTGCAGGTCGATGCTTTCGCGCGCGGCGCGGATCAGGTGCAGGCGGGCGATCAGGGCGTCCTGGCCCCGGTCGAGGATGGTGACGTGGTGGCGGGGCGCCTCGGCGGTGGACGCCGCCAGCGCCTCTTCGCCCAGGGCCAGCAGCGGCGAATCCACGGGAAGGCAGTCCGGATCGGCCGCGTCCCGGCAGTCGGTGGCCGCGGCATGGCCGGCTTCGACGATGTTGGTGGAGGCACGCAGGTCGGCGCGGCTGAGCGTGGTGCAGCCGGAAGCGAACAGGAGCAACAGCAGCGGCAGTGCCAAGCGGGGGGACATGACGGTCTCAGGGTTGCTGGAGGCGGACTTGGAAGTCGAAGCCTACCTCGTCGTGCAACCAGACCCGGTACGCCGACATGCCGAAGTCGCGCCGGCTGACCTGGCCGGCCACCGGAATCTCGCAGTCGTAGCCAGGGGCATCGCAGCCGGAGGCTTCGACCCGGAAGGCGACCGGACGGGCGACGCCGCGCAGCTCGACGGTGCCGGCCAGGGTGCCGCCATCGCGCACCAGCGCGGACGCGAAGGGTTCGGAGCGGAAGTGGATCCAGCGGTGGGCCTGGACGTCCAGGAACTTCGGCGAACGCATGGAGCGGCCCATCCAGTCGGGGCCATCAAGCACCAGGCTGCGGGCGTCCAGGCGCACGGACACCTGCAGGCGGTCGTCCTCGAGCCGGTCTATGCGCCCTTCCAGGGCCTGGAAGTCGCCCCGAACGCGGCCGCCCAGGCGCAGGTCCACCACGATGCCGGCGCGCGAGGCGGCCGGGTCGATCAGCGGGGAGTCCTCGGAGTCGATCGCCAGCGACCAGCCGGGCAGCCAGAGGCCGGCCACCAGGACCAGGCCGGCGCCAGCCGGACCGGGTTTCATTGGTTCAGGGCCACCAGAAAGCCGCAATACGGGCGATACCGGGCTCGAGCACGCCCTCGTCGGGCAGGGTCAGCACCGCCACGCCGCCGGCGGGCATGCCGCGGAAGTCGCCGGACTGGCCCGAGGCCAACAGGGCGGCCAGCTGCTCGAAACCCGGGTTGTGGCCGATCATCAGCAGCCGGGCCACGTCGCTGTTTTCGTCGGCGATCTGGATGAGCCGGCCCGGGGTGGCGTCATAAATGTGGTCTTCCTGCCGGCATTCGAAGTAGCCCAGCGAGGTCATGACCGTTTCACAGGTTTCGCGGGTGCGGCGGGCGGGCGAGACCAGCACGCGGTCGGGCAGGTAGCCGTGCTCCTTGAGCCAGCGGCCGGCGGCCTCGGCTTCGGCCTGGCCCTGCAGGGACAGCGGCCGGTCCAGGTCGTCCTGGCCCGGGGCGGGCGGTTCAGCGTGGGCGTGGCGCAGCAGGATCAGTTCGCGCATGACGGTCCTTGTCGGTCAAAGGGCTTTTTTGAGCCAGCGCAGCAGCGGAGCCCAGTCATCCTGATGGCTTCGCACCTGCTCGGAGTGGTAGTCGAATACGGATTTCCCCAGGCCGGCCAGCAGCACGTAGGCCTGGGTGTCGCGCAGCTGGGCCACCAGGGGGTAGGGCCAGGCCTGCAGTTGGGCCATGGCCTGCTGGGAGGCGCTGGTCCAGGGTTTCAGCCGGTTGCCGACCAGGCCCACGGGCAGCTTGCCCTTCTTCACCCGCGGGTGGGTGACCAGGCTGTCGAGGAAGGGCACGGTCGCCTCGATGTCGATCGCCGAGGGCAGTACGGGCACCACGACGGCGTCGGCGCGGTCGAGGAAATCCTTGAGGTCGCCGCCCATGGCGCCGGCGGGGGCGTCGACCACCAGCCGGGCGATGCCGTCGGGCAGGTGCTTGTCCCAGTTGCGCCGGCAGCCGTCGAGCGGCAGTACCGCGGAGTCGAGGAAGGCGCGCTTCTCGCACCAGTGGGTGGACGACTTCTGCTTGTCGGCGTCCAGGATGGCCGTGGCCTTGCCATCGAGCGCGAAATGCGCGGCCAGGTTGGTGGCGACCGTGGACTTGCCGGCGCCGCCTTTCGAACTCGCGACCAGGATCGTGCGCATCAACGGGACTCCGCTGCGGGACGAAGGTCCACTCTACCCCGGCCGGCACGGCCTGGGAACGGCGGCCGAGCAGAAACTCTAGACGAGTGTGTGAGCTTGAAAGAATCCATCGGTTTCCGCGGGGGGCGCATGACCACATCGCCAGCCCCGGGGCTGTATTCCCCGGCGTTCGAGCACGACAGCTGCGGCTTCGGCCTGGTGGCGCGGCTCGACGACCGCCCGCAGCGGGCGATCGTGGACGCCGCCCTGGTGGCGCTCGACCGGCTGACCCATCGTGGTGCCGTGGCCGCGGACGGCCGCAGCGGCGACGGCTGCGGCCTGCTTTTGCGCCGACCCGACGCCTTCCTGGCCGCCGTCGCCGCCGAAGCCGGCCTGGCCTGGCGGCCGGGTGATGCCTGCGGCCTGGTGTTCCTGCCCGACGACGAGGCCGGCGACACCCGCTGCCGGGGGGCGCTGGCCGGGGCCCTGCAGGCCCGGGGCCTGGCCGTTTCCGGCTGGCGCGAGGTCCCGGTGGACCAGTCGGCCTGCGGCGAGGTGGCCCGGCGCGGCTTGCCGCGGATGGCGCAGGTGTTCGTGCATTGCCCGGACGACGGCGACGCCGCTGACTTCGAACGCAGGCTCTTCCTGGCCCGGCGCACCGCCGAGCGGACCCTGGCCGGGCAGCCGGGCTTCTACGTCGCCAGCCTGTCGGCGGCGACCCTGGCCTACAAGGCGATGGTGCTGCCGGCGGCCTTGCCGTCCCTGTTCCCGGACCTGGCCCGCCCCGACCTGGCCAGCGCGGCCGTGGTCTTCCACCAGCGTTTTTCCACCAATACGGCGCCGGCCTGGGCCCTGGCCCAACCTTTCCGGGTGCTGGCGCACAACGGCGAGATCAACACCATCGCCGGCAACCGCTGCTGGGCCCTGGCCCGCGCGGCGCACTGGCGCACGCCGCACTTCGACCTGGGCGAACTGCAGCCGCTGGTTTCGCTGGAAGGCTCGGACTCCCAGAGCCTGGACAACATGCTCGAGCTGCTGCTGATGGGCGGCATGGACCTGCTGCAGGCCATGCGCCTGCTGGTGCCGCCGGCCACCTCCTCGCTGGAGTACAAGGACCCGGACCTGGCGGCGTTCTACGAGTACCACGGGCTTTCCAGCGATCCCTGGGACGGTCCCGCCGGCATCGTGATGTGCGATGCACGCTACGCCGCCTGCACGCTCGACCGGAACGGGCTGCGGCCGGCGCGCTGGCTGCTCACCGACGACCAGGTGCTGGTGGTGGCCTCGGAAACCGGCGTCTGCGACGTGCCCGACGAGGCCGTGGTGGCGCGTGGCCGGCTGGGCCCGGGTGAAATGCTGGCGGTGGATTTCGGCCGTGGCCAACTGCTGGGCAACGAGGACATCGACGCCATCAACAAGGCGCGCGCGCCCTACAAGACCTGGCTCAAGCAGGGTGTCGAATACCTGTCGACCAGCCTGGTCGATCCCTCGCTGGCGGCCGAACCCATGGACCCGGCAACGCTGCGGCGCTTCCAGGTGCTGTTCCAGCTGACCCGGGAAGAACGCGAATCCGAACTGCGCGTGCTGGCCGAAACCGAGCAGGAAGCCACCGGCTCGATGGGCGACGACACCCCGCTGGCGGTGATGTCGCACCTTATCCGGCCGGTGCACGATTATTTCCGCCAGGCGTTTGCCCAGGTCACCAATCCGCCGATCGACCCGCTGCGCGAACAGGTGGTGATGTCGCTTGCAACCCAGCTGGGCCCGGAAGGCAATGTCTTCGAAGACACGCCCGGCAACGCCGTGCAGGTGCTGCTGAACTCGCCGGTGCTGAGCCAGCGGAAATTGCGCCAGCTGCTGGCGATGCCGCGGTTCTCGGATGCGCATTCGCTGCTCAGGCTTGGCCTGCGGGTCGGGGAATCACTTGAACAGGCCCTGTTGCGCCTGCGCGACGAGGCCGAGGCCGCGGTGCGTGCCGGCGCGGCGCTGGTGCTGCTGACCGACCGCTACCCCGAACCCGGCCAGGCCATGGTGCCGGCCCTGCTGGCCACCGGCGCGGTGCACCACCACCTGGTCGCCACCGGCCTTCGCTGCAGGGCCAACGTGGTGGTGGAAACCGGTGCCGCCCGCGGCGCGCATGCGATCGCCTGCCTGGTTGGCGTGGGCGCGACGGCCGTCTATCCCTACCTGGCCTACCAGACGATCGCGGCACTGGGGCGGTCGGGCGTGGTCGCCGGCAAGATCGGCAACGCCCCGGCCGAACTCGGACGCAGCTACCGGCGCGGCATCAAGAAGGGCCTGCTGAAGATCCTGTCGAAGATGGGCATCAGCACGATCGCCAGCTACCGCGGCGCCCAGCTGTTCGAAATCGTCGGCCTCGCCGACGAGGTGGTTTCCCTGTGTTTCCCGGGCATACCCAGCCGCATCCAGGGTGCCGGTTTCGCCGAGCTCGAAGCCGAGGCGCGGGAGCTGGCGGCCCTGGCCTGGGCGCCGGCGCCGGACCTGGCACCGGGTGGCCGGCACAAGCTGGTGGTCGGCGGCGAGAGCCACATGTTCAACCCCGACGTCATCAACAGCCTGCAGCAGGCGGTGCGCAGCGGCGACAGCGCCGATTACCGCAGGTATGCCGCGCACGTGGATGGCCGCGCCCCGGCGGCGCTGCGCGACCTCCTGCAGCTGCGCGAGGCGCAATCGCCGCTGCCACTGGACGCCGTCGAGTCGGCGGAAGCGATCCTCGCCCGCTTCGATTCGGCCGGCATGTCGCTGGGCGCGCTGTCGCCGGAAGCACACGAGGCGCTGGCGATCGCCATGAACCGCCTGGGCGGGCGCTCGAACTCGGGCGAAGGCGGCGAAGACCCGGCCCGCCACGGCAGCGAGAAGCGCAGCAAGATCAAACAGGTGGCCTCCGGCCGCTTCGGCGTGACACCCGAGTACCTGGTCAATGCCGAAGTGCTGCAGATCAAGATCGCCCAGGGCGCCAAACCCGGCGAAGGCGGCCAGCTGCCCGGCCACAAGGTCAACGCCACCATCGCCGCGCTGCGCCACGCGCGCCCGGGCATCGGCCTGATCTCGCCGCCGCCGCACCACGACATCTATTCGATCGAGGACCTGGCGCAGCTGATCTTCGATCTCAAGGAAGTGAACCCGTCCGCACTGGTGTCGGTGAAACTGGTGTCGCACGCCGGCATCGGCACGATCGCGGCGGGCGTGGCCAAGGCCTATGCCGACCTGATAACCGTTTCCGGCCACGACGGCGGCACCGGTGCCTCGCCGCTGTCGTCGATCCACCACGCCGGCACGCCCTGGGAGCTGGGCCTGGCCGAAGTGCAGCAGACGCTGCGCCTGAACCACCTGCGCGGGCGCGTGCGCCTGCAGGTGGACGGCGGCCTCAAGACCGGGCGCGACGTGGTCAAGGCGGCCATCCTGGGCGCCGAGAGCTTCGGCTTCGGCACCACGCCGATGGTGGCGTTGGGCTGCCGCTATCTGCGCATCTGCCATCTGAACAACTGCGCCACTGGCGTCGCCACCCAGGATCCGCGCCTGCGCGCGAACCATTTCATCGGCCTTCCGGAGATGGCGATGAATTTCTTCCGCTTCGTCGCCGACGACGTGCGCCAGTGGCTGGCGCGGCTGGGCGTGGCGCGGCTGGAAGACCTGATCGGCCGCACCGACCTGCTTGAGCGCCTGCCGGGCGAGACGCCGCGGCAGCGCCGCATCGACCTGGAGCCCATCCTGCAGGCAGCCAGCGGCAAGGGCGACGACGCCCGCCATAACCAGCAGCTCCGCAATCCCCCGCGCGACACCGGCGAGCTGGCGGCGCGCATGCTCGAGGAAACCCAGGCCGCGCTGCAGGCCGGCGCCGGCGGCGACTTCCACTTCCCCGTGCGCAACCGCGACCGCAGCCTGGGCGCACGGCTGTCGGGCGAGATCGCGCGCCTCCACGGCAACCAGGGCATGGCCGAGGCACCGATCCGATTGCGACTGTCGGGCCACGCCGGCCAGAGCCTGGGCGCCTGGAACGCCGGCGGCCTGTTCATCGAACTCACCGGCGACGCCAACGACTACGTCGGCAAGGGCATGGCCGGCGGCTGCATCGTGCTGCGGCCGCCGCCGGGCGTGCGCTACGTGGCCCGCGAGGCGCCGATCATGGGCAATACCTGCCTCTACGGTGCCACCGGCGGCGAACTTTACGCCGCAGGCCGCGCGGGCGAGCGCTTCGCGGTGCGCAATTCCGGCGCGCTGGCGGTTGTCGAGGGCGTTGGCGACCACGGCTGCGAGTACATGACCGGCGGCGTGGTGGCGGTGCTGGGACGCACGGGCCTGAACTTCGGCGCCGGCTTCACCGGCGGACTGGCCTACGTGCTCGACCTGGACCGGGATTTCGTCGACCGCTACAACCACGAACTGGTGGACGTGCACCGCATCACGCCCGAAGGCATGGAGCACCACCGCCACCACCTGCGCTGCCTGCTGCGCGACCACGCCGGCTACACCGGCAGCGCGTGGGCAAGCCGCCTGCTGGAGGACTTCCGCGATGTCGCCGGCAAGTTCTGGCTGGTCAAACCCAAGGCCGCATCGCTCGAGCAGCTGGCCGACGACCTGCGGCGGGCGGCATGAAGGTCCGGCCCTTCCAGTTCCTGGACGTGCCGCGGCGCATGCCGCGTGAGCTGCCGGCCAACGTGCGCGTGCTCGGCTGGCAGGAGATCTACGCCGGCTTCGATTCCGATGGCGCCGCCGAACAGGGTGCGCGCTGCCTGGACTGCGGCAACCCCTACTGCGAGTGGAAGTGCCCGGTGCACAACCCGATCCCGGACTGGCTGGCGCTGGTGCGCGAAGGTCGCCTGTTCGAGGCCGCCGAGCTGGCGCATTCCACCAACCCGCTGCCGGAAGTCTGCGGCCGCGTCTGCCCGCAGGACCGCCTGTGCGAAGGCGACTGCACCCTGCACACCGGCTTCGAGGCGGTGACGATCGGCGCGATCGAGAAGTACATCGTGGACGAGGCCTTCCGCCTGGGCTGGCGCCCCGACCTGTCGGCGGTGCGGCCCAGCGGCAAACGCGTGGCGGTGATCGGCGCCGGCCCGGCCGGCCTGGCCTGCGCCGACCGGCTGGCGCGGGCTGGCATCCAGGCGCATGTGTTCGACCGCCATGCCCAGATCGGCGGCCTGCTCAGCTACGGCATCCCCGCCTTCAAGCTGGAAAAGTCGGTCATGGACGTGCGCCGGCAGGTGCTCGAAGGCATGGGCGTTCAGTTCCACCTGGGCGTGGACGTGGACGCGGCGCTGGGCGCCGAGCTGCTGCGCGAGTACGACGCGCTGTTCCTGGGCACCGGTGCGACATCACCGGTCGACGCGGGCCTGCCGGGGCAGGACCTGCCCGGGGTCCTGTCGGCCCTGCCTTTCCTGGTCGCGAACGCGCGCCGGCAACGCGGCGAAAAACACGCCGACGACGCGCCCATCGCCCTGGCCGGCCGGCGCGTGCTGGTGCTTGGTGGCGGCGACACGGCGATGGACTGCGTGCGTTCGGCCGTGCGCCTGGGTGCCGCCCAGGTGACCTGCGCCTACCGCCGCGGCGAAGCCGACATGCCCGGCTCGGCGCGCGAGGTGAAACACGCCCGCGCCGAAGGCGTGCATTTCCTGTTCCATCGCCAGCCCCTGGCCATCGAAGGCAGCGCCGCCGTGACCGGCGTGACCCTGGCCGCCACCCGTGCCGGCAGCGGCCGGGCCGGCGCGCTCGAGCGGGTGCCAGGCAGCGAGGAAACCATCGCGGCCGACGTGGTCATCCAGTCATTCGGTTTCCGCGCCAGCCCCGCGTCCTGGTGGCCCGGCCAGGGCATCGAACTCGACGCCCGCGGCCACGTCGCCACCCGCGGCCCGGATGGCGCCACCTCGCATCCGAAGGTTTTTGCCGGCGGCGACAACGTCCGGGGTGCCGACCTGGTGGTGACCGCCGTCTTCGACGGCCGCGAAGCCGGCTCCGCCATCGCCCGCCGACTGCTGCCGATGGGCGCAGGGGCCATCAACGCTTGAAACATGCATTGGTGTCCGGGTGCGGGCATCATGGCGGGCGTTTTTGGCGCTAATGTTCCCTGACCCCATTGCAAGGACGGCTGGATGAGTGAGTTGCAGGACCTGACCTCGCTGGTGCGCGCCAACACGGCGCTGATCGTCATCGAGACCCCCGACGAGCCGCGCGTGGTGGACCTGTTCCGGCACCTGCTGATGAACGTCTGGCGGCCGCTTTACCGGTGGTCGATCACCGAAGGCCTGCGCCGGGTCGACCTGGACGGCGAAGACCCGCCGATCGCTTCGCCAGACGCCACCACCACCCTGCGTGCGATCCGCGACCTGGACCAGCGCAGCGTCTGCCTGCTGCTCGATTTCCACCCCTACCTCGGTTACGCCACCACCCAGCGCCTGCTGCGCGAAACCATGGAGCGCCGCGGCAGCCTGGGCCACACCCTGGTGCTGGTGGGCGCGAAGATCGAACTGCCGCCCGACCTCGAGCACCACGCGGTGCGCTTCTCGCTGCGGCTGCCCGACGAAAACGCGCTGCTCAAGACCGTCAAGGACGAAGCTGCGCTGTACATGCGCGAACACGGCGGCAAACGCGTCGAAGTCGACCAGGACGCACTCAAGGCCATCGTGCGCAACCTGCGTGGCCTGTCGCTGACCGAAGCGCGACGCCTGGCCCGGCACCTGATCTTCACCGACGGCGCGCTGCACGCCGGCGACCTGCCGGAACTGGCCAAGCTCAAGTTCGAGATGCTCAACAAGTCCGGCCACCTGCACTTCGAATACGACACCGCGCAGTTCGCAGACGTGGCCGGGCTGACGCGACTGAAGGCCTGGGTGAACCAGCGCCGCGCCGCCTTCACCGCCGACACGCTGCCACCGGGCCTGGACCCGCCCAAGGGCATGCTGCTGCTGGGCGTGCAGGGCTGCGGCAAGTCGCTGGCGGCCAAGGCGGTAGCCGGCGGCTTCGGCGTGCCGCTGGTGCGGCTGGATTTCGGCACCCTGTACAACAAGTACCACGGCGAAACCGAAAAGAACCTGCGCGACGCGTTGGCCTCGGCCGAACAGCTCTCCCCCTGCGTGTTGTGGATCGACGAGCTCGAGAAGGGCCTCGCCGCCTCCGGCAGCAGCGAGGACGGCGGCGTGTCGCGGCGCGTGCTGGGCTATTTCCTGACCTGGATGGCCGAACGCAAGTCCAAGGTATTCCTGGTCGCCACTGCCAACGCGGTGAACGACCTGCCGCCGGAGCTGCTGCGCAAGGGTCGCTTCGACGAGATCTTCTTCGTCGACCTGCCCGACCACGCCGCCCGCGCCGACATCTTCCGGCTGCACCTGGAAAAGCGCGAGGTGGACTGGGAAGGTTTTTCCCTCGACACGCTGGCCACCGCCGCCAACGGTTTTTCGGGCGCCGAGATCGAACAGGCCGTCGTCAGCGCGCTTTATTCCGCCCATGCCGACGGCGTGCCGGTGGACGAAGCGCGCGTGGTCACCGAAGTCGGCGCCACCCGCCCGCTGAGCGTGCTGATGGCCGAACAGGTCAACGCCCTGCGCGCCTGGGCGAGTGGGCGCACGGTGCCGGCAGACTAGCCCTCCCCCGCAGGGGCGGTTTCCCTCGCGAAGCCTTCCCGGGGGCGCCGGTCAAAGCGCCCCGTTGGCCGGCACGTCGCGCCTGAATGCGCGCCTAGAGTCGGCTCAACAACCACGCCCAGGCCGGCAGCGTGGCGAGTGAAAGCAGGATGCCGTAACCCACCAGCGCCGAGGCCAGGCTGGGTGCCAGACGGTGCGATATCGCCAGCGCCGCGGCCGTGATCATCGGTGGCATTGCCGACTCAAGAACCGCCGTGTCGGCGGCGACGGCGTCCATCGGCAGCCAGGCCACCAGCAGCAGCGCCAGCACCGGCATCACCAGAAGTTTCAGCGCCAGGCCCGCCGCCAGCGGCTTGAGCTCGTCGCGCGGCAGTTTCAGTTTCAGGCCCAGACCAATCGCCAGCACCACCAGCGGCAGCAGCGCGTCGGCAAGGCGCTGCAGGCCGCCGCCGATCCATGCCGGCGGGTCAGCCGGCATCAGCGTCAGGCCGAACACCAGCGCCAGGAAGGGTGGGAACGTGACGATGCGCCGCGCGATGTCGCGCCAGGTGGGCTCGGCGTCGCCGCCGTAGCGCGCCAGCACGTACAGGCCGAAGGTCGAAAGAATGAGGAAGGCGCCGAACTGGTCGTAGATGACCGCGTACGGCAGCGCGTCTTCGCCCAGCAACGCGCGCACCAGCGGGTAACCCAGGAAGCTGGTGTTGCCCAGCGCCACGCACAGCAGCAGCACCGCGTGCTGGTCGCGGCGCAGCTCCAGCAGCCGGGTCACGCCGGAAACGACCAGCACGGTAGCGCCCAGCAGGGCCCAGGGCACCGCGGCCACCGCGATCACCTCGGGCCCCAGTTCCAGCCGCGGCGCGTAGCGCAGCACCGCCGCCGGCAGGCACACGTACAACACGACCTTGTTCAGGACCTCCGGCGCGCTGTCCGGGAACAGGCGCAGGCGCTGGAACACCAGCCCCAGGGCCAGCATCGCCAGGATCAGCGCGAAGGCGTCGAAGGCAGCCATGCGGGTGCGCCGGTCAGCCGGCGCGGGCGGCCTTTTCGCTGGCGATCCACTCGCGGATCTTGGTCTGCAGCACGCCCATCGGCAGCGCGCCGTCGGCCAGCACCTGGCGGTGGAAGGCGCGCACGTCGAAGTCGTCGCCCAGTTCGGCCTCGGCTTCGTCGCGCAGTTCGCGGATGACCCGCTGGCCCACCTTGTACGAAAGCGCCTGGCCTGGAATGACGATGTAGCGCTCGACTTCGGCCACCACGTCGGATTCGGCCATCGAGGAGTTCTGCATCATGTATTCGATCGCCTGCTCGCGGCTCCAGCCGTAGTAGTGCAGGCCGGTGTCCACCACCAGGCGCATGGCGCGCAGCTGCTCGTCGCTCAGGCGGCCGTACCACTGGTAGGGGTCGGTGAAGAGACCCATTTCCTTGCCCAGCGATTCAGCGTACAGCGCCCAACCTTCGGCGTAGGCGGTGTAGCCGCCGAAACGACGGAAAGCCGGCAGCGACTCGAGCTCCTGCTGGATCGAGACCTGGAAGTGGTGGCCCGGCGAGGCTTCGTGGATGGACAGGGTTTCGACCAGGAAGTTGGGCTGGGCCCGCAGGTTGAAGGTGTTGAGGTAGAACACGCCCGGCCGCGACCCGTCCGGCGTGCCCGCCATGTACGACGCGCCGGCCGAGGATTCGGCGCGGAAGGCTTCGACTTCGCGCACTTCGTAGTCGGCCTTGGGAAAGATGTCGAACAGCTGCGGCAGCGCCGGGTTGATCTTCGCCTGCACGTCGCGATACGCCTGCAGCGCTTCTTCGGCCGTCTTGAAGTAGAAGCGGTCGTCGGTCTGCAGGTGGTGGAAGAAGGCCGGCAGGTCGCCTTCGAAGCCCACCTGCTCGCGCACCGCGTTCATTTCGGCCAGGATGCGCGCCACTTCGTCCAGGCCGAACTGGTGGATGTCTTCCGGGGACAGACCGGTGGTGGTCTGGGTACGCACGCTGTAGGCGTACCAGTCCTTGCCGTCGGGCAGGTGCAGCATGCCCACGCCTTCACGCGCGGCGGGCAGGTACTGCTCGCGCAGGAAGTCGCGCATCGTGGCGTATTCCGGCACCAGGGTGTCCATGATCGCCGAACGGTAGGCCGCGGTCAGCCGCTCGCGGTCTTCCGCCGGGAAGCTTTCGGGCATGTTGGCGATCGGCCCCCAGAACACGCTGTCCTCGGCACGCTCGACGACGTGCGCCGCGAACTGCGGGATGGACTTCTCGACCACCGGCCGGGGCTGCACCACGCCCTGGGCCATGCCTTCGCGCATGTTGGCCATGGCGCTTTGGTTGATGGCGGGGAAGGCGGCGATGCGCGCCAGGAAGTCGTCGTAGTGCTTGACCTCGCTGAAGGGCTGCAGGCTCTTTCCGGAACCGAGCTGGGCGAAGAAGCTGCCGTAGTTGCCCATCTGGTTCACCGGCAGCATCCAGGCCGGGAAACGCGTGCCTTCCAGCGACAGGCTGCGGTCGCTGACGAAGACGTCGTAGCTGAGCCGGTCCTGGCCGGCCAGGGCGTCGCGATCCAGGCGCTGGATGCGGTCGAGGAACTCCCGTTCGCGCGCTTCGGCCTGTTCGCGGAAGCTGGCCGAGAAGAAGTCGGGCAGCTGGTCGTTGTAGCGCAGGTCGCCCAGGGCGGTGGCCTTGATCGGGTTGGCCTTGAGCTCGGCCTCGTGCCAGTCGGCCAGCAGGGTGTTGAGCTCGGCGGCTACGGCGGCCGGATCAGCGGCCGATTGTCCGGCGGCATCGGGAGCAGCTGCGGGCGCGGGCTCGCCCCCGCAGGCGGTGAGCAGCAGGCAGGACAGAGCCAGGGCCAGTACGCGCATGACGTTTCCTTCGCTTGGTATCGGGGACAGTGCGTTATCTTCACCCAATCACCGCCCGGAGCCTAACGATGAAAGTCATGCCCGCCTGCCTCATGTGCTGCCTGGTCCTGCTGGCGGCGCCCGCACCGGCCGCGGACCGCGTCACCGGCCAGCCTTTCGCCACCCGGTCGGTGGTTTATGCGCCCGAGGCCATGGCCGCGACCTCGCACCCGCTGGCCACGCAGATCGCGCTGGACGTGATGAAGCAGGGCGGCAGCGCGGTGGATGCCGCCATCGCCGCCAATGCGGCGCTGGGCCTGATGGAACCCACCGGCAACGGCATCGGCGGCGACCTGTTCGCCATCGTCTGGGACCCGAAGACGCAGAAGCTGCACGGTTACAACGGCTCCGGACGCTCGCCCAGGGGCCTGACGCTGAAGTGGTTCCAGGACAACGGCCACGCCTCGGTGCCGTCGCACGGCCCGCTGCCGGTGACCGTGCCGGGCGCGGTGGATGGCTGGTTCGCACTGCACGGCCGCTTCGGCAAGCTGCCGATGAGTGACGTGCTGGCACCAACCGTGCGCTACGCGCGAGCGGGCCACCCGGTGCACGACACCATCGCCTACTACTGGGGCCGCAGCGTGCCGCTGCTGTCGAAGTGGCCGGGTTTCACCGAGCAGTTCACCATCGACGGACGTGCACCGCGCACCGGCGAACTGTGGAAGAACCCGAACCTCGCCAATACGCTCGAGACCATCGGCCGCGAGGGTCGCGACGCCTTCTACAAGGGCGACATCGCCCGCCGCATCGACGCCTACTTCCGCGAGAACGAGGGCTTCCTGCGCTACGAGGACCTGGCCGCGCACGAGGGCGAGTGGGTGGAGCCCGCCAGCGCCAACTACCGCGGCGTGGACGTTTGGGAACTTCCGCCCAATGGCCAGGGCATCGCCGCGCTGCAGATCCTGGAAATCCTGGAAGGTTTCGATTTCTCGAAGATCGAATTCGGCAGCGCCGAGCACGTGCACCTGTTCGTCGAAGCCAAGAAACTGGCCTTCGCCGACCGCGCGCGCTGGTACGCCGACCCGGACTATTTCCCCGCCCGCGACGGTGACCGCGCCAAGGCCCGGGCCCTGGTCGAGGAACTCATTTCCGAGGACTACGCCGCCAAGCGCCGCGCACTGATCAAGCCCGACCGCGCCGCGCGCGCGGTGGACGCCGGCATCCTGCAGCACGGCGACACCATCTACCTGACCACCGCGGACAAGGACGGCATGATGGTCTCGCTGATCCAGTCCAACTACCGCGGCATGGGCAGCGGCATGGCGACGCCGGGCCTGGGCTTCATCTTCCAGGACCGCGGCGAACAGTTCGTGCTCAAGGCGGGCCATCCCAACAGCTTCGCGCCGGGCAAGCGGCCCTTCCACACCATCATTCCCGCGTTCATCACCAAGGACGGCAAGCCCTGGGTCAGCTTCGGCCTGATGGGCGGCGCGATGCAGCCGCAGGGCCACGCCCAGGTCGTGATGAACCTGGTGGACTTCGGCATGAACCTGCAGGAAGCCGGCGACGCGCCGCGCATCCATCACGACGGCAGCACCGACCCGGCCGGCCAGATGGTGGAAATGAACACCGGCGGCGTGCTCAACCTCGAGACCGGCTTCCCCTACGAAACCATCCGGGCGCTGATGCGCATGGGCCACTCCGTCGAGTTCGCCAACGGTCCCTACGGCGGCTACCAGGCGATCGCGCGCGACCCGGAAACGGGCGTCTATGCCGGCGCCTCGGAAAGCCGCAAGGACGGCCACGCCGCCGGGTACTGACCGGCCCCTAGCCGATGTGACGGCGCAAGCGCTCGACGGCGGTCGCCACGTCGGCACAAGTGGGCAGGACTTGCGCCCAGTCCGCCGCCTTGGCGGCGCTTTCGGCGGCCTGTGCGGCCTCCGCCAGTGGCTGGGCGCCGACCAGGCGGGCGGCGCCTTTTATCTTGTGTGCCTGCCTGGCCAGGCCTTCGAGGTCGCCGGCGGCGCGCGCCGTGTCCAGGCCCTGCAGGTCCTGGGCGGTGGCGGCCAGGAAATCGTCCAGCAGGGCCTTGGTTTCCGCCGGGTCGCCGCCGGTCAGGGGTGCCAGCACCGTAGGGTCGAGCGGCAGCGGATCGCCTGAGACCTGCGGCAGCGGCGTGCCCGACCGGACGTCGGCGGACAGCGGCACGGTGTGCGGCATCCAGCGCTGCAGGGTCGCCACCAGTTCGGATATCGACACCGGCTTGGCCAGGTAGGCATCCATGCCCGCGGCCAGGCAGCGCTCGGCTTCGCCCTTCAGGGCAGCGGCGGTCAGGGCGACCACCGGGGTGTGCCTGAGGTTGCGGGCGGCTTCTTCCTCGCGCAGCGCGCGGGCGAATTCGTAGCCGTCCATCACCGGCATGTGCACGTCCGACAGCACCAGGCCATAACGTCCGGTGCGCCAGGCCTCCAGGCCTTGGCGGCCATCTTCGGCACTTTCGCTGGCGTAACCGGCCAGGGCCAGTTGGCGGGCCACCACCAGGCGGTTGGTGGGATGGTCGTCGACGATCAGCACCAGGCTGCCTTCGGCGCGGGCATCCTCCACGTCGGGCAGGGGCCGGGCCAGGAAGCCCTGGGTGGGGTCGGCCGGCAGCTCCGGTTCGAGTTCGGATTCCAGGCCGCGCGGCAGCACCAGGTCCAGGCAGACGGTGGTGCCGGCCCCCGGCGTGCTTTCCATGCTGATCTCGCCGCCCATCAGCTCCGCCAGGCGCCGGGAGATGACCAGGCCCAGGCCAGTGCCGCCGTAACGCCGGGTGGTGCTGCCCTCGGCCTGCGAGAACGGCTGGAAAAGGCGCGCCTGCTGTTCGGGCGTGACGCCGATACCGGTGTCGGTGATCCGGAAACGCAGCCGGTCGCCGTCACCTTCGCGCCCCCTCCATTCCAGCGCCGCCTCCACCACGCCCTTGTCGGTGAACTTGATCGCATTGGACAGGAAATTGCCCAGCACCTGGCGCAGGCGCAGGCCGTCGGCGCGATGGGCGGGGCCGACGCGGTCGTCCACCTGGCACAGCAGCACGAGCCCCTTGCTCGACGCCGAACCGCTGAAGTTGGCGACGGTGGACTGCAGCAGACGCGGCAGGGACAGCGTGGTCGGCGACAGCTCCAGCCGGCCCGCCTCGACCTTCGAGAAGTCCAGGATGTCCCCGATGATCTGCAGCAGCGAACGCGCCGACTGCTGGATGACGGCGATGGTGTGGCGCTGGTCCTCGTCGAGCTGGCTGTGCGAGAGCACTTCGAGCATGCCGGTGACGCCGATCATCGGCGTGCGGATCTCGTGGCTCATGGCCGCGACGAAGCTGGACTTGGCTTCGCTGGCTTCCAGGGCGCGGGTCTCGCTGGCGCGCAGGCGCTGTTCGAGCTGCTTGATCTGGGTGAGGTCGGTGCCCACGGCCAGGTAGCCGACGGTGTGGCCGGCGGCATCGCGCACCGGCGAGGTGGCCAGCAGCACGGGTACGGTTTCACCGTCCTTGTGCACGAATTCCAGCTCCAGCGGATCGGGCTCCTGGTCGATGAGCATCGGGAACAGGCGGGCATCGGCAGGCACCGCGTGGTCGCGCGTGGCCGCCAGGCCGGACGCAAGCCGGTCGAGGTCGGCGGGGCTGACCAGACGCTCGAGCCCGGCCCGGCCGACCATCTGTTGCCAGCGGTGCCCGGTCATGCGTTCGGCCTGCGGGTTGAAGCTGGTGAACTGGCCCTGCGTGTCCATGGACATGATCGCCACCCGCGCCGCCGCGAAGAGCGAGCGCTGGAACATGTCGCGTTCGATCAGCGCGGTACGCACCTGTTCGTTGCGGGCCAGCTGCTCGTTGAGTTCGGCTTCGTACTTGCGCACGTCGTCGCGCATCACCAGGAAGGCGTCCATGACGTCACCGAGCTCGCCCGCGGGCGAATAACGCGGCACCCCCTGGTAGTCGTGCCGGCGCATCTGCTGGGCCAGCGACGTCAGCGACTCGACCCCCTTGTAGATGTTGCGCAGCAGCTTGCGGCCGACCACGGCCACCACCAGCAGGGTGGCGAAGCTGAGGCCCGTTCGCAGCCAGGCCGTGCGCTGGGCGCGTTTGGCCTGGGCACGGACCTTCTGTTCGGCCTCGATCATCTCGAGGTCGCCCAGGTGCTTCATGCGGATGGTCACCGGGTCGATGGCCGGGTAGAGCTCGGTGTCGGCGAATCGGCCCAGGCCGACGATGTCCTTTTGCACCAGGGTCTGGCGCAGGGTTTCGGCGGCGGTGTCGGCGCGCACCTTCGAGCGCTGCACCTGGGCAAAGATCTGCGCCTGCTCTTCGGTCAGCGGCATCGATTCCAGGGCCTGCCAATGGTCGCGGATGCGCAGGCGGGCGTGGTCGACGACCTGCAGGCCCTCTTCCCAGCTGAGCAGGTGGTTGCGGACACGGAAGGTGGTGTCGACGATGTCCATGCCGTAGGCGTCCGACACTGCCTTGATGCGGCGCAGGCCGGCCAGGGACTCGTCCTTGAGCGCCAGCAGCGCCGCCTGGTTCTGCTGGCGCTCGTATTCGTCCAGGGCCAGCACGGCGGCACCGGTGAGCAGCAGCAACCCGAACAGCCCCAGCAGCTGCAGCCGGATGCCGAAACGGGGCCGTCCGGTGGCTGCCATGCGCGTCCCTAGTGGTGGGTCTGGCGCCAGCGCTGGATGGCGTCGGGCAGCTCATCCCCCGGCACCGGCGCGGAGATCAGGTAGCCCTGGGCGAAGTCGCAGCCCAGCTGGGCCAGCAGCTGCCATTCGTCCACCGTTTCCACGCCCTCGGCCACCACGCACAGGTCCAGCTTGCGGGCCAGGTCGAGGCTGGTTTCGATCATGGCGCGCTTGCGCGGCTGGGTGGGCGCGCCGGAGACAAAGCCGCGGTCGATCTTGAGTTCGGTGAAGGGAATCTGCGAAAGCTGCGAGAGCGACGAATAGCCGGTGCCGAAATCGTCCACGCTCAGGCCGAAACCCTTCAGGCGCAGGCGCGCCAGCATGCCGAGGCCGCGCGCGGTGTCGCTCATCACCGAACTTTCGGTGATCTCGAGCACGATCCGGTCGGGGCTGACGCCGTGTTCGCGCAGCACCGCCTCATAGCGGTCGGCGACTTCCGGGCCAGTGAGGTTCTGGGCCGACACGTTCACGGAAACACGCAGGTCCAGGCCGCGGGCCTGCCAGCGTTTTGACCAGGCACAGGCCTGGACCAGCATCAGGCCGGTCAGTTCGTCCACCAGGCCGCCGGCTTCCATGAGCGGGACGAATACCGCGGGAGGCACCGTGCGGCCGTCGTCCAGGCGCCAGCGCGCGAGGGCTTCGACGCCGACGATCTTGCCGTTGCCGAACTCGGCCTGGGGCTGGAAAGCGGCGGTGATGTCGCCACGGGACAGGGCCTCGCGGACCTGTTCAAGGGAAACTTCGACGTCGCTGGGCACGACCGAGGGCCCCGGGCCGCCTTCGTAAAGCGACAGCACCGTGGTGAGCTTGCCCGGCGTCAGCGGTTTTTCGATGCAGCCCAGCACGCGCAGGCCCGAGGCCTTGGCCATCACCTGCACGGTGTGCAGCAGGGCGGGCTCCATGGCACTGACCACGGCGATCGAGTGCGCCAGGCGGTCCTGGGCGACCAGGCCGATGAACTCGACGCCGTCCATGCCGGGCATGTCGAGGTCCACCAGCACCACGTCGGGTGCCTCGGGCAGGCTGCGCAGCAGGTCCAGCGCCTGGAAGCCGTCGGCCGCTTCGTGCAGGTGGGTCAGGCCAAGGTCGCCCAGCAGGCGCAGTCCCAGCCGGCGCTGGAAGCCGTGGTCTTCCACCAGCAGTACGCGCAAATCCGCCAGGCTCATCCGTCTGCTCCCCCGGTTAGCCTCCCGACTCTACCGGGCGACCGTTCAGGAAGAAAGGCACGGCGCCGCGGGCCAGGTCCGGCCACGGGATGGCCGCGCCGTTCCGGGCCGTGCGTCGCAGCCCCTGCCAGTCCCCTGGCGTAGACTGGGCCCATGTCCGAGCGACTGGCCGGCCAGTTCGATCGCGAAACCCGCCTGCGGCTGCGGCGGGTGGGCCTGGGCGTGCTGTCCTACATGATGTTCCTGGTCCCGATGTCGATCGCGGTGCACGCCGGCAGCTCGACCATGGGCTGGTGGGGCGTGGCCGCGTTCACCGGCGCCGCCCTGGCCGTGAACCTGGTTGCGCTGGTCGCCATCGCCAGCGGCTGGAGCAAACGTTTTGCGGACCCGAGCCTGCTGGTGCCGCAGCTCGTGGCGGCCATGCTGCTGGCGCTGGGCATGATCCACTACTTCGACGGCGAGGCACGCAGCGTGCTGCTGCTGCTGTTCGTGGCGATCTTCTTCTTTGGCCTGTTCGGCCTGGACACGCGCCAGTACCTGCGGCTGACCACCGGCACCACGGTGGGCTACCTCGCCCTCACCGTCTGGGAACTGGTGGGCAGCGACGCGACGCGACAGGACTGGATGATGGAGGCCATCCGCTTTTCGGCCCTGGTGGTGATCACCATCTGGATGAGCTTCATCGGCGGTTATTTCGCCTCGATCCGCCGCCGGCTGGCCGCCCAGCGCGATGCCCTGGAGGGCGCCAACAGCAAGCTGCGCGAGCTGTCGATCCGCGACGAGCTGACCGGGCTGTACAACCGTCGCCACCTCACCGAACGGCTTGAACAGGAAAGTGAACGCAGCCGCCGCTACGGTCACGGCTTCAGCATCGCGCTGATCGACATCGACCACTTCAAGGTGATCAACGACACCCACGGCCATGCGGTCGGCGACGAGGTGCTGGTGCAGTTCTCCAGCATCCTGCGCCTGCAGGCGCGTTTCATCGACCACGTGGGGCAGGCGCCGGAGCGCACCCTGGGCCGGTTCGGCGGCGAGGAGTTCATTATCATCCTGCCCGGCACGAACCTCGCCGGCGCCCGCGTCTGCCTGGAGCGCATGCGCGCCTCCGTGGCCCAGGCCCCCTTCGAAACCAGCGCCGGCCCGGTGGCCGTCACCTTCTCGGCCGGCCTCGCCGAACAGCGCCGGGACGAAGCCGCCGAAGCCCTGCTGCAGCGGGCGGACGAGGCGCTGTACCGGGCCAAGGAAGGGGGAAGGGACCGGCTGGAGGCCGCAGACTAAGCCTGCGGCAACCCGCATGCCAGACCGGTCATTGTCCCCGTGGACCAGGTCGTCAGCTAGTGGCGGCGCGGTCGCTCCATCATCCGCCCGACGGCCAGCCCGGCGAGCAGGCCTCCGACCAGGATTGCAAATGACAGGGCGAAGTATTCCCACGAACTCGCTTCAACGCGTGCGCGCAAGGGAACGGCGACGATCCAGATCGTTGCGAGCCAGATCAGCAGCCGGATGAAGAACGCGATGTGATCTGAGATTCGAGGGTTCACGACTTGGAATCCCTTGCTTGCAACCCGAAAGACTTCAGTCCATTTCGTTGCTGGCGCTGGAGTATCAGCACCAGCGCCATCACCAGCGAAACCAGCCCCAACCAGAATTACCTGAAGAGAACCCGCGTGCGAACGGGCAGGGACTGGGAGACGTCCCCGAAGGCCAGCAGGAATAGCCCACGAATGCAGCGGAACCACCAGTCAATATCTCGAATTCCCGCCCTGCGCATCACTCCGGGCTCATCGTCAGCCAGCCGGACGAGCGCCCGGTGCACGAACAGCTGGACGATTGCCAGGGCGACCCCCGTTGTGACAACCGCCAGTTCAAGGATCATGGAAGCTTCGCTCATCCTGGGCACCACCTCTCGGCTTCACTTGGCGCCCAGGGACGAAGGCCTGACCTCTTCGCCCCCCCTGATCCGCATCTCGACCTGCTCAATCTCGCCCAGGACGCGCCTGTAGCGCCTCCACCAGCCCACGAAGACAGGAACTCCCAGGCCCAGAAAGACCGCAGCAACGAAAAGTGCCGCAGACGTGCTGCCCTGGCGAGCGACAAGCAGGTACATGACCCCCGCCGCGGCCAATGGAGTGGCGAGGGCAGCTCCAAGAACCTGACGACGCGTCCTTTTGACTGATGCCCTTACAACCTCTATGTCCCTGCTCGACAAGAATTGATCATCGTGTCCCTGGACGATCATGGCCGTCACCATCCCGTTGTTGTCGTGAACAGATAGCCCCCGCTCTTTGCGTTGCGGCCAGGGCTCGTGCCCGAGTGTACTTTTTTCGGATCGCAATAGCGCTTCTGCAGGGGGCGGAGGAGGCCTTGTGCCAGGTCAAGCAGACCTGTCGTGATCGCCCGGCAGCCGGCACTTGGGGCTAGTGAAACAAGCGACTCATTGGGGCTTGTTCTGACGTGGGCAATAGAGCGAGTGATGACTAAGTTTTGCCCAGTACACGGAGACATCGAAGAGGTTCTCCCCGCCGCTTGAACTGGCGGGGCCAGCAAACAGCGAGATGCCGTTTCCGCACATCCTGACCTCCCTTCTTTTCCACATCACCTCCTGGGAATCGATAGCGGTCCAGCCGTGCACAGGCAGCTCCTGGTAGAGGTGATCAAGAACCGACTCTGCTGAACGGCTGGTGCGAAGTTTCCTGGCGGCTCCAACCACGCTGCTCTTGTCTGTGACGGCGTCAGGACCGGCCTGCAAGGCACCCGATGGATAGGGCAGTCCGTCCAATACTTTGATCAACGCCTCGGTCGAAGGTCGCTCAACATCTGTTCGTTTGTAAATCACCGTGGAAGCAAGCCAGGTCGAGATGGCCAACCACAACAGAATGAAAATGATCGCGGGAACCGAGGGGGGCCATTTGAGGTTGCCAGACATCCGCATCATTCCACTCCGTCTTCCCAGCCAGAAAGTTGGCTGACCACCCGCTCGCTGTAGTCCACGCCTTGATACTCAATAGTGCAAGCATCCCTCACCGGACCCCGCGGAGTCTCCTGTACGGCGGGGAATTGAAGTTTGGACAGGCTTCCCTGGTTAGTGCAACGGGACCCGCTATCGTGTGTGCCCGGCCGGACAGGATGGCCGGGAAATGATCGGGGCCCCCGCCGACGCAAAGGGTGCGTTGCGCGGTGGTTTGGCCCGCCGTAGAGTCCCGGCAATGCGCTACCTGCCTGCGGTGTGGGCCCTTCTGCTGCCATGCCTGCTGGTGATCCCGCAGGCAGCGGACGCTGCACCCCTGCGGACGCTGCCCGATGACGCCGCGCTGGAGACGGCCGGCGCAGTGATCGGCGATATCCGCATCGTCCGCCACGACATCTTCGACACCTCGCTGGCGGAGGAAGACGCGCCGCTGTACCGCGCCGCCAACGCCCTGCACCGGCGGACCCGCGAACCGGTGGTGCGCCGCCTGCTGCTGGTCGAGCCGGGCATGGCCTATTCGCGCCGGCTGCTGGACGAAACCGAACGCCTGCTGCGCGCCCAGAACTACCTGCGGGAAGCAAAAGTAACGCCGGTGCATTTCGCCGATGGCCGGGTGGACCTCCTGGTCGAAACCTGGGATGCCTGGACCCTCAACCCGGGAATCTCCGGCAGCCGCAGCGGCGGTGCGTCTTCCTTTGGCTTCGAACTCGAGGACAGCAACCTGCTGGGCACCGGCGCCGAACTCACGCTGTCGCACGACAGCGACAGCGAACGCAATGAGAACGCCCTCTCCTACCGCAATGACCACCTGTTCGGCCGCTGGAACGGCCTGGACGCCGAACTGCGCGACAACAGCGACGGCCGCGGCTGGGCGCTGGCCCTGGGGCAACCATTCCATGCGCTCGACACCCGCCGCGCCTGGGGGGTCTCGGTGGACCGGCTGACGCAGGTGAACGCGTACTACTCGCGCGGCGAGGACGTCGCCGAGTACCGACAGCGCAACAACGACATCGGGGCCTGGTGGGGCCGATCCGCTGGCCTGCGCAACGGCCGGGTGACCCGCTGGCAGTTCGGCCTGCGCGATTTCCGGCGTGACTTCCTGCCGGCGCGCGACCCCTTTATGGCCGGGCCGGTGCCGGCCGACCGGCACCTGGCGGGGCCGTGGATCGGCATTGAACGCATCCACGACGACTGGCAGGAATTGGTCAACCTGGACCAGATCGGCAGCACCGAAGACGTGCTGCTGGGCCTGCGCTGGAGCGCGCGGCTGGGCTGGTCCGACACTGCATTCGGCGGCGACCGGGACGCCCTATGGCTGGAGACCGAGGTCAGCCGCGGCTTCCGCCTGCCCGCCGGCTCCCTGCTGCGCACCCAGGCCTGGCTCGATGGCCGGCTTGAAGATGGCTCGGCGCGCGACCTGGCCTTCGGCGGGCGGGCGCGCTATTACCGGCGCACGGGCGAAAAACGCCTGTTCTACGCCGACCTGGAAACCGTGCACGGCCACGCGCTCGACCTCGACGACTACCGCACGCTCGGCGGCGACAACGGCCTGCGTGGTTACCCCGAGCGCTGGGCCAGCGGGGAGGGCTACACCCGGCTGTCCCTGGAGCAGCGCTATTACACCGATGCCTACCTGTGGCGGATATTCCGGGTCGGCGGCGCCGTGTTCATGGACGTCGGCCGTACCTGGGGCGACAACCCCCTGGGCGAGCCCAATCCCGGCACGCTCGCCGACGTCGGTTTCGGCCTGCGCCTGGGCAATACCCGCTCGGCCTTCGCCCGGGTCGTGCATGTGGACCTGGCTTTCCCGCTCGACGGCGACCCCTCGCTCAAGCGGGTGGAGCTGGTCATCGAGGCGCGGCGGGAGTTCTAGGCCGGCCGGGCCGGCCACCCGGCCATAACGGGCCCGGCTGCTATAATTCCGAGTCTTTGCTCCAGCTTCGGAAAGCAGCCGCCATGTCCGCCATTCCCCACACCCTGATCCCGCTCGACCGCGAGTACGACCTCGAGTCCAAGTACACCCGCGAGGAGGGCCGGATCTACCTGTCCGGCGTCCAGGCGCTGGTGCGCCTGCCGCTGATGCAGCAGATGCGCGACCGGGCCGCCGGCGTGAACACCGCCGGCTTCATCTCGGGCTACCGGGGTTCGCCCCTGGGCGGCTTCGATCTGGAGCTTTGGCGGGCCCGCAAGCACCTGCAGGCCAGCGCCATCGAATTCACCCCCGGCCTCAACGAAGACCTGGGCGCGACCATGGTCTGGGGCAGCCAGCAGACCAACCTGTTCCAGGGCGCGAAGTACGACGGCGTGTTTTCCATGTGGTACGGCAAGGGCCCGGGCGTGGACCGCTGCGGCGACGTGTTCAAGCACGGCAACGCCGCCGGCACTTCGAAGCAGGGCGGCGTGCTGGCGCTGGCCGCCGACGACCATGCCTGCCGCTCGTCGACGCTGCCGCATGGCTCGGAAGGTGAATTCGAAAGCGCGATGATGCCGGTGCTCAACCCGGCCGGCGTGCAGGACATCCTGGACATGGGCCTGCTGGGCTGGGCCATGAGCCGCTACACCGGCCGCTGGATCGGCTTCAAGACCATCGCCGAGACGGTGGAGTCCTCGGCCTCGGTGAACGTCAACCCGCACCAGCTCGACATCCTGCTGCCGACCGACTTCGAACTGCCGGCGGGCGGGCTCAACATCCGCTGGCCGGACCCGCCGCTGGACCAGGAAATGCGCCTGCACCAGTACGCGGTGAAGGCAGCGCAGGCCTTCGCCCGCGCCAACCACATCGACAAGGTGGTGGTGGATTCGCCCAAGGCACGCCTGGGCATCGTCACCACCGGCAAGAGCTACCTGGACGTGCTGCAGGCGCTGGAATACCTGGGCATCGACCGCAAGGTGGCCGCCGACATCGGCATCCGCGTGTACAAGGTCGGCATGACCTGGCCGCTGGAACCGCTGGGCATCCGCGAGTTCGCGCGTGGCCTGGACGACATCATCGTCGTCGAGGAAAAGCGCAGCTTCATCGAGCGGCAGATGAAGGAATACATGTACAACTGGGAGCACGAGAAGCGCCCCAGCATCGTCGGCAAGTACGACGAGGACGAGAACTGGGTGCTGCCCAGCACCAACGAACTGACCCCGGCCCGCATCGCCCGCGTCATCGCCGCACGCGTGCAGCGTTTCTTCCAGTCCGAGGCCATGGACAACCGACTGAAGTGGATCAGCGCCAAGGAAAAGGAACTGGCCGCGCCGCGCGCCAACTTCCCGCGCGTGCCGCACTACTGCGCCGGCTGCCCGCACAACAGCTCGACCGTGGTTCCGGAAGGTTCGCGCGCGCTGGGCGGCATCGGCTGCCACTACATGGTCACCTGGATGGACCGTAAGACCGACACCTTCACCCACATGGGTGGCGAAGGCGTCACCTGGTCGGGCCAGGCACCGTTCACCACTGAAAAACACGTCTTCCAGAACCTGGGTGATGGCACCTACTTCCATTCCGGCTCGCTGGCCATCCGCCAGTCGATCGCCGCGAAGGTGAACATCACCTACAAGATCCTCTACAACGACGCCGTGGCCATGACCGGCGGCCAGCCGGTGGACGGCACCCTGACCGTGCCCGACATCGCCCACCAGGTGCGCAGCGAAGGCGTGCAGGTGATCGTGGTGCTGAGCGACGATATCGAAAAGTGGGCGGACCACTCGATCTTCCCGCGCGGCGTGGAGTTCTACGACCGCAGCGAACTCGATGCGCAGCAAAAGCGCCTGCGCGAAGTGCCGGGCACGTCGGTGCTGATCTTCGACCAGACCTGCGCCGCCGAGAAGCGTCGCCGCCGCAAGCGCGGCAAGATGCCCGACCCGGCCAAGCGCACCGCCATCAACTCGCTGGTCTGCGAAGGCTGCGGCGACTGCGGCGTCAAGTCGAACTGCGTCGCCGTGCTGCCCAAGGAAACCGAATACGGCCGCAAGCGCGAGATCGACCAGTCCAACTGCAACAAGGACTTCAGCTGCGTGAAGGGCTTCTGCCCCAGCTTCGTCACCATCAAGGGCGGCGGGCTGCGCAAGCGCAAGGGCACGGGCAACAAGGAACTGCTGGCGAACCTGCCCGACCCGCAGTTCCGCAGCAATCTCGACCAGCCCTGGAACATCCTGATCACCGGCGTCGGCGGCACCGGCGTGGTGACCATCGGCGCCCTGCTCGGCATGGCCGCGCACCTGGAACACAAGGGCGCGAGCGTGCTCGACCAGACCGGCCTGGCCCAGAAGGGCGGCGCGGTGACGACCCACGTGCGCGTCGCGGCGAAGCCCTCGGACATCCACGCGGTGCGCATCGCGGCCGGCGAAGCCGACCTGGTGCTGGGCTGCGACATGGTGGTGGTGAACGACTACTGGGCGCTGTCGAAGATCCGCGCCGACCGCACCGAAGTCGTGATCAACGACTACCAGGCCATGCCGGGCCCGTTCACCCGCATGCCGGACATGCAGTTCCCGGCCGCGGGCATCGTCGATGCCATCCGCACCGCCCTGGGCGGCCGCGAACCGCTGCAGGTACCGGCCACCGAAGTGGCAACCGCCCTGCTCGGCGACGCCATCGGCAGCAACCTGTTCATGCTGGGCGTGGCCTGGCAGCGTGGCCTGGTGCCGGTGGGCTTTGACGCCATCATGCGCGCGATCGAACTCAACGGCGCCGCCATCGAGATGAACAAGACGGCGTTCGCCTGGGGCCGACTCGCCGCCATCAAGCCCGACGCGGTGCTCGAAGCCGCCGGCCTGGCCGACGAACCTGCTTCCGCGGGAACGGCTTCGGCCGCGAATCCTTTCGACGACGAAGCCATCAGCCAGTCGCTGGACGAAATGATCGACCGCCGCGTGAAGTTCCTCACCGACTACCAGGACAAGGCCTACGCCGGCCGCTACGTCGCGCTGGTGGACAAGGTGCGCCAGGCCGAGGCCCGCAAGGCCCCGGGCTCCACCAAACTCACCGAAGCGGTGGCGCGTTATTACTTCAAGCTCATGGCCTACAAGGACGAGTACGAAGTGGCCCGCCTGTACACGGCCAGCGACTTCCGCAAGCGCATCGAGCAGCGGTTCGAAGGCGACTACAAGATCCACTTCAACCTGGCCCCGCCGCTGTTCGCCAAGCGCGACGCCGACGGCCACCTGGTGAAGAAGGAGTTCGGCCCGTGGATGTTCACGGCGTTCAAGCTGCTGGCGAAGATGAAGGGCCTGCGCGGCGGCGCCTTCGACATCTTCGGCCGGACCGAGGAGCGCCGCATGGAACGCCAGCTGATCGTGGATTACGCGAAGCAGCTGGACGAACTGCTGGCCGGCCTGGACGGCGACAACGTCGACCTGGCGGTGCAGATCGCCTCGGTGCCCGAACAGATCCGCGGCTATGGCCACGTCAAGGAAGCGCACCTGGCCAAGGCCAGGGGCCTGGAGAAGGAACTGCTGGCGCGCTGGAAGGCGCCGAAGGCGGAAGCGCGCGACGCGGCCTGATCACGGCCAACCTGCGCTATCGGGAAACCCCGGCCCAGGCCGGGGTTTTTTCTCTCTTGCGTTGACGAAACGACACCTCAATGCTCTGCTCGACCTGACCCCCAGCCGCGGAGCGGCCTGCATGCCGATGCGAATCCGTCTTGCCGCCAGCCTGTTGCTCTGGCCCCTGCTGGCCTCGGCCGATGCTCCGCCGGCGTTGGCCTCCGCGGATCTGTCCGGGAACAGCTTCGAGCTGGTGTTCGACCAGCCGATGATCACCTGGAACACACGAAGCCGCAGCAACGGCCTGGTCACCACGCCCGAGGCGGACTGCGGCTGGTACTGGACCGACGACACCACGCTGGTCTGCGAAACCTGGCATGGCCAGGGCACGCCGCTGCGCAAGGCCACGCCCTACCGTGTGGATATCGGCGAAGGCCTGTGGTCGCAGTCGGGAGCACCCTTTGCGCCGACATCGGTCACGCTGGTGTCCTCGCCGCCGGAGCTCGAGGCATCCGCCGAGGCCTGGGAGGCAGGACGGCCGACAATCTTCCTGCGCTCCTCACAGCCGCTGACGGCCGCCGCGATCCGCGCCGTGCTCGACGCGACGTTCGAACTGGAACCGATCGATTATTCGCTTGATCTGGTGCCGGAGGACGATGCGGGCTATCGCGAAGGCGTGAGCTACCGCTGGGTGCCCGCGGCGTGGCCGGACCGACCCGGACGCCTTCGCCTGTCGCTGCGCGAAGGACTGCGCTCACCGCTTGGACCGGCACGCGGCGAAGCCGACGAAGCGCTGCTCACCGTCGGCATCAACCTGCCCTTCCGGCTGTCGGCCACGTCCTGCGTCAGTCAATACACGCGCGTGGTCGCTGGCGAGAAGGTGGCCTGCGACGCCGGAAGCGACGTGCTACTGCTTTTTTCCCGGCGACCTTCCGATGCCGCGCTCGAGCGAGTCTGGGCTTCCCTGCCGAAGGGGCTGACCCTTGCCGAGGACGCGCGCGACTGCAACTACCAGTGTTTCGCCCATCGCACGGACAACGGTGCGCCGGCGCACGCGATCCGACTGAGCAGCACGGCCGCAGGCCAATCGCTGGCGTTCGAACTGCCGGCGGGGCTGGAGGCCAGCGACGGCGGCCGACTCGTCGGCCGGACGACGGTGAATCTCGACTTCGCCCCCTGGCCACCGGGCTTTCGCATCGAGCCCCAGGTCAGGCTGGCTTTGCCCGGGTCGGAAAGCGCGAGCGCGGTGGAAGCCCGAAACCTTGCGGAACCGGCCCTGTGGCGGGAGTTCTCGATCGGCCGGCGGCTGCGCCAGGCCAAGGCCACGCTGGACGCGCAGGACACGACCGAAGTTTTTTCCTTAACCGACGCGCCCGAGCCCAGCTGGGGCGTCCTGCGTCGCGGCGGCCTGTCCATCGGCGGCGTCGATGCCGGCAACGCTGCGCGTGCCACTGCGCTGCCCGCCTTCCAGCTGCTGGTGAACCGGCACGGCCAGGACCTGTTGGCCTGGGCCACGGAGTGGGCCGACGCGACGGCCATCGTCGGCGCGCACGTCGACCTGGTTGAGCTTTCGTCCCACGGGCGCCTGAAGGTGCTGGCGACAGCGGACACGGGGCCCGACGGCGTCGCCCTGCTTTCGTTTCCGGAGGTCGCGGACGAAAGCGGCTCGCTGCTGATGGTGCGCGCGACGCAGGACAGGCGGGTCACGATCCTGCCGCTGCACGGCATGACGCGAATCGACCTGCAGGCCTCGGCGAGCGACGACACCGTCGAATGGCGCGATAGCCCGCGTCGCTTGGGAATCCCGCGCTTCGGCGTCACCGACCGCCTGCTCTACCGCCCGGGCGACAGCGTGTACTTCAGAATGTGGCAGCGCGAACGCCGTTTGAACCACCTGCACCGGCCTGACGCCGGAACGCCGATGGAACTGGCGCTGGGCGAACCCTCCGAGGCGCCCGTACGCACTTGGGAAGCCAGCATGGACGCCTGGGGCAGCGTGTCGGGCGAGGTGCAACTGCCGGCGAACCTGCGCGACGGCAGTTACTGCATCAACGAGGCGGACGAGCTCGCGCAATCATGGAGTTCCATGGGTGCCTGCTTCGAAGTCAGGCGCTTCGAGACGCAGGCCCTGTGGGCCAGGTTGTCGGTACCGATAACGATGCAGCGTCCCGGTAGCCGCGTGACGCTGGCGGCTGAAGCTGGCTATTACTCGGGTGGTCCCGCCGCCGGGGCCCGGCTCCAGGTCTTCGGTTTGCTGGTGCCCTTGGACTTCACCGAGGTCTATCCGGCATATGCCGCGTTTCGGTTCGTAGACGCCGGTGTGCGCGGCGCCTCCGAAGCGGACCCGCTGGCCGCGACCGAGGTGCCCGCCACCGTGGACGCCCGCGGGCGGGCGGATATCACGTACGTGGTGCCGGCCACGCTGGAACACCGGGACGACGACAGCAACGACATCACGCCGCTTGCCCTGGCCCAGATAAAACTCAATTCCTCGCTGATGGTCGGCGGCGAAGCCGGCGCTTCCAGCCCCACCGCCGACCTGCGCATCGCCGCCTTCGAAAGCTACGTCGGACTGCGCAGCGAGGATGACTGGCAGGCAATGGACCAGACGCCGGTGCTCGAAGCCGTGGTCGTTGGCCACGACGGCGTAGCGCGACCGGGCCGGCCCGTCGAGGTCCGACTGGAAACCACCGACCAGGAAACGCCCGAGGTGCTGGGCCGCTGCACGCTGGTGTCCGGCACGCCGTCGCCCTGCGCGATTTCCGTCGTCAAACCAGGCCGATATGTTTTCGTCGCCGAGTCCGGCGAAGCCGCGCCAACGCGCTTGAGCCGCTGGTTCGGACGGTTCGTGCCCGAAGACGACGAAGGCGAGGCAGCCGAACTTACGCTGGTGCAGGCCAGCGACGGCGAGTCGGCGGCGCGTCTTCGCCTGCGCCAGCCGCACGCGCAGGCCCGCGCCTTGTTCGTTCTCGAATACGACCGCGTGCTCCGGCACTGGACGCAAACGGTGGGCCCGGAAACCGCGATCGACGTGCCCGTGACGTCGGCGCTGGCGCCAGGCGCGACGCTTCGCGTGATGCTGCGCCCGGTCCGGCCCTCCGCCGAACAAGGCCTGGAGACCGCCACGCTGGACGCCGCGATGCGCTTGGACATCCCGCGCGCCGGGCAAGGCAGGCTGGCGCTGACGCTTGCCGACGAGACGCTGGCGCCCGGCGATCAGTTGCGCATCGGCCTGCACAATCCATCCGGCCAACCGCGCCTGGTGGTGGTGTCGGTCGTGGACGATGCCGTGCACCAGCAGATGGCTTACTTGCACGAGCGGCTCGATCCGGAACTCCCGGAGTTCCTGGGCAGCCTGTCGGCCTGGGGCGAAGGCCACTGGCACGGGCTGGAGGCCTGGGAGTGGGTGCCCAACTTCTTCCAGAGCCAGGACAACATCGTTGGGAAGCAGCCAGTGATGTTCAAGCCCGGCAGTGACGTGCTGGATACGATCGAGGTCACGGGCAGCCGGATCAGCCGCGGCGAGATCTTCAGCGACGAGCCCGCCTACGAGGTGCTGGCGCGTGAGCCATCCTCCGCCCCCGGACGCGACGCCCCGCGCGTGCGCAGGAACTTCCCCGACGCGGCGTACTGGAACCCCGGAATCGAACTGGCGCCGGGCGAAACCCGCGAACTGTCGGTCACGCTGCCCGACAACCTGACGCGTTGGCGGGTCATCGCCTGGAGCAGCGACCAGGCGGAAGGGTTCGACCTGACCCAGGCCACGGCCACGACCAGCCTGCCGGTGGAGCTGCGCTTCGGACTGCCCGCCCGCTTGTTCGAAGGCGATCGCGCCCAGGCCAGCGTGTCGGCACGCAACGCCACCGACACCACGCAGGCGATGAGCCTGAAAACGGCAATCGACGGCGCAGGGCTGGCCCGCGTGGACGAAGCCGCATCCGAACTGGCGCCGTTCGCGGCCATGAGCCGTGACGTGCCGCTGCAGCCGACCGCCGCCGACACCATCGACCTGCTGGCGCGCGCGGAGTCGGCCGCGGGCCAGGATGCGATCTCGTCGCGTGTTCCGGTGCAGTCACGCTGGGCCGACGTGCTGCTGCCGCAGGCCGGCTGGCTGGTGTCGCCGGTGTCCCTGCCGCTGCCCGCGCTGCCGGAAGGCGCCGAGGCAGCGACGCTGCACGTCGAAGTGTCGGGCGGCACCGGCGCCTGGCGCGCGCACTGGCTGCGCGACCTGCGCGACTACCCGCACCGCTGCTGGGAGCAGACCCTGAGCCGCGCCCTGGGGGCAGCCCTGGCGCTGCAGGATGCCCAGGACCACACCGCGTGGCCTGACGCCCAGGCGGTGGTGGACGAAGCCCTGGCGGCGGCGCCAGGTTTCCGCGACGAAGAAGGCCATTTCCACTTCTTCCCGCCGTCGGAGCCCTGGAAATCGCGTGGCAACCTGCTGCTCGACGGCCACACCCTGCGCCAGCTCGGCTGGCTGCGGCGCCTGGGCCAGGCCGTGCCGGAGCAACTGCATGCCGATCTGCGCATCAACGTGTTGGACCAGGCGCAGCAGGCCGCCAAATCCCGATCCTCGAGGGAACTCGAAGCACTGGCCGTTGCCGTCGCGGCGCTGTCCGAGGATGGCAAGGCCGTTCCCGCGCCGGCCCTGCAGCGCCTCTGGCAGGACTGGGGACGGCTGAGCTGGCACGCACGCAGCGAACTGGTGATCGCGCTGTCCGCGGTTCCGGCGTTCGCCGGGGAAACCTCCGAAGGCCTGGCGCGCCTGTACGACGCCGGCGAGATGCGCGGCTTACGACGCGTGATCAGCGATCCGCGACCGTTCGGATGGGCCATGGGCTCGGACCTGCGCGACCAATGCGCGGTGACGCACGCGCTGTGGATGCTCGACAAGCAACCGGACCGGCTGCCGCAGCGGCAAGCGTTCCTGCGCGGCCTGCAGGACCTGTACGCCGGCGGCACCGCCAGCCAGGACACGCAGTCGAGCCTGTATTGCCTGATGGCCCTGCGTGCCGTCGATGCCGCGCCGGGCAGCGACACCGCTGCCGCCACCGTGCAGCTAACGCACGGGCCGGCCTCGGCCGCGATGTCGGTGAACGAAGAACGCCGCCAGGACACCTGGCAGGGCAAGGCCCAGGCCAGCACGCTCGAGCTAATGCCCGCCGGTAACGCGCAGGGCACGCTCAACTACGTGGCGCAATTTCGCTACCGGCAGGACCAGGCCCAGGTCGAAGCACGCAGTGTCGGGTTGGCGATCGAGCGCCGCTACGCCGTGCTGCGCGACGGCCGCTGGCAGCCCCTGCGCAACAGACCGGCCCGGCGCGGCGAGTGGATCCGCGTCACCCTGCACCTGCAGGTGCCGGCACTGCGCCACTTCGTGGCCATCACCGATACCGTGCCCGGCGGCTGGTCGACGCGCGATGTCGGCCTGGCCGGCGTCGCCGGTGCCAACGTGCGCGAGGTCGCGAACGAGGGCAGCTGGTGGTTCGACACCCGCCAGACGGGCGCCACGGAAGTCAGGCTTTACGCCGAAACCCTGCCTCCCGGGTCCCACGAGGTGCATTACTTCGCGCAGGCCCAGCATCCGGGGCGCTATTTCGCGCCGCCGGCCGTGGCCGAGCTGATGTACGGGCGCGCCAGCCGCGCGAACACGGTGGGTAGCTGGGTGGAGATCGTGGCCGAGTAGCATCGGGACTGAGATCCCGCCCACACCCGCCAGTCCCGGCCACAAGAAAGCCCCGGCAATGCCGGGGCTTCTTTTTGCGTCAACGGCTGCGGTCAGTCGTTGCGGATCGGCACGATCGTCATCTCGACGCGGCGGTTCTTTGCGCGGCCCGCTTCGGTGTCATTGCTGGCGATCGGGTAACGCTCGCCGGCACCGGTGATGATCAGGCGCTGGCCGCTGATGCCGCGGCCGGTCAGGTAGTTGGCCACGGCCTGGGCACGTTCGCGCGACAGCTTGTCGTTATAAGCGTCGCTGCCGATGCTGTCGGTATGGCCGGCGACCTCGATCAAGGTCTGGTCATACTCGCGCAGCGTGTCGGCCACGCGGTCGAGCACCGAGTAGGCATCGCGGTTGAGCGTGCTGGAGTTGAAGGCGAAGGTGATCGCCTCGGGCATGTCCAGGGTGATGTGGTCGCCGTCGCGGACCACGCCGACGCCGGTGCCCTGCATGCGCTCGCGCAGCGCGCGCTCCTGGTTGTCCTGGTAACGACCGATGGCACCGCCGGCCAGGCCGCCGACACCGGCGCCGATCAGGGCGTGCTGGCGGCGCTCGGTGGCGTCGTCTCCGCTGAGCAAGCCGGCCACGGCACCGACGGCCGCGCCGATGAGCGCACCGCGCTGGGTGCGGTTCATGCCGTCCCGTTCGGGTTCGGGCTGCTGCTGCGGCGGCGGGTTGGATCCGTAATAGCCGCCGCCCGTCGTGGTGCAGCCGGCGAGCAGCGCAGCCGAGATGGCGGTGGCGATGAGCACGTGGTTTCTAGTTTTCATGGCAGTACTCCTGGAAAGGGGTGGAGATGCCAAGGGAGCATGCACCCATCCGCGTGCCTTTCGGTGAAGCGGCGCGGGAAGGGTTCAGGTACCTGACTGGTCCACCCCCGCCACCGCGAAGCGGTCCAGCGCACGTTCAGCCTGGCCACGTTCGTGGTCGGAAAGGCGTCGCGCCACCGCCCGGTAACGCGCGATCAGTTCCGGGTCCGCCGGCATGACCGCCGCGAGGACGCGCAACACCTGCGTGGTCTCGTGATCGGAACCAATTTCCTCGAGCGAATCGAGCACGGCGCCGGCAAGCGACGCGTCCACGGCCCCGCCCGCGATCAGGGCGCCAAGTGCCTGGCGCTGTTCGTAGTCCGAACCCACGCCCGCCAGCAGCGCGAACCAGGCGTCCCGCGCCCCGGCATCGTCGCGCGCCATGGGGACCGCCTGTTCCAGGATCTTCCGGGCTTCGTAGTCGCTGCCCACGGACTGGGCACTTTCGAGCGCCATCCGGGTAGATTCGGGCTCGCTGCGAGCCAGCAGCGCGGAGAGCACCTTGCGCTGTTCGTAGTCGCTGCCGATGCCGGCAAGCACCTCGCGCCAGGCGATCAGAAGATCACCCTGGATGCTTTGTTTTTCGACCAACGCGATCAGCAGCTGGGACTGCTCGTAATCCGAGCCGATCTTGCTGGCCAGGCCCAGCAGCTGTGTCTGGGCGGCGTCCGTCAGCCCCATGTTTCCAAAGCCCGCTTCCAACACGCGGCGCAGCGCATGGTCCGAGCCGATCTTGCCGGCCAGTTCCAGGGCACGGGCAAATCCGGCATCGTCCAGCGGCGCTTGGCTGAAGAGTATCTGCAGGTACCGGCCGCGCGAATGGTCGCCCCGGATGCGGTCGATTTCGGTGAACAGGGCCTCCAGTCCACCCTGCGCAAGGATGCGCCGGGCGCGTTCTTCGGCCTTGAACCCGGATTCGCGCAGCACGTCGGGCAGGGCCGTGGCGAGCCAGGCACGGGCCTGGGCATCGAACGCCTGCTTGCGCCCATCGACGCGGTAGTCGCGGGTCATGCCGCCTTGTGCCGGCAGGATCCGCAGCGAACGCTCGACGCCGTCGCGCTTCACCGACAGTTCGAACTCGGCGTCGTTCGCCATGCGGGTTACGTCGTCCTCCGCGGCGGTGAATTGGATGTCGCCGCGCAGGGTCAACTCCTGCCGTTCGCCCGTGCGGCCGTTGCGATGCAGGTAGTGGTCCCTGCCGTTGGAGTTGGTCACCGACGTGCCGGTGAAAAGCCCGCTGAAAAGACCCTCGGCATGGGCCGGATTGGCCACGCTGGTGATTGCCAGGCCGGGCAGGGCAAGGGCGGCGGCCAGGCCGACGGCCACGGCGGTACGGCGGAGCGAAGCGGGGATGGGACGGGGCATGGGGGTTTCCTCCAGCAGGTTCCTGACGCGGCGGACCACGGGGCCGGGTTCGGCGGCCATGGCCACGGCCAGGGTGGGGGTGATGGTTTGTGGTGCCTTGCCCCGGGCGAGGCAGGCCGCCAGGCATTCAGCCAGCGGGCGGCCGCTGCCGCACAGTGCGGCGGCGCGTTCGTCGCAGGCGTCTTCGGCCAGGGCCTCGAGCCGGCGCAGGGCCAGCCAGGCAAGCGGATGGAAGTACAGCGGCAGCACGGCCAGGCGCTGGGCCAGGCGCCAGGCCGGGTCGTGGCGCTGCAGGTGGGCCAGCTCGTGCGCCAGCAGGGCCCGCTGTTGCGCCGGCGACAGCTCGTCCACCCAGGCGGGCAGGAGCAGGCGGCGCCCGGGCAGGAGCATCGGGCTGGCGAGCCCCTCGAGCAGGCGCAGGCGCGGCAGCTGTTTGAGTTCAAGCGCCTGGCCCAGGTCCGCGGCCAGGGCCGGCAGCCGAGAACCGGGGCGCGGAACCGTGCCGGGCTGCCGGCGTGTCCAGCGCATCAGGCTCCAGGCCTGGCGCAGCAAACGCAGGGCGACGGGCGCGCCACCCAACACCCAGGCCAGCACAAGCAGGGCCGCTGTCGGGCCGGGCAGCCGCCACGGCGCCGGCGGGAAGGACGTTTCGGAGGGGCGCGGCGCGCTGTTCGGCGCGGTGCTTTCCCGCGGGACGAGCACCCGCGGCAGGCCGGACTCGCCGGGCAGGGTCGCGCGCAGGGCCTGGCGGGGGTCAGGGCGCTTGTCCGTGGCCGGGGCAAGGGAAGCGGCGGGCGCTTCCTGCGTTCCGCCCCACCCGCCCATCGTCGGCAAGGCCGGTGCCGCCGTAGCCAGCACCGAGGACAGCAGCGCGCCGAACAGCGCGCCGCGCCAGGCCAGTTCGCGCCAGCCGGGGTGGCGCAGCGCGCCCAGGCGCTGCAGGCCCCAGGCCAGCGACAGCAGCACGGTGGCGTGCAGCGCCAGGGTCAGCAGCCATGAAAGCAGCCCGTCGAGCGCGCTCATGACCGGTCCCGGCCTTTGCCAGCCGGCTTGTCCAGCAGGGCTTGCACCTGCTCGAGGTCGCCGGGCGCGACCTCGCTTTCGCTGACCAGATGGGCCAGCAGGGCGCGGGGATCCCCTTCGAACAGGTTCTGGATGAGGTCGCCGACCATGCTTCGGCGAACCTGCGATTCGCTGACGGTCGGCAGGTAATAGAGCTGGCGGCCGTCGCGACGCGCGGCCACCACGCCGCGCCGACCCAGGCGCGTCAGCACCGTGGCCACGGTGGTGTGGGCCAGGCCGCGGCTGTCGGCCAGGGCGGCGGCGACCTCGGCCACGCTGGCCTCGCCGCGCCAGAGCACGCGCATGACGTCGAGCTGCAGTTCGCTCAGCGCGACGCCGTCGGGGGAATCACCAGGGTTATCGCTGTCTTGGGGACTCACGGGCCTTCCTCTACACCTGTCGTTCTACGAGTGTAGTAGGAAGCGGCGCCCTGTCTACGGGCCGGAAGTCATGGGCTGGGATCGGGCGGCGGGAGCTGGAAGTCGGGATGGCCCAGCTGCCAGAACATGAAGGCCATCTGGTCGGTATCGAGCTGCACGTAGTCCACGCCGGCGTTGTGGCCGGACTCCCAGCCGATGTTCCAGAGCACGGGCTTGCCGTCCGGGGTCGCCGCCCGGGCGCGGGCGACCATTTTTCCGCCGACCCAAAGCGGAACCGTGTAGTCGGTGGCGCCGCTGCCGATCAGCAGGGCCGGCCGCGGCGCGCCGTCCAGAACCTGCATGTAAGGCGACAGGGCCAGGATTCTCCGCGTGCCCTCGGGCGTCGACGGATCGCCGATGTCCCTGATGCTGCGGGCGCCCGCCGCGGACTTGTCGGCCATGCGCCAAAGGTCGAACGCGCCCACCGAAAGCTGGGCAGCTCCGATGAGGTGGGGAGCTTCAAGCGCCGCCATTCCCATGGTCATGCCGCCACAGCTGCCGCCCGTGACGCCGATGCGGCCCGGCCGGGTGACACCGGAGCGCACCAAATCCTTGGCGACATCGATCGCGTCCTCGAAAGCAGCCGGCTTGTTGCGGTCGCGGCCGGCGCGATGCCAGTCGGCGCCCAACTCCCCGCCGCCTCGCAGCGCTACGCTGACGAAAACGCCGCCCCGTTCCAGCCAGGCCTGCAGCGAGGGCCAGTAGAACGGCTGGTTGGCCGAACCAAAACACCCATAACCATCCATCATCACGAAGCCCGATCCATCGCGCCTGGCCGCTTTGGCTTCGACGAGCGTGTAGGGGATGCGTTCGCCGTCACGCGCCGTGGCCCATGCCAGGCGGCTGACATACCGTTCGATCCGCGGCTCGGTCGTCATCTGTCCGAAGTCCAGCGCCGCCGGAGCCCCTTCCCCGGGATTTACCAGCCAGCCTCGCGGCGGCGTCAGCCAATCCACCTGGCTCAACCAGGCGCCCTTTCCTTCGACACCGGGCTCCAGCGAGGTCACCACGCCCTCCGGAAGCGCCACCGTGCGCGCACCTGCGGCATCGACGACGTGCAGCCGGGTGCGATTGAGCAGGTCCTCGGTGACATAGACGGCATCGTCCGCCGTGGCCATCAGGCGCAGCACGCCTTCCTGTTCGGGCAGCGCCACTTCCGGTTCGGGCGATGCCTGGGTCAGGTCAAATCGAAGCAGCTGGTGACGCGGGGCCGCCGGATCGATGACATAGAGCTGGTCACCAAGCACGCCGTGGCCGCGGATCAACACATCGGAAGCATAAACCCGGCGCGCTTCGGGCAGACCGGGCTCTTCAAGCGTGTGAAGATCGATCACCCACACCTCCCGCCCTTCCGGCATGCGCCTGAGAATCGCCAGCCAGCGCGGATGGGCCGCACCCTGCACGTACAGCGTGTCGGTTTCCGTGATCTGCGGCGTCAGGCCATATCCGAACACGCTTCGGTCGCGGGCAACGGCTTCTCCCAGGCGATGCAGGAGGACCTGCCCGCGACGCGCTCGTTCGGTATCACCCATCGCCTCGTCGGCGTCGGGCCGGCGCACATAGAGAAAGCCGGAGCTGTCCGCCAGCCAACGCGGCCTGAAGCCGTTGGCATCGGCCCACAGCGGCCAGGGAATCGCGTCGGGCAGAAGCCGCATGTGTTCAAGATCGAACACGCGCAGCGTGGGGTTGGCTTCGCCTTTCCGGGTAGTGCCGAAGCTGAGGTAGCGACCGTCGGGCGAAAGCACGCGCGCGGCATCGACCTCCGACCAGGGCCCGTCGGTCGCAGGCAGCTGGCCAAGCAGGTCCACTGGCCGCTCCGCCCCGTCGCGCCCGACCCGCGTGTACAGGGACAACTTGCCACCGTCGCCGGCGGTCCGGCGGTAGAGCCAACGTCCACCTTGCACCTGAAGGCCGCGGATGGCCATGCCGGGCGAATCCAGTCCGGCGATGCGCTGCTGCAAGGCCGCTCGCCCCGGAATGGCATCAAGCGTCGCGCGAGCATGGGTGGCTTCGGCCCGGGCCCAGCGATCGAAGTCATCGCCGCCTGCTTCCATCCACCGATATGGGTCGCGGATCTCCACACCGTTGACGGTTTCGGTCACGGGCTCGACGGGCGGCAGGGACGGGTCAACCGCAAGGGCAGGTGCCGCGCAGATACAGACAAGTGCGCCCAGCAAGGCGTCACGGATACCGACGGGCATGGGCTTTCCTCGTAGCGAACCGGCCTAATGTTGATACGCCACGCGCCCTGGGAGCCGGCCACACACCGGCCCGAGGCATGCTCAGGCCAGGTCGGACTGGTTCTGCAGGATCAGGTCGGCCAGCCAGGGCTCGCCCTTCTGGGTGAGCTCGAGTGGCGTCATCTGCCAGCCAGTCAGCACCATGGCTTCGGCAATGGAAAACTCCAGCTGTGCCTTGGTGAACTTGCGCTCGCCGGCGATCACCGCCTCGAGCACGGCGCGGCCAGGCATGGGGGCTTCCATTTCCGCGGACTTGGCGGCCTCGGCGGCGGAAGGGTCGGTGCCGCCGTTCTTCAGCAGCCATTCGACGCGGCGCTGGGCATCACTCTGCGGGTCCTTGCCGGACGGCACCTCGGGCACGGCCGCGGCCAGGATCTTTTGCAGGGTGTTGAGCTGGCCCATCACCTTCATGCGCGCCAGGTTGGCGGCGTCGCGGGCATGTTCGGCGTCCTCGACGTCCTGGCGCAGGCGGTCGCGCTGGGCGGACAGGGTGGCCATGTCCTTGTCCAGGGTGTCGAGCAGCATCAGCAGCTGGGCGGCCTGCGCCGGGGAGCCGGCAACGATGGCTTCGCGGAGGGCGTTGAGTTGGGCGCGGGGGTCGCTCATCTGGCGGCCAGTATAGACCTAGCGGCCGGGCCCGACATCGATGAAGCGCAGGAATTCGGCCCGGGTGCGGGCATCCTCGCGGAAGCTGCCCAGCATCTTGGAGGTGATCATGCTGACGCCACGTTTGTGGATGCCGCGCGTGGTCATGCACTCGTGCGCACCTTCCACCACCACGCCGACGCCGCGCGGCTGCAACACGTCCTGGATGCAGTTGGCGATCTGCGCGGTCATCTTCTCCTGCACCTGGAACCGGCGGGCGTAGGCCTCGACCACGCGGGCGAGCTTGCTGATGCCCACCACCTTGCCGGCCGGCAGGTAACCGACGTGGGCCTTGCCGATGATCGGGGCCATGTGGTGTTCGCAGTGCGACTCGAACTCGATGTCGCGCAGCACGATCAGCTCGTCGTAACCCTCGACCTCCTCGAAGGTGCGCGCCAGGTATTCGCGCGGATCGACGCTGTAGCCGCTGAACCAGTCGCCGTAGGCTTTCGCCACCCGGCGCGGGGTGTCGAGCAGGCCTTCGCGCGCGGGGTCCTCGCCGGCCCAGCGCAGCAGGGTGCGGACGGCATCCTCGGCCTGGTCCTGGGTGACGGGCTTGGTCATGGCAATCGCTCCTCGAACATGGCGCCCATCCTAACCCCGGCCCGTGTCAGGGCCGCGTGGTGGTGGCCCGCCAGGCCAGCAGGCCACCCAGCGAGACCATGACCGCGGCCAGCCAGAAGCTGGCGCCGGCCAGCGGGCCGCGCACCTGGTTCGCCGCCACGAAGGCCAGGGTCTGGGTGAACAGCGTCGGACCCAGGATGCCGGCGATGGAATTGAGGCTGCCGATCGCACCCTGCAGCCGTCCCTGCTCGCTCGGCGACACGCGTGCGGTCATCAGCGATTGCGCCGCCGGACCAGCCACGGCCCAGAGCGCCGCCACCGGCATCGCCGCCCAGAACCAGTAGCCGTTGGGCGCCAGGGCGTACATCGTGAATCCCAGGGCGCCGGCGCCGGCGCCGATCATCACCGTGCGCCGGTCACCGAAGGTGCGGGCGATGCGCCCGACCAGGCCTCCCTGCACGATGATCGTCAGCACGCCGACCAGCAACAGGGTCCAGCCGACCATTTCCAGGCCCCAGCCAAAACGATAGTCGGCGTAGAGCACGAAGGTGGTGGGATAGACCAGGTGCGCCAGCGCCATCAGGAAGCTGACGCCGGCCAGGCCGAACAGTTCGGGGTGCGCGCGCAGCATCTTCAGCGAGGCCAGCGGGTTGGCGCGCCGCCATTCAAAAGGCGCACGCCGCTCCGGCGGAAGCGACTCGGGCAGTACGAAATACCCGTAGCAGAAATTCGCCGCGCACAGCCCGGCCGCCACCCAGAACGGCAGGTGCAGGTCGACCGCGCCCAGCCAGGCGCCCATCACCGGCGCCACCGTGAAGCCGATGCCAAAGGCCATGCCCAGGCGACCGAATGCGGCCGAGCGCCGTTCCGGCGGCGTGACGTCGGCGATGTAGGCGTTGGCGGTGCTGAAGCTGGCCGAGGTGGCCCCCGACATCAGTCGCGCGATGAACAACAGCGGCAGTGTTTCGGCCATGGCCATGATCAGGAAGTCGATCGCCAGGCCGGCGTTCGAGACCAGGATGACCGGCCGGCGGCCGAAACGGTCCGACAGCGCGCCCTGCACCGGCTGGGCGAAGAACTGCATCACCATGTAGCCGGTGGCGAACAGGCCATGCCACATCGTGGCGTCGGCGATCTCGCCGCCGGTCACGCGCTTGAGCAGGTGCGGCAGCACCGGGATGATCAGGCCGAAGGCCATCACGTCCACCAGCACCGTGATGAAGATGAAGACCAGCGCCGCCCTGCGCACGCGCGGCACTCCCGGCAGGGACGCGTCCATGGGTCTTCCTCAGAGCACGCGGCAGAACACCGCCTTGAGGTAGCGGCTTTCCTTTACGTGGGCCATGAACGGATGGTCGCCACCGGCGCCGGCCACCTTCAGCACCTGCACGGTGCGGCCGGAATAGAAGGCCGCGCGCCGGATCATGTCCAGGAACTCTTCTTCCGACACCAGGCCAGTGCAAGAGCAGGTGAGCAGGATGCCGCCGGGCCGGACCACCTGCATGGCCAGCTTGTTCATGTCGTTGTATTTCTTCAGCGCCGGAATCACCTGTTCGCGGTCGCGGGTCAGCTTGGCCGGGTCCAGCACCACCACGTCGAACTGTTCGCCGCGCTGGTGGGCGTCGCGCAGGTAGTGGAACAGGTCGGCCTGCACGAACTTGATCCGTGCATCGTTGAGGCGTGCGTTCTTCTCGGCGACCTCGAGGATTTCCTCGTCCAGGTCGATGCCGATCACCTCGTCGGCGCCGCCTCGCGCCTTCGCGTATATGGCGAAGCCGCCCGAGTTGCAGCAGACGTCGAGCACGCGCTTGCCGGCCGTGAAGCGCGCAAGGAATTCACGGTTGTCGCGCTGGTCGGCGAAAAAGCCGGTCTTGTGGCCGCTGCCCGGGCTGGCGCGGAACTTCAGGCCGTTTTCGGTGATCAGGCTCGGCTCCGGCGCCGGCGGCGCGCGGAAGTCGAAACTTTCCTGCTTCTGCACGTGCTCCTCGGAGAAGCTGTAGAAGCGGCAGCCCGGGAACTGCTCGCGCAGCGCGGCGTAAACCCACTCCCGGTGACGGAAGGCGCCGGCAGAGAAAAACTCCACTACCAGCAGGTCGCCGTAGCGGTCCACCACCAGGCCCGACAGGCCGTCGCCTTCCGAATGCACCACGCGCCAGGCGTCGGTGGTTTCGTCCAGGCGCAGCGACTGCCGGCGCAGGGTCACCGCGTCGGCGATCTTGCGGGCGAAGAAGGCCTCGTCCACCGCCTCGTCGGCATCTTCGGTGAGCACGCGCAGGGCGATCCGTGAATGGCCGTTGTAGAACCCCCGGCCGACCCACTTGCCGGTGTTGTCCACGATGTCCACGATGCTGCCCGGCTTGGGCTTGGCCTCGGGCTTGACCACCATCTTCTGGAAGATCCAGGGGTGGTTGGAGCGGCGCTCGATCTTGAGCGAAATGACGGGAAGGGCAGGCGTATTCATCGGCGGATTGTACCGGGGCCGGCCCGGCGCTGCCCCGCCTCAGCCGGCCGGCGAGAGCTCCACGCGATCGCCACCGGCCCGCTTGGCCTGGTACATGGCCAGGTCGGCGCGCTGCAGTGCCGCCTCCAGCGACTCGTCGGCGCGTATCTGGGCGACGCCGATCGACACCGGAACCGGGATCTCTTCGCCCCGGTAGAGCATGTGCGCATGGTTGATGGCCGCGCGCAGGCGCTCGGCCACGATCCTGGCGCCGCCGGCGTCGGTGCTGGGCAACAGGGCCACGAATTCGTCGCCCCCCAGGCGGCCCAGGATGTCTTCGCCGCGCAGCACCAGCCGGGCGCGCGCCGCCAGGTGCCGCAGCACGCCGTCGCCGGCGGCATGGCCCAGGGTGTCGTTGATCGCCTTGAACTGATCCATGTCCAGCAGCAGCACCCCCAGCGGCCGGCCGTGCCGGCGCGACTCCAGGACCAGGCGATGGCCCTGTTCGACCAGGCCGCTGCGCGTCAGCACGCCGGTCAGGGGATCAACCGTGGCGAGCTTGCGCAGGTCGTCGTAGGCCCGTTCGGTGTGCATCAGCACGAAGCCCAGGCTCAGGAACATCACGCCCACGCAGGCATAGACGAAGACGACCATGTCGCTCGGCCCCGCCTCCAGCAGGCTGCCCTCGGGCCGGAGCGCCAGCAGGTGCTCGACGAAACGCCAGCAGGCAACCAGCACCCCGAAGGCCGCGAAAGCGCCGGTCAGCCGCGCCGCGGTGAACCCGCCGCGGCGGTAGTCGGACGCCATCGCCAGGGCGATGCTGCCCAGCAGCACGATGGCTGCGACCGAATTGACCAGCACGCGCGCGCTGTAGTGCGGGCGAAACTCCGAGAACCAGATCAGGCTGGCCACCGCCACCAGCACCACGCCCCACAGCCGGGAACGATATTCGGGCAGCCCCTGGAAACCGCGCACGGCCCGGGCCATTTCGGCGAAGCCCAGCAGCAGCAGGCCGTTGCCCAGGGCGATCGACACCGGGTCGGGCAGCTCGCCGCGCGCGGCGAGCATGGCCCAGGCCAGGGGGTGCATCAGCAGGCCCACGGTCCAGATACGCAGGTGGCGCCGGCGCTCGGGCGGGAAATGCAGGCTGGCCTGGGTCAGGAACAGCACCGTCAGCGCGCTGAGAAGCACGCCCACCACCATCACCGAAAGTATGTCCAGCGCCATGCCACCCCCGTTTGCCGCCGCCCCACCGCGCGCCAGAGGTTAGCCCGTAGGCGCACCCGGCGTGTGTGATTGACATCAAGTTAACCCGGTATGACAGAATCTGGGCACAGAAGGGGAGTAGCTCCCGCTGCCGAGATCGTCATCACGGGCCCGGACCCTCGTCCAAAGCCCCGGTCCGGCAGGCAGGCCCAGGCCTGCGAGCGAGACCTTCGCCCGCCCACGGCGAAGGTCATTCCGTCCCGGAACGATGCGCCATGGCCCGGACGACAGGCCGACGCACCGGAGACCCCGCCTTGGAAACCATCGGTACCCCGCTCATGTGGACCGCCTTCACGGGCCTGGTCCTGGTCGCACTTGCCGTCGACCTGCTGGTCCTGCGGCAGAACGGCCCGCACAAGGTGAGCACGCGCGAGGCGGTGATCTGGTCGCTGGCCTGGATCGCGCTGGCCATGGTCTTCAATGTCGGCCTGTGGTGGTACCTGCAGGGCCAGATGCCGGCGCAGGACGCCGACCGCATCGCGCTGGAATTCCTCACCGGCTACCTGGTCGAGAAGGCGCTGGCGGTCGACAACATCTTCGTCTTCCTGATGTTGTTCACCTACTTCGCGGTACCCCCGCAGTCGCAGCAGCGGGTCCTGATCCTGGGCGTGCTGGGCGCGATCGTGCTGCGCGGCATCCTCATCTTCGTCGGCGCGGCGCTGATCGCGCAGTTCCACTGGATCCTCTACATCTTCGGCGTATTCCTGCTGGTCACCGGGGCCAAGATGCTCTGGGCCGCCGGGCAGGAGCCGGACATGGACAAGAACCCGGTGCTGCGCTGGCTCACCGGGCGGCTCCCGATGGTGCGGCGCTACCACGGCGAGGCGCTTTGGCTGGGCCAGGGCGGTCGGCGCAAGTACACGCCGCTGTTCATCGTGCTGGTGATGATCGCGGTCACCGACGTCATCTTCGCGGTCGACTCGATCCCGGCCATCTTCGCCATCACCACCGACCCGTTCATCGTGCTGACCTCGAACGTATTCGCGGTGCTGGGCCTGCGTGCGCTGTACTTCCTGCTGGCCGGCGCGGCCGAGAAGTTCCACCTGCTGGCCTACGGCCTGGCGATGGTGCTCATTTTCATCGGCACCAAGATGCTGCTGGTGGACCTCTACAAGATCCCGGTGGCGATCTCGCTGGGCGTGGTCGCGGCCACCATCGCGACCTCCATGGTGATGAGCCTGTGGATCAAGCCGCGGCCGCCCGGTCCCCTGCAGCCGCCGCGCTGATCCTGCCCTTGCGCCCACGCCCGCCGGTCCCCACCTGAGAAGGATGGACTCCGAACGCCAGCGCCACGCCGACGCCGTGGGCCGCCATTTCCGCCGGGCGCTGCTGGCCTCGATGGCCTTCGTGGCGCTGATCGGCGCGATCTTCTTCGCCACCCCGGCACTGGGCGGGCTGCGCGAGCTCGCCCTGGTGCCGCTGCAGGCCCACGGCCTGGTCGGCATCCTCACCGCGCCACTGCTGCACGGCTCGGCCGGGCATTGGCTGGCCAACGCGGCCGCGCTGCTGGTGCTGGGCACCCTGGTCGGCACCGTTTACCCGCGCGCGGCGCTGCGGGCGCTGCCGGTGCTCTGGCTGCTGTCGGGCCTGGTCACCTGGCTGATCGGCCGGCCGTCCTTTCATATCGGCGCCAGCGGGCTGACCCATGGCCTGATGTTCCTGCTGCTGTTCCTGGGCCTGTTCCGGCGCGACAAGGCCGCCATCGCGGCGGCGCTGATTGCGTTTTTCCTTTACGGCGGCATGGTGCTGACGATCCTGCCGCGCGAACCGGGCGTGTCCTGGGAGTACCACCTGGGCGGCGCGCTGGCCGGCATCGTCGCGGCCTGGCGCTGGCGGCGCCTGGACCCGGAACCGCCGCGCAAGCGCTACAGCTGGGAAATCGAGGAAGAGCAGGCGGCCGCGATGGCCGAGGCCGAGGCCGCGCAATTCGAGCCGCCGCGTCCCGACGACGTCCCGGTGCTCTGGCAGCGCCCGGCGCCCCCGCCCGGCGGCGTGGTGCTGCCGTTCCGGCCGCGGCGCGACGAAGACGACGCCGGCCGCTGAATTTCTCGGGCTTGCGCCCCCGGCGCAGGGGTGGAACCCTTGGCCCGAGACCCGCCATCGCCAAAGGAGGCGATGCTGCCCGTGGAGTGGTCCTTCGACATCCGTTCCGGCCTGCTGGTCGGAGCCCTTCTCACCCTGCTGATCGGCATCGTCCTGGCGATCGTCGCCCGCGCCATGCCCGCGGCCTTCCGGCCGGCGATGAACTGGTGGGTGGCCGCGACCCTCCTGCAGCCCACCGGCTTCGTGCTGCTCAGCCAGCGCGACCAGCTGCCTGCCTGGGTAACGATCGTGGTCGCCAATGCCTGCATCGCCGGCGCCTTCGCCGCTTATGCGGTGGCGCTGCGGCGGTTCCACCGGCTGAAGGTGCCGCACTTCCTGCTCTGGGGCATGGTGGCCCTGGCGCTGGGCGTCTCGGCCTGGTTCGGACTGGTGCAGCCCGACCTGACCCTGCGGCTTATCGCCATCTCACTGGTGCTGGGCTGGATGCTGGGCTACTGCGCCTGGACGATTTACCGAGGCCCCGAAGGGCGCGGCCTCGTCCGCCATGTCGCCGGCGGCGCCTTCCTGCTGGCCGCCCTCATCATGGGCTACCGCGCCCTTGCCCTGACCTGGGACCCGGGCCAGGTGATCGCCGTGTTCCAGCTCACCCATGTGCAGCTGCTTACCTATGCCGTCGGCAGCATCCTGCCGGTGGTCGCGACGGTGGGATTCCTGCTGCTGTGCACCGACCGAAGCCAGCGCGATCTCGAGCGCGCCGCGCGCATGGACTACCTCACCAACGTCTACAACCGCCGCGCCATCGAAGAGCTGGGCACCCGCGCCATCGCCGGTGCCCGCCGCCACGGCATGCCGCTTGCGCTGCAGGTGGTGGACATCGACCACTTCAAGCGCATCAACGATGAGCTGGGCCATGCCGCCGGCGACCTGGCGCTGGTCCGCGCGGTCGAACGCATCCGTGAATGCCTGCGTGCCGAAGACCTGCTGGGCCGGCTCGGGGGCGAGGAGTTCATCGTGCTGATGCCCAATACCGACGGCGCCGCCGCGACGGCGGCCGCCGAGCGCATCCGCGAGGCGTTTTCGGAACGACCGCTGGACCTGCGCGGCCAAGCCCGCAAGGTGACGCTGTCGATCGGCGTGGCCGTGCTTGCGCCGGCCGACCGGCTGTTTTCCCAGCTGCTCCAACGCGGCGACCGAGCCATGTACGCAGCCAAACACGCCGGCCGCGACCTGGTGATGGCCGATGCGATGAGCGGTTGGGAAAACCCCGCCGCCTGAGAACACGACCTTCATTCCCAGCAGCCAGGCCCGGTGGTAGCGTCGGGGGATCGACCCTGGGAGTGTCCCGAATGAAGCAGCTGCTGGTTCCGATCGCCCTGACCCTGCTGGTGGCCTGCAGCCGCGAGCCGGCCCCGGAGGCGCCCATCACCGCGCCGGGCACCGCCACGAGCGAAGCCGACGGTGCCCGCCGCATCCAGGCCGACGTCGCCTTCCTGGCCGATGACCTGCTGGAAGGGCGCGCCGCCGGCACCCGCGGTTATGACCTCGCCGCGCTCTACGTGGCCAATCGCTACCGCGCCATCGGCCTGGAACCGGCCGGCGACGATGGCAGCTTCCTGCAGGCGGTGCCCTTGCTCGAGGGCCGGCGCGAACGCAACGGCGCCGCCTTCAGCCTCAGCCGCGATGGCGAACGGATTCACTTCGCCTTCCAGGACGATTTCCTGCCCGGCGTGAACTACAACGCCGCCAGCCACGCGGTGACCGCGCCACTGGTTTTCGTCGGCCAGGCGGTGCACGCGCCGGAACTCGACCACGACGACTTCGAAGGCGTGGACGTGCGCGGCAAGATCGCCGTGTATTTCTCGGGCGCCCCGGCGGACTTCCCCAATACCCAGCGTGCCTACCACGCCTCGGGCCGGCAGAAGCTGATCGGCCTGGCCGCGCGCGGCGCCGTCGGCGCGGTCCAGATAGGCAACCCGGTGGACGAGGCCAAATATCCCTGGGCACGCGGCGCCCGCAACTGGGCCATGCCCGGCATGCGCCTGGTCGGCCCGGACGGCCAGCCGATCGACGCGTTCCCGGAACTTCGCGCCACCGCCAGCCTGGGCGTGCATGCGGCGCGCCGCCTGTTCGAGGACGCGGCCATGGACGCCGACGAAGTCTTCGCGCGCCGCGAGGCCGGCACGCTGGAGGCCTTCGACCTCAAGGGCCAGGCCACGCTGGCCGGGCGAACCACGCTGGCGCCGGTGACCAGCCACAACGTGGTCGGCCGGCTCACCGGCACCGACGCCACGCTGGCGTCCGAGCACATCGTCTATACCGCCCACCTCGACCACGTTGGCCGGGGTGCCGAAGTGGACGGGGACGACATCTACAACGGCGCCTTCGACAATGCCCTGGGCACGGCGGTGATGCTCGAGGCGGCCACCGAACTGGTGCCGGCGGCGCCGAAACGCAGCCTGCTGTTCGTGGCACTTACCGCCGAAGAACGCGGCCTGCTCGGCGCCGAGCACTTTGCCTCCAACCCCGGGGGCGACGGCACGCTGGTGGCCAACATCAACATGGACATGCCGGTGTTCCTGGCCGACGTCACCGACGTGGTGCCGATCGGCATCGAGCACAGCAGCCTGGAGAACGACGTCAGGGCCGCCGCCGACATGCTGGGCATCGGGCTCACCGCCGACCCCAAGCCCGAAGAGGTGGTGTTCGTGCGCTCGGATCAGTACGCCTTCGTGCGCAAGGGCATTCCCGCCGTGTACCTGGACGCGGGCATCAAGGCGCACTCGCCGGACGTTGACGCGCTGGCGCTCTACGAGGATTTCCTGACCGGCCATTACCACCAGCCCAGCGATGACACCTCGCTGCCCATCCATTACCCGAGCGCCGCGCGCCTGGCGAAGCTCAACGCCGCCATCGGCCGCCGGGTGGGAGACGCGGAACAGAAGCCGGGCTGGAAGGAGGGCGATTTCTTCGGCCGCACCTTCGGCGGGCAGTAGTCAGCCCAGGTGGCCCAGCGGCAGGCCGCGGGCCTGCTTCACGGTGCGCAGCACGAAGCTGGAGTTGATGTCGGCGACGCCGCTGGCGTTGAGCAGGTGGTCAAGCAGGAAGCGCGAGAAGTGCGCCAGGTCCTGCACGACCACCTGCAGCAGGTAATCCATTTCGCCGGTGAGGGCGTGGCAGGCCACCACTTCGTCCCAGCGGTTCACGCGCTCGGTGAAGGCCTGCACGGCCCCGGCGTCGTGGCGGGCCAGCTGCACGCGCACGAAGGCCTGCAGGCCCAGCCCGACGCGGTCCGGGTCGATGCGGGCGGCATAACCGGCCAGTACGCCGTCCTGTTCCAGGCGCTGTACCCGGCGCAGGCAGGCCGAGGGCGAAAGCTTCACCCGCTCAGCCAGGTCGGCATTGCTCAGCCGGCCTTCGCGCTGGAGTTCGGCCAGGATGGCCAGGTCGGTGCGGTCGAACTTGAGATGGTCCACTTTTTGCGGCCCCTGACCCTGTTGGCGCAATAATATTGCTCACTTAAGGTCCCGTTGTGCAACTACGCAAGCCGATTGCGGCCAACGAGCGATAGACTGATGCAAAGCGTACGGAGAAAGGCATGAACCCCCCGCGCCGCGTCGAACACCAGCTCACCGACAAGGGCTACGTGCCGGTCTACACCACGGCCGTGGTCGAACAGCCCTGGGGCGACTACACCGCCACCGACCACGAGGTCTGGGCGACGCTGTTCAAGCGCCAGCGCGAGATCCTGCCCGGCCGGGCCAGCAAGGAGTTCCTGGCCCAGCAGGAAGTGATGGGCATGTCGGCCGACCGCATCCCGAAGTTCGACGAACTCAATCCGGTGCTGCGCAAGACCACCGGCTGGGAACTGATCGGCGTCGAGGGCCTGCTGCCGGAACTCACCTTCTTCGAACACCTGGCCAACCGGCGCTTCCCGGTCACCTGGTGGATTCGCAAGCCCGACCAGCTCGACTACCTGAGCGAGCCCGACCTGTTCCACGACCTGTTCGGCCACGTGCCGTTGCTCATGAATCCGGTTTTCGCCGACTACATGGCCGCCTACGGCCGCGGCGGCGTCAAGGCGCACGGCATTGGTCCCGAAGCGCTGGTGAACCTGACGCGCCTTTACTGGTACACGGTGGAATTCGGCCTCATCAAGGAAGACGACGGCCTGCGCATCTACGGCAGCGGCATCGTCAGCTCCAAGAGCGAATCGATCCACTGCCTGGAATCGAAGGCGCCCAACCGCATCGGCTTCGACCTCGAGCGCATCATGCGCACGCGTTACCGCATCGACACCTTCCAGAAGACCTACTTCGTGATCGACAGCTACGAGCAGTTGATGGAAGCGACGCAGCCAGATTTCACGCCCATCTACGAACGCCTGGGCAAGGTCGAGAGCTTCCCGGCCGGCAGCGTGCAGCCGGGCGATCAGGTGTTCAACCGCGGCACCGGCGAAGGCTGGCTCGACGACGGCGACGTCTGAGTCTTCCCGGCCGGCCGGCCGTACTTGCGATTGAGCCACCAGCCCGCGATGACGGCGCCGGCCAGCGGCGTGAACCAGGAATAGAGCTGGATCACCTGCGGGTCCACGCCCGGCAGCATCCCGCGCAGGCCAATGCCGAAAAACGCGATGTGGGTGGCGACGCCGTTGCCGATCATCGCGCCGTAGTGTTCCTTGAGCCACCACGTCGGGTCGCTGGCCGAACGCCGCCAGCTGAAGAAGGCGCCGATGCCACCGACCACGCCGACGCCTCCGAACACCTGCAGCAGCACCGACCCCACCTGCCACCCCAGCGCGATGATCGCCAGCCCGCTGACGGCGGTCAGCACGACCACGAACCAGTACATCGGGCCATAGAACGCCGCACGATCCCGGCGGTCGCGGATGGCGCGCCAGGCGAACCAGCTGGCGTTGCCGACCAGCACCAGCAGGTAGGTCAGGAACAGCGCGCCCACCGGATGGCCGCGGTCGGCGAGCTGCAGCACCAGTGGGACGCCGGTGAGCACGATGCCCAGCATGGCCAGCAGGTAGACCCTGCCGACGCCGCGGTGGAAGGGCGTGCCCTTTTTCACCAGGCCGGCGGTCCAGAAGCTCACCAGCGCGACGATGCCGGCGGCGACATGCAGGATGAGTGGGATCGAGGCAGGTTCCATGGCGTGCTCCTTCGGTATGCGGCCAGTTTCCGTGGCGCGCCGACGCGGCTCAGGTGCCGGCGGTCACCGGATCGAGGTGCCGGAAGTCACTTTGTGCAGTCCAGGACTTGAGCCTCCCGCGTGCCGGGCCCAAGCTGGCCCCATGCGCGAACGACTGAAACAGCTTTTCACCCCGCTCAACTTCGCCGGCTACGTCACCTGGGGCGCCATCGGCTGGGATCTGGTGTTCGGCGGCAGCGGCGTGCCGGCCTGGCTGGATGGAGCGCCGCCGGCCTGGGGACTGGGCGCCCTGCACGTGGCCTACCTGGTCCTGTTCATGGCCGTCGTCGGTCGCGAGGACGCCCCGCTCCCGCGGCTGCGCGTCTACATCGTCATCCAGTACCTGCTGGCGTTCGCGATGATGGCCCTGGCGCGCAACAGCACCCTGCCGATCCTGCTGATCCTGTGTGCGATCCAGGTGGTGCACGCCTGGTCGCCCCGCGGTTCCGGCGTGGTGCTGGCCCTTGTGAACATCGCGCTGTACGGCATCTATGCGGTCGTCTGGGGCTGGGGCTCGCCGCTGGTCGGCACGCTGATGCTGGGGTGTTTCCAGGTATTCGCGGCCAGCGCGGCCTGGTTCGGGGTGAGCGCCGAACGTGCGCGCGACGATCTGGCTGCCGCCAATGCCGACCTGCTGGCCACCCGTTCGCTGCTGGCCGAAACCGCCCGCGACGGCGAACGCCTGCGGCTGTCGCGCGAACTGCACGACGTCGCCGGCCACAAGCTCACCGCGCTGAAGTTGAACCTGGCAGCGCTTTCCCGCGACCCGCGCGTGGCCGGTGATGCCCAGGTCGCGCTGTGTGCCCGCCTGGCCGACGAACTGCTGGCCGACATCCGCGAGGTGGTGCAGCAGATGCGCCGCTCCGACGGCATGGACCTCGCACCGGCGCTGGAAGCCCTGGCCACGCCCTTCCCAAGACCGCGGCTGCACCTGCAGATCGACGGCAACGCCCGCGTGAGCTCGCTGGCGCAGGCCGAGGCGGTGCTGCGTGCCGTGCAGGAAGGCCTGACCAACGCCGCCCGGCACTCCCAGGCCAACAACCTGTGGGTGGTGCTGGCGCGCGAACCAGGCGGCCTGCGCCTGGACATCCGCGACGACGGCCGCGGTCGCGGCGAGCTGGAGCCGGGCAACGGCCTGCGTGGCATGCGTGAACGCCTGCAGGCCCTGGGTGGCGGGCTTGAACTGGGCCGCACCCGGACCGGCGGCGTGCACCTGCAGGCCTGGCTGCCGGTTGCGGCATGAGCGGCGCCGCGATCCGCGTCGCGCTGGCAGACGACCAGGCCCTGGTGCGCAGTGGCCTGATCGCGCTGCTGGCGGGATTCCCGCGGCTGGAAATGGTGGTGCAGGCCGAGGACGGCCAGGCCCTGCTGGACGCGCTGGCCTCGTCGCCGGCGGACGTCATCCTTTCCGACATCCGGATGCCTGGCCTGGACGGTTTCGGCCTGGTGCGCGCGCTGCGCGAACGCGGCGACGCCACCCCGGTGGTGCTGCTGACCACCTTCGACGACGAAAGCCTGCCGCTGGCCGCGGCCGCGGCCGGGGCCCAGGGATTCCTGCTCAAGGACGCCTCGCCGGAAGACCTGTACGAGGCGATCACCCGCGTTGCCGCCGGCGAAACCCTGCTGGCGCCGGTACCCACCGACCCGGTGCGCGCGCGTTACGCCTATCGCGACCAGTCGGCACCGACCGATACCTTCAGTGAACGCGAAGTGGCGATCCTGCGCCTGATCGCCGGCGGCTACTCGAACCGGGAAATCGCCAAGGCCGTCTTCCTGTCCGAGGGCACGGTGAAAAACTACGTCTCGGAGATCCTCGACAAGCTCGGTACCCGCGACCGCACCCGCGCCGTCCTGAAAGCCATCACCCTGCGCATCATCTGAAACCAGGCGACACCTGGCCGCCTGTTTCAGGCCAGGAGGGCGACGGCGGCGGTGGCGGCGACCATGGCGGCCAGGCCGGCGGCAACACGCACGCCATAGGCCAGGCCGCCGCTGGCGAAGGCAACCACCGACTTGGCCAGCGCGCTGGCCGCCAGCAGCAGCACGATGGCCCAGCGCGCCTGCCCGGCATCGAAGGCACCGCTGGCCGAGAGCCTGGCCACGCTGGCGGCCGCGGCATGCACTTCCGCCAGGGCCGCCAGGGTTGCGCCGGCCATCGCCCCACGCGGGCCCAGCCAGGCATTGAGCGCCGCCGAGGCGAACAGCACCGCGGTGATGACCACCGCGAACAGCAGCGCGTGCCGGAACCGGAACATGCGCGACTGGGCGGTGGGCGGTGGTTCGCCGTGGTCGTCCGGACGCAGGCCGAGCAGGCCCCCGACCAGCAGTACGGCGCCGCCCGCGGCAAGCTCGCCGGCCACCTGGGGCAGCAGCGCCGGCGCCACCGCCAGCAGGATGGGCACGAACAGGCTCAGGGACGCCAGGTTGGCCAGCATCGCCGCCCCCACCGCCGGCGAACGCAGGGCCGGGGTTTCCCGCACGCGCTGGCCGAACCCGGCCACGGCCGCGGTCGACGACACGTAGCCGGCGAAGAAGCCCGCCACCGCCAGGCCCCAGCGATTGCCGACCAGGCGCAGGGCCACGTGGCCCAGGGCGCTGATCGCCATCACCAGCACGACCAGCTTCCACAGCATGGCCGGGTTGAAGACGTCGAATGGCCCGATGCTGCGGTCGGGCACCAGGGGCAGGACCACGAGGGCCGAAGCCAGCAGCACCAGGCCGTCGCGCACCTCGGCCTCGCTGACGCGTTCGCGGGCGAGTTGGTGCAGCGGTGCCTTCAGGTAGACCAGGGCCGCCACCACCACGCCCAGGCCTCCGGCCAGGGCCGGCAGGGACAGGGACAGGCCACCCAGCAGGGAGGTCAGGACAAGGGTGATCTCGCCCGTCAGCCCGGGGTCCTCGGCCCGGCTCTGGCGATAGCTCAGCGCCGCGAACAGGCCCGCCATCGCCACCACCACCACGAACACGGCCAGGCCCAGCCACAGCGCCACGGCCCCGGACAGGGCCGCCAGCGCGTGGGTGCGCAATCCAGCCGAGGTGTCGCGGCCCGGATGCCGGCGCTCACGAACGGCGCCCACCAGCAGCCCCACACCCAGGGCAGTGCCCAAGGGCAGCAGGGGCAGGGCGTCGGCGGTGATCGGAGCCATGACCAATTGTGCCGGGAAATCGTGCCCGCAAGCAGGCCCGCGCTTGCAAGCCCGGCGCGGGCCCGGACAATGCCGGGGTCCGCCGCCACCCTGCTGGAGCCCCATGAAGCCGATTTCCCTGACCCGCTACCTCATCGAGGAACAGCACGCCGGCCGCATCAACGCCGACCTGCGCCTGCTGATCGAGGTGGTGGCGCGCGCCTGCAAGACCATTTCCATCGCCATCGGCAAGGGCGAGCTGGGCGGCGTACTCGGCGACGCCGGCACCCCCGGCTCGGCCAGCATGAACATCCAGGGCGAAGCCCAGAAGAAGCTGGACGTGCTGAGCAACGACATCCTGCTCGAGGCCAATGCCTGGGGCGGCCACCTGGCCGGCCTGGCCTCGGAGGAAATGGACCACAGCCAGCCCATTCCCGATGCCTTCCAGCGCGGCAACTACCTGCTGCTGTTCGACCCGCTCGACGGCAGCTCCAACATCGACGTGAACATCTCGGTAGGCACCATCTTTTCGGTGCTGCGCTGCCCGGACGACGTCACCGCGCCAAGCGACGAACACTTCCTGCAGCCCGGCAACACCCAGGTCTGCGCCGGCTACACGACCTACGGGCCGAGCACGATGCTGGTGCTGACCGTCGGCCACGGCACCCATGTGTTCACCCTGGACCGCGAGATCGGCAGCTTCATGATGACCCGGCGCGACGTGCAGGTGCCGGCGGAAACGAAGGAGTTCGCCGTCAACATGTCCAACCAGCGTTTCTGGGAGGCGCCGATGCAGCGATACATCGGCGACCTGCTGCAGGGCAAACAAGGCCCGCGCGGCAAGGACTTCAACATGCGCTGGGTCGCGTCGATGGTGGCCGACGTGCACCGCATCATCACCCGCGGCGGCATCTTCAGCTACCCGCTCGACAGCAAGTGCCACGACAAGGGTGGCAAGCTGAGGCTGATGTACGAAGCCAACCCGATGGCCTTCATCATCGAACAGGCCGGCGGCGCCGCCAGCACCGGCCGCCAGCGCATGCTGGACGTGCAGCCGACCGGCCTGCACCAGCGCGTGCCGGTGTTCCTGGGCTCGCGCGACGAGGTTGAGCAAGCGGTGCGTTACCACCGCGAACACGATGCGGAGTCCTGAGGTGGGCAGCGGCGATTTCATCGAAATCTACGAGGACGCCATCCCGGCCGCGACCTGCGCGGAGATCATCCGGCGCTTCGAGGCCTGCGGCCAGGACCAGCCCGGCCTGGTCGGCGGCGGGCTCTTCCCCGACCTCAAGAACAGCCGCGACATCAGTATTTCGGGCAAGCCCGAATGGCGCGACATCGAAGCGCTTTTCGTACACGCCATCCTCAAGGGCGTGGCGGCGTACCTGCGCACGTATCCCTACACCCTGATCGCGCCCCTGATGGTCCAGCATGGCAGCAGCCCGACCGAGGTCCGGCGCCTGATGGCCGACGATTTCGCCACGCTGCCCGCCGCCGCGCTCGACGACATCATCCGTTCGATCTTCCGGCCCGGACGCATCAACCTGCAGCGTTACCGCGCGGGCGAGGGTGGGTATCCCTACTGGCACTGCGAGCTTTACCCACGTGATCCGGCCTGCGAAACCCTGCATCGCCACCTGCTGTGGACGGTGTACCTCAACGATGACTTCCAGGCCGGCGAAACCGAATTCCTGTACCAGCAGCGCAAGGTGGCGCCGCGCACCGGCAGCCTGCTGATCGCGCCGGCCGCGTTCACCCACACCCACCGCGGCAACCGTCCGGAAAACGGCGACAAGTACATCGCCACCAGCTGGGTGCTGTTCAATCGCGCCGAGCAGATCTTCGGCAAGGGCAGCTGAGCCCGGGTCTCAGAACAGTTCGCCCTGTGGCCCGGCTTTGCGCGGGGCGACGAACTGGCTGCAGTCGAGCGGGATTCCGCGCTTCGTGGACAGGCCGAGCTTGCGCACGGCCAGGTCGAAGCGCTGGCCGACCAGCCTGGCCCATTCCCCCGTGCCGGACTGGCGCTGGCCGAAGCGGGCGTCGTAGTCGCGGCCGCCGCGGGCCTGGTTGACCAGGCTCATCACGTGGCCGGCGCGCGCGGGCAGGTGCGCGTCCAGCCAGCCGCGGAAGATGGGCGCGACTTCGTGCGGCAGGCGCAGCAGCACCATGCCGGCGTTGCCTGCACCAGCCTCGCGCGCCGCCGCCAGCACCGCTTCCATTTCCGCGTCGTTCACCGCCGGGATGACCGGCGCGAACATCACGCCGGTGGGAATGCCCGCTTCGCTGAGGCGGCGGATCGCCTGCAGACGGCGATGCGGCGCGCTGGCGCGCGGTTCGAGTTTCGCCGAGAGCCGGTTGTCGAGCGTGGTGACCGACAGCGCGATGCTGACCAGATTGCGTTTCGCCAAGGGTTCGAGCAGGTCGAGGTCGCGTTCGACCAGTGCGTTCTTGGTGAGCAGGGTGAAAGGGTGGCCGCAGTCGGCCAGCACTTCGATGATGGCGCGGGTGAGCCGGTAGCGGCGTTCGATGGGCTGGTAGGGGTCGGTGTTGGTGCCCATGGCGATGGGCGCGCAGGTGTAGCCGGGCTTGGCGAGTTCATCGCGCAGGACGTCGGCGACGTTGGTCTTGGCGAAAAGCCGGGTTTCGAAATCGAGTCCGGGTGACAGGTCCAGGTAGGCGTGCGAGGGGCGGGCGAAACAATAGCTGCAGCCGTGTTCGCAGCCGCGGTAGGCGTTTACCGAACGGTCGAAGGGCACGTCGGGCGAACGGTTGCGGCTGATGACGCTGCGCGCGTTTTCTTCGCTGACCGTGGTGCGCGGATCGGGCGGGCCCGGGTCGTCGTCCGCCCAGCCGTCGTGTTCGGCCTCGCGCGTTGTTTTCGCGAAGCGGCCCTCGGCATTGCCGGCGGCACCGCGGCCCTTCGTGGGCTTCGGAGGTGGGTTTCCTGCCATCATGGACACCAGTTTGCCGCCGGCGCGTCTCGTCCGGCGAGACCGCAGGGAGCTGGCATGGAACCGTCGTTCGATTGGGAGACCCTCAAACCCTGGCTGATCGGCCTGTGGGCGCTCTACGTGCCGGTGATGGCCGGCTGGATCGTGATGCGGAAGCGCGAGCCGATTGCCACCCTGAGCTGGATCCTGTCGCTGGCGGCGCTGCCCTGGGTCGGCCTGCTGATCTACCACTTCCTGGGCCCGCAGCGCATCGTGCGCCAGCAGCGGCGGCGCAGCCTGTCGCGGCGCAGCCTCGAACCGGTGCTTCCGGCCGACCTGGTGACCAGCGACGACTGTGCCACCGTTTCGCACCTGGCCCAGACCATCACCCATTTCGCGCCAAGCAGCGCCGTCGACGTGAAACTGCTGGTCGGTGGCAAGGCCACCTATGCGGCCCTGCACGAAGCCATCGCCGGCGCCAGGCACCACCTGCACCTTGAGTACTACATCTTCGAGCCCGACCAGACCGGCACGCCGCTGCGCGACGCACTGGTGGCCAAGGCACGCGAGGGCGTCCGGGTGCGCCTGCTGCTGGACGCCGTCGGCTCCGCCAGGCTGTCCAAGGCCTTCCTGGCGCCGCTGCTCGATGCCGGGGTCGAGGTTGGCTGGTTCCACCCGCTGAAACTGCGCTGGATATGGCGCCCCCGCATCAACATGCGCAACCACCGAAAGATCGTCATCGTCGATGGCTGCGTGGCCTTCACCGGCGGCATCAACATCACCGACGAAGAAAACGAGGCGGTCAATCCCAAGGCCTTCCACGACCTGCACCTGCGCCTGGAAGGCTCGATCGTGCGCTGGCTGCAGCTGGCCTTCCTGGAAGACTGGCACTACGCCACCGGCGTCGCGCTTCGCGACGAACGGCTTTGGCCCGAAGCCCGTGAAGGCACGATGCTTGCGCATGCGCTGCCGTCGGGGCCGGATTCGGTCTGGGAGTCGATCCATCGGGTGAAGGTCGAAGCCATCCACCAGGCCGACAAGCGCGTCTGGCTGGTGACCCCCTATTTCGTGCCCGGCGAGGCCGCACGCATGGCGCTGACCTCGGCGGCGATGCGCGGACTGGACGTGCGCGTGGTCGTGCCGGCACGCAGCGACTCGATCCTGGTCAGCGCCGCCGCGCGTTCGTACTACGACGAACTGCTGGCGTCGGGCGTACGCGTCTTCGAATACGAGCCGCGCATGTTGCACAGCAAGGCGCTGCTGGTGGACGAGGACACCTGCGTCGTCGGCAGCGCGAACTTCGACCACCGAAGCTTCCGGCTCAACTTCGAGCTCAGCCTGCTGCTGCACGACCGCGGCCTGGCCAGGGAGCTCGAGCAGGAAATGGAGGCGACGCTGGCCCAGTGCCGGGAGGTGAAGTCCGGCGACCCGCCGCCGCCCTTCCTGCGCCGTCTGGCCGACAACGCCACCCGCCTGCTTTCCCCGTTGCTCTGAAGGCGTTGGCTGGACTCGCCAGCCGCTTGGGCTAAACTTCCGGAAAATCCGCGAGGTGACCCATGCATTGGCTATATCTGCTCGGTTCGCTGGCCTGCCTTGGACTGGCCATGCTGCGTTCGATGCCCACGCTGGGCGTCCTGGTGTTCCTGGCCGGCGCGTTCGCGCTGATGGTGGCGTTCCTGCTTGGCTGGCTCAATTCGCGCATCGCAAGCACGTCGCGCGACGCCAGCCACATCATGACGGCCGAAGAGCTCCGCCACCTGCGCGAGCAGGCCGAAGCGCGCAAGGCGGCACGAGGCGAAGACTCCACCCACCGTTCCTGAAGGAGACAACTCGATGGACGTAACTAGCCTGCTCGTATTCCTGATCATTGGTGCACTCGCCGGCTGGCTGGCCGGGCTCGTCATGAAGGGCCGCGGCTTCGGCATCCTGGTCAACATGATCGTGGGCGTGCTGGGCGCGTTCTTCGGTGGCTGGCTGCTGCCCAAGCTCGGCATCAGCTTCGGCGGCGAGATCGGCGTCTTCATCACCGCCTTCATTGGTGCCGTGCTGTTGCTGGCGATCATCAGCCTGATCAAGCGGGCCTGACACCCGCGCCCCTGCACCGGCCGGCAAGCTCAGCCGGCGGCGACACCCGCGTCGGCCGCGACCCTGTTCCGGCCGGCGCGTTTTGCTTCATAGAGCGCCGCATCGGCGCGACGCAGCAGGCTGTCGGGTTCGGACTGCACGTCGGGAACCATTCCCGCCACGCCAATGCTGACGGTCATGCCGGCGTCGCTTGAAGCGATGGCCGCGCGAATGAGCTCGGCGCGCCGGAGCGCTTCCTCGGCGCGCACACCCGGCAGCAGCAGGGCAAACTCTTCGCCGCCATAACGCGCCAACAGCTCCCGCTGCGGGTCGTGCTGCTGCGACAGGCGCTGCGCGATGCCACGCAGCTGCACGTCGCCTTCGAGGTGGCCGTGGGCGTCGTTGTAGGCCTTGAAGTGGTCCACGTCGATCATCAGCACGCTCAGCGGCCGGCGCTGGTCGAGGCAGCGGAACCATTCCCGGCGCAGGCCGTTTTCCAGCGCGCGGCGATTGGCGACCCCGGTCAGGGCGTCTTCGGTGGCCAGCTCGGCCAGCTTGCGATTGGCGTCCTCGAGTTCATGCGTGCGCTCGGCGATGCGCGCCTCGAGGCGGCGGTTGGCTTCCAGGAAGCGCTCGGTGCGCAGCCGCACCAGCCACATCGCCACGGTGACGGCCAGGCCCAGCACCACCAGCGCACCCAGCACCTGCACCCACCACTGCTGGTACCAGAACGGCAGCACGCGGAACCGGTAGGTCATCGCCGCCGGCTGGCGGCCGGTGCCAGTGCGCGCCTGCACTTCCAGCGCGTAATCGCCAGGTGGCAGCGCGCGGATGAACAGGTCGCGATCGGCCCATTCGCTCCAGTCCGGGGTGACGCCGTGCAGGATGTAGCGGAACTCGGCGCCGCTTTCCATGCTGACCATGGCGAAGCGCAGGCTCAGGCTGTAGCCGGGCGGCAGGCGCACCGGCTCGGCGCCGTCGTTTCGCGTGGGCAGGACGAGGGATTCCCCGGCTTCGTTGTGGGCGACAACCGACTCCATGGCCAGCTGCAGGGGCTGCAGTTCGGTGCGCGACTCATCCGGATCGAACTGCAGCAGGCCCGTCCAGGTGGCGATGCGCAGCACGCCGTCCTGGCCAAACCGGACCGATGAATAGCCCGCCATGCCCCGGCCGCCCGGGTAAAGCGGCTGCCACTGCGTTTCGCCCTTGGGGCGGTGCCACAGTTCCCGGGTGGTATAGGCGTAGTCGCCCAGCGGCGTCTGTTCGACGTACATTTCGTGCGGCCGGGCGACCAGGGTGATCGGCGGCGCCTCGTCGGGCACGAAACGACCGTCCTCGAAGCGGAACCCGGCCTCACCGCTGGTGGCGTGTATGCGGCCCTCGAAGCGGTAAACACTGGTGCCGAACTGCGGGCTGACGACCAGGCCCCGGCTGTCGTCGTAAACCTCGCGCGAATCGACGGCGCCGGTCTGCGGGTCGATGGTCCAGCGCTGGACGGCGCCACGTGAATCGCCGAGCCACAGTTCGCCGGCGACATCGCCTTCTTCCAGGCCGAAGATGCTGATGTCCCCGAGCGACAAGCGGGGTCCTTGCTGCCAGCGGCCTTGCCGGTGGTGCAGGAGCACCACGTCCGGCCCGCTCAGGCCGTAAACCAGCTCCGGGTCATGGCGCGAGGCCATGAGTGCGAACACGCCATGGTTCTGGTGCTCATGCAGGCGCCGCGGCGCGTCGTCGCCCGGTCCCAAGGCCAGCAGGCCCTCGCGCACGCCGATGAGCAGCTCGCCCTTGGCGGCGAGAACGGCGTAGGCCTCGTATTCGGTCCAGGGCAGTCGTTCGGCGACAGGCTGGCCGTCTTCGCTGGGACGCATGCGCTGCACGCCCTGGCTGGTGGCCAGCCACAGGGCGCCGTCGAACCACTCGAAATCGTTGGGGTTTCCGGCGATGCCCTGGTCTTCGCCCAGGTGTGACCATGGCGACGGCAGGGTCAGGCGCGTCAGTTCGTTTTCCGTGGCGAGCCACAGGCCACTTTCGCGATCAACGGAAAGCGCGAGGATGCCGTAGGTGCCCAGGTTCAAGTTCTGGCGGATGCGCAGCTGGGCGTCGAAGCGAAGCAGGCTGCCGTCCAGGGTGCCGACCACCAGCGAGCCGTCGGACAGGTCCAGCACGGTGTAGGCGCGCTCGCCTGCCAGGAGGTCGCTGGCCGGACCCGGCAGTCGCGACACGCCGTGCTCGTCTGCGCGGTAGAAACCATCGTTGGTAACGAGCAGCAGGTGGTCTTCCCGCGCGACGATGCCGGGAAGCGGAATGTCCGCCAGGGCCTCGCCGCCCGGCAGCAGCACGAGCTTGCCGTCTTCGAAGCGCACAAGCCCCTGCCCCTGCACGCGCGCCAGCAGATCCTCGCCCACCCAGTAGAAGCTGCGCGCCGTCTCCGGCACCGGCCAGTGTCGCGCCTTGCTGCCGTCGGCGGGCAGGAGGATCAGGCGTTTTTCGCTACGGAAATAGACCCCGTCGGGGGTTGAGATCGTCTGGAAGACGAAACCCAGGTGGCGCTGGTCTCCGGTGAGTCCGGCGGTGTCGAGCAGCTCTTCGTAGGCGACGCCGCCTTCGCCGTCCGGCGCCAGTCGACCGAAGGTGTCGTAGCCGCCGACGTAGACCAGCCCGTCGGTACCTATGGCCAGGGAGTGCGCGGCCGATCGCGCCGGCAACATCGTCAGTCGCCAATCGATGCCGTTGAAGCGCAGCACGCCGTCCTGGTTACCGGCATAGAGTTCGCCGTCCGGCGACGTGGCCAAGGCCATGTGGCCCGGTTTGACCCGGGTGTGTTCCGAACCGAAGCTGCGCGAAAGCGGCGCACCCGGAACAGTTTCGGCCAGCGAAACCACCGGACAGGCCAAGAGGCCCAGCAGGACAAGCAGCGGCAGGAACGGGCGCATGGTCGGATTATGGCCGAAACCGGGCGCGCGAAAGCGCGAATCTCTCCCCTTTTCCGGCTTTCCGGCCGAGGGGCCGCAGGGTAGGCTTGCCGGCATGACCGTGCTCAGCGTCAACGTCAACAAGATCGCCGTGCTTCGCAACTCCCGGGGCGGTACAGAGCCGCGCGTGACCGACGCGGCCGAGGCCGCCCTCCGGGCCGGTGCCGGGGGGATAACGGTGCATCCGCGCCCCGACCAGCGCCATATCCGGCCGGACGACGTGCGCGACCTGGCCCGCCTGGTCGCCGGACGCGGCGAATTCAATATCGAGGGCAATCCCTTTGCCCCGCCCCGGGGCGACTATCCGGGCCTGCTGGCCCTGGTCCGCGAAACCCGCCCGCAGCAGGCCACCCTGGTTCCGGATAGCGACGGCCAGATCACGTCCGACCACGGTTTCGACCTGGCCCGGGACGCCGACAGGCTGCGTCCGCTGGTGGCCGGGCTCAAGGCCTGCGGGGCCCGGGTGTCGCTGTTCATGGACGCCGGGGCACCGGACATCGCCCGCGCGGCCGAACTGGGCGCCGACCGGATCGAGCTCTACACCGGGCCCTATGCCCAGGCTTTCGCCGCGGGCGACCCGGCCGCGGCGCTGGCGTTGTGCCGGCGCAGCGCCCTGGAGGCCCAGGCCGCGGGCCTTGGCGTCAACGCCGGCCACGACCTGAGCCAGGCCAACCTGGAAGCCTTCCTGCGCGGCGTACCCGGGGTGCTTGAAGTCTCGATCGGTCACGCCCTGGTTGGCGAGGCCCTTTACGCGGGCCTGGCGCCAACCGTTCGCGCCTACCTGGCGCTCATCACCGCTGCCGGCTGACCGGCTCAGTCCAGGCTGATGTTGGCCACGCCGGCCCGGTTCGCGGCGGCCATGGCGGTCGTGGCGGACTGGTAATCGGCGTCGGGATGCACGGCGAGCTTGAGCACTAAACCCGGCTGGTCCCGGAGCTGGCTTTCGAGCAGGGCCTGCAGGCGGGCGGGTGCGACGGGCTGCCCGGCAAGCCGGAAGACGTCGCCCGGGGCGACCTCGAGCGCCACGATCACCGGCGGCCTGGGCGGCCGCGACGTGTCCCGGGGCAGGGTCAGGTCCATGCGGTGGTCCAGGAGTGGCGCGGTGACCATGAAGATCACCAGCAGCACCAGCATCACGTCCACGAGCGGGGTGATGTTGATTTCGGCCATGGAACCCTGATCGGAACGGACAGCGGCGAAAGCCATGGTGTTCTCCCGGGGTGGACTGTCTTCATCGATACGCCTGCCTGCTGCCGGGAACAAGCCACCGGCCGGGAGTCGGTTCCGGAATGGTTCAGCAAAAAAAACGCCGCCCGGAGGCGGCGTTGCTGCAGGGTGCGGGAAGCGCGGCCTCGATCAGGCGCCGGGTTCCACGAAAGCGATCTTTGCCATCCCGGCGTTCTTGGTGCGCGAGAGCACCTTGGCCAGGGTTTCGTACTGGGCTTCCATGTCGGTCTGGATCTCGACCGTAGGCTGCCGGGTCACGTCGGCGCCGGCACGCTCGGCCTCGACCTCAAGGGCCGCCTGGAGCGTGGACAGCGGGATCGGCGTGTTGTTCCAGGTCACCGTGCCACCCGCCTCGATGCGCAGGCGGATCGGCTCGGGCGGATCCTTCGGCGGCGGCGGCGGATTGGACGTGCGCTGCGGAAGGTCGACCTGGATCTGGTAGGACAGGGCCGGGGCCGTCACCATGAAGATGATCAGCAGCACCAGCATCACGTCCACCAGGGGCGTGACGTTGATGTCGGCCATCGGGCCCGCGCCGGAATTCGAGGCAAATGCCATGGTCTGTCGTCCTCAGCGCTCAGGGGTGGAAACGAAGCCGACCTTGCGGATACCCGCGCGGCGGACGTCGGTAACCACTTCGTGGATGACGGCGTACTTGGTGATGTTGTCGGAGCGGATGTCGACCTGCGGCTGCGGGGTCTTCTGGGCCAGCACGGCGAGGCGGGCATCGAGCACGTCGGCCGATACCTCTTCGTCGTTCCAGTAGACCTTGCCATCCGCCGTCACCGCGAGGGTGATCGGCGGCTGGTCGATTTCCGGCTTCTCTTCCAGGGTTGCCTGGGGCAGCTCCACCTTCACCTTGTGGGACATCAGGGGCGCCGTGATCATGAAGATGATCAGCAGGACCAGCATCACGTCCACGAGGGGCGTGACGTTGATGTCGGCCATCGGGCCGCCACCGCCGGAGTTGGATGAAAATGCCATGCCTGCGACTCCTGGTTAGACGTTCGACTTAGCGCTTGGCCGGAACTTCGCCGACGCGCGAGCCGGTGGCGAAGAAGTCGTGCAGGTCGTGGGCGAAGGTGTCGAACTTGGCATAGGTGTTGCGATTCGCGCGGTTGAAGGCGTTGTAGGCCAGCACCGCCGGGATCGCGACGAACAGACCGATGGCGGTCATGATCAGCGCCTCGCCGACCGGGCCCGCGACCGCGTCAATGGACGCCTGGCCGGTGGCACCGATGCGGATCAGGGCGCCGTAGATGCCCCAGACCGTACCGAGCAGACCCACGAACGGCGCGGTGGCACCGACGGTGGCCAGCCAGGTCATGCCGTTCTCGAGCTTGGCGCTCTCGCGGGTGACGGCCTGGCGCAGCGCGCGGTCGATGAACTCCGAGCGGTTCAGGGCGTCGACCAGGCGGCTGCCTTCGTGACGCTGGTGGTGGGCGGCGGCCTGGGCGCAGTCCAGCGCGATCTTGGAGAACGGCTCGTTGGCCGGCTGTTCTTCCATGAAGCGGATCGCGTCCTGGGCGTTCGGGGTTTCCCAGAAGGTACGCACGACGGTGTCGGCGCGCTTCGAGATGACCGCGTTCTTGATGGCGTTGACGATGGTGTACCACCACGAGCCAAACGACATCACGATGAGCATGATGAGGACGACCCACTGGACGAAGAACTCAGCGGGGTTCCGCAGCAGCTCCGCCATCATGTGGGAGAAGCCCATCTTCGACAGGGCGGAGGCGTTGTCGGCGGCGCCGCCAGCGGCGGTTGCGACCGTGAGGAGGATTTCCTGCAGCATAAGGAGTGCCTTTCTTTAAGTGGTTTGACCGTTTACGTGGGTACTGCTGGCGTTACCGCGGAGGCGTGAACTTGACCGGGACGAGAACCGCGCCGCCGACCCTCTGGCCGTTGCGCAGTCCCGGGTTGAACTTCCACCGACGCGCGGCATCCATGGCCGAGCGGTCGAGGTTGCGATTACGGCTGGAGCGCTCGATGGCGACATCAAGCACGTTGCCGGCGGCGTCGATGGTGACGCGCAGGATAACGGTACCGCCGACGCCGTCGCGGGCTTCCTTGGCGGGATAGCGCGGCTGGTAGAGCGCGCGGCCCGAGATGTCTTCGGAAGGTGCGTAGTCGGCAGGCGGGGCCGGCGGCGACGGCGGAGCCGGCGGCGGGGCCTCGATGTCGATCGGGCTGGGATCGTCGAACACCACCGGCGGCTCTTCAGGCGGCGGCGGAATCGGCGTCGGCTTGGGCTGCTGGATGATCTTCTGGACCACCTTGGGCGGCTCCGGCGGCGGCGGCGGCGGCGGCGGCGGGGGCGGCGGCGGTTCGATGAAGGACACCTGGGTCACCTCTTCCGCGGCCTTCTGGACCGAGGGCGGGTTGACCGGCGCCATCATGAACATGAACGCGATCGCATGCAGCGCGATAGCGAATGCGTTGCCACCGACGCGCGCCCAGCTAAGGCCCTGCGGAGGGGTGTCGTACCTGTTGTAGTAGTTCTTGTCCGTCATACGTTCGGCGGCTCGAGCTCTCGTTCGGTCGGCGTCAGGTGCCGTGGCCCGCCGGAGACCGGCGGGAACTTGTTAGCTTATACCACGGGGAATCGGTTTACCAACCGTTCAACGGGAAATCTGGGCCAGGGCCTTCTGGGCCTGGTCGCGGGTCGCCGGATCCTTGGCGGCCTCCGCGTAGGCCTGTCGGGCCGCGGCGAAGTTGTCCATGTAGTACTCGGAGCGGGCGATGACCATCCAGGCCTCGCCGGGCCGCTTGAGGCCCTTGTCCAGCGCCTGGCGGGCCGCCGCCTTGGCTTCCTCGTTGCGGTCCTCGTTGGTGAGGATCTGCGAGAGCGCCAGGGAGGTGTCGCCGGTGGAATCGAGCGGCGCCGCCTTCTTGTAGGCGTTCACCGCACCCTCGATCTGGTCGCTGAAGTACAGCGACTGCGCAAGGAAAGTATACGTGCGGGCATCGGCCGGCAGGATGCCCTTCTCCAGGCCTTCCTGGATGACCTCGGCGGCCTCCGCTTCCTTGCCATCCATGTTGAGGTAGATGGCGTAGAGGTTCTCGTAGTCGCGCTGCTCGGTCAGCATGCCCTTCTGGCGGGCAGTGTCGAGCAGGGCGGCGGCCTTTTCGGAGTTGTCGGTCTGGGCATACAGCGACGCCAGGTTGAGCAGCGTGCGCTTGTCGTCCGGGTTCTTGGCCTGCAGCTGCTCGGCCAGGGCGACGGCGTCGCCCTCGCGGCCGAGTTCGTTGTACGACGCCATCAGCATCTGCTGCCAGTTGTTCTCGGAGTTGCCGTCGTTGAGCTCGATGGCCTTGCGGACCGCGTCGATGGTCTGTTCGTACTGGCCGGCGTTGTAGTGCACGCCCGCCTTGAGAGCGTAGACCTCAGGGTCCTTCGATTTCGTCTCGGCGATGAGCCGGTCGATCATGGCGATGGACTTTTCGGTCATGTCTTCCTGGGCGTAAACCGACGCCAGGGTGTGCATGGTCGCGAAATGGTTGTTGTTCGGCAGCGCGTTTTCCTCGAGCGCGCGCTCGAGATACGGAATGGCGCGCGGGTAGTCGTCGACGCCCAGGGCGGCGTTGCCGGCGATCATCAGCGCGACGCCGCGGTCGTAGGCCTTGGCGCGCTCGTTGGCCAGCAGCTTCTCGGCCATCGCGATCGCACCTTCCATGTCCTCGCCCTCGTTGTAGAGGTCGAACATCTTCTGGATGTCCTTGGCCAGGCGCGGGGTGTTCTTGGCTTCCGGGGATTCGCGGGTGGCGTCCGGGTAGGCCTCTTCCTGCTTGTCCCTGTCCTTGCCACGCTGCGCGTGGGCGTCACCCACCGACAGCGAGGCCGCGATAACCGCGGCGGCCAGGACCTTGAGCTTTAGGGCGTGGGCAAACTTCATCTGGGAACTCCTTCGCCGCCGCGGTGTTCCGCGACTGGTGGCCGGTTAGGGTAACGGGGAATGGAGCAATCACTCAAGCGGTGGGCTGTCCGGTTTTACCGTTCGCCCCCGTATAGGTTTCCCCTTTGGAGCCAAGCATGCCCGCGCTTCTCGACGATGGGCTTAAAACATCGTTAAACGCCGCGTGACGTTCAGCCTGTGGTCGGAAAGTTGGCGACGGCGAAAGCGACCCGCTCGGCGGGGTCCCGGGACAGTTCGCCGCGATCACGCAGGGCCTCGACCTTGCGGAGCCGCGACTCCAGGCCGTTGCCGTTGGCCATCTGGATCGCCAGGCCGGGCCGGGCGTTGAGCTCGAGGATCATCGGGCCCCGGTCACGATCGAGCACGAAGTCCACGCCCACGTAGCCCAGGCCGGAGAGCTCGTAACAGCGCGAGGCCATTTCCAGCAGCTGCTGCCAGTGCGGGATCAGGAGGTTGACGATGCTGTGTTCGGTGTCGGGGTGCTCGCGGATGATCTCCGTGCCCCAGACACCACGCTTGGTCCGGCCGGTGGGCAGGTCGATGCCCACGCCGATGGCGCCCTGGTGCAGGTTGGCCTTGCCATCGGACATGCGGGTGGGAAGGCGGATCATGGCCATCACCGGGTAGCCGAGGAAGACGATGATGCGCACGTCGGGCACGCCCTTGAAGCTGACGTTGTCGAACACCGGGTCGAACTGCACGCAGTATTCGACGATCAGGTGGTCGGGCTGGCCGCCCAGCGAGAACAGGCCGGAGAGCCCGTTCGAGAGGTGGTGCTCGAATTCCTCGCGGGTCATCAGGCTGCCGCTGGCGCGCCGGTACTTGTTGCCGCGGCGGCCGCTGATGACCAGGATGCCGTCGCCGCCCGACCCATGCGCCGGCTTGACCACGAAGCTGTCACGGCCCTCGAGCTTCTTGTGCAGCTCCGCGATCTCGTGTTCCTCGCGCACCACGGCATACAGGTCGGGAACGGGCAGGCCCGCCTTGATCGCCAGCTTCTTGGTCAGCAGCTTGTCGTCCACCCGCGGGTAGAACTTGCGCGGGTTGTGCATCAGCACGTAGTGGGCATTTCGCTGGCCGATGCCGACCAGGCCGATCTCGCGCAGGCGCCGTGCCACCTTGAAGGGATTGAAGAAAGCCATGGCTCAGGCCTTGGTTTCCGGCTCGGCCTTCGCCGGCGGCGGCACGATCGGATCGGGATCGCGGGCCAGCGCGCGGAAGCGCAGCAGTTCGTTGAGCCGGTAGCCGGAATAACGCCCCAGCACCAGCGCCAGCGCGAACAGGATCAGCAGGACCTCCGGATAAACGAAGACCAGGTGTTCAAGCGGCTGCCAGCTCATGACGATGTAGGCGAGGGCGGCGACCACCAGGGTGCCGATGCCTTCGCGGATGGCGGTGCCGGCGCCACGCTCGTCCCAGGCCACCGACATGCGTTCGATGGTCATGGCCATGATCACCATGGGGAACAGCGCCACGCTGAGGCCGACTTCCAGCCCGAGGCGGTTCGACAGCACGCTGACCGCGGCCATCAGCAGAACGACCAGGATCAGGATGGCGGTCAGGCGCGGCACCAGCAGCAGGCGCAGGCGTTCAAGGTAAAAACGCACCAGCAGGCCGAAGCCGACCACCACCACGAACAGCGAAATGCCGGCGACCAGCGCGGTTTCCCGGAAGGCCAGGGCGATCAGCACCGGCATGAAGGTGCCATAGGTCTTCACGCCGACGAGGTTGCGCAGCAGCAGCATGATGAAGGCGCCGATCGGCACCATCAGCAGGATCCGGTAGGTTTCCTGCGCCTGCAGCGGCAGGCTGAGCAGGGAATAACGGACCAGGTTCGCGTCGCGCACTTCGAGCCGGCGTTCGGCCGTCGCCATCGCGTCGGCCAGGTTGGCCTTGACCGTGAACGCCAGCGTCGAGGGCGGTTCGCCTTCGATGGCAAGCAGCGGCTTGCCGGTGACATTCCAGAGGAACAGGTCGGCTGGCCGGCCTTCGGCGGTGGTCCGCGGATCGAGCATGGTCCACTCGAGGCCGTCGTGGACGAGCAGCCACGACTGCATGCGGGCTTCGACCCCGGGGTCGATACCCTCGCCGGCGGGGGAAAGCTTCAGGCCGTGCACCACGCGCGCGGGAATGTTGCGCACGGCCAGCAGCTGCACGACGAAGTTGCTGCGGGCGATGTCGTCGGCGCCATGCAGTTCGCGCAGGAGCGCGACTTCTTCGCTTGGGTCGGTCTCGTTCAGACGCCGCAGGAGTTCGCGGGCATAGGTAACGGTGTTCGACGAACGTTCGCGCACCTGGTCGAGCAAGGTGTTGGCGGCCGTGGCGTATGGCTCTTCGAATTCCGGCTGCGGCGCCAGTTCCGGTTCGAAATCGAGCTCGACGGTCTCGGCCTCGTCCGCCCGCACCACGGTGGCGCGGTAATAGAGGTCCTGCTCACCGACGGCGCGGCGGATGGCCCACTGCACTTCACGGCCGCCGTCCGAGGTTTCACCCAGGTGGGTGTAGTTGCGCGCAACGAAACGTTCGTCGATCAGCGTGAAACCCGGCGTGGTTTCCGGCAGCTGCAGGGTGACCGTGTTGGCTCCCTTGCGCGGCTGGTATTCGACGTGGGCCTGCAGCGTCCACACTTGCACCTGGGCGTCAGGCTGGAGCGGGAACTCCAGCACCTTCCACTTGTAATAGATCGCCGCGGATGCGGCGACGACAATGGCCAGGGCCAGCAGGTAAAGGTGTCGCTTGCTCATAGGGTTCCCGGTTCGATTCCATCGCGGCGCCGTGCCCCTGCGGCCGCGCGGCGTGCCAGTGTAACCCCGGGTTCGACCAAGTTCAGTACGCCGCCAGGGTCATGGCGCTGGCATTGCCGGCGACATGGGCGACAAGGGCAGCCCGGACGCCGCCGGCCACCCGGCCGGGTGGCCGGACGAACCGCCGGCGGGCGGCCTGTCCTCAGACGTCGAGATTGGCGACTCGCAGGGCGTTGTCTTCGATGAACTCGCGGCGCGGCTCCACCACGTCGCCCATCAGGGTGGAGAAGATTTCGTCGGCGGCGACGGCGTCCTCGATGCGCACCTTGAGCAAGCGGCGGGTTTCAGGGTTCACCGTGGTTTCCCACAGCTGTTCCGGGTTCATTTCGCCCAGGCCCTTGAAGCGCTGGATCATGCGGCCCTTCTTGGCCTCCTCGAGCAGCCATTCCTGGACCTGCGCGAAGCGCGTGACCGGCTGCACACGGTTGCCACGCGTGATGCTGGCGCCGGGCTGGAGCAGGCCTTCGAGCGCCGTGGCGACTTCCGTGAGCTGGCGCAGTTCGCCACCAAGCAGCTGGCTGGCGGGCAGCGTCTGCGTGGACGCCAGGCCATGGTGCTGCTTGGTGATGACCAGGGCGGCCGGCAGGTTCTCTTCGGCGTTGCCTGCCTGCACCGACACCGAGTAGCGCGCGCGTCCCAGGCCGGTGGCGTTGAGGCGACGTTCGAGTTCGGTGGTCCAGGTGTCGAGCGCACCGGGGGTGGCGAAACCTTCGGCGGACAGCGGCGGCATTTCCAGCATGGCCTCGAGCACCGGCGTGTCGACGCGGTGGGCGAAACGCGCCAGGGAATCACGTGCGGCGATGTAGTCGAGCAGCAGTTTTTCCAGGGCGGCACCCGACACCGGCGGCGCGCCTTCGGACGGCCGCAGTTCGGCGCCTTCCACGGCGTTGTTGGCCAGGTAGGCGTTGAGCGCCGCGTCGTCCTTGAGGTAAAGCTCGTTCTTGCCCTGCTTGAGCTTGTACAGCGGCGGCAGGCCGATATAGACGTGGCCGCGCTCGATCAGGTCCGGCATCTGCCGGTAGAAGAAGGTGAGCAGCAGCGTGCGGATGTGCGAACCGTCGACGTCGGCGTCGGTCATGATGATGATGCGGTGGTAACGCAGCTTGTCCGGGTTGTACTCGTCCTTGCCGATGCCGGTGCCCAGGGCGGTGATCAGCGTACCGACCTCGGCCGAGGCCAGCATGCGGTCGAAGCGCGCACGTTCGACGTTGAGGATCTTGCCGCGCAGCGGGAGCACCGCCTGGTTCTTGCGGTTGCGACCCTGCTTGGCCGAACCACCCGCCGAGTCACCCTCGACGATGAAAAGTTCGGACAGCGCCGGATCCTTTTCCTGGCAGTCGGCCAGCTTGCCGGGCAGGCCGGCGATGTCGAGCGCACCCTTGCGGCGCGTCAGGTCGCGGGCCTTGCGGGCCGCTTCGCGCGCACGCGCGGCGTCCACGATCTTGCCGGCGATGGCCTTGGCTTCGTTCGGGCGTTCCTGCAGGAATTCCTCGAGCTTCTGGCCGATGACCGATTCAACGGCCGGGCGCACTTCGGAGCTGACCAGTTTTTCCTTGGTCTGCGAACTGAAGCTGGGGTCGGGCACCTTCACGGACAGCACGGCGATCATGCCTTCGCGCATGTCGTCACCGGACAGGGAAATCTTGGCCTGCTTGGCGATGCCGTTTTGTTCGATGTAATTGCTCAGCGTGCGGGTCAGCGCAGCGCGGAAACCGATGAGATGGGTGCCGCCATCCTTCTGCGGGATGTTGTTGGTGAAGCAGAACATCGTTTCCTGGTAGCTGTCGGTCCACTGCACCGCGATGTCGACGACGATGCCGTCCTTTTCGCCCGAAGCGGAGATAACTGTTTGATGTAGCGGGGTTTTTAGCGCCGAAAGGTGTTCCACGAAGCTACGGATGCCGCCTTCGTACTCAAAAACGTCGCGCTTGCCTTCGCCACGCTCGTCGACGAGCTCGATGCGCACGCCCGAGTTGAGGAAGCTCAACTCGCGCAGGCGCTTGGCCAGGATGTCGTAGTGGAATTCAACGTCGGTGAAGATCTCGGCGCTGGGCAGGAAGCGCAGCTGCGTGCCCTTCTTGTTGGCCGAAGGCCCCACTTCCTTGAGCGGATACATCGGCTCGCCGAGCGCGTACTGCTGCTGGTAGTGCTGGCCGTCGCGCCAGATGTCCAGCCACAGGCTGGACGAGAGCGCATTCACCACCGACACGCCGACGCCATGCAGGCCACCGGATACCTTGTAGCTGTTGTCGTCGAACTTACCGCCGGCGTGCAGCACGGTCATGATGACCTCGGCCGCGGAAACGCCCTCTTCCTTGTGGATGTCGACCGGGATGCCGCGGCCGTTGTCGGACACCGAACACGAGCCGTCGGCGTGCAACGTGACCAGCACCGCGTCGCAGTGGCCAGCCAGGGCTTCATCGATGGCGTTGTCGACGACCTCGAACACCATGTGGTGCAGACCGGTGCCATCGTGCACGTCGCCGATGTACATGCCGGGCCGCTTGCGGACTGCTTCCAGGCCGCGTAGCACGGTGATCTTGCTGGAGTCGTAGTTGTTGTTGACGGGGATCGGCGGATTCGGTGTGTCGGTCATCGGAGGCGTGTACTCGGGTCCACGGCGGCCCGCTGGCGGCCCGGTGGGGGCGGCACAACGCGCCTATAAATAAGGTGTCCGAGTATAGCGCGTGGCGGCTTCACATGGCACACGCGGGGCTCCCGGCGAAAAGCGCTCCCGGGGAGCGGGTTCAGGCTCGGCGGCCACCTGTGGCCAGCCAGGGCGAAGCGGGGGGGGGTTCGCCGCGTGGGTGGCTTGCGCTTCCGGGCAGCAGTCCCCACCGGAAGACGGCGGGCGTCGGCCTCAGCCCGGACGAAGCTGCCCGCGTTCCACGTGGAACACTGCCTGGGGCTCCAGGGGGCCAGTCAGGATGCCTGGTGCGTCCGTGGCGGTCAGGATGACCTGGGCGCCGGAATCCAGGACGGCCGTCAGGGCGTGGCGCAGGTGGGTCTGGTCGAGCTCGGACGCCAGGTCATCCAGGCAAACCAGGGGCCATTCGCCCCGCTCTGCGGCAAAGGCCCGGGCCTGGGCCAGCACGCAGGCCAGGGCCGTCAGCTTCTCCTGGCCACGGGACAGGGCCTCTTTCCCGGGCAATGCGGGGTAATCGACCCGCCAGTCGGCCCGGTGCGGACCGACGCTGGTGTAGCCCAGGGCCAGATCCCGATCCCGGGCCAGCAGGAGCGCGTCGGCCAGCGGATGCTCCGACTGGCGCCAGCCGGGCAGGAAGGCCATGCCGGCCTGGCCCAGTTCTGGGAGGAATTCGGCGGCGGTGGCGGCCAGCACCGGCTCCAGCCTGGCCAGATAGTCGGCGCGCAGGCTGCTGAGGCGCTGGCCGGAGTCCACCAGCTCCAGGTCCCAGGGGTCCAGGGCACTGGCTGCCGGCCCACGCTTGAGCAGGGCATTGCGCTGCTTCAGGGCCCGGGCATACCGGCGCCAGGCGGGCAGGAAGCTCGGTTCCACGTGGAACAGGGCCCAATCCAGGAAGCGCCGGCGGTGTTCGGCGCCCCCGGCGATCAGTTCGTGGCTGCCGGGTTCGAAACTGACCACGGCCAGTTCCGCACACAGCTCGGTCAGGCTGGGGGCGGGCGCCCCGTCCAGCCGCGCCTCCCATTCGCTGCCCGTGTGCCGCAGGCCTGCCCGACGGGAACGGCCCTGGCCGTCCTGCCACTCCGCATAGACCGAAAGCGCCGGCTGGCCACTGCGGACCAGGCCGTCCCGGACCCGTCCCCGGAAGGACCGGCCATAACCCAGCAAATGCATGGCTTCGACCAGGCTGGTCTTGCCGGCACCATTACCCCCTGTCACCAGGTTCAGGCCGGCAACGGGCGTGAAGCGCACTTCGGCCAGGCAACGCAGGTTCTGGACGTCAAGCCGGGTCAGGCGCATGGCAGGCAGGGGCCTCGGGCAGCGGCGCCCCGGGGTAGCGGGGACCGGAAACGACACCGCCCGGCAGAAGCCGGGCGGTGATCAGGAGCAGCAAACCGCCGGGTCACAGCCGCAGCGGCATCACCACGTGGCGGCTGCGCTCGTGGCTGGCTTCGCGCACCAGGGCCGAGGAGTTGGCGTCCCGCAGGAGCAGGATGACCGTGTCCTCGCGCAGGGCGCTGAGCGCATCGAGCAGGTAGGTCACGTTGAAACCGATGCCCAGGCCGTCAACCTTGGTCTCGGCCTCGATTTCTTCCTGGGCCTCTTCCTGTTCCGGGTTGTGGGCCACGATCCGCACCTGGCCCGGGCTGATCTCGAGCTTCACGCCGCGGTACTTCTCGTTCGACAGGATCGCCGCGCGCTGGAGGGCGGCCCGCAAGCCTTCGCGGTCGAGCTTCACTTCCTTGTCGGCACCGATCGGGATGACCGCGTCGTAATCGGGGAATCGGCCATCGATCAGCTTGGACGTAAAGGTGACGTCCTCCCGGCGCATGCGCAGGTGGTTGCGACCGACTTCCAGCTCGACCTCGCGATCGCCGCCTTCCAGCAGGCGCTGCAGCTCCAGCACGCCCTTGCGCGGCACGATGATCTGCTTGCGGGTCTGGGCACCGGCGGGCAGGGGTGCTTCGCACAGGGCCAGGCGATGGCCATCGGTGGCGACGCAGCGCAGGCTGTCTTCGCGCAGGTCCAGGAGCAGGCCGTTGAGGTAATAGCGCACGTCCTGCTGGGCCATCGCGAACGCAGTGCGTTCGATCAGTTCCTTGAGCGCGGCTTCCGGCACCCGGACGCGTTCGACCAGGTCCAGGTCCTCGACGGCCGGGAAGTCATTGGCGGGCAGGGTGGCCAGGGTGAAGCGGCTACGGCCGGCCTGCACGGTGACCTTGTCACCCGACTGGCTGATGGTGACCTTGCTGCCATCGGGCAGCGCCCGGACGATTTCGAAAAGCTTGCGTGCCGGGATCGTGGTTTCACCCGCCTGGGCGTCGTCCACGTCGGTACGGGCAATCATCTCGACTTCCAGGTCCGTGCCGGTCATCGACAGTTTGTCGCCTTCGACCGTCACCAGCAGGTTGGCCAGTACCGGCAAGGTTTGCCGGCGTTCGACCACGTTGACCACCTGCTGCAGCGGTTTGAGCAGAACTTCTCGCGTCAGGCTGAAACGCATGCGATTCCCCAAGCTCCAATGAGTGGATAAATCAAAAACTGGTGGTGGTAGTGTCGCCGAAATCGCGGGATAACACAGCCAACCATTTGTTTTATAACCGAAAAACCGTAGTGCCAAGTCTGTGCGCGGAGGCCTTGGGATCCTGTGGAAACCTGTGGATAGTTTTCCGCCCCTGAAACTGCCCTCAACTTATCCACAGTCCGCCCGGGGGTGAGTTCCACGGGCGGCGTTCCACGTTATTCACTGAGTTTGCGCAGCAGCTTTTCCCAGTCCTCGCGAAGCTTGCCGTCGATCTCCCGCAGTTCGCGGATGACCTTGCAGGCGTGCATCACGGTGGTGTGGTCGCGGCCACCGAAAGCATCGCCGATTTCCGGCAGGCTGTGCTCGGTCAGTTCCTTGCTCAGCGACATCGCCATCTGCCGCGGGCGCGCCAGTGAGCGCGTCCGCCGCTTCGACAACAGGTCCGCCATGCGCAGCTGGTAGTAGTCTGCCACGGTCTTCTGGATGTTGCTTATGGACACGGCCTGCTGCTGGGCCCGGAGCAGGTCGCGCAGGGTTTCCTGGGCGAAATCCACCGTGATCGGCCGGGCCATGAAGTTCGACCGGGCCGCCAGGGTGTTCAGCGCGCCCTCGAGGTCCCGCACGTTCGAGCGCATGCGCTTGGCGATCAGGTAGGCCACGTCCTCGGGCAGGCGCAGGGAACGCTCGGCGGCCTTGGCGGTGAGGATGGCGGCCCGGGTTTCGAAGTCGGGCGGCTCGATGGCCACGCTCAGGCCCCAGGTCAGGCGGGTCTTGAGCCGGGTTTCGAGGTTTTCCACTTCGCGCGGATAGCGGTCGCAGGTCAGGATGATCTGCTGCTTGCCGTCGAATAGCGCGTTGAAGGTGTGGAAGAACTCTTCCTGGGTGGTGTTCTTGCCGGCGAAGAACTGGATGTCGTCGATCAGCAGCGCATCCACCTGCTGGAACTGGCGCTTGAACTGGTCCATGGACTTCTCCTGCAGCGACTTCATCATCGCGCTGAAGAATTGTTCCGACCGCAGGTAAAGCACCCGCATGCCCGGGTTGTTGCGGCGCATGAAGTTGCCGGCGGCGTACATCAGGTGGGTCTTGCCCAGGCCCGAGCCCCCGTAAAGCAGCAGCGGGTTGTAGGCCTTGCCCGGGTTCTGCGCCACCTGCAGCGCCGCCGCGCGGCCCAGCTGGTTGCTGCGGCCCTCGACGAAGTTTTCAAAGGTGTAGTGCGCGTCCAGGTTGCCGGTGAATTCCGCGCCCCCGGCAGCGCGGGGCCGCCCCGGCGTCGCCTGGGCGGCGACGGGTGGGCTGGCGACCGCCCGCTGCATCGAGCCCACGGCCAGGGCCACGGCGGCGGGGGCGCCGGCGAAGTGCGCCACCAGCTCGCGGATGCGGGCCAGGTAGTGCTCGCGCACCTGGTCCACCACGAATTCGTTGGGGGCGTAGAGGGTCAGGCCGTCGGCGTGGGTTTCCACCTGCAGCGGACGAAGCCAGGTGTGGACCTCTTCGGCGGGCAGTTCGGCTTCCAGTCGTTCCAGGCAGCGAGGCCAGGCAGCATCCATGTTCAAGCGAAATTCCGGGCGACAGCTCCGCGGACGGCGCTGTGGATAAGTGTTCGGGGCCGTGCAGTCTAGCGCCGCCTCGCCCGGTCCGCCACGCAATCGAGAGTTGACGACCCTGGTGGGAAACCGCTATAGTCCGCGGTCTTTTCCGCCCAAAAACCAACCGGGGTGCCCCAATGGCCACCAAGCGCACGTACCAGCCCAGCAACCTCAAGCGCAAGCGCGACCACGGCTTCCGTGCCCGCATGAAGACTGCCGACGGTCGCAAGATCCTCGCCCGTCGTCGTGCCAAGGGTCGCGCCCGCCTCGCGGTCTGACGCGTCGCCGCCGGCTTCCCGGCGGCCGCCTGACGGGCTGTGAATAAACTCCCGCCCGTCCCGCCGAGCGACTTCCCGCCGAACGCGCGTCTGCGCGTATCCGCCCAGTACCAGGCGGTGTTCAAGGCAGGTCGCCGGCTCTCCAGCCCACAGCTGAGGTTGTTTGCCCACGTCCGGGCCGAGGCCGCCGAGCCCCGGCTCGGCGTCGCCGTGTCCAAGAAAGTGGACAAACGAGCCGTCGGCCGTAACCGCATCAAGCGCATCGCCCGCGACGTCTTCCGCCGCGAACGCCACCGACTGCCCGCTGGCGACTACGTGCTGATCGCCCAGCCCGGGGCGTCCGCGCTGGACAACCCGAGCCTGCGCGAACAGTGGCTGCAGCTGCTGGATAGGGCGCGGTCGTTGAAGCCCACCGCCCCTGCCGGCACAATGCCTGCCTCCCCGGACGCGCGCGAGCGCCCCGCCACCGACTCCTGACAGAGACTTCCCGCCGGCCCCGGCCTTCTGCCCGGCGCCCGCAGCCTGCCCATGAACCAGACCCGTAGTTTCCTGCTGATTGCCTGGCTTGCCGTTGCCTTCCTTCTGTTCCTCGAATGGAACAAGGGTCCGGCCGAGTCCAACCCCGCCGAGTCGTCACCCGTCGCGGCCCTGCCCGAACCTTCGGCGGCGCTGCCGGAAGAAGGTGCGATACCGGACGCGTCGGCCGTGCCGGCCACCGTCGCCCTGCCCGGCGCGCCCGCCGCCGCCGGCACGCCCGCGGCCGCCGGGCCGGCTGCGGCCAGCCCCGGCCTGCTGCGCGTGCGCACCGACGTGCTGGACCTGCGCGTGGACCTGCGCGGCGGCAACCTGGTCGGTGCGGAACTGCTGCAGTACCCGGTGGACAAGGATGAACCCGAGCGCAAGGTGCGCCTGTTCGACAACGATGCCGCGCGTTTCTCGGTCGCGCAGTCCGGCCTGGTCGCCACCGCCGGCAATGCCCCCAACCACGAAGCGCTGTTCCGCCCCGAAGGCGGCCGCACCGACTTCCGCCTCGCCGACGGCCAGGACCGCCTGGAGGTCCCGCTGCTGTGGACCGACCCGAGCACCGGCCTGACGGTGCGCAAGAGCTGGGTGCTCGAGCGCGGCGAATACGCCGTGACCCTGCGCGAGGAAATCCGCAACGACGGCGCCGCCGCCTGGCGTGGTTACGGTTACCAGCAGCTGCAGCGCGTGCCGCCCGTGGCCCAGTCCAAGGGCCTGGCCCTGACCAATCCCGAGGCCTACAGCTTCACTGGCGGCGCCTGGTACAGCCCGTCGGAAAAGTTCGAGAAGCGCAAGTACGACGACTTCGCCGAGGACGGCCCGCTCAACCTCGACGTCACCGGCGGCTGGATCGCCCTGCTGCAGCACCACTTCCTTGTGGCCTGGGTGCCGGCCGAGGCCGAGCCGCAGCGCTTTTCGCTGGCGACCCTGGGCAACGGCCAGCCGCGTTACCTGGTGCGCAGTGTCGGTGCGCCCTTCGAGGTCGCCCCGGGCACCGCCACCACGCGCGAAGCCACGCTGTGGGTGGGCCCGAAGCTCCAGGAGCAGATGCAGGACGTGGCGCCGGGACTGAAGCTGACCCTGGACTACGGCATCTTCACCTTCCTCGCCCAGCCGATGTTCGACTACGTGCTCGAGCCCCTGCATGACCTGACCGCCAACTGGGGCTGGGCGATCATCCTGACGGTGCTGATCATCAAGCTGGTGCTTTACCCGCTGTCGGCCAAGCAGTACCAGAGCTTCGCCAAGATGCGTGCGATCCAGCCGCGCATCGAGTCGCTCAAGGAACGTTACGGCGACGACAAGCAGAAGTTCCAGATGGCGATGATGGAGCTGTACAAGAAGGAGAAGATCAACCCGATCGGCGGCTGCCTGCCGATCCTGGTGACCATCCCCGTCTTCATCGCGCTGTACTGGATGTTGCTCGAGTCGGTGGAGATGCGGCAGGCGCCGTGGCTGGGCTGGATCCAGAACCTGACCGCGCCCGACCCGTATTTCATCCTGCCGGCGATCAACCTGGTGGTGCTGTACCTCACCCAGAAGATGACGCCGACCCCGGGCATGGACCCGATGCAGAAGAAGATGATGACGGCGATGCCGCTGATCTTCGGCGTGATGATGGCCTTCTTCCCCTCGGGCCTGGTGCTGTACTGGTGCACCAACGGCATCCTGGGCCTGGCCCAGCAGTGGGTCATCACCAAGCGCCACGGCACCAAGCCCGCGCCGGCGACCACTGGCTAGTACGCGCGCCACGACGGATCCTGTCCCCCGGGGGCGGCCATGCTGGCCGCCCCCGTTCGTTTCCATGGCCCGCTTCCGCGCCCGTCCGTGTTCATCGGCTTTCATCCGTGGCTAAATCGCCTTCCATGACCAGTCAACGCGAAACAATTGCGGCGATTGCGACGGCGGCCGGTGCGGCCGGTGTCGGCATCGTGCGGCTGAGCGGACCGGGCAGTCGCGCCATCGGCGCGACCCTGCTGGGTCGGCCGCCCGCGCCGAGGCACGCGCATTACCTGCGCTTCCGCGACGCCGATGGCGAGGTCATCGATGACGGCCTGTTGCTGTTCTTCCCGGGACCCCAGTCCTATACCGGCGAAGACGTGCTGGAACTGCAGGGCCACGGCAGCCCGCTGCTGCTGGCGCGGCTGCTTCGCCGCTGCCTGGGCCTGGGTGCCCGCCACGCGCGGCCCGGCGAGTTCACCGAGCGCGCCTTCCTCGAGGGCCGGCTCGACCTGGCCCAGGCCGAAGCCGTGGCCGACCTGGTCAGCGCCGGCAGCGAAGCCGCGCTGCGCGCCGCCCGCCGCTCACTCGACGGCGAATTCTCGCGGCGGGTTGATGCGGTGGTCGAGGGCCTGGTGGCGCTGCGTGTATGGATCGAGGCCGCCCTGGATTTTCCCGAAGAGGAAGTGGATTTCCTGGCGGCGCCGGAACTGCAGCAACGCCTGCGTGGCGTCGCCGGCGACCTCGACCGACTGCGCGCCGATGCCGGCCGCGGCAAGCGCCTGCTCGACGGCCTGCACGTGGTGATCGCCGGCGCGCCCAACGCCGGCAAGTCGTCCCTGCTCAACGCCCTGGCCGGCGAAGAGCGCGCCATCGTCACCGACATCGCCGGCACCACCCGGGACCTGCTTCGCGAACGGATCCTGCTGGATGGCATCGAGCTGACCCTGGTGGACACCGCGGGCCTGCGGGACGCGCCCGAGCAGATCGAACGCGAGGGCATCCGGCGCGCCCGTGCCGAACTCGAACGCGCCGACCTGGTCCTGGCCGTGCTCGACGACCAGGCACCCGCCACGGCGCGCCTGGACCTGCCCGCCGGCGTGCCCGTGTTGTGGCTGCACAACAAGGCCGACCTGAGCGGCGCGAAGGTGCACGGCGAACGCCACGACGACGGCGAACACCTCTGGCTGTCCGCCCGCACCGGCGACGGCCTCGATGACCTGCGCCGACGCCTGCGCGTCGCGGCCGGGCAGGGCGAGGGCAGCGAAGGCGCCTTCAGCGCGCGGGCCCGCCACCTCGAAGCCATGGACCGGGCCGCCGTCCTGCTGGCCCAGGCCGCGAAACAGCTCCATCACGGAGCCGGCGAGCTGGCGGCGGAAGAAATGCGCCGGGCCCAGGACGCCCTCGGCGAAATCACCGGCCGAATTGACGCAGACGCCCTGCTGGGGCGGATCTTCGCGGACTTCTGCATAGGCAAGTAGGGCCCGGCCGTCGGCCCGGCTGGGCCAAACCGTGAGCCGGATCGCAGCCCATAACGATTTCGCCTTGACAAACCGGCCAAACTCTTATGTGCTGAACGTCATGGTTTGTTAACTTTTCAGGGGAAAACCTAATGACCGCGTCTATGCCCGCCTCCTCCCGTGCCTTGAGCTGGGCCATCGCCCTTGCCCTGGGCCTCAGCCTTGCCGCCTGCTCCAAGGACGAGGCGGAACCGGACGCGGCTGCGGGCAAGCCCCCGGCCGCCGCCCAGCCCGCCGGACCCAGCGCCGAGGAACTCGCGGCCATGGAAGCCCAGGAGGCCGCCGAAGCCGCGCTCGCCAACCTGAGCGTCGATGAGCTGCGCAGCCGGGGTTCCCAGGCCCTGCGCGAGCAGCGGCTCTACGCGCCCGCTGGCGACAACGCCATGGAGTACTACCTGACCCTGCGCGAGAAGAGCGAAAAGCCGGACGCGTCTGCAGAAAGTGCCCTCATCGACCTGATGCCCTACGCCATCATCGCCGCCGAACAGGCCATCGGCCGCGAGGACTTCGTCGAAGCCGAACGCCTGCGCGCCCTGGTCGAACGCACCGACGCCCAGACGCCGGCCCTGCCGCGCATCAAGGACTCCATCGCCAAGGGACGCGCCGGCGTGGTCGAACGTGCGGAACAGGAAGCCGAGCGCGCCGCCCAGCGGGAACGCGATGCCGAACTGGCCGCCCAGCGTGCCGCCGACCAGGCCGCTGCCGCCGCCGCGGCTGCCGCCGCCGCGGCGCAGGCGGAGCCGGCCCAGCCGGCCGCCCCGGCCCCGACCCAGCCTGCGCAGCCGGCCACCCCGGCCCCGACCCAGCCGGCCACGCCTACGCCGGCACCGGCACCGACGCAACCGGCGCGCCCCGACCTGGCCAGCAGCAGCAACCCGGTGGCCGTACGTGCGCCACAGCCTTCCTACCCGCGTGCGGCCTACCGCAGCGGCGTGTCCGGCGAAGTCACCGTGGAGATTTCCATCGCCGCCAGCGGCGAGGTGACCAACGTCAGCGTCACGCGCTCGCAGCCGCGTGGCACCTTCGACCGCGAAGTGCTCAACACCGTGCGCGACTGGCGCTTCGAGCCGATGGACGGCCCGGCCACCATCACCCGCACCTTCACCTTCCGCCCGTAAACCCCGCGGAAGCTGGAAACAAGAAAGGCCCGGCATTCGCCGGGCCTTTTATTTTTCCTGCAAGCGGGCTGGCTCAGGCAGACACCGCCAGCTGTTCACGGTGGTATATCCGCACCGCCAGCCAGACCACCAGGACAGCCAGGCCCAGCGTGCAGCCGAAGCTGAGCGCGAAATCCAGCAGTGACACGGTTTCGCCGCGCGCCAGCGCCATGATCAGCAGGTTCTGCGAGAGCAGTGGCGTGGCCGACATCCACAGCTCGCCCTTCATCGGCGACACCATCAGCAGCACCGAGGGGATCATCGGCAGCAGCATCAGCAGCGACAGGTAGGTCTGGGCCTCGCGATAGCTCTTGGCGTACGCCGCGACGACGGTCTGCAGTGCGGCGAAAACCAGGGCCAGCGGCACCATCAGCAGGCCGGCGCGAAGGATCAGGCTGGCGCCGAACTCGACCTTCATGCCCAGTTTGTCGAGCGGGATGAACTGGAACGCCACGGCGAAAGCCACCAGGCTGAGCATCATCGACACCATCGCGAAACCGAAGGTGGCGCCCAGCTTGCCCAGCACGATCTGCGCACGCGAGGCCGGGCTGGCCAGCAAGGGTTCGAGCGACTGACGCTCGCGTTCGCCGGCCGTGGTGTCGATCGCCAGGTACATGCCGCCCAGGAACGCACCCAGCACAAGCAGGTAAGGCAGGAAGCTCATCAACTGGCCGGCGCGCTGCTGGGTGCTGGCCAGGTCGCGCTGGGCCACCACCACCGGCGACAGGACCGCCGGGTGCAGGCCGCGGGCGCTGACCCGCAGCGCCGATTGTTGCCTGGCGTAGGCGTCGAGGAGTGCCGACAGCCGTGACACTGGCGCCCTGGCATCGCGGTCGGAGCTATCGTGCAGCACCACCACCTGCGCGGTTTCGCCGGCGCGCCAGCGTTCCGGGTAGTCGGCCGGGATCAGCAGCACCGCACGGGCGTCGCGGGCGCGCACCGCCGCTTCGGAATCATCGGGCGCCGGTTGGATTTCCACGCCCTGCTGCCTCAGCCAGCCAACCAGGTTGGGCGCGTGTTCGGCGCCGACCACGGGCACTGCCATCGGCTTTTCGGCGTTGGAGAGTTCGCGCGTGATCATGAAGCTCATCATCATCACGAAGAAGATCGGGCCCAGCAGCGGCCCCATCACCAGGGCGTTGAAGACCGTCTTGCGGTCGCGCAGGTTCTCGGTGACTTCCTTCAGGAAAACAGTAGTCGCGGCGCTCATGCCATCAGTCCTTCTTCGGTGCCGATCGCCTTGACGAAGGCGTCTTCAAGATTGCTCTCGCCGGTTTGGGCGCGCAGTTCGTCCGCCGTGCCTTCGGCCACGACGCGACCGTGGGCGATGATGACGATGCGGTCACACAGCGCCGCCACCTCCTGCATGATGTGGCTCGAGAAAAGCACGCACCGGCCCTCGTCGCGCAGCTGGTGGAGGAATCGGCGCATGGCCCGCGTGGCCATCACGTCCAGGCCATTGGTGGGCTCGTCCAGGATCACGTTGCGTGGGTCGTGCACCAGCGCGCGGGCGATCGCGGTCTTCACCCGCTGGCCCTGGGAAAAACCTTCGGTGCGCCGGTCGATGATGTCGCCCATGTCCAGCGCCTCCACCAGGGTCTGCGTGCGTGCGGCGATGGTGGCGTCGTCGATGCCGTGCAGGCGGCCGAAGTAGCGGATGTTCTCGCGGCTGCTGAGGCGCTTGTACAGACCGCGCGAATCGGGAAGCACGCCCAGCCGGCGGCGCACCGCCTCGGGATCCTTGGCGGCATCGACGCCGTCCACCAGGACCTGGCCACGGTCGGGCCGCAGCAGGGTGTAGAGCATGCGCAGGGAGGTGGTCTTGCCGGCGCCGTTGGGCCCCAGCAGGCCGGTGATCTGGCCGTCGTTGGCGCGGAAGCTGACGCCGTCCACGGCTTGGACCTTGCCAAAGGCCTTGTGCAGGTCGAGGACCTCGATCATGGCGCGGCTCCGTTGTAATCCAGGAAGAAGGGTGAGGCGTCGAGCACGTCGAGGCACGCCGTATCGAGGCCGGCCGGATCGAGCGAATCGACGAATTCGGCCGCCAGGCGCGGCGTGCAGCCGCGCGAAAGCAGGATGTGGCCCTGGCCCTTGCCGACCAGGTGGCGGGAACGCGGCAGCGATTTCGCCACCTCGTCGGCGTAGCCCGGAGGCGTCACCGGGTCGAGCTCACCCGACATCAACAGCGTCGGCACCTCGCTGGCCAAGGGTTCGCGGAAGTTCTCCGACACCGGGCCGCTTGGCCAGACACTGCACTGGTTGAGCGTGACGCCGACGATGGCGTTGCCCAGGATCAGTTCGGCGTCTTCGCTGCGTTCGGCCAGGCGCGGCGCATCCTCGGCGCAGATCACCGACAGCTGCATGCCGTGGTTGATCTGCCCCGTCAGCTCGTCGTAGATCAGCGCCGCCTGGGCCAGGAGCGGCTGCGGCCGGCCCTTGTGCGCTTCGTCGAGAAGCAGCGGGAGCAGGGCGGCGGTTTCCGGGGCGTAGGCGAACAGGCGGGCGATAACCGCCACCGCCGATTCGTCGAGGCGAAGCTCGCGGGTGATGAAGGTGCGCGGGTCCGGCACCGGCACCGTCGACGGGTTCGCACGGGCGCGGTCGCGCAGGGCATACAGCGTGCGATACGGATCACCAAACGCGTCGCGGCAGGCGGGTTCGCCGGCGCAGCGTCCGAGGATGGCCTTGAGCGAAGCTTCCAGGTTGATGCTGTGTTCGCTGCCCAGGGCCAGTCCGGGCGGCACCACGCCGTCGAGCAGCAGGCTGCGTACGCCGTCGGGATACTGGCGCGCGTATTCCTGGGCAACGCGGGTGCCGTAGGAGCCGCCGTACACGTTCAGCGCCGGCGCGCCCAGGGCCTGGCGCAGCGCCTCGATGTCGGTCACCGCCACCGACGTGGTGTATTGCGCAACGTCTGCATCGAAGGACGCGAGGCAATCGAGGGCCATCTCCACCTGCTTTTCGTCCGATCCGGCGATCTCGGCCATCTCCTCCGGGAAATCGCAGGCCAGCCGATGCCCTTCGCCGGTGCCGCGCTGGTCGATGAACACGACGTGCCGCTTCTCGCGCAGGCGGGCGAATCCCCCGGCGGCGGAAGGAAAGGTCTCGGTGGCCGACTGCCCGGGCCCGCCGGCGATGAACAGCACCATGTCGGAGGCGGGTTCGGACGAGCGCGCCGGGGCCAGGCCGACCTTCAGCACCAGCTTGCGGCCGTCGGGGGCGTCGGGGTTTTCGGGCACTTCAAGGGTGGCGCACTCGAACCGGCTGGTGGCGCCGGTACCCGGCTGGGCCAGGTCGCAGTCGGTGAATTCAAGCTGGCCGATCCTGCGGGCTTCCGCCTGGGGCGGTACCAGCAGCGCCACAAGCGCCAGCGTAAAGAGCGAGGATTTCATGGACTCTCCCATCCGGGCCAAAAGCGGCCCACAGGATGACAGACGTCCCGGGACGCCGAAACGTGACGCGGGAACCGGCCTTATTTGCTGCTGACGTATTTTTCGCGGCGGATATGCGGAACCGGCAGGCCGGCGGCCTTCAGGGTCTCGAAACAGGCGTCGACCATGTTCGGGTTGCCGCACAGGTAGGCGATGTCGCCCTCGGCCGAAGGCGCGAAGTCGGCCAGGGCATCCTGCACGTAGCCGCGCCGGTCGTCCGGGGCGGCATCGGCGGGCAGCTCGCGACTGAAGCAGGGCACGAAACGGAATCCCGGGTTGGCGGCGGCGAAAGCGCGGAAGTCTTCGCCATAAAGCAGTTCCTGCGGCGTACGGCAGCCGAACAGCAGCACGACCTCGATGCCGCGTTCGCGGATGAGCTCGGCCAGCCGCGGCAGCATGGCGCGATAGGGCGTGACGCCGGTGCCGGTACCGATAAGCAGGTAGCGGCGGTTGCTGTCGCCGGGCATCAGGCAGAAGCGGCCGTAGGGGCCGGAAGCCTGGATCTGCTGGCCTTCGTCGAGCGCCTCGAACAGCGCCGTGGCGGCGCCGCCGGCGACGTAGCTGACCGCGATCTCCACCGCTTCGCCCGGGCCCAGGGCGTGGTCGTGCATGGTCGCCAGGGAATAGCTGCGTTTGGTCGGCGTGCCGTCGGCGTAGTTGAAATGCACCTGGATGAACTGGCCGGGGATGAAATCGAGCGGCTGGCCGTCGTCACGGGCAAATTCGAGGTGGCGCACGCTGGGGGCGAGCATGCGGCTGCCGACCACGCGAAGCGGGAAATGCACGATGGCCAATACGGACTCCGGGAATGGGAAACAGTGTGCCGCCGGGGCCCGGGGGGCCAAGGCGGCAAGGCGCCTATAATAAGGCCCCATAGCCCACCGGCGCAGCGCCGGCCGGCCCAGGAGCCCCATGCAGAAGCAACCCGCGCTGGAGATCAGGGATCTCCGCAAGACCTATGACAATGGCGTCGAAGCCCTCAAGGGCGTGTCAATGCGCGTCGAGGAAGGCGATTTCTACGCCCTGCTCGGCCCCAATGGCGCCGGAAAGTCCACCCTTATCGGCATCGTCAGCTCGCTCGTGAACAAGAGCGCGGGTGAAGTCCGCGTGTTCGGCGTCGACCTCCACGCCGACCGGTCGCAGGCCATGCGCCTGGTCGGGCTGGTGCCGCAGGAGATCAACTTCAACATGTTCGAGCAGCCGCTCGACATCCTGGTCAACTACGCCGGGTTCTATGGCATCCCGCGCGACGAGGCCCTGGTTCGCGCCGAGGAAGAGCTCAGGAAGGCACAGCTGTGGGACAAGGCGCGCAAGATGTCGCGCACGCTGTCGGGCGGCATGAAGCGCCGCCTGATGATCGCGCGCGCCATGATGACGCGGCCGAAGCTGCTGATCCTCGACGAACCCACCGCCGGCGTCGATATCGAGATCCGCCGCGGCATGTGGAAGACGCTCAAGGAGGTCAACGCCGCCGGCACCACGGTCATCCTCACCACGCACTACCTCGAGGAAGCCGAAAGCCTGTGCCGCAACCTGGCGATCATCGACCACGGCCGCATCATCGAGGAAGGCCCGATGAAGACGCTGCTGGCCAAACTCGACGTCGAAGGTTTCCTCATCGACGTGATGGGTGCGCTGCCGGCCTCGCTGCCGCACATCGAACGGGCCACCCTGCTGGCCGAAGACGACCACACGATCGACCTGGAGATGCCGCGCGACATGGACCTCAACCGCGTGTTCGCCGCGCTGGACGGCGCCGGCATCCGGGTCCGCTCGATGCGCACCAAGTCCAACCGGCTCGAGGAACTGTTCGTGCGCCTGACCGGCAACCCGGAGCTGCCGGACGCGGACGCCCCGATGCCGCCGCTGCAGGCTGCGCAGGAGCGGCGGCCATGAGCAACCCGAACCTGGTGGCGCTGTTCACCATCGCCCGCCGCGAAGTCGCGCGCATCCTGCGCATCTGGGGCCAGACCCTGGTGCCGCCGGCGATCACGATGACGCTGTATTTCCTGATCTTCGGCAACCTGATCGGCTCGCGCATCGGGACGATGGACGGCATCAGCTACATGGACTTCATCGTGCCGGGCCTGGTGATGATGTCGATCATCCAGAACGCCTACGGCAACATCAGCTCGAGCTTCTTCGGCGCCAAGTTCGGCCGCCACGTCGAGGAACTGCTGGTCAGCCCGATGCCCAACTGGGTGATCCTCGGCGGTTACGTCGCCGGCGGCGTGCTGCGCGGGCTCATGGTCGGGGCGATCGTGCTGTGCATCGCGATGCTGTTCACCACGGTGCGCATCCCGCATCCGCTGGTGACGCTGGCGACGGTCGTGCTGGGTGCGGTGATCTTTTCCCTGGCGGGTTTCGTCAACGCCGTGTACGCCAAGAAGTTCGATGACGTGGCCATCGTGCCGACCTTCATCCTGACCCCGCTGACCTACCTGGGCGGCGTGTTCTATTCGGTGAAGCTGCTGCCGGCCTGGGCCGAGACGGCCACCCACCTCAACCCGATCTTCTACATGGTCAATGCCTTCCGCTATGGCCTGCTGGGCCAGTCGGACGTGTCCATGGCCGTGGCCTTCGCGCTGATGCTGGCCTTCGTGTTCGGCCTGGGTACGCTGGCCCTGTGGTTGCTCAAGCGCGGGGTCGGGCTGCGCACCTGACATCGGCTAGTGGCACGGCGGGCCTTCGGTTAGCGTATTGCTTGGAGTCCCCCGGAAACCACCGCAGGAGTTCCCCATGCGCTTTCGTCGCTGCTTCTTCCCGATGCGTTCAAGGGTCGCGGCCGCTGCCCACCCACGCAAGGGGTGGCTGGGCCTCTCACTGGCCGCAGCCCTGGTCCTTGCCAGTGCGCCGCCTGTCGCAGAGGGCGCGGATTTCAGCGCCAACAGCCGCTTTCCGGCCAACCCCGAAAGCGAGCTGGGCCTGTACCGATTCGACCTGCGCATCCGCCAGCGCATCGATTCATCCGAGGGCATCGGCACGATCAGCTACTACGTGAACTCGGCCGACAACAGCATGATGATCCCGGCATCGGGCCTGGGCGCGTGGTGGCCGGGCGGCGAGTTCGCACAGGGCCGGCTGGAGTTCGTCATCCGGCAGGCGGACGGCGACTTCATGGCCTGTGGCCAACACCAGGACCTGGGGCCTGCCTGCCTGCTGCTGGGCGAAAACCTCGGCGCGGCCTTCGGATGGCTGCGTGACATGGGCTGGCACCGGGAATTCCTGGCGTCGATCGCCAGCACCCCGCAGACCCTGGGCGAAGGCCCCGGCGGTGGTGCCCAGGGCCTGCGTGGCCGCGGCCAGGACGCCAACCTGCAGATGTGGTTCGACCGCGGCACCAGCACGGTGGCTACCCAGATGCCTTTCCTGGGCCTGGGCGTGGGCGTGATGAAGGACTTCCGCGTGCGCAGCAACCGCACCGTCAAGCGCCTGCGCGTGGAGGGCATGGACGCGGACGGCGGCGACCTGGTGATGGATCTCGTCGATCTGGTTCCCGCCCGCGCCAGCCAGGACACCTCGCTGTACCGCTTCGTCACGGCCTTCACCGCCCAGGGCGTGGATGAAGCCGTGCAGATCGGCCAGCAGGGGCTGTCGCTGCAGGCGCAGGCTCGCGGTATCCAGGAGGCGCTGGACGCCTGTCCGAAAGGCCCGGACGGCCGGGTCTGCCGCGAACGCGAGCGTGCCCGCATGAAGGCCCTGGAAGACCAGTTCCGCCAGCAGGCGCTCGATTACGGTCGTCGCCACGGCCTGCCGGTCGACGACTGAAGCGCATCGCCGCGCGGGGCTCAGGCGGGGTCGGGCAGGCCGAAGAACGTCGCGGCGGCGGCCGTGGTCGCCGCCGCCGTCGTGGCCAGGTCCTCGCCGCGATCGCGCGCCAGCTCCTCGACGATGTGCGCCAGGTACATGGGCTCGTTGCGGCGATGGCTCGGCATCGGCCGGACGGTGCGCGGCAACAGGTAGGGAGCGTCGGTTTCCACCATCAGGCGCCGGGCCGGGATGTCCTTGACGAACTCGCGCAGGTGGCGGCCGCGGCGTTCGTCGCACAGCCAGCCGGTGATGCCGACGTACCAGTCCTGGTCGAGACAGTCGAAACATTCCTCGCGCGTGCCGGTGAAACAGTGCACGACGACCGGGCCGAGCTTGCCTTCGAAGCCCTTCATGATGGCCATCAAGTCGTCTTGGGCGTCCCGCTGGTGCAGGAACAGCGGCAGGCCGGTTTCGGCGGCCAGCTCCAGCTGGCGTTCGAAAGCCAGCCGCTGCGCCGGGCGCGGCGAAAAATCGCGGTGGTAGTCGAGCCCACACTCGCCGGCGGCGACGATCTCAGGCGCGGCCTGCAGTGCACGCAGCTCGGCGATGGCCTCGGCCGTGCATTCAACGGCGTGGTGCGGGTGGATGCCCGCCGTGGCCCACAGCAGGCCGGGGTGCGCGCGCGCCAGCTCCAGCGCCCGCACCGAGCCGGCCCGGCTGGCACCGGTGACCACCATCCTGTGTACGCCGGCGGCGCGGGCACGCGCCAGGACAGCGTCGAGATCGTGGTCGAAACTTTCGTGGCCCAGGTTGGCGCCGATGTCGATCAGGTCCATAGGATCGGGTCAGGGAACGTGTCTGTCCAAAGCGCGCCATTGAAACATAAATGGTCCCTGACCCCGTTCGGGCCGGGCGGCTACACTGCGCGCCGTGGCCGGGCCTGACTTCCCCATTTCCGAACTGTTGCCGGAGCTGCTGAGCAGCCTCGCCGGGCATCCGCGCCTGGTGCTCGAGGCGCCGCCCGGCGCCGGCAAGACCACCCAGGTGCCGCTGGCGCTGCTCGACGCGCCCTGGCGTGGCGACGGCCGCATCCTGATGCTCGAACCGCGACGCGTGGCTGCCCGCGCCGCCGCCGGCTTCATGGCCCGCCAACGTGGCGAAGCGCCGGGCGAGACGGTGGGCTACCGCATCCGCTTCGAATCGAAGGTCTCCGCGCGCACCCGCATCGAAGTGGTCACCGAAGGCATCCTGACCCGGATGGTGCAGGACGATCCGACCCTGGAAGGCGTGGCGACGATCATCTTCGACGAGTTCCACGAACGCCATCTCGCCGGCGACCTGGGCCTGGCCCTGGCCCTGGACGTGCAGTCCCAGCTGCGCCCCGACCTGCGCATCGTCGTCATGTCGGCCACGCTCGACGGTGAGGCGCTGGCGCGTTTCCTCGACGCCCCGCGGCTGACCAGCGCCGGCCGCAGTTTCCCGGTGACGGTGGCGCACTTCCCCGCGCGCCGCGAAGAAAGCACGACGGCGCAGCTGCGGCGCTGCGTTGCCGAAGCCCTGGAAAAACATCCCGGCGACCTGCTGGTGTTCCTGCCGGGGCAGCGGGAAATCGCGCAGGCGCTGGCGGCGCTCGGCGCAGAAGCGGCAATCGCCGGTGACATCCAGGTGCTGCCCTTGCACGGCGACCTGTCGGTGGACCAGCAGTCCGCGGCGCTAAGCCCCGACCCGCAGGGGCGCCGCCGGATCGTGCTGGCCACCAACGTCGCCGAAAGTTCGGTGACCCTGCCCGGCGTGCGCGTGGTGATCGACCTGGGCCAGGCGCGCGAGCCACGCTACGACCCCAACTCGGGGTTTTCCCGGCTCGAAACCGTGGCGATTTCCCAGGCCTCGGCCGACCAGCGCGCCGGTCGCGCCGGCCGCGTTGCCGAAGGCTGGGCCTACCGCCTGTGGCCGCAGTCGCAGCGCCTGGAACCGATGCGTACGGCGGAGATCGCCCAGGTCGAACTCGCCGGCCTGGCGCTGGAGCTGGCGGCCTGGGGCAGCGACGCGCTGCGCTTCCCCGACCCGCCGCCGTCCGGCGCGATGGCCGCCGCGCGTGAACTGCTGCAGCGGCTGGGCGCGCTCGACGCCGACGCGCGCATCACCGACTTCGGCCGCCGGCTGCTGGCGCTGGGCACCCACCCGCGCCTGGCCGCGATGCTGCACGCCCCGACCGTGCCCGAAGACACCGCCCTGGCCTGCGACCTCGCCGCCCTGGTCGAAGCCCGCGACCCGCTGCGCGAACGCAGCGACGCCCTGGCGGCACGCTGGCAGGCGCTGGCCGCGTTCCGGGCCGGTCGCGCGCCGGGGCAGGCCAACCGTGGCGCCCTGGCCGCCATCGACGCCGCCGCCCGGCAGTGGCGCCGACGTCTTCGCTGCGAGGCAGCGCCGCCCGCGGACGCGCCGGCACACCGCCTGGGCGACCTGCTGGCACACGCTTTCCCCGACCGCATCGCGCGCCAGCATCCCGCCGACCCGCGCCGCTACCAGCTGGCCAATGGCCGCATGGCACGCCTGTTCGACGACAGCGCGGTGTTCGGCGAACCCTGGCTGGTCGCCAGCGAATTGCGCTTCGAATCGCGCGATTCGCTGGTGCTGCGCGCCGCGCCGGTGGACGAGGCGAGGCTGCAACGCGACTTCCCCGAGCGGTTTTTCGAAGGCGACGTGGTGCGCTGGGACGCCGATGCGCGCGCCCTGGTCAGCCGCCGCGAGCGCCGCTTCGACCGCATCACGCTCGAATCCAAACCGGCCGGCCGGCCCGACCCGGCGCTGGCCGCACAGGCCCTGACCGACGCCGTCGGCGAACTGGGCCTGGACGCGCTGCCCTGGACCGACGCCCTGAGGCAGTGGCGCGAACGCGTGCGCTGCCTGCGCGAATGGCTGCCCGAGCTGGGCCTGCCCGACCTGTCGGACGAGGCGCTGCTGGCCTCCCGAGAGCAGTGGCTGTTGCCGGCCTTCACCGGCAAGACCCGGCTGGACGCACTCGACGAGCAATCCCTGGGCGAAGCCCTCAAGTCCGGCCTGGACTGGTCGCTTCGCCAGCGCATCGATACGTTGGCGCCGCGGCGGATCTGCGTGCCTTCGGGCCAGGATCGCCCGGTGACCTATGCCCTGGGCAGCGCGCCGGTGCTGGCGGTGAAACTGCAGGAACTGTTCGGCCTGGCCGACACACCGAGGGTGGCCGACGGCCGCGTGCCGGTGCTGCTGCACCTGCTCTCGCCGGGCGGCAAACCCCTGCAGGTCACCCAGGACCTGCGCAGCTTCTGGCACAACACCTACCCGGAAGTGCGCAAGGAAATGAAGGGCCGCTATCCACGCCATCCCTGGCCGGATGACCCCTGGACCGCCACGGCCACCCACCGCGCCAAGCCGCGTGGCACCTAGACGGCCGGGCGTCCTGCTGCGCTGCGTTCATGTCTTTCGGGTTAGGCTGTATCGGCAAGTCCCTCGCACCACCCAATGATTTCCGGAGACCCGACATGAGCAAGACGAACAAGATCGTTTCGACCGCCATGGCCAAGCTGGGTGATGCCGGCGCCAAGGCGAAAAAATCCTGGAACAAGGCCGACCTGGCCAAGAAGGCTGGCGCGCTGGTCAGCGCCGGTGCCGGCGCCGCCGCCGTCAAGCGTGGCTCCAGCGCCGCGATCAAGGCCGTGCGCAAGCACCCGGTCGGCACCGCCGTCGGCGCCGCCGCACTGGCTGCCGTGGGCGCCGCCGTTTACGCGGTGAACAAGCGCAAGAAGGCCGCCGCAGCCGGTGCCACTGCCAAGAAGTCCACCCAGGTGGCCGCCAAGAAAGCCACGGCGAAAAAGGCTGCTGCCAAGAAGGCGCCCGCGAAGAAGGCGCCCGCGAAGAAGGCCACCGGCAAGTCGACGGCGCGCAAGTCCGCCGCCAAGAAGGCGCCGGCCAAGAAGGCTTCGACCCGCAAGACCGCTGCCCGCAAGTCGGCGGCGAAGAAGTCCGCGCGCTGAGAAGCAGCGACATCGTGCCGGGTCCGATGGGCCCGGCACGATGCCGTCAGTCCGCCGGCGGCGACCGTCCCGCGCGGATGCTCAACGGCCAGTCCACTTCGCGCGTGGCGTCCGGGTCACCCCAGGCTTCGGCAAACTTCGTTGCCAGCTCGGTCACCGCGTCGCGGCCGGTTTCGGCCAGGTAACGCTGGCTGGCTGACCAACTGCGCAAATAGGCCAGGTACTGGGCCAGCGTCCAGGCCTGGGTCATTTCCAGGCGTGGTATTTCGCCCAGGGCCTCGAACTGGAACGGCAGGTGCCGGTAGCCGTCTTCGACATGGCGGCGTTCGGGCGGCCAGTAGGGTCCCAGCCGGTCTTCGTAGAGTTCGTGGAAAACCGCATCGACGTCGCGGCTTACCCGCGACCTGCCGTAACACCACACGGCGCAGAGGCCGTCGGGTTTGAGCACCCGCAGGGCTTCATGGCAGAAACGTTCCTGGTCGAACCAGTGGTAACACTGCGCCGCAGTGACCAGGTCGACGGTGTCGGTGCGCAGCGTGCAGTGTTCGGCGGTCTCGACGCGCCAGGTCACGCGCGGGTGTTCGGGCGCGCTGTCTATCTGCGCCTGGCTGGCGTCGCTGGCGTGGATGCGGTTGAACCAGTGCGCCAGCGCCAGGCTGGCCTGGCCGTTGCCGCAGCCCACGTCCCACACCAGGTCGTGGTGCCGGCACTGGTCGGCCAGCCACTGGAAGAGCGCATGCGGGTAAGTGGGGCGCGCCGCGGCATAGTCGGCCGCGTGTCCCGAGAAATGGTCCTTGAAATCCACGCACCCTCCCGCCGGAAGTGGAGCCTGGCCCCATTTCACTCCCGCAGACGGGCGGCTACAAGGGTTCTTCGCGCCACAGGCCCGGACGCAGGCCTTCGAGCCGGTGCGGGCCGACGGCGATGCGCAGCAGGCGCAGCGTCGGCAGGCCAATGGCGGCGGTCATGCGCCGAACCTGGCGGTTGCGGCCCTCGGTGATGGTCAGCTCGATCCAGCTGTCGGCCACGGTCTTGCGCTGGCGCACCGGCGGGCTGCGCGGCCACAGCCAGTCGGGCGCGCCGACCAGCTTCTGGGCCTTGGCCGGGCGGGTAGTGCCGTCCTTGAGCTCGACGCCCTGGCGCAGCGCGGTGAGCTGTTCCTCGGTGGCATCGCCTTCGACCTGGGCCAGGTAGGTCTTGGGCCAGTGGAACTTGGGCGAGCTGATGCGGGCGATCAGCGGGCCGTCGTCCGAGAGCAGGAGCAGGCCTTCGGAGTCCTGGTCGAGCCGGCCGGCGGCGTAGACGCCTTCCGGCAGGTCGAAGCCCGCCAGCGTCGGTCGCGGCGGCACCGTCTTGTCCGTGAACTGGCTCAGTACACCGTAGGGCTTATTGAAGGCGATCAGCATCCGCCTATTCTACGCCGCATGGGAAAATGCTGCCGGGGCCAGGACCGGCCCCGCACAGGGAACCCCCATGACCCGCGAACACCCGCTGCGCCGGCTTGCCGGCTTCGCCCGCCCCCACCGCGGCACCGCCGTGGCCGCCGCGGTCTATTCGGTGCTCAACAAGTTCTTCGACGTGCTGCCCGAGCTGCTGATCGGCGTGGCCGTGGACGTGGTGGTGAACCAGCAGGACTCCTTCCTGGCCGGGCTGGGCGTGCCCGACCCCCTGCACCAGCTGTACCTGCTGGTGGCGCTGTCGATCGGGGTCTGGGTGCTCGAATCGCTGTTCGAATACCTGCTGGCGGTGAAGTGGCGCGGGCTGGCCCAGGAGCTGCAGCACGCCCTGCGCCAGGCCGCCTACGGCCACCTGCAGCGGCTGCCGCCGGCGGTGATCGAACGCGAGCGCAGCGGACGGCTGATGGCGCTGATGAACGAAGACGTCAACCAGATCGAACGTTTCCTCAACACCGGCGCCAACGACCTGATCCAGGTGGTGGTTTCCTCGCTGCTGGTCGGCGCCGTCTTCTTCGTGCTCACGGCCAGCCTGGCGGCGCTGGCGATGCTGCCGATCCCGCTGATCCTGATCGGCGCCTTCTGGTTCCAGCGGCGCCTGGCCCCGCGTTATGCCGCGGCGCGCGAAGCCGCGGCCACGGTATCGGCGCGGCTCAACAACAACCTGGCCGGCATGGCCACCATCCAGGCCTATACCGCCGAAGACTTCGAAGCCGAACACCTGCGACAGGCCTCGGACGGCTTCCGGGCGCGCAATGCCGACGCCATCCGTTTTTCGGCGGCGATCACGCCGGTCATCCGCATGGCGATCCTGGCCGGCTTCGTGGCCACGCTGCTTTACGGCGGCGTGCTGACCCTGCGTGGCGACCTCGGCGTGGGCAGCTATTCGGCCCTGGTCTACCTGACGCAGCGGCTTTTGTGGCCGCTGACGCGCCTGGCCGACATGGTCGACCTGTACCAGCGCGCCATGGCGTCGGTGAACCGGGTGATGGACCTGCTGGACATGCCGGTGCCGGTGCGCGGCACCGGCGACGTGCCGGCGGACGCCCGCGGAGACCTGCGCTTCGAAGACGTTGGTTTCGACTACGACGGGCGCATGGCGGTGCAGGCCATCAACCTGCACATCCCTGCCGGCGCCACCGTCGCCCTGGTCGGCGGCACCGGTGCCGGCAAGTCGACGCTGCTCAAGCTGCTGCTGCGTTTCCTGGACCCGAAGCAGGGTCGCCTGCTGCTCGATGGCAGCGACGTCGCGGATATCGCGCCGGCGTCGCTGCGCCGTGCCGTGGGTTACGTCGCCCAGGAACCCTTCCTGACCGACGGCACCGTCGCCGACAATATCGCCTACGGCGAACGCCAGCCCGACCGCGCCCGCGTGGAGGCGGCGGCGCGCGCCGCCGAGGCCCACGGTTTCATCGACGCACTGCCGCTGGGCTACGACAGCGAGGTCGGCGAACGCGGCGGCAACCTCAGCGGCGGCCAGCGCCAGCGTATCGCCCTGGCGCGCGCGCTCTACCGCGACCCGAAGGTCCTGGTGCTCGACGAAGCCACGTCGGCGGTGGACAACGAAACCGAAGCCGCGATCCAGCGTTCGCTGGCCCGCGCCGCGCGGGGTCGCACCACCCTGGTGGTGGCGCATCGGCTGAGCACCGTGCGCCATGCCGACGTGATCCACGTGATGGACGCCGGCCGCATCGTCGAATCGGGCAGCCATGACGACCTGCTGACCCGGGACGGCCCCTACGCCGCCCTCTGGCGCCTGCAGACCGGCGAGGCGGTGCAGGCCTGAAACGAAGAAGCCCTCCTTGCGGAGGGCTTCCGGAACAGCGTGGCCGGCGGCTTATTCGGCCGGGGCAGACTCGGGCTGGGGCTTCACGAAGCGCAGGGTCATGCGGTCGCTTTCACCGATGGCGGCGTACTTGGCGCCGTCGGCTTCTTCGTGGTTATTGCCCGGCGGCAGCGTCCAGACGCCGTTGGGGTGGTCCTTGGTGTCGGCCGGGTTGGCGTTGATCTCGCTCTTTTCCTCGAGAACGAAACCCGCCGCTTCGGCCAGCCCGATCACGTAGTCCTCGGGCAGGTAGCCGGAGGTCTTCACCTCGGCCAGGGTCTTGCCCGCCGCGGCGCGGTGTTCGACCACGCCCAGCACGCCGCCCGGCACCAGCACGTCGTAAAAGGACTGGAACATCTCGGCTTCGTTGCCGGCCATCACCCAGTTGTGCACGTTGCGGAAGGTCAGCACCACGTCGGCCGAGCCGGGCTCGCCGAACGCGGGCGCCTTCGGGTCGATCTCGACCAGGGTCGCATCGCCGTAAACGTCCGGGCGCGCCGCCAGCTTGTCGCGCAGCTTGGTGTTGGCTTCGGTGTAGTAGGTCTGGGCGCGTTCGTTGCCCGACTTCGCCGGGTCGTTGATCACGCCGATGTAGCTGCCCTTCTCGCCCGGCAGCGCGGCCAGGATTTCGGTGTACCAGCCGCCGCCCGGGGAGATCTCGACGATGGTCTGGCTGGGGCCGACGCCGAAGAAGGCCAGGGTTTCACGCGGGTGGCGCCAGGTGTCGCGGGCCATGTTGTCGGCGTCGCGCCAGTTACCGGCAAGGACGGCGTCCATCGGGTCGGTCTGGGCGTCGCGATCGGCGGTTTCGGCGTCGTCGGCGGCCATGGCTTCCGCGGCGGCTTCCGGCGCGGCGGCGGGCTCCTCGGAAGCCGGACTGCAGGCGGCCAGGCCCAGGGAAAGGGCGAAAGCGAGGGCAAGCGGGGTGCGAGTGGTTCGCATGGAGAGGCTCCGGGGCATGAAAACGAGCCCGGAGGCTATCACGCGGGCCTGTTAAGCCCCCGCAACGGCGAGGTGGGGCCACTTCGATAGTCAATCCCTATGACAGCCATTGGAAAAAAGAACTTCACCTATCGGAACGGGAGGGCCACTCTGTCCTGACCATCCGCGGATCCAGGAGAGAACGCCATGTCCAACGAAGCAAAATGCCCCTTCTCGGGCGGAAGCCGCAGCCAGGCCATCACCGGTGCCTGGACCAACGCGGACTGGTGGCCGAACCAGCTCAACCTCGGCATCCTCCACGGCCATTCGCCGCGGGCCAACCCGATGGGCGAGGACTACGACTACCGCGAAGAGTTCAAGAAGCTCGACCTCGACGCCGTCATCAAGGACCTGCACGCCCTGATGACCGATTCCCAGGACTGGTGGCCGGCCGACTACGGCCACTACGGTCCCTTCTTCATCCGCATGGCCTGGCATGCCGCCGGCACCTATCGCATCCAGGACGGACGCGGCGGTGGTGGCACCGGTGACCAGCGTTTCGCGCCGCTCAACAGCTGGCCCGACAACGGCAACCTCGACAAGGCGCGCCGCCTGCTGTGGCCGATCAAGCAGAAGTACGGCAAGCAGCTGTCCTGGGCCGACCTGTTCATCCTTACCGGCAACGTCGCGCTTGAATCGATGGGCTTCAAGACCTTCGGTTTCGGCGGCGGCCGCAGCGACATCTGGGAGCCGATGGCCGACGTGTTCTGGGGTCCGGAGCAGGAATGGCTGTCCACCAGCGACAAGGAAAACAGCCGCTACTCCGGCGAGCGCGACCTGGCCAATCCGCTGGCCGCGGTGCAGATGGGCCTGATCTACGTGAACCCGGAAGGCCCGGACGGCAATCCGGACCCACTGCTTTCGGCCCGCGACATCCGCGACACCTTCGCGCGCATGGCCATGAACGACTACGAGACCGTCGCCCTGACCGCCGGCGGCCACACCTTCGGCAAGGCGCACGGCGCCGGGGACGCGTCGCTGGTGCAGGTCGAACCCGAAGGCGCCGACATCGAGAACCAGGGCTTCGGCTGGATCAATGGCTACGAGTCGGGCATGGCCGGCCACACCACCACCAGTGGCCTGGAAGGCGCGTGGACGCCGACCCCGACCAAGTGGGACATGAGCTACTTCGACGTGCTGTTCAAGTACGACTGGGAGCTGACCAAGAGCCCCGCCGGCGCGCAGCAGTGGCAGGCAAAAGGCCTGAAGGAAGAAGACATGGCCCCGGCCGCGCACGATCCGGGCCGCAAGGAAAAGCTGATGATGAGCACGGCCGACATGGCCATGCGCATGGACCCGGCCTACGAAAAGATCTCGCGCCACTTCAAGGACAACCCGGACGAATTCGCCGACGCCTTCGCGCGGGCCTGGTTCAAGCTGACCCACCGCGACATGGGACCGCGCAATCGCTACCTGGGCAAGTACGTGCCCAAGGAAGTGCTGATCTGGCAGGACCCGGTGCCCGATGTCGACCATCCGCTGGTCGATGACAAGGACGTGGCCGCGCTGAAGAAGAAGGTGCTCGATTCGGGCCTGACCACCCAGCAGCTGGTCTACACCGCCTGGTCCTCGGCCTCGACCTACCGCGGCAGCGACAAGCGCGGCGGCGCCAACGGCGCCCGCATCCGCCTTGCGCCGCAGAAGGACTGGGAGGTGAACCAGCCCGAGCAGCTGGCCAAGGTGCTGTCCACGCTCGAGGGCATCCAGAAGGACTTCAACGCCTCCGCCAGCGGCGGCAAGAAGATCTCGATGGCCGACCTGATCGTGCTGGCCGGCAATGCGGCGATCGAATCAGCGGCGAAGAAGGGCGGCTTCGACGTCACCGTGCCCTTCCATGCGGGCCGCACCGACGCCACCGACGAGATGACCGACGCCGAGTCGTTCGCGCCGCTCGAGCCCAAGGTGGACGGTTTCCGCAACTACGTCGCCAAGGGGTTCGAAGGCTCCGAGGCCGAAATGCTGGTCGACAGCGCCGCGCTGCTGCGGCTGAGCGCCCCGGAGATGACGGTGCTGGTCGGAGGCCTGCGTTCCCTGGGCGCCAACTACAAGGGCAGCAAGCACGGCGTGTTCACCAGGAACCCGGGCACGCTGAGCAGCGATTTCTTCACCAACCTGCTCGACATGCGCACCAAGTGGAAGCGCTCGGAAGGCAACCGCGACATCCTCGAGGGCCGCGACCGCAAGACCGGCGACCTCAAGTGGACCGGCACGGTGTCCGACCTGGTGTTCGGCTCGAATGCGCAGCTGCGCGCCCTGGCCGAGGTGTATGCGGCCAGCGATGCCGGCCGGAAGTTCGTGGACGACTTCGTCGCCGCCTGGACCAAGGTCATGGAGGCCGACCGCTTCGACCTGCACGGCTGAGGTCCTGCCCGCCCAAGGAAAACCACCCGGTTGCGAAGCCGGGTGGTTTTTTATCGGCCGGGTAAACCCGCCGCGAGAATTCCTTCTGCCAAACGGCAGCTTCAGTCCGTGGCGGCGGCGATGGCGCCGAGCCAGGTGCGGGCCTGGTGGGGCGACATGGCTTCGATGCGGCGGGGCTGGCCCGCGTGGTCTTCCACCAGCATCGCCAGCAGCGGCTGCACCTGTTCGGGCGTCACCCTGCCATCGATCATCGCGAAGGCCAGGGCGTCGATGGCGTCGCGGGCGGCGGCTTCCTGCGTGGCATCGAGCGCCAGCGGCTCGAGAAGCGACGTGTGCGCGGCATGCAGCAGCTTGGCGGTAAACGACGGCTGGCCGGCGAGGAACTGCATCATCGGACCCAGCTGTTCGCGGGGCACGCTGCCGATGTAGTTCCAGATCTGCCGGTCCATGCGCGCCAGCCAGTCGTCGCCATCGGCCAGCAGCGTTTTCACCAGCGGGCGCACCAGCAGTTCGCCGTGCTGGCCCTTGCCCAGCATCACCAGGCCCTCGCGACGATCCGGCAACGCCAGCGCGAAGTTGTACAGGCCGGCCTCGCGGCCATCATGCCAGAGCATGGTTTCATCGCCACCGGGCAGCAGTTTCCAGCCGAGGCCGAACTGCTCCGCCGGGTCCGGGTGACGGGCCTGCGACACCTGCATCTGCGCGAAGAGCGTCGCGTCCATGCCGGCGCCGCGCGACACCCAGGCGATGAACCGACCGTAGTCATCGATGGTCCCGAAGCTGTTCGCGGCGGCATTGGGGGTTCGTTCGCTCACGGACTCAAGGCCCGTTCCGGCATCACCGGGCACGAACCGCGCGCCCAGGCTGTCCTGCCAGCCGAAATGGGTGTCGGTCATGCCGGCCGGCGCCAGCACCGACGCCTCCATCAGCGCCGCCATCGACCGGCCCGTCCTCTTTTCCAGGGCGCGACGCAGGTATTCGAAGCCTTCGCCGGAATATTCGTGCCGGCTGCCGGGATCGAAGATAAAGGCAAGATCGCCGCGGCCGCGCCAGTTCGGAAGACCGGTCTGGTGGCTCAGCGCCAGGCGAGGTGTCAGCTGGCGGTGACGCGGATCGTCGGCCAGGTCCGGATCCACCCAGTCCTGCCACAGCGGTGTGTCCAGGGTGATTTCACCCGTCTCGACCTGGTGCAGCACCATCAGGGCAAAGGCGGGTTTGGTCAGGGACGCCTGGTTGAACAAGGGCGAATCACCGGCCGCGGCCAGGGTGTCGGCGTCGCCGAGCAGCCGGGTCCAGCGGACCTGGCCGTCGCGGATGTAGGCCACGGCGATCAGCGGCACATGGGCCTCGCGGCGGGCAGGCTCGAGCCGCGCTTCAAGCGCGGCGGCCTGGGGAAGCGCGGGTGACGTGGCTAGACTGCTGCATGCCGCCAAGCCGAGGGTAAGCAGGGCCGTGCCGAGGATGAGTGGTTTCATGGGTGTCTCCTTGGGGATGTCGGTGCGCCTCCCTCTGCGGGAGACAGGCAAGCCGGGGTCGTGGCGGGCGCCGCGGGGCGCCCACCGGAGGGGGAAGCGGGGAAGGTGGGAACTAGTCGCGCGGCGCCGGACGGCGCAGGGCGTGGTAGGCCAACATGCCGAGTCCGGCGAAGCCGATCAGCAGGCCGAAGGCGGTGGGGTCTTCGACGCTCAGGTCGAAAGCATCGATCAGGCAAAGGGCGCCGCCCATCGCGGTCAGCACCAGGCCCCACTTGAGCGAGGACTGCCGCCGGGCTTCCTCGTCGGCCTTCACCAGCGCGGAGACCATGTCTTCGCCGGCGTGGGTTTCGGCAAGGCGACGACGCAGCCGGGCATCGACCACCATGCGGATGACGGCGACGATGCAAAGCGCCAGGAAAAACGGCAGCAAGATGGCGAGGATGTCGAACATGGGGCGGGTCCCTTGGCGACCGGATTCCGGATTCGGAGCGATGGAGTCCACCAGGGCGGCCGCGGTTGCAGTGCCGGCCGCCTGAATCCGGCTGCAACCGCGGCCGCCCTTGTGGCGTCCGTCCCTGGATGATGCAGGATCAGGCCCTGGTCTCGGCGGTGCTGGCGCGCGCGCCCGGGGCCTTTGAAGAACTCGTGCGCCGCCACGAGAAGCTGGTCTGGCACCTGGTCTTCCGGGTGGTGGGGCACCCGGAAGACACCCGCGAGCTTTGCCAGGAGGTCTACCTGCGCGTGTTCCAGCGCCTGCACCAGTTCCGCTTCGAGTCGAGCCTGGCAACGTGGATCGGCCGGGTGGCCTACGGCGTTGCCTGCCGGCACCTGCGCCGCAAGCAGCTGCCGCTGGTGCATGCCGGCGACGAGGACGAGGATCCGGTGGCGCGCGTGGCAGACGATTTCGACCTGCAGGCGAGCCATGCGCAGCGCGATGAAATCGGCCACCTGTCCCGGGCGATCGAAGGCCTGTCGCCCCTGCAGCGCACCGTCGTCACGCTCTACCACCTCGACGAATTGCCCATCGCCGACATCGCTGCCATCACTGGCATGGCCGAAGGCACGGTCAAAAGCCATTTGTTCCGGGCGCGGCTAAAGCTCCGGCAACAGCTCCAGGACCCCAGGGAGGTCAGCCATGCACAGTGATCCGAACCGGCTGGAAGTGCGCCTGCAGCAAGCGGCGGAACAGGAAGGCGATACGCCGGGCCTGCCGCCGGACGCGGTGCAGGCTTACCGGCGCGTCTACCGGGCGGTACGCGAGGCGCCGATGCCCGCGGCTCCCGAGGGGTTTGCGGCTCGTCTTGAAGCACTCACCCGCGACTACGACGAGCAGGCGGGCCTGGAAACCGGCTTCGTGCGCGCCGCGGCGCTGCTGGCGCCGGTGGTGCTTGGCGTCGCCGCCGCGCCGATGGCTGCCTTGCTGCCGTCGGCGCTGGTCGAGCGCCTGGGTCCGCTTCCCTGGACCCTGGTCGCGGCCATCGCCACCGCCGGGGCGGTGGCCTGGGCCATCGACCGGCTGTGCCTGCCGCTTACAGCGAAGCAAGCGCCGCGTTGAAGGTGGCGCTGGGCCGCATCGCCTCGCTGGCCTTGGCAAGGTCCGGGCGGTAATAGCCGCCGATGTCCACCGGCTTGCCCTGGACCGCCAGCAGCTCGGCCAGGATCGTCGCCTCCTCGTCCAGCAGGCGCTTGGCCAGCGGCGCGAACTTCGCCTTCAGCGCGGCGTCCTCGTCCTGGTCGGCCAGGGCCTTGGCCCAGTACTGCGCCAGGTAGAAGTGGGTGCCACGGTTGTCGAGCTGGCCGACCTTGCGGGCCGGCGAGCGGTTTTCGTCCAGGATGCGGGCGTTGGCTTCGTCCAGGGTCTTGGCCAGCACGGGCGCCTGCGAATTGAGCCAGCGTTCGCTGACGTGGTCGAGCGAGGCGGCCAGGGCCAGGAATTCACCGAGCGAATCCCAGCGCAGGTAGTTCTCGGCGGTGAACTGCTGCACGTGCTTGGGCGCCGAACCGCCGGCGCCGGTCTCGAACAGTCCGCCGCCGGCCATCAGCGGCACGATCGACAGCATCTTGGCGCTGGTGCCCAGCTCCATGATCGGGAACAGGTCGGTCAGGTAGTCGCGCAGCACGTTGCCGGTGACCGAAATGGTGTCCTTGCCGGCGCGGATGCGCTCGAGGGAGATCTTCATTGCATCGACCGGCGCGAGGATCCGGATGTCCAGGCCATCGGTGTCGTAGTCCTGCAGGTAGCCTTCGACGCGGGTGATCAGCTGGGCGTCGTGGGCGCGGTGCTTGTCAAGCCAGAAGATCGCCGGCGTGTCGCTCAGGCGGGCGCGGTCGACGGCCAGCTTCACCCAGTCGCGCACCGGCGCGTCCTTGGTCTGGCACATGCGCCAGATGTCGCCGGCCATCACCGGGTGTTCGAAGATCGTGCGGCCAGCCTCGTCGCTGACGCGCACGATGCCGTCGCCGGGGATCTGGAAGGTCTTGTCGTGCGAGCCGTATTCCTCGGCCTTCTGCGCCATCAGGCCGACGTTGGGCACGCTGCCCATGGTGGCCGGGTCGAAGGCGCCGTTGGCCTTGCAGTCCTCGATCACCGCCTGGTAGATGCCGGCGTAGCAGCGGTCGGGGATGACGGCCTTGGTGTCCTGCAATTCGCCTTGCGCGTTCCACATGCAGCCCGAGTCGCGGATCATCGCCGGCATCGAGGCGTCCACGATGACGTCGCTGGGCACGTGCAGGTTGGTGATGCCCTTGTCGGAGTTGACCATGGCCAGGCCCGGGCGCGCGGCGTACAGCGCTTCGAGCTCGGCCTTGATCGCCGCCTGGGTGGCCTCGGGCAGGCTGCCCAGGCGGGCATAAAGGTCGCCGATGCCGTTGTTGCGATCAAAGCCGGCCGCGGCCAGGGCCTCGGCGTGGCGGTCGAGCACGTCCTTGTAGAACTCGCCGACGGCGATGCCGAACATGATCGGGTCGGAGACCTTCATCATGGTGGCCTTGAGGTGCAGCGAGAACAGCACGCCCTTGGCACGCGCGTCGGTGATCTGCTCGGCGATGAAGGCCGCCAGGCGCTGTCGGTTCATCACCGAGGCATCGACGATTTCGCCGAACTGCACCGGCACGCTTTCCTTGAGCACGGTCGTGACGCCATCGGTGCGCAGCAGTTCGATCTTCAGGCTGCCGGCTTCGCCGATGAGCGCCGACTTTTCGCTGCCGTAGAAATCACCGCCGTCCATGTGCGCCACGTGCGACTTCGAGCTTGCGCTCCACTTGCCCATGCGGTGCGGGTGCTTGCGGGCGAAGGCCTTCACCGACTTCGGTGCACGGCGGTCGGAGTTGCCCTCGCGCAGCACCGGGTTCACGGCGCTGCCCTTGGTGCGGTCGTAGCGGGCCTTGATGTCCTTCTCGGCATCCGTCTTGGGTTCGTCCGGGTAATCGGGCAGGGCGTAGCCCTGGGACTGCAGTTCGGTGATGGCGGCCTTGAGCTGCGGCACCGAGGCGCTGATGTTGGGCAGCTTGATGATGTTGGCTTCGGGTTTGGTGGCCAGTTCACCCAGTTCGGCCAGGTGGTCGCCGATGCGCTGGTCTTCGCGAAGGCGGTCGGGGAACTGCGCCAGGATGCGGCCCGACAGCGAGATATCGCGCGTTTCGACGGTGATGCCGGCGGCGCCCGCGAAGGCCTGCACGACCGGCAGCAGCGACTGGGTCGCCAGGAACGGGGCTTCGTCGGTCAGCGTGTAGATGATCTTGGGCGAATCGGACATGGTGGTTTGATCCCGTGAAGTCAGCCCCGCATTGTCGCGGTTACGCGGGGCCGGGGAAAGCGCGGCGCCCCTACGGGGGTGTACGCGAGCGGGTCAGGACAGGGGTGAGCCCGCGTCCGGCGACGGCGGCGGTTCAGCCCCGTAACCCGGCGGCAGGTCGTCCACTTCGTGCAGGGCCGCCGCTGCCAGCGGCACCTGGTCGACCCCGGGCAGCAGCACCGGCTGCATGGCCCAGTCTTCGGGCGTCAGCAGCTTCAGTCCATGGGCCGCGCGGGCTTTGTCGCACTGGGGGCTGTGCCGGCCGAATTCCCAGGAAGGCTCCACCTCGCGGCACGCCGAGGGCCGCTGCGGGTAGATGCCGCAGTGGCCGTCCACGCCGATCGTGCCGCGCAGGCCCGCGCAGCGCGGATGGCTGCCTTCGGTGCCGCGCATGGCCAGCTCGTGCCGGCGCAGCGGCATCACCAGCTCGGGCGGCGGGCCGTCGGGGTTGTCAGGTTGGGCTTCCGACCAGTGGAAAGACACGCGGAAGGTGGCGCAGCAGGCGCCGCAGCGCAGGCAGGGATGGCTCATGGGCCACGAAGGCTCGAAGGATTATTCGATGGTGAAGCTGCGGGTCTCGATAACGCGGTCGTTGATCGCGATCTCCACCCGGTAGGTGCCCGTCGGCCACGGTTCGGGCTGGGTGATGCTGAAGGTGGTGACGGTCGGGGCTTCGGGCACCATGCTTTGCCCGGCCTTGGCGACCTGGGTGCCATCCTCGAGCAGCCAGCGGGCCGACAGCGTCAGGCCAGGGCTGCTGCCCACGCCGACGACGGCGGCATGGATGGTGTCCACCGTGGTGAAGACGTCCTGCGGGCGGGGCACGCGACCTTCCTCGTCCAGCTCGGTGCCCAGCTCGACGGCGACCACGCGGAAATCACCGCCCGGCATGGGCGCTTCTTCGGGCAGGGCGGCGTCGGCGTCGGCACCTGCCGCACCTTGCTCCGCGGCGGCGGACGCGTCCGCGGGCGCGGCGTCTTGCTCGCCGCCGCAGGCGAGCAGCAGCAGGGACAGCGACAGGGCAAGGCTCGTCAGGATCGGGCGCATGGGCGGCTCGGGTCGGCGGCGGTGGTTACTGGCGGTTGGTGCGCGGGTTGCCCGGCAGGGGCAGGCCCGGGGTGGCCCGGAAGGGGTTGATATCCAGGCCGCCACGGCGCGTGTAACGAGCGTACACCGCCAGGCGGGTAGGCGCGCAATGCTGCATGAGGTCAATGAAGATGCGCTCGACGCAGCTTTCGTGGAAGTCGCTGTGCTGGCGGTAGGACACCAGATAGCGCAGCAGGCCGTCGCGGGCGATGCGCGGGCCGGCATAGCGGATCTGCACGCTGGCCCAGTCCGGCTGGCCGGTGACCGGGCAATTGGACTTGAGCAGGTGGGAAACCAGGATTTCGTCGGCCCGGGTTTCGGCATCGGACGACAGGAAGTCCGGGCGCGGCGGGCCGTAATGGCTGATCTCGATGGGCAGGTCGTCGATGAGGTCGCCTTCGAGGTTCTCGATGAGCGCCACGTTGTTGGAACCGGCCGGCGTCAACACCACGCTGACCGGCGCACCGGCGCCGGCCGACAGGTCGGACACCAGCTGGGCGCGCAGGGCGTCGGTGTCGGCGAAACGCGCCATGGCGTAGCTGCCCAGGTACAGCTTGAGGCTCTTGGATTCGATGATGTTCGGCGACGTCGCCGGCACGCGCAGTTCGGCCAGGGCCACGCGCGGCTTGCCGCGCCCGTCCAGCCAGCTCAGCTCGTAGGCATTCCAGAAATCGACGCCGCCGAAGGGCAGGTCGTCGCCCAGGCCCAGCGCGGCCCGCGACTGGGCGCGGGCGATCGGGAACAGCAGGGAAGGATCGTAGTCGCCGCCGTATTCGACGGCTTTGCCCAGGGGGCTCAGTTCAGGTGACGTCATGGGTCGCATTGTCTCACGCAAGAACGCATTGAGCGTATACAACGCGAGCCGGGGCGACCGGCGGCCGTGACGATCCGGCCGCCGGTTCAGGTTCAAAACGACGCATCAAACGCCACCTCGCCCTGCACGCCCACCTGGTAGGCGGACACACGGCGTTCGAAGAAGTTCGTCAACTCCTGGACGTCCTGCAGGTCCATGAACGGAAACGGATTGCGGGCACCGAAGTGCTTGGGCAGGCCCAGCTGCGCCAGCCTCTGGTCGGCGCAGTACTCCAGGTACTGGCGCATGTCCCGCGGCGACAGGCCGGCAACCCCGCCGGATAACACGTCCTCGGAAAACGCACACTCGCAGTCCACGGCCTCGGTCAGCATCTGCACGATCCGGGCCTTGAGCTCGTCGTCGAACAGGTCCGGCTCTTCTTCACGCACCGTGCGGATGACCTCGAAGGCAAAGGCCATGTGCCCGCTTTCATCGCGGAACACCCAGTTCGTGCCACCCGCCAGGCCGTGCAGCAGGCCGCGCGAACGCAGGTAGTACACGTAGGCGAAGGCACCGAAGAAGAACAGGCCCTCGATGCAGGCCGCGAAGCAGACCAGGTTGAGCAGGAACTGCCGGCGTTGGGCCTTTGTCTCCAGGCGCTGCAGGTCCTGCACGCTGTCCATCCAGCGGAAGCAGAACTCGGCCTTCTTGCGGATGGAAGGAATGTTCTCGACCGCGGCGAACGCGCGCGCCCGGGCGTCCGGATCCGGCAGGTAGGTGTCGAGCAGGGTCAGGTAGAACTGCACGTGCAGCGCCTCCTCGTACAGCTGGCGCGAAAGGAACATGCGCGCCTCGGGCGCATTGATGTGCTGGTAGAGGTTGAGCACCAGGTTGTTGGAGACGATCGAGTCGCCGGTGGCGAAAAACGCCACCAGGCGCTCGATCAGGTGCCGTTCGGCGGGCCCGAGCTTGTTCTTGAGGTCGTTGGTGTCGAGCGAGAAGTCGACCTCCTCCACCGTCCAGGTGTTGCGGATCGCGTCGCGGTACATCTCGTAGAACTTCGGGTAACGCATGGGCCGGAGCGTCAGGTCGAAGCCGGGGTCGAGCAGGCGGGCGGTCACTGGCAGGCCTCGCAGGATTCCGGGTTCTCGAGCGAACACATCACCGCGGCGGACGCCGAGGGCGCGTCCACGGTGGCCTTGGCGATACGCGTGGCAGGTCGCGAGCGCAGGTAGTAGGTGGTCTTGATGCCCTGCTTCCAGGCGTGCATGTACATCGAGGAAAGCGCGCCGATGTTCGGGCTCTCCATGAACAGGTTCAGCGACTGGCTCTGGTCGATGAAGGCGCCGCGTTCGGCCGCCATGTCGATCAGCGAACGCATGGGGATTTCCCAGACCGTGCGATACACCGCACGCAGTTCGGGCGGGATCTCGGCGATGCCCTGCACCGAGCCTTCGGCCAGCTTGATGCGGTCGCGAAGCTCCGGCGTCCACAGGCCCAGCTGCTTGAGCTCGGTGACCAGGTGCTTGTTCACCTGCAGGAAGTCGCCCGACAGGGTTTCACGCTTGAACAGGTTGCTCACCTGCGGCTCGATGCACTCGTAGCAGCCGGCAATGGAGGCGATGGTGGCGGTGGGCGCGATCGCCACCAGCAGCGAATTGCGCAGGCCATGTTCACGGATGCGCTCGCGCAGGGCGTCCCAGCGCGATGCGTCGGAGGGGGTCACGCCCCAGGCGTCGAACTGCAGTTCACCGCTCGCCGCACGGGTGTCCTCGAAGTTCGGGTGGCGGCCACGCTCCTGTGCCAGCTCGCAGCTGGCGTCGAGCGCGTGGAAATAGATGTCCTCGGCGATGCGCGCCGAAAGCGCGCGGGCCTGGGCGCTGTCGAAGGGCAAGCGCAGCCGGAAGAACACGTCCTGCAGCCCCATGCAGCCCAGGCCCACCGGCCGCCAGCGCAGGTTCCCGCGACGGGCGGCTTCGATCGGATAAAAATTCAGGTCGATCACGCGGTCGAGCTGCCGCACCGCCAGGCGCACGGTATCGGCCAGCTTCTCGAAATCGAAACCGTGCTCGCCCAGGTGCTGGCCCAGGTTGATCGAACCAAGGTTGCAGACCGCGGTTTCCTCGGCGTTGGTGACCTCCAGGATCTCGGTGCACAGGTTCGACAGGTGGATGACGTTGCCCGCTTTCGCGGTCTGGTTGCTGGCCCGGTTGCACTTGTCCTTGAAGGTCATCCAGCCGTTGCCGGTCTGGGCCAGGGTGCGCATCATCTTCGCGTACAGCTCGCGGGCCTTGATCGTGCGTACGGCCAGGCCGGAACGCTCGGCCTGCTCGTAGGCGGCGTCGAAGGCCTCGCCGAAGAGGTCGACCAGCGCCGGCACGGCCTTGGGATCGAACAGCGACCAGGGCCCGTCGGCCTCGACGCGGCGCATGAACAGGTCGGGGATCCAGTTCGCCAGGTTGAGGTTGTGCGTGCGCCGGGCGTCGTCGCCGGTGTTGTCGCGCAGCTCCAGGAACTCCTCGACATCGGCGTGCCAGGGTTCGAGGTAGACGCAGGCCGCGCCCTTGCGGCGGCCGCCCTGGTTCACCGCCGCCACCGACGAGTCGAGCGTCTTGAGCCAGGGCACGATGCCGTTGCTGTGGCCATTGGTGCTGCGGATGAGCGAACCGCGCGAACGCACGCGGCTGTAGGACAGGCCGATGCCACCGCTGAACTTGCTCAGCATCGCCACGTCGCTGTATCGCCGGTAGATGGCATCGAGCGTGTCGTCGGGCGAATCGAGCAGGAAACAACTCGAAAGTTGCTCATGCGTGGTGCCGGCGTTGAACAGTGTCGGCGAGCTCGGCAGGTAGTCCAGGTGGGCCATGCGCTGGTACAGCGCCAGTGCCTCGGGCACGTCCTGGCTCAGCGCGCAGGCGATGCGCAGGAAAAACTGCTGCGGGGTTTCGATGACCGTGCGCGCGGTCGGGTGGCGCAGCAGGTAACGGTCGTAGAGCGTGCGCAGGCCGAAGTAGTCGAAGCGCCGGTCCAGCGAAGCGTCCAACGCGTCGTTGAGCTTGCGGGCATTGGCCTGCACGAACGCCAGCAGCCGCGCATTGACCAGGCCCAGTTCGTGGCCGCGCGCCACCGACTGCGAGAAGGCGTGGATTTCCTGCCCGGTGACTTCCTTGGTGATGCATTCGGCCAGCAGGCGGGCGGCGAGGCGGCCGTACTCGGGCTCTTCGGCGGTGAGCAGGGCGGCGGTGCGGATGGAGAGTTCGTCGAGTTCGCGGGTGCTGGCGCCGTCGTACAGGCCCGAGATGGTGCGTGTGGCCACGCGCATGGGATCGACGGCATACAGGTCGTCGCACTGGCGCATGACCGCGCGCACGATCTTGTTCAGGTCCACCGGCTCGCGCCGGCCGTTGCGCTTGGTGACGGTCATGCCCAGCGCGGCGGCGGGCGGGGTGAGGGCGAACTGCGGCGCGTCGGCGTCGGCGGGGGCGTCGAGGATCTCGTGGTTCATGGTGGTCTCCGGTGCATGGCGCACGGCCGCCGCCCTTCCCTCGGAGGACGACGCGGGCGTTCAAGGCACCGGGAGGATGGAATACGGGTGTCGCAGGGACCGAGACGCGCCGCCACGACACCGGCGCCGTCTCCCCCCGGAGACCTCTGGGCCGGTCACCGCGCGTCGTGCTTCGCGCGGCTGTCGGCAGGTCTTCGGACTCGTGGACGCGAGGCGGGCGCCTCTCCTACTGGCCGTCGCTTCCCGGGACCCGAGGTCCCAGTGCTTGATGACGGCGGTCGTTTCCACATACCGCTGCGGGGCAGTGCCGGAGTCACACCGGCTTCCCTATTAACCCAAGCGCTTGTGGCACCCGGGACCGACGGCCACAAGATAGTGTGGCCGGGGTCGCTGGTCAATCAGTCCACTTCGTGCAGGTAATCCAGCGCCACCTGCAGCATCGTCCGGGTGCCGACCTTCAGCGCCTGCTCGTCCAGGAAAAACTCGGGCGAGTGGTTCGACGGTGCCTTCAGCGGGTCCTGGTCGGGCGGGGTGGCGCCGACGAAGTAGAAGAAGCCCGGGACCTGGTTGGCGTAATAGCTGAAATCCTCGGCGCCCATGGTCAGGTCCATCTCGACGACGCTCTCGGCGCCGACCACCTTTTCCAGGCTGGGCACCATGCGCATCGTCAGCGCCGGGTGGTTGACGGTGACCGGGTTGCCCTTGGTGTCGGGCACCTGGGCGACGGCGGTGGCGCCGTGCGCGTGCGCCACGGATTCGGAGACGTTGATCAGGTCGGCGAACACCTGCTGGCGCATGTCCTCGTCGAAGGTGCGGATGGTGCCCACCAGTTCGACTTCGTCGGGAATGATGTTGTAGCGGATGCCGCCCTTGATGGCGCCAAAGCTCACCACCACCGGCAGCTTGGAGATGTTCTGGCGCCGGCTGACGATGGTCTGCGTGGTGCCGATGACGTCGGCCGCGGCCACGATCGGATCAACGCCGCCCCAGGGCCGAGAGCCGTGCGTCTGCCGGCCCTTGATGACGATGTTGAAGCGGTCCGAGGCCGCCATCGTCGGGCCGCTGCGGTACCCCACCTTGCCGGCGTTGAGCGTGCTGAACACGTGCAGGCCGAACACCGCCTCGGGCTTGAAGCGTTCGAAGATGCCCTGCTTGAGCATTTCCTCGGCACCACCCTCCTCGCCGTCCGGCGGGCCTTCTTCGGCTGGCTGGAAGATGAAGAGCACTTCGCCGGCCAGGTCGTCCTTCACCGATGCCAGCGCTTGGGCCACGCCCATCAGGATGCCGGTGTGCGCGTCGTGGCCGCAGGCGTGCATCACGCCGGTGGTTTCGCCGCGGAAGGTGGTGGTGACCTTGGATTCAAACGGCAGGCCGCTGCGTTCGGTCACCGGCAGCGCGTCCATGTCGGCGCGCAGCGCGATGCGCGGGCCGGGTTTGCCGCCGCGCAATACGCCGGTCACGCCGGTGGTGGCGATGCCGGTGCGTACGTCCTCGAAGCCAAGCGCGCGCAGATGGTCGGCGACCAGCGCGGCGGTGCGCGTTTCGCGGTTTCCGAGCTCCGGATTCTGGTGGATGTCGCGGCGCCAGGCCTGCACCTTCGCGTCCACCGAAGCGGCCAGCGCCTCGACGTCGGGCGGCTGGGCGAAGGCGGGGCCGCAAAGCGCGGCGGCGAGGGCGGAAACAAGCAGCAAACGGCGCATGGCGATTCCCCTGGTTAGCCTTCCAAGGATGCTAGCACGCAGTTGCGCAGGGACCTGCGCGGCAGCCGGAGGCGTCCTTAAAGGCGTTCTTCTCGGGGCAACGCCGTGAGCAAGAAGGCCATCACGCTGGCCGCGACCGTCCACGCCAGGTAACGGAAATCCGCCGATGGCGCCAACGGCAGCAGCGGCAGTGCCAGCAGCAGGCCCGATGCGGCGACGGCCGCGGCCAGACCGTCGCCCGGTCCGCGCCGGCGCAAGGTGGTGACCACAAGGATGCCCGCAGCGAGTGCCACGTAAAGCCAGCCCGCGAAAAGCGGCGTATCCACCAGCGCGCCCAGGCGCGACTGCAGCGCATGATGCAGCGGGCCCGAAGGCGGCGACACGGCGGGGTTGTCGCGCAGCGGCACGATGGCCGGCTGCAGCACCTGGAAATCGGGCTGTTGTTCCTGGCGGAAGCCCAGCAGGTAGGCCGAGACCTCGGCACGGTGGCCGAAGTAGGCGCGCGGATGCTCCAGCGGCAGTGAAAGCCAGGCGCGGCGAAGGTCGGCGTACTGCGCCGGCGTGTAGTCGTAATAGAAGTTCAGGCGCAGCTGCCCGGATTCGAAGCTGGGCACGTTGACGAAGGGCGAGAAGTCGCGGCGCAGGTCGTCGACCGTCAGCCCGGGCTCGACCCAGTCGGGTGGGAACAGCACGCGGTCCTCGGCGATCGACACCGCGGCGATGTCCCACATCGCGATCACCGGCCACACGGGCGTATCACGCGCGCCTGGCGCCAGGTTGGCCAGTCCCGCGGCCAGGTGCAGGAACACCGTCAGCGCGACCGTGGCCAGGCCGACCCGCCACCGTTTGCCAGGCCACTCGCGCCAGGCGATCCAGGCCAGCAAAGGCAAGGCCGCCGGCAGCGCGTTGTGACGGAAGGCGCAGCCGGCCACCAGCAGCGCCAGTGCGCCCAGGCGCCAGCCGCGACGCGGCGCCGTCAGGTCGGCCGCCAGGCAGGCCACGGCGCCCGCGAACAGCGCCATCATCCACACGTCCTTCCAAAGGTGCGGCAGCAGCGCCAGCAGCGGTGGCCAGGCGCCCAGCAGCCACACGCACAGCACGCGCCGCCAGGCGCCGCCGCCCAGCGCATGGGCGAAGCCCGCCATGGCCGCCCACCAGGCCAGCGCCTGCACCAGCAACATACCGCCGGGGTCGGGCAAGACCAGGCGCACCGCCTGCCAGACCCGCACCATGACCGGCGGGTGGCCGGGATCGAGTTCGCCGTGACGGGCCTGCCACCACTGCCAGGCGGAGTCCCAGCTCAGGTAGCCGGGCCAGAACGCGGCCAGCACCAGGCCCAGGCCCAGCGCCGCCGCCAGCCAGGGCGCGGCGCGCCTCACGGGCGGTGTTCGCGGGCCATGAAGTGCGCGCTGCGCATTTCGACCAGGCGCGAGGCGGTGCGCTCGAAGTCACCGCGCAGCTTCTCGCCGGTGTAGAGCCACATCGGTTCGGCGGCGGCGCTGAGCACCAGGTTGACGTTGCGGTCGTAGAGTTCGTCGACCAGGTGCACAAAGCGGCGCGCGGCGTTTTCGCTCGAGGCGTCCATCACCGGGACGTTCGAAAGCAGCACGGTGTGGAAGTCGCGCGCCACTTCGATGTAGTCGGCGGCGGCGCGCGGGCCCTCGCACAGTGCATGGAAGTCGAACCAGGCAATACCTTCGGCCAACGCCCGCACCGGGATCAGGCGGCCGTTGACGGCCAGCGGGCCCTCCTCGCGCGGGGCGTCGGCGGCCAGGCGCTCGTAGTGGGCGGCCAGCGCCGCATCGGCGTCCTTGCCCAGCGGGACCAGATAGGTTTCGGCGCTGGTGAGCTGGCGCAGGCGGTAATCAAGCTGGCTGTCGAGGTGGTGGACGACGCAGTGTTTTTCCAGCAGCGCGATCGCCGGCAGGAAGCGCGCGCGCTGCAGGCCGTCGCGGTAGAGGTTCTTCGGTTCGGTGTTGGACGTGGTGACCAGCACGACGCCACGTTCGAACAGGCGGTCGAGCAGCCGGCCCAGGATCATCGCGTCGGCGATGTCGGAAACGATGAATTCGTCGAGCACCAGAAGCCGCAGTTCTTCGGCCAGCGCATCGGCGACCACCGCCACGGTGTCGGCGGTGTCCCTGGGCAGGGCCTGGATGCGCGCGTGCATTTCGACCATGAAGCGGTGGAAGTGCCAGCGGCGGCGCGGCAGGTCGCCCAGCTGGTCGAACAGCAGGTCGTTGAGGAAGGTCTTGCCGCGGCCGACGCCGCCCCACAGGTACAGGCCCTGCACCGGCTCGCCGGCGCGGCCCAGCCAGCGTTTCCAGGCGGGCGCGGCTTCGCGCGCCAGCAGGCCGGCATGGATGCGGTCGAGCTGGGCCAGCGCCGGGCGCTGCGCCGGGTCGTCCTGCCAGCGGCCATTGGCGACGCCGGCGGCATAAGCGACCGACGGCGGGCGGGCCGCCGTGGGTTCAGCCATGGCGCGGCGGCGGCAGGTTCTTGCGCACGCCGTTCTTGACCGCGCCGCGCAGGTCCATCAGCCGGCGATGGAAGAAGTGGCTGGTATCGGGCATTTTCACCAGCGTCGGTTTTTCATCCAGGCCGTCGATCCACTCGTAGACCTTCTGCGGGTCGACCACCTCGTCGGCATCGGGCATGACCACCAGCCAGGGGCAGGCCGGCGGCTGCACGCCGGAGAAATCGCGGAAGCCCACCGGCGGCGCCAGCGAGATCATCTGCTTCACCGGGAGCTGGCGCGCGCCCTGCAGGGCCACCCAGCTGCCGAAGGAAAAGCCGGCCAGCCACAGCACGTCGTCCGGGCGCGACTTGCGCACCCAGTCAGCCACTGCCAGCAGGTCCAGGATCTCGCCGCGGCCCTCGTCCCATTCACCATCGGACTTGCCGACGCCGCGGAAGTTGAAGCGCACCGCCGCCAGGCCCAGTTCGCTCAGGGCGCGGGCGGTCATGGTGACCACCTTGTTGTGCAGGGTGCCGCCTTCCGGCGGATTGGGATGGCAGATGATCGCCACGCCTGCCCGCTCCTGCCCGTCTTCGGGCAGGTCCACCATCAGCTCGATCTGGCCGGCGGGGCCTGGGACCAGCAGCGGGCCGGATTCGGTCGGGAAGTCGGGCAGGGCGTCCATGCGCGGATGATAGCCCCTAGCGGGCCAGGTCGAAGCCCAGCAGCAGCGGGTCGTGGTCGGAGGCCCGCCAGGGGTCGGCGGCCGCGCCCTGCCGGTAGTCGAAGGCCGGGGCTTCGTCGGCATTGGCGTGCCATTCGGCGGCGCCGCGCAGGCGCGCGGCCAGGCCGGGGTCGACCAGGGCGTGGTCGAGCCGCCCGGACAGGCCCTCGTAGACGAAGGAATAGGGCCGCTCGAGCTTCATCCGGGCCAGCGCGTCCTGCCAGCCCTGCGAGCGCAGCAGGCGCATCGGGTCTTCCTGGTTGTAGGCGTTGAAGTCGCCCACCAGCAGGTGGCCGGCCGGCCGGGTGCCGGTGGGGTCCCTGGCCAGCCAGGCGTTGAGCAGGCGGGCCGATTCGACCCGGGTGGCGTTGAAGCAGGCCTGCCCATCGCGACGGTCGGCGTCGCCGCCCCGGGCCTCGCCGCAGCCGCCCTTGGACTTGAAGTGGTTCGCCACCACCACGAACACCGGCCCGCGGCCGGCGCGGAAGGCCTGGGCCAGCGGCACCCGGCTGCGGTCCCGGAACGGGCCTTCGACGAGCACCGCCGGTTTGCCCACCGGCGCCACGCGGCTGGCCCGGTAGATCATGCCGACGCGGATGGGGTTGTCGCCCGGGCCCTGGCCGGTATCCACGAACCGCCAGTCGTCATGCGGGCCGGCGGCGTTGAGCGCGTCAACGAAGCCGGCCAAGGACGACTCAGGCCCGAAACCGTCGTTTTCCAGCTCCATCAGCGCCGCCAGGTCCGGGGCCATGGCCTGCACGGTGGCCACCAGCTTGGCCTGCTGGCGCGCGAAATCGGCCGGCGTGGCGGCGCCGCGCGAGGTCGGGAAACCGCCGCCGCGGCCGTCGCCGTTGAACAGGTTGAGCAGGTTGAAGCCGGCGATGCGGCGGTCGCCGGCGACGTCCGGCACCGGCGGGCGCGGCGCCTGTTCAATCCGGGTGAGCGGGGCGGTGAGCTGCAGCCGGTGGCTGCCGAAACGCTGGTCAAGCACGCCGGTGACGTCGTGCAGCACGCTGCCCACGCGAAGTGGCCGCGCCGCATCCAGGCGTTCCCCGGGCAGGAACCACAGGCGGTCGGGGTCGCGGGCGCTGCGGCCGTCGTCCAGGCGCAGGCTCAGGCGGGTGTTTTCCGCGGCGATGACCTGCGCGGCGGTGCCGGGCGGGGCCAGCTCGGTGGGCGCGAACAGGCGGCCGTCGAAGCTGACGCGCAGTTCGCCGTAGCGGGTCAGCGCCTGGTTGTCGGTGACCGTCAGTGGCCCCGTCAGCTTCAGCAGCATGCCTTCGTAACGCTCCCAGTCGCCGGCGCTGGTGGGCGCGGTCGCCACCTCCAGCGGTGTTACCGGGGCCTGGCCCAGCCGTTCGACCGTGCCGGCCTCGACGGCGGTCAGGGTGGCGCCGTCGTCGCCGGTTTCGACCACCGTGCCGGTGATGCGCACGTGGTCGCCCGTCTTGAGCCTGGGCTGGGCGTCGCGGCGGCGTGGCAGGAACAGGCCCTCGGACGTGGCCGGGTCGTCGTCGGGCACCAGCGATTGCACGAAGACGCCGCCCAGGCCGCCGAACGGCGCCACGACCACGGCGTCGACCACCACCTGCCGGCCCTCGAGCGGGCTGCGCTCGCCGCTGCCCTGGATGCGCGCCACCGTGACCAGGCCGCCTTCCTCGGCGACCACGGTGTCGAGCGGCGCGGGGCCGGGTGGCGTGCAGGCGACCAGCAGCAGCGAGGCGGACAGGATCACCAGCGGGGAGGGGCGACGGACCATGCGGGGACTCCGGAAACAAAGACGCCGCCCGGAGGCGGCGTCGTCGCGAAAGGGCGTGGCAAGCAAGCTTACTGCAGGTTGTCGACCATCCACTGCACCGTGACGATGACCTGCTCGTCGGTGAGGTTCGGGTTGCCGCCCTTGGCCGGCATGATGCCCGCCGAGCCCTGGTAACCGGCGATGGCGTGCGTGTTCAGCGTGTCCATGCCCTGGGCGATGCGCGCGGTCCACTCGGCGCTGAGCAGCTTCGGCGCGCCGCCGGCGCCCGAGGTGTGGCAGGCGCCGCACAGGTTGTTGTAGATGACCTGGCCGTCGAGCGTGCCGTCGTAGGCCACCTGGCCGGCGGACGCCGCCGCAGCGGCCGCAGCGGCGGCGGCCTGGGCCGCGGCGCCGGTGGAGCCGGCATAAACGCCGCCCGCGGGCTGCAGGCGCTTGGCCATGGCGGCTTCGGCGACGGGATTGGGTTCGGGTTCCTGCTGGGTGTTGAAGTACAGGCCCATGAGGATAAGCACGCCGGTGACCGCCATCAGGAAAACGATGACCATCGAGAAGTGCTTGAGGAAGACCAGATCGTGATTGCGCACGGGGTGTCCTGACAAGGGGCCGGAGCCCTGTGGATAAGAAGGCCGCGATTATATCGGCCCTGTCCCGCGCAAGGAAGGCGGATATACGTATACGGCAGGAGCGTCCTGCTCGGTTAGCATGGCGGGGAGCCGGAAAGCCGGCGAACAGGGGAATCCACCGGGCATGGCAGGACGCGCGCTGGCGCTGCTGCGGGACGCCGGGCCGGGCCGCAATGGCCGCTGGGCCCTGCTTGCGCTGGCCGTGCTGCTTGCCTGGCTGGCGCTGGAGCAGCTTTCCGCCCAGCTGTGGTTCCTTCCGGCCGGCCTGCGCCTGGCGATGCTGTGGCTTACCCCGACCCGGCGCTGGGGCTGGCTGGGTGCCTCCGAGGTGCTGGCCCAGGCCACCAAGTCAGCGGTGTTGGGCTATCCCTTGTTCACCACCACCTTCCTGGCGGTGTGCGTGGCGCCCTGGCTGATCTACGCCGCGGTGGTCTACCTGCTGCGCGGCTCCCAGCCGGCGCCGCCGCCCGATTCGCCCACGCGCATGCTGTTGCTGCTGTTGGCCGGCCTGCTGGGCGCGGCCGGCGTGTCGCCGCTGCTGTGGATGTTCCTGGTCACCTATCCGATGACCACGGCCGACTCGCTGGCCAGCATGTTCGCCTTCATGTACGGCGACCTGATCGGCCAGATCGTGCTGGCGCCGCTTCTTGTTGCCTTCGTGTACGGCGGCCTGCGCTGGTCGGTGCGCAGCGTGCTGGTCCGTGACCTGGCCCTGGTGCTTTTCGGGGCAGTGGCGGTGTTCCTGGTGCTGCAGGCCTACGCCGACCTGGCCATGTACGTGTTGCTGCTGGCGTTCGCCCCGCTCTTCTTCCTGGGCTTCCGCCACGGCTGGGAGGGCGGTGCGCTGGCCACGACCCTGCTTGGCGGTGTCATGCAGGGGCTTGTCCAGCTTGGCTTCCTCACCGTCAACGTCACCATGCTGCAGCTGGTGCTGGCGGTGGTCGGCGGCGGCGCGCTGGTGCTGGGCGCGGCCAGCACGGCGCTGCGGCGCAGCCACGAAATCCTGGCCCAGCGCCACCTGGAGCTGGCGGCGCAAACCACCGAGCTCGAAACGCTGGCCGCCGAGCTGGCCCAGGTCGGCCAGCGCCTGGCCCGGCTGGAAGAACAGGGCCAGCGCGAACTGGCCAGCGAACTCGAATACGAACTTGGCCACGCCATCCACGCGCTGGGCACGCGCATAAGCCTGGCCTTCCGCGACGTGCGCGATGAACAGGGCACGCGCCTGCTGGAGTCACTTCGCGAGCAGGTGCGCGAGATCCAGGACAGCCTGCGCCGCGCGCTGCGCCAGCTACGGCCGCCGCAGCTCGACACCCACGGCCTGAAGCAGGCGCTGGAAACCGGCCCGCTGCACGAAATGCTCGACGACAGCGGCGTGGTGTTCGAGTCGGTGTTCGAAGGCCCGGTGGACGCCCTGGGCGAAGACGCCCGCACCACCGTCTACCGCATCTGCCAGGCCGCCGTACGCGAGGCGGTGCGGCTGGAAATGGTACGCCGCTTCGGCATGCGGCTCGAAGTAGTGCCCCAGGACGGTGGCGGGCACATCGTCGGCCTGGCGATGGACCTGGAGTTTTCGGCCTACGTCCAGCACCTGCCGGTCCTGCAGGTGGTGCCGGCCATCAAGGACCGCGTGCTGGCCGTGCAGGGCGACTACCTGCTCGAACCGCTGGTGCATGGGCACCGGCATTCGGTGCGGTTCGTGGCGGGCATCCGGGGCGACTCCTGAGACGACCTGCCGACTATCCCTGAGCGAAACGGAAACGAGGAAGCATGAATTGAAGTCCAGGATCCCAGCAGTTCTGCCCCTGCTGCTCCTGCTGCTCTTGGCGGCGGGCATTGTCTCTGCCGGTCAGCGGGAAAGTCCGGACTTCGTGTACGCGGCATATGAAGCGGATGGAACTGTAAGGAAGATTTCGATAGGGACGAAGCCGCCTGCGGTATTCATCGGGCACGCTGGAAGAGCTGCGACGCTGTGCGGAAAAGATGAAGACGTTATCTGCGTAAAGAGCTTGCCCTTCAGCTTCGCGGTCCCGAAGACAGCAGAGCTTGCCGTTGGCAATACTTGGACGCACGACGGGCTGACATACAGCGTCGTGTCGACTCAAGAAGTGAGGCTGCCAGGAAGAACCGCCTCGGCTGTAGTCATCAGCTCATGCAGCGCGGAGGGAGGATGCCGTTCGTTCGTCTACTCGCGCGCGGTGGGGCTTGTCGGCTTCACCGTCCCGACGCCCGACAAGAAGTCGCACATGTACTGGATCCAGGGCGCATCCGGATTTCCAGTCGGTCCAAAGTGATCACCGGAACAGAATTCGCAGGCGGCTAGTGATAAACATTCATGGCCCGGATGTTTGCAACGCTGCCCGCGCATAGTCCGGCAGGATCTGCTGCCCGTCCCAGGTGTAGATCAGGTGGTGGGCCTGCACGCAGGGCGCCACGCGGTCGGGGTGGAAGACGCCCACGCATTCGCCGCCGGCGTGGCGCACGCTGGGATAGACCACGCCGTCGGAGCCGTCGGCACGCAGCTGCCGGGCCAGGGCCTGCGGCGGGCCGTAGTCGTCCGGCTGCAGCATCTGCGGCCAGCCGCGGCGCAGGTCGTGCAGGCGGCCGCGGATGGCGGTGCGGTAGCAGCGCATTTCGATGCGCATCGCCGGTTCGGCGGTGGCGGCCATGAAGCGGGCGCGGTGGTGCATGGTTTCGGCCACGGCGGTTTCCAGCGCGCGCGCCGCGTAAAACACGCCGTAGCTGCCGTCACTGAAACGGCTGCCGGCCGGGTTGAGGTGGGTGAAGGCGGCCATCACCGGCTGCGTGCCCGGCCCGCTGATGCGCCGTTCGCGTGGCACCAGCTGCAGCTGGCCGAGTTCTTCGCGCAGGCGTGGGTTGGTCAGTGATTCCAGCGCGTACAGCGCTTCGAGGTCGTCGGGCCGGGCGATGCGGTCGAACACGCCCTGCGGCGGGAACCGGCTGGGCACCAGCCGCCAGGCTTCGGCCCAGCTGACCCGGGTGAGGCGCGGCGCGCTCACTGCCAGCCGCGCTGCGCGTCGAGGTAGCTGCGCACGACGTACAGGTCGGCGACGTTGCCCGACAGCATGCGATCGAGCGCCGAGCCGCCGCCGAAGGGCAGCGCGGCGTTGGGCTTGCGCAGCCAGGCGTCGGCGCGGGTCGGGTCGGGGAACAGCACCTGCAGCGCCTTGAAGATGCCCAGCACGTAGCTGATGCGCTCGAGCACGTCGCGGCCCGGGTTGCCGTCCTGCTGCTTCTTCCACTTGTACCAGGTGGACTCCGGCGGGTCGCCGAGCAGGCGCCGGGCCTCGGCGTTCTTGAGGCCCCAAGCCCGGGCGATGGCGAAGTAGGCGCGCAGGGCCGGCCCGCCGAGTTCGGGGAGGGCGGTTGCCGGGACGTGCTGGGCGCGGTGGCTGACCATGGGGACTCTCCCTGTGGAGTTGATAAAGATAATACTCCTTGTCGGGAGTCATTGCAGGTGGCTGCAGGGGCCTGTCCGCATGGGGAAAGCGGGCCGTTCAGGTTGGCCAAGCCATTGATTCAAATGGAACAAAGCGAAAAAGAACGGCCTGATTTAACAAGCGTCGAACAACTGCTTCAGTTTCGATTGCTTCGCCGGCCGCCAACCTCGGCTCCACGCTCACGGACGTGCTGCAGGGATCCCCCGATCCCCACCGCGGGCCAGGCCCTCCGGGCCGCCTACAAATAAGTTCGCAAGGAGAAACGCCATGAATGCCATCAAGTCTTCCCTGATCGCCTCCGCCATTGCCCTGTCGTTCGGCGCCACTGCCGCCAACGCCGAGCACCACACCGGCGAAGATCATGCCGACATGGTCAAGGCCGTGAACGACGCCAAGCCTGCGCGCACCGCCGCCCAGGCCACCACCGACGCCGCGATCACCGCCTCGGTGAAGACCCGCCTGCTGGCCGACGAGCGCACCCAGGGCTTCGACATCAATGTCGACACCTACAACGGCGTGGTCAGCCTGACCGGTGGCGCCGATTCGATGGCCGACAAGATAGCCGCCACCGAAGTGGTCGCCCAGGTAGAGGATGTCGTGCGCGTCGAAAACAAGCTGACCATTGCCGGCGAAGGCACCGAAGCCCGCCAGGACGCCAACACCGCCACCGCCTCGGGCGAGGTGCGTGAGGCCATGGACGAAGCCGGCGACAGCATCGACGATGCCTGGATCACCTCCAAGGTGAAGACCCAGCTGCTGGCCGACGAGCAGGTGCATGGCACCGAGATCAACGTCGATACCAAAGGCAACGTGGTCACCCTGACCGGCACCGCGCCAACCCTGGCGGCCCGCACCAAGGCGGTTGAAATCGCCCAGGGCACCAAGGGCGTGCGCAGCGTCGTCGCCACCCACCTGATCGTCGGCCCGGACGCGGCCATGGACGAGGACGACGTGGCAGACATGCACGACTAAACAAGCCCATCCATGTCAGAGTGGACGGCAGCGGCCGGGCAGGACGCCCGGCCGTTTCCGTTTGGAACGCAGGTCCTGGAGTCCGCCATGAACCAAAAGAATGAAAACCGCAGCGTCTTCGCCGTCGACGATCTGGCCCGGCTGGAAGACGCGCTCACCGCGGCGCGCGACGCCGGCATTGCCGATGAAGACATCGCCCTGGTCGCGCGGCACGACATCGAACTCGAGCTCGACCCCGAAGCCCCCGAGCCCGACGAACACGGCAGGGCCCGCGGCCTGCTGGCCGGCCTGAGCGCCGTCGCCGTGCCCACGCTGGGCGTCAGCCTGGCCGGCGCCGGCATGCTCAACCTGCTGGGCAGCAACCTCGCCGGCTGGACCGGCCACGCGGCTGGCGACCATGCCAACGACGACGTGCGCGAACGCTACCGGGCCCTGGTGGAATCGGGCGTGTTGCTGGTGGTGGTGCAATCGGATTCGGCCGAACGGCACGCCGCCGCGCATGCCGCCATCGTCGCCGCTGGCGCCCGGCCGCTGGACGACGGCCAGCCCTGAAGCCGATCGCCCCGCATGCGACACTGGCCCCGGCCAATACCGGGGACCACCGCATGCGCGCCGCCCTTCTTGCCAGCCTGCTGCTGGCCCTGCCCGTCGCCGCCAAGCCGCCCGCGACCCTGCGCGTGGACATCCAGCACGGCGGTGACGCCAGCACCGAACACTTCGCGCTCGAACGCCTGGTCGTGGAGCCGCTGCCCTGGCCCGGCAACCCGGCACGCCCGATCGACGACAGCAATCGCGGCATGAACCAGGTCCGCGTGCTCGACGCCGAGACCGGCGAGCCGCTGTACTCGCGCGGCTACAGCACGATCTTCGGCGAATGGCAGTCCACGGTCGAAGCAGAGGGCCTGCAGCGCAGCTTCCAGGAATCACTGCGTTTCCCGATGCCGGAAAAGCCCGTCACCGTGCAGGTGCTCAAGCGCGATGCCGAAAACAACTTCGTGCCGGCCTGGCAGGTGCGCATCGACCCGGCCTCGCTCGACATCGAGCGCGCGCCGGCCAGGGCGCCGGCCCGACCCATCGCCATCCGCGACAACGGCGACCCGGCCGGCAAGGTCGACCTGCTGATCCTGGGAGACGGTTACGCCGCACACGAACTGGCGAAGTTCGAAGCCGATGCGCGCCGCCTGGCCGACCACCTGTTCAGCGTTTCGCCGTTCAAGGAACGCGAAGGCGACTTCAACGTCTGGGCCCTGACGGTGCCGCTGCCCGAGAGCGGCGTTTCGCGCCCGTCCACCGGCGTGCACAGGGCCAGCGCCACCGGCCTGCGCTACGACATCTTCGGCTCGGAACGTTATGCGCTGAGCGTGGACAACCGCGCCTGGCGCGACCTGGCCCAGCACGCGCCCTACGACGTGGTCGAGATCATCTTCAACAGCGAGACCTACGGCGGCGGCGGCATCTTCGGGCAGTTCAGCACCGCCGCGGCGGGCAATGACTGGGCCGACTACCTGTTCGTGCACGAATTCGGCCACCACTTCGCCGGCCTGGCCGACGAGTACTACACCTCGTCCGTGGCCTACCAGAGCGGCGGCGAACGCCCGGAACCCTGGGAGCCCAACGCCACCGCCGACCCGCAGGCCGGCAAGTGGAAACACCTGGTCAGCCCGGACACGCCCTTGCCCACGCCCTGGCCAAAATCGCAGTTCGAAGCCTTCCAGCGCGAAAACCAGGCACGCCGCGCGCAGCTGCGCGCCGACCAGCGCCCGGAATCGGAAATGAGCCAGCTCTTCCACGACGAGCAGGCCTACGTGACCGAACTGTTCGCCGGCCATGCCCACGCCGGCGCCGTCGGCGCCTTCGAGGGCGCCAACTACCAGGCCACCGGTTACTACCGCCCCCAGCTCAACTGCCTGATGTTCACCCGCACCGACCATTTCTGCGACGTGTGCGCGGACGCGGTCGAAGCCATCATCGACCTCTACGCCCGCCCCGCGCCGAACAACTGAACCTGTGGGAGCAACTGCAGCCCAGAAAGGAGACCCCATGCCATCGCGCAACGGCAACACCCCCACCTCGGCCGAAGACGCCAAGCACCTGGCCGTGCTGATCGACGCCGACAACGCCCAGCCCTCGGTCATCGAAGGCCTGCTGGCCGAAGTGGCCAAGTTCGGCGTCGCCAGCGTCAAGCGCATCTACGGTGATTTCACCTCGCAGCGGCTGCAGGGCTGGAAACAGGCGCTGCTCAAGCACTCCATCCACCCGGTGCAGCAGTTCGCCTACACCAGCGGCAAGAACGCCACCGACAGTTCGCTGATCATCGACGCGATGGACCTGATGTACACCGGGCGCTTCGACGGCTTCTGCCTGGTGTCGAGCGACAGCGACTTCACCCGCCTGGCCCAGCGCCTGCGCGAAGCCGGCCTCACGGTCTACGGCTTCGGCGAACGCAAGACGCCCGACCCCTTCGTGCAGGCCTGCGACAAGTTCACCTACACCGAGGTGCTGCGCCAGGATGCGGCCGAGGCTGAAAAACCCGAGCCGGCCAAAGCCAATGGTCGCGTCGCGAAGAAGGCGACCAAGACCGCCAGCGTCGAAAAGCCCAAGCAGCCGCAGCAGGCGCCGCGCAATCTGCTCAACCAGGCCATTGAAGAAGCCAGCGACGAAGAAGGCTGGGCCCAGCTCGGCGCGGTCGGCAGTTACCTCAACAAGCTGCGCTCGGATTTCGACCCGCGGCTTTACGGCCACCGCAAGCTGAGCGACCTGTTCAAGGCCTACCCGAAGTGGTTCGAGTTCAAGGAACTGGCGAGCCCGGCCGGCGGCAAGGATCTGTACGTTCGCGCCAAGGGCTGACGCCGCTCGCGGCTGAAGCCACGCCGGGCGATCGTCAGCCCTTCGGGGCTTCGGCGGGGCGCCACAGGTCGACGGCGAAGTCGGACTCGTAGGGCGGCACGTTGCACTCGATCACGTCTTCGGGCGCGATCTTCAGGGTGAGGCCGACGATGTCGGCACGCACCGGCATGCGATGGCGCTGCCGGTCGACCAGCACCGCCGCGTGCACGTGCGCCGGCTTTTGCGTCGCCAGCCACTCGAACACGCGCATCAGCGAATAACCCTGGTAGAGCACGTCGTCCACCACGATGACGCGGCGGTTCATCAGGTCGGCGCCGCGCGGCGCCTCGAGCGCGGTGTCGGGGTGCAGCAGCTCAAGATTGTCGGCGTAGCGCTTGACCTTCAGGTCGATGCGCTCGATCTCGGCCCAGGGCGCGTGCACGCGGATCCGGGCCAGCAGGCGGTCGGCCAGCGGTGCGCCGCGGCGCAGCACGCCCAGCAGCACCGTCGGCGTGGCGTCGAGCAGCGCCGCCGCCTGGCGCGCCATGTCGTCGACCACGATCTCCAGGTCCACGTCGGAATAAAGGCGGAAGCGGTCGGCGGGCATGCGGGTCTCCGGCGTCGGGGGCCGGCCTAGCCTAGCGGTTTCGCGCCTGGTTTCCATCCGCGAAGCCGCGCCGCACCCAGGCCGGGTCCAGGCCCATGCGCCGGCAGGCGTGCTGGGCCGGGCCGTCGTTGAGGCCGGCGCGGAACAGGGGAGCGGCGGCGGACAGCAGGCGCGCGGCCAGCTCGGCGCCGGACCGTTCGCGTCGACCTTGCTGCAACAGGGTCCGGGCCCAGTCCGGCAGCAGCGCCATGCCCGCGCCCAGGAACACCTTGCGCGACAGCCCGGCCATCGGCACCGGCAGGCGCATCGTGTCCAGCACCCGCAGCACCTCGCGCGACCGGTCGGTGAAGGCCAGCTGGGCCTGCACGGCCTCGAAGTAATGCGCCACCTCCGCTTCGCTGCGCGGCACGTCGGTGGCGCCCAGGGCCTCGGCGATGCAGCGGGTTTCGTCGTAGTAGCGGTCGGCGTCGGCGCCGGGCACCGGCCCGGCGAAACGCCGGTAGCCCTGCAGGAAGCCGTAGGCCTCGGTCACGTGCACCCAGGTAAGCAGGGCCGGGTGATTGGCCGAGTACGGTTCGCCGGTTTCGGTCACGCCCTGCACGCGGTCGTGGATGCGGCGCACGCGGGCAATCAGTTTTTCCGCCTGGGCCCGCGGGGCATAGCTGGTGCCGGCGACGAAGTGCGTGGTGCGCCGCAGCCGGCCCACCAGGTCGGTCCGGAAGTTGCTGTGGTCCCACACCCCGGCCAGCGCCGCGGGGTGCAGGGTCTGCAGCACCAGCGCGCACAGGCCGCCCGAAAGCATGCCGGCGAAGTCGGCGTGTATCCGCCAGGTCGCGCTCGCGGGGTCGAACAGGCCGGGGTCGTCAGCAGGACTGTCGTAGTCAAGACCGCTTTCCCCGCGCGGGAAAGCGCGCAGGACCCAGGTGCGCAGCGGTTGGGCGAGGGGCGAAGGCATGCCACCAGTCTAGGCACCGGCCGTGAAGGGCGGGTGCGGGCTGCCGGTGCCGTTGGTCGGAAAAGGGCTCACCGGTCGTGGCGCCGGGCCGGCGGCAAAGATACTGTCACCCGCACAGGGGAATATCTGACGAAACTTCGGGGAGATTTCGTACATGAAAATGGGAAAGGTCGGGCTTCTGTCCGCGCTGTTGCTGTGCCCTGCGTTTGCCAACGCCGGGGTGTGGATCAATGAAATCCATTACGACAACGATGGCACGGATGTCGACGAGTTCGTCGAGGTCGCCGGCGACGCGGGGACGTCGCTGTCCGGCTGGTCCCTGCACTTCTACAACGGTTCCGACCGCCGCGTTTACGCCACGCGTTCGCTGTCGGGCACGCTGGGCAGCCAGTGCGGCGCCTACGGTTTCGTTTCGGTCGCCGCGGCGGGACTGCAGAACGGTGCGCCCGACGGCGTTGCCCTGGTCAACGCGTCCGGCACCACCGTGCAGTTCCTGAGTTACGAGGGTCGCTTCAAGGCCGCGAACGGCCCGGCGCGCAACAAGACCTCGGTCGACATCGGCGTGTCCGAAACCACTTCCACGCCCGTCGGCCAGTCGCTGCAGCTCAAGGGCAACGGCACCGCCTATGCCGATTTCAACTGGCAGGCGCCGTCCACCGCCAGTCCCGGCACCTGCAACGCGGGCCAGGTCTTCCCGGTTCCGGATGCGGCGCCCACCGTCACCAACACGTCGCCGGCGAACGGCAGTTCGGCCGTGCCGCTGGATGCCGACATCAGCATCAGCTTCTCCGAACCCGTCAGCCTGCAGGCCGGCGCCATCGTGCTGGGCTGCGACACCAGCGGCAACGTGCCGGTCACGGTCAGCGGCGGCCCGAGCACCTTCACCGCCAATCCGCAGGCCACCCTGGCCGGGCTGGAGGACTGCCTGGTGGACGTGCTGGCCAGCAAGGTCAGCGACCTCGACGGCGTCGCCACGCCGATGGCCGCCGACTACGGCTTCATGTTCACCACCGCCTCGGTGCCCGGCAACGACTACTACTCGGGGGTGAACACCAGCAGCGCCAGCGCCCTGCGCGCCAGCCTGCACGCGATCATCGACGACCACCAGCGCTTCCCGTACAGCTCTACGGCCACCGATACCTGGGACGTGCTCGAGTTCGCCGACGAGGACCCGCTCAACCCGGGCCGCATCCTCGACGTGTACCGCAACGCCAGCTACCAGAAGTACGGCGCCGGCAACACCGAGTACAACCGCGAACACACCTGGCCCAAGAGCTACGGCTTCACCAACGACAGCAGCACGAACTACCCGTATACCGACACCCACATGCTGTTCCTGTCGGATTCGGGCTACAACAGCTCGCGCGGCAACAAGCCCTACGCCGATTGCCTGTCGGGCTGCACCGAGCGCACCACCGTCGCCCACAACGGCGAAGGTGGCGGCAGCGGCGTGTTCCCGGGCAATTCCAACTGGTACGACACCAGCTATTGGCAGACCTGGGGCGACCGCAAGGGCGACGTCGCGCGCGCGCTGCTGTACATGGACGTTCGCTACGAAGGCGGCACGCACGGCGTCACCGGCGCCGCCGAGCCGAACCTGATCCTCACCGACGATCCGGGCCTGATCCAGTCCTCGAGCGCCAACCTGGGCGTTGCCTACATGGGTCGCCTGGCCGACCTGCTGCGCTGGCACGCCGAGGATCCGGTCGACGCCAAGGAGCAGCTGCGCAACGAGGCGGTGTATTCCTACCAGGGCAACCGCAACCCGTTCATCGACCACCCGGAATGGGCGGCCTGCGTGTTCCAGAACCAGTGCAACTGACTACACGCTGCTCCGCTTGAATACGGACGGGCCCGCTTCGGCGGGCCCGTTTGTTTGCCGGGGCGCCGTCAGGCCAACAGGGTGAACGCAGTTTCGGCGACGACGTTGCCGTTGACCTGCAGTTGCACCCGGTGTTTGCCGGGGTAGTAGCGGCGGGTGGTGATCGCACGCAGCGAGTGTTTTTTCTCCAGCCGCCGGGTTTCACCGGGCGCCATCTCCAGGGCCCAGCCCTTGAACACCTTGGCCGACGTGTCGCCGTTGGCCCTGACGTGATGCACCACGTAATCCACGGCCAGGGTCTGTTTGCTGCGCGCGGCCGAGGCCAGCGTCGCCACCAGCTGCAGCGAGTCGCCCACGGACGCGCGCCTTGCCGACAGCGACAGCGTCGCCTCGCCGCGGAACGTGGCGCCCAGGCCCCAGGCTTTCAGGACACGGCGGTCGCCGCGTTTGACCAGGCTGCGGCTGGCGTGGCGCAGCAAGGCCCTGCGTTCGGCGCTGGCCTGGGGAAGTTGGGTCTCCAGCCAATCGGCGATGACACCGGGATGGTCCTTGGCGATGTCGTTCAGATGATTGGCGACGCTGCGACGTACGTAGGGGCTGGGGTCGTCCTGCAGGGCGCGCAGAAGCGGCAGCGTGGGCGTCGGGTCGGCGATCAGCGACTTGATCTGCAGCCCCCAGGGCAGGCGCGGACGGCTGCCTTCGCTGGTCCAGCGACGCACGTGCGGGCTGGGGTCGCTGCTCCAGCGCTGCAGCTGCGCCATGGTCGGTGCGAAATGGTTCAACAGGAACGGCCGCACCGCGAATTCGCTGGTGAAGCGCTGGGTCAGCGCATGCAGGGCGAGCAACCCGCGTTCGGGCTCGGCCTGTCCGCGGCGGGCGATGTACTCGCCCAGGGGCCAGCCGATCCAGCCGGCCAGGCCGGCGTCGGAGATGCGGAAGGCCAGCTCGTCGGTGGTCGCCGGCGGCGCCAGCGCCGCTTCGATGATGCCTGCGGCATGGTCGAAATCGTCGGGCAGCGTCGCTTCCAGCGCGTCGGCGATCTGCATCGCGCGGGCCTTCATCTCCAGCGCGTCCAGGCCGTCGAGCGCGTGTTTCTCGAAGCCGCGGCGATCGAAGTCGCGCCAGTGGCGCTGCAGGTGCTCGCCGCAGGCGCGCACCAGGCCGGCGTTGATCAGGTTCTTGAAGGGTTCGGGCATGGAGGGATTGTAGGAGTGTCTCCGGCCAGGCGGGCCAGCAGCTGCATCAGGCTGCGCACGTCGGTGTGGTTGTGGGCCAGGACGCGGCGAAGGTCGGTGGCGGGGCCGCCGCCGAGGTAGTCGCGCCAGGCGCGGGGGGCCTCGCTGCCGGGCAGGTCGTCTTCGCGCAGCACCTTCAGCAGCTGCCGTTCGACGGTGGCCAGGCGGCAGTTTTCCCACAGCCCGCGGTAGCGGCGGCGTACCGGGTGCAGCAGGTCCAGGTGGGCCAGCGGCGTTATCGGGCAGGGCAAACGTGCCAGGCGGTAGCGCGTCTTCAGCAAAGGCGCGTCGTAGCTTCGGCCGTTGTAGCTGACCAGCACCGTGCGTGGCTCCAGCCAGCGGGCGAAGGTTTCCAGCATGGCGCGCTCGGCCGCCATCGTGGTGGTCATCAGTTGGCGGATGCGCAGCTGGCCGTCCACCCGGTCGGCGCAGCCGATCATGAAGGCGCGGGTGCCGGTGCCACCGGCCAGTCCGGTGGTTTCGGTGTCGAAGCACAGCAGCTGGCCCGGCGCCACGGTGTCGAAATCTTTTGCGAAGGAAACATCGACACTCGGCGGCAGCGGCGGCGCTTCATGGCGGGATTCGTAGTAGCGCAGGCCGGGCGCGATTTCGTCGCCGGGGAGATAACGGTCGGGCGGGCGCAGGGGCGTGATGGGTCGACTGCTTGCGCGCGCCCGCAGGCCGAGCAGGCGGCGGATGTTTTCGGGGACTTCGGGGCGGGGGCGGGTGGAGGGAGACGGGTGAATCCCCAGCGCTTCTCCCCTGGCCGCCGCGGGGTGGGAGAGAGGCGGCGCTTTACCGGCCTCCCCCTGAAGCAAGCGCAGCTTCTGTGCCAGCCCCGCGCTCACGCCGCGGTCCCCAGAAGGTCCAGCACCTGCGATGCCAGCGCGCGCGGCGTATTGCCGGTCTTGCCTTCGTCGGCGGCGAGCACCGGGCCGACGCAAGCCGGGCAGCCGGCGGCGCAGTCGCAGGCCGCCACCAGTTCGCGCGCACGCTGCACCAGTTCGGCCTGGCGGCGCCATAGCGGTTCGCTCAGCCCGATGCCGCCGGGGTAGTTGTCGTAGAGGTACACCGTGGGCGTGAAGCGTTCGGCGGCATCGGGGCTGCCGGGCTGGCCATCGGCGCCGCGCAGCTGGCCGCGGCCACGGCCATCGGTGTGCGCGAACCAGGCGCCGTCGCCGCTGCCCACGGCCTGGCGCAGGTCGCGGCCTTCGGCCATCACGGCCACCGTGGCGACCACGTGCAGCGCATGGGCCGCACCCAGGAAGCCATCGAGCGCGTCCTGGCGCGAAACGAAGGCCTGCTCCAGCGCGTCCTGCGGCAGCTGCCACCACAGCGACGTGGTGTGCATTTCCTGGTCGGGCAGGTTCACCGGGCCGTAGCCGATGTTCTCGTGGGTGTAGTAGCGGATCTTCTTGTAGCCGGGTACGCGCCGCACCACGTGCACTTCGCCGTGCTGGGCGCTGCCGCCGCCGGCGCGCACGCCGTCGAAACGCTCCAGCACCTTGAGCTTGGTGTAGTCGATGGCGTCGGTGTAGTAGTCGACGTGGGTGCGGGTGACATAGGCCTTGCGGCCTTCCCAGTCCAGGCGTTCGACCTGGAAGGGCACCGACTGGATCATGTGGATGGCGCCTTCGTACAGGGTGAGCGCGGCGGCGGAGTAGTCGACTTCGGCGATGATCTTCTGGCGGCCATCGGTGCGGTCCACCACCACGAAGTTGCCGTCGGCCACCGAGCGCAGCGACACCGCATTGGCCGGGTAGCTGTCGGCGATCCAGTCCCAGCGTTCGCCCTCGGAATGCAGCACGCCGGTTTCGGCGAGCACATCCAGCCAGGGCGCCGGATCCATCGGACCGTAGGATTCGCCGCGCAGGAAGGGCAGCTCGAAGGCGGCGCAGCGCAGGTGGTCGAGCAGGATCAGCGGCTGGTCGGGCGCGATGCGCGCGTGTTCGGGGTTGGCCTGTTCGAAGAAGCCGGGGTGCCGCACGAGGTATTGGTCGAGTGGATCGGACGAGGCCACCAGCACGCCCAGCGACGGCTGTTGCCGCCGGCCGGCGCGGCCCACGCGCTGCCAGGTGGCCGCGACCGAACCCGGGTAGCCGTTGAGCACGACGACGTCGAGCGCGCCGATATCCACGCCCAGTTCCAGCGCCGAGGTGCTGACGATGCCATCCACGTTGCCGGCGCGCATCGCGCGTTCGGCCTCGCGGCGCTCATTGGGCAAATAGCCGCCGCGGTAGGCGCGGATGCGCGGCGGCTTGCGCGGGTCGTGGTCGAAGACGTCCTTGAGGTATTTGGTGAGCACCTCGACCATCGTGCGCAACTGCGCGAACACCAGGGTCTTGAGGCCCGCGCGGATCGCCAGGCGGGCGATGCGGTTGGACTGCGAACGTGCGGAGGCACGCAGGCCCAGGTCGGGGTTCACCACCGGCGGGTTCCACAGCAGCAGGTGCTTTTCGCCCACCGGGGCGCCCGATTCGGTGATGGCTTCGACCGGTGCCTCCACCAGCGCCTCGGCATGCTGCTGCGGGTTGCCTATCGTCGCCGAGCACAGGATGAACTGCGGGTTGGCACCGTAGAACGCACACACGCGCTTGAGCCGCCGCACCACGTTGGCCAGGTGCGAGCCGAACACGCCGCGGTAGGTGTGCACTTCGTCGATCACCACGTAGCGCAGGTTTTCGAAGAACTGCGCCCATTTGGTGTGATGCGGCAGGATCGCCTGGTGCAGCATGTCCGGGTTGGACACCACCAGGTCGGCGTGCAGTCGGATGGCCTGGCGGGCGTCGCCGGGCGTGTCGCCGTCGAAGGTGTGGCAGCGCAGGCCCAGGTCGCCGGCGCGGTTGAGTTCCAGCAGGTCGGCCACCTGGTCCTGCGACAGCGCCTTGGTCGGGAACAGGAATAGCGCCTTGGCCTGCTGCTGCATCGCCGCCGCGACCACCGGCAGCGTGTAACACAGGCTCTTGCCCGAGGCGGTCGGCGTGACCACCACGAAGTGCCTGCCGGCCCGGGCGGCGTCCCAGGCCTGGGCCTGGTGGCTGTAGAGCTGGCCGATGCCGCGGGCGCGCAGTGCCGCCGCCAGCGCCGGCGGCAGCTCGTCCGGCAGCGGTGCATAGCGTCCTTCCCGTGTCGGCTGGACGAAGTGGCCGGTCACCCGGTCGGCGTACTTGGCCTGGAGCCGGCTGGCCAGCTGCCGCGGGTCGCGCACCCGCGGCGCCAGCGGCGAATCAGCCGGCGCCGGGGCGCCGAGGGCGAGGTCGCGGGCGTCACGGCGGGCGAGGGCATTGGCGGGCATGGGCGTGTCGGCGTGGCAAGGGGCCTTCATTAGCCGCTTGGGCCGTCTCATTACGTGAGACAAGTCACCGGCGTAGGCTTGACTCACGTCAACGCCACCGTGCGCCGCGGGCGTAGGGTGGTTTCATCCCCTGCCGACCTACGAGGAGCCTGGCCATGATTCGCGACCTGTTCGTCTTCCTGCAGGGCACGGCGGCCGATGCCGCCGCCCTGGATGCCGCCATCGCCCTGGCCCAGGCCCATGACGCCCATGTCGCGGCCCTGGCCGTGGCGCATGCGCCGGTACCGTTCGCCAGCGAGTGGGGGGTCACCGCCGTCGGCCTGGACCAGGCCGGCTTCGAGGCGCTGCGCAAAGCGGCCGAAGACGCTGCCGCCGGGGCCCGCAAGAAGCTCGCTGCCGCCGGCATTGCCCACGAGGTGCGGGTGGCCGACTCGCCCCTGGCCTGGCCCGAGGAAGTGGCCGCCTTGCATGCCCGCCACGCCGACCTGTGCGTGTTCGGCGGGCCGGCGCCCGGCGCGCCGGGCTCGCGTTTTGGCACCAGTTTCGACGCCCTGCTGATGCATTCGGGCCGGCCGGTGCTGCTGGTGCCGGACGGCGTGGCGCTGATGGTGCCGCCGCGCCGCGTGGTTATCGCCTGGCAGCCGCGTCGCGAAGCCAGCCGCGCCGTGCACGATGCCCTGCCCTGGCTGCCGCGGGACGCCCAGGTGGACGTGCTGGTGGTCAACCCGCAGACCACGGCCCTGGGTTATGGCGAAGCGCCGGGCTCGGACATCGCCCGCCACCTGGCGCGGCACGGTTGCCAGGCCAAGGTGGTGGAAGTCGAACGCGGCGGCCACAGCACCGGCGAGGCCATCCTTGAACACGCCCGGGCCAGCGTCGCCGACCTGGTGGTGATGGGCGGCTTCAGCCACTCGCGCTGGCGCGAACAGGTTTTCGGCGGCGTCACCCGCACGGTGCTCGAGGGCACGCGCACGCCGGTGCTGTTTTCGCACTGAGCCGCGGAATCAGCCCGCGGCGACCCGGTTCCTGCCGCTGGCCTTGGCCGCGTAAAGCTGGCGGTCGGCCGCGCGCACCAGTGACGCGGCGTCCACGTCCGGGTCGTAGCTCTTGGCCAGGCCGGCGCTGACGGTCACCACCCCCAACGGGCTGGCCGGGTGTTCGATGGCCGCGGCGACGATGTCCTCGAGGATGCGCCGGAGGATGCGCTCGGCGTGCGGCACCGCGATCGAGGTGAACACCAGCGCGAACTCCTCGCCGCCGTAGCGGTAGCAGCGCACGTCGCGGCGGATCTGGCCGGCCAGCACGTCGGCGACCTTGCGCAGTGCCTGGTCGCCGGCTTCGTGGCCCAGGCTGTCGTTGTAGGGTTTGAAATAGTCGACGTCGAGCATGCCCAGGGCCAGACCCGACAGTGGCTCGGGATGCGCCAGCAGCTGCGCCAGGTCCTCGTCGAAGGCGCGCCGGTTGGGAAGATCGGTCAGGCTGTCGGTGCGGGTCAGCTGTTCAAGCCGGCGGTTGGCCGTGGCCAGTTCGCGGGTGCGGTCTTCGACGGTGCCTTCGAGTTCGACCTGGCGCTGTTCCACCTGGCGGGCAAGTTCATGGAAGCTGCGTGACAGGCTGCCGATCTCGTTTTCCTCGCCCAGCGGCAGGTCGGCAACCGCGGCCTCGATCTGGTCGCCCCGGGCGAAACGATCCGCCGCGTCGCGCAGGCGTCGCACCGGCTGGCTGACGCGCCGGCTGAGCACCGTGCCCACGACCAGAAGCAGAATCAGCTGCAGCGCCAGGCCCAGCGCCAGCATGATGGCCGCGCCGCGGGACGCCGCGCCACCCACCTGGTCGGCGGGGTATATGGTTGCCAGCCGCCAGTCCGGGCCGTCGACGCGCGAAAAGACGATATAAGCGCCGCTTTGTTCTTCCCGCATGATGTGCGCGGAATGGCCCTGCTCGAAGTGTTCTTCGGCCAAACGATGGATGCGGGCGGCGAAGGGATCGTCGGCGTCGTCAACGTGCACCTTGCCGCGCGCCTTGTCGTTTTCGGCAAAGGACCCGACGCCGGCGATCAGGTGGCCATCGGCGCTCAGCAGCAGCGTGCGCGAGCCGGCCAGGCGGCTGCGGCCCAGGCGCTCCATGATTTCCTCGAGCAGGATGTCCTGGCTGGCGCTCGCCAGGTGACGGCCCGCGGAGTCGTCTATCGGCAGCTGCACGGTGACCGCCCACTGGCGGGCGGTGGTGTCGAAGTACAGGTCCGACCAGACCAGGTCGCGGGCGGGGTTGTTGGCGGGCAGCGTGGCCTGGAAGAGCGGGTCGCCGGCGACATCCAGTCCCGGGTCCGCGTCCAGGCCCCAGGGCCTGCCCGGCCAGTAGATCACCGAGGCATTTTCCGGAAACGAGACATAAAGGTTGGCGAAGGGTTCGCGCCAGGCCGGACCAAGCTCCGCCACCAGGTCGGTGGCGATCACCAGCCGTCGGCGCAGATCCGCGTCCAGCGCCGGACGCGTCGGGCTGATGAATCCGGTGGTGTGGATGACGTAGCGGCCATCGGGCTTGCGGTGGCCGCGGAAGTATTCCGGGCGCAGCCGGATGCTCTGGTCGGCATTGGGCAGGAATATGGCGTCGAAGCGCGCGCCAGGGTCGGTACCCGTGTCCTCGTAGCGGCGCAGGAATTCCGCGCCGAAAACATCAAGGTGGCCACGGGCGTCGCGGAAAGCCTGCTCTTGCTGCAGGCCCTGCAGTTCGGCGTGGCGGCGCAGCTGGTCCAGGGCGCGGTCGCGCGAGAGCTGCCAGGCATAGGCATAGCCCAGGGCCGTGCCACCCACCACCGCCAGGGTGGACCACAGGGCGACGCGCCCCAGGACCTGTTGGGCCAGCAGGCGCACGGACTCAGCCGCAGCGCACCGTGAGGACTTTGTTGTCCTCGTCCACGTCCAGGTTCACCCGGTCCTCGCGGTAATCCATGGTGACCATCATCCCGGGTTTGATGACCCGCACGCGATCCGATTGGGTGTCGGCCTTGACCTTGGCCACCAGGGCTTCGTCGGCAACATTGCCCACGGCCCACTGGCCGGCTTTGGCATCACAGGTCATGACGGCGTCCTCGTTGGTGCCGGCCTCGTCCATCGCGGGCGGGGGCGGCGGGGCGGCGAATCCATCGGCGCTGTCCCCGGCCGGCGGTGGGTCCTGGGAGGGGGTGGCGCAGGCGGAAAGGGCGAACAAGCCGGCCAGGGCAAGCGACAAGGGTCGGATCAGGCGCATTCGGTCTCTCCGCGACAGGGTGACCCGAGCGTAGCGCAGGGCGGGGCGGGCGTCTGCCGACTTGCTCCCGCCCCGATGAATGAACGCATAGGTGCAACAATAAGTGCCACATAAGGGGCTTTGTTTCGCCAGCGAACCCCTCCATGCTGGCGACATCCCACCGGAGACCCCCTTATGAAGCCCACCCTTTATTCACCGACCACCCTTGCCGGCCTGACCCTGCGCAACCACATCGTGATGGCGCCGATGACCCGCTCGCGCGCCCCCGGCAACGTTCCCAATGCCCTGATGGCGACCTATTACGGCCAGCGCGCCAGCGCCGGTCTGATCATCACCGAAGGCACCTCGCCCTCGCCCAACGGCCTGGGCTACTCGCGCATCCCCGGCCTGTTCAACGCCGAACAGGCCCGCGGCTGGGCCGGCGTCGCCAAGGCCGTGCACGCCGGCGGCAGCCGTATTTCCATCCAGCTGATGCACAGCGGCCGCATCGGCCACCCGGCCAACCTGCCCGAAGGCGCCGAGCTGCTGGGCCCGTCGGCCATTGCCGCGGCCGGGCAGATCTGGACCGATACCCAGGGCATGCAGGATCACCCGGTGCCGCGCGAAATGAGCGACGCCGACATCGCCGCCACCCGCGACGAATACGTGCGCGCGGCGCTGCTGGCGCGCGAAGCCGGGATGGATCTGGTCGAGGTGCATGCCGCCAACGGCTACCTGCCGGGCCAGTTCCTCAACCCCAAATCCAACCAGCGCAGCGACGCTTACGGCGGCAGCGGCGAAAACCGCCGTCGCTTCCTGCTTGAAGTCGTGGATGCGGTGGTCGGTGCCATCGGCGCGGGACATGTCGGCGTGCGCGTCTCGCCGTTCAATGCCTTCAACGACCTGGCGGCCGGTTTCGAAGGCGAGCGCGAGGAATACCTGGCCCTGGTCGACGCCCTGGCCGAACGCGGCCTGGCCTACCTGAGCCTGATCGCCACGCCGGGCGCCGTGCCCGACGAGCTGGTGGACGAAACCCGCCGTCGTTTCCCCGGAACGCTGATCCTGGCCGGTGACTACGACGCCACGCGCGCCGAAACCGACCTGGCCGCCGGCCGCGCCGACCTGGTCGCCTTCGGCCGCCCCTTCATCGCCAACCCGGACCTGCCGGCCCGGCTGGCGACGAAGGCGCCGCTGGCCGAAATGCAGGCCGACAAGCTGTATTCGCCGGGGCCGGAAGGTTATTCCGACTACCCGTCGCTGTCGGCGTCCGCCGCCGCCTGAGGCCGGCCGGTACTTCCGGCGGTGTCCGCGTTCATGCGGGCCGTGTGAAAATCCCGGCCCTCATGAATACCCTCCTGCGACGGCTGCCCTGGCTGCTGCTCGCCAGCCTCGTGCTGGCGGGCTGCAGCGGCGCGGCCACGCGCCCGGACCTGGCGCGCCTTTACGAAGAAGACACCCGCAACCAGGCCCAGCCGCCGGTCATCCTCATCCATGGCCTGATGGGTTCGACCCTGGTCGAGCGCGACACCGGCAAGGAGTACTGGCCGGGCGGCCTGGGCACGCTGGCCTTCAGTGAGTACCGCGAGCTGGCGCGCGTGCGCGACGTCGAACAGCGCGGCGGCGGTCTGGTGCCGGGCGACCTGTTCTACGGCGTCGCCCGTACCGACTACTACGAAGCACTGATCGCCGCACTCGAGGACGTGGGCCGTTTCCGCCGCGCCGAACCCGGGGAGCCGGTGCGCGGCCAGAACGACCGCCGGCGCTATTACGTGCTGCTGTACGACTGGCGCAAGGAAAACATCCACGCCGTGCGCCAGCTGCACGAGATGGTCGAACAGATCCGCCGCGACTACGGTGACCCCGACCTGCCGGTGGACGTGCTGGCGCACAGCAACGGCGGCCTGATCGCCAGCTATTACCTGCGCTATGGCCCTCAGGACATCCTCGACCGCAACGAATTCACGCCCTGGGACGAGGGCGCGCACCGCATCCGCCGCATGGTGCTGCTGGGCACGCCCAACCTGGGCTCGGTCATCAGCCTCGAGCGCCTGCAGAAGGGCGTGAAGATCGCCTTCCGCACCGTGCCGGTGGAAGTGCTGGCCACCTTCGCCACGCCCTTCGAGACGCTGCCGCATCCCGACGCCAGGGTCATCCACGGGCCGGACGGCCAGCTGGTGGACCTGGACATCTACAGCGTGGACACCTGGCGCCGCCATCGCTGGGGCGTTTTTTCGCCCGACGTCGAGGCCCGCGTGCTGGCCTCGGCCCACGGCCCGGAAACCGGCGCGCTGCAACTCGCCGCGCTGCATGCCACCTTCGCGCGCCACCTGGAACGGGCCCGCAAGCTGCACCTGGCCCTGGGTGAACCGATCCAGAGCAACGGCGTGGAAGTGGCGCTCTTCGGCGGTGATTGCACCCTGACCCCGGGCCGGGCCGTGCTGGACGAAAAGGACGGGGTGAGGAGCCTGGTCGTCCGGCCCGAGGACGTTCAGGCCCGGGTCGACGGCGTGGACTACGAACGCCTGCTGATGCAGCCCGGCGACGGCCTGGTCACCCGCGACTCGCAGCTGGGCCGCGGCCGCGTGGCGGGCGTGGGCGCGGCCTACGACAGTTTCCCCTTCGCCCAGACCTTCTTCCTGTGTGAACGCCACGACCAGCTGTCGGTCAACCCCTACTTCCAGAACAACCTGCTGCACTTCCTGCTGTCGCGCTGATGCCCGCCCGGCCCCGGGCCGGCATAGAATGGCGGCATGAAAGACCTGCGCGCCCTGCTGATCGACTGCCGCATCGAGCTGCGAAAGCTCGCGCGCGACTTCCAGAAAACCGAGCTTTGCGAACGCCTTGACCTGGCCATCCAGCAGGTCGCAAACGCCAGCCTGGCGCCAAAATCCCAGGTCTCCACGCAGGCCACCGACGCCCCGCAGACGGAAAAGACCCAGACCGTCAGCCAGGTCGCGCTGGCCTGGCAGACCGCCGCCCGCGACCTGAAGTTCTCCGACCCGGCCATCCACGCCCGCATGGGCGAAAAGGTGATGCGCCTGCTGGGCGCCAAGACCCTGGCCGACCCGGCCACCGAAATCATCCAGCTCGAAGGCATGGTCAGGGCCGCCGAGGCACGCATCGCCCAGCTCGAAAAAGCCCAAGACACGATGGAAGTCGAACGGGACGCCCTGCTTGGCGCGCTCGCCGACGCCGCGCCGGGGCTCAAGGACGGTGGCGACCGGCTCGCCGTCGCCCTGGCCCGGGTCGCCTGGCTCAAGACCGAGGCCGGCAAGACCGCCAGCGGCCCGGCGCCGGGCAAGCGCGCGCCCGAACCCCAGGACACCGTGCCCACGACCGACCTGCTGAAGGCCGCGGCCGCCGGCGCCGCCAGCTTCAACAAGGAGCAGCGCGAGTGGTGCGTGGGCGAGGCCATGGTGGTCACCGGCTTCCAGTTCACACCGGTCGAACTGATCGAAAAAGGGGACGCGGCCATGGCCCGCCTGATCCTCGATGCCCGCAAGGGCGGCTGAGCCGCCCCCGCGCAGAACCCCGATCGCGGCGGGCGTCAGGCGCCTGCTTCGAAGGACTTGTCGCCCACCAGCACCCGGCCATCGTGGTCGCGGATCACCAGTTCGACTTCGATGCCCTGGCGCACGCTCTGGGTGACCACGCAGAACTCCTCGAACTGGGCCAGGATGCGTTCGAGGTGCTTGAGTTCGCCCGGGCCCTCGGAAAGTGTCAATTCGGCCACGGCCTTGGGTATGCGCCAGCGGCCGCCGTCGTTGCGGGCCATCTCGCCGGTGATGGTGGCCGTGATCGGTCCCGGCTGGTTGCCGAACTTGCTCAGCGCGAAGGTAAGGCTGGCGGCCAGGCAGTTGGCGATGGCGGCCATCAGCAGCCGCGAGGGATTGGGCCCCTTGCCTTCGCCGAGGGGCGCCGGTTCGTCGGTGGCCAGGTCGGCGATGCCCTCGCCGAACTCGATGGTGAAGGCGTACCCGGACTGCTGGCGCAGGAACACCTGTACGGTCTTGGTTTCCATGGCGATCTCCGGTGGGCGGTGAGCCAAGCATACGGCCGCGCGCGGGCGCCCGGCCGGCGGTGGGCTGAACGCAAATCCCAATGCCGGCACATCGAATTGCGAATTCCGCACACGGTTCGTGGTCAGGACCGTTACTGCCATCTTGTTAAGCACTTGTAAACATCACCGTTCCGGCCTTCCGGCCTTGAGCAGTGGAGTAAGACAAGATGCAATCCCGTACGCTTTCCGCGTCCATCCAGCGCGCGCTGCTGGCGATGGCGGCGGTTTCGGCCGGCGCCCTGGCCACGACCAGCGCCATCGCGCAGGAGTCGGAAGACGCCGCCGCCACCCTCGACACCATCGAGGTCACCGGTTCGCGCCTCAAGCGCGCCGACATCGAAGGCGCCGTCCCGGTGGTCGTCATCGACCGTGCCGAGATCGACGCCTCCGGCGACGTTTCCGTGGCCGATGTGCTGCGCGACTCGACCTTCGCCTCCTTCGGCAACTTCAAGCCGCAGTCGGGCTCTTCGGCCCAGTCGCTGGCCACCATCGACCTGCGCGGCGTCGGCTCCGGCCGTACCCTGGTGCTGATCGACGGCCGTCGCGCCCCGACCAACCCGATGTCGGCGTCTTCGGGCTCCGACCTCAATGCCATCCCGCTGGCCGCGGTCGAGCGCATCGAGATCCTGTCCGACGGTGCGTCCGCCGTGTACGGCTCCGACGCGATCGGCGGCGTGGTCAACGTCATCCTGCGCAAGGACTTCAACGGCGCCGAGATCCGCTATGGCGTCGGCTCCACCGAAGTCACCGGCGGCGACCTGCAGGATATGTCCGTGGTCTTCGGCTCCTCGTCCGACCGCACCCGCGTGATCGGCGGCGCCTCCTCGTCCAAGCGCGGCATGGTCTTCACCCGCGACCAGATCGGTGGCCAGATCCCGGGCGTCACGACCTACGGCAACAACTATTACAACTGGGACACCCAGGCCATCGAGGCCGTGCCCGGCTTCGACTGCACCCAGGGTGCGTTCTACGTGCTGAGCAACGGTCTGTGCTCGTTCAACTTCCGGGAAGTGGCCGCCAACGACGCCAAGGTCGACAACACCTCGGTGTTCATCCGTGCCGACCACCAGATCAATGACAACTGGACGGTCTACGGCGCCGCCACGATGACCAAGGTCGAAACCTTCGGCCGCTACGCGCCCGTGCCGGGCGTGGTGGTTGTCGACGACGGCACCCAGAGCGACATCAACGGCGGCGTTGCCTGCGGCCCGGGCGGCTGCGCACCCGGCACCACCGACGGCCTGCCGACGTACTACTTCCATCGCTTCGCCGCCGCGGGCAACCGCGACAACTGGACCGACACCACCAATGCCGACTACCTGGTCGGTTTCCAGGGCCAGCTGACCGACACCATCGGCCTGGACTTCGGCCTGCGCCGCACCGACTACAAGTACGCGGAACTGGGCCGCGGCTACATCGTCGCCACCCTGGCCAACGAAGCCGCCAACAACGGCGACTACGACCTGAGCGACCCCTACGGTGCCGATCCGGACGTGCTGTCGGGCATGCAGGCCACCATCAGCCGTGATTCGCGCTGGACCACCGACGAGATCTACGCGCTGCTCAGCTTCGACCTGTTCGAAATGGGCGGCGGTACCTCCAACGGCGTGTTCGGCGTCGAGTACCGCGAAGACACCCTGGTCGACCTGTACGACTCGCTGTCCGAAGCCGGCCTGGTGCTGGGCTCGTCGGGCAACTCGTCGGCTGGTTCGCGCGACGCCAAGGCCGTGTACTTCGAGTGGCTGCTGCCGTTCTCGAGCACCTTCGACATGACCCTGGCCGGCCGCTGGGACAGCTACAGCGACTACGGCAACGACTTCTCCCCGAAGCTCGCGCTGCGCTGGCAGCCGCTGGAAAACCTGACCCTTCGTGGTTCCTACGGCCAGGGCTTCCGTGCCCCGGGCCTGGACATCCTGACCCAGAAGACCACCTTCTCGGCCGAACCGGTCAACGACCCCCAGTCCTGCGCCGCCCTCGGCCAGCCGGCCAACTGCCAGCTGCAGGTCGACACCTTCTTCCAGGCCAATCCGCAGCTGGAGTCGGAGCAGTCCACGCAGTTCAGCGTCGGCGCCGTGTGGGATCCGCTGGAGTGGCTGGACTTCTCGGTGGACTACTACGCCATCGAGGTCGAGAACACGATCAACCAGATCACCCCGCAGGCGATCATCAACTCCGACCTGGATCCGGCCACCTACGGTCCGATCCCGCCGGGCATGAGCATCACCCGCCGGGCCAATGGCGCCATCGACGAGATCATCGCCGGCTACGCCAACCAGGGCACGCTCGACACCGACGGCATCGACTTCCGGGCCAACACCAACTTCGACCTCGGCAAGTACGGCCAGCTGCGCAACCAGCTGACGATCTCGTACATCAACAGCTACGAAATCGACGACGGCCTGGGCAACGTCACCGAGTTCCTGGACATCAACGGCTACCCGGACCGCCGCGGTTCCTTGAACAACACCTGGACCTTCGGTGACTTCACCGCCGGCTGGAACATCAACTACATCGGCGGACACGGCCCGGTCGGCGGCTACGCCACCAACGACGTGCAGCTGAGCTGGCAGGCGCCGTGGAACGGCACCATCACCGTCGGCGCCACCAACGTGGGTGACCGCTACCCCGAACTGGTGGCCTTCGACGGCCGTCCGTGGAACTTCTACCTGTACGACGCCTACGGTCGCACGACCTACCTGCGCTACACGCAGACGTTCTGAGGTCCCCGGTCCGCGGCGCCACCCCGAAGGCGCCGCGGCACGGAAGGCAAGGCCCGCGATGAAAATCGCGGGCCTTTTTTCTTGGCGTGGGGAAGGCTGGCGTCGACGGCGCCGGTTTCAGGCCGTGCCGGTGCGCCGGACCTGTGAGGTGGTGGCGCCGAAGTTGGCCTTGAACGAGCGGCAGAACGCGCTCTTGCTTTCGAAGCCGATCACTTCCGAGATGTCCCCGATCGGCATGCGGGTGTCGCGCACCAGCGTCCAGGACCGCCGGACGCGCAGGCGGTTGGCGTGTTCGAGCGGGGTTTCGCCGAACACTTCGCGGTACAGGCGGATCAGGTGGGTGGGCGAATAGTTGGCCACCTCGGCCAGGCGGGTGAGGTCGAGCCGGGCCGGGCGGCCGAAGGTGATCAGGTGGCGCACGCGCATCAGGCGCAGCAGCACCTGTTCGCGCCGCTGCCGGGTGCGGCCGCTGCAGGCGTCCAGGTAGACGCGCACCGGTGCCTGGCTTTCGTGCACGGCCGCCACCAGCGCGCCCAGCGCGGCTTCGTTGCGTGCCTTGCCATGCCGGGACAGGCGGGCGACGCGCAGCATCAGGCGGCGAAGCTCGCGGCCCGGGCGGACCTGCCAGGGCATCAGCAGGCGATCGCCGCCGCCGGGCTGGTCGCGCAGGCGATGCGCCCACAGGTGCGCCGGCCCGGCGATGCCGATCGCACCGACCTGGCCCGGCGCCGACAGCCGCAGCGGGCCGTCCTGCCAGGCAAGCATGCGGCCCTTGGCGACCTCGCCCTGGAATGCGGGCGCTTGCACGCCCAGGCTGCCCTGCAGCACCCACCACGCCGAAGCCCAGCCGGCAGGCAGATCCACCTGCGCGCCGCGCGCGGCGGCTACGACCACGTGGAAACGTTCGGCCACCGGAACGACCGCGCCGGCGAAACCCAGGCGGTGGAAATCAGCCGTGGAAAAAAGTGCAGCGGGGCACATCGACGGGAATCCGAAGGGACATCCGCCGAGTTTGCATGCGCCCCGGGGGGCGGCATGGGTAGAAAGTCATGTCCACGCGGACGTCCGCGCGGACAGTTTGAAATGGTTCAGAAACCCTTCAAAACAAGGCTTTTCGCGACTACCGCAATCGCAATCCATGCACACGGCGGAGGTATCGTCCCGGTCCAAGATGTCGCCGTCCGCGACGCCAGACTCTCTCTCCAACGGCACGGCGATCCTGGAACCTTACAGAGTGGGTTCGGGACCAACAGGTTCGTCTTCGCAGGCACGGCCCGAATGGATTCGGGCCGTTTTCATTCCTGAACCCGTCGGCAGGCAGTGGCGCGTAGCATAGGGCCGTTCGTAAGCGGGAGCGGCACGATGCGTCGGAGCATCACCCTGGGGTTGGCGGCCTGCCTGGTCGCGCTGTCGGCGGCAGCATTGGCCGTGGCCACGCCGCCTGCGGGTTCGCCGCTGCGCCTGTTGCCCGGCGAGTACCTGTGGACGCCGGAGCTGGCGCCGGTGGGCCCGGTGCTGGTGCTGGTCAGCCTTCCCGAACAACGTGCGTATGTGTATCGCAACGGCGTGCGCATCGGCGTCGCTACCGCCAGCACCGGCAAACCCGGCTACGACACGCCGACCGGCGTGTTCAGCGTCCTGCAGAAGAAGCGCGAGCATTACTCCAATCTCTACGACGACGCGCCGATGCCCTACATGCAGCGGCTGACCTGGGACGGCATCGCCCTGCACGCGGGGCGGGTGCCGGGTTATCCGGCCTCCCATGGCTGCGTGCGCCTGCCCGAGGCCTTCGCGGAAAAACTCTACGACGTCACCACGCGTGGCATGACCGTGGTGATTACCGACGACCCGGCCCGCGTGCCGATGCTTGCCGATCCCCGCCTGTTCCCGGCAAGCGCGCCGCCGCCGACCGTGGGCACCCGCGTGGCCGACCTGTCGCTGCCGGTGCCGGCGGATGCGGTCTTCAGCTGGCAGCCCGGGCAGGCGCCACCCGGGCAGGTGACCGTGGTGCTGAGCCTGTCGGAGCGGGAAATGGTGGTGATGCGCGAAGGCGTCGAGATTGGCCGCAGCCCGGTAAACCTCACCGGCCCGCTGCCCGCGGGCACCCGCGCCTACCTGCTGCTCGACGGCGTGCAGCCGGACGCGGCCACGTCCTTGCCCGATCGGCCGCGCCGCCGCTGGCTGCGGGTGCTGGGCGACGGCGCCGACGACCCGGCCGGCGTCCTGGGCCCGGCAGGCCTGGACGCGGACCCGCGTTTCCTGGCGCGGGTCTACGACATCCTGGTGCCCGGGGCCACGCTGGTGGTCACCGACGAGGCCCTGCGCCGGGCCCCGGCGCTGACCGTGATCGAGGCCGGGGATGAAATCCCGCCGGCCAGGCCCCATGCTGAGGGGCAATGACCGTGGAAACGCCCTGATGACCTTGCTGCGAGCGCTGTCCTGCGCCGCCCTGCTGGCCGCCGGCCCGGCGCTGGCCAAGGCCACGCTGCTGGAAAAGCTGCAGGCCCAGGCGCCCGAGGCCGACGCCCGGGTGCTGGCGCTGGCGCTGCAGGCGCGCGAATGCGCCCTGGCCAGCGCTCCCTCGGCCCGCCGGCTGGCGGTGATCGATTATTCGCGGCCGTCCACCGAGCCACGGCTATGGGTGTTCGACCTGGACCAGGCCCGGCTGCTGTTCGCCGAACACGTGGCCCATGGCCAGGGCAGCGGCGGCAACCTCGCCACCGATTTCTCCAACCGCGAAGGCAGCCACCAGTCCAGCCTGGGCCTGTTCCGCACCGGCGAGACCTACCACGGCGGCAACGGCTACTCGATGCGCATGGATGGCCTGGAGCCAGGCATCAACGACGCCGCCCGCGACCGCTTGATCGTGATGCACGGCGCGCCCTACGTGAATCCCTTGGCCGCGGCCGTCCAGGGTCGCCTGGGCCGCAGCTACGGCTGCCCCGCGGTGCGCCCGGAAGTGGCGCGCGAGGTCATCGACACCCTGAAGCAGGGCCAGTTGGTGTTCGCCTATTACCCCGACCCGAAGTGGCTGCAAGGCTCGCAGTTCCTGGGCTGCGGCGACGCCGCGCTGGCGCAGGCGAAAGCCGGGGCCAGCCAGGGCTGACCCCGGACCCGGCTCAGAAGCGGTAGACCAGCGCGATGCGGAAGGTGTCGAAATCGACGTCCTGGCGCACCGATTCCAGGTAGGCCGGCGAAGTGAAGGTGCTGCCGGGCAGGTAACCGGTGTCGTAGCGCAGGTCGTCGAGGTCGGTCATCAGGTATTCGCCGCGCAGCGACCACTGGTTGCCGAAGTCGTAGGCGTAACCCAGGCCCCACTCGAATCCATCCAGGGTGTCGGACTCCCGGCCCAGCTTGAGATATCCGCCGTTGCTGGCCACGGACGCACTGGCGCTGGCTTCCACCTGCACCCAGCCGGCGCTGGCGAAGAACAGGTGCCGGCCGCTGGCGTAGCCAAAACGCGCCCGCAGTGACCACTTGTCGTCTAGTTCGATGCGGTTGCCGTAGTCGTAGCTCAGCGTCGGCACCGACGGCGTCGGCTGCGGGCCGGTGGCCCGGCTGTCACTGATGTCGAGCGAAGCGTAGTCGAGCTCGGCGCCCAGCACGAAACCGCTGGCGAACTGATGGTCGTAGCCGAACAGCAGGCCGAAGGCGCTGCCGTCCGGGTCCAGGTCCGTGGACCAGCCAGCGCTGACGTCGTCTCGCAGCGCCTGGGATTCGATGGACCACTGGCCGCCCAGGCTGACATCGGCGCGGGAATCGCCGCTGGCATGGCCGGCGTGGCCGCCCAAATGCCAGCCGGTCCAGGCCTGTTCGGCGGCCAGTACGGGGGAAGCCGCCAGGCCGAGCAGGGCAAACAGGGGCAGGGACTTGAACATGGGGAACTCCTGTTGAGGGGAAAGGCCAGCCGGCCGTTGCCGGGGCCTACCTACACACGCAGCTCCAGGGCTTGCCGTGCCAGTCGGATAGGTGTACTGTCCGCACTAGTACAGTACGGACGCAGCGCCATGGCCCGAACCCGCCCCCTGATGATCCAGATCGCCACCGGCGATGCCCGCCCGATAAGCAAGCAGATCGTGGACGCCGTCCGCATGCAGGTCGCCACCGGCGGCCTGGCGGCCGGCGACCAGGTGCCCAGCGTGCGTGGCCTTGCGCAGCAGCTGATGGTCAATCCCAACACCGTGGCCAAGGCCTACGCCGAACTCACCGCAGAGGGCTGGCTGGAGTCGCGCCAGGGCCTGGGCCTGTACGTGGCCACTCCGCGCCAGCGCCTGAGTGACACCGAGCGTGAGCGTCGCTTCGACGACGCCGTGCAGCGTTTCGTAAACGACGTGGTGGCGCTGGATATCCCGGCCGCCGACGTGCAGGCGCGCCTGCAGCTGGAACTGCGCGCCCTGCGGCCGCGCAAGCGCGCCTGAGGTAGCCGCGATGAACGACGACGACCTGGTCATCCAGACCGACGCGCTGGTCAAGCGCTACGGCCGCAAGCACGCCCTCGACGGTCTGAGCCTGGCGATCCCGCGCGGCCGCATCCACGCCATCGTCGGTGCCAACGGCGCCGGAAAGTCGACCCTGTTCCGCATCCTGCTCGGCTTCCTGCCGCCCAGCTCGGGACGGGCGCGGATCCTGGGTGTCGACAGCCAGCAGCTGGCTCCCGCCGACCGCAGCCGCATCGGTTTCGTCAATGAAGAGCACACGCTGCCGGGCTGGATGACGGTGGCCGCCGTGACGGCCATGCAGAAAAAGCACTACCCGCGCTGGCGCCAGGCGGCGTTCGACGAGGTGATTGGCCACTACCAGGTCGAACAGGGCCAGAAAGTGAGCCAGCTCTCGCGCGGCGAAAGGGCCGGCCTGAACCTGGCGCTCGCGCTGGCGCAATCGCCGGAGTTGCTGGTGCTCGATGAACCGACCCTTGGCCTGGACGTGGTCGCCAAGCGCGCCTTCCTCGAATCGCTGCTCTACAGCAACGCGGCCGAGGACTGCACGGTTATCTACTGCTCGCACCAGATGGAGGAGATCGAGCGGGTCGCGGACAACCTGGTGATCCTCGAGCGCGGCCGCCTTGCCCACATGTCGGCGCCGGACGAATTTTGCGAACGCGTTTCGCTGTGGGTGGCCGACATCCCCTTCCAGGGTCCGCCGCCGCAAACCGTGCCCGGCCTGCTGCAGCGCCAGCAACTCGATGGGTTGCAGCATTACCTGGTGCTGGACCAGGACGAGGGCTTCGCCGATTTCCTGCGCAGCGTCGGAGCCCGCACGGTGCAGTCGATGCCGGTGAGCCTGGACCGCGCCGTGAACGGATTCCTGGCCAAGCACCACGCGGCCCCGACGGAGCTGCGCCATGCGTGAGCTCTTGCAGGCCGAACTGCTGCGCTTCCGCACCTGGGCCATCGCCGCGGCGATCGTGCACCTGGCGGTGCTGGGCTTCTTTGCACGCCTGGTCGATCCACTGCAACAACCGGACTTCGTGCATGCCATCGTCGCGGGCCTGTACTTCGTCCTGGGCCTGCTGTTGGGCCTGTACCAGATGGGCAGCTACCGGCGCCCCAATGCCTGGCTGAACCTGCTGCACCGGCCGCTGCCGCCGGGCCGCATCGTCGCGGCGCTGTCGTCGGCCGCCGGCGCGCTGTTGTGCCTTGCCGTGCTCTTGCCGCTGCTTCTGCTCGTTCTCGGGCAATGGGCCTGGACGGCGCGGGTCGTCGACCTGCGCCACGCCGCGCTGCCGCTGGCGGCCGGCCTGATCGCCATGGGTGGCTACCTGGCAGGCGCCATTGCGATGCTGAGCACGCGGCGGGTCGCCGCGTTTGCGCTGGTGCCGCCGGCCCTGTGGTTCGCAAGCCAGGCCAGCGGCGTCTGGGCGCTGGCGGTGCAGGTGCTGGTGCTTGCCTGGCTGGCGGCGTGGCTGCGGGTGGTGTTCAAGCCGGACCTGACGGCGCCACCCCGCACGGCGGCAGGCCAGGGCCTGGCAGCTGTACCGCTGGCCTTTGGCGCCTACGTGCTGCTGGTGTTGGCCAGCCTCGGCTACCAGTTGGGCTGGATGGTGCTCGGCAACCACCCGCTCAATGGCACGCCGCCGGCGGGCGGCTACGTGGAAGCCAGCCGAGCCGACGCCGGCGAGCTGCTGCTGGCCGGACTGGCCGGCAGCGAACATGCGCAGGCGCCGCTGTGGCGGCAGCAGGTTCCACTGTCCAGGCTCGGTTCGCTGTCGCCGGAGTTCACCGCGTTTCCCCTCGTGCATGCGTTGACCAATCCGGTGCTCGCCGAGTTCGACGACGCCGACAATCGCCGGCGCTACACCTTCAGCCATGACGCGGGGCGTTTCCTGGGCGTGAATCCGGTCAATCGCGAACGCGAGGGCGTGTTGGGCGTCGGGGAAACGCAGCAGCGGTTTCCGTCGCCACCGCTGCTGGTCGGCGATGGCCTGATGGCGACGGCGCACGCGCTCTACCGCTACGACAACGATCGCCAGCAGATCGACGTCGTGCTGGAGCTGCCAGCGACGGAAACCCTGGCCGCGCCGCCGGCGGTCGCCGGCGAGTCGCTGGCGGTACTGAGCGACCAGGCGCTTTACCTCTACGACGCCCGTGCCTTCCGCACCGGTACCGCCGCCCTCGCGCCACGCCAGCGCCTGCCGCTTTCGCTCGATGGCGCGCGGCTTGCGCGGATAGACCTGATGGAGCTGATCGACGGCGAACTCGTTTCCATCACCGTGGGGCGCGGCAGCATCGATGGCACGGGCGAGGCCTGGCAGGCGGTCTGGCATTGGCCCGCGGAAGGCTCGCCGCAGGAGGTGGCGCGCCGCGACCTGGCACCCGACTTCCCGCAACTGCTTCGGCATTACGAGTGGTGGGTGTCCCCAACGTTGAGCCGCGCACGCCAGGCCCTCGTGCAGCTGTTCGCCACGGCCAACCCGCTGCAGGCCGGCGGTCCCGGCCCGCGCCCCGCGGCGGCCTGGCTTGCCGCCGGACTCGCTGCCCTGGTCGCCGCCATCGGTTCCTGGGCCTGGGGTCGCCGGCAGGCGCTGGGACGTCGCGCGCGGGTGATCTGGGTGCTGGTTTGCCTGCTCATCGGCTTGCCTGGCCTGCTGGCCCAGTGGTTGCTCTACCCGAGGCGCGACCACGCATGAGCTGGTGGCGGCGTTTGACCCGCGGCCTGTGCCTGGCATTCGCGTGCACGGCAACGTCGGCGGCGGATGACTGGGCCATTGCCGGCGCCGAGGCGGCCGACTGGCCGACCATCCCCACGCTGTCCCGCGAGACGGCGATGCGACCCGCGCGGCTCGAGCGCAGTCTGCTGTCCCCCGATGGCCAGTACGTGGCCTACCTGCGCCGCGACCAGGACCAGCGCAGCCTTTGGTGGCGGCCACTGGACAACGGCGAACCGGTTCGCCTGCTGCCGCGACTGGACGACGCGTCCTTGCGCTGGTCGCCCGACGGCCGCTGGCTGTTCGTGTTGACGCCGACGCAGCTGATGGCGTTCGACCGCGAGGCGGCAGGCGCCGGCGAAATCCTCGCGCGCTGGCAGGACCGCCGCTCGCGCACGCTGCTCGATACCGGTCCGGGCAAACCCGATGCGGTGCTGTTGCACGAACAATCGCCGGATGGCGCGGTGCCCTGGCGAACCGCCGTCTGGCGATGGCGTGCCGATGGCGAGGCAGTGAAGCTGCATGAAAGCGACAGGCCGATCCTGGACGTGCTGCTGACGCCGGACGGAGAACTGGCCTGGCTGCGGCAGGCCGAGGCCGCGCGTCACGTGGTCTACCAGGCCGACGCCGGCGGCCGTCTGCACGAACGTTTCGACTGCACGAACCTGCACCGTTGCCGCCTGCTCGCCCGCGACGGTGAAGACGGCCTCTGGCTGCTGGGCGACCTGGGCGCCGACCTGCAGCAGCTGCAGCGCTACTCACCGGAGCATGGTGTTGTCGCAATCGCGCCGGACCCGCGCGCCGAGGCGGACCTGGACCAGGTTGTATTCGATCACCAGACCCGCGAACCCGTGCTTCTGGCCTGGCGCAGCACACAGCCGCATTGGCTGGCGCGGAATCCGGACGTGCACAAGGCGCTGTCGCAGCTTGAACAGGCGCTGCCGGACAGCGACCTGTCGCTGCAGCTTGGACCGTCGGCGAAGGCGCCGTGGTGGGTGGAGCAGCGCGTGGCGACACGGGCCGGCGTGCGCACCTGGCGTTTCGATCCGTTGGCCGGGCATCTCGAATCGTTCGACCTGGTGCCCGACGCCGCTACGCCCGCGCAGCCACCAAGGCGCCCGGTACGCTGGACGGCGTCCGATGGCCGCGAACTGCATGGCTTCCTGACCCTGCCGGCGGGGCGCGACGCATCGAAGGTGCCGCTGGTGGTGTCGGTGCACGGCGGCCCGTGGTCGGCGGCGCGTCCGGGTCATTCGCCATTTGCCGCACTGCTTGCCAGTCGCGGCGTGGCGGTGTTCGAGCCCAACTTCCGCGGATCCACCGGCTTCGGGCGCGAGATGCTGCTGGCGCCGGGAGGCGATTTCGGCAACGGCCGGGTGCAGCAGGACATCGACGAAGGGGCGCAGGTCGTCCTGTCCCGGGGAATCGGTGATCCTCAGCGGGTCGCCATCGTCGGGGCTTCGTTCGGCGGTTACTCCGCGCTGCTGGGCGTGACGTTTTCGCCGCAGCGTTATCGCCTCGCCCTGGCAGCGGTACCGCCGACAGATTTCGGCTGGACCCTGCGGTGGGCCGTCCACAACAGCGACCTGAGCCTGCAGGCGGGCGTGCCGCTCGCGACGACCTTTGCCCTGCTCGGCGTCGACCCCGAAGACCCGGGCGTAATCAAGAGCCTGGCGGCTCAGTCGCCGCTGGCACATGCGGAGAGACTGACGCGTCCGGTGCTGCTGTTCGCCGGCGGCCGGGACGAACGCGTGGCGTTTCGCGGCGTCAGCCACTATGCGGCGACGCTGGCGCTGCTGGGCAAGGACGTCAGCCTGTTCGTCGAGCCGGACGCCGGCCATGGCATGGACGACCCGCTGACCCGCGAAGCCTGGCTTTACCTGGTAGAAGGGGCCTTGCATCGCCACCTGGGTTCCGACCCGCCCGAGCCCCCGTCGCCGGCGCTTGAAGCCTACCTGGCACGCTCATTGCGGCTGCGCGGCTCGGTGCTGCCCGGCCCGCCCTAGACGGGCCGTTGCGGCACAATGCCGCCATGAGCAAACGCCGCCCCCGGACGTATTCCTTTCCGCTTGCATGCCTGCTGGTGGCCCTGCCGGCCCTGGCTGCGCCGGCGGTTGCGCCGCCGGTCGCGCCGGAACGGGCGGACCTGCCTACGCTCGAGACCGTGGTCGTCAGCGGCGTCCAGCCGGGGCCGGGGCTGTGGAAGGTGTCGCGCGACGGCAATGTCCTGTGGGTGCTGGGAACGCTGGCGCCCTTGCCCAAGCGCATGGAGTGGAGTTCGGACGAAGTCAGGGAGCGCATCTCGGCCTCCGGCGTCGTGCTGCTTTCGCCGAAAGTGAGCCTGACGACCAGGGGCGGAGCGTTGGGCGGCATGTTCCTGCTGCCTTCGGCCCTGCGCGCGCGCAACAACCCCGACAAGCAGCAGCTGCAGGACGTGCTGCCGGCAGCGGACTACGCCCGCTGGCAGGTCCTGAAGGCGCGTTATCTCGGGCGCGACCGCGGCGTCGAGAACCGCCGCCCCATCGCCGCCGCGATGGAACTGCGCGAGAAAGCCTTCGACCGCAACGACCTCTCCTGGCGCGACGTGGTTGGCCGCGAAGTGAAGCGGGCCGCCAGGCGCAGCGGCGTTCCCTTTGAGCAGCCAACCATCAGCCTGCGGGTCGAAAATGCCCGGGCTGCGCTGAAGCAGTTCAGCCGCGATGAGCTGGACGACCTCGAATGTTTCCGCCTCACGCTCGACCAGGTGGAGCGCGACCTGGACACCCTGGCGACACGGGCCAACGCCTGGGCGCTGGGCGAGGTGGCGATGCTGCAGGACCTTCCCTACGCCGACAACAGCCAGGCGTGCACGGAAGCGCTGCTGCAGACCAGTCTTGCGGAAAGCCGGGGCCTCACCGACCTGCCGGCCCGGGTCGAAGCCGCCTGGCTGGCCGCGGCAAAGAGTGCGCTGACTGAACATCGCGAGAGTTTCGCCGTCCTGCCGATGTCGCGGATCATCGGCGAACGCAGCTATCTGCGTTTGCTGGAACAGGCGGGGTATCGCGTCGAAGCGCCCGGGGAGGACAAGGCGTCGGATTGAAGGAGATTGGCGCGCCTGGAGGGATTCGAACCCCCGACCAATGGCTTCGGAAGCCACTACTCTATCCGGCTGAGCTACAGGCGCCCGGGGGCGGATTATGCCACGCCGCGCAGATCAACCGCAGCCCCGGCTGCGCGACCCGGCGGGGTAAGTCAGAAGATCGACCAGCCCGTGAGCTCGGTGAACCGGGCCAGCGCCGCCGTGCCGGCCAGGGAGTTGCCGCGTTCGTCCAGGCCCGGCGACCAGACGGCCAGTGCCAGGGCGCCCGGCACCACCGCGGCGATGCCGCCGCCGACGCCACTTTTCGCCGGCAGGCCGACATGGAAGGCGAAGTCGCCCGCGGCGTCATAGGTGCCGCAGGTGAGCATCAGGGAGTTGATGCGCCGGGCCCGCACCGGGCTGATGACCTGCACGCCCGTGCGCCGGCAGCGGCCGCCGTCGGCCTGGTGCAGGAAGGCCAGGGCCAGGTCTTCGCAGCTCATGGCGATCGCGCACTGCCGGAAGTAGAAGTCCAGCACCTCGTCCACGGGCTGCTCGATGTTGCCGAAGCTGCGGATGAAATTGGTCAGTGCCGCATTCCGGAACCCGGCCAGGGCTTCGGATTCGGCCACGTCGGTGTCCACCTGGATGTCCGGGTTGCCGGCCCGCTCCCGGATGAACGCCAGCAGCGCATCCAGGCCGTCGCGGCGTTTGGACAGCACCACGTCGGCGACCACCAGGGCGCCGGCATTGATGAAGGGATTACGCGGAATGCCGCGTTCGTCCTCGAGCTGGACCAGCGAGTTGTAGGGGCTGCCCGAGGGCTCCCGCCCCACGCGCTGCCACAGGTCGCCGCCCAGGGCGTCGAGCGCCATGGAGAGCGAAAAGACCTTGGAAATGCTCTGGATCGAGAAGGCCGTGCCGGCATCGCCGATCGAGAATCGGCGGCCGTCCAGGGTCGCCACCGCCATGCCGAACCGGTCGGCCGGGACCTGCGCCAGGCGTGGGATGTAGGACGCCACCTTGCCTTGCGGGATCAGCGGCCTGACGTCGTCGGCGATGCGCGCCAGCAGCGCGTCGAAATCCATTCCGGTGATAGTCTCGGAAACCTCTGCTCTCACGGGCCGGGCCACATTTGAGGGGGTCGGCAATTATCGCACGCAGGCCCGTCCAATCCGCTGGAGCAGGGATTGCGAACGGAATCGTGCAAAAGACCACGGTTCCGGGGCTGCACTTATGTGACGCTGAAGCTAACGTATGCCTGATGCCACCCCGCCACACGCCGACCCCACCGGCCCGGACGTGAACGCCGACCACGCGTTCCTGGCCAGCCTGCTGCAGCACCCCTCGCGACGCGCCCTGCTGGCGCTCGACGCCCAGGGGCGGTTGATCGCGGGCAACGAACGGGCCCGCAGCCTCGTGGGGGGCCAGCTCGAGGACGACCTGCGCCAGGCGCTGGCCGACGGCATGCGCCAGTTGGCTGAACACCCGGACCGGGAAATCCAGCATCGCCACGAAACCCCGAAGTACACGCTCGACTGCCTGCTGCGCGCCGTCACCGGCACCGGCGGCGAGGTCCTGGGTTACACCGTCAGCGTGTTCAGCCAGGACGAAGCGCCCGACCTGGCCGATTCGCCCGAACGTGCCCGCTGGCGCTTCGCGCTCGAAAACGCCCAGGACGGCCTGTGGGACTGGGACGCGGAGCGTGACAGGGTGTACCGGTCCGGTCGCTGCTTCACGATGCTTGGCTACGCCCGTGACGCTTTCGCCGGCAGCTTCGATGCCTGGCAGACACTGATCCACCCCGACGATCGCCCGCGCATGAAGGTGGCGCTGCACGCCCACCTGACCGGCGAGCGTGAGAATTACATCGTCGATTACCGCGTGCGCGACGCCAACGGGCGCTGGCGCTGGGTGCTCGACCGGGGCCGCGCCATCACCTGGGACAGCAGCGGCCGTCCGAAGCGCGTGGTCGGCACCCATACCGACATCCACGACTACAAGCAGATCGAAGCCCAGCTGCGCGAGCGCGAACTGATCCTCAACCAGGCCCAGCATGTCGCCCACCTGGGCAACTGGAGCTGGGACCCGGAGAACGACAAGCTGTGGTGGTCGGACGAGCTGTACTGGATCGTGGGCCTGTCGAACAATCAATCGCCACCGAAGTTCCGCAACCAGCGGCACCTGTTCACCGCCGAATCCTACGAGCGCCTGCATGCGGCGTCGGTGGCCCTGCTCAAGCAGGCCAAGCCCTATGCGCTGGAACTGGTGATGCTTCGCCCCAACGGCGAGCGCCGCATCGTGCAGGCCCGCGCCGAGGCCATCCTCAGCGACGACGGGCGCGTGCAAAGCCTGGTGGGCGTGCTGCACGACATCACCGAACAGCGCAACGCCGAGGAAAACTCGCGCTGGCGCAACGACCTGCTCGACCGCATCGCCGCCATGGGCCGCATCGGCGGCTTCGAGCTGCTGGTCGAGAACGGCGAGCTGCACTGGACCGACGAGAATTACCGCATCCATGGCATCGAGCCCGGCACGCCGCTGCAACTGGAAGACACGCTGCCCAACTACACGCCCGAATCGGCGCAGAAGCTCCGCGTCGCTTTCCAGCGCATGGTCAAGGAACACCTTCCGGAACAGACCGCCGACCTGTGTTACATCACGCCCGACGAGCGCCGCATCTGGCTGCGCGTCACCGGCAGCCTCGAGCTGCGCGAGGGCCAGCCCTACCGCATCACCGGCCTCACCCAGGACATCACCGAGGAACACGAGGCCGGCGAGCGCATCGAACAGCTGGCGCACTACGACACCCTGACCGGCCTGCCCAACCGGTTCCTGTTCCGCGAGCGTGCCGAAGAGTCGATCGAGCTGTCCCGCCGCACCGGGCAGCCGCTGGCGCTCCTGTTCCTGGACCTGGACCGTTTCAAGTACGTCAACGACACCCAGGGCCACGAGGCCGGCGACCTGCTGCTGCAGGAAATCGCCGGACGACTGCGCCAGTGCGTGCGCGCCTCGGACCTGGTCGGCCGGCTCGGCGGCGACGAGTTCCTGGTGCTTCTGCGCGAGATCGCCCGACCCGAGGATGCCGCCCTGGTGGCGCGCAAGATCATCGAGGTGGTGGGCAAGCCGATCAACCTGGCCAACGGCGAGGCGCAGGTCGGCTGCAGCATCGGCATCGCGCTGCTTGGGGAAAACAACCTCGACCTCGAATCCATGCTGCGCGCCGCCGACACCGCCATGTACGCGGCCAAGGACGCCGGCCGGAACACCTTCCAGTTCTACAACGCCAGCTTCTACGAGCGGGTGCAGCGGCGGGTGACGCTGGAACAGGAGCTGCGCCAGGCGCTCGCGCGCAACGAGCTGCACCTGGCTTTCCAGCCCACCATGTCGATGGACGACGGCGGCGTTTCCTGCATCGAGGCGCTGCTGCGCTGGACCACCACGGCGGGCGAGTCGCGTTTCCCGACGGAATTCATTCCCGTCGCCGAAGACTGCGGCGAGATCCTGCCGATTGGTCGCTGGGTGCTGGGCGAAGCCTGCCGCCAGGCGCGGACATGGCACGAGGCCGGATTGCAATTCGGCCGCATCGCGGTGAACGTGTCGCCGCTGCAGCTGCGCGACCCCGATTTCGGAACCCAGGTCCTTGAGGCCTGCGCGCGCGAGCAATGGCCCACCGACCGGCTGGTGCTGGAAATCACCGAATCGGCGCTGATGCGCGACAGCGAGGTGCTGCGCAATACCTTCGCGCTGTTCAAGGCCAATGGCATCACGCTGTCGATCGACGACTTCGGTACCGGGTTCTCAAACCTGGGCTACCTGCACCGCTTCCCCCTGCGCAACCTCAAGATCGACCGCAGCTTCGTCAGCCGCATGGACACCACGCCCAACATGCTCGAGCTCACCCACGCGGTGGTCAGCCTGGGCCACGCCCTGGGACTGAGCGTGGTGGCCGAGGGCGTGGAAACCGAAAACGTGCTGCAGCTGCTGCGCCAGCAGGGCTGCGACGAGGCGCAGGGTTACCTGTTCACCCGGCCGCTGGCCGCCGCCGAAATGGCCACCTGGCTGGCGGCGCAGGCCTGAGCCCGCGCCGCCGCACCGGTCAGCGGTTCGCCGGGGAATAGACCGCGGCGTGGATGCAGGAGAACAGGCTGATCACGAACCAGCCGAACGGAAGCAGCGAAAGCGTCACCAGCCAGGTGACGGCGAAGGCCACGCAGGCCAGCGCGAACCAGCCGATCGCCCAAAGGATGCGTCCCTGGACCAGCTGGCCCAGGCCCGGCACGAAGAAGCTGCAGATGGCGGCGATGACATTGCCGGTGGAACCCTGTCCTGCGCTCATGCTTGCGACCTCTTGTTGGGGGAGTCAGCTCGAACAATGGGGACATAGCAGGGCGGCTTCAAGTGCGCTGCCCGGCGACGGGGCGCTCTGCTAGGCTTCGCGCCATGTCCCGACCCCCCGAACCGACGCCCGACGGGGCGCCGACGCCGGCCTGGCGCACGCGCCTGCACCTCTACTGGCTGCTGATCCGCGGCGATCGGCCGGTGGGCATCCTGCTTTTGCTCTGGCCGACCTGGTGGGCGCTCTGGCTGGCGGCCGAAGGCCTGCCGCCCTGGCACCTGCTGCTCATCTTCAGTGCCGGCGTCTGGCTGACACGCTCGGCCGGCTGCGTCATCAACGACTATGCCGACCGCTGGCTGGACCCGCAGGTCGAACGCACCCGCCGACGGCCGCTGGCCACCGGCGCGGTGAGTCCGCGCGAGGCGCTGGCGCTGTTCGTGGTGATGATGCTGGTGGCCTTCGGCCTGGTGTTGCTGACCAACCGGCTGACGATCCAGCTGAGCGTTGTCGGCGCCTTCCTGGCGGCGACCTATCCCTTCCTCAAGCGTCATACCTACCTGCCGCAGGTGTACCTCGGCGTCGCCTTTGGCTGGGGCATCCCGATGGCCTTCGCGGCCGTGCAGGGCACGGTGCCGCCGCTGGCCTGGCTGCTGTTCCTGGGCAACCTGCTGTGGACCACGGGCTACGACACCTGGTACGCCATGGTCGACCGCGAGGACGACCTCAGGGCCGGGTCGAAGTCCACCGCCATCCTGTTCGGCGACGCCGACCTGGTGGCCCAGGGCGTGCTGTACGCGGGCTTTGCCTGGGCGATGTGGCTGGTCGGTGGCCGGGCGGGCTTGGGGATCTTCTATTACGTGGCGCTGGCGGTGGCCCTGGTGCTGGTGGTGCGGCAGTTCTGGATCGCACGCGACCGCGCCCGCGAAAATTGTTTCGAAGCCTTTATTTCGAACCAGTGGGTGGGCCTGGCGATCTTTGCCGGCATCGCCGGCCACTACGCGCTGGGCTGAGCAGGCCCTAGGCCCGCGCGGCCACCCACAGGTCGACCCGCGCCACGCCGGCCCGGCGAAGCTGGCGCGCGGCTTCGGCCAGCGTGGCGCCGGTGGTCATGACGTCGTCGAACAGGGCCACGTGGGCGGGCAGGGTGATCCCGGGAGAGACCTGGAAGGCGCCGCGAACGTTGCGGCGCCGGGCCCGTGCGTCGAGCTCGGACTGCGGCGCCGTGGCGCGAGCGCGCTGCAGGCCGTCGGCCAGCAGGGGCAGGGCCAGCACCCCGGCCAGCGGCCGGGCCAGTTCCAGGGCCTGGTCGTAGCCGCGCTGCCTCAGCCGGCGGCGATGCAGGGGGATGGGGACCAGGGCCGCTGGTCGCGGTGCCCCGGCCAGGTCCTCGGCCAATAGCGCGGCGAGCAAGCGGCCGGCCGCGAGGTCCCCGTGGAATTTCAGCCGAAGCAGCAGCCGATCCAGCGGCGGTGAATAACGGAAGACCGCGCGCGTGCTGGCCTGGATGGGCGGGCTGCCCAGGCAGCGACCGCAGCGGGCAGCCGGGCGGGGCAGGGGCAGGCCGCAACGGGCGCAGGCCGATCGGTTCCAGGGCAGGTCGTGGCGGCAAGCCAGGCACAGGTCGACGCCGCCCGCGCCTGGGTCGGTGCAGACCAGGCAGCGCCAGGGCAACAGGGCGGGGCCCAGCCCTGCGAAAAGTTCGGCTAGGGCCCGGCGCACGGAGCGTGATCGTGGTCACGGAACACGGGTCCGGGCCTGGCGTAGCCTCGGCCTCCCGGCATCCCCCCGACCGGGCTGGGGCCGTCAACTTCCGGGGGTTGGATTTGGTTGACAGGGTGGGGCATGGCAAACAGACTGCCGCTCTTGTTTTTCCCGCACCATCAGGGAATGCCCATGCCTGCCGTCATCCGTAACGACTGGTCGCGCGAGGAAGTCCTCGCCGTCTTTGACCTGCCCTTCCCCGAACTGCTCTACCGCGCCGCCACGGTGCACCGCGAACGTTTCGACCCGGCCGAAGTGCAGGTTTCGACGCTGTTGTCGGTGAAAACGGGCGGCTGCCCCGAGGACTGCGCCTACTGCCCGCAGGCCGCGCGCTACCACACCGGCGTCGAAGCCACGAAGCTGATGGACACGGATGCGGTGCTTGAGCGTGCCCGCGCCGCCAAGGCCGCCGGCGCCTCGCGTTTTTGCATGGGCGCCGCCTGGCGCAGCCCCAAGGACCGCGACATCCCGAAGGTCGCCGAAATGATCCGCGAGGTGAAGGCCCTGGGCCTGGAAACCTGCGCCACCCTGGGCATGCTCAAGGGCGACCAGGCCAAGGCCCTGCGCGACGCCGGCCTGGACTACTACAACCACAACCTCGACACCGCGCCCGAGTTCTACGGCGACATCATCAAGACCCGCGACTACCAGGACCGCCTCGACACCCTGGAACACGTGCGCGACGCCGGCATGAAGACCTGCTGCGGCGGCATCGTCGGCATGGGCGAGTCCCGCGCCCAGCGCGCCGGCCTGCTGCAGGCCCTGGCCAACCTGCCGGCGCACCCGGACTCCGTGCCGATCAACCGCCTCGTGCAGGTCGAGGGCACGCCGCTGTCCGGTACCGCCCTGCTTGATCCGTTCGAGTTCGTACGCACCATCGCCGTCGCCCGCATCATGATGCCGGCCTCGATGGTGCGGCTGTCGGCGGGCCGCGCCGAGATGAGCGAGGAACTGCAGGCGATGTGTTTCCTGGCGGGCGCGAATTCCATCTTCTACGGCGAAAAGCTGCTGACCACCGGCAACCCGGACGTGGCCGCCGACCAGGCCCTGTTCGAACGCCTGGGCCTGCGGCCGATGCCGGTGGTGCACGAATCGAAAACCGTGCACGCCGATATCGTCGAGCCCACTGCTGGCTGCGCCGCCTGAGATGTCGCGCATCCGGTTCGCCGACCGCATTGCCCTGGCCCGCGCCGACCGCGCGGCCCGTAACGCACTCCGGCCCCGGCGCGAGATCGAAGGCCGCGAAGGTGCGCGGGTGCTGGTGGATGGCCGCCAGCTGACCAGCTTCTGCGGCAACGACTACCTGGGGCTCGGCCAGCACCTGGACGTGGTTTCAGCCATGCAGGAAGCCGCGGCCTGGCACGGCGTCGGCAGCACCGGCTCGCCGCTGGTCACCGGCCACCACGCCGAACACGCGCGCTTCGAACGCGAAATGGCCGACTGGCTGGGCTACGAGCGCGCCCTGTACTTCGGCAGCGGTTACCAGGCCAACCTGGCGGTGATGCAGTCGCTGCTGGAAGCCGGCGACACCTGCGTGCAGGACAAGTTGAACCACGCCTGCCTGATCGATGGCGCCCGCCTGGCCGGCTGCGAACTCAAGCGCTACCCGCACGCCGACGTCGAGGCGGCCATGCGCCAGCTGATGTCGCGCCGCGACGGTGCGGCGATGCTGGCCACCGACGGCGTCTTCAGCATGGACGGCGACGCCGCGCCGCTGGCCGACCTGGCCCTGGTGGCGCGCGCGCAGGACGCCCTGCTTTACGTCGACGATGCCCACGGCATCGGCGTGCTCGGTCCCGAAGGCCGCGGCAGCCTGGCCGTGGCCGGCCTGGGCGCGCGCGAAGTGCCGCTGCTGCTGGTGCCGCTGGGCAAGGCCTTCGGCGGCCAGGGCGCCGTGCTGCTGGGCAGCGAAGCGTTGGTCGGCCACATCGCCGAAACCGCACGTCCCTATCTGTTCTCCACCGCGCCGGCACCGGCCATGGCTGCCGCGATGCGCGCCAGCCTGCGGCTGATCCGCAAGGAATCCTGGCGACGGGCCAAACTCGCCTCGGTGGTGATGCGCTTCCGTCGGGGCGCCTCTGCGCGCGGCCTGCCGCTGCAGGAGTCGTTCACCCCGATCCAGCCGATCGTGCTCGGCGACAACGCCACGGCCCTGGCGGCCGCGCGAACGCTGGAGGAACGCGGTTACCTGGTCACCGCGATCCGGCCGCCCACCGTGCCCGAGGGCCAGGCGCGCCTGCGGGTCACCCTGTCGGTGGACCACGACGAAGCCGACGTCGATGGCCTGCTGGCCGCCTTGTCCGAAGCGGTGAAACCCGCGCCCGACCCGATCGCGGCATGAGCCTGTTCCACGCCGTCCGTGGCCAGGGCCAGCCCCTGGTGCTGCTGCATGGCTGGGCCATGCACGCCGGCATTTTCGGGCCGCTGGTCGACGCGCTGGCGGACGATTTCGAGCTGCATCTGGTTGACCTGCCCGGCCATGGCCGCAGCGCCGATGCCGGCGTCACGCTGAGCCTGGACGCCGCCGCGGATGCGGTCGCCGCCCTCGTGCCGGCGCCTGCGATCTGGCTGGGCTGGTCGCTCGGCGGCCTGGTCGCCCTGCAGGCGGCGGCGAAAGCCCCACACCGTGTGCGCGGCCTGGTGATGCTGGCCGCCAGCCCGCGGTTCGTGCGCGCCGAGGACTGGCCGGCGGGCATGGACCCGTCGGTGTTCCGGGGCTTCGGCAGCGAACTGGGCCGCGACTACCGCGGCACGCTCGACCGTTTCCTGATGCTCGAGGCCCAGGGTTCGGACCACGTGCGCGAAGAACTGCGGCTGCTGCGCACGGAGGTCTTCGCCCACGGCGAACCCGGCGCCGACGTGCTGTGCGAGGGCCTGCGCCTTCTCGAACAAAGCGACCTGCGCGCGGCCCTGCCGGGCCTGGCCATGCCCAGCCTGTGGCTGGCGGGCCGGCGCGACCGGCTGGTGTCGCCGGCGGCCATGCAGGCTGCGGCGGCGCTGGCGCCCGATGCCCGCTTCCGGCAGGTCGAGCACGGTGGCCACGCTCCCTTCCTGACCCATGCCGATGACGTGGCGAATGCCCTTCGCGACTTCGCCAAGGATTGCCCGCCGTGAGCTCCGTATTCGACCGCCGCCACCTGCGCCGTGCCTTCGGCCGCGCCGCGCCGAACTACGCCGCCGTGGCCGCGCTGCAGCGCGAAGTGGAAGCGCGCCTGCTGGAACAGCTTGATTACCTGGACGACCGCCAGCCCGCACGCATCCTGGACCTGGGCAGCGGACCCGGTCGCGCCGCGGGCGCAATGAAAAAGCGCTGGCCCAAGGCCGAGGTGCTGGCCCTGGACGCGGCGCTTCCGATGCTGCGCGAAGTGCCGCGGCACACCCGCTTCTGGCGCCCGGTGAAGCGGGTCTGCGCCGACGTCACCGCGCTGCCGCTGGCCGACCAGTGCGCCGACGTGCTGTTCTCCAGCCTGTGCCTGCAGTGGGTGGAAGACCTGCCCGCCGTGCTGGCCGAATTCCGGCGCGTGCTGCGGCCCGATGGCCTGCTGCTGTTCTCGACCTTCGGCCCGGGCACGCTTTCCGAATTGCGCGAGGCCTACGAAACCGTCGGCGAAGTGCCGCCGCTGTCGCCGTTCGCGGCCATCCAGCAGGTCGGCGACGCGCTGCTGGCGGCTGGCTTCAAGGACCCGGTGATCGACCGCGACAATTACACGCTGACCTATCCCGACCTGCGCACGCTGATGCGCGAACTGCGCGCCATCGGCGCCGGCAACGCCCGCCACGACCGGCCCCGTGGCCTGGGCGGGCGCGATCGTCTCCGGCGGGTCACCGCGGCCTATGAAGACCAGCGCCGCGGCGATGTGTTGCCCAGCACCTGGGAAGTGATCACCGCGCAGGCATGGGGTCCCGCGCCGGGTGCGCCGCGCCGGCTCGGCGGCGCCGACCTCGCCAGTTTCCCGGCCGACCGCATCCCGCTGCGTCGGCGCTGAACCGGCGACGGCGCTAGACTGCGCACGACCCTGTTGAGTTGGAGATCCGACATGCGCCATTTCCGCCTGCCTGCGCTTGCCGTGGCCATCGTCCTCACACTCGCCGCCTGCATGGCGCCCACCAGCCGGGAGGTCCGCGCCGTGGACGACGAACCGCTGCTCGACAAGGATTGGCGCCTGGTGGCCGCGCCCGACGGCCGGAACCTGCCCACCCAGGGCGCGGGCGCGGCGATGCTGCGTTTTTCAGCGGCACGGTTTTCCATGACCGGGCCCTGCAACACCCACGGCGGCAGCTGGTCGCGCAACGGCGACCAGGTGAAGCTGGGCGGCGAAGAGGGGATCTTCAGCACCAAGCGCGGCTGCCCGGGCGAATTGATGAAGCGCGAATCGGAGCTGCTGGGCGCCCTTGCCCAGCCGCTGCGCGCTGAATTCAGCGGCACCCAGCTGCGCCTGGTGTCGGCCGACGGCACGCGCTGGACCTTCGACAGCCAGGACGTGCCCACCAGTGCGGGCCGCGAGCGCATCGTGCTGGTGTCGGGTGAACGCAAGCCCTGCAGCGGCGTCGGCGCCATGCAGTGCCTGCAGGTGCGCACCGAGCCTGGCGCGCCCTGGCAGAACTACTTCGGCGAGATCGAAGGTTTCAGCTGGCAGCAGGGCATCGACTACGTGCTGCGCATCCGCGAATACACCGTCGCCAACCCGCCCGCCGACGGCAGCTCGCGCCGCTGGGTGCTCGAGGAAGTGCTGGACCGCAGCCGCTGAGTCCGGCCTACCGCGCCACCCGGAAGATGACCCGGCCTTCGTAGGGTTCGCCCAAGGGGATGAGCTGGAAGCCCAGGGGCGCGGCGCGTTCGACCAGCGCCGGGAACATCGCCTGCTTGGTTACCCAGACAGCGTCTTCGCGTTCGAGCAGTTCATCGGCGAAGCTTGAGTCGAACTCGGCGCCGTAGGGCGCGCGAGGGCGGGGCTCCAGCGAAACCTTCTCGACCGCAGCGCCCATGTGCAGATGCAGGCCGTAGCGCGCCATGTCCTCGACGAAAACGACTTCCTCCACCCGGTGGTCGACCCGCGAAGAAAGCGCCTCGGCCCAGCGGCCGGCGTCCTTGTTCGTGGGCCAAAGCGCACTGGCAAGGCGCAAGCCGAGCAGAACGAACACCCAGACCGCAAGCCAGCGCGCGCGCGGCAGCGACCGCCCCTCGGCCTGCCACTGTCGTGCTACCAGCACCGCCATCGGCAGGAACAGCGGCAGCAGGTAGAGCGGCAGCCGCGAGCGCGCCAGGCAGAAGACCAGCAGCGGCGCCAGCAGCCATAGCCACAGCGCCAGCAACGGTGCTTCCTGCTGGCGGGTCGCGGCGTCACGCCAGCTCTTGAGCCGGCGCGTCGCGGCACGCAGCGCACGCCAGGCAACGGCCGTCCAGGGCAGGGAGCCAAGCGCCAGCGTCGGTCCGTAAACCAGCAGCCAGCCATACCACTCGGGATTGCGATGCAGTTTGTCGCTGGCGATGCGCGCCACCAGTTCGGTGCCCAGGAAATAGGCCAACAGGCCTTCATGCCGCAGCACCACCACCAGATACCAGGGCAGGGCCAGCAGCGCGAACAGCAGGGCCCCCGCCCACCAGGCCCGGCTCCCGCGCCGGTCGCCGGCGGGCGCAAGCCACATCATCGCCACCACGGCGAGCAGTGGCAGCAGCGCCGGCGGCCCCTTGGTCATGAAAGCGGCCGCGAAACCCACCCACATCAGCAACAGCCATCGTCCGGCGTGCGCACGCGGACCAAAACGCGATTCGACCCAGGCCCACATCGCCAGGCCCTGGAACGCGGCGAGCACAAAATCGGTGGTGATCAGGTTGGCCGCGCCGAAGGGCAGCAGCATGGTCGCGTACGCCAGGGCTGCCACGTGTTCGCTGCCTGGCTGCAGCCGACGGGCCAGTCGCCAGGCCAGCCAGGTACAGGCCAGGAAGGCCAGGGCCGCCGGCAGCCGCGCCGCCCACGGCTGCGCCCCGAAGGTCGCGATGCTGGCGGCGATGGCCCAGTAGGTCACCGGCGGTTTGGTCCAGTGCCCGGATTCGTGATGCCGGGAGAGGTCGACGAAATTGCCGCTGTCGAGCATGGTCAGCGCGACGTTGGTGTAACGGCCTTCGTCGGGATCCCAGATGGCGCGCGCGCCCATCAGCCCGAAGGCAAGCACGAGCGCCACGACCAGGATGCGGAATCCCGGGGAGGAAAAGACGGTGCGAAGCCCGGACACCTAGCTCGAGACCTGTGCGACCCAGTCTTCGAGGTTGTAGTAGTTGCTGACGCGGGCGATCAGGCCGTCGCGCACGTCGAAGAAGGCGCCGCCGGGCAGCGTGTACTTCTGGCCGCTGGCGGCGGGCAGGCCGTCATCGGTGGCGAGGTATTCGCCGTGCACGGTGTACTCGGCGGCGGCGCGGTCGCCGGCCTGGTTGGCCATCACGACGATGTCGCGCAGTTGTTCCCGGTAGCAGCGCTCCATGCGTCCCAGGAATTCGCTGAAGGCGGCCTTGCCGGTTTCGCGCGCACCCTGGTTGATGTCGTGGGCGACGTCGTCGGTGAGCAGGTCGAGCATGGCGGCCGCGTCGCCGCGGTTGAAAGCGGCGTAATAGGCCAGCACGAGTTCGATGGCGCGGTCGGACAGGCGGGTGCCGTCGACGATCATGGCATTCCTCGGTTCACCAGGGCAGGGCGTCGAGATCGACGTTGCCTCCGGACAGGATAAGCCCCACGCGCTTGCCGGCGAAGTGCCCGGGGTATCGACGCACGGCCGCCAGCACGGTGGCCGAGGACGGTTCGATGACCTGCTTGAGCCGGGCCCAGGCCTCGCGCATGGCCGCCAGCACTTCGGCATCGGACACCAGCAGCACGGTGACGCCGTGCTCGCGCAGCAAGGCCAGGTTGGGCGTGCCCAGGGTGGCGCGCAGGCCGTCGCAGATCGTGTCGGGCACCAGGTCGGTGACATGCCGGCCCTGGCGCAGGGATTCGAAGGCGTCGGCGGCGCCTTCGGGCTCGGCCGCGAACACGGCCAGCCCGGTCTGGCAGGCGGCGGCGGCGATCGCGGTGCCGCCGGCCAGGCCACCGCCGCCCAGCGGAACGACCAGCGCATCCAAGGGGCCGGTATCGGCCAGCAGCTCCAGCGCCGCCGTGCCCTGGCCGGCGATCACGTGGGCATCGGCGTAGGGGTGCACGAGCGTGGCGCCGGTGTCGGCCTGCAGGCGGTGGGTGGTGGCCTCGCGCGCGGCCAGCGTCGGTGCGCAGCGATGGATCATGGCGCCCTGCCGCCTGATGTTGTCCAGCTTCGACGCCACCGCGCCTTCGGGCACCACCACGTGGGCGGGGATGCCGCGCACGCGCGCGGCCATGGCCAGCGCGGCGCCGTGGTTGCCGGAGGAGTGGGTGAGCACGCCGCGAACGGCGGCATCGGCGTCCAAGGCCATCACCGCATTGCAGGCACCGCGGAACTTGAAGGCGCCGACGTGCTGCAGGTGTTCGGCCTTGAACAGCAGGGTGGCGCCGGCCCAGCGGTCGAGCTCGGCCGAATGCAGCACCGGCGTGCGCACCGCGTGCGGTGCGATGCGCGCGGCGGCGGCCAGCACGTCGTCGAATACGGGAGTCGGGTTCGGCATTGGCAGGGCTTCAGTGAGCACGTGCTAGCCTAGCAAAAGTCAGTAAACCCCCCGGATCTTCCGCCTTATGAACCAGCCACGAGGCGATGGCCACGTCCATCTCGCCGACTACATCGCGCCTGCCTGGCGCATCCCCCAGGCCGAGCTCCAGTTCGAGCTCGATCCCGCCGCCACCATCGTGTTGTCGCGGCTTTGCCTGTCCCCGGACCCGGCCCGGCCCGGGCAGCCGCTGGAGCTGGACGGCGAAGGCCTGGAACTGCTCGACATCACCCTCGACGGCCAGCCGCTGGCGCCGGACCGCTATGACTACGACGGCCACCGCCTGGTGGTGGCCGGCCTGTCCGGTGACTGCGAGCTGGCGACCCGCGTGCGCATCCACCCGGCCGGGAACACCCGGCTCGAAGGCCTGTACCGCAGCGGCGACCTGCTGCTGACCCAGTGCGAGGCCCAGGGCTTCCGCCGCATCACCTTCATGGCCGACCGGCCCGACGTGATGCCGCGCTGGCGCATCGTGCTGCGCGCCAACCGCGACGCCTTCCCGGTACTGCTGGCCAACGGCAATCCCCTGTCCAGCCGGGACCTGGGCGACGGCCGCCACGAGGCCAGCTGGGAAAACCCGCATCCGACGCCGGCTTACCTGTTCGCCATCGCCGCGGGCCCACTGGAGCGGGTCAGCCAGCGCCTGAAAACGGCGGAAGGCCGCGACGTGGAGATCAACGTCTGGGCCGAACCCGGTGACGTCGCACGCTGCAAGTACGCGCTGGGCGCGGTCGAACGCGCGCTGCGCTGGGACGAAGAACGTTTCGGCCGCTGCTACGACCTGGACGTGTTCAACGTCGTCGCCGCCCAGGACTTCACCATGGGTGCAATGGAAAACAAGGGCCTGAACATCTTCAACGCCCGCTACATCCTGGCCGACGAGAGCACCGCCACGGACGCCGACTTCCTGGCGATCGAGTCGGTGGTGGCGCACGAATACCTGCACAACTGGTCGGGCAACCGGGTGACGCTGCGCGACTGGTTCCAGCTGTCGTTGAAGGAAGGACTCACCGTCTTCCGCGACACCGAGTTCAGCTCCGACCTGCACTCGCGGGCGCTCAAGCGCATCGAAGTAGTGCGCCTGCTGCGCGGCCGGCAGTTCGCCGAGGACGCCGGCGCGCTGGCGCATCCGGTGCGGCCGGCCCGCTACAAGGAAATCAGCAACTTCTACACGCTGACCATCTACGAGAAGGGCGCCGAGATCATCCGCGTGCTGCACACGCTGGTTGGGGAAGAAGCCTTCCGCGCCGGCATGGACCGCTACTTCGCCGACAACGATGGCAGGGCGGCGACGCTGGAAGACTTCATGTCTGCGCATGCCGCCGCCAGCGGCCGCGACCTGTCCGCCTTCGCGCGCTGGTATGCGCAGGCGGGCACGCCGGAAGTCGCGATCAGCGCCGACTTCAACCCGGCCACGGGCGACTACACGCTCACCGTCGACCAGCACACCCCGCCGACCCCGGGCCAGCCGGACAAGCAGCCCCTGGTCATTCCCCTGCGCTACGTGCTGTTCGACGCCGACGGGGCCGTCGTCGGGCAAGCGCCTGAGTCCGACGCCGTCGTGCGCGACGGCCTGGTCGAACTCACCGACGCCCGCCACGTGCTGCGCTGGCGCGGCCTGGACGGTCAGCCGATTCCGGCCTTCAACCAGGGGTTTGGCGCACCGGTGAAGCTGCGCTTCGACCAGGACGTGGACGACCTTGCCCGCCTGGCCCGGCTCGAGCGCGACCCCTTCAACCGTTGGGACCTGCTGCAGCGCCTGGCCACCGAGGCCCTGCTGGCGCGGCCACACGCCGAGGCCGCCACCGGCGCGCTGTCGGACGCCCTGGCCGACCTGCTCTCGGACCCCGATGCCGACCCGGCCTTCGTCGCCGAGTGCCTGGTGCTGCCCGACTTCGACACCTTGGCCGAACAGGTCGACGAGGTGGACGTGCAGGCCCTGGTGGCCCGCCGCGAAGAGCTGCTCGACCGCCTGGCCGAGGACCAGGTCGAGCGCCTGCAGCTACGTTATGAAGCGCTGGCCACCGCTGCGCGTGACGGCCTGTCTGGCAAGGCCATGTCGGCGCGCGCGCTGCGCAATGCCTGCCTGGCCTGGCTGACGCGGCTCGACCCCGAGGCGCGCCTGGCGCAGGCGCAGTTCGACGCCGGCGGCAGCATGACCGAACGCATCGCCGCGCTGCGCTGCCTGCTGCATTTCCAGGCGCCCGGCGCCGAAGCGGCGCTGGCCCGATTCCGGGACAGCCACGCCGGCGACCCCCTGGTCACCGACAAGTGGATCGGCCTGGTCGCCACGCGTCCGCATCCCGACGCCCTGGACGACGTCCAGGCCCTGATGGCCTCGCCCTGGTGGAAACCCGCCAACCCCAACCGCGTTCGCGCCCTGGTCGGCAGCTTCGCGCGCCTGAACCCGCTTGCCTTCCATCGGCGCGACGGTGCCGGCTACCGGCTGCTTGCGGCGCAGGTGGCCACGCTCGACGGCGTGAACCCCCAGGTTGCGGCACGGCTGCTGGGTGCCTTCGAAAGCTGGCACCGCTGGGCCCAACCCCAGCGCGGGCAGGCAAAGTCCGCGCTCGGCTCGCTCCAGGGCCAGCTGGCTTCGCCGGACAGCCGCGACTTTCTCGAACGTTTGCTGGCCTGATCCGGTGGCGGCCTGCCGCCGGTGAAGGCCCGGTGAGTTAAGGGGGTATTCACCCCCCGGCGCCAAGACTGCCGACATGACTGGGGGAAACGCCATGAAACGCCTGCTGATGCTGCTTGTCCCGCTGGTCGCGCTTACCGGCTGCGCGACCTATGGCGACGGTTATTACCGCGACCGGACGGTGTACCGGGACGGCGGCTATTACTACCCGGCATACGAAGGCGACGGCGACTACTACTACGGCGCCGACGACGGCTACGACTACGACTACCGGTACGGCAGCGGCATCGGCTATGGCTACGGTTACGGCTATTCGCCCTTCTGGGGCCTGGACCGCTACCGCTGCCGCAGCTACTACGGCTGCGTGCCCAGCTGGGGCGGCTATTACCCCTACCACTACTCGCCGGGCTGGAGCTTTTCGGTCGGCAACACCTGGGGCTGGAACAACTGGGGCTGGTATGGCGGCTACCACTGGCACGACCGGCCGCGTTATCGCGACACGAACCCGCGGCCGGACTACCCGTACTACGGCAACGAAGACAACTACGACCGTTGGCCGCGCCCGATGCCCAAGCCGCGTCCGGCCTACGCCCCGTCCAACCGGATCCCGGCCAGCGCCGGGCGGCCTGGCAACACGGTGACGCCGGCCCCGCGCCGCCCGGCTGTCGGCGGCGAACGTAGCCGCGACCGGGGCGAGCCGCTGCCGCGCAGCAACCGGAAGCCGGCCGTGCGTCCAGGCACCAGCCCGCCGCTGCGTGCCTACGGTGGCGAGCCGGCCGCGCCGCCGACGGCGCGCCGGGCGACCCTGCCGGTCCAACCGGCACCTGCCCGGGCCGGTGGCGCGCGGATGCGTTATCCGGAGCCCGTGCGTGCACAGCCCCGCCAGCCGGTCAGCCGGCCGGCGCCGGTCGTGCGCCAGTCGCAGGGTGCGCGCTACGTAGGCCCCGCCCCGCAGGCGCGCCCCGCCCCGCAGGCCCGGCCCGCGCCCATGCCCCGTGCCCAGCCTGCGGCGAAACCGGCACCGCGCCAGGCGCCGCCGGCGCCCCGGCCGGCCCCGCGGCCACAAGTGAGACGCACGTCACAAAACAGCACATCCGACGACGAAGCCTAGGCCCGGAGCGGTCCGACGGCATTGCGCCGCCCTTGGGTGCGGCGCATCCTACGGCCGCCGACTGACACTTTGCGTCAGGTTGTGACGCGGGTGCGGGTTCGACCCTCTGTTCGGCGCCCGGCATCAGGTCCCCTGGATTCCCCCTGTTCCAAGACCCGCCGGGCGCCGACTTTAATCCCTGCAGCGCCGTGTGTTCGCCGGAGCGCTGGAAACAAGCCATAAAAAAAGGGCCTGGCGCTCCCCCCCGGGAGCGCCAGGCCCTGGCATCCCTACCGCGCGCCTGACCAGCCCCTGTTCAGTCTGGTCGACGCCCCCCGGCGTTGGCCGCGGCAGGTGCCTTGGAGTTAATGCAGAAAGCGTGCCAACCGGCCGGCGGATGCACCGCTGCCGGCGACGGCGGATAATCGCCGGCCTCGATCGGATCCCGACCCATGCTCAGTTATGAAGTGATCGTCATTGGCGGCGGCCACGCCGGCACCGAAGCGGCCCTGGCGGCCGCGCGGGCCGGTGCGCGCACGTTGCTGCTGACCCACAGCATCGAGACGGTCGGGCAGATGAGCTGCAACCCGGCCATCGGCGGCATCGGCAAGGGCCACCTGGTGCGCGAGATCGACGCCTTGGGCGGCGCCATGGCCCGCGCCGCCGACCAGGCCGGCATCCAGTGGCGCACGCTCAATGCCAGCAAGGGCCCGGCCGTGCGCGCCACCCGCGCCCAGGCCGACCGCGCGCTGTACAAGGCGGCGATCCGGCGCCTGGTGGAAAACCAGCCGAACCTGACGCTGTTCCAGGCCGCGGTGGACGACCTGGTGATCGAAGCCGGGCAGGTGCGCGGCGCCATTACCCAGTCCGGCCTGCGCTTCGAGGCACCGGCCGTGGTGCTGACCGCCGGCACCTTCCTGGCTGGCCGCATCCACGTCGGGCTGCGCAACCATCCCGGCGGCCGCGCCGGCGAGGCGCCGGCCACCACGCTGGCCCAGCGCCTGCGCGAAGGCCCCTTCGTGGTCGACCGGCTCAAGACCGGCACGCCACCGCGCATCGACGGCCGCAGCCTCGATTATTCGGTGATGACCGAACAGCCCGGCGACGACCCACGCCCCGTTTTTTCCTTCCTGGGCAGCGTGCACGAGCATCCGCGGCAGGTGTCGTGTTTCATCACGCACACCAACGAACGCACCCACGAAGTCATCCGCGGTGGCCTGGACCGCTCGCCGATGTACGCCGGCGAGATCGAAGGCGTGGGCCCGCGTTATTGCCCCAGCATCGAGGACAAGGTGGTGCGCTTCGCCGACAAGGCCTCGCACCAGGTGTTCGTCGAGCCCGAGGGCCTGGACACCCACGAGATCTATCCCAACGGCATTTCCACCTCGCTGCCCTTCGAAGTGCAGCTTGAGCTGGTGCGCTCGATGCGCGGCTTCGAAAACGCCGTGATCACCCGTCCGGGTTATGCCATCGAGTACGACTACTTCGACCCGCGCGGCCTGAAGGCTTCGCTGGAAACCAAGGCGGTGGCCGGCCTGTTCTTCGCCGGCCAGATCAACGGCACCACCGGCTACGAGGAAGCCGCGGCCCAGGGGCTGCTGGCCGGCCTCAACGCCGCGCGCCGGGTGCAGCAGCGCGAGGCCTGGTCGCCGCGTCGCGACCAGGCTTATCTGGGCGTGCTGGTCGACGACCTGGTGACGCACGGCACCACCGAGCCCTACCGCATGTTCACCAGCCGCGCCGAGTACCGGCTGCTGCTGCGCGAGGACAATGCCGACGCGCGCCTGACGCCCATCGGCCACGAGCTCGGCCTGGTCGATCAAGCGCGCTTCACCGCCTACAGCCGAAAGGCCGAGGCCGTGGCCAACGAAGCCGCGCGTCTGAAGGCCATCTGGGCCACGCCCGGCGGCGCCCTGGCCGGCGAGCTCGAGGCCGTCACCGGCGTCGTGCTGAGCCGCGAGTGCACGGCGCTCGACCTGATGAAACGCCCGGAGCTCGACTACGCCGCGCTTCGCCGCCTGCCTTCGCTGGGGGCGGGCGTCGACGACCCGGCGGTGGCCGAACAGGTCGAGATCGGCGTCAAGTACGCCGGGTACCTGGACCGCCAGGCCGAAGAAATCGAACGCCAGCGCCGGCACGAAGACACCGCCATCCCCGATGACTTCGACTACGCCGGCCTGCCCGGCCTGTCGGCCGAGCTGCAGGGCAAGCTGGCCGGCGTCCGTCCGGAAACCATCGGCCAGGCCCAGCGCATTCCCGGCATGACGCCGGCGGCGATCTCGCTGCTGCTGGTGCAGCTCGCCCGGCGCAAGGGTCGTCGCGTCGCCTGAGGCGGCGTGGCCCTTCCATGCCCGTTCGTTCGCATCCGCTGCACCGGCGCTGGCTGGCGCGCCGCCGTCGCCTGCGCCGCTGGCTGCGGCCGCTGCCGCGCCGCGCCAACGTCGCCCGATACCCGGTCATCAAGTGGTTCGCGCAAGCGGCCCGCAAACGCCCCTACCTGTGGTCGTTCAAGCGCCAGCACGTAATGGTGTCCCTGTACACGGGCGCGGTGGTGGCGCTGATGCCGGTGTATGGGCTGCAGTTGGCCATCGGCCTGGCGCTGGCGATCTGGCTGCGCGGCAACCTCACGGTGATGGCGGCCCTGCAGATGGTCACCAACCCGCTGACCATGGGTCCCATCTATTACGCCACCCACCGCCTGGGTGCCTGGCTGATCGGCCTGACCGGCTACGGCGAGGGCGCCAGCGCGGTCGGTACCCATATCAATGCGCTGGTGGTGGGCGGGGTGGTCGGCGGGCTGGCGTTCGCGCTCCTGCTGGACCTGGGCTGGCGCCTGCTGGCCTGGGAATCACGGCGTTTCCGCGCCCAGCTGGCGGCGCTGCATGAACACTTCGGCTACCGCCACGGTGACGGTGACGCCCCGGGCAGTTAGATTGGCGCCATGAAAATACCCGCCACCGCCTTGTTGTTGTTCGCCCTGCCGCTGCAGGCCGCCACCGTCACCGATTGGCCGCTGCCGGCGCCCGACGGATCCGCCCAGCCCAACCTGTCCCTGGCGCCCGATGGCGACCTGGTGCTGAGCTGGATCGAACGTCGCGACGGCGGTGGCCACCGCCTGGCCTACGGACGCTTCACCGGCGAAGGCAAGTGGCAGCCGAGCCGTGTCGCCGCCGAGGGCAAGGACTGGTTCGTGAACTGGGCCGACTTCCCCGCGCTACAGGTGCTGGACGACGGCAGCCTCTGGGCGCACGTGCTGGTGAAGAACGGCGACGCGCCTTACGCCTATGACGTCCGCCTGCAGGCGTCGCTGGACGGCGGCAAGACCTGGAAACAGATGCCGGCCGTGCACGACGACGGCACGCCCACCGAACACGGCTTCGCCACGCTCTGGCCCCAGCCCGGCGGCGGGCTGGGCATCGCCTGGCTCGACGGCCGCCACACCGGCGGCGGTGGCCACGGTGACCACGCGGGTCCCGGCGGCGCCATGACCCTGCGCGCCGCGGTCTTCGACGCCAAGGGCAAGCGGGCCGAGAGCGAGCTCGACGCCAGCACCTGCGACTGCTGCCAGACCGACAGCGCCCGGGTCGGCGACACCGTGCTGCTGGCCTACCGAGACCGCGCCGAAGGCGAGATCCGCGACATCGCCGTCGCCCGCTTCGCGGACGGCCGCTGGCAGGCGCCGGCCATCGTGCACGCCGACCAATGGATGATGCCGGCCTGCCCCGTCAACGGCCCGGCCATCGATGCCCGCGGCGAGCAGGCCTGGGTGGCCTGGTACACCGCCGCGGGCGGCACGCCGTCGCTGCGGCTGGCGCGTTCGGGCGACGGCGGCCGCCGCTTTGATCCGCCGCTGACCCTGCGCGAGGGGGGCACCGTGCAGGGCCGGGTGGACGTGGCCGCGGACGGCGAGGGCGTCTGGACGGCCTGGATCGAGGAAACCTCCGGCCGGCAGTCCCTGTGGCTGGCCCGCCATGACCACGCCCTGGCGAAGGAGTCGCTGCGCGTGAAGGTGGCCGACCTGGCCGGCCGCGGCCGCGGCACCGGCTTCCCGCGCCTGAAGCTGCGCGACGGCCAGGCCTGGCTGGCCTGGACCGAAATCGTGGACGGCAGCCCGCGCCTGCGCGGGGCCCGGATCACGCCCTGACCCTACCCGGTGGTATGGATGGGGCCTTTGCATTAATGTGGCGGGCAGCGGCTCAAGGGAGGGCGCACGTACCGGTTTCACCGGTGCTGCGAAGGAGACCCTGGGCACGTGGCCATCAACAAGTCCAGTTTTCCAAGGAGTCTCACATGCCCCGTTCCCACAAACTCGCTGGTGCGCTCGCACTCGCGCTCGGTTGCACCGGCGCCGCACAGGCTCAGGAGTTCACCGGTTTCTACGTCTTCGGCGACAGCCTCAGCGACTCGGGCAACATCGCCCAGTTCAGCGGCCTGCCCGCGGGCAACAGCTTCACCACCAACCCGGATCCGGTCGCGGCCGAGATCATCGCCGCGTACTTCGGCCAGTCCGGCCTGAACTCGCTGTCGGGCGGTCCGAACTTCGCCTGGGGCGGCGCCTGCGTCAACGCGGCCGGTCCCTGCCTCAACCCGGTTCCGAACATCGCGACCCAGGTCAGCCAGTACCTGTCGCTGACCGGCGGCGTGGCCGACCCGAACGCGCTCTACAGCATCTGGGGCGGCGCCAACGACATCTTCGCCACGCTCACGCTGGACCCGGCCAACGCCCAGGCCAACACGGTTGCCGCCGCCACTGCCTACGTGCAGCAGATAGGCCGACTGCAGGCCGCCGGCGCCAACTACGTCATCGTCTACAACCTGCCCAACCTCGGCGCCACGCCGCAGTTCGGGGGCACGCCGAACGCCTCGGCGGTGTCGCAGATCACGGTGGTCTACAACAGCGCGCTCAACGCCGGCCTGGCCCAGCTGGGCGACGGCATCATCCCGATCAACACCTTCGGCCTGATCAGCGAAATCGTCGCCGACCCGAGCCGCTTCGGCTTCCAGAACGTCACCGGCACCGCCTGCAACCCGCCGAGCTCGATCGCCTGCGGCCCGAACGGCTCCGGCCTGCCGGCCGGCTACGCGCCGGGCACGAACGAAACCTGGCTGTTCGCCGACGGCGTGCACCCGACCGGCGCCGCCCACGCGATGCTGGCCAACGTGGTGCTTTCCACCATCGCCGCCCCGGTGCAGTTCTCCATGGCCGGCGAAGCCGGCGTGCAGGTGAATGAAAACCACGTGCGCGCGATCAACGACGAAATGCTGTCGGACTTCCAGCTCAAGCGTGAAACCGGCTCCGTGCGCGCTTACGCGACCGTGCAGTACGGCCAGCAGGACTTCGACGCCAGCGCCGCGGTGCCGGGCGCCGAGGCCGACGTGCTGAGCCTGTCGGTTGGTGCCAACCATCGCATCACCGACAACGCCTACTGGGGCTTCGGCATCACCCTGGGCAACCACGACAACGACACCGGCATGGGCAACCTCGACGGCCGCGCAGTCATCGGTTCCCTGCACGGCACGCTGACCTTCGGCGGCGGCGGTTACGTGCACGGCGCGGTCAGCGGCGGCAGCACCTCGATCGACGTCAGCCGCGGCATCGTGCTGGGCCCGTCGGTGCGCCAGGAAGAAGGCTCCACCAACGCCTCGCTGTTCGGCGCCGAGCTGGGCCTGGGCTGGCTGTTCGAGACGGGCAGCATGCAGCACGGCCCGTTCGTGGGCGCTTCGTGGGTGCAGCAGGAAGTCGACGGCTTCGCCGAAGACAGCGGCAGCGCCACGTCGATGAACTACTCGTCCTTCGACCGCGACTCCATGGTCACCCGCATCGGCTACCAGCTGATGGGCAATGCCGGCAGCATCCGTCCGTTCCTGCGCGTCGCGCACAACCAGGAATCCGAAGACGACCAGCTGTTCGTCAATGCCGGCTCGAACTCGATGCCGGGCCGCTTCACCATGCCGGGCTTCACCCCGTCGGAAGACTGGATCAGCGCCGACCTCGGCCTGAACTGGCAGGTCAACGACAACATGACCGCGTTCTTCGCCTACAGCGGCCGTTTCAACGACGACCAGCAGGAACGCAACAGCGGCAGCCTGGGCCTGCGCATCAACTTCTGATTCGCACGCTTCCGGTTGCACGAAGAAGGCCGCCCACCCGGGCGGCCTTTTTCATTCTCGCCACTCGCTGCCGAGCCCTGGTTGCATCGATGCTGGCCTGCCCCAATGATGGTGGCTCCACATCCCGCCGGATGTCCGATCGCAGGTATCGAGCTTGGCCCATCACGGTCCAGGAACCACGTCCGAGAACAGTGACTTCACCCGCAGCTTCTTCGGCGTGTTCCGCTTCAGTGGGCGGGCGCTGGCCCTGGTGTGGAGCACCAGTCGCGGGCTGACGCTCTGGCTGGGGCTGCTGACCCTGGTCGGCGGGCTGCTGCCGGCGGGCATCGCCTACGTCGGTGCGCTGATCATCGATGCGGTCGTGGTGGCCAGCCGCGCCGCCACGGCGGGCGAGGCGGTGGCGATGGCGCCGGTGTTCTGGCTGATCGCGCTCGAAGCCGTGCTGGTGATGGCCCTGGCCGGCGCACAGCGCGGCATTTCGTTGTGCCAGTCGCTGCTGCGGGCGCAGCTGGGCCAGCGCGTGAACGTGATGATCCTGGAGAAGGCGCTGACCCTGCAGCTGGCGCACTTCGAGGATTCAGAGTTCTACGACAAGCTCACCCGCGCCAGGCGCGAGGCCTCCAGCCGGCCGCTGTCACTGGTGACGCGCACCTTCGGCCTGGCCCAGAACGGCATTTCGCTGGTCAGCTACGGCGTGCTGCTGGCGCAGTTCTCGCCGTGGGCCGTGGCCGTTCTTCTGCTCGCGGGCCTGCCCGCCTTCCTGGCCGAGACCAAGTTCTCCGGCGATGCCTTCCGTCTGTTTCGCTGGCGCTCGCCGGAAACACGCATGCAGATGTACCTGGAGACGGTGCTGGCGCGCGAGGACCATGCCAAGGAGGTCAAGCTCTACGGACTGGGCCCGCTGCTGCTTGAGCGCTACCGGAACATCTTCCATACGCTCTATCGCGAAGACCGCCAGCTGGCGATCCGTCGCGACGGCTGGGGTTTCGTACTCGGCCTGGTCGGCACCCTGACCCTGTATGCCGCCTACGGCTGGATCGCGCTCACCGCGGTGGTCGGCCGCATCACGCTGGGCCAGATGACGATGTACCTGATGCTGTTCCGCCAGGGGCAATCGGCGGTGGCGGCGAGTCTCTCGGCGATTGGCGGCATGTACGAAGACAACCTTTACCTGTCCACTCTCTACGACTACCTCGACACGCCCGTGCCGGCATCGACGGGCACGGCGCAGCGGGGGCCGGACCCCGATGACGGCATCCGCTTCGAGAACGTCTCCTTCACCTATCCCGGCGGCGAGGCACCAGCGCTGCAGGCCATCGACCTGCACATCCGGCCCGGGGAATCACTGGCCCTGGTCGGCCAGAATGGTTCCGGCAAGACCACGCTGATCAAGCTGCTCACGCGCCTGTACGACCCGGACGAGGGGCGGATCCTGCTTGACGGCTGCGACCTGCGCGAATGGGACGATGCCACCCTGCGCGAGCGGGTCGGGGTGATCTTCCAGGACTTCGCCCGTTACCAGATGCGCGTGGGCGAGAACGTCGGCGTTGGCGACGTCGAGCATTTCGAGGACCGCCTACGCTGGCAGGAAGCCGCCGACATGGGCATGGCCACGCCCTTCATCGAAGCCCTGCCCAGCGGCTTCGATACGCAGTTGGGGAAGTGGTTCCGCGACGGCCGCGAACTGTCCGGAGGGCAGTGGCAGAAAATCGCCCTTGCCCGCGCCTTCATGCGTTCGGGCGCCGACATCCTGGTGCTGGACGAGCCGACCGCGGCGATGGACGCGGAAGCGGAAGCCTCGATCTTCGAGCACTTCCGCAAGCTGACCACGAACCGCATCGCCATCCTGATCTCGCATCGATTCTCCACCGTGCGCATGGCCGACCAGATCATCGTCATCCAGGACGGACGCATCATCGAGCGCGGCGACCACGAGACGCTGATGGCGCAGGACGGTCACTACGCACACCTATTCAAGCTGCAGGCACGGGGGTATCGCTGACTTACCGCATGTGCCGGGGACGGCGTTCGCTAGCTGCCAGGTTGTGCAGGGCGTCCGTTCTCGACCCAAAGCGGACAGTCGCTCAAGTCGCGACTGCCCATTTCTGAACATCACTAACTAAGCTACCAAGGGCCAACCAATGATCCGCCGACGTCTTTCAAAGCACCTAAAATCACAAAACTGGTTCGCGGTGGCGGTTGACTTTGTCATCGTCGTTGTCGGCGTTTTTATGGGCTTGCAGGTTCAGGATTGGAACGAAGCGCGCAAGGAGCGCATCGAGGAGAACGCCCTGCTCAGCCGCCTTCACGCGGAGACGGTGAAATTACTCGAGACACAGCGCGAAGAGCTGGTGAGTCTGAGTGAGCGTGCCGACATTCTGATGAGTGTCAATCCCGTACTGTTCTCCCAGGAGCCATTGCGCACCCTTTCCGACTTGGAGTGTCGTCATATTGTGGCCTCACACGTTTTTAGGCGGCCACCTGATGAACTGCCAGTTCTTGATGAGATGCTATCCACCGGACGGTTTGACGTGTTGCAGGATGAAGGCATCAAAGAGTTCCTGCGTAGCTACGTGATATTTCGCGGGCGTGCACGCGCTTACTATGATGAAGCTACCAACGAGCTATTTCGATTACACAGCCGGTTCCCAGGTCTGATCGCTATTGGTCGGGCGCCATTGGAAACCGGGACCGTTGACGCCTGGACCGCACTAAGCGGCGAAGGATTCCGCTGGAACCGTGCTTGTGACGTCGAAAAGATGCGAGCAAACCAAGCCTTTCTCAACGAGTATGTCGATAACCTGAGCCGAACCGGATCAATGATCCAGTTCACCGAACAGCGTCACGAACACTTGGAAGAACTTGAGTCCGCGCTATCCGCACACCTCGGCGTTCCAGCAGTCTCAAGATCACCGAAGTAGTTCCGTTCTGGACCTGAGCGGTCGTTTATGGCCGGAAGCGGGCATCCCCAAGACGAAAGTTGGGCGACGACGAAAACAGTCGGAACGAAGTCTCGTCGTCGGCGCGGGAGAGGATTCGCGCCTGAAGGCGCTCCTGCAAGTCCGCGGTGGGCGCGGTCAGCGCTCGGTGCGCCAGTTGAGCGAGGCGGCGGACTCGGTGCCCGACTCGATGGTGATGTCGAAGCCGCGGGTCAGCAGGTACTTGAGCGTGACCACCTGGCCGCGACCGACCAGCGAAATGCCGTAGCCCAGGAACAAGCGCGGCGACAGGTACTTGCCGACGGTGAAGGTGGCGCCGCCCAGGGCGCGGCTTTCTTCGACGCCGGCGCTGTCCAGGCCCAGGCCGTCGCCGATCTGCTGGGCCAGCAGGTTGCCGCCGACGCCCAGTGCCAGCGCCGAGGCTTCGAGCTGGCTCGATTCGTTCGAGCTGGTGGACTGCAGCGGCCGGCCGAAGACCAGCCAGCTCAGCGCTTCGCTGGTGTCCATGGCCGGCGTCGAAACGATGGTGGTGACCGGGCTCAGCGCCCGGCCGCGCACTTGCACGCCAACGGTGACTTCCCCGCGCCGGCGTTCGGCCAGGATGTCCAGCGTCGGGTTGTCGACCGGGCTGCCGCTGTAGGCCAGGCGCGCGCGCCTGATGTCCAGGTCCTGGCCGTAGGCGCGGTAGCGGCCACTGGCCTGCAGCGTGCCGGTGGCCAGGGCGGGGCGGCCCGGTGCCTGCCGGATGTCGAGCGCGCCGCTGAGCGCGCCGTCAAGGCCGAAACCGCGCAGGCGCACGTCGTCCGCCAGGGCCACGTGCACGGCCAGGTCGAGCACGGGGCCGGTGTCGCGCGGTACCTCGGCGTCCACCAGAACCACGTCGGGCGAGGGTTCGACGGCGCCGCCGTCGAGCGCTTCGAGATTGACGCGGGCGTGGGTGACTTCGATGCGGCCGCCCACGCGCAGGCGCTCGTCGCCCATCGCCACCACCAGGGCCGGGCTGGCCACCAGCTGCAGGTCGGGTGTATCGGAGAAAGTGACGCGGTCGCCGGTCAGCGCAAGCTCCAGCGGCTGTTCGCGCGCCAGGTTGAGCGAGCCGTTCACCTGCAGCACGCCTTCGCCGGACTGCACGCGGCCGCTGAGCACGGCGGTGCCGTCGGCGGCGCCCTGCAGGTCGAATTGCCCACCTTCCAGCGCCAGGCCCAGGGCTGGCAGTTCGGTGGCGAGCTCGCGCAGGGTCAGCAGGCCCTCGATGCGCGGCGCCGCGCGCGTGCCGGAAATGCGCATCTCGCCTTCCAGCCGGCCAGTGGGTTCTACGATGTCGGGTGACAGCAGTTCCAGCCAGGTCAGGTCCTGCATGCGCAGCGTCATCTGGCCCGACACCGCGGCTTCGTTGCCCGCGCCGGCGCGTAGCTCGGCCCGCAGCATGCCTTCGTCATTGAGTGCGGCGCCGGCACGGGCCGTAACCGCGCCGTTTTCGACCGTCGCGCTCACCTGCAACTCGCGATAGGCGAACAGGCTGCGACGCCCGGCGCTGGCCTCGGTGGCCAGGCCACCGGCGTCGCTGGCCAGGGTCAGCGTGCCGTTCCAGCCCTGCGCCTTCTTGCGGAACGCCGCATCCAGGCTCAGTTCGCCATCCAGTCGCAGCGGTACGCCGGTGTCGGGCAGCCAGGGCTGTGCCAGGGCCAGCGGGATGCCTTCGCCCTCGGCGCGCCACAGGCCGGGCTCCGCCTGCATGCACAGAAAGCCGTTGCCCTCGCCGGTGACGCAGGCGGGTTCAAGACGGAAGGCATTCTCGCTCCACGACCAGCGGGCCGGCTCGCGCAGGGCCAAGGCCGGCGCCCGTGGGGCGTCGAGCGAAAATTCGCGAAGCTCACCGCGACGACCGCGACCGTTGCCCTGCGCGGTGCCGGCCATCGCCAGCTGCAGGTCATTGCTGCGCGCCTGCAGGCGCAGGGCCATGTCGTCCTGGGTGCCATCGACGCGAAGGGTCAGCGACTGCAGGACGCGGTCGCCATAAGCGAAATCGGTGCCGTCCAGCACCAGGCTGCCGCCTTCGCCCGAGGCCGGAAGCTCACCGCGCAGGCTGCCCGCGCCGAGCTGCAGATCACCCCAGCGCAGTTTGCTCGCCTCGAGATCGGCCACCAGCCCCGGCGCGCCGCGCGGGCCTTGCACGCGCAGGGTGCCTTCGAGCTGGCCGGCGGCGTCTTTGGCCAGGTCGGCCAGCCGCAATGGCTGAAGCGAAAGGTCCAGCGCCAGCGTGGCACCGATGCGGCCTTTGGCGCTGATGCGGCTTTCGCCAAGCCGTGCGAGGGCGTCAAGCTGGCCGGATTCGCCCTGCCAGGCCAGCGTGGCCCGGCCGGCGATCGCGCGGCCGCGCAGGGTCCCGCGCAGGTCGTCCAGTGCGAGCTCACCCACCCAACCATTGTCGGCGTGGCGCAGGTCGGCGCGCAGGCCGCCGCTGATCGCGCCGGGATAGTCGGGCAGCAGGTAGCCCGGGTCCAGGCCGTCCAGGCGGGCGTCGAGTGTGATCGCCAGCTCCGGCTGCCAATCCACGCGGCCCTGGCCGGCAAGCTTGCCGCCGGGCGTGCGCATCACCAGTTCCTCAAGCTCCACGCCGGTCGTGTTGCCCAGGCCGGTGGCGCGAAGCGTGGCCTGTTCGCCCTCGCGCACCAGGGTGGCGTCCAGCGTTGCGCGCCAGTCATCGGGCAGCCCCTGCACCGACAGCGTGCCGGCGGCCTGCACCGCTGCACCGCCGTCGGCCGGGGCCCACTGCAGGTCCTGGGCGTTGGCGGTCAGCGCGATCGGCTGTTCGGCCAGCGGATCCCAGGCGCCTTGCACGGTAAGCTCGCCCACCGGCGTCAGCAGCCGGCCTTGTTCCAGCGCCAGGCCGGCGCCGGCGAAACGCGCCTGCAGGTCTTCCAGCGCCAGTTCGGTGTCGCCCTGGGTCAGTGCGATGCGGCCGCGGCCGGTGCGGCCTTCGCCCGCCAGCGTGAGTACGGCGTCGAGCGGCGCACTGTCGCTGGCGCCACCGAACCAGTGCGGCGCGATTTGATTGCCCTGCACATCCAGCGTCCAGGCCTGTCGCGACCGGCCGTCGTCAATGGCGGCTTCCAGGCTCCAGGGGCCGCCCGCGGTGCCGCTGGCTTCGGCCCGCATGCTGTCGACGTTGCCGCGCATCGAAAGCTGCACTTGCGCATCTTCTTGGCCCTCGGGCGCGACCAGGCGCAGCCGGCCGCCGAGCTCGGTGCGGAAACCATCGGCGGGCAGGTAATGGCCCTTCAGCAGGGCATCGCCCCAGTCACCCTTGCCGCTGAGCGTCGTGAAGCGCAGGCCGTCCTGCACGAAGGCAAGGTCCTCGGCGGCCAGGGTCGTCGCCGCGAACACCGGTTCGTCGCCGCGCGTGATGCGCAGGCCGGAAACGGCGGCGGTTTGCGCCGACAGCTCGAAGGGCAGGGGCAGGGTGGGCAGCAGCTCGGGCCAGGCGGTCCACGGCGTTGGCTCTTGGTCGGGCACGGGCGCCAGCCAGACGTGCACGGCGTCGGCTTCAAGCGCACGCAGCCGCAGGGCGCCGCTGAGCAGCGCGCCGGGGCGCGGCGAAAGCAGCAGGCGGTCGGCGCTGACCCGCACGCCGTCGCCCTGCCAGTGCACGCCATGCAGTACCAGGGTGCCGCCCAGCGTGCCTTCGGCCGATTCCCAGGACAGGGCGTCTTCGCCCAGGCGTGACTGCAGCCAGGAAAGCGTGGTGTCGCGGCCGCCGGCGCTGGCCAGCAGCCAGGCCAGGACCAGCGCCAATGCCGCGAGCAGCGCCAGCAGCGTCCACGCCGTGCGTCGCGGCCAGCGGCGGGCTTTGGCGACGGCAGCCGGCTTCGCGTTCACAGGTCCGGCCCGATGGTCAGGTGCAGGCGGATCGTGTCCTGCGCGTCATCGCCCAGCCCGTGTGCCAGGTCCAGCCGCACCGGCCCGACCGGCGAACGCCAGCGCACGCCGACGCCGACGCCCACCTGCATGTCGAAGGAGTCCGACTTGAAATCGTTGAAGGCGTCGCCGGCGTCCACGAACACCGCGCCGCCCCATTCACGAGTGAACATGCGCTCGAATTCAACGCTGGCGACGACAAGGTGCTTGCCGCCGATGATGTAGTCGCGATTGTCGAAGCCGACGAAATGTTCGCCGATGTCGCGATAGCCATAACCACGCACGCTCTGGTCGCCGCCGGCGTAAAAGCGCAGCAGCGGCGGGAAGTCGGCGAAGTCGTCGGTGAGGGTGGTGCCCAGTTCGGCGCGCAGCAGGATGCGATTGCGCCAGTCGAAGGACCGTACCCAGTTGGCTTCGGCGCGCGCCTGCAGGAAATCGATGTCCGAGCCGATGCCGGTATGGCCGCCGCGCAGCTCGATGTGCAGCGACTGGCCGCGGCGCGGATACAGCGGGTCGTCGGCCACGCGCCAGCTCGCGGCCAGCTGCGGATACACCAGCGTCGAATACGCCAGCGCGTTGCCGGTGGCCGGGTCGTCGAATCGTTCGCGGCGGAAGTGCAGTCCGGCCACCACGGTCCAGTCGCCCAGCTGGCCGCTGCGGCTGCCGACGACTTCGAGCACCTCCGAATCGATGAAGTCGATCGGGTCCTGGCGCAGGCTGGCGCTGGCGGTATACCAGCCATTGAGCCAGGCGAAGGCCGGGATGCGGTAGGCGACGTTGGCTTCGTTGCCACGCTGGGCAAGTTCGACGTTCGCCAGCAGCTTGTGCCCGCGGTCGTTGACCCAGCGCCGCTCCAGGCCACCGGTGACGCCGGCGCCCTTGTCGGTGGAATAACGCAGGCCGGCGCTGTAGATGCTGCGCTTGGCCGGCGTCAGCCGCACGTCCACGGGCACGGTGGTGCTGCCGTCCTCCGGCGGTTCGGCGCGCACGTCGATGCCGGCGAAATAATCCAGCGCCGCCAGGCGCTGCTGCAGGTCCACCACCAGGGACTGGTGGTAGGGCGTGCCCGGCTCCCAGTCCACCAGCTTCCCAAGCAGGTCGTCGCGGAAGGGGTGGCCGCTGAAGCGGGCTTCGCCCAGGCGATAACGTTCACCTGATTCCCAGGTCAGGAAGATGTCGGCCAGGCCCTCGCCGCGGTCCACTTCCACCCGGTGGATTTGCAGGCGGGCGTCGAAATAACCACGCTCGCGCAGCAGGGCATCGATCCTGGCCTTGGAGGCCTCGTACAGGTCATGGCGCAGGGGCTGGCCCTTGCGCGGCCGCAGCCAACGCAGTCGGCGGGTAATCGCCTCGTCGGCGCCGGCTTCGCCGGTCACCTGGATGTCGCGCTCGTCCACGCGCACTGGCTCGCCGGCCCGCACGGTGACGATGACGGTGACGGCCTCCCCGTCCCGGCGTACGTCGGTTTCGGCCTTGGTGTCGTAATAGCCGAAGGGTTCCAGGCCGCGGGCCACGTCGTCGGGCACCTGCCGCAGCAGGTAGTCGAGCTCGCCATCACCGAGGTCGGCACGCTGGCGGGCGTCGAGCGCCACCAGCGACAGGGCGGCGCGCACGTTGGCCTTCTCGGCCTCGTCGGCCAGGCCCCGTACTTCGACGCCGCGCAGTTCCAGGGCCGCCGCCGGAAGGGTGGGCAGCAGGGCCAGGCAAAAGGCGGCGAAAAGGCGGGGTGGGGGGAGGAATGCCATTCCCGGTCAGGATACCCGCTGCGTTGACGTAGCCCGGTGACGGGGGGCTTAAGGCGTGGCTGGGTTTGCATTCAAGATCGAAGCGAATGATAATGATTCGCATTAGCTAGCCGCTTCGGCCCAGCCATCAACGCCAACGCAGGACCGAAGCATGTCCCCCAAGACCCCGACCCCGGCGGCCCCCGTCGCCGTGCGCCCCTTTCTCCATCCCTCCCTGCTGTCGATCGCCGTCGCCGCTGCGCTCGGCGCCAGCCAGGCGGTCCTGGCCGACCCGGTGGCCGATGCCGGGATGGCGCCGGCGGGGACCGGCGTCGCGACCCAGCTCGAGGGCATCGAAGTCACCGGCGAGCGGGTCGACAAGCCATCCTCCCCCAAATATACCGAGGCCCTGGTCGACACCCCGCAGACGATCACCGTGGTCGACAAGGCCACGATGGACCAGCAGGGCCTGCTGAGCCTGCGCGACGTGCTGAGCACGCTTCCGGGCATCACCTTTGGTGCCGGCGAGGGCGGCGGTGGCTACGGAGACAGCATCAATCTGCGCGGTTTCAGCGCCAACGCCGACATCACCGCCGATGGCGTGCGCGACAGCGCCCAGTACACGCGCAGCGACAACTTCAACCTCGAGGCGCTGGAGCTGGTCAACGGCGCCAACTCGGCCCATTCCGGCGCCGGCTCGGTGGGCGGAAACATCAACCTGGTCAGCAAGACGGCGCAGCTGGAGACCTTCAGTGTGCTCAGCGTTGGTGCCGGTAGCGACGGATATGGCCGCATCACCGCCGACAGCAACCAGATGATCGGCGAACAGTCCGCGCTGCGCCTGAACGCGATGGTCCACCAGAACGATGTCCCGGGGCGCGAGTACGAAAAGTTCGAGCGTTGGGGCTTCGCGCCTTCGTTCGGGCTGGCGCTCGATTCCGACACCCGCTTCACCCTCAGCGCATACGTGCAGCGCGACGACAACGTGCCGCAGTACGGCGTGCCCTATTTCCCGGCTTACGGCGGCCTGCTGCCGGGGGCCGACGTCGAAGCCTATTACGGCTACCACAACGTCGACCGACAGGAGATCAGCAATCACAGCCTGACCGGCGTGTTCGAGCACGACTTCAATGATCGTGTCGGCCTGCGCAGCCTGTTGCGCCTGCAGCAGGTTGACCAGACCACCGTCGTAGATGCCGTGAAGGGCCAGTGGTGCCTGGACAGCGGCGTGGACCCGGCCACCGGCGCCGCCTGCGCCACGCCGGGCACCTACCAGCCCAGCGGACCGCGCGGCTACCGGCGCGACGCAGAAAATGGCCTGGCCGCCAGCCAGACCGACCTCACCGCACGTTTCACTACGGGCGCGGTCGAGCATGCGTTGGTGGCTGGCGTGGCTTTTACCCGCGAGAGCTTCGAGCTCGACAGCGGCAGCATGCTGCGCAATGAAGACGGCAGCCCGGTGCCATTGCCGGTGATGGACCTGTCGAACCCGGATTCGACCTGGGCCGGGCCGGTGAACTACTTCCGCACCGGCAAGGCGCGGGGCCGCATGAACAACCAGGCCGTCTACGTGTTCGACACGCTCAAGTTCGGCGAGCAATGGCGGCTCAACTTCGGCGCGCGCTACGAGCAAAACGAAAGCGCCAACACCACCTGGGCCATCAAGACCTACGACGCCACCCCGGGCGCCGACAACAGCGGCCTGGGCCAGGTGCTGTCGCAAAATCCGACGCTGCGCAATCAGGACAGCCTGTTTTCCTGGCGCACGGGCGTGGTCTACAAGCCGGCCGAAAACGGCAGCGTGTACCTGAACTACGCCAATGCGATGACACCGTCCACCGCGCTGGTCAGCCGTAGCTGCAGAGCCGAGACTTGCGGGGTTGATCCGGAAGAGTCGCGCATCATCGAGCTGGGCACCAAGTGGGACCTGCTAGACGGCCACCTTGCCCTGACTGCCGCGGTGTTCCGCAATGAACGCAGCCAGTACCGCGTGGCGGACTTCGATCCGGCCAACCCCACCGGCGAGCAGCAGCTCGACGGCCGGGCCCGCGTCGACGGCCTGGCGCTCGGTGTCGCCGGCCACATCACCCGCGACTGGTCGATCTTCGCCAATGCCACTTTCCTGGACAGTGAGATCCTGCAGTCGGTGTCCGATTACTGCCTGGCCAACCCGGGCCTCAACGGCTGCACCAACACCCCGGGCGATCCGGACCCGGACCGTGGCGCCCGCATCGACAACACCCCCGAGCGCGCTGCCAACCTGTGGACGACCTACGCCTTCGCGCCCGACTGGACCGCGGGTTACGGCGTCAACTACCAGGGCAGCTTCGACGGCGGCCGCGTCAACGGCGCGCCGGACGTGAAGGGTTACACCACGCACCGGGCAATGGTGGCCTGGCAGGTCAACGCGCAGCTGGCGCTGCAGCTCAATGCCAACAACCTTTTCAACAAGCAGTACTTCATCCGCGTGCGCAACAACGGCTGGGCGACCCCGGGCGAAGCGCGCTCGGTGGTGCTCTCGGCCAGCTACCAGTTCTAACGCCGTCCACGGCATGGCCTGCGCCGGCGCGGGCCCACCCAGGAGATCGCCATGCTGCTGCACATCCCCAACGTGCTCGACGCCGAACAGGTCGCCCACTTCCGCCAGCGCCTGGCCGGCGCCGGCTGGGCCGATGGCAAGTTGACCGCCGGTTACCAGTCGGCTCAGGCCAAGGACAATGCACAGTTGCCGGGAGCCGATCCGGTGGCGAAAGAGCTCGGAGGCCGGGTGCTCGACGCGCTCGGGCGTAGTCCACTGTTTTTCAGCGCGGCCTTGCCGCGCCGGATCTACCCTCCGCTGTTCAATCGTTATGCCGGCGGGCAGTCGTTCGGATTCCACATCGACAACGCCATCCGCTACGACACCGGGCCGGGCGGCAGCCAGGTGCCGGTGCGCACCGACTTGTCGAGCACCCTGTTCCTGTCGGGGCCGGACGAGTACGACGGCGGCGAACTGGTCATCCAGGACACCTACGGCACACAGCGCGTGAAGCTGCCGGCCGGCGACCTGCTGCTCTACCCCGGCACCAGCCTGCACCAGGTGACGCCGGTAACGCGTGGCGAACGCGTGGCCAGTTTCTTCTGGACCCAGAGCCTGGTGCGTGATGCCGGCCAGCGGCGCGAACTGTTCGAACTCGACCTGGCGATCCGCAGTCTCACCGCGGCGCAGCCGGGCCACGCGGCCCTGGTGCAACTCACCGGCGTCTACCACAACCTGCTTCGGCGCTGGTCGGACGCCTGAATACAATGCGTAACGTCTTGTTCCAAGTGCACTGGTTCCTGGGCATCACCGCCGGGCTGGTGCTGGTCCTGGTGGGCGTCACCGGCGCGATGTTGTCCTACGAGGATGCCGTGCTGCGCGCCATCAATCCCGGGGTGCTGGTGGTGCCGGCCAACGGTCGTCCGCGACTGGCTCCCGGCGACCTGCTCGAACGCGTGCAGCAGGCAATGCCCGGCCGGACGCTGCAGGCGGTGTCGCTGTCGACCGAGGCGGATGTGCCGGCACGGGTCACCTTCGCCCCGTCCGCCGAGGCCGTGCCGGGACCCGGCGGCCGTATGCGCGGGGAGAGCCGCGGGGTCGACCCCTACACCGGCGCGCTGCTGCCGCAACCGCGCGGCGAAGGCTTCTTCCGCACCACCATGCAGCTGCACCGGTGGCTGGCCACGGGCGCCGTCGGCAAGCAGATCGTTGGCGCCAGCACGGTGGCGCTGGTGTTCTTTTGCCTCTCGGGCCTCTACCTGCGCTGGCCGCGGCGCTGGAAAAGTCCGCGCGCGTGGCTGCTGTTCGATCCGGCGCTGACCGGGCGGCGATTCCTGTGGCACCTGCATTCGGTGGTGGCGACCTGGCTGCTCGTACCCTACCTGGTGATGGCGCTCACCGGGCTGTATTGGTCCTATGGCTGGTATCGCGACGGCCTGTACGCCCTGAGTGGCGCCGAAGCCCCGCAGCGCGGCGGCGACGTCGCCGACCCCGGCGACGCATCCACCCCGCTCGACGTGCAGGCGGCCTTCGCGGTCTTCCAAGCCCAGGTCGGTGACTGGACCACCGTCAGCCTGCGTCTTCCGGATCGGCCCGGCGCGAGCTTCGAGTTCAGCTACCGCAGCGGCGATGCCGCGCACGAGCGCGCCAACAACAGGCTGGTGCTCGATGCGGCCACTGCAACGGTGCAGGCGCACGAGCGCTTCGCCGACAAGCCGGCGGCCCAGCGCTTCATGGCCGGCATCTTCCCGCTGCACAGCGGGGCGTGGTTCGGACCGGTGGGGCTGGCGGTGTTTTGCCTGGCCAGCCTGGCGATGCCACTGTTCGCTGTTACCGGCCTGCAGCTTTACCTGGACCGTCGGGCGAAGAAGCGCGCCGGCCGCCAGCGCCGGCGCGAGCGAGCGCTGGCCGCGGCGCGGCGATCAGCTGGCTGACAGCTGCTCGACCGCGGCCACCGTGGCGAAACGATCGGCGACGCCGCGCAGCAGGGCCAGGCGGTTGTCGCGCAGGCCGGTGTCTTCGGCCATCACCATGGTGCGGTCGAAGAAGTTGTCCACCGGGCCTTGCAGCTTCGCCAGGCGCTTGAGCGTTCCGACGTAGTCACGCTTGGCCAGCATCGGGTCGGTGTCGGCCAGGGCCGAGGCCAGGGCGTCATGCAGTGCCTGTTCCGCGGGTTCGGCCAGCTTGGACTTGTCCACCGCATCGGGAATCGGCGATTCGACCTTGCGCAGGATGTTCCGGATGCGCTTGTTGGCCGACGCCAGCGCCCCGGACTCGCGCAGGCGCGCGAATTCGGCGATGGCCTTGAGCCGGCGGTCGAAGTCGAGCAGCGATGCCGGGCGCACTTCGGCGACGGCTTCGAACTGCAGGCCGGGGACGTTCTGGTCGGCGTAATAGGCACGCAGGCGGTCGAGGATGAAGTCCAGCAGTTCGCCCTGGTCGAGCGACAGGCCCGCCGGCAGGTTCTTCGCGGCCGCGTCCACCAGCGCCGGCAGTTCGAGTTCGAGCTCGCCTTCGATGATGGTGCGCGCTAGGCCCAGGGCATTGCGGCGCAGGGCGAACGGATCCTTGTTGCCGGTGGGCTTGAGACCGGCGGCGAAACCGCCGGCCAGGGTGTCCAGGCGTTCGGCGATGGCCAGCACCCGGCCCAGCGCCGACGGCGCGATGGCGTCGCCGCCGAAACGCGGCTGGTAGGCCTCGTCGATGGCGGCGGCCACGGCCTCGGGTTCGCCGGCGGCGGTGGCGTAGTAGCGGCCGGCGGTGCCCTGCAGTTCCGGGAACTCACCCACCAGGCGGCTCTGCAGGTCGCCCTTGGCGAGGCTGGCGGCCCGGCGCGCCTGGTCGGCATCCACGCCCAGCATGCCGGCGATGTCGCCGGCCAGCGCCGCGACGCGCGCTGACTTGTCGGCCACGCTGCCGAGCTTCTGCTGGTAGGTGACGCTGGCCAGGCCTTCGGCCATCGAAGCCAGGCCCTGCTTGAGGTCTTCGTCGTAGAAGAAGGCGGCGTCGGCGAAACGCGGGCGGATCACGCGCTCGTAGCCCTTGCGCACTTCGTCCGGGTCCTTGGACTCGATGTTGGCGATGCCGATGAACTTTTCGCTGAGCTTGCCGTCGGCGTCCATCACCGGGAAGAACTTCTGGTTGGACTCCATCGTCAGCACCAGGGCCTCGGACGGCACGCGCAGGAACTCCTTGTCGAAGCTGCACAGAACGGCCTTGGGCCACTCGACCAGGCAGTTCACTTCCTCGAGCAGCGCCGCCGGCACGCGGGCGTCGCCGCCGGCCTGTTTCGCGGCGGCGCTGATCTCGGCGCGGATGCGCTCGCGGCGCTCGCGCGGGTCGGCCAGCACCTTGGCTTCGCGCATGGCCTGCAGGTATTCGTTGGCTTCGTTGAGCCACACGCCCTTGGCGTGGTGGAAACGGTGGCCGCGGCTCATGCGGTCGGATTTCAGGCCCAGCACCTCGCCGGGCGCGACCTCGCGGCCAAGCAGGATCACCAGCCAGTGCGCCGGGCGCACGAAGGCGTAGTCACGTTCACCCCAGCGCATGGGCTTGGGCACCGGCAGGGCCTTGAGGGCCTCGGCGACGATTTCCGCCAGCAGGTCGGACGTGGCCGCGCCGGGGCGCGAGCTGCGGAAGACGAAGCGCATGCCCTTGGCGTCGGTGACGCGGTCGAGCTTGGTCCAGTCCACGCCGTTCTTCTGGGCGAAGCCCAGCAGGGCCGGGGTGGGCTGGCCTTGCGCGTCCAGGCCGATGTTGGTGTACGGGCCCGGCACCTCGCTGTGCTGGATCGGCTGCTGGGTCGCCACGGCCGGCAGGTATACGGCCAGGCGGCGGGGGGTATAGAGCGGGCCGGTGGGCACGGCGCCGCCATCGGCGTCCCTGACCACGATGCGTCGCGCGGCCAGGCCCTTGAGCACGCCGTCATGGAAGGCCTGCGCCAGTTCGGGCAGGGCCTTGGGCGGCAGCTCTTCGGTGCCCAGTTCGACCAGCAGCGGCAGGAAATCAGCCATGGGTGGCCTCCTTGCTCTTCATTCCGGGGAATCCCAACTTCTCACGTTGTGCGAAGTAGGCTTCGGCCACGCCGCGCGACAGGGTGCGCACGCGCAGGATGTAGCGCTGGCGCTCGGTGACCGAGATGGCGCGGCGGGCATCGAGCAGGTTGAAGCTGTGCGAGGCCTTGCAGACCTGCTCATAGGCCGGCAGCGGCAGGCCCAGCTCGACCAGCTTCAGGGCCTCGCGTTCGCAGGCGTCGAAGCGGTGGAAGAGCTCCTCGACGTCGGCGTGCTCGAAGTTGTAGGTGCTCTGCTCGACTTCGTTCTGGTGGTAGACGTCGCGGTAGGTCACCGGGCTGCCGTCGGGGCCGACGGTCCAGACCAGGTCGAAGACGTTGTCGACATTTTGCAGGTACATGCACAGGCGTTCGAGGCCGTAGGTGATCTCACCGGTCACCGGGCGGCATTCCATGCCGCCGGCCTGCTGGAAATAGGTGAACTGGGTGATCTCCATGCCGTTGAGCCAGACTTCCCAGCCCAGGCCCCAGGCGCCCAGGGTCGGCGATTCCCAGTTGTCCTCGACGAAACGCAGGTCATGCACCAGCGGGTCGACGCCCAGCGCCTTGAGCGAGCCGATGTAGCGCTCGACGATGTCGTCGGGATTGGGCTTGAGCACCACCTGGTACTGGTAATAACGCTGCAGGCGGTTGGGGTTTTCGCCATAGCGGCCGTCGGTGGGCCGGCGGCAGGGCTGCACGTAGGCGGCGTTCCACGGCTCCGGCCCCAGCGCGCGCAGGAAGGTGGCCGGGTGGAAGGTGCCGGCGCCGACCTCGAGGTCGAGCGGCTGGACCAGGACACAACCCTGTTCGCCCCAGTACTGGTTCAGGCGCTGGATCATTTCCTGGAAGGTCGGTGCGGTCATCGCGGTTTCGCCCTGTCCAAAGCAGGCTAGTATAGCCGCCGCCTGCGCCGCCGCCCTTCCAGACCCCTGATGAAACCCTTCCTCGTCCTTGAAACCGGCGACCCGGTCCCGAGCCTTCGCCGCCACGGTGGGTTTGGTCACTGGATCCGCGTTGCCGCCGGCCTGTCGGGCCGGGAATCGCAGGTGGTCCGGGTTTTCGAAGGCGAAGACCTGCCGGGACCCGGCGCCCACGCCGGTGTGATCATTTCCGGCTCGGGCGCCATGGTCACCGACCGCCAGCCCTGGTCCGAGCGCACCGCCGGCTGGCTTCGCAGCGCCGCCGAGGCCGGCCAGCCGCTGTTCGGCATCTGCTACGGCCACCAGCTGATCGCCCACGCCCTGGGCGGCCGGGTGGACGACAACCCGCAGGGCCGCGAGATGGGCACGGTGTCCGTGGACCTGGCCAACGGCGCCGGCCAGGACCCGCTGTTCGACGGGTTCCCCCGCCAGGTGCCGGCCCAGGCCAGCCATCTGCAGACCGTGGTGCAGCCGCCGCCGGGCGCGAGCGTGCTGGCGATGTCGGGTCGCGACAACTGCCAGGCCTTTCGTTGGGGCGAGGCGACCTGGGGCGTGCAGTTCCACCCCGAATTCAGCGTTGGCATGATGCGGGGCTACATCCACGCCCGCGCCGACGCCCTGCGCAAGGAAGGCACCTGCCCGCGTGAACTCGCGCAGGCGGTGCGCCCGACCCCGGCGGCACGACGCGTGCTGCGGCGATTCATCCACCTGGCGCGCCAGCGCGCCCGCAACGGAGCCTGATACCCATGAGTCCTTCCAATGTCGGCATGGCCGCCCCTTTCCGCTGGCTGCGCAAGGCCTTCGACGTCGGCCGCCGCAACCCCAAGGCCTTGTTCGGCGCGATCTCCCTGATGCTGGTGGTGGTCGTGGCGATCACGATGGCGCAGATGTTCCTGCAGGTCCTGGCGCAGGGCTCGATGACCGGCCTGATGGTGGTCATGGTGCTGATGACCGCGGTGAACTGGGTGGTGATGCCGCCGCTGGTGGGCGGGCTGTTCCGGGTGGTGGACGCCACCGACCGCGGCCTGCCCGTGGTCGCCAGCGACGTTTTCAATGCCTACGGCCGCGGCCACGGCGGCAAGCGCCTGGTCCTGGTCTCGCTGGTCTATTCGCTGTTCTACGTGGGTTTCGCCGCGCTGATGCTGCTGACGCCCCTGGGGCAGTTCTTCCGCGAGTACTTCACCATCGCCCTGGCCACGCCGGTAGGCGGCGAGCCGGACATGGCGGCGCTGCAGGCGCTGTTCGCGAAGACCACGCCGTCGACCTTCCTGTGGCTTCCGGTGGTGGCGATCGTGCTGTTCACCTGGCTGCATGCGTCGATGCTGGCCCTGGCCACCGCAGCCCTGCGCGACGTGGACGTGGCCACGGCGGTGGTTGCCGGCGCCCTGGCGGCGCTGCGCAACTTCCTGCCGTTGCTGGGCTTCGTGCTGGTGTTCCTGGTCGCCGGGTTCTTCGCGATGTTGCTGGTCGGGCTGGTGCTGGGCCTGCTCCTGGCGCTGCTGGCGATGGCCAGCCCGGTGCTGGTGGTGCTGGTGATGCTTCCGCTGATGCTGCTGGTGATGCTGGCGGTGTACGCGATGCTGTTCGCGTTCTACTACCACGGCTGGCGCGACATCTTCGGCCTGGCCGACGCGCCGGCGCCGCCGACCGAAGGCACGCTCGCGGTCTGAGCGCGGCTCAGGGCAAGCCGGCGTCCCAGGCGGCCACGGCCAGCAGCAGGTACTGGCTGGCCACCGTCGCCAGCACGGCGGCCACCGCCAGGGCCTGAACCAGCAGCCAGAAGCGGGCCCAGCGCGGGATCCGGGTCGTGGCCCCGGGGGCCAGCACCACGCAGGTGCCGGCCAGCAGGTCGTGCAGGGCACGGCCGTCGCGGCGGATCGCGGCCATCGCATGCCCCAGGTGCAGCAGCAGCCAAGACGGCGCCCCGGCGAAAAAACGCAGGGCGATGCGCCCCAGGCCCGGGCGGCTGCCGTCGACGGCCACCACGCGCAGGCCGGCCAGGCGCTTGCCGGGGGTGGCCTGCCAGGGCGAGGCTTCGAAGGTGATGAACCATAGGGCCGCCAGGGCGGCGATCACCAGGGCGGCGATGCCGATGGCTTCCAGCCAGGCGGCCACCATGGCCAGCAGCACCCCGCGCAGGGCGGGATCGGCGCTCCACTCGAACATGCCGGCCAGGGCATGGCCGCCGCTGGCATCCGACGCGGTCATCAGGTCGAACATGCGCAGTTCGGCTTCGGCCATGTGCAGCCAGGTGCGGTCGAGCATGCGCTGGCCGGTTTGCCAGAGCAGGGGCACCGACACTAGGACAGGCACCACCAGGTCCAGGCTGTAGGCGGCGTAACGGCGCCAGAAGCCGGACGGACGCATCGCTCAGGCGGCCTTGGGTTTCCGCGACAGCAGCATGCCGGCGACGATGCCCAGTTCGTAGAGCAGGCACATCGGGATCGCCAGCATCAGCTGCGACACCACGTCCGGCGGCGTGATGATGGCCGCCAGGATGAATACGCCGACGACCACGTAACCGCGCGCCTCGCGCAGCTGCGCCGGCGTCACCACCTTCAGCAGCACCAGCACCACCACCGCCACCGGCAGTTCAAAGCTCAGGCCGAAGGCCAGGAAGATGACCAGCACGAAATCCAGGTACCGGCTGATGTCGGTCATCATCGCCACGCCCTCGGGCGTGACCGCGGTGAGGAAGCCGAACACCGTCGGCAGCACCAGGAAATAGGCGAAGGCGCAGCCGGTGTAGAAAAGCACGATCGCCGCCAGCAGAAGTGGCCGGGCCAGGCGCTTTTCCTGCTGGTACAGGCCGGGCGCGACGAAGGCCCAGGCCTGGTAGATCAGCACCGGCATGCACAGCATCACCGCGGCGAAAAACGCCAGCTTCACCGGGGTGAAGAACGGCGAAGCGACCTCGATGGCCACCAGCTGGCCGCCGGCCGGCAGCTTGGCCAGCAAGGGCGCCGCCAGCTGGGCGTAGATGTCGTTGGCGAAGGGCATCAGCGCCACGAACACCAGCACCACGGCCAGCACGCCCTTGAGCAGGCGCGAGCGCAGCTCCAGCAGGTGGCCCATCAGGCTTTCTTCGCGCGGCGCGGCCGGATCAGTCATCGCGGCGCGGGGGCAGCAGGGAGGGTTGGCTGGGGGCGTCCTGCGCGTCGCCCGCGTCGTCCGCGGCGTCCGCGGCGTCGTCCGCCGGTGCGGCCAGGCCGGGTTCGGGCGCCGGCTGCCCGCGGGCCGAGGTTTCGGCCTCGCGCAGGGCGCTGCCGGCCTGGGCACTGGTTTCGTCGAGTTGGCGGCGGATGTCCTCGACGTCGCCACGCAGGTCGCGGGCCGGGTCGCCGATGCTTCGCTTCAGGTCCTCGGCGGCCATCTCGCGTTCGAATTCGGACTTGACCGAATACCACTGGGCGCGCGCCTTGCGCACCCACAGGCCGGTGAAACGCGCGGCCCGCGGCAGGCGTTCGGGGCCGAGCACCACCAGGGCCACCACCGCGATCACCAGCAGTTCGCTGAAACCCAGGTCAAACATGGCGGGGCCAAGGCCGGCCGGGGCCGGGCTCAGGAGTCCTTGTTCTGGCTGTCCTGCGACGCGCCTTCGCGCGGCTTTTCGCCAGCCTCGCGGCGCTCATTCTCCAGCTGCGAAGGCGGCGCTTCGTCGCCATCCTTGAGGCCCTTCTTGAAGCCCTTGATGCCCTCGCCCAGGTCCTTGCCGACGTTCGACAGTTTTTTGGTGCCGAACACCAGCACGACGACCACGAGCACGATCACCCAATGCCAAATGCTGAAACTGCCCATCTGCGTGCGTCCCGCGAATTAGGAATGCCCGGAGTCTAGCGCAGGCGGGCCGGGTCCGCCCTGGCCATCAGTCCTGGGAAACGGTGTTTTCCTCGAGCCTGTCGCGGAAGTCCACGACCGGGGACGGTGCCGCCGGGATACGGCCCTCGAAGATCTGCCGGGGGGTGGTGTTCTTGCCGTAGACGCGCTGGTTGGCGGTGTGGTCCATGCGCAGCCAGGTGCCGTCCAGGGACACGCCGGCGAACAGGCCGCGGGCGCGCGAGTAGCTGTAGATCTCGGCCTTGAGCTGCTCGTCGGTGCTGGCCTGGGCGCTGCGGCCCACCGGGCCGGCGGCCACCGAGGCGTCGGCGCCCAGGGTGAACTTGCCGTTGACGATGTCGTTGACGCCGCGTTCGGAGCGGAACACCAGGATGACGTCGGCCGACTGCACGCCGGCCTGGAAGCCGACGCTGCCGCCGCCGAGCTTGATGAAGCTGGGGTTGGACCAGGTGCCGTCGGGGCTGCGCACCGAGATCAGGCCCTTGCCGCCGCGGCCGCCGATGATCAGGCCGGCCTTGACCACGTCCGGAATGACGGCGATGGCATGGGCCTCGTCGAACATCTTTTCCGGGATGGCGGTTTCCGGGATGCGCATGATCTCGCCCAGCACGCGGGCGGCGTCGGCGGCCCTGGTTTCTTCCTTCTCGCCGGCCAGGGCGGGAGCGACGGGCAGCGCCAGCGCGAACGCGGCGATCACAAGGGCGAGGATTCGGGTCATGGGACGGTCTCCGGGTGGACGCAACGGCCTGAGTATGGGGGCGGGCAATGAACCGCGGGTGAGCCACGCCTTCACCCTGCGGATGATAAGTTGCGCGAAGCACACAATCACCGCCCCGCATGAAACCCTACCTCGACGCCCCCGTTCCCGCGCCCGGCTCCGGCCGCACGGCGCTGCTGCTGGTCAACCTGGGCACGCCCGACGCGCCGACGCCGGCGGCCGTGCGTCGTTACCTTGCGCAGTTCCTGCACGACCACCGGGTGGTCGAGCTGAGCCGCTGGATCTGGTGCCCGCTGCTGCACTTCGTGATCCTGCCGCTGCGCTCGCCGCGGGTCGCGCGAAACTACGCGTCGGTGTGGATGCAGGACGGATCGCCGCTACTGGTTTACGGCCAGCGCCTGGCCAGGCAGATGCAGCACGCCCTGCCCGACGTGCAGGTGCGCCTGGCCATGTGCTACGGCAACCCGTCCATACCCGACGTGCTGCGCCAGCTGCAGGCCGAGGGCATGCATCGGCTGCTGGTGCTGCCGCTGTACCCGCAGTTCTCCGCCTCGACGACGGCCGCGGTGATGGACGCGGTCAACGCCGAGCTGGCGACCTGGCGGCGCCCGCCGGAGCTGCGTTTCATCGCCGACTACCACGTCGATGCCGGCTGGCTGGACGCGCTCGAGGCGCGCGTGCGCGCGCACTGGGACCTGCACGGCCGCGCCGACCGCCTGGTGATGTCCTTCCACGGGCTGCCCAAACGCTTTGAAACCGCCGGCGATCCCTACCCACGCCAATGCGAGGCCGGTGCCCGCGCCCTGGCGACCCGGCTGGAGCTGGCCGACGAGCAGTGGCTGCTGACCTACCAGTCGCGTTTCGGCCGCGAGGAATGGCTGCAGCCCTACACCGACAAGACCCTGGAGGCCCTGGGCCGCGACGGGGTGAAGACCCTGGACGTGGTCTGCCCGGGCTTTGCCAGCGACTGCCTGGAAACCCTGGAGGAAATCGCCGTCGAAAACGACGAAGTCTTCCGCGCCGCCGGCGGCGAAGCGCTGCGCTACATCAGCGCGCTCAACGATGAACCCGGGCACGTGGCGGCCCTGTCGGCGCTGGCGCGCCGGCACCTGCAGGGCTGGCCGCACTGATGCAGGACATCGAGCTACAGACCGCGCGCGGGCCCCTGGCCGCGCTGCGCGGCGGCAACCCCGCCGGCCCGAAGCTGCTCTGCCTGCACGGCTGGCTCGACAACGCCGCCAGCTTCCTGCCGCTGGCGCCGCACCTGGCCGCCTTCGACTGGGTGGCGCTGGACCTGCCCGGCCACGGCGGTTCCTCGCATCGTGCGCCGGGTTACGACTACGCCTTCGCCGACTGGCTGCACGACGTGCTCGACGCGCTCGATTCCCTGGACTGGCCGCGGGCCGACCTGCTGGGTCATTCCATGGGCGGCGCCATCGCCTGCGTGCTGGCCGCCGCCGCGCCCGCGCGGGTTCGCCGTCTCGCCCTGGTCGAAGCCCTGGGTCCGGTGGCGGGCGACCCGGCCAAGGCCGGTGAACGGCTCCGCGACGCCGTCGCCGCGCGCCGCGGCAAACCTCCGCGTGCCCCGCGCGTCCTGCCCGACGTCGACACCGCCGTGGCCGCGCGGCTGGCCGCCAGCCGCATGTCGCCCGAAGCGGCGCGGCTGATCGTGCAGCGCAACCTGCGCGAGGTCGACGGTGGTTACGCCTGGCGCAGCGACCCGCGCCTGACCTGGCCCGGCCACGTGCGCATGGACGAAACCACCATCCGGGCCATGCTGCAGGCGATAGAAGCACCGGTGCGGGTGGTCGCGGCCGATCCGTCGCCGCCTTATTTCACGCCCGAGGTGCGCGAAGGACGCCTGGCCTGCCTGCGCGAGGCCAGCGTGGTGGTACTGCCGGGTGGCCATCACCTGCACATGGAACAGCCCGAGGCCGTGGCCGGGGCCCTGCTGGGCTTCCTGCGCGACTAGTCGCCCGCCGGGCCGACGGTCAGCGCCAGCGTGGTGCCGCCGCCGGTTTCTTCGACGAAATCGGCCTCCAGGTGCCGGCTGTCCTTGTCGAAGCCGGCCACGCGCACGGTGGCGTCGGCCTGCACCGTCACCTCGGTCCAGCCGGCCGCCCGCTGGGCCTTCCGGAATTCCTCGAAAACCATCGCCAGGCCGCGCGGGCTGTGCACGCCCAGAGAGACCGTCGCCCCCAGTCGGGTGGCGCTGGTGATGCTGGCATCCCGCGGCAGCGACACGTCGTCGGGGAAGTCCTCCGGCAGGGCCAGGTTGTCGCCGCTGGTGGCGCGGTAGATGCCGGCCTCGGTTTCCAGGGTGAGCGTACGTTCGCCGACGGCGGCCTGGCCGTCCGCGGCCTGCTGGCGGGCGTTGGCTTCAAGCGCCTCTTCCACCAGGGTCCCGGGCGCACTGTCGGGCGTGCCGCCGCAGGCGCAGCAAAGCAGGGCGGCGAGGCAGGCGGGAAGCAGGCGGCGGGTGGACGGGGCCAAGGTGGCTCCCCGGAAAGGGCTTACCGGGTCAAACGCGCCAGTGTCGCCTTCAAGGCCAAACCTTCCCCGCGCAGGTAGTCGCGTTCGTCGCGCCAGCGGGGCCAGCGCGCTTCCACCTCGCGCCAGAAGCGCGGCGAATGGTCGGCGTGCAACAGGTGGCAAAGCTCGTGCACCAGCACGTATTCAAAGGCCGAGGGGCGGCCCAGCACCAGCGCCAGGTCCAGCGACACGGCGTCGCCGGGACTGAGCGAGCCCCACAGCGAGGACAGCGCCCGCAGGCGCAGCGACGCCGGCGGCCGCGGCAGGGCCGGCAGGTAACGCGGCAGCCAGGTGCCCAGGTCGGTGCGCGCCTGCTGCAGGTAGAAGTCGCGCAGCGCGGCGCGGGCGCGGCGGTCGTCGGCGCGCTCGGGCAGCTGCACTTCGATGCCGTGTTCGGTCAGCGTGGCACGCGCGAAACGGCCCTCGCGCCAGGCCAGCGGCGCGTGCGTGCCACGCAGGGGCAGGGGCCCGGCCCAGTCGCGGCCGAACAGCGGGGCGTCGTCGGGGTGCTGGCGCTCGAGCTGCTCGGCCAGCCAGTCGCGGTGTTCGTGCAGGAAGGCTTCGGCCATTCGCACCGACGCCACGGTGGGCAAGGTCAGGCGCGCGCCCTTGTCGGAGACGATCAGGCGCAGCCGGCGCGCGCGCCGGTCGCGCACCCAGCGCACCGGCACCTCGCGGCCGTCGGCCAGCGCCAGCGGCCGGATTTCGGTCGCTGGCGGGGCGGGGCGCTTGGTTCGCAGGAACATGGCGACAATCTACCGCGCCGCGGCCCGGCCTGCCGACGTCAGGCGTCGGCGCGGCTGAACTTCAGCGCCGGCTCGAGCACCGCGAACAGGCGCTTGAGTTCACCGGACATCAGCGCGAAACGGGCGTCGAGTTCAGCCGCCACGCCTTCGGTTTCGGTGCCCTCGAGCTGGTCGACGGCGCCGTCGAGGAACTTGAGCTTGCGCAGCACCAGGTCTTCGCCGAGCACGAAGCCGACGTGGTCGTCGAGCACCAGGGCCAGGCGCGTGACCTGCTTGCCGGCTTCGAGGTGCTGGCGGATCTCGTCCACCTGCAGTTCGTGGCGGCTGCAGCGCACGACGGCGCCGCCGTCCACCGGGTCCTTGAGCTCACATTCGTCGCCCAGGGCCAGGCCCGGCGGCAGCGCTTCACCGGCCAGCCAGCCGGTGAGGATGGCGCGCACCGAGGCTTCGGCGTTCAGGGGCAGGGCCGGGAAGCTGCCCAGGGCGTGGCGCAGCTCCGATACCAGGTTCTCGGCGGTCTTGCGCGAGCTGGTGTCCACGGCGATGAAGCCGTGCTCAAGGTCGAGCGTGGCCGAGCAGCGCACCGGCCGCACGAAGGCGCGCGGCAGCAGTTCGAGCACGATGTCTTCCTTCAGGCGCTTGCGGGCGCGGCCACCCAGGCGGCGGCCTTCCTTCTCCTCGATCTCGGCGAGCTTGCGGCCCAGCTGGTCGTTGATGACGGCCGAAGGCAGCAGACGGTCTTCGCCGCCCAGGGTGATCCAGACGGCATCGCCGACGCGGTGGCTCATGGTCGCGCCGTCACGGCCGAAGGGCGAGACGAAGCCGCGCGACATCAGCTCGGACGGGCCGACCGGCTTGAGCTTGCACTCTTCCAGGCGGGCGTCGAGGTCGTCGAGGGTCTTGGCGAGGGTGGTCGGAAAACGGAAGAACGTGAGGTTGCGAAAAAACATCAAAACTCCAAAGCAAGAAATGCGGGGTCAGGGGTGGTCTTCGTCGGGCTCGGTCGGGCCGACGGCGAGCCAGGCCCTGGCGTCGGGCAGCGGGCCGTCGCCGTGGCGTCCGAGCGCCGCGAAGTCGAACAGCGCCGGGTCGGCCAGCTGCGCGGGGCGCACGTCGGCCAGGGCGCGGGCGATGGTTTCGATGCGGCCGGGGCTTTCCTTTTCCCAGGCGGCCAGCATGCGCCCGACTTGCTTGCGCTGCAGGTTTTCCTGCGAGCCGCACAGGGTGCAGGGAATGATCGGGAACTGCTTGGCGTCGGCGTAGGCCACCAGGTCGGCCTCGCGGCAGGTCGCCAGCGGACGGATGACCACGTGCTCGCCGTCGTCGCTGAGCAGCTTGGGCGGCATGGTGGCCAGCTTGGCGTGGAAGAACAGGTTCATGAAGAACGTGGCCAGCAGGTCGTCGCGGTGGTGGCCGAGGGCGATCTTGCTGAAGCCGTTTTCCTTCGCATGCCGGTACAGCGCGCCGCGGCGCAGGCGCGAGCACAGCGAGCACATCGTCTTGCCCTCGGGAACGACGCGCTTGACCACCGAATAGGTGTCCTGCTCGAGGATGGTGAAGGGCACGCCGACCGAACGCAGGTAGTCGGGCAGCACATGTTCCGGAAACCCAGGCTGCTTCTGGTCCAGGTTCACCGCCACCAGTTCGAAACGCACCGGCGCCTTCTGCTGAAGCTGCAGCAGAAGGTCGAGCATTGCGTAGCTGTCCTTGCCGCCGGACAGGCAGACCATGACCTTGTCGCCGTCCTCGATCATGCCGTAGTCGGCGATGGCCTGGCCGACCTGCCGGCGCAGGCGCTTGGCCAGTTTGGCGCGCTCATGCGCCTGCCGGCGCGCGACGCCTTCGGGCGTCGGCTGGCGGGGCAGCGGATCGTGCAGGACCAGGGACATGGCGGGCTTGGCAACGATGGCGAAACGGTCGCACATTCTACCCCTGTCGCCCGGCCCGCCGGAGCGCTAGGCTAGCGGGGAACCGGGAGAGCGCATGGCCACCGAAGATCCCGCCAGGATCACCGCCCAGCTGGTCGAGTTGCGGGTTGAACACCGCGACCTCGACGAGGCCATCGCACGCCTGTCGGTGGACCGCGACGCCGACGAGCTGACGCTCAAGCGCCTGAAGAAGCGCAAGCTGCGCATCAAGGACATGATCATCGCGCTCGAAAGCCGGCTTATCCCCGACCTCGACGCCTGAACCTGCCTGGCCGTCCCCGCGGTGCCGGCCTCAGGCCGGCGCCTGCTCGTCGCCGCGCGACTTGGCCACCTTGCTCACCGCCTCGGGCGACAGCTTGGCGATGGTGTGGCGCAGGTCGCGGCCCAGCACCACCTTGGCGTCCTTCTCCCAGGCCATCAGCGGCTCGTCGAAATCGAGCTTGCCGTTGTCGGCGATCCAGACCAGCTTCATTTCGCGCAGCTTGTGGATGAAGCCACGGAACAGGGTCTTGTCGAAGAACTCCGGCGCCGCCGGCGCGTAGAGCAGGCTCAGGCGCTGGGCGGTGAGCTGGCACAGGGTCTCGAGCTCACCCGAGCTGAGCGTGCGTGGCCCGTTCTTGACCAGGGTGGTGATGGCGATGAAATACCGCTCGAAAGCCTGCTGGAGGCTGTGGGCCACCGCGCGCAGGCGGAACACCTCGTCGGTCTGCCCGGGGCCACGCGACAGGTAACCGCCGTCGTCCTCGCTGGCCATGGTCAGCAGGCCCTCGGCAACGAACAGGTCCACCGTGGCTTCCAGGCGCTTGACGAAACCATCGGCGTCCCAGGGCAGGAACAATTCCTCCTGCACGAACGGATAGATCGTGCGGCCCAGGCGCAGCAGGCCGGAGCGGCTCATGCGCCGGTTGTTCTGGAAACACAGCGCCACCCAGGACGCCGCCGCGAACAGGTGCAGAACGTTGTTGCGGAAATAACTCTGCAGCACCGCGGTCTCGCCTTCGACGCTGAGCACCGCGCCCAGGGGATGGTCGGTGCGGGTCAGCACGCCGATCTTCTCGCCATAGGCGATGATTTCGGCCGGGTCGAGTTCGGTGACCGTGACGCGGTCGGAGTAAGGCAGCGACGCCAGCAGCTTCTTGTACAGGGCCAGCTGCGCCAGCAGGTCGGCTTCGGACATGGCGTGCTTGGGCGTGGCCAGCAGCGCCAGCGCCAGAAGGTTCACCGGGTTCACGTCGGCCGCGCGGTTGATGTTGACCTGGATGCGGTTGGCGATGTCCTCGACGGCGGTGTTGAGCCAGGCCGGTTTTTCATCCGGGTTGGCGGCGTTTCGCTCGCGCCAGTCCGGCGCGTGCACGGCCAGCACCTGGTCCAGGAAGATCGGCTCGCCGAAGTTCACCGCCACCTTGCCGTAGTGCTGGCGAAGGATGCCGGCGGCGGCCTTGAGCAGGGCCCAGATGGTTTCCTTTTCCTTGGGCTGGCCGGTGAGCTCGTCGAGGTAGCTCTTGCCCTCGATCAGCTTTTCGTAGCCGATGTAGACCGGCTGGAACACCACCGGCCGGCGCGGCGCGCGCAGGAACGCCTTGAGCGTCATCACGATCATGCCGCCCTTGGGCGGCAGCAGCCGGCCCGTGCGCGAGCGGCCGCCTTCGATGAAATATTCCAGCGAGAAACCTTCCGACACCAGCTGCGCCACGTATTCGCCCAGCACCGCCGCGTACAGCGCATTGCCCTTGATCGAGCGGCGGATGAAGAAGGCACCGCCGCGGCGAAGGATCGGCCCCAGCACCGGCATGTTGAGGTTGACGCCCGCCACGATGTGCGGCGGCACCACGCCGCGGCTGTAGAGCAGGTAGCTCAGCAGCAGGTAGTCCATGTGGCTGCGGTGGCAGGGCACGTAGATCACCTCGTGCCCGGGCGCGACCTGCTTGAGCGTGTCCATGTGGTGCACGTTCAAGCCGTCGTAGATGCGGTTCCAGAAGCCGGTGAGCGCGAACGAGGCCGAACGCACCACGGGATTGGAATAGTCGGCGGCGATTTCCCAGGCGAACCCGTGCGCCTTCTTCCAGGCGTCGAGGTATTCGGTGCCGTCGCGGCGGGCCTGGTCGGTGATCGCCTTGCGCACCGGTTCGGCGTCGAGCACGCGATCGACCAGCAGGCGGCGGGTGGACAGGTCCGGACCGATGACCGCGGTCTTGATGCGCCGGAAATGCGCGCGCAGCACCCGGCTGACCTTGCGCACCTGGCGCTCGTGCGGCATGTCGTCGCCCAGGATTTCCCAGACCCGCACGCCCGGCGAGAACTGCACCACCGTGTCGCGGCCGTTGAGCAGGATCGCCAGCAGCCGGCGGAAGCGGCCCACCAGCGCCCAGTTCTCCGAGAACAGCACCGAGAACCAGCCCGACTGCCGCGCCGGCGCACGGCCGACGAAGATCGACACCGGCACCAGCTGCACGTCCTGGTCGGGGTAGAGGCGGTGCGCCATGAGCAGGCGCGAGAGGGCGTCGGAATGGCTGCGGTTGCGCGGCCGCCCGAACATGCCGGCGCGGCGGCGCGAGAGCGCCACGTAGGCGCGCTTGCGGCCCAGCGGGTCGCCCGGCAGCGCCGCCAGCGGCGACGGCAGGCCGGCCTCGCGACAGGCGCGGTCGAGGATCAGGGTGTTCGAGAGCCCGTAGTTCTCGATGACGTAACAGATCGGCCGGTCGAGATCGAAGGGCGCCTCGGCGGGCTCGCGCTTGATCTCGATCCAGGGTTTGAGCAGCGATTCGATGAAGCGCGCCCAGAGCGGCGGCTTGCCGCTCGGACGAGGAGGCTGGCCCGGCGTGGGCGTGTTGACGGCGTCCATGCGTGCTGGCTCAGTCGGCGCTGCCGGCGCCCGTGGTCGCGGGCTCCGCGTCGGGGGCGGCCGATGGCGTCACGGCGGTGTCCGGGCCGGCTTCGGCCAGGTCGGCTTCGGCCTGGCGGATGGCGTCGGCGCTGTACCAGCCTTCGCCCACGCGCTGCATGTCCATTTCGAAGCTGATCGTTTCGCCGAGCAGCGGGTAGGTGACCTTCACGCGGGCCTGGTCGCCTTCGCGCGACACCAGGTCGGCCTCGACGCCGTCCAGGGACGCGTCCAGGTCCATGCCGTAGGCCTGGGCCGCCTGCTTGATGCCGACCAGGGCGACGCCGCCCTTTTCCATCGCCGGCATCATTTCCAGCGCGCGGGCATCTTCCAGGGTCGGCAGGTCGAGTTCCCGGGCGGTGGCGCTGAGCGCGGCGACCGCCTGGCGGGCACGGGCGCGGTCGGTGAAGAGCGCCGGCTGGGCCCAGTCCAGCAGGGCGGACACCAGCTCCTGGCCATGGGACTTCTCGGCCGCACTGAGCTCGGTATTGGCCTCGATCGCGGCGTTGAGGAAGATGGCGGCCGTGGCCTGCATCAGCGGCCACTGGCCGGCGATCTCGGTTTCGAACTCGGACAGCTTGGGCTCGATGTCGCGCATCAGGGCCTGTTCGGCATCCGGGGCCATCAGCCGCGACATCATGTCGGCGTACTCGCGGGCTTCCTCCGGGTCGGGCGGGCCGGCTTCGGCCAGGCGGCGATTCCACAGGGCTTCGGTGCGCGCGTGCAGCTCGGGCGGCAGGCCCAGCCGGGACCAGCGCACCAGGTCGTTGTCGCGCAGCGCCTGTGCCTGGGCCTCGATGGCCGCGACCGGGCTGCCGGGCACGGTCGAGGCGTCCTCGACCGGCGGGTCCCGGCGGCAGGCGACCAGGGCGAGCGCGATCAGCAGCAGGGCGGCGAAGGCCCGGAGGTTCGGGAATCGGATCATGCGGCGTGGATACCGTCGGGATTGGCGGCCGAATCTACCAGATCGGGTGTTCAGAGCCCGTTTTCCGCGGCCCCCAGGGCCTGGTGCACCTGCGCCTGGATCGTCTCGGCGGCGGCCACCGGGTCGGTGGCGTTGCGGATCGGCCGGCCGACGACGATGTAGTCGGCGCCCGCCGCGAAGGCCGTGGCCACGTCCACCGTGCGCTTCTGGTCGTCGCCGGCGGGGCCGGCGGGCCGGATGCCGGGGCAGACCACCAGGAAACCCGGGCCCGCGGCCCGGCGGATGGCGCCGGCTTCCTGGCCGGAGGCGATGACCCCGTCGCAGCCGGCCGCCTTCGCCGCCAGGGCGCGCTCGACCACGACCTCGGAAGGCTCACGATCGATGCCCATTTGCCGAAGATCGCTGCGATCCATGGACGTGAGCACGGTGACCGCAAGGAGCCGAATATCGCCCTTCTCCTGCGAAGCAGCCTGCATCATGGCGCTATGTTGACCGTGGATGGTGCACAGCGACACCGGGTAGCGGCGCAGGCCGCGGATGGTCGCGGCGACGGTGGCCGGCACGTCGTGGAACTTCAGGTCCACGAACACCTGCTTGCCGCGGCCGGCCAGGTCCTCGAGCACCCGGAAGTAGTCGCCGCTGGTCAGCAGCTCCATGCCGATCTTGTAGAAGCCGACCGAATCGCCCAGGCGGTCGACCCAGGCGGAGGCTTCGGCGGCCGTGGGGACGTCGAGTGCGAAGATGAGGCGATCGCGGACAGGGATCATGGGCGTTCGGCGTAGTTGAGGGCGTCGAGCTTGCGCTGGCGGCGCTCGGCCTCCGGCAGCTCCCAGGCATTGTTGAACAAGGACGGCTCCCAGCTGCCGTAGGTCGGGTTGGGCAGCACGAACCAGCGTTCGCCGAACCAGGCCAGGTAGGGCTGCAGGGCCTGCTTGCGGCCTGCGGGGGTGTTGGCCTCGATGCTGACCATGTCGCCGATCTGGTCGCCGAACTGCATCAGCACCCGGTGCGTGCGGCCGACGTGCTGGCGGCGGCAGCCCTTCTCCGAGCCGTGCTGCTCGCAGCCTTCGACGTAAAAGCCCAGGCCCAGGAACTGGGCGTCGGAGTCGATCGGGAAGCCCACCGCCTTGAGGTTGGCGACGGTGGCTTCGTTGAGGTGGGCGGCGCGGTTGGAGACGTAGAAGAGGGTCACGCCGCGGGCGTGCGCGGCCTTGGCGAATTCCAGCGCGCCCGGCACCGGCCGCGCGGCCTCCTCGCGCACCCAGGCGTCCCAGGTGACTTCGTTGTAGCTGCCGCCGTCGCGCACCAGGCGGGCCTGGTAGGGCGAGTTGTCGAGCACGGTTTCGTCGATGTCGACGATGACCGCGGGCGGCAGGCCGTCGGCGGGGTTGGCGCGCTCGGCGGGCACCAGCGCGTCCCAGCCGGGGGTGGTGATGGCCCGGTCGAGCTCCTTGGCCGCGGCCAGGAAGGTCTGGCGGTTGATCAGCGCATATTCCTCGGCGGTCTGCACCCAGGCCACGGCGTTCAGGTTGTCGTCGGCGGCCGGGCCGGCGGCGACCGGGGTCGGTCCCGGTGCCGGGGCTTCGACCGGCGCGCGGCCCGGCGTGGTCTGGCAGGCGGCCAGGGCCAGGACGAGGGCAGACAGCGACAGGGTGCGCAAGCGGGTCATCGGCGGGTTCCTTTTTCGAAGGCGGCCGATTCTACCCGGCGCCTGCGACGGCGTCGTTTCAGTCGTTGAAGAGGGCGGCGATGGCGTCCATGTGGGCGCGGCCGCGCTGTTTCTTTTCGGCGGTTTCGCGCTCAGGGTCGCTGCCGTCGCGCAGCAGGTCGGCCGCGGGCAGTTCGTCCAGGAAGCGGCTGGGCAGCAGGTGTTCAAGCGCGCCCCAGCGTTTGATCTCGGCGCTGTGCGACAGGTACAGGCGTTCCTTGGCACGGGTGATGCCGACGTACATCAGCCGGCGTTCTTCCTCGAGACCACCTTCCTCGACGCTGGCTTCGTGCGGCAGGTTGCCGTCTTCGCAGCCGACCACGAACACCGCGCGGAACTCCAGGCCCTTGGCCGCGTGCAGGCTCATCAGGCGCACTGCGTTGCCCGGTTCGCCGCGGTCGGCGTTCGACAGCAGGGCCAGCTGTGCGGCCAGTTCGCCGGGGCCGCCGCCGCGGGCGCCTTCGAACCACGAGGCCAGTTCGTCGAGGTTGGCCTTGCGGCGCAGGAAGCCGGCTTCGTCCTTGCACTGGCTGCGCACCATGCCCAGCAGGCCGCTGCGCTCGGCCAGCACCGGCACCAGTTCGGCCGGGGTCAGGCGCTGGGAATCGTCACGCAGCGATTCGACGATGCGGGTGAACTCGTCCAGGCCAGCGGCGGCGCGCGGCGTCAGCTGCTTGAGGAAACCGATCTGGCCGGCTGCCCGCGACAGCGGCATGCCGGCGGTTTGCGCCATGCCCGCCAACTTTTCCAGCGTGGTCGCGCCGACCTCACGCTTGGGCGCGGCGATCGCGCGCAGGAAGGCGGTGTCGTCGTCGGGGTTGGCCAGCACGCGCAGCCAGCTCAGCAGGTCCTTCACCTCGGCGCGGTCCAGGAAGGCGGTGCCGCCGGTGAGGTGGTAGGGGATGCGCAGCAGCTGCAGGGCCTTTTCCAGCGGCCGCGACTGGTGGTTGCCGCGGAACAGGATGGCGAACTCGCCCCAGGGGATTTCCTTGGCCTGCTTGAGGTAGTGGATTTCGGCGGCGATGCGTTCGGCTTCGTGCTCGGAGTTGCGGCACTGCCAGACCCGCACCGGCTCGCCGTCGCCGTGCTGGCTCCAGAGCTGCTTGAGGTGCTTGTGCGGGTTCTTTTCGATCAGGGTGTTGGCGCAGCGCAGGATGCGGCCCGAGCAGCGGTAGTTCTGCTCGAGCTTGATCACCTTCAGCGCCGGGTAGTCCTGGGCCAGCAGCTCCAGGTTTTCCGGCTGGGCGCCGCGCCAGGCGTAGATGGACTGGTCGTCGTCGCCCACGCAGGTCATGTTGCCCTTGGGGCCGGCCAGCTGCTTGAGCAGGCGGTACTGGGCGCCATTGGTGTCCTGGCATTCGTCCACCAGCAGGTAGCGGATGCGCTCGCGCCAGCCGGCGGCCAGGTCGGGTTCGGCTTCGAGCAGCTGCAGCGGCAGCCGGATCAGGTCGTCGAAGTCCACCGCGTTGAAGGCCTGCAGCCGGGCCTGGTAGCGCGCGTACAGCGCCGCCGCCTCGCGTTCGCGCACGCTGCGCGCGGCCTCGGCGGCCTGCTCGGGGGTCAGTGCATTGTTCTTGGCGGCGCTGATCAGGTTCTGCAGGGCATACAGGGCGTCGTTCTTCAGGCCCTGGGGCGAGAGGTCCTTGATGATCGACATCTGGTCGTCGGCGTCGAAGATCGAAAAACCCCGGCGCAGGCCGGCCCGGTCGTGTTCGATCTGCAGGAAGCGCAGGCCCAGCGAATGGAAGGTGGTGACCGTCAGGCCTTCGGCGGCCTCGCCCTTGATGCGTTTGGCGACGCGCTCGCGCATTTCGCGCGCGGCCTTGTTGGTGAAGGTGATCGCGGCGATGTGCCGGGCCTCGCGCTGGCCGCTGCCGACCAGGTGGGCGATCTTTTCGGTGATGACGCGGGTCTTGCCGCTGCCGGCGCCGGCCAGCACCAGCAGGGGGCCCGCCGTGTAGGCGACCGCTTCTTTCTGGGGGGGGTTGAGGTCATGCATGAGGGCGCCGATTGTACCGGGCCGGCGGGTACAATCCGCGCCATGCTGCAGGTCACGCCCACCCTCGCCATTCCCGACGACGAACTGGTCGAGCGTTTCGTGCGCTCGGGCGGGCCGGGCGGCCAGAACGTGAACAAGGTGTCGACCGCTGTCGAGCTGCGCTTCGACGTGGCCAATTCACCGTCCCTGCCCGAGGCGGTGCGCGCGCGCCTGCTGGCCCGCCGCGACCGGCGCATCACCGCCGAGGGCGTGCTGGTGCTCAGCGCCCAGCGTTTCCGCACCCAGGACCGCAACCGTGAAGACGCCCGCGAGCGCCTGGCGGCCGTGGTGGCGGCCGCCACCGTGGCGCCCAAGAAGCGCATCGCCACCAAGCCGACCAAAGGCTCGAAGGAGCGCCGGCTGGGCGCCAAGCGCGAACGCGCCACGGTCAAGCGGCAGCGCAGCGTGTCGCGCTGGGAGCGCGAATGACCCGGGTCCCGGTGCTGCCGGCGCAGGCCCCGCGAAGCGGCGGTCGCTTCAGCCGCTGGTTCGGCCGGACCCTGCTGCGCCTGGGCGGCTGGACGATCGAGGGCGACTTCCCGCCCGACCCGCGCCTGGTGGTGATCGCCGCGCCGCACTCCTCGGGCTGGGACGCGTACTGGGGCCTGGCCGCCAAGCTGGCGATGGGCGTGGACATCAGCTTCATCGCCAAGGCCGAACTGTTTCGCGGCCCGCTCGGCTGGCTGCTGCGCAAGCTCGGCGGCCTGCCGGTCAACCGCAGTGCACCGGGTGGCCTGGTCGACCAGACCGTCGAGCGGATCCGCGGCGCCGAGCGCATGTATTTCGTGCTGGCCCCGGAGGGCACGCGCAAGCGCGTGCAGCAGTGGAAGACCGGTTTCTGGAAAATCGCCCGGCGCGCGGAGGTTCCGGTTTTCTGCGCCTGGTTCCACTACCCCACGCGCACGATCGGCCTTGGACCACTCGTGCACCTGAGCGACGACCAGGCGGCCGACATGGCCCGCATACGCGAGATCTACCGGCCGCACGTCGGAAAGAACCGCGACACGCTGTAGGCCAGCGTCGCGCCCGCCAACTTGGGTGGTGCCTCGGCGCTGGTTAGACTGGGCCGATGGATGTCATCTACAGCACGTACGACCAGCTCACCGCGCATCCCTGGATGCATACGACCACCGTCGCCGTGTTCCTGCTGCTGCTGGCCTGGCTGGCCGACCAGCTGACCCAGCGCCTGCTGCTGCGCGTGCTGGTGCGCATGGTGGAGGCTTCGTCGGTGAAGTGGGACGACGCGCTGCTGGCGCGCGGCGTCATCGCGCGCCTGGCCCACGCGGTGCCGGCCGTGGTCATCTACCTGGGCGTGCCGCTGGTGCCGAACCTGCCCGAGGGTGCGGTGGAGGTGGTGCGCAACGTCGCCGCTGCCTATGTCGTGCTCACCGCGGCGCAGGCGATCAGCGCCTTCCTGGCCAGCCTGCAGGACATCTACGAGGCCCACGACCCGGAGCGCGCGCGCAGCCGGCCGATCAAGGGTTACCTGCAGGTGGCCAAGATCGTGCTGTTCGTGCTGGCGGTGGTGCTGATCATCGCGGTGCTGGTGGACAAGTCGCCGCTGCTGCTGCTGTCGGGCTTCGGCGCCATGACGGCGGTGCTGATGCTGGTGTTCAAGGACACCATCCTGTCGCTGGTGGCGAGCGTGCAGATCCAGTCCAACGACATGGTGCGCGTGGGCGACTGGATCGAGATGCCCCGCTACGGCGCCGACGGCGACGTCATCGACGTCGCCCTGCACACGGTGAAGGTGCAGAACTGGGACAAGACCATCACCACCATCCCCACGCATGCGCTGATCGCCGACAGCTTCAAGAACTGGCGCGGCATGAGCGAGTCCGGTGGCCGCCGCATCAAGCGGGCGCTGCCGATCGACCAGGGCACGGTGCGTTACCTGGACAACGAGGAGCGCGAAGGGCTGTCGCGTTTCGTGCTGCTGCAGCCCTATCTCGAGAAGAAGGCGTCGGAGCTGGCCGAGTGGAACGCCCAGCGCCAGGGCAAGGCGCCGGTGAACCTGCGCCGGCTCACCAACCTGGGCACCTTCCGCGCCTATGCCCGCGCCTACCTGCAGGCGCACAAGGGCATCCGCGACGACATGACCCTGCTGGTGCGCCAGCTCGACCCGGGCCCGCAGGGCCTGCCGATCGAGATCTACTGTTTCACCGCCACCACGGCCTGGAACGAGTACGAGGACATCCAGTCCGACATCTTCGACCACCTGCTGGCGATCCTGCCGGAGTTCGGCCTGCGGGCCTTCCAGGCGCCGTCGGGCGGTGACGTCGCCGCGGCCGCGCAGGCGCTGGGTGCTCAGCGCTCGGAGTGCCCCGAGTCGAAATAATCGCGGCGCTGGAACAGGCCCGGTTTCACCAGGTCGACGAAGTCGCGCGCCTGCGGGCTCAGGTACTTGCCCTTGCGCATGACCACGCCGTAGCTGCGCGGCGGGAAATAGTCGGCGAGGCTGCGGGCCACCAGCCGCTGCTGGTCGGCGTCGGTCAGGCAGATGCTGGTGACGATGCTGATGCCCAGGCCCATGGCCACGTACTGCTTGATCACCTCCCAGCCGCCCACTTCCAGGGCCACCGTGTAGGGCACCCGCTGCTGCTGGAACACCAGGTCCACCAGCCGGTAGGTGGTGAGGCGCCGCGGCGGCAGGATCAGGCCATAGGGCGATAGATCCTCCAGCCGCAGGTCGGGCTTGTCCGCCAGCGGGTGGCCGGGCGGGCAGATCAGCATCGGGTCGAAGGAGTACACCGGCTCGTAGGCCAGGTCGGTGGGCACGTCCAGCATCGAGCCCACGGCCAGGTCCACGCCGTCCGAGCGCAGCAGGCCCAGGCCGTCCTGGCCGGTGACGTTGTGCAGCACCAGCTGCACCTCCGGGTGTTGTTCCCGGAAGGCCTGCACCAGGGTCGGCAGCAGGTAGAGGATGGTCGAACTGCCGGCCGCCACATGCAGCTCGCCGGCCTTCAAGCCCTTGATCTTACTGCGGAACTCGGCCTCCAGGCCGTCCAGGCCCTCGACCAGGGGCCGGGCCAGGTCGTAAAGCAGCTGGCCCTCGCGGGTCAGGCTGAAACGCCGGCCGATGCGCTCAAAAAGCGGTGTACCCAATTCCCGCTCCAGGGCCTGCACCTGCAGGGTCACGGCCGGCTGGCTCAGGAACAGGGCTTCGGCCGCCCGGGTCACCGAGCCCAGGCGCGCGACCTGGCAGAAGGCCCGCACGGGCTTGAGACGGTCGCCCTTGTAATAAAAACGGGGCTTGCGCTCGGCCATAAGTGGCTGTTTCCAGTTGTGTATAAGCTGAGCTTATACCAAGTATCAAAACATTTGTTTTGTCAAAGTCAGCTCCGCGGGCCTAGGGTCGAGTCCAGATTCCGAACCCGGAGAGTTCCCATGGCAGGCGACGCGGCACGCACCCTTTCCCCCCTGGTCCTGGCCGGCCCGCGCCTGGCGGGCCAGGAAGACCTGCTCGGCCCGGCCGCCCTGGAGTTCCTGGTTGAACTGCACCGGACCTTCGAAGGCCGGCGCCAGGAACGCCTGGCGGCCCGCCGCCAGCGCCAGGAACGCTTCGACGCCGGTGAACTGCCGGACTTCCGCGAAGACACCCGCGCCATCCGCGAGGGCGACTGGACCGTGGCCCCGATCCCGGCGGCGCTGCTCGACCGCCGGATCGAGATCACCGGACCGGTCGAACCCAAGATGGTGATCAACGCGCTCAACTCGGGCGCCAGCTGCTACATGGCCGACTTCGAGGATTCCACCAGCCCCACCTGGGAAAACCTGCTGGTCGGCCAGCGCGCCCTGCGCAAGGCCACCAACGGCACCCTGGACTGGATGGCGCCGGACGGCAGCAAGCACTACGTGCTCGACCCGACCTCGACCACCACCCTGATCGTGCGCCCGCGCGGCTGGCACCTGGACGAAAAGCACGTGCTGGTGGACGGCGAGCGCCTGTCGGCCAGCCTGTTCGACCTGTGCCTGTTCGCCTTCCTCAATGCCACCGTGCTGCAGGCCCGCGACCGCGGCCCCTATTTCTACCTGCCCAAGCTCGAGTGCATGGAAGAAGCGGCGCTGTGGGAAGACGTGCTGTCGTGGATCGAGGCGCGCCTGCGCCTGCCCGCGGGCTGCATGAAGGTCACCGTGCTCATCGAGACCCTGCCGGCGGCCTTCGAGATGCACGAAATCCTGCACGCGCTGCGCAGCCGCATCGTCGGCCTGAACTGCGGCCGCTGGGACTACATCTTCAGCTACCTCAAGGTCTTCCGCCGGCACCGCGACCGCGTGCTGCCCGAGCGTGGCCAGGTGGGCATGACCCAGCCCTTCCTGAAGGCCTATTCGGAGCTGCTGGTGCAGACCTGCCACCGCCGCGGCGCCCACGCGATGGGCGGCATGGCGGCGCAGATCCCGATCGCCGGCGACCCGATCGCCAACGAAGAAGCCATCGCCCGCGTGCGCGCCGACAAGCAGCGCGAAGTGGACGCCGGCCACGACGGCACCTGGGTCGCGCACCCGGCGCTCATCCCGGTGGCACGCGCCATCTTCGACGCCGGCATGCCCGGCCCGAACCAGCACGACACGCGCCGCGAGGACGTGCAGGTGACCCGTGACGCCCTTATCCGCCCCAGCATCGGCACCATCACCCGCACCGGTTTCGACAACAACGTCGAGGTCTGCGTGCGTTACCTGGCCGCCTGGCTCGACGGCAACGGCTGCGTGCCCATCCACTGGCTGATGGAAGACGCCGCCACCGCCGAGATCGGCCGCGCCCAGCTCTGGCAGTGGCTGCACAACCGCCACCTGCACCTGGACGACGGCACGCCGGTGGACTTCTCGCTGTTCGACCGCGCGCTGCTGGCGCTGCCGTCGAAGCTGGCCGACCGGATGAAGCTGCCCGGCGGCTCGAAGATCAACGAGGCCATCGCCCTGCTCGACGAACTGACCCACGCCGACGAGCTGGTCGAATTCCTGACCCTGCCCGCCTACGAACGCCTTTGAACCGCCTCCCCATCCAACAAGGAAACCCGACCATGACCACGCCCCTCCCGACCGCCGAACAACTCAAGCAGCAGTGGGCCAACGACGCCCGCTGGTCCGGCATCCAGCGCGGCTACAGCGCCGAAGAGGTGGTGCGCCTGCGCGGCACCGTGGCCATCGAACATTCGCTGGCGCGCCTGGGCGCGGAGAAGCTGTGGAAGTCGCTGGGCACCGAGCCCTTCGTCAACGCGCTGGGCGCGCTGACCGGCAACCAGGCCATGCAGCAGGTCAAGGCCGGCCTGAAGGCCATCTACCTGAGCGGCTGGCAGGTCGCGGCCGACGCCAACGTCGCCGGCGAGATGTACCCCGACCAGTCGCTGTACCCGGCCAACTCGGTGCCGCTGGTGGTCAAGCGCATCAACAACGCGCTGCTGCGCGCCGACCAGCTGCACCACGCCGAAGGCAAGGACGACATCGATTTCCTGCAGCCGATCGTGGCCGACGCCGAAGCCGGTTTCGGCGGCGTGCTCAATGCCTTCGAACTTATGAAGGCGATGATCGAGGCCGGCGCCGCCGGCGTGCACTTCGAGGACCAGCTGGCCTCGGTGAAAAAGTGCGGCCACATGGGTGGCAAGGTGCTGGTGCCGACCCAGGAAGCCGTGCAGAAGCTGATCGCCGCGCGCCTGGCCGCCGACGTCATGAACGTGCCGACCCTGCTGGTCGCGCGCACCGACGCCGAGGCCGCCGACCTGCTGACCAGCGACATCGACCCGAACGACCAGCCCTTCTGCACTGGTGAGCGCACCCCGGAAGGTTTCTACAAGACCCGCAACGGCATCGACCAGGCCATCAGCCGTGGCCTGGCCTACGCGCCCTACGCCGACCTGGTGTGGTGCGAAACCGGCAAGCCCGACCTCGAGTTCGCGCGCAAGTTCGCCGAAGCCATCCACGCCAAGTACCCGGGCAAGCTGCTGGCCTACAACTGCTCGCCCAGCTTCAACTGGAAGAAGAACCTCGACGACGCCACCATCGCGAAGTTCCAGAAGGAACTGGGCGCGATGGGCTACAAGTTCCAGTTCATCACCCTGGCCGGTTTCCACGCGCTCAACTACGGCATGTTCGAGCTGGCGCACGGTTACGCCCGCAACCAGATGACCGCCTTCGTCGAGCTGCAGGAGAAGGAGTTCGCCGCCGCCGACAAGGGCTTCACCGCGGTCAAGCACCAGCGCGAAGTCGGCACCGGTTACTTCGATTCGGTCACCCAGGCCATCCAGGGCGGGCAAAGCTCGACCACGGCGCTGAAGGGTTCGACCGAGGAAGAACAGTTCCAGGGGGAGCGCCAGGCGGACGCCGCCTGATCCCGGGGCCGGCCCTGTCAGGGGACGGGGCCGGCCCGATTTGAAGGTGGTCGCATATTCGCGGCCCGGACCCGGTTACACTCGGCCTCAACCGAGGGTCGAGTTTCCCAGTGAATCCAACCGATTACCCGGTCCACGTCGCCGCCCAGACCGGCAGCGACGCGGACGCCCGACTGCCATCGCAGCTGTCACCCGAGGAATTCCGGGTGCTGGCGTCGGTCGGCGTGAGCCGGGCGGTGCTGCCGGGCGAGGAACTGTTCCGGCGCGGTGAAGACGCGCAGAGCATGTTCCTGGTGGACACCGGCGAAGTGCGCCTGTGCTTCGACGACGGCCTGGCCGACAAGGTGCTCGGGCCGGGCCAGTACTTCGGTGAACTGGCGGTATTCATTGGCCGCCACCAGCGCTTCGCGCGCGCCGTGGCCGAAACCCCCGGCGTGCTTTACGAAATCACCCAGGACGCCTTCCAGTCCCTGATCGACCAGGAGCCGGCGCACGTCGCCCGTTTCATGCGCCGCAGCTTCGCCTACCTGGTGGCCGGCGAGCACCAGCTGGTGCAGAGCCTGCGCCGTCGCAACGAAGACCTGCTGCAGACGCTCGACACCCTGCGCCGGACCCGCAGCGAACTCACCGTCGCCCAGCAGCTGGTGCGCAGCGACGACCTGACCGGCCTGGCCAATCGTCGCGGCCTGTACCGCTACCTCGACGAAATCGCCCGCCAGCCCCTGGTCGGTCACCGCCTGGCCTTGCTGCTGGTGGACATCGACCACTTCAAGCAGATCAACGACCGCAGCGGCCACCTGGCCGGCGACTCCGCCCTGCGCGCCATCGCCGAGGAAGTGCGGCGCATGGCCGGGCCGCTGGAGCTGCCCTGCCGCCTGGGTGGCGATGAATTCGCCCTGGTGCTGCGGGTCGCCGACCGCGGCGAGCTGGCCAACCGGGCCCTGGGCCTGCTGGCGGCGGTGCGCAGCCTGCGCTTGCCCAGCCTGGGCGAATCGCGGCTGAGCGTGAGCGTGGGCGGTGCCTTCTGCGCCGACCCCGGTGGCTGGGCCGCCTGGTACAGCGAAGCCGATCGCGCCCTTTACGCCGCCAAGCGCCAGGGCGGGGACGCCTGGCGGCTGGACGAATAAATCTTGTCCGGCGCGCCGCGACACCTGCGTTCACCCGGGTAGGACGCCTGCCGGCAGCAGAATGGACGCCATGGACCCCCACCACCCCAGTCGCTCCGACGCACCCGCCGTGCGGCCGATGCTGCGCGCGGTGCTGGTGTGCGACATCGTCGGCTCCACCGCCCTGGTCGAAAGCCTGGGAGACGCCCGTACCGCCACCTTGATGCAGCGCCACGACCAGCTGCTGCTGCAGGCCATGAAGCTTTGCCATGGCCAGCTGGTGGACAAGGCCGACGGCGTGCTGGCGTTGTTCGAACGACCGATCCAGGCCCTGGACTTCGCATTGCGCTACCAGCGCGGCTTGCACGAGCTGGGCAAGTCCGAAGGCGTTCCGCTGCGCGCCCGCACCGGCATCCACGTCGGCGACGTGATGACCTGGGCCAACCACCCGCGCGACGTACAGGCCGGCGCCAAGCCCATCGAGGTCGAAGGCCTGGCCAAGCCGGTGGCCGCCCGCCTTATGAGCCTGGCCATGCCTGGCCAGGTGCTGATGTCGGGCATGGCCCAGAACCTCTCGCACCGCGCCGCCGGCGAACTGGGCGAACGCGCCGGCCGGTTGCGCTGGCTGGTGCACGGGCGCTACCGCTTCAAGGGCGTGCCGGCGCCGATGCTGGTGCACGAAGTCGGCGAGCCCGGCATCGCGCCGCTGCGCGCCCCCGAGTCGGGCGACAAGGCCTGGCGCGAACTGCCGCTGTGGCGGCGACCGCCGGTCATCGCCGCTGAAGCGCTGCTCTTGCTGGCGCTGGGTGCCGGCCTGCTCTGGAGTACCTTCCGAAGCGAACCCGCCATCGCCTTCGCCGAGCGCGACTGGGTGGTCGTGGCCGACGTGCAGAACCAGACCGGCGAAGACCTGTTCGACGAATCCCTCGACGTGGCCCTGCGCATCGGCCTGGAGCAGTCGCGGCACGTCAACCTCATTTCCGACCTGCAGATCGACCGGGCCCTGCAGCGCATGCAGCGCAGCGGCCAGCCGGTTGACCGCCAGTTGGCCGTCGAACTGGCCCTGCGCGAAGGCGCGAAGGCCGTCATCCTGCCCACGGTCGCGGAAGTGGGCGGCCAGGTGCGCGTGGGCCTGGAACTGATCGAACCCGCCAGCGGCATCACGGTCTCGAGCGCCTTCGGTGAAGGCAAGGGCCGGAACGGCGTGCTGCCGGCCATGGACCAGGCGCTGGCCAAGACCCGTGAGCGCCTGGGTGAATCGGTGGCGTCCATCACGGCCACCACCAAGCCGCTGGAAGAAGCGACCACGCACGACCTGGTGGCCCTCAAGGCCTTCTCCCTGGGCGTCAAGGCGCGTTACGACGGGCGTTACCAGGACGCCTGGGACCTGTTCGAGGAAGCCGTGCGCCGCGACCCGGAATTTTCCATGGCCTACCTGCGCATGGCTTTCCTGCGTTACTCGGACAACGACGGCAAGGGCATGGAGCACTACCTGGGCCTGGCGCAGAAATACCGCAGCCACCTGAGCGAGCGCGAGGCGCTGTTCCTGGACGCCGCGGCCCGGGTTCCCGAGGGTCCGGATCCCGCGCTGCGCCGGCTGCGCGTGCTGAGCGCGATGTATCCGGACGAATACCGGGCTTATTACAACTACGCCTACTTCGGCTGGACCGGCGGGCAGCGTTACCGCGAAAGCCTTGAGCAGCTCGAGCCGGCCGTGACCCAGCAGAACCCCGGGCGCGCCAGCGCAGCCTACCTGCAGGGCATCCTGCACCTGGCACTGGGTGAAACGGACGCGTCGCTGGCGGCCTTCGAGCGCGCCGAGTCCCTGGGGGTCGGCGGCGACCGGCGCCACCACGCCGAAGCCCTGGCCAGCCTCCGGCGCTACGAGCCGGCGCAAAAGATCCTGGGCCGCAGCACGGATACCGGCCTGGCCGCCGTTGCCTTCGAACAGCGCCTGCCGGCGATCAGCTTCGCGCTCGACCAGGGCCAGTGGGAAAAGGCGAGCAACGAAGCCCGGCGCCAGGCGCGGGAGGCCCCGGAGGCCAGCGCCCTGAACGGGTGGGTGGCGCAGGGGCTGGAACTGGGGCTGCGCAGCTATGCCGCGGACGCGGGTTTTGAAACCGATCTGGCGGCGTATCTGCGCGGGCAGGCCGGCCTGCTGGCCGACGCCAGCCGCTTCGACCGGCGCCACCTGGTCTTCCATGTGCTGGCCGCGGGCTGGATGGCGGCGGGGCAGGGTCGCGACGACCTCGCCCACGAAGCGCTGGATGCGGTGGACAGCTACCCCGAACTCAAGGGTTTCCCCGCCAATGCCGACATGGCCCGGGTGCTGCGCGCCGAACTTGCCCTGCAGTCCGGTGATGCCGGGCGCGCCCTGGAGATCCTGGAAAAACGCAATGCCGTCGGGGAGGAACTGTACCTGGCCCATGCCGTGCGCATGCGTGCCCTGGAAGCGTCCGGCGACACCGCGGGCGCGCTGGCGCAGGCCGACTGGCTGCGCAGCCACCGGGGGCTGGCCTACATCGAGTTCAACAGCCTCAACATCCTGCAGCCGGTCAACATCATCGAGTCCAACCTGGCGCTGGGCAGCGCCGCACGGCTGGCGACGCAGCTGGGACGCAAGGAACTGGCCGCCGCGCGCCAGGCCGAATTCGAATCGGCCTGGCCCGGGCAGGCAATGCAGGACGTGGTCGAGCGCCGCTTCGGCGCCGACTGATCAGCGGACCGGGTTTTCCAGCGTGATCGGATTGGCGCTGGCCTGGGCGCTGGCCAGGTGCTGGCGCATGGTGTCGCGGCTGGCGGCGATGTCCTTCTTGTCGGCCAGCTTCGACACCGACAGGCAGCTCCACAGGCCTTCTTTCACCGACGCGTCGGCGGCCGGGGCGTAGCCCACGTCGGCCAGGGCCTGGCGCGGGTTCTTCTGGAACAGGTCGCGGAACTGGTCGTCGCTGGCGAGTTTGTCGAGCAGCTTGGCCGCGGTTTCGTCGGAAAGCGTGTTGGACATCGGTATTCCCCTGGCGTGACGCAAATGCGTCGTTTAAAAGGCGCACCCGGCTCCCCCGGGGCGCGGCGGCAGTGTCGCATACTGTCGGACCCGTCCGTGGCCGGAGCCGCCCATGTTGTTGCGTCGTTGCCAGCACCTGTTCGTCGAGCTGGACCAGGAGCCGCGCTTCGTTTTCGGGACCCTGCTCACCGGCGGCGACGGCCTGGACCGCACGCCGCGCTGGCTGGCCTACGCGGCCCATCTGGACGAGCCCGTGCCGGTGGACCTGGACCAGCTGGCGCTGCTGCAGGCGGTGTCGCGCGACGACTGGGCCGAGGCCGGCGCCCTGCACCAGGCCCACGGCGAGGCGGCGGTGCAGGCCTTGCTGGCGCAGGGCCTGCTGGTTTCCGACGCCGACGCGCATGCCGGCTGGCGCGACCGCGACCAGGCCACCCGCGACATCGCCTGGTGGACCCCGGCGCTGATGGCGCAGGCCCACGGCGGCTGGCGCGACCTGGACATCCAGGCCCGCGGCGAACAGGGCCTGATGCTGAGCAGCCAGCAGATGGTGGACGCCTTCGGCGCCGCGCCCGAACCCGACTACCGGCGCGCGCCCGAGGCGACGCCGCTGGCGCTGCCGGTGGCCGAAGCCAGCGACTTCGACGCGCTGCTGCAGCGCCGCCGCACCTGCCGCAACTTCGACGCCAACGCGACGCTGGCGCAGGACGACTTTTCCACCATGCTGCGCCGCGTCTGGGGCGCTCTGGGCACGCGCACCCTGGCGCCCGGCGCCGTGGCGGTGAAAAAGACCAGCCCGGCCGGCGGTGGCCTGCACGCGGTGGAAGCCTACGTGCTGGTGCGGCGGGTCGAGGGTCTGGCGCCCGGCCTGTACCACTACCTGTCCATGCGCCATGCGCTCGAGCCGCTGCAGGCGCTTTCGCCCCAGGACGCCGCGGCCCTGGCGCACCGCTTCGTCGCCGGCCAGGACTGGTTCGAGGACGTGCCGGTGATGGTGGTGATGACGGCGCGCTTCGACCGCCTGTTCTGGAAATACCGCCGCCACGCCAAGGCCTGGCGCGTGGTGCACCTGGACGTGGGGCATCTGTCGCAGACCATGTACCTCTCGGCCACCGAGCGCGGGCTGGGCTGTTTCGTCACCGCCGCCATCAACGACCGCGCGGTGGACGAGGCCCTGCGGCTAAGGCCTCTGCGTGAGGCGGCGATTGCCCTGGTCGGTTTCGGCCCGCGTGCGGCCGAGATGCGCACGATGGAACTGGACCAGTTCGACCCGGTCGAACTGGACCGCGAGGCCTAGCCCGGCGCCGGCTTGCGCGGCAGCCCGTCGTCGGCCGTGGGCAGCCAGGCGGCGTGGGTGTCGTAATACACGTGCACCTGCGGCTCGCGGTCGAGCGGGGTGTCGAAGTTGCTGCGCACGATGTGCAGTTCGCCGGCCCATTTCTGCGAGCGGAAGAACAGGGTGCTGCCGCAGCGCGAGCAGAAGCCGCGTTCGGCGCCGGGGCTGGATTCGTACCAGGTGAGCCGGCGGTCGGGGTCGTGGATCCGGACCTGCGGGGCCTCGAAGCCGACCCAGGTGACCACGCCGGCGCCGTGGGCGCGCTGGCACAGGGTGCAGTGGCAGTGGGCCATCCATTTCGAAGGCAACTGCGCGCTGAAGCGCAGGTCGCCGCAGAGGCAATGGCCTGAGGCAGTGTTCGCGGGAGCAGTGTCCATGGGTCCTCCTGCGTCGATGCTAGCTCAGGCTGGCGGGCCGGCGCGATCAAGCAGGCGGTAGCCGATGGCTTCGGCGACGTGTTCGGTGCGAATGGCGTCTTCGCCGGCAAGGTCGGCCAGGGTTCTGGCTACGCGTTGGATACGGTGCAAGGCGCGGGCGGAAAGTTGCAGCTGATCAATGGCGCGTTCCAGCAGGCGTCGGTCGCGTGGGTGCAGTACGCAGTCGCGGTCGGTGCCGGCCTGGTCGAGGCGTGCGTTGGGTACGCGACCGCGTTCGATTTGCCGCACGCGTGCCGCCAGTACCCGCTTCCGAACGACGGCCGTGGGCTCACCGGGAGGCTGGTCCGGGCGCAGCTGGGCGGGCGGCAGCCGCGGTACCGCCAGCTGGAGATCAATGCGATCGAGCAGCGGACCGGAAAGTCTGGCGCGGTAGCGGGTCACCGACTCGGCGCTGCATCCGCAGCGGCCGCTGGGGTCGCCGGCCCAGCCGCAGGGGCAGGGGTTCATGGCGGCGACGAGTTGGAAGCTCGCCGGGAACTCACTTTGACGCGCCGCGCGCGACACCACCACCCTGCCGGACTCCATCGGCTGGCGCAGCGTCTCCAGCGCCTGCCGCGACCACTCGGCCAGCTCGTCCAGGAATAGCACCCCGTTGTGTGCCAGCGATACTTCGCCTGGGCGCGGGTTGCTGCCGCCACCGACCAGCGCCACGGCGCTCGCCAGATGATGCGGGCTGCGATAGGGGCGCTGCCGCCAGCGCGAGAGATCCAGGCCCAGGCCGCTGACGGAGTGGATCGCGGCCGTTTCCAAGGCCTCGTTCTCGTCCGGGTCCGGCAGCAGACCGGGCAGTCGCGACGCCAGTAGTGTCTTGCCACAGCCGGGCGGGCCGATTAACAGCAGCGCATGTCCGCCCGCCGCCGCGACTTCCAGTGCGCGCCGTGCAGTCTGCTGGCCGCGAACATCGGCCAGGTCGGGATATCGCGGCGCGACCAGCTCTAGGTCATTGGTGTTGGCAAGCGGCAGCGTGGCCTCGCCGCGAAGGTGTGCGCAAACCTCCAGCAGTGTTCGGGCGACGTAGGCGCGGCCGCGGCTTGCCAGCGCGGCTTCGGCGCCGTTTCCGACGGGCACCACAAGTGCTCTCCCTTCGCGCGCGGCTGCCAGCGCCGCGGGAAGCACACCATCGACGGGCTTGAGTTCACCGGTCAGTGCCAGTTCGCCCAGCAGTTCGACTTCGCCCAGCGCTTGCACGGGCAACTGACCGCTGGCGGCCAGCAGCCCCAGTGCGATCGCCAGGTCGTAACGTCCGCCTTCCTTCGGCAGATCGGCCGGCGCCAGGTTCACGGTGATTCGTCGCTGCGGGAACTCGAATTGCGCATTGCATATCGCCGAACGCACCCGCTCACGACTTTCCCTCACCGCGGTGGCAGGCATGCCGACAAGGGTGAAGTTCGGCAAACCGCCGCCCAGGTGCGCCTCGACCCGCACCGCGGGCGCAAGCACGCCGACCCGGGCGCGGCTGTGCGCCAGCGCCAGGTTCATTGCAGGGGAAGGCGGGGGTTAGTGCGCGGTGCCGTCGGGCGCGCCGCCGCGGGCCTCGAGCTCGGCCAGCTTGCGCTCCAGCGCCTCAAGCTTCTCGCGGGTGCGCAGCAGCACGGCGCGCTGCACGTCGAACTCCTCGCGGGTCACCAGGTCCAGCCGGTTCAGGCCCGACTGCAGGGTGGCCTTGAAGTTCTGCTCCAGGTCGGCGCGTGCGTCCTTCAGGCCCGGGGGCACCAGCTCGCTCAGCTTGCGGGCCAGGTTGTCGATGTTCTTGAGGTCGATCATGGGTTTGCTCCGGTGGGGTGGGGCCACGATGCGCCTTGCCGGCGCCGGGGTCTGTCGGGGATTCCCCACGGGGCCCACAAGCCTTCGGCGGCTAATCGCTGACGACGATTTCCACCGGTGCCGATATGAGTTCGGCTTGCCCTGTTCTGCGATAGGCCACTTCCAACCGGTAGGTTCCCGGCGACTTGATCAGGTCGCCCAACTGCACGACGTGGAAGAAGTCCATGCCCTGCTCTCCCTCCAGAACCATCGTGCTCCCGCCGCGGGACCGCACCACTCCACGCATCGGTTCTTCTGCCTGAACCGGGCGAGTCATACGTGCGCCGTTGACTTCGGTAAGGCTCAGGGTTAGGCCACCTTCGGCGTCCCACCCGGGGCGACTGGGCAGGTTGATTGCCAGCGGCCCGGTATTGGTCAGACTAACCACGATTTCCGTGTCTCCCATGAGACGCGCTTTGGCGGGTGCAGTCACCGACAGTTCCAACCCATCACGCACCTGGGCTGAAGCCGGTCCCGGGAGCGCTGCCAAAGCCAGGCCGGCAATCAGGCTTATCAGGGCGAGAGGCTTCATCAGAAACTCCGTGGGCTGGGATGACCGAATCAACGCATGGCCACTGAGCGGTCGGCCATGGAGTTGGGGGCAATGTAACGAAATGTGATGGCACGCACACTTTCCCCTGGCCGGTCCCGACCCCGTGCCGACGTTGAACCCCTAGGACCCCGCTACCGAGTGCCTCGCATGCGCAAGCTATTTGCCTTTGCCCTGACCCTGATGCTCGCGGGAACCACCCATGCCCAGAGCGGCAAAGCCCCTTGGGAAGAGGTCGACAAGCGGATCAAGGCCAGTGAAAAGGTTGCCCCGTTGGGCAACAACGCTTTTGGCGACGAAGTCAGCCTGAGCAACGGCGCCCTTTCCTTTTCGGCAGTCGATGTCAGCATTCCCGGCAACAATGGCCTGCCCGTGGCCTTCGGCCGCTCCTACTCCGTGCGGGACCGCCGGTACTACACCACCGACGCCATGCTGGCGGACTGGGACATTCAGCTGCCCCAGATCAGCGGCGTGTTCGCCACCGATTGGCTGGCGGAAGGGGGCTCCACCAATCGCTGTTCCAGCCAGACGCCCCCTCCCATGCCAGCTGGCGGCTACCTGCTCTCCGACGTCTGGAGTGGCCTGAACCTGAACATCCCGGGGGTGGGTGGTGGCGAGTTGCTCAAGACCGAGTCAGCCACGACCAAGCCCTCGACGGGTGGTCCCTGGCTTTGGATCGCCGGCGAGCAGATCCATGTCTCGTGCCTGACCACCATCCAGAACGGCACGGGGCAGGGCTTCCTGGCCATCACCCCGGACGGCACGAAGTACTGGTTTGACTGGATGGCCCAGCACTATGAGCCGCCGCTGCGTCGGGCCACGCCGACCCAGGGCCTTCCCACGGGCGAAGTCCCTACCAACCGTCGCAAAAACGTCCTCTACGCTACCCGCATCGAGGACCGCTTCGGCAACTGGGTGCAGTTCAAGTACAGCAATGCCTGGAACCAGCCGGGACGCCTCAACGCCGGCACCTCGCAGCCGGCCATCACCAGCAGCGACGGCCGCACTCTCAGCGTTACGTATAACGCCAGCGGCCACATCGCCACCGTCAGCGACGGCTCGCGCACGTGGAGCTACACCTACGGCAGCCTCAGCTCAGGGCGCAAGACCCTTACCCAGGTCACCTTGCCGGACAACTCCGCCTGGAATATCGCGTTTGGTTCGTTCACGACAGCTGAGATCCAGTACACAGAGGCGTTTGCGCCGGGCGAGACCTATCGCACGTGCACCGTGCTGGAAATTCCCCTCAACTACGCAAGCGAGCCAGTCGGAACAATTACGCACCCCGCTGGTGCGATCGGCACGTTCACTGTCAACATCAAGGAGCACGGGCGCAGCAAGGTGACGCTCAACTGCGGCAATGTCACCACGCAGAACGACCCCAATGACGACGCGAACCTTTTCGCTATTTCGTATCACGCCTTCACGCTCAAATCGAAGCAAGTCTCAGGGCCAGCGTTGGCGACGGCCACATGGAACTACGCCTATACCTCGGGCAAGAGCGTCCACCGCTACCCGGGCACCACGTTCATGAACCCTGTCTGTGTTCCCTGGCACAGCGGCATGAATGTCCCCTATTACAACTGTTGGGATCCGCCGTGCGACGAGGTCCAGTGTGCTGGATCAAGCACCACCGTGGTTACCGGTCCCAACAACGAATGGTCGCGTTATACGTACGGCAATACCTTCCGATTCGACGAGGGCAAGCTCAAGACAGTGGAGGTTGGCGTTGGCGAAGTCGTAACGGGAAATGCCATCCGCACCACGCTCAACGAATACGACCTTGATTTCGCCGCGGCAGCGCCGTATCCCACCCGCTTCGGCACAGGAATGCAGGTCAACTATGCGAGCTTCCCATCCGAGTACCATCGTCCGCTGATTACGCGGACTATCACCCAGCAGGGTGAAAACTTCGTATGGGCGGCGACTGACTTCGACGCGCTGGCTCGGCCGACGGAGGAGTACCGCGCCAGCACCTTGGGGCAGGCAAGGACTGATCGGACAACCTACTACGACCACGCCGGCAAGTGGGTCATGGGCCAGGTTGCCAACACCCGAAACGTCGAAACCGGTGTTTATACGTCGCGCACGGGATTCAATACCAGCAGCTTGCTGCCGACGCACTTCTATACGCCAGGAACTACAACGACCAACGGGCTGCTCGTCCAAACGCTCACCTACAACTCGGACGGGACTGTAGCTTCGGTCAAAGACGGAAATAACAACACTACCGCGCTGAGCAACTGGTATCGCGGCATCCCGAGGACCGTCACCTTCCCAGGCAGCGTCACGCAAACGGCCACCGTCAACGCGCATGGCTTCGTCACCAGCGTCAAGGACGAGCTCAACAACACGACCACCTACGGCCATGACGCGCTGGGCCGGATGACCAGCCTGACCCACCCGACGGGCGACACCGTCAGCTGGGCGCCCACCACCATCGCTTACGCCAAGGTGGCCTCCACTGAATACGGCATACCGGCTGGCCATTGGCGACAGACCGTCACACGGGGCAACTATCGCAAGATCATCTACTTCGACGCGCTGTGGCGGCCCGTCATTGAGCGGGAGTACGACAACGCAGCCGTTACGGCCACCCAGCGATTCCTGGGTTGGAAGTACGACCACGAAGGCCGGGTCAGCTTTGCCGGCTATCCGCGCAGTACCGCTACTTCGATCGCTTCTTTTGGCACCACCGGTACGTCCACCCTCTATGACGCGCTCGGTCGCCCCACCAGCGTCAGCCAGACGGCCGATGGCGGGCCTGCTGTCACGCTCTATGAGTACCAGTCCAACTTCGTCACCAAAGTCCGCAATCCGCTAAACGTCGATACGTTGACCAGCTTCCAGGCCTTCGACACACCGACGACGGGCTCGCCGCTGACCATAACCGCAGCCGTCGGCAAGCCGGAGCAGCAGATAACCAGGATTGACCGGGACGTTCTGGGCAAGCCGGAATCAGTCGAGCGCGAGGGAGTCTACGGGGGTGCAACACTGTCTCTGACACGATCCTATGTCTATGACATCCACCAGCGCCTTTGTAAGCGCATCGAACCCGAGACTGGCGCAACACTGGTCGAGTACGACGGGGCCCAGAATATTGCCTGGACTGCAGAAGGCAGCGCCCTGACGACCTCAGCCTGCAACCGCGGCTCAGTGCCCACCAGCGAGCGCATCCTGCGTAGCTACGACAGCCGCAACCGCCTGACCCTGGTCGACTACCCGGACAGCACGCCGGACGTGGCCACGACCTACACCGCCGACGGAAAGGTGGCCACCATCAGCCGGGCCCCGACCCTCTTGACCTATAGCTACAACAAGCGCGGTCTACTGACCTTTGAACGCTTGGAATATGGAAGCATCAACTGGCTTACCAGCCATAGCTACGACACCCTGGGTAACCTGGCTGCCTCCACCTACCCAAGCGGCATCCAGGTGCCGTATGCACCCAACGCGCTGGGCCAGGCCACCCAGGCCGGCCCCTATGCCACCGGGGCGACGTATCACCCCAACGGAGCCCTGGCTGGCTTTACCTACGGCAATGGCATCGTGCACACGATGACCCAGAACCTGCGCCAGCTGCCCGAGCGCAGCAAGGATGCGCTAGGCACCAACGTGATCCTGGACGACTCCTACGACTACGACTTGAACGGCAACGTCGCCGGCATCAGCGACGCCCTATCGGGTCAACCCGGCAACCGCACCATGACCTATGACGCGCTCGACCGCCTGGTCGGCGTGGTTGCCGGTACGGCCCAAGGCGGAAACGGCACCTTCGCCTACGACCCACTGGACAACCTGCGGGTGCTCGACCAGGGCAGCCGCAAGTTCCGCTACGTCTACGACGCGAACAACCGCCTGGACGAGATCCGGTCGCCCGGCGGCACCCTGTTGCACAGCTTCACTTACGATGCCCGCGGCAACACCATCAACAAGGACGGTGGCGGCCTTGTCTTCGACCGGGAGAACCGGCTGACCAGCTCGCAGATCCCCACTGCCACCAGCTACGTCTACGACGGCCTGGGCCGCCGGGTCCGGGAGTTCATGGGTGCCTCGACCTACTTCTACTACGGCCAGGGCGGCAAGCTGCTGTACACCAACGACCTCAAGACCAGCAATCGCACCGACCACATCTACCTGGCCGGCAGCCTGGTCGCCAACCGAAAGGTGCCGTTCGGAAGCAACCCCACAATCGAAGTGACCTACCAGCACACCGACGCCCTGGGCTCGCCGGTGGCGACGACTAACCAAAGCGGCACACTGCTGCCCCGCGAACGCATGACCGCCTGGGGCGAGCCGGCGGACGGGACGTGGAGCTATGGCCCGGGCTACACCGGGCACCAGATGGATGCGGCGTCGAAGTTGGTTTACATGCAGCAGCGCTACTATGATCCAGCGATTGGGAAGTTCCTGAGTGTAGATCCAGTCGAAGCGCACCCGGGGTCGGGGGCGAACTTTAATCGATACCGGTACGCGGCAAACAACCCTTATCGATTCACCGATCCTGATGGAAGACTGGAGAAGCTGAAGGAGGAGCCTCCCCCGCCGCCAGAAACCACGGTATTGCCGACTGTAGAGGTTACGGCATCAAAGCCTCCGAACAAGGCAACTAGCATTGCGCTTCCGGCGCCGTTGCCGGCGACCCCCAAGCCTGTGACATTGCCGAAGATAGAAGTCACGGTTTCGCCGCGTGCGGGACCTTTTCTGCTCATGTTGTTTTGGCCGTCCGAGCTTGGAGCGCCTGCCTGTGAGATGCCTGATAATCCGCCGTGCGGAATGATGATGTCAGGCGCTTTCCCTCCGGGCTTCTGGCCAGGAGACGCCGGCGCAGCCGAATGGGGAAAGAGAAACGGGGTCGGTGAAAAGGAGGGAAAGGATAAATTTCATCGGGGCGTGAAAGAACACACGCCGGGTGCGCGAGGTGATCATGACTTCGGTGTCAACCCCAAGACCGGTGAAGTTATTGATCAGAACGGCGAACCGGTCGGCAACTTAAATGACGAGTAACGGGGCAAAAAGGTAATGAATGAGAATTTCTGTTCAGTTTCTCTATATCTGTATGGTGCCGATATCTTGCATGACGAGGCAACTAAGTTGCTTGGGATAACGCCAACGCGGGTTCGGCGTCGTGGGGAGGTGCGAGTGACATCATCAGGGACCGATATTGTTCACAAGACTGGCTCTTGGGAGCACAGGGCGAGGGTTGATTACGGGGAGATCTCTTCGCACGCAGCCAGCCTTTTCAAGAACATTAAGTGTTCTACAGTAGTTGGATTTGCCGGAATTGAGAAAGCAGAGTTGGACGTGTTCGTGCCGTTGGGAACAGATGAGAATCAAGGTGGATTCGCCTTTGAAATGCGATCTGACTTTCTCAGCACACTGTCTGTGCTAGGCGTCGACTTAATAGTAACGGCGCGATAGCGAAAGCAGACTCGGGCGCGGTGGATGCAAAGGAAAGAGCTTTGTGACTGAGTCAACTGGGGATACTCAACCCAACACCCAGCTAAGCGACAGAGGTAGTCTTCAACCGTTCGTCATGCACAAGTGGTGGCAACTAGCTAAAGAGCCAGCGGTTCGCAAACTTGGCCGACCTTGCTTTGGCGATGGTTCGACTGATGCGCGGACCCGGGCTGAGTCATGAGCCCGTGGCACTTTATTGCGCGAGAGATAATTAGTGCGCGGTCCCGTCGGACACCCCACCCTGCGCTTCGAGCTCCGCCAGCTTCCGCTCCAGCGCCTCCAGCTTCTCCCGCGTCCGCAGCAGCACCGCCCGCTGCACGTCGAACTCCTCGCGGGTCACCAGGTCCAGCCGGTTCAGGCCCGACTGCAGGGTGGCCTTGAAGTTCTGCTCCAGGTCGGCACGCGCGTCCTTCAGGCCCGGGGGCACCAGCTCGCTCAGCTTGCGGGCCAGGTCGTCGATGTTCTTGAGGTCGATCATGGGGTCGCTCCGGTGGGGTGGGGCCACGATGCGCCTTGCCGGCGCCGGGGTCTGTCGGGGATTCCCCACGGGGCCCACAAGAATTCCACGCCCGGGCCGAGCAATCAATCGCCGCGTGGCGGGCATGGTTCAGGTGTTCGCGTCTGAATCCCCTTTCCACGTCCCCGGAGGCCCTGCCCATGGTTCCCCTGTTGCCGTTGCTGGCGCTCGCCAGCCCCACCCCGCCGCCCGTCGACTCGGGCGATACCGCCTGGATGCTCACCGCCACGGCCCTGGTGCTGTTCATGGTCATCCCCGGCCTGGCCCTGTTCTACGCCGGCATGGTGCGCTCCAAGAACATCCTGTCGGTGCTGATGCAGTGTTTTGCCATCACCGGCCTGATTTCGGTGCTTTGGGTGGTCTTTGGCTACAGCCTGGCCTTCGACACCACCGGCATGCAGGCCGGCACGGTGAACCTGGCCTCCTTCGTGGGCGGCTTCGACAACGCCTTCCTGAGGAACCTGGGCAAGGACAGCGTGGTCGGGGCCTTCCCGGAAAGCGTGTTCATCACCTTCCAGATGACCTTCGCCATCATCACCCCGGCCCTGATCGTCGGCGCCTTCGCCGAGCGCATGCGCTTTTCGGCGATGCTGGTGTTCATGGCGCTGTGGTTCACCCTGGTCTACGCGCCCATCGCCCACATGGTCTGGGCCGGCGACGGCGGCCTGATGTGGGACTGGGGCGTGCTCGACTTCGCCGGCGGCACCGTGGTGCACATCAATGCCGGCGTGGCCGGCCTGGTGGCGGCCCTGGTGCTGGGCAAGCGGCACGGCTACCCGGGCGCCGCGATGGCCCCGCACAACCTGGGCTACACCCTGGTCGGCGCGGCCATGCTGTGGGTGGGCTGGTTCGGCTTCAACGCCGGTTCGGCGGTGGCGGCCGATGAAACCGCCGGCATGGCCATGCTGGTCACCCAGGTGGCCACGGCCGCGGCGGCCCTGGGCTGGATGACGGTGGAATGGCTCACCCACGGCAAACCCAGCGCCCTGGGCATCGCCTCGGGCGTGGTGGCCGGCCTGGTGGCCATCACCCCGGCGGCCGGCACGGCCGGGCCGGTGGGCGCCCTGGTCATCGGCTTCAGCGCCAGCATCGTGTGCTTCTTCTGCGCCACCACGCTCAAGCGCCGGCTGGGCTATGACGACTCCCTGGACGTGTTCGGCGTGCACGCGGTCGGTGGCATCGTCGGCGCGCTGCTCACCGGCATCTTCGCGGCGCCGGCCCTGGGCGGCTTCGGCACGGTCACCGACATCCCGGCCCAGCTCTGGGTGCAGGCCAAGGGCGTGGGCTTCACCATCGCCTACACTACGGTGGTCACCTACGTGCTTCTGAAGCTGGTTGGCCTGGTCATCCGGCTGCGGGTGGACGAGGACCAGGAAGCCGAGGGCCTGGACCTCGCCCTGCACAACGAACGCGGTTACAACCTTTGAACTCCCCGGGAGATGCTTCGATGAAAATGGTCATGGCCATCATCAAACCCTTCAAGCTCGACGACGTGCGCGAGTCCCTGAGCGAAGTCGGCGTCTCGGGCGTCACGGTCACCGAGGTCAAGGGCTTCGGCCGCCAGAAGGGCCACACCGAGCTCTACCGGGGCGCCGAATACGTGGTCGACTTCCTGCCCAAGATCAAGCTCGAGGTCGCCGTCACCGACGACCAGGCCGATCGCGTGGTGGAAGCCATCCAGGCGGCGGCGAACACCGGCAAGGTCGGCGACGGCAAGATCTTCGTCTACGACCTCGACAAGGTGCTGCGCATCCGCACCGGCGAACTCGACGGCGACGCCCTGTAAGCCGGCGCAGCGAACGATTCAGCTTCATCGGCCCCTGAGGGCCTAGTGTGGCTCCCGGACACCCCAGTCCGGGAGACACCGATGACCACCCCCCCGAAAAAGCCCGATTTCTCCAGCGTCCAGTCCCGGGTCACCGGCAGCGAGGCCCCGCGGGCCGACTTCGGCAACGTCGCTTCCGGCGTCCGCTCGTCCGAACAGGCCATCGAAGGCGGTGGCGGCGGCAGCCAGGGCGTGCGCACGCACACCGTGGTCCGCGGCGACACGCTGTCCGGCATCGCGAAGCAGTACTACGGCAAGGCCGGCTCCTGGCCGATCCTCTTCGAAGCCAACCGCGACAAGCTCGACAACCCCGACCTGATCCATCCAGGCCAGATCCTGAAGATCCCGCCGCTTGCCAGCGGCAACGAGTGATCCCCCTTTGGAGAACCCCATGAAAACCACCCCCCTGACCCAGGCGGTCGGCCTTGCGCTGGCCGCGACGCTGGCCCTGGCCGGCTGCAAGAAGGACGAAGCGGCGTCGCCGCCGGTCGTGACCCAACCGGCCCCGGCCCCGGCGCCCGCGCCCGTCGCCGCCACGGTGGCGGTCACCGGCGTCAGCCTGGGCACCGACGTCGATGCCGATGGCCGCGTGATCGAAAGCCAGTCGCGCTTCACCCCGAACCAGGCCATCACGGCGTCGGTCAGCACCAACACCAGCGACCCGGTCGCGGCCGTGGCCGGCAGCCTGTCGGCCAAGTGGCTGTACCAGGACGGCCAGGTGGTGAACGAAGAAAGCAACGCCTTCAGCTTCGCCGGCCCCGGCACCACCAACTTCCGGATCAGCAAGCCCGACGGCTGGCCGGTTGGCCGTTACACCCTGGAAATCTCCCTGGACGGCCGCAAGGTCGAAACCCGGGAGTTCACGGTGGTTGCCGGGCAGTAAGCGCCGGGCAACGCGAACAAAAAAGGCCGGCGTCGAGAAGACGCCGGCCTTTTTGTTGGGCCACGCCCGGGCGGCGTGCGTCAGTCGCCCAGGGCCTTCTGCATCATCGGCGGCATCGCCAGCGCGCCCTGGTGCACGGCGGCGGTGTAGTACTGGGTGTCGAAGGGCTTGGCGGCGGCGTCGGCTTCGCGGAAGCCGGTGAGGTCGCGGGCTTCCTTCGAGGCGATCGTGCAGCTCCACCAGCCGGTCGGGTAACACGGCTGCGGGAAGGGCAGGGTGCGGAAGGTGGTGAAGCCGGCGGCGGTCATCGCGTCGCGCATGTCCAGGATCAGCTGCATCAGCGCCAGCGGCGATTCGCTCTGCTGCACCAGCAGGCCGCCCGGGCGCAGGGCCTTCAGGCAGCTTTCGTAGAAGGCCTGGTTGAACAGGCCCTCGGCCGGGCCGACCGGGTCGGTGGAGTCGACGATGATCACGTCGATCGATGCCGGAGCGGCGTTTTTCATGTAGGCGATGCCATCGTCGAACATCACCGTCGCGCGCGGGTCGTCGTTGGACTCGCACAGCTCCGGGAAATACTTCTCGGCCATGCGCGTCACCTGCTCGTCGATGTCGCACTGCACCGCCGTGCGCACGCCCGGGTGGCGCAGCACCTCGCGCAGGGTGCCGCAGTCGCCGCCGCCGATGATCACCACGTCCTTGGGGTCGGCGTGGGTGAACAGCGGCGCGTGGGCCATCATCTCGTGGTAGAAGAAATTGTCGCGCGTGGTCACCATCATCGCGCCGTCGATCAGCATGACGTTGCCCCAGTCGGTGCTCTCGTACATCTCGATCTTCTGGAACGGCGACTGCACTTCCTCGAGCTTGCGCTTCATGCGCAGGCCGAAGGCCGAGCCGGTGTGCTCGAAGTTTTCATGGAGCCAGGTGGTGGTCATCGCGGTTTCCGGGGCAACTGAACGTGGGGGCGCATTGTAACGCCCGCGCATGAACCCACGAGCCCCGGGCGGTACACTACGGACCCACCTTTTCCCCGGAATCCGCGCCCATGCCCGCCTGGTCCCTCGACCGCGCCCGCCACACCTACTCCATTCCCTACTGGAGCGAGGGCTATTTCGACGTGGACGCCCAGGGCCGCATGGTCGTGCGCCCGCGCGGCGCCGGCGGCCCCGAGCTGGCCCTGCCCGAGGTCGTGGCCAAGGCCACCGACGCCGGTCTGAAGCTGCCGCTGCTGCTGCGCTTTTCCGACATCCTGGGCGACCGCCTGGGCAAGCTGCAGGCCGCCTTCGGCCGCGCCATGAAGGAACTCGACTACCAGGGCGGCTACACCGCCGTGTACCCGATCAAGGTGAACCAGCACCGCGGCGTCGCCGGCGAGCTGGCCGCCGCGGGTGGTGAAGGCTTCGGCCTCGAGGCCGGCTCCAAGCCCGAGCTGATGGCCGTGCTGGGCCTGGCCCGCCCGGGCAGCCTGGTCATCTGCAACGGCTACAAGGACCGCGAGTTCATCCGCCTGGCCCTGGTCGGCCGCAAGCTGGGCTTGGAGACCTTCATCGTCATCGAAAAGCCCAGCGAACTGGCCATGGTCATCGAGGAGGCCAAGGCCCTGGACGTGAAGCCGGGCCTGGGCGTGCGCCTGCGCCTGGCCTCGCTGGGCGCCGGCAAGTGGCAGAACAGCGGCGGCGACAAGGCCAAGTTCGGCCTCTCGCCGCGCCAGGTGCTCGACCTGGTCGAGCGCCTCAAGGCCGCCGACATGCTCGACACCCTGCAGCTGCTGCACTTCCACATGGGCAGCCAGATCTCCAACGTGCGCGACATCGCCAACGGCATGCGCGAGGCGGTGCGGTATTTCGTCGAACTCACCCGCCTGGGCTGCAACGTGCGCTTCATGGACTCCGGCGGCGGCCTGGGCGTGGACTACGAAGGCACGCGTTCGCGTGGTTTCTGTTCGATCAACTACGGCCTCGACCAGTACGCCCACACCCTGGTGCAGCCGCTGGCCGAAGCCTGCGCCGAAGAAGGCATCACGCCGCCGCGCATGGTCACCGAAGCCGGCCGCGCGATGACCGCGCACCACGCGGTGATGGTGGTGAACGTGTCGGAAGTCGAGCGCGCGCCCGAAGGCCAGGTGCCACGCTCCGACGACGACGAGCCGTCGGTGGTGCGCCACCTGCGCGAAACCCACGCGGCCCTGGGCGAGCGGCCGGCGCTGGAGCTGTTCCACGAAGCCCAGCACCACCTGGCCGAAGGCCAGGCCCTGTACGCGCTGGGCCAGATCACCCTGCGCCACCGCGCCCGCCTGGACGACCTGTTCTACGCCATCGCCCACGCCGTGCGCGAACGCCTGACGGCGCAGGAGCGCAGCCACCGCGACGTGCTCGACGAGCTCAACGAACGCCTGGTGGACAAGTACTTCGTCAACTTCTCGGTGTTCGAATCGATCCCCGACGTCTGGGCCATCGACCAGGTGTTCCCGATCGTGCCGATCGCGCGCCTGGACGAAGTGCCCGACCGCCGCGGCGTCATCGCCGACCTCACCTGCGATTCCGACGGCCGCATCGACAGCTACGTCGAATCCGAATCGCTCGACAGCTCGCTGGCGCTGCACTCGCCGCGCGAAGGCGAAAGCTACCGGCTTGGCATCTTCATGGTCGGTGCCTACCAGGAGACCCTGGGCGACATCCACAACCTGTTCGGCGACACCGACACCGCCAACGTCGAGCTCGGCGAAGGCGGCGGTTACTCCGTGTCCCGCCAGCGCAAGGGCGACACCACCGACGTGATGCTCGATTACGTCGGCTACGACCTCAACGAACTGCGCATCGCCTACAAGGCCAAGGTGGACGCCGCCGGCCTGCCCCCGGCCGAGGCCGCCAAGCTGCTGGTGGACCTGGAAACCGGCCTCACCGGTTATACCTACCTGCACGAGGAAAACGCCTCCGGAGCACGCGCGTGAGCGCGGGTTTCATCGGCCTGGGCGCGATGGGCGCCCCGATGGCGCGGCACCTGCACGGACGCGGCCTGCTGGCCGTGGTCGGCAATCGCACGGCCGCCAAGGCGCAGGCGCTGGCGGCCGAACTGGGTATCGCCGCAGCGGCCTCGGCCAAGGACTTCGCCGGCTGCGACGTGGTCGCGCTGTGCGTGTCGCTGGACGCCGACGTGCTGGAAAACGTCCAGGCCCTGGCCGGCGTGCTGGCGGCCGGTGCCGTGGTGATCGACCATTCGACGGTGTCGGTGGATACCGCGCGCCAGGCCCGGGCGCTGCTTGCGGCGCGTGGCATCGGTTTCGTCGACGCGCCGGTGTCCGGCGGCGTCGAAGGTGCCCGCAACGGCAAACTGTCGGTCATGGCCGGCGGCAGCGAAGCCGACCTGGCCAAGGCCCGGCCCGTGCTCGAGGCCTATGCCGCCCGCATCACCCACATGGGCGACACCGGCGCCGGCCAGGCCACCAAGGCCGTCAACCAGGTGCTGGTGGCCGGCATCAACGAAGCGGTCTGCGAAGGACTCGCCCTGGGCGAAAAGCTGGGCCTGGACCCGGAAAAACTGCTGCCGACCCTGATGGCTGGCGCGGCCGGCAACTGGTTCCTGGAAAAACGCGGCGCCACCATGCTGGCCAACCAGTTCGTGCCCGGCTTCAAGTGCGGCCACCTGCTCAAGGACCTGCACATCGTGCACGGCATGGCGTCGGACCTTGGTCTGCGCACGCCGGTGGTGGAGCAGGCCCTGGCTGACTACGCCGAATTGGTGGAGCGCGGCGAAGGCGACGCCGACACCTCGGCGCTGATCCTGCTCAAGCGCGGTTGAAGGGTACCCGGTCGGCGGTCAGCCATTCCATCGCCTGCCCGCGTTCGAAGAACAGCCGCATGAAGTGGATGCCCAGGTTGCCGCACTGCACGGCGTAGAACTCGAAGTCCCCGCGGGTCGGGCCATCGGCATCAATCAGGATCGCGATGCGCAGGTCGTTGCCGAAGCCGGCGTCCTCGCCGCGCTTGGGCATGTCGAAGATTTCGGCCGCGCCCAGCGCCAGCCGGGTGCGGCGATGGTCGATCAGGAAACGCGCGCTCTGGAACCGGTGGCCGGCCATCACCGCGTCGCGGGTCAGGTCACGCAGCATGCTCCGGTCGTGCAGACCGTCCGCGGTGACCTGCACCACGTTTTCGTCCGCCAGGTGTTGCACTTGCCAGGTCATCGCGAGTGCTCCCCGCGTTTGAACCTTATTCCGCCCTGATCGCCAGGGCCTCGATGCCATGGTCACCCAGCGCGCGCTTGGCGGCGGCCAGGCTGGCTGCGTTCGGGTAGGGTCCCAGGCGCACGCGGTAGATGGTACCGCCTTCGATCTGCGCCGACTCGACCCGGGCCAGTTCGCCGGTGAGGGCGATGCGCGCCTTCAGGGCTTCGGCGTCGGACGAGGAACGGAAGGCGCCGGCCTGGATCAGGTAGCGCACGCCGTCTGCGACCGGCGGGGTTTCGGGGCTCGGCGGCGCCGCGGCTTCGGCCCGGGCCTGGGCGTCGAGCTCGGCGTCGGGGATCACCACTTCCTTGTCGCGCAGCACGTCGTAGAAGTCGTACTTGGGCTTGCGCGGCTCGGGGGCGTCCTGGGCGACGGGTTCGTCGCTGGCGACAGGCGCGCGTGCCTGCGGGTCGGGCCTGGGCAGCAGCTGGCCGACATCGCCGCCGTTGCGCATCAGCAGCACCACCACGATGACGGCGCCACCGACCAGGCCGCCGAGCAGCCAGACCCAGCCGGGCGTTCCCTGGCGGCCATTGCGTTTGGCCTGGTTCTTGGATCGGCGTGCCATTACATCTTCTCCGGGGCGGAAACGCCCAGCAGGGCCAGGCCGTTGGCGAGCACCTGCTGGGTGGCCTTGGCCAGGCCCAGGCGGGCGTTGCGCAGCTCTTCGTCGGGCACCAGGATCGGCTGGGCGTTGTAGAAGGCGTGGAAGGCGGCGGCCACCTCACGCAGGTAGTTGGCCACGATCTGGGGCGCGCGGCCAAGGGCGGCGGCTTCCACGACTTCCGGGAAGCGCATCAGTTCGTCCACCAGCTCGTCTTCGTGCGGTTCGACCAGGCGCTGGCGCGCCGCCTCGGCGGCACCGCGGTTGTAGCTCAGCTGGCGCTCGGCCAGCTGGTTGAACAGCGAACAGACGCGGGCGTGGGCGTACTGGATGTAATAGACCGGGTTTTCGTTGCTGCGGCTCTTGGCCAGGTCCAGGTCGAAGTCCAGGTGCTGGTCGTTGCCACGCATCACGTAGAAAAAACGCGCCGCGTCGGTGCCCACTTCCTCGCGCAGCTCGCGCAGGGTGACGAAACTGCCGGCGCGGGTGGACATCTGCACGCGCTCGCCGCCACGGAACAGGATGGCGAACTGCACCAGCTGCACCTCGATCTTGGACGGGTCCAGGCCCAGGCCCTGGGCCGCGGCCTTCAGGCGCGCGACATAACCGTGGTGGTCGGCACCGAAGATGTAGATGGCGCGTTCGAAGCCACGCTCGAACTTGCTGAGCAGGTAGCCCAGGTCCGAGGCGAAATAGGTGGTGACGCCGTTTTCGCGGCGCACGACGCGGTCCTTGTCGTCACCGAAGCTGGTGGCGCGGAACCACAGGGCGCCTTCCTGTTCGTACAGGTGGCCCTGCTCTTCAAGCGTGGCGATGGCCCGGTCGACGTAGCCTTCGGTCATCAGCGAGCGTTCGGAGAAGAAGTTGTCGTGGTTGACGCCGAAGCCGGCCAGGTCCTCGCGGATGTCGCCAAGGCACCAGCACAGGCCGGCTTCGAACACCTGGCGGTAGCCGGCGTCGCCCAGCAGCTGCTTGGCGCGGGTGATCAGGCCGTCGACGTGGCTTTCCTTGTCCCCGCCCTGGCCTTCGTCGGGCGGCAGGCCGTCGGTGATCTCGATGGCGCTGTGGCGCAGGCCGTCGCCGGCCTTGGCGCGCAGGCCGCGGGCGATGTCGACGACGTATTCGCCCTTGTAGCCGTTGTCCGGGAAACGCACGTTGACGCCGCCCAGCTCGTGGTAACGCAGCCACACCGATACCGCCAGGATGTCCATCTGCCGGCCGGCGTCGTTGACGTAGTACTCGCGCTGGACCTTGTGGCCGGCGGCGTCGAGCAGGCTGGCCACCGAGGCGCCGTAGGCGGCGCCGCGCCCGTGGCCGACGTGCAGCGGGCCGTTGGGGTTGGCGGAGACGAATTCCACCGTCACCGACTCGCCGCTGCCCTCGGGCGCGCGGCCGTAATCCTTGCCCAGCTCGAACACGCGGCGGATGGTGCCCAGGCGGCAGCCGCGGGCCAGCGTGAAGTTGATGAAGCCCGGGCCGGCGATGGCGACCTTTTCCACGTGCTGAGACGTCGGCAGCGCGGCGACCAGCAGGTCGGCCAGCTCGCGCGGCTTCATGCCGGTGGGCTTGGCCAGCAGCATCGCCACGTTCGAGGCGTAGTCGCCGTGTTCGCGCGTCTTGGTGCGTTCGACCACGAAGGCGGGGGTCGGCAGGTCCTGTGGCAGGCGGCCATGCCGCCTGAGGTCGAGCAGGGCCTGCGCCACGAGTTCGCGAAGGTGGTCTTTCACGGCTGTTTGGGTTTCCACGGGGGTGAACTGGGCATTGTATCGCGCCCGGGGGCGGGTGCTGTCATGGAGCTGTAACTCCGGGGCCCGACAATGCCCCGGCACGCACAGACAACGTGCTCTCTCTAGAACTTTCGGACTGGCCAGTGGGTCGGGTTCCGGGGCAAGGGTCGGCTGACGCCGACCCTCTTTTTTTCAGCTGACCTCGGCGGCGGCGAGCTCGGCGAAGGCGTCCAGCACGGCCTGGCCATTTGCCGGGGGCTGGTCATCGAAGCGCTGCAACAGGCCCGCCGACACCCGGCGCACGCCGGCGCCGTTGGCGATCTTGCCCGGGCCGTAGACCCGCTCGCCCTCGCGGCTGGAAAAGCGGTGCAGCTCGAAGAAGTAAGCCAGCTGGCCCCGGCTCAGGAAGCCCAGGCAGGTCGGGCCGCTGCCGGCCCGGTTCAGGTCGCGGCCGGCCCGGCGCTCGCGCTCGCGGCACAGGCGCAGGGCGCTGTCGGCCAGCAGGTCGAAGCGCTCGCCGACGTTGGCGGTGTCGATATCGGCGGCCAGGCGGCCCAGGCGTTCGCCGCGTTTGGCGGCCGGGTCGGACGTCCAGTCCGGACGTTCGCCGTCCAGCCACAGGCCCAGGCCGCGCGCCAGGGCACCGCCGGCGGCGGTGGCCAGTTCGGCCGCCTCGGGGTGGGGCAGGGGCCGGGCATCGAAGGTGCTGCCGGCGATCATCAGTTCAAGGGTAATGAAGGTTTCCCGGTCGGCTTCGGGCGAAAAGCCGCAGGCCGACAGGATGCGGAAGGTTTCGGCGATCGAGGCCGCTTCGTTGCCGCCCACCGGGCCGGGCGGCTGGAAGGATTCGCGCTGCCGCAGATCGTGGCAGGCGCTGAACACCAGCAGGGCCAGCCAGTCGGCCGGCGGCAGCGAGCCGTGGCCGAGGGCGTCGATCAGATGGCCCAGGCGACGCTCGGCCACTTCCATGACGTGGGTTTCGCAGTGGTAATCGTGCAGGTCGTCGCCAAGCCGGCCATGGCGCAGGCCCAGGCGGGCGAGTCCGAGCACGGAGGCATCCACGTGCCGGGCCAGGTCGGCGGAGTCGAAGCCGCTGCCGGCGGCGCGTGCGCCGGCGGCTTCCAGTCGCGGCACCAGGCTGGCGTCGCTTTCAGACAACAGCCGATGGGCGGCCGCCACGTCGGGCAGCGCCGCCTCGACGGCGTCGCCAGGGTAAAGATTCGAAATCCCGAGGATCACGCCAGCTCCCGAGCCCCCTGCCTGCCCTGAGTATACGTAGCCGCGGGCGCGAGTCAGCCAGCCAAGGTGTCACAGGGCCCCCAGCCGGGCCATCGAACAGGCGGGACCGTCGCCGACGATGAAGTGGTCCAGCAGCCTCACCTCCACCAGGCCCAGGGCCTGGCGCAGTCGGACGGTGACGGCGCGGTCGGCGGCGCTGGGTTCGGTGCAGCCACTGGGATGGTTGTGGCCCAGGATCACCGCTGCGGCGTGGTGCGCCAGGCAGCGCTGCACGACCTCGCGCGGATGCACCTCGGCACCGTCGAGGGTGCCGCGGAACAGCTCCTCGAAGGCGATCACCCGGTGCCGGGTATCCAGAAACAGGCAGGCGAAGACTTCGTAGGGCAGGGCCCGCAGCCGGCGCGTGAGGTAGTCGCCGGCCTTGCCGGGGTCGGTGAGTGCTTCGCCGCGGGCCAGGCCCTGGGCCAGGTGTCGGTGGCCCAGTTCGACAACGGCCGCCAGCCGGCAGGCGCGGGCAGGGCCCAGGCCGGGCAGCCGGGCCAGTGCAGGGGCCGGCCGGTCCAGCAGTCCGCGCAGACCGCCGGCCGCGGCCAGCAGCCGCCGGGCCACCGCCACCGCGTCGGCGCCGCGCTGGCCGGTGCCCAGCAGCAAGGCCAGCACCTCGGCGTCCGACAGCGCCGCCGCGCCCCGGCTGAGCAGCTTTTCGCGGGGTCGTTCGGGCTCGGGCCAGTCCTGCAAGCGCATGGCGGCAGGGTGGCTCGCCGGGACGCGCCGGGACATCGGGGCGCCAGGGCGCTTCGGGTAAGCTAGGTGCGTTCAGCAAGGTAAGGAAACCCGGTGCACGAGCTGAAGGGACAACGCATCCTGCTTGGCGTGAGTGGCGGCATCGCCGCCTACAAGGCCGCCGACCTGGTGCGCCGCCTGCAGGACGCGGGTGCCGAAGTACGCGTGGTGATGACCGAGGCGGCCCGCCATTTCGTCGGCACGACCACCTTCCAGGCCCTTTCCGGGCACCCGGTGCGCTGCTCGCTCTGGGACGAGGCCGCCGAGGCCGCGATGGGCCACATCGAACTGGCCCGCTGGGCCACCCGCGTGCTGGTCGCGCCGGCCACGGCCAATACCTTGCGTCGCCTGGCCCAGGGCCAGGCCAACGACCTGCTTTCCACCCTGTGCCTGGCCAGCGAGGCACCGCTGCTGCTGGCGCCGGCGATGAACCGCGTGATGTGGGCGCACCCGGCGACCCAGGCCAACCTCGCCACCCTGGTGGCACGCGGGGCGCAGGTCATCGGTCCGGGCCGCGGCGACCAGGCCTGCGGCGAGGTCGGCGAAGGCCGGCTGTCCGAGCCCATGGAAATCGTGGCCGCCGTGGCCGCCAGCCTGCGGCCCCCGCGCCTGGAAGGCCGGCGCATCCTGGTCAGCGCCGGTCCCACCTTCGAGGACGTCGACCCGGTGCGTTTCCTGGGCAACCGCAGCTCCGGGAAGATGGGTTTCGCCGTGGCCGACGCCGCGCGCCGCATGGGCGCGGAAGTCACCCTGGTCGCCGGCCCGGTGTCGCTGCCGACGCCGCCGGGGGTCACCCGCATCGACGTGCGCCGCGCGGCGCAGATGCGCGACGCGGTGCTGGCGGCGCTGCCGGGGCAGGACGCCTACATCGGCGCCGCCGCCGTCGCCGACTACGCGCCGGCCGAGACCCTGCCGCAGAAGCTCAAGAAGTCCGGCGACAGCCTCACGCTCACCCTGGTGCGCACGCCGGACATCCTGGCCGACGTCGCCGCGCACGCGGCGCGGCCGCGGCTGGTGGTGGGTTTTGCCGCCGAAACCAGCGACCTGGAGGCCTACGCCCGCGACAAGCTGCACCGCAAGGGCCTGGACCTGATCGCGGCCAATGACGTGTCACGCCCCGGCCAGGGCTTCGAGTCCGATGAAAACGCCCTGGCGGTATTCTGGCGCGACGGCCGGCACGATATCGGCCACGGCCCGAAGTCGCGCGTCGCCACCGAGCTGCTGCTGCTGATCGCCCAACGCCTGGAAGCCATGCAATGACCGTCGATATCCAATTCAAGCGCCTGGACGCGCGCCTTGGCAGTGAGTTCCCGCTGCCGGACTACGCCACCGCGCACTCGGCCGGCATGGACCTGCGGGCAATGATCCAGGCGCCGCTGGAGCTCGCGCCAGGTGACGCCGAGCTCGTGCCCACCGGCCTCGCCATCCATATTGGCGACCCCGGGCTGTGTGCCACGATCCTGCCGCGATCGGGCCTGGGGCATAAACACGGACTGGTGCTGGGCAACCTGGTCGGGCTGATCGATGCCGATTACCAGGGTCCCTTGATGGTGAGCCTCTGGAATCGTGGGCCGAAACCGCTCACCATCAGCCCGGGGGACCGTGTCGCCCAACTGGTCTTCCTGCCCGTGGCCCGGGCCGCGCTGCGCCAGGTGGAAGAATTCGAACTCAGCGCGCGCGGTGAAGGTGGCTTCGGCCACACCGGCACGCGCTGAACGGGGCGGGAAACCGCGCCGGGAACAGGGGGAAGCATGAAATCGTCCGGAAAAAACCCGCTCCATTCCATCAAGCCGACCTGGCTGCTGGCGGCCTTGGCCCTGCTGCTGGCGGCCTGGTTCACCTGGTCCGGTGTCCAGGACCTGGGCGCGACCCGCCTGCAGACCCAGGTGGACACCAGTCGCCTGTCCGCCGGCGCCGGGGTGACCGAGCGCGTCCAGGAAGCGGTTTCCGAACTTGAGGAACGGCGCGTGCGTTTTGCCCTCGCCACCGCCCTGCAGCGTGGCGACCAGGCTGCCGCCGACAGTGTGATCAAGGGCGGTTGGGCGGAGGTCGAAGCCGTCGAGTGGCACGACCCGGGGCTGGACGCGGCCTATGCGGATCCGGCCGCGTTTGGCTACGGCAAGCTCGGCGTGATCGAGCTGGCGCTGCAGGACAACGCCAGCCGCGCCGCCGTCGTGATGGACGCCGGCGCACCGCGCCTCGCCCTGGCGGCGCCGGTGCTGGCCGAGGGTCTGGTGCTGTCGGTGGTCTACGTGCGCCTGCCCCTGGACACGTTGGTGGGCCCGCTGCAGAGCGCGCAACTGTCGGACAGCGGCTACCTGGCGCTTCGCCAGGGCCGGCACAACGTATTCGAGCGCGGCGATCTGGAATTGGCCTCGTCGGCGGAGTTCGGCTCCGTGCCGGTGGCCGGCACCCGCATGCGCGTGGTCGCGGCGGCGCCGGCCGGCAGCGGCGGCATGCTCACCAACTTCCTGCTGGCGGGCCTGGGCTTCATGATCGCAGGCGGCCTGCTGCTTCAGCCACGCCTGAAGCTGCGTCGGAAGTCCGACGACGACGAGGTCGAGGACGTGCCCGTCGGCAATGCCCCGACCCTGGCCGAATTGCAGGCCAGCGGCCGGGTCAATCCGCCCGAGCCCGCCGCGGGCGCCGTTTCCAAGCCGGTGATGCCGCCCCTGCCGGACAGCCCTGCCCGCGCGGTGCTCGACCGCAGCATCTTCCGCGCCTACGACATCCGCGGCGTGGTCGGGAAGACCCTGAACGAAGAAACCGCGCGCCTGATCGGCCAGGCCATCGGCAGCGTCATGCACGCCCAGGGCGCGAAGGCGATCGTGGTTGGCCGCGATGGCAGGCTGTCGTCGCCGCGCATGGCCGACGCCCTCATCGACGGCCTGCGCCGCGCCGGCCGTGAAGTCTTCGACATCGGCGAAGCGCCGACGCCGGTGACCTATTTCGCCGGCTACCACTTGCGTGCGGGCTCCTGCGTGTCGGTCACCGGCAGCCACAACCCGCCCGACTACAACGGCTTCAAGATCGTCATCGAAGGCGAGACGCTGGCCGGCGACGCCATCCAGAAACTTTACGAGCGCATCGTCGAGAACGACCTGCACGAGTCCGAAGAACAAGGCCTGGCAAGCAAACGCGATATCGCCGCGGACTACACGAGCCGCATCGCAGGCGACATCCAGATCGAGCGCAAGCTCAAGGTCGTCGTGGACTGCGGCAGCGGCATCGCGGGCGCGTTCGCGCCGCAGGTCCTGGAGGCGATCGGCGCCGACGTCGAGCCCCTGTTCTGCGAGGTCGACGGCACCTTCCCGCACCACCACCCCGATCCCAGCGACCCGGCCAACCTGCGCGACCTGGTGAACGTGGTGCAGCGCGTGGACGCCGACCTGGGCCTGGCCTTCGACGGCGACGGCGACCGCCTGGGCGTGGTCACCCGCTCGGGCGAGATGATTTACCCGGACCGCCTGCTGATGCTGTTCGCCGCCGACGTGCTGGAACGCAATCCGGGCGCCTGCATCATCTACGACGTCAAGTGCACCGGTCACCTGGCCATGCACATCCTGCGCCACGGCGGCAGCCCGCTGATGTGGAAGACCGGGCATTCGCTGATCAAGGCCAAAATGCGCGAATCCGAAGCCGAACTGGCTGGCGAGATGAGCGGCCACTTCTTCTTCCGCGAGCGCTGGTATGGCTTCGACGACGCGATCTACGCCGCCGCGCGCCTGCTCGAGATCCTGTCGAGCCGGGCCGAGACGCCGCAGGAAGTGTTCGACACCCTGCCCAAGGGCGTGTCCACGCCGGAGCTGAAGATCCAGGTCGAGGAAGGCCGCCAGTACACCTTCATCGAGGAGTTCCTGGCCAAGGCGAAGTTCGAGGGCGCACGCCTGGCCACCATCGACGGGCTGCGCGCCGACTGGCCCGACGGCTGGGGCTTGGTGCGGGCGTCGAACACGACGCCGGTGCTGGTGCTGCGCTTCGACGCCAAGGACGAAGCGGCGCTCGAGCGCATCAAGACGGCGTTCCGCGAGCAGCTGCTGGCCACGGACCCGTCGCTGCAGCTGCCGTTCTGACCGCCTGAGGCGGTTCAGCCGGTCGGGGTTTCCTCGGCCGGCTGCGAGGGCGCCGCCGCGGGGGCGGACGGCGTCTCATCGCCACCCTTGAGTTCGCGGAAGCGCTGGACCAGGTATTCCAGGTCTTCGTCGAGCTTCATCAGCTCGGCCTGCTTGAGCACCAGCATGTTCTGCTGCTTGGTCATTTCCTGGCGCAGTTCGCGGATGGTGGCGGCCTGCTTGGCATTGACCGGCTGGCCCGCCAGTTCGGCTTCGGACGCATCGGCCAGCAGGCTGGTCAGGCTGTTGCGCTGGCTGCCGATGCCCGCCTCGATGGCGTTGAGGTTTTCCTGCATCAGGGTGACGCGCACGCCGTAGGAGCGGCGCAGGTCTTCTTCGGTCTGGAAGGAGGCCAGCATGGCTTCTTCGGTCTGGCGCTGCTTTTCGTCGGCGCGCTGCCGGACTTCCCTTTCGGCGGCCAGGCGATCGAACTCGGCCTGTTCCTCGGGCGTGAGCGCGCGACCGACTTCACCGGTGGTGCGGCCGCTGCTGGCGCTGATTTCGGTGCGGGCCTGTTCCAGGGCCTCGGCCGGCAGGGTGTCGGAGAACTGCACCTTGCCGTCCTTGTCCACCCAGCGGTAGAGCTTCTTGGCCTTCTCCTGGCCGGCGGCGGCGCCGGAGGCGAGCAGGAGGGCGAGGGCGATGCAGGTCAGTCTGGTCTTCATGCGGGGCTCCGGCGTTCAGCGACGGCTTCCATAGGCAGAACGATACGCCACCAGGGCGTCCTTGTGCCCGGCCAGGCCGGGCCGCTCGTCGGCGTGGGCCAGCAGTTCGTCCAGGCCGGCGACGGCGAACACCGGCAGGCCGAACTCCGCCGTGACTTCTTCGGCGGCCGAACGTTCACCTTCCTGGCCACGCTCCTGGCGGTCGAGCGCGATCAGCACGCCGCAGGCTTCGCCGCCGGCCTCGGTGATGATGCGGATCGACTCGCGGATGGCGGTGCCGGCGGTGATGACGTCGTCCACGATCAGCACGCGGCCGCGCACCGGCGCCCCGATCAGGCTGCCGCCTTCGCCGTGGGCCTTGGCTTCCTTGCGATTGAAGGCCACCGGCACGTCGCGGCCCCGCGCGGCCAGCGCCACCGACAGGGTGGTGGCCAGGGGGATGCCCTTGTAGGCCGGCCCGAACAGCATGTCGTAGGCCAGGCCGGAGGCCTCCAGCGCGTCGGCGTAACACTCGCCCAGCGCCTTGAGCGCCGCGCCGGAGTCGAACAGGCCGGCATTGAAGAAATACGGGCTGGTGCGGCCGGATTTGAGGGTGAACTGGCCGAAGCGCAGGACCTGCCGGTCCAGCGCCAGGTCCAGGAATCGGCTCTGGTGCGGTTTCATGGGGCAACCCGGTGGGCAAAACCCGATTGTGCAACAGCAGGCCCGTCGCCGGCACCCGCGTCGGCGCGGGTTTGGGCTAACCTTTCGGGTAAATCGAACCGGTCCCCCCGCCTTGAGAATCATCAGCTTCAACGCCAACGGCATCCGTTCGGCGGCCAGCAAGGGTTTTTTCCACTGGCTGCAGGACCAGGACGCCGACATCGTCTGCATCCAGGAAACCAAGGCCCAGGAACACCAGCTCGGTGCTGCCGAGCTGCGCCCGGCCGGTTACCACGCCCATTTCCGCGACGCGACCACCAAGAAGGGCTATAGCGGCGTCGGCATCTACAGCCGCCAGGCGCCCGACCAGGTGCTGACCGGCCTGGGCTGGCCGGACTTCGACGAGGAGGGGCGTTACATCGAGGCGCGTTTCGGCAACCTGAGCGTGGTGTCGCTGTATTTCCCGTCCGGCTCGTCGGGCGACGTGCGCCAGGACTACAAGTTCCGCTGCATGGACTGGATCACGCCGATCTTCGACCAGTGGCTGGCCAGTGGCCGCGACTACGTGATCTGCGGCGACTGGAACATCGTGCACACCCGCAAGGACATCCGGAACTGGACATCGAACCAGAAGAACTCCGGCTGCCTGCCGCAGGAGCGCGCCTGGCTGGACACGCTGTTCAATGAGCGTGGCTGGGTGGACAGCTACCGCCACCTGCGCCCCGACGGCGAGGACTACACCTGGTGGAGCCAGCGTGGCGCCGCCCGCGCCAAGAACGTGGGCTGGCGCATCGATTACCAGGTGGTGTCGCCTTCGCTGCGCGACCGACTGCGCGACTGCAGCATCCACCCGGAACCGAAGTTCAGCGACCACGCGCCCTTCGTGGTGGATTACGCGTGAGCGCGGATGCCACGGCTCCGCAGGCACGCGGCTGGCGCGGGGTGCTGTCCGCGTTCAGCACGCCCTCGGCCCTGACCATGTGCCTGCTGGGATTCGGAAGCGGACTTCCCTTCCTGCTGGTGGGCTACGTGCTGTCGATCTGGCTGCGCGAGGCCGGCTATGACCTGGGGCTGATCGGGCTGCTCAGCTACATCGGTCTTTTTTATGCCCTCAAGTTCGTCTGGGCGCCGGTGCTCGATCGCTATCCGCTGCCCTGGCTGGGGCGCCGGCGCGGCTGGCTGTTTGCTTCGCAGTTGCTTCTGGCCGCCGGCCTGGCCGGCATGGCGCTGCTGGGGCCGGGCGCGGGCCTGCCCCTGTTCATCCTGCTGGCTGGCGTCGCGGCGTTCGCGGGTGCGACCCAGGACATCGCGGTGGACGCCTACCGCATCGAGATCGCCCCGGTCGAAGCCCAGGGCGCGCTGGCGGCGACCTATACCCTGGGCTACCGGCTGGGTTTGATCGCCAGCACGGTCGGCGTGCTGTACGTGGCGGAGTTCTGGGACTGGCGCGTGGCCTACCTGGCGATGGCCGCGCTGATGATCCCGCCGCTGCTCACCACGCTGGTCGCGCGCGAACCGGAATCAACCGTCCCGCTGGGTCCCCGCGGTGGCTTCGTGCAGGCCTTCGTGGGTCCGTTCGTGGAGTTCTTCCGCCGCAATGGCTGGGTGCTGGCCGTGGCATTGCTTGCGTTCGTGGGTCTGTACAAGCTCCCGGACCAGATGCTGGGCGTGATTGCCGGCCCGTATTACCTCGACTCGGGCTTCGACAAGGCCCAGATCGCCAACATCTCCAAGCTCTACGGCGTGCCGATCGGCATTGCCGGCGCCTTTGTCGGCGGCATGGCGGTGGCGGCCATCGGCCTGCGCTGGTCGCTGGCGGTGGCGGCGGTCGGGGTGGCGCTGTCGAACCTGCTCTTCATCCTGATGTCGGTGCATCCGGGCGAACTGTGGGCGTTCATGGCGGCGATCTCGGGCGACAATTTCTCCCAGGGCTTCGCCGGAACGGTGCTCGTGGCGTTCATGTCCGCGCTGGCCAACCGCAGCTACACTGCCACCCAATACGCGCTGCTTGGTTCGCTGGCCAACCTGCCGGGCAAGCTGATCGGCGGCGTATCGGGTTTCATGGTGGAGGCGAGCAGCTACACGGCTTTCTTCGTATTCAGCACGCTGTCGATCGTGCCGACCCTGCTTCTGCTGCTCTGGCTGTGGCCCAGGTTGGCGCCGCGACCAACAGCCTGAACTTTTGCCCGGGGCCGCTGTGGTCGTATGCTGGGCGTCCCCCCGAGGATCGAGGCCATGGCCGACTTCCTGCTGCGCGACATCGACGAGCGTATTGCCGAGCGCATCAAGGAGATGGCTCGCCAGAAGGGCTGGCCGCTCAACGACGTCATCCTGCACCTGCTCAAGCAGTCGCTGGGCATCATCGAGCCGGAACCGGCGCCGGAGCCGGGCGACATCGCCCGCCTCACCGGCTCCTGGAACGACGACGAAAGCCGGGCCTTCGCCGAAGCCATGGAAGCGCTCAACAGCCTGCCCGACGACGCCCCGTCTTACATGGCGCCACCGGGCAAGAAGCCTGGCGGCTAGCCCACCGCGTCTTCAGGCGCGGTGGATGGCGCCCAGCACCCGCGGCCCGCGGGCGCCGGTAACTGCCGGCAGGTTGCCCGGCCGGCCGGCCAGGGTTTCCCGGGCCAGCCACGCGAACCCAGCGGCTTCGACGAAATCCGGGTCTATGCCCACGCTGGCGGTGCTGGCCACGGCGATGCCGGGCAGCCGCGCCGCCAGCCGGCGCATCAGCTCCGGATTGTGCACGCCGCCGCCGCAGGCCAGCAGGCGCCGGCAGCCCGGCATTTCCCGGAGCAGGGCATCGGCCACCGTGGCGGCGCTCAGTTCACACAGGGTGGCCTGGACGTCGGCCGGGGACTGGTCGCCGAGCCGGGCCTGCAGCCACTGCAGCTGGAACTGGTCGCGGCCAGTGCTCTTGGGCGGCGGCAGGGCGAACCACGGCTCGGCCAGCAGCGCGGCCAGCAACGGTGCATCCACCCGGCCTTCGGCGGCAAAGGCGCCACCGCGGTCGTAGGGCTGCTGGCGATGGCGCAGGCACCAGGCGTCCATCAGGCCGTTGGCCGGACCCGTGTCGAAGCCGCGGACGTCGCCCTGGCGGGGCAGCAGGCTCAGGTTGGCGATACCACCCAGGTTGAGCACCGCGCGGTCTTCCCCCGGGTCGCGCAGCACCGCGGCGTGGAAGGCCGGCATCAGCGGCGCGCCCTGGCCACCGGCCGCGACGTCGCGGCGGCGGAAGTCGGCGACGGTGGTGATGCCGGTGGTTTCGGCGATCACGCTGGCATCGCCCAGCTGCAGTGAGAAGGGCGCGGCGCCGCGGGGGTCGTGGCGCAGGGTCTGGCCGTGCGAGCCGATGGCGGTGACGTCTCCGGCGGCCGCGCCGGCATCCGCCAGCGCCTGGCTGGCCGCCTGCGCGAAGGCCTGGCCGAGGCGGGTGTCGAGCCGGCCCAGGTCATCCAGGCTCAGCCGCGCCTCGGCCTGTGACAGCCGCAGCACGTCCTCGAGCAGATCCGGGGGCAAGGGGTAGGTGCGGCCGAACAGCACGCATGGCGACGGCTCGAAGCGCACCAGGGCCGCATCGATGCCGTCGGCGCTGGTGCCCGAGATCAGGCCAAGAAAAAGCCCGCCGTCGGTGGCGGCGGGCTCGTTCGGGTCGCCGGACGGCGCCATGGCGTCAGCGCGAGGCCAGGCGGGTTCCGCCGACGCGCCGGAGCTGGGCCATGGCCGGGGCCGTGGCGGCGCGGAAGGCGGCCAGTTCGGCGCCGGCCAGCGGGTCGGGCTTGGGCATGGTGACGGTCAGCGGGTCGCGGTGGGCGCCGTTGACGCGGAATTCGTAGTGCAGGTGCGGGCCACTGGCCAGGCCCGTGGCACCGACGTAGCCGATGGTGGCGCCCTGCTGCACGCGCTGGCCGACCTTGTGCTTGCCCAGGCGGGACATGTGCGCATAGAGCGTGGTGTAACCGCGGCCGTGGTCGACGATGATGGTGCGGCCGTAACCACGCTGCCAGCCGGCGAAGGCGATGCGGCCATCGCCGGCGGACATGATCGGCGTGCCGGTCACGGCGGCGTAGTCCACGCCCTTGTGTGCGCGCACCGTGCCCAGCACCGGGTGCTTGCGGCGCGGGTTGAAGCGCGAGCTGATGCGGGCGAACTCGATCGGCATGCGCATGAAGCCCTTCTTCAGCGGCCGGCCGGCGAGGTCGAAATATTCCGCCTTGCCGTTGCGCTCGAAGCGCAGGGCGGTGAACTCCTTGCCGCGGTTGGAGAAGCTGGCGGCGACGAGGCCACCGCTGCGCAGGCGTTCGCCGTCGCGCCAGATTTCCTCGTAAACGACCTGGAAGGTGTCGCCGACGCGCAGGTCCTGGGTGAAGTCGATGTCGTAGGAGAAGGCGTTGGCCATCTCGTTGATGACCGCCGGGCCCAGGCCGGCCTTGGCGCCGGCGGCGTACAGCGAGCTGTCGATCTCGCCGCTGGCGATCATGACGCGGCGCTCGAGCGGGCGCTCGATCACCTTCTCCACGTACTTGCCGCCCACGCGCTGGATTTCAACATTGGCGCCTTCGTCGCGCGCGAAGCGCAGGCCGCGGAGTTCGCCGTCCGGGCCCAGGTCGAAGCCCAGTTCGGCACCGGCGCGCACGCGCGAGAGCGCCTTTCGGGCGCTGGGCAGTTCCAGCACCTGCAGCATCTCGGCCGCCGGCACGCCCATGTCGGAGAACACCGCGCCCAGGGTCTGGCCGCTTTCCACCGTGACCGACTGCCAGGCCGGGCCGCTGGCGGCGGCGGGGGCCGGGTCGTCCTTCGTCGCCGGCGGCAGGGCCAGTGCGACCACGCGCCGGACCTCGGCGTCTTCCGCCCCGCGCATGGCGGAGGCGAAACCGGGGATGATGGTGGCAACTAGCACGGCAAGGGCGGCAAACAGGCTGGCGAGGATCCAGTGATCCCGGGACCAGCGGCTGGGGGAAAACATTTCGCGGTGTTGCAAGGGCTTCCCCCGCCAAGTGGTGATGTCGGGCTACGATAACCAGCAATAAATACCAGCGTCAAACCCTTGTCCCTGCTGGATTTTTCCGGCTGCTCCCTTTAACTTTAGGTTAACCTCAGTTTAACGGCGGCCCCCCAGGCCGGCCCTGCCCCCGGAACACCCCAAGCCATGTCCGAAATCGACCACGCCCTTGAACTGATCGGCCGCGGTGCCGACGAGATTCTCAAGCCCGCCGAGCTGGCCGCCCGCCTGCGCGAGGGCCGCCCGCTGCGGGTGAAGGCCGGTTTCGACCCGACCGCGCCCGACCTGCACCTGGGCCACACGGTCCTGCTCAACAAGATGCGGCAGTTCCAGGACCTGGGGCACCGGGTGATCTTCCTGATCGGCGACTTCACCGGGATGATCGGCGACCCCACCGGCAAGAACGCCACCCGCAAGCCGCTGACGCCCGACGACGTCGCGGCCAATGCGCGCACCTACGAAGACCAGGTATTCAAGGTGCTCGACCGCGAGCGCACCGAAGTGCGCTTCAATTCCGAGTGGTTCGGCAAGATGGCGGCGGCCGACATGATCCGCCTGGCCGGGCAGCACACCGTGGCGCGCATGCTCGAGCGCGACGACTTCGCCAAGCGCTACGCCGCGCAGCAGTCGATCGCCATCCACGAGTTCCTCTACCCGCTGGTGCAGGGCTACGACTCCGTGGCGCTGAAAGCCGATGTCGAGCTGGGCGGCACCGACCAGAAGTTCAACCTGCTGATGGGCCGCGGCCTGCAGGAACACTACGGCCAGAAGCCGCAGGTGGTGCTGACCATGCCCCTGCTCGAGGGCCTGGACGGCGTCAACAAGATGTCCAAGTCCCTGGGCAACTACATCGGCATCAACGAGCCGGCGATCGACATCGTCACCAAGGCAATGAAGGTCGGCGACGACCTGATGTGGCGCTGGTACGAATTGCTCAGCTTCGACGTCTCGCTGTCGGCGCTTGCCAGGATGAAGCAGGACGTTGCGTCGGGTGCGCTCAATCCACGTGACGCCAAGCTGGGCCTGGCCCGCGAACTGGCGGCGCGTTTCCACGGCGCCGCCGCGGCCGAACAGGCCGTCGCCGGCTGGCACGCGGTGGTGCGCGGGGAAGGCGATACATCCCTTCTGCCGCAGGCGGACATCAGCGTGCCGGCCGACGGTCTGCGCATCGCCGCGCTGCTGGTGGCCGCGGGCCTGGTGGCTTCGAACTCCGAAGGCAACCGCAAGTTGAAGGAGCGTGCGGTGCGCATCGACGGCGAAGCCTTCGAGGATGCGCAGCGCCTGTTCACCGCCGGTTTCGAAGGCGTGTTGCAGGTTGGCAAGCGCAACTTCGCGCGGGTGCGCCTGACCCAGGCCTGAGGCCCGCGCCGCACCACGGAGGCGCGATGGACGGCCTGTTCGAAAACTGGCAACTGCAGCTGCAGCTGGTGGGCACCATGCTGGTGGCCATGGTCCTGGGAGGCGCCATCGGCTACGAACGCGAAATGAAGAACCGGCCCGCGGGCTTTCGCACGCACATGCTGGTGGCGGGCGCCGCGGCGCTGCTGGTTGGGCTGGTGGACCTGCTGGCGCACCGCTATTCGGCCGAGGTCTACAGCAACCTGGTGCGCATCGATCCGATCCGTCTCATCGAGGCCATGGTCGCGGCGGTCGGTTTCCTGGGCGCAGGCACGATCTTCCGCAGCGGCAACGAGTCGGTGGTGACCGGCATCACCACGGCCGCTTCGCTGCTGATGGTCGCGGTCATAGGCATCGCCGTGGGCGTGCACAGCTACGTGCTGGCGGTGGCCGCAACCGCACTGACGCTGGCCGTGCTGGCGGTCCTGGGCTGGCTGGAACGCCGTCGCGACGCGGCCGGCGACACCCCCTCTTCCCAATCCTGATCCATGCCGCTATAGTTCGCGGCCCTCGACGGCCCGGACGGTGTCGGGGGGCAAAAAAGGGCGTCGAAAAGGTGTTGACGTCCTTGGAAACTCTCGTATAATGTGCGGCTCCC
>NZ_BAAGTW010000005.1:0-192552 GCF_054781715.1 Arenimonas aestuarii | reverse complement strand
ATCCCATCCCGAACTCGGAAGTGAAACGCAGCTGCGCCAATGGTAGTGTGGCCTAAGCCATGCAAGAGTAGGTCATCGCCAGGGGCTTTACCCCTAAAACCCCCGCCAACAGGCGGGGGTTTTTCTTTGCGCAGGAGAAACCCCGTGGCGCGTCCGCGCCGCCGCACCGCCTGCACGTTCCTGACTGAAAGCTGAGCGGGTGGGCTTGCCACATCCACCGGCTGGGGGTATCTGCTTGATGCATCCCTTCCGGAACACGCCGCGCAGCCGATGTCCAAGCCCGTCCTCCATTTCTGGCTGCCCTTGCTCCTGTTGGCCCAGGCGCCCTGCATCGCGGCCGCAGCCCCGAGCCTGCTGTTCCCGGATACGACCCGGAAGGTCGGCGTCAGCAAGGACCCCGAACAAACACGGCCGCTGCTGGCGGTCACCGTTGACCGCCGGATGCTGGAGGCCAGTGCCCAGCCCGGGCAGGCGTTGCGGTCGGGACTGCCCGACGACGAACGCCGGGTGCGCTTCGTGCGCAGCGAACGCCGGCCTGACGGCTTGCTCACCTGGATCGGTGAGGTGGACACCGACCTCGGCCCGCAGTCCGTGGTGTTCACGGTGGGCGACGGCATCGCCTTTGGCCACCTTCCCGCCAAGGACGGCCGTGCGGCCCTGGTGCAGACCGATGCCACCGGCACCTGGCTGGTGCCGGCCGACGCCGATGGCCTGGTCGTGGAACCCTTTGGTCCCGACGTGAGGCTGCCGCCCGAGCCCGATGCGGCATCGCGCCGGCTCCGGCTCGCCCAGGAGGCCCGCAAGGCCGGCGGCGAGCCGGTCATCGACATCGTCGTCGTCTACACCGGCTACCTGCTCGACCTGTGGGGCGGCGATTCGATCGTCCGGGCGCGCATCGCCCAGCTCGAGGCCCTGACCAACCAGGCCTATCTGGACAGCCAGGCCAATCTGCACGTCCGTGTCGTCGGCATGCATCTGGTGGATTACGCGCTGCGCAACGACAATCCGGACGCGCTCGACGACATGACGCTCACCAGCAGCAAGCCGATCAAGGTCGAGGTCGACCGCCTGCGCGAGCAATACGGCGCCGACATGGTCGCGATGTTGCGGCATTTCGACCGTGCCCGGCACACCAACTGCGGCAACGCCTGGCTGCTTGGCTACCACGGTGGCGCCTACGACCCGGCGCGCGGCTTCTCGGTGACCGGCGACCGTGGTTTCGGCCGCGAGGCGTGCAGCGAATGGACCTTCACCCATGAGTTGGGCCACAACCAGGGCGCGGCCCACGACAACGAAACGACGGAAGGCGACTACGGCGCTTACACGTATTCGCGCGGCTACCGCCGGACGCTCGACCCGGTGCACGGCTTCGCCACCGTCATGGCCTACACCGAGTCGCCGCAGGTTCGAATCGGGGTGCTCTCGAATCCGCGCATAAGCACCTGCATGGGCCAGACCTGCGGTGAGGAGAACCAGGCCGACAACGCGCGTGGCCTGGGCCAGTCCGCGCCGATCCTGGCCGCGTTCCGCAGCGCCCGCGATGAAACCCTGCCGGGCATCTTCGTCTCCGACGTCCGGGTCCCGGAGGGCAGCTTCGGATTCAGTCCGGCCACGTTCACCGTCAGCCTGTCGCGACCCGCTCCGGGGCCGGTCAGCTTCGGGGTGTTCACCAGCAACGCTACCGCGGTCGCCAACGGCGACTACACCGCCATGGCGCAGGACGACCTGGTCATCCCGGCCGGCCAGACCCAGCTCACCGTCCAGGTCCAGGTGCGCGGCGACAGCGTCAACGAGCGCGACGAGCACTTCGCCCTGAACCTGCGCGACGTGGTCGGTGCCGTGGTGATGGACGGACAGGGCGTCGGCACCATCGCCACCGATGAGAGCCTGCCCACGCTGTCGATACTCGACGTGCAGGTGCCCGAGGGCGACGCCGGCACCACCGACGTGGTGTTCACCGTGATCCTGTCGCAGCCGTCCACGGGCCTGGTGTCGTTCGAGGCCCAGTCCCACGCCTTCGCGGCAGACCCCTTCACGGCTGCAGAGGGCGAAGATTTTGATCCTGTCCTGGTGCAGGGCCTGAGTGTTCCCGCCGGCGCCACGTCGGCCCAGTTCACGATCCCCACGAAGGGGGATACCCAGGCCGAGGAAGACGAACGTTTCTACGTCACGCTTTCCCACATCACCGGGGCCCACGTCGGCGACGACAATGCCCTGGCCACGCTGCTCGACGACGACAACGGTCCCAGCGACCAGCCGCGCCTGTCCATCGGCAATGCCGCGGTCAGCGAGGGCAACGCCGGCCAGCGGCTGCTGAGGTTCCCGGTGCGCCTGACCCAGGCCAGCACCACGCCGGTGACCTTCGACCTGCGTACCGTCGACCGCTCGGCCTACGCCGGCAGCGACTACCAGGCCCGCCAGGACACCGGCCTGGCCATCGCGCCCGGGCAGACCCTGCTCTACTACGACGTCGCCGCCTTCGGGGATGTCGACGTCGAGGCGAACGAAACCATGTCGGTGGTGCTCAGCAATGCCAGCGGCGCCCGCGTCACGCGTGCCCTGGCCTACGGCACCCTGCTCAACGACGACCTGCCCGGTGCCGGGCTCGCCGCCCGCGACGACCGCTACGTGCTGCGCGAGAACGCCGGGCCGGTGCTGCTCGGCGTGCTCGACAACGATGCCTTGCCGGATGGGTTTGCAAGCACCGGCCAGATCCAGCTGCTCGATGCGCCGACGCGGGGCACGGCCACGATCGATACGGCCGGCACCACCACGCCGGCGGACGACACCGTGCGCTACCTGCCGACGGCCAACACGTCCGGCGCCGACAGCCTTCGCTACCGCGTGTGCGCCGCGCCCGGAACCTGCGCCGAGGCCCGGGTCCGGCTGGTGCTGCGCCCGCTGCCCGATGCCCTGCTCGAGGCCGACGCCAGCGCCGGCTTCCAGGACGTCATGGGCGAGGGCCTGCGTCCGCTGCACTCGCTGCGTTTCAGCGCAAGCCCGCTGGTGGCGCCGGTGGTCGAAACGCTCGAAACGCTGGCAGACACCAGCCCCGGATCACCCTGGAACGACCAGAACAACGGCACCGCCTTCACCGTCATGGACGTGCCGGCCAGCCCGGCGGGCACCTGGCGCATCGTCGCCGACCTGCGTTCCGCCGTGACCGGAACGCTGGACCTTTACCTGGGCCGGGACACCAACGGAGACGGCCTGCCGTCCGCCGGCGAGGTGGCCTGCGTGTCGGCGATGAACGCCCCCGTCGAACGCTGCGAGCTCGAGGTCGCAGCCGACGGCGGGACGGCCGTGCCGGTGTGGTTCATGGCGCACAACCGCGGTTCGCGCGTGGACCAGGCCCGCCTGGAAGTTTTCATGGTGCCGCCCGGCGCCGATGACGCTGGCCTGATGGCGACCGGTCCGGGCCGGCTGGCCGGCGGCGAGTCCTTCTCGCTGCGCCTTGGCTGGCGCGACCATGGCCTGTTGCCCGGGGAGGCCCGCGTGGCCTACGTGGACGTAAGCAATGCCGGCACGCCGGTCGGCAGCTTCCCGGTGCGCGTGGACCGCATCAACCCGGTCAACGCCGCGGTGCCGCTGAGCTCGGGTCGCGCGGTGACGATGCGCCTGGCCGCCGGCGCCGCCCAGGACCGCGTTTTCATTGACGTGCCTGCCGGCGCCAGCCGACTCGACGTGCAGACCAGCAGCGGGCAGAACGTCGACCTGTATCTGGCGCCCGCGCCGGCACCGGCCTCGTCGCCCGGCATAACGCCGGCTCCCGCGCGTGCGCAGGCCGTCGCTTCGGCCGTGGGCGCCACCGGCAACGAAACCCTGTCGGTCAGTGGAGGAAACCTGTCACCGGGTCGCTGGTACGTCACGCCGGTGAACCCCGGCGGCGGCGACGCCAGCTTCAGCCTGACCGCCACGGTCGTGGGCGCCGCGCCGATCGTGCGGCCGGGCAGCTACTTCAATGCGGCGCGGTCAGGCCATGGCCTTTTCCTGTACCCGGCGGGCAATCAGTGGGCCGGTCTCTGGTACACCTACCTGCAGGACGGCTCCAGTACCTGGTATTACCTCCAGGGCCCGGCCCCGGGCGCCACCGGCGTCTGGACCGGCGAGCTCTACCGCGCCGCCTGGAACGGAACCAGCAACCACCTCACTGCCGTCGGTCGCGGCATCGTCACGCCGACCGGGCCGGATGCCTTCCTCTTCAGCTATGAGCTCGACGGCCAGGCCGGCTCCGAGCCGCTTGCCGCACTGGGTCGCGGCTGTCCCAGCCTGGCAGGCCAGCCACTCGACGCCAGCTCGCACTGGTTCGACCCGGCGCGCGCGGGCACGGGCTACAGCGTGCAGCTGTTCCCGGACTACGAATTTTTCGCAGCCTTTGTCTACGACGGCCAGGGTGTTCCGCGTTTCCTGACTTCCGAAGCGCCGAATTTCCTGGGCGCCGATGCGACGATCGCGCTGGAGCAACTCACCGGCTTCTGCCCGCTGTGTGAGCGCAGCGGCGCGCCCGCGCGGGCCGATATCGGCACCCTGCGCCGGCGGTTCGACGCCAATGGCCTGGTGCAAATGGAACTCGACGCCATCTATGCCAACGGGGTGCCGGGGGCCTGGTCGGGCAACGATGCCGTGCAGCCGCTGGGCGGTGCCGGAACCACGCAGGGGTGCGCTGTTCCCTGACGCTTGGTAAAAGGTGAGTCTGAACCTGGACGGAGATGGGACCTTGCGCCTCGCCCTGTTGTGCCTTGCCCTCATCGCCACGTCGCCACTGGCTGGCGCCGCCACCGTGGCCTACGAACAAGGCCCTATCCAGCCAGCCGCTGGAAAAGCCACCGCCGCGGGCGCCGCCACCGGTACGCCCGTCAGCGTAGACCAGGTCCAACTGGCCGCCGCCCGGCTGGGCGATATCGTCTCGTTGCCCGGAACCGCGGGCCAGGCGGTACCGGCGACGGTAAAGCGGGTGCACCGGCGCGACGACGGAACGCTGGTCTGGACCGCCGGCGTGCAGACCAGCGCGGGCGAACAGACGGCGACGCTGGTCGTGAAGGACGGCCATGCCTTTGGCTGGATTCCGCAGGCCAGGGGGCCGGCGCTCCGGCTTGAAACCCGCCACGGCATTTCTCGCATCCTTGAGGACGAGGAAATCGCGCGGCCCGCCGGCCCCGACGTCCTGCTGCCGCCGGAGCCGACGCCGGCCGAGCGTGACCTGCGCAAGCGCCAGGAAGCCACCAAGGCCGAAGGCACGCCGCGACTGGACGTCCTGGTGGCCTACCAGGCGTCGCTGGTGGAGGTCTGGGGCAGCGTCGCGGCCGTGCAGACGCGCATCACCTACCTCGAGACGATCACCAACCAGGCCTACGTCGATACCGGCATGGACCTGGAGATCCGCGTCGTCGCCACGCACCTGGTCGACTACCCCGCGGACACCAACAACAACACCGCGCTCTATGCGATCACCGACAGCTCCAGCCTAGCGATCAAGCAGGAAATCGATCGGGTGCGGGTCCAGTACGGGGCCGACCTGGTCAAGCTGATGCGCAACTTCGACCGGGTCAACCAGACCAGCTGCGGCGTGGGCTGGCTGGGTGGTTACCACGGCAACCCCTTCGTTCTTCGCTACGGTTTCAGCGTCACCGCCGACAAGGGCTTTGGCACCGACGGCTGCGGTGAGTGGACCTTTTCGCACGAGATCGGGCACAACCAGGGCGCGCACCACGATTTTGACACCGCCGGTGGCGATTACGGCGCCTTCGAGTACTCGCGCGGCTACCGCCAGACGCTGCCCGACGACACTGGCTTCGCGACCATCATGGCCTACAGCACCGGCCCGCAGAACCGCCTGGGCAGGTTTTCCACGCCGGACCTGAGCGATTGCCTGGGCCAGCCCTGTGGCATCGCCGACGAAGCGGACAATGGCCGCGGCATCGCCGAAACCGCCGCCCTGGTGGCCGGGCTGATGCCCGAAGCCAGCGCCGGCGCAGCGCCCACCCTGAGCCTGGACGACATCGAGGTGACCGAAGGCAACAGCGGCCAGCGCACCGCGCGCTTCACGCTGCAGCTCAGCGCCGCTTCGGCCTCCCCGGTGTCGGTGTCGCTGGCCACGGCGTCGGCATCGGCGACGTTCACCGACTACGTGCCGCGCAACTTCAGCCTGCTGATCCCGGCGGGACAGACCGCCGTCACCCTGGACGTCGGCGTGCGCGGCGATACCCTGGTGGAGCCGGACGAAGTGTTCGCGCTCAATATCCTGTCGGCTTCGGGCGCCGGCATCGCCAAGGGCCAGGGCGTGGCCACGATCCTGAGCGACGACCCGGTGCCCACGCTTTCCATCCCGGATTTCTCGATCGAGGAAGGCGACGATGGCGTGCGCGAAGCGGTGCTGACCGCGACGCTGTCGCATGCGTCCAACCAGCCAGTGCGGTTCGACGTCGAAACGGGTGCCAGCTCCGCGTCGGCGTCCAGTGATTTCGTCTACGCGAACCTGCAGGACCTCGAGATCCCCGCCGGCGCCACCTCGCTGCAGTTCAGCGTGTCGGTGCTCGGCGACTCCGTCGAGGAAAGCGATGAGTCCTTCTACGTGGCGCTGGGTGGCCTGACCGGCGCCCGTGTGGACGACTCCATCACCTGGGTGCGGATCCTCGACGACGATTCGGCCAGCGAGCCGGCGCGGCCGCTGCTGTCGGTCGAGTCGCGATCGGCGGTCGAGGGCAACGCTGGCCCGCAGCCGGCGGACGTGCGCGTGTTCCTCGACGCCGCCGCGGCCCAGAATGTCTCGTTTTCCTTGCTGGCGCAGGGCGTGACCGCCACCGCCGGCGTGGATTTCGACGCCGCCGGGCTGGGCAGCCTGCAAATTTCCGCCGGCCAGACGGAAGTGCAGGTGCCGCTGTCGATCATTGGCGACACCCTCGACGAGGCCGATGAAACCCTGCTGCTGCACCTGGGCAACGTGGTCGGCGCCACGCCATCCGGCCAGGCCGGGCTGGTGACCGTGCTCGATGACGATGGCGCTGCGCAGACGTCGCCCCATGTTGCCCGCGATGATCGCGTGGTGTTGGTCGAGAACGCGCCGGCAACCGGCATCGCCGTGCTGGCCAACGACGTCTTCGCCACCGCCGCGCTGCAGGGCGGCAGCCTGGTGATCGTTGAACAGCCCGTCTACGGCAGCGTGCAGGTCAACACCAACGGCACCTCGGGCACCGTCGCGGACGACAGCCTGGTCTACACGCCGCCGGCGGACGCCTTCGTCGAGGACAGCCTGGCCTACCGCCTGTGCGACGTTGGTGGCCGCTGCAGTGAAGGCCTGGTGCAGGTGCTGGTGCGGCCGTCGCTGGATATCCAGGTTGATTCCGAGAGCGGCACCGGTTTCATCGACGTGCCAATGGACGGGCTGCGTGCCTGGTCCGACCTGCGGATCGAAAGCCGCGGTCATTCGTCGGCCTGGCTCCAGCAGGTTTCGCTGGCGGCCGACCCGACGCCGGAAAGTCCGTGGGACGGGCAGGGCACCCAGGCTTTCCACTACCAGATTTCCTACCCGTCCTTCCCGGGCAACGGCGATCCGCCCTTCCGGGACCATCGCGATTTCGCCCACGTGCGGGCTGCGCCCGGCGCGGACGTCGACGTGTACATGGGCATGGACGACAACGGCAATGGCCGCGCCGATCCGGAGGAAACCCGCTGCACCGCGGCCATGGGCGATGCGCTCGAGCGCTGCGAGCAGGGCGTGCGCGTCGCGATTAACGATGGCGAAGGTGCCTGGGTGCTGGTGCACAATCGCGGCGCGGTGCCGGTCGAGGCCGAACTGCACCGGGCCACCGTCATCCAGAGCCGGCCCTTCGGCACCGACGACGGCTTCGTGGCGACCGGCCCCGGCGTGATGCCGGCCGGCGAGGCCTTCCAGGCGCGGGTTTCGTGGAACCTTCCGTCCATGGGTTTGGGCCAGGCGACGATCGGCCTGGTGGCCCTGGAACACCGCGGCACTGGCGACCTGGCCTACTTCCCCGTGCGCATCGACCGAACGCAGGATCGACCGGGCGCCGGCATGGTCCGGCTCGATGGACGCTGGGTATCGCGGACGATCGGCGCGGGGCTGGCCGACGAGCAGCTGTTCCTGGACCTGCCGCAGGGTGTGTCCAGCCTGCAGCTGTCCATCCAGGGCGGGCCGGTGGACGTCTACCTCGCGCAGGCCGCACCGGACAACGGCAGCGCGGAGATCGCGCCGGCGCCCGCCCGGGCACAGGCGCAGCATCACTTCGCCGGCGTCGCCAGCGACACGATCAACCTGGGCGCAGCCGATCTCGCGCCGGGGCGCTGGTACGTGACCCTGGTCAATACGTCCGGGGAAACGCAGCAGCTGAGCGTGTCGGCGACCCACCAGGCGCAGTCGGCCGCGATCCCGCGCGGCAGCTACTTCAACCCGGACCGGTCCGGGCATGGCTTGTTCCTGTATCCGGCGGGCGATGCGATCGCCGGGCTCTGGTACACCTATTTCCAGGATGGAACGTCGACCTGGTATTACCTGCAGGCCACCGATCCGGGAACCACGGGGCAATGGCAGTCGCCGCTGTATCGCGCCGCGTGGAACGGCAGCAGCAACGAGCTGACCGTGGTCGGCGAGGTCGCCGCCACCGTGCTCGACGACGGGATCATCTTCAGCTATCGACTGGACGGTGAAACCGGCTCGGAGACGTTCCAGCCGCTGGGGCAGGGCTGCCCGACGCTGGCTGGCGCCCAGCTCGATGCCAGCTCGCACTGGTTCGACCCGGCCAGCGCCGGCACCGGCTACAGCGTGCAGCTGTTCCCGAACTACGAGTTCTACGCGGCCTTCGTCTACGACGGCCACGGCGTGCCGCGCTTCCTCACCTCCGAGGCGCCGAGTTTCCTGGGCGCCGATGCGACCGTGTCGCTGGAGCAGCTCACGGGCTTCTGCCCCCTGTGCGAACGCACCGGCGCGCCCGCGCGCACCGACATCGGCACGCTGCGGCGCCGGTTCGACGCCAACGGCCTGGTGCAGATGGAGCTCGACGCCATCTACGGTGGCGGCGTGCCGGGCAGCTGGACCGGCAACGACCTGGTCCAGCCCCTGGGCGGGCCGGGCACCACCCAGGGCTGCGCCGTGCCCTAGGTGGCCCGGAAAGCCCGGCCGGGCCTTCCGGCCGGCCGGGCTGAAGCGCCCCGGGCGCCGGAAAACAGGCGCCCCCGCCCCCCGGCGGACGGGTCGTTTGCGACTTGTCCCCCCCGGAGGGCGGCTGCTATACTTTTGCGGCTTCAGGGAACGCTACTGAGTCCTACTTGAACCGCGCGTCCCCTCCCGTTTCGCCCCACGCCCATCGGTTGCCGGTCTTCCAGCTGGCCCTCGGGTGCGCCGCCGCCGGCATCGCGGCGGTCTGGGCAGGCAGGGAAGCTGCCCTGGCCTGGCTGGCGGGTGCGGCGGTGATCGCGGCGGCACAGTGGGTTTTCAGCTGGCGGACGGAGTTGAGGTCGCGCTCGGCTCCGGCGGTCCGGATGTTCAGCCGGCTGCTCCTGGGGACGGTGCTCAAGTGGTTGGTGGTTGGCGCGGGTCTCGCGCTTGCCATGACCCAGGGCCTCCCTCCTGCCCATGTCCTCGGGGGCGCGTCACTCGCCGCCCTCGCCCAAATTTTCAGTCTGCCTTGGTTGCTTCGATGAACCGACTCATGCAAGTCGCCGGTGACAGTCCCAGCGAATACGTCACGCACCATCTCCAGCATTGGCGGGTGTCCATTGGCGAGGGCGCCTTCTGGACCATCAACGTCGACAGCATGATCATGGCGATCGCGATCGGCGTGCTGGGCCTGGGCCTGTTCTGGTTCGTCGGCCGCCGCGCCACCGCCGGCGTGCCGGGCAAGCTGCAGGCTTTCCTCGAGCTGGCCGTCGAGTTCGTCGACACCCAGGTGCGCGACGTGTTCCACGGCAACCGCAAGTTCGTGGCCCCGCTGGCGCTCACCATCTTCGTCTGGATCCTCCTCATGAACTCCGTGAAGATGATCCCGGTCGACCTGCCGCCGGCCATCGCCAAGATGTTCGGCGCCGAATACTTCCGCGCCGTGCCCACCACCGACCTCAACATCACCCTGGCGATGTCCATGACGGTGCTGCTGCTGATGATCGCCTTCGCGATCAAGGCCAAGGGCGGCTTCGGTTTCACCAAGGAACTCTTCACTGCGCCTTTCCATGCGGAAGGCGTCGGCATGAAGATCGTGCTGGCCCCGGCGAACTTCGGCCTGAACATCATCGAGCTGCTGTCCAAGCCGGTCAGCCTGGCCATGCGACTGTTCGGCAACATGTACGCCGGCGAGCTGGTCTTCCTGCTGATCGCCCTGCTGGGCGCGGCCGGTGGCCACTTCATCATGGACGTGGGCGGCTTCGGCGGCACCACCGGCGGCATCCTGGCCTTCCTGGGCGCGGTGCTGGCGGGTGCGGGCTGGTCGATCTTCCACATCCTGGTCATCACGCTCCAGGCCTTCATCTTCATGATCCTCACCGTGGTCTATCTGTCGATGTCCACGGAAGCGCACTGATCCAGTTACACCCCTTGTTTTTGTTTTCGTCCTAACCCCAACCGACTTGTAAAAAAGGATTGCACCATGGACATGTCTCTCGTCGCCGCCATCCAGAGCTCGACCGCCCTTGCCATCGGCATCATCATCGGCCTGGGCGCGCTCGGCGCCTGCATCGGCATCGGCATCATGGGTTCGAAGTTCCTCGAGAGCGCCGCCCGCCAGCCCGAGCTGGTTCCGATGCTGTCCGGCCGCATGTTCCTGCTGGCCGGCCTGATCGACGCCGCGTTCATCATCGGCCTGGCCATCGCGCTGTTCTTCGCGTTCGCGAACCCGCTGCTGGCCCAGCTGGCCTGATCAGCCGGGTCGTCACGGTGACGCCGCTGGCCACGTGCCGCGGCGTCGCTCGCCTCGTCATCGCGGAGTAGTCGCAATGGATATCAACGCCACCTTTATCGGACAGGCCCTCGCGTTCGCGATCCTGATCTGGTTCTCGTACAAGTTCGTCTGGCCGCCGATGATGGGCGCCATCGAAGAGCGCCAGCAGAAGATCGCCGAAGGCCTGGCTGCGGCCGACCGCAGCAAGAAGGACCTGGCCCAGGCGGAAGAGAAGGTCGCCGAGGCCCTGCGCGAAGCCCGTACCAAGGCCAACGAGATCATCGAGCAGGCCCATGGCCGCGCGAACCAGATCATCGATGCCGCCAAGGTCGAGGCCATCGCCGAAGCCGGCCGCCAGAAAGCCCTGGCCCTGTCGGAAATCGACTCGGCCGCCAACCGCGCCAAGGAAGACCTGCGTCGCCAGGTTTCCGCGCTCGCGGTTGCCGGTGCCGAGAAGCTGATCCGCAAGGAGATCGACGGCAACGCCCACAAGGCGCTGCTCGACGAGCTCGCCGCCGAGATCTGAGGTCCAAGCCCACCATGAGCCAAGCCCTCACCCTCGCCCGCCCGTACGCCCGTGCCGCTTTTTCGCTGGCCCAGGAAGCGGGGCGCCTGCCCCAGTGGTCGGCCCTGATCGGCTTTGCCGCCCAGGCCGCCGCGGTGCCGGAGGCGCACGACGCCGTCGTGCACCCGCTGGCCAAGGCCGACGACCTGGTCGAACTGCTGCTGCCCCCGGGCGACAGCGACCCGACCTTCCGCCAGTTCCTGGCCGTGCTGGCGGACAACCGCCGCCTGGCCCTGCTGCCGGAAATCGCGGGCCTGTTCGACCAGCTGCGCGCCGATGCCGAGCGCGTGGTCAAGGCCACGGTCACCTCCGCCCAGCCGCTGGACGCCGCCGAACTGGAGATGCTGCGCAGCTCGCTGCGCAAGCGCTTCGGTCGCGAGGTCGAGCTGGCGACGGCGGTGGACGCCGGTCTCATCGGCGGCGCGGTCATCGACACCGGCGAGGTCGTGATCGACGGCTCGCTCCGCACCAAGCTGGCGCGCCTCGGCGCGGCGCTGGCGAACTGAACACGATTTTCCTTTGAACCAAGTGCCGGCCCAGGCCGGACGACCCAGGGATACCCCCATGCAGACGCTCAACCCGTCCGAAATCAGCGAACTGATCAAGTCCCGCATCGAGAAGGTCAAGCTGACCGCCGAAGCCCGCAACGAAGGCACCGTGACCTCGGTGTCCGACGGCATCGTGCGCATCCACGGCCTGGCCGACGCGATGCAGGGCGAAATGATCGAGCTGCCGAACAGCACCTATGCGCTGGCCCTGAACCTCGAGCGCGACTCGGTCGGTGCCGTCGTCCTGGGTGACTACGAGCACCTGCGCGAGGGTGACGTCGCCAAGACCACCGGCCGCATCCTGGAAGTGCCGATCGGCCCCGAGCTGCTGGGCCGCGTCGTCAACGCCCTGGGCGAGCCGATCGACGGCAAGGGCCCCATCGCCTCGTCGCTGACCGCGCCGGTTGAAAAGGTCGCGCCCGGCGTGATCGAGCGCAAGTCGGTGTCGCAGCCGGTGCAGACCGGTTACAAGTCGGTCGACGCCATGATCCCGATCGGCCGCGGCCAGCGCGAGCTGGTCATCGGCGACCGCCAGACCGGCAAGACCGCCCTGGCCATCGACGCCGTGATCAACCAGAAGGGCACCGGCATCAAGTGCGTCTACGTGGCCATCGGCCAGAAGGCCTCCACGATCGCCAACATCGTGCGCCGCCTGGAAGAGAACGGCGCCCTGGCGCACACCATCGTCGTCGCCGCCACCGCGTCCGAATCGGCCGCCATGCAGTACATCTCGGCCTACTCGGGCTGCACCATGGGCGAGTACTTCCGCGACCGCGGCGAAGACGCGCTGATCGTGTACGACGACCTGTCCAAGCAGGCCGTGGCCTACCGCCAGATCTCCCTGCTGCTGCGCCGCCCGCCGGGCCGCGAAGCCTACCCGGGCGACGTGTTCTACCTCCACTCCCGCCTGCTCGAGCGCGCGGCCCGCGTGAACGAGGACTACGTCGAGAAGTTCACCAACGGCGCCGTCAAGGGCAAGACCGGCTCGCTCACCGCGCTGCCGATCATCGAAACCCAGGCCGGTGACGTCTCGGCCTTCGTGCCGACCAACGTGATCTCGATCACCGACGGCCAGATCTTCCTGGAAACCGACCTGTTCAACGCCGGCATCCGCCCGGCCGTGAACGCCGGTATCTCGGTGTCGCGCGTCGGTGGTGCGGCCCAGACCACGATCATGAAGAAGCTCTCGGGCGGCATCCGCATCTCGCTGGCCCAGTACCGCGAGCTGGCGGCGTTCGCCCAGTTCGCCTCGGACCTCGACGAAGCCACCCGCAAGCAGCTCGAGCGCGGCCAGCGCGTCACCGAGCTGATGAAGCAGAAGCAGTACGCCCCGATGTCGATCGCGCAGATGGCGCTGTCCATCTACGCCGTCAACGAGGGCTACCTGGACGACGTGCCGCTGAACAAGGTGCTGGCGTTCGAAGAAGGCCTGCACGCGCACATGACCAACACCCAGGGTGACCTGGAGAAGCAGATCGTGCAGAGCGGCGCCTGGGACAAGGACATCGAGGCCTCGTTCAAGACCATCATCTCCGAGTTCAAGGCCACCGGCAGCTGGTAAGCCAGTCGGACCAGGCACAACGAAGCTAAGGAAGAAAAATGGCAGGCGGCAGGGAAATCAAGACCAAGATCAAGAGCGTGCAGAACACCCGCAAGGTGACGCGCGCGCTCGAGATGGTCTCGGCGTCGAAGATCCGCAAGGCGCAGGACCGCATGAAGCAGTCCCGCCCCTATGCGCGACTGATGCGCCAGGTGATCGGCCACATCGCCAAGGCCAACACCGAATACGTGCATCCGTTCATGGTCGAGCGCCAGGACATCAAGCGCGTCGGCTACATCATCGTGTCCACCGACCGCGGCCTTTGCGGCGGCCTGAATTCGCAGATGTTCCGCCGCATCCTGGCCGACATGCGCGAGTGGCAGGAGAAGGGCGTCGAGATCGACGTCGTGTGCATCGGCCAGAAGGCCACGGTGTTCTTCCGCCGCCTGAAGGTGAACCTGATCGGCTCGGTCACCCACCTGGGCGAAAAGCCCGAGTTGGCCAAGCTGGTCGGCGTCATCAAGGTCATGCTCGATGGTTACACCGAAGGCAAGCTCGACCGGGTTTTCCTGAGCTACAACGACTTCATCAACACCATGGCGCAGAAGCCGCGCCAGGACCAGCTGCTGCCGCTGCCGCCGTCCGAGTCGCTCGAGTCCCGTCACGACTGGGACTACCTGTACGAGCCGGACGCCCAGACGGTGCTCGAGCACGTGCTCACGCGCTACGTCGAATCGCTGGTTTACCAGGCAGTGCTGGAAAACCTTGCTTCCGAACATGCGGCGCGCATGGTGGCCATGAAGTCGGCCTCCGACAACGCCAACAAGCTGATCGGTGACCTGCAACTCGTCTACAACAAGGCGCGCCAGGCTGCGATCACCCAGGAAATCTCCGAAATCGTCGGCGGCGCCGCTGCAGTTTGACGCGACGCCCCAACCCAGTATCAGAACCGAGGAAACAGCAATGAGCCAGGGCAAGATTGTGCAGATCATCGGCGCGGTCGTGGACGTCGAGTTCCCGCGCGTGGATGTGCCGAAGGTCTACGACGCACTCAAGGTCGAAGGCACCGACATCACGCTCGAAGTCCAGCAGCAGCTGGGCGACGGCATCGTGCGCACCATTGCGCTCGGTTCCACCGACGGCCTCAAGCGCAACCTGGTCGCCAACAACACCGGCAAGGCCATCTCCGTGCCGGTCGGCAAGCAGACCCTCGGCCGCATCATGGACGTGCTGGGTCGCCCGATCGACGAAGCCGGTCCGGTCGAGACCAAGGACCAGTGGGAAATCCACCGCGCCGCGCCGAGCTACGAGGACCAGTCCTCGGGCAACGAACTGCTGGAAACCGGCATCAAGGTCATCGACCTGATGTGCCCGTTCGCCAAGGGCGGCAAGGTCGGCCTGTTCGGCGGCGCCGGCGTCGGCAAGACCGTCAACATGATGGAACTGATCAACAACATCGCCAAGCAGCACGCCGGCCTGTCGGTGTTCGCCGGCGTGGGTGAGCGCACCCGCGAAGGCAACGACTTCTACCACGAGATGAAGGACTCCAACGTCCTGGACAAGGTCGCGATGGTGTACGGCCAGATGAACGAGCCGCCGGGCAACCGCCTGCGCGTCGCGCTGACCGGCCTGACCATGGCCGAGTACTTCCGCGACGACATCGACCCGGCCACCGGCAAGGGCCGCGACATCCTGTTCTTCGTGGACAACATCTACCGCTACACCCTGGCCGGCACCGAAGTCTCGGCGCTGCTGGGCCGCATGCCGTCGGCCGTGGGTTACCAGCCGACGCTGGCCGAGGAAATGGGCGTGCTGCAGGAGCGCATCACCTCCACCAAGACCGGCTCGATCACCTCGATCCAGGCCGTGTACGTGCCTGCCGATGACCTGACCGACCCGTCGCCGGCGACCACCTTCGCCCACCTCGACGCCACCGTCGTGCTGTCGCGAAACATCGCCTCGCTGGGTATCTACCCGGCCGTCGATCCGCTGGACTCGACCTCGCGCCAGCTGGACCCGAACGTGATCGGCAACGAGCACTACGATACCGCCCGCCGCGTGCAGGCGACCTTGCAGAAGTACAAGGAGCTCAAGGACATCATCGCGATCCTGGGCATGGACGAGCTGAGCGAAGAAGACAAGCAGGCCGTGTCCCGCGCCCGCAAGATCGAGCGCTTCTTCTCGCAGCCCTTCCACGTGGCCGAGGTCTTCACCGGCTCGCCGGGCAAGTACGTCACGCTCAAGGAAACCATCCGCGGCTTCAAGATGATCGTGGACGGCGAGTGCGATTCGCTGCCCGAGCAGGCGTTCTACATGGTCGGCGGCATCGACGAAGCCTTCGAGAAGGCCAAGAAGATGGCGGCGGCGGCCTAAAGGAATTTATCCATGAGCACCATCCGTTGCGACATCGTCAGCGCCGAGGAAGAAATCTTCCAGGGTGACGTGCAGCTGGTCGTGGCCACCGGCGAGATGGGCGAGCTCGGCATCGCGCCGCGCCATGCGCCCCTGATCACCCGCCTCAAGCCCGGCCAGGTCCGCCTGACGCTGGCCGACGGCGCCGAGCAGTTCTTCTATGTCTCGGGTGGCATCCTCGAGGTGCAGCCGCAGGTGGTGACCATCCTGACCGATACCGCCATTCGCGCCGCGGACCTCGACGAAGCCCAGGCCAAGGCGGCCAAGGACGAGGCCGAGCGCATGCTCGCCAACCGCAGCGAAGCGATGGATCTCGCCGAGGCCCAGACCAAGCTGGCCGAGGCGATGGCCCAGCTCCAGGCCCTCGAGCGCCTTCGCAAGAACCTCAAGCACTGACCCGGCGGTTCCGGCCCCGCCGGACCCGACCCGCAACCGCGCCGGCCTCGTGCCGGCGCCGTTGTTTCCGGGGACAGGAAATTCTCGGCTGGCGGCCCACGCGGACGCGGCCGATACTAGGCCCACGGAGGAACCCATGAGCCAGTCCCTGCACGTGATCATCCTCGCCGCAGGCGAGGGCAAGCGCATGAAGTCGCGCACCCCGAAGGTACTTCAGCCCATCGCCGGCCGGCCGATGCTTGGCCACGTGGTGGACACGGCCCGCGCCCTGCGCGCCGCCGGCATCCACGTTGTCTACGGCCATGGCGGCGACGCGGTTCGCGCCGCCTTCGCCGGCGACGACGACCTGCACTGGGCCGAACAGGCCCGGCAGCTCGGCACCGGCCATGCCGTGCAGCAGGCCATGCCCGGCGTGCCCGAGAATGCGCGCGTGCTGGTGCTTTATGCCGACGTGCCGCTGATCTCGGTGCAAACCCTGCGGGAACTGCTCGACGCTGCCCGCGAGCAGGCCGCCGTGCTGTGCGAGACCCTTGCCGACCCCAGCGGTTACGGCCGGGTCCTGCTCGATGGCAATGGCAACGTCCAGGCCATCGTCGAACACAAGGATGCCGACGAGGCACAGCGCGCGGTGAAGCTGGTGAACACCGGCGTGATCGCCGCGCCGGCTTCGGACCTGCGCCGCTGGCTGTCGCGCCTGGGCAACAACAATGCCCAGGGCGAGTACTACCTGACCGACATCTTCGCGATGGCCCGGTCCGACGGCCGGGCCGCCGCCCATACCCATTGCCGGATTCCCGGTGAAGCCGAAGGTGCCAACGACCCGGTGCAGCTGGCGCGCCTGGAACGTGCTTTCCAGCGCCGCGCCGCCGAAGCGCTGATGCGCGAGGGCGTGCGCCTGGCCGATCCGGCGCGCTTCGACCAGCGCGGCACCGTCGAAGCCGGCACCGACGTCGAGATCGACGTGGACGTGGTGCTCGAAGGCCGCGTGGTGCTCGGCGAGGGCGTGCGCATCGGCCCCTTCTGCCGCCTGAGCAATGTCGAACTGGGGCCGGGCACCGTGGTCAGGGCCCATTGCGACCTCGAAGGCGTGGTCGCCGCCGCCGGCTGCACCATGGGCCCGTTCGCTCGCCTGCGCCCCGGCACCGAACTTGGCGAGGGCGTCAACATCGGCAACTTCGTCGAAACCAAGAAGGCCAGTCTCGGCAACGGCAGCAAGGCGAACCACCTGAGCTACCTGGGCGACGCCCTGGTCGGCGAAAAGGTGAACATCGGCGCCGGCACCATCACCTGCAACTACGACGGCGTCAACAAGGCCACCACCACCATCGGAGACGGTGCCTTCATCGGTTCCAACAGTTCGCTCGTGGCTCCCGTGGAGATTGGCGAGGGCGCGACCATCGGCGCCGGCAGCGTCATCACCAAGCCGGCCCCGGCCGAGAAACTGACCGTCGCCCGTGGCCGCCAGGCCACCATCGACGGCTGGCAGCGTCCGCGCAAGCGCTAGTCGTCGGCCACCGGCAATACCAGGGACACCTGCAGCCCACCACCTTCGCGGTTGGAAAGGCCGATGCGGCCGCCGTGGGCTTCGGCGATCTCGCGCGCCAGGGCCAGGCCGAGGCCGGTGCCGCTGCGTTTGGTCGAATAAAACGGCACCAGCGCATTGGCCAGCACGGCCTCGCCCATGCCGGTGCCGCGGTCCAGGACCTCGATGCGCAGCACGCCGCCACCGCGGCGCACGCGCAGCTGCACGTCCCCGGCCGCCGAGCCCGATTCATGGGCGTTCTTGAGCAGGTTGATCAGCGCCTGCTCCATTTGCGGCACGTCCACGCGCACCGAACCCGACGGAAGATCACCGTCGAGTCCAAAGCTGATCTGGCTGCGCAGCCGGTCCACCAGCACCGTCCAGGGCGTGGCTTCGAGTCGCGGCGTCGGCAGCTTGGCGAAACGCGCGTAACCGCGGATGAAACCTTCGAGATGGCGCGCGCGTTCCTCGATCATGCCGAAGATCGCTTCGAGCTTTTCCGTTTGCCCGCGCCGGGTCAGTTCCGCGCCCGAATGCGCCAGCGACGCCACTGGTGCCAGTGAGTTGTTGAGCTCGTGGCTGATCACCCGGATAACCTTCTTCCAGGTCTGGACTTCCTGCCGGCGAAGTTCGGTGGTGAGCTGGCGCAGCAGCAGAAGTTCGTGCGGGCGGCCATTGAGCCGGAAGCCGCGGCGGGCCAGGTGGTAAACGTCCTCCTCGTCGCCCTCGCCGACCGAAAACAGGCCGTCGCCGCCGCGTTCCAGGGCCTCGGAAAGCGCCGGCGGTGCGGCCTGCACCAGGGCTTCCAGGGCCAGGCCCTCGATCTTGCGACCGTCGTTGAGCAGCCGGCGCGCGGCCAGGTTGGCGTAAACCACGTGGCCCCCGTCGGCGACCAGCAGCATGGCCACCGGCGTGTTCTGCACCATCGTGTCGAGCAGCAGTTCGCGCTGCACCAGCGCCAGGCGCTGTTCGCGAAGCACGCCGCCGAGTTCGTTGTGGGCCGCGACCAGGTCGCCCAGTTCGTCGCGGTGCGACCAGCGCAGGCCGAAGCTGAAGTCCCCGTCGCGGTAGCTCAGTGCGGTGCCGGCCAGTGCCCGGAACAGCGACAGCGCCGGCCGCACTGCGCGCCGCATCAGCCACAGCGAAAGCAGCAAGCCTGCCGCGGCCGCCACCAGTCCGGCCAGCAGCGGGCTGTCGAGCAGCTTCACCAGCAGCAGCGCCAGCGCCACCGACAGCGCCGCCACCGCGGCGCTGATCAGGGCCAGGGTGCCGGCAATCGATCGGCGCGTCGGCATACGGGTCAGGGCCGGGCGATGCCCAGGCGTTCCATGCGGCGGTACAGGGCCTGCCGGCTGAGGCCGAGCTCGTTCGCGGCCTGCGCGACCACGCCGCCGGCGCGCGCCAGCGCCTGTTCGATGCTGCCGCGGTCGAGTTCGGCGTCGCTGCCCTGGGAGCCGGGCGCAGGCGCGGCGGCCGCCGGCAGGCCCAGGTCGCCGACCTGGATAAGCGCACCGGCGCTGAGCAGGCAGGCGCGCTGCATCACGTTCTTGAGTTCGCGAACGTGGCCGGGCCAGGCGTGCCGCAATAGCGCGTGTACCGCCCCGTCGGAAAGGGATTTGCCGTCGGACAGGAAAGACTGCGCCAGCGGCAGGATGTCACGTGGGCGTTCGGCCAGCGGGGGGATGCGGATCTCGATGACATTGAGCCGGTAGTAAAGGTCCTCGCGGAAGCGGCCATCGCGGATCATCGCCGGCAGGTCGGCATTGGTGGCGCTGATCACCCGCACCTTGACCTGTTTTTCCCGGTTCGAGCCCAGGCGGCTGAACTTGCCCGTCTCGAGCACGCGCAGCAGCTTCATCTGGCCCTCCGGCGGCAGGTTGCCGATTTCGTCCAGGAACAGCGTGCCGCCGTCGGCGGCCTCGAACTTTCCTTCGCGGGCCTTGCCGGCGCCGGTGTAGGCGCCGGCGTCGGCACCGAAGAGTTCGGCCTCGATCAGCTCCGACGGCAGTGCGCCGCAGTTGAGCGTGACGAAGGGGCCGGACTTCACCGACGAGTTGGCCTGCAGGATTTCGGCGATCTTTTCCTTGCCCGAACCGTTCGGGCCGGTCACCAGCACCGGCACGTCGGCGCGCGCGACCTGGGTGGCCAGGCACAGCACGCGCTCCATCGCCGGGTCGGCCCAGACCAGGCCGCGCAGGTCATGGTCGCGCTCGAGGTCGCGGCGCTGGCGATGGTCGCGACGGGCACATTCGGCCAGGGCGCGGTTGGCCTGGCCCAATTCGAGCAGGTTGCCCACGGTCGCCAGCAGCTTGCGGTCGTCCCAGGGTTTGGCCAGGTAGTCGGCGGCGCCGGCCTTGACCAGGTCCACCGCGGCTTCCAGATGGGTCCAGGCAGTGAGCAGGATCACCGGCAGGTCCGGGTGGGCCTCCCGGATGGCCTTGAACAGCGCCTCGCCCTCTTCGCCCGAGGTGGTGTCCTGGGTGAAGTTCATGTCCTGGATGACCAGGTCGACCGATTCACCGGCCAGCAGCGCCAGGCCCTCCGCGGGCGACGTGGCCCGCAGCGTGCGGTAGTCGTGCAGCGAGAACAGAACTTCCAGCGCGGCGGCCACCGACGGGTTGTCGTCGATGACCAGCAGGGTGGCTTGGGCGGATTGCGGCATGGGCCTAATCTACCTTCACGCCGTGCGGGTGGCGATGGCCGGCGGCACCGCCGCCGCGCGCCAGGCCGGACCCAGCACCGCCAGCAGGCCCAGGATCCACATGCCGGCCATGGTCAGCCCCAGGTAGGCCACCGGCAGGCGGGGCAGGTCGAGCTCCGCCACCAGGAAATTGTTCAGGCCGATCGCCAGGGCAATGCCGGCGGCGATGCCCGCCGTCGTGATCATCAGGTTCTCCACCAGGAAGTAGCGCAGGATGTCGGCCTTGCGGGCACCGATCGCACGGCGGACGCCTATCTGCTTGCGCCGCTGGTTCACCCACAGGCTGGCCATGCCGACGATGCCCGAGGCGGTGATCAGCAGCAGGAAGAAAGTAACCGCGATCAGCAGGCCGGCCATCAGGCGCTCGCCGGCGTAGCGGCGTTCCCGCGATTCCACGAGCGTGCGACGGCTCAGCAGCACGCGGTCGTTGCTCAGGCCCAGCAGCACCTTTTCGACCTCGGCCATCACCTGTTCGTGGCGGCCGGCTTCCGTGCGGATCGAGTACCGGGTGAAGGGATCGAGGTAGCGCATCGGCAGGATCAGGCTGTATTCGGCCGCATCACCCACGCTGGCCCAGGGCGTTTGCAGCCGCTCGACCACGCCGATGACCTGCGTCGGCCGGTTGTCCGGGCCGCCCAAGTAAATCGGCTTGCCCACCACCGAACTGGCGTCGGGCCACAGCGCCTTCGCCATGGCCTGGGTAATGATGGCCACGGTGGGCAGGTTGCGGTCGACCTGCGGGTCGGACTCGATGTAATCGCCGGCTTCGAAGTCGCGGCCTTCCACCAGGGTCAGGTCGAAGGTGTCGATGATCGACTCGGGCGTGAAGTACTGCGCCGCCGACGACACCGGTGAATCCTGCTGGTCGGTGGAGGTGACGATCGGACCGACGTTCCAGCCCGAGTTGCCCAGCGGCACCTGGTTGGTCCAGGCCGCCGAGACCACGCCGGGTACAGCGCGGATTGCCTCCATGTCGCGCAGCTGCATGCCGCGGATGTCGCTGATGGTGCGGTGCGGGTAGAAGCGCATCTCGGACACGTTGGCCTCGTCGGCGCCGCTGGGGCGCGCCGCCGTGGCCAGGCGGTCCTGGATGATGTACAGCGCGTTGCAGACGATGGCCAGCGTCAGCGCGACCTGCGCGGCGATGAGCAGCGGCGCGGTCTTGTTGCGCAGCATGGCCGAAAGGATGGGGCGGATTTCCATGGCGGCGGGTCCTTACTGGCTCTTGAGCTGGAGGGCGGGCACCACCTGGCAGGCGCGCCAGGTGGGCAACAGGCCGGCGACGATGGCCGCGACCACGGACACCACGACGGCGATGCCGAGCATCGGCACGTCCAGGTGGGTGAGCAGGGCAATGCCCGGGTTGAAGTCGCGGATGAAGGCCAGCGCGCCCAGCGTCAGCGCGATGCCCATGCCGGCACCGACCAGGCCGATCACGGCGGCTTCGGTCAGGTATTGCCGGAAAACCTCCCCGCGCGACGCGCCCAGGGCCCGGCGCACGCCGATCTCTCCGGGGCGGGCGCTGAACTTCGCCAGCAGCAGGCCGACGGTGTTCACCAGGCACACCAGCAGGAAACCGAAGGCCAGCCAGGTGGACGTGCGGGTGTCGTCGCTGACCACCTCGCGCTCCTCCAGCCATTCGCGCACGTTGTACAGGCGGTTGTTCACCGGCAGCTCGAAGCGGTTGAGCGCCTTCTGCTCATTGACGTAGGCCACCAGGTAGTCGGCGTAACGGGCCCGGTCGCCGGCTGATTCGAGTTCCACCCACATCTGCACCCAGTTGCACTCGCCTTCGACCAGGCCGCGAAAGCCCGGCGAGGGCGGGGTGGAGTTGCAGCTGATGTTGCCGTTGACCTGCAGCTCGCGGGCGATCGCGGTGCGAATCGGCAGGTAGATGTCTTCGCTGGTGTCGAAGCTCCGGCTGCCGATCAGGCGGTAGAACTTGGGCAGCGGGTCCCAGGTGTCGATGACGCCCACGATCTGGTATTCGCTGTCGCTGGCGCGGATGCTCTGGCCAACCGGGTTCACCCCTTCGCCGTACACGCGTTCGGCCAGGCTGCGGCTGATCACCGCCACCTGGGTGCCGCGCTGCTCGTCATCGGCCGACCAGGGCTGGCCGTGCATGAAGGGCACGTCGAACATCGCGAAGAAGTCGCGGCCCACGGCCAGGCCTTCACTGAAGAAGGGCGGCAGGTCGGGCCGGCCGGAATCGATAGGCGGGCTTACGCCGTAGATCGGCGTCTGGCGCACGCCCTTGGCGGCTTCCCACAGCGCCAGTGCGTCGCGCATGGTGAGCTGCTCCGGCGGCTCGCGGCCGGTGTCGGTGGCCGCGCCATCGCCGGCCGGGCCATTGTCGAGCAGGGGAACGAACAGCCGGTCGGACTTCTGCGGGATAGGGTCGCCGGACATGCCGCGCAGCAGGGTCAGCGTGGTCATCGACGCCGCCACGCCCACCGACAGCGTCAGCACCATCAGCGTGGTCAGCACCGGATTCCGGCGCAGGCTTCGGAAGCCCAGGGCAAGGTAATAGCCGAACATGGCGGGCTCCTCAGGCGGACGTGGCGTGGGCGGCGCTGACGCTGGCCAGGCCGCGCACGGTTTCGTGGATCAGGTCGCTGACCTGGCCGTCGATGATGTGCACGTTGCGGTGCGCGCGGGCGGCGAGTTCGGGGTCATGCGTCACCATCAGGATCGTGGTGCCGTTGGCGTTGATCTCCTCGAGCAGTTCCATCACGCCGCGGGCCATCTGCGAATCGAGGTTGCCGGTGGGTTCGTCGGCGAGAAGAAGTCGGGGCGAGCCCGCCAGGGCGCGGGCGATGGCCACGCGCTGCTGCTGGCCGCCGGAGAGTTCTGCCGGGTAATGCTTCATGCGCGAGGCCAGGCCGACCTGGGCAAGGGCCTCCTCGATGCGCTTGCGACGTTCGGCAGCGCTGAAACCGCGGTAGCGCAGCGGGACGTCCACGTTGTCGAACAGATTCAGGTCGGGGATGAGGTTGAAGCCCTGGAAGATGAAGCCCAGCTTCTCGTTGCGCAGCTTCGAGCGCTTGCCGTCGTCCAGGCCGCGCACGTCCACGCCGTCCAGGAAGAACTCGCCACCGGTGAATTCCTCGAGCAGGCCGGCGATATTGAGGAAGGTCGTCTTGCCCGAGCCGGAAGGGCCGGTGACGGCGACGAACTCGCCTTCCTTGACGTGGATGTCGAAGCCGCGCAAGGCATGGGTTTCGATCATGTGGGTGCGATAGACCTTGCTCAGGTTGTTCATGCGCAGCATGGCGGCTTCCTTTGTGGGGATTCTTGGGTGGGTTCAGTCGTTGATGGCGACGCGCTCGGCGTCTTCGAAGGTGTCGGTGCCGGAGATCACGATGCGCTCGCCGGGCTGCACGCCCTCGAGGATCTCGACCTCGCCGACGCTGGTGGCGCCCAGCACGATCGGGCGGCGCACGGCGATGCCGTCTTCCACCACGTAGGCGGTGCGACCGCCCAGGGCTTCGACGAAGGGGCCGCGGGCGACCTTGATGACGTCGGGCTTTTCCTCGAACAGGACCCGCGCGCTCACGCGCTGGTTCTGGCGCAGGCCGGGCGGCTGTTCACCGTCGAAGCGAACGCGCGCCAGCACCTGGTTGTTGACGACCTCGGGCGATATCGCCGAGATGGTGCCCGTGGCGGCCGTGGCGCCGATGCGCACTTCGGCGGTCATGCCCAGGCCCAGGTCTTCGGCGTAGGACTCGGGCATCTCCAGCTCGACTTCCAGCCGGCTCAGGTCGACCACCGTCATCAGCGGGGTGTTGGCCACCACCACGGCGCGATCGTCGACGCTGAGCGTGCCGATGACGCCGTCCACCGGTGCGCGCACGTTCAATTCGTCGACGCGGCGCTCGAGGTTGACGGTGACCAGGCGCTGGCGTTCGAGCAGCTGTTCCTGGGTCTTCAGCCCAAGGCTGACGTCCTGGCCTTCGAGCTGGGCGGCGGTGCCGGCGTGCTGGCTGCGGATGTCGGCGCTGGCCATGGCGTCCTTGGCGCGCAGGTACTCGACTTCGGCGATGGCCCCCAGTTCGAAGCCGCGCTGGGCCCGCTGCAGGTCGCGCAGCGCGGCGAGACGGGTGACTTCGGCGTCGTCGGCCTCGCGCTTGGCCAGCAGGCTGGCCTTGCGGGCCAGGATGCGCTGCCGGGCGACCTCGGCTTCGAGCTGGGCCAGGGTGGCCTGTTCGCGCTGGAGTTCGTTCTGCAGCTCCGGGGAGTCGATGACGGCCATCACGTCGCCCCGGGCCACGGTGTCGCCGGCCAGGATCTTCAGGGTCACGGTGCCGCCAGCCGGGGCATAGAGGGTGGGGCTGACGGCCGCCACGACGCGGCCGTTGGCCGTGGCATCGCGCACCAGCAGGCCCCGCTGCACCTCGGCGAAACGCAGCCGGTCGGCGGACACCGCACCGGCGCTGCCCAGCCAGCCGCTGAGCAGCCAGCCCACGAACACCACCGCCAGAACGGCCGCGCCGGCCAGGTACAGCGGCCTGTGGGAGCGGGGCGCCTGGGCCTGGGAAAGGCTGCGGTCCTGGGCGGAGGTGTCGCGGATCATCGGCAAATTCCGTTGGTTCAGGTCTGCCTTGAGTGATGCAACCACCGTGCCAAGTAATAAGTCTTTGATCATAAAGACAATCGCCGCTGTCCGCGGCGTCCGGGCGCCGGTTTGGCCGGACACCCGGCGGACACCCCCGCCGGGGCCGCGAAACCTTCGCCCGCGGAAAGCCACTTGCTTCACTTAAACTTGCGGGTCAGTCAGCAAGGAATAGATCCCCCATGTGTGGAATCGTCGGCATCAGCGCCAATCGGCCCATCGTTCAGTACCTGATCGCCGGGCTTGCCGCGCTTGAATACCGCGGCTACGACTCGGCCGGCGTGTCCCTGCTCACCGGCGACGGCATTTCCCGCCTGCGCGCCAAGGGCAAGGTCCGCGACCTGGTCGCGCTGCAGGCACAAACCGGCCTGGACGGCCACTGCGGCATCGCCCACACCCGCTGGGCCACCCATGGCGTGCCCAGCGAAGACAACGCGCATCCGCACGTATCGGGCGACGTGAGCCTGGTGCACAACGGCATCATCGAGAACCATGCCGAACTGCGCGCCGAACTGCGCGCCGAAGGTTATGAGTTCAGCTCGCAGACCGACACCGAGGTGGTGGCACACCTGGTCGAGCGCGCCCAGCGCCAGGGCCTTTCCCTGCTCGCGGCGGTGCAGAAGGTCGTCAAGGGCCTGCACGGGGCCTACGCGATCGCGGCGATCTCGGCCCGCGAACCCGGCAAGGTGGTGGGTGCCCGCTTTGGTGCGCCGCTGATCGTTGGCCTGGGCGAGGGCGAGCACTACCTGGCCTCCGACGTGCACGCGCTGCTGCCGCTGACCAAGCGCTTCATGTATCTCGAGGAAGGCGACGTCGCGGAGGTGACCGTCGACGGCATCCGCCTGTTCGCCGCCGACGGCCAGCCGGTCGAGCGCGAGGTCAAGGAATCCCATTTCAGCGCCGACGCGGTGGATCGGGGCGAATACGCCCACTTCATGCTCAAGGAAATCCACGAGCAGCCGGTGGCCGTGGCCGACACGCTGGAAGGCCGCATTGCCGGCGGCAAGATACTGACCCAGATCTTCGGTGTGGACGCCGAGCGCCTGCTGGCCGACACCCAGGCCGTGCACATCATTGCCTGCGGCACCAGCTACCACGCCGGCCTGGTGGCGCGTTACTGGATCGAACAGCTGGCGCGCATTCCGTGCACCACGGAGATCGCCAGCGAGTACCGCTACCGCGACCCGGTGGTCCACGAGGGCACGCTGTTCCTCACCATTTCCCAATCCGGCGAAACCGCCGACACCCTGGCCGCGCTGAAGCTGGCCAAGGAACGCCCCTACCTGACGCGCATGGCCGTATGCAACGTGCCCGAGTCGTCGATCGTGCGCGAATCGACGCTGGTGCTGATGACCCGCGCCGGCCCCGAAATCGGCGTCGCTTCGACCAAGGCCTTCACCACCCAGCTGGTGGCGCTGGCGCTGTTTTCGCTGGCCCTGGCCAAGGCCAAGGGCCTGGACGACGAACGCTACGCCGACGGTGTGCGCCAGCTCGAGCAGCTGCCCGGCCATATCGCCGAGGTGCTCAAGCTCGACGCCGAGATCAGCGACCTGGCCGAGCAATTCGTCGGCAAGCACCACGCGCTGTTCCTGGGGCGCGGCACGCACTGGCCGGTGGCCATGGAGGGCGCGCTCAAGCTCAAGGAAATCAGTTATATCCACGCCGAGGCTTACGCCGCCGGCGAACTCAAGCATGGCCCGCTGGCGCTGGTGGACGAAGACATGCCCGTCGTCGCGGTGGCGCCGAACGACCGGCTGATCGACAAACTCAAGTCCAACCTCGAGGAAGTGCGCGCCCGCGGCGGCGTGCTTTACGCCTTCGTCGACGAAACCGTGGCCCATGGCCTGGACGCCGCGCGCGTGGTGATCCTGCCGGCCTCAGGCGAGATCGCAGCGCCGATCATCTCGACGATCCCGCTGCAGCTGCTGAGCTACCACGTGGCCGTGCAGCGTGGCACCGACGTTGACCAGCCGCGCAACCTGGCCAAGTCGGTGACGGTGGAATAAGCGCGGGCGGGTGACAAGCCAGCCGCCCAGCGACGACCCGCGCCCGGTCGAACCCGAGCGCCCGCTGCCGACCGATTGCTGCGATGGCGGCTGCGCGGTCTGCGTGTTCGACAGCTACGCCGAGGAGATGGACCACTACCGGGAGTTGCTGGCGCAATGGAAGGCGCGCCACCCGGAAGCGGACTGACTCAGTCAGCGTGCTGTGCGCCGAGACGGCCTTCCAGGCCCTTCCGGAGTTCCGCCGGCTCGTGGCGGCGCCCTTCCCGGAAAACCCAGCGCACGCGCCGGATGTTGGACGGGTCGGCGGCCGGGTCGCCATCGAGCACCAGCAGGTCGGCGTCGTAGCCGGGTTTGAGCTGGCCCTTGCTGGCGCCCAGGTCCAGTGCCCGGGCGCCGTTGCCGCTCATGATGCGAACCACGTCCGGTAGCGCGAAGCCTGCCTCGGACAGCAGCTCGAAATTGCGCTGGTCGCCGAAGCCCGGCAGCACGTGGCGCCCGGTGTCGGGACCCGCCAGCAAGACACCGCCAGCGGCCACGAACCGTCGTTCGAAGGCCATCAGCTTCGCCAGCAAGGCGGGCGTGTAGGCGGGATTGGCCCGGCCGGCGACCAGCTGTTCCTGCCGGAGCCGGTAGTCGTCCCGGAAGCGCGGTGCCAGGTAGGCCAGCGCCTGCGCCTCGCCCTGCGGGCGATGCGGGAAGTGGGATTCGATGATCGCCAGCGTCGACGTCAGCATCGTGCCGTTTTCGACCAGGGTCCGGACGAGCGCATCCACGCGCGGATCCCTGGCGTCGAGCGCGGCGATGGATGCCAGCGGCGATCGGCAGTCGCCGCTGGCCTTGCCGGCCAGGAAGTCGGTGCTCGAAAGAAGCCCGTGCTCGATGCGGTCCACGCCCATCCGCGAAGCTTCGGCGTAGGTCAGCGAGCACAGATGGGCGGAAACACTGCGTCGGCGCGCATGCGCCGCCTGGACGATGGCGGCGGCGATTTCGGGCTGCACGTGCCGGTAAAGCTTGAACGTATGCACGCCAAGATCGGCCCAGTGCTTGACGAAGGCGCGCGCCTCGTCGGCGCTGCCGGGCTTGTCCATCGGGCCGTTGCCGCCGGGGCCGGTGACGTAGGGCGCCGATGCCAGCAGCCGGGGACCGGCGACGTCGCCATCTTCGATGGCCCTTGCAAGGGCGAGTTCGGCCCGCGCGTCGGCGCTGCCGGCGGTCTGCAGGGTGGTGACGCCCGCGGCTAGGTAGAGCCGCGCCGCCGGCTCACCCAGGAACGGCGCGCCCGGCAGGTGCATGTGGTTGTGCACGCCGACCAGGCCGGGCAGCAGCCAGCGACCCTGCAGATCGACCACGCGGTCGCCGGGCTGGCGCACCAGCGCCGCGGAGGGCGCCACATCGACGATGCGGGCACCACGGATCCTGAGGCCCATGCCGGCGCGGGACGGCTGGCCGTCCCCGGCCTGCAGCGTGGCATTGATGAGCAGCAAGTCGCCCGGCGGGGTTGCGCCGGCGAGCAGGCCCCGCGACACGAACAGCGCCCGAAGCGCGTCCTCGTCTTCCAGCGGATGCACCAGCGATCGCGCGGAACGGCCCGCCTCGTGCGCCAGCGCGGCCACGCGGCCCTGGCCGTTGAACAGGGTCCGCGGCGTCCGCTCCGCGATCGGATCGGCATAGGCCTCGATGGCCGGGATGATCTCCCAGCCATCCGAGCGCAGGGCGTTCACCAGGTCGGTAATGAACAGCGCGGCCAGATCGTTTTCGTGGAGCAGAAGGACATGTGCAGGCGAACGGCCAAGGTTGTCGCGGGCGATGTCGTCGTAAAAGCGCGCGGCATCGACCAGGGTTTGCACATAGATGTCGCGCAGGGCATCAAGGTCAAGCGCCGGGTCGGCACGCCTGGCCTCGGCGGCGAGCGCGTCCAGGTACCAGTCGTAGTTGTCGATGGTGACGTAGCCGTTGCGCAAGCCCATGGCGGCCAGCCCTTCACGCACCGCGTCCCGTTGGGCTTCGTCGCGTCCCTCGTCGAGAAAGGGGTAACGGAAGTAGGCCGGTGCCTCGCCAAGGCCCGAGAGCATTTTGTTGGCGCGACGTGCATCGGCCAGGTAGTCGGCAGCCTGGGCCTGGCGTAGCCAGCCGTGCGCATGGGAATGATTGGCCAGCACGTGGCCGGCCGCGACGTAGGCGCGCAGCCGCGCCTCGGCGCCGGGCGTGTCGCCGAGCCGCTGCGTCGTCGCGAATATCATGGCGCCGCGAACCTCGGCGGCCTCGAGTCCGGCGATCAGTCGCCGGGTGCGTTCCTGGCCGGTTAGGAATGCGCCATCCGGACGCGGCGCATCGTCGAAGGTAATCGCCAGCCGGCGGCTGGACGCCGCCCCATCGGCAGCCGGTGCCAGCAGCGGGCAAGCCAGCAGGAACACAAGCAGGAGCAGTCGCGGCATTTACAGGTCACTCTCATCGCGGGAACACCCGGACGCTAGCCGCCGCGGGGCGAAGTCGCCAGCCCCGACCGTCATCCGCGGCCACGCCAGCCCCGTGCCGGCGATCACGGGGCAGGCAGCCGGTGGACACAGGGAGGCGACCAAGGTGGCAAAATAGCGCCCCTACGAGTCGATGGACACCGCCATGCGCGTTTGCGTTTACGCCGCCTCCAGCGCCCGCGTGGCGCCCGAATTCCACGCCGCCGCCCGCCAGCTTGGCGAAACCCTCGCGGCCAACGGCTGCAGCATTGTTTATGGCGGTGGCTCGCAGGGCCTGATGGGCTCGCTGGCCGACGGTGCCCTGTCGAAGGGCGGCGAAGTGGTGGGCATCCTGCCGCGCTTCATGGCCGACCTCGAGTGGGGCCACCCTGGCCTGACCCACCTGGAGCTGGTGGAGGACATGCGCGAGCGCAAGCACAAGCTGCTCACCGGATCCGACGCGGTGGTCGCGCTGCCCGGTGGCTGCGGCACGCTCGAGGAACTGTTCGAGGCGATCACGCTCAAGCGCCTGGGCATCTACTTCAGCCCGATCCTGCTGCTCAACGTGCGCGGCTTCTACGCGCCGCTGCAGGGCTTCATGGAATCGGTGATCGCCGAGCGCTTCATGAACCCCGAACACGCGGCGATGTGGTCGCTGGTCGACCGCGTCGAGGACGTGCTGCCGACCATCAAGGCGACGCCGCCCTGGCGCGAGGATGCGCGCGACTACGCGGTGGTGCGCTAGGACTCAGTCGTCGCGCGACGACGACGGATCGTCGAAACCGAAGCCCGGGCCGGGCATGTCGCCTTCGTCCTCGCCGTCCAGGTGCACGGTTTTCACCGGCGCCGCGGCCGGCATGCGCTTGTTCTTGGGCAGCGGCAGCTTGGCGACTTCGTCACCGGCGGCCAGCACCAGTTCGCTGCGGCGCTCATCCGGGATTTCCTGCCAGTGGCAGCCCAGGATCGCGCCCTCCAGTGCGTAAAGCAAGTTGAGGCTGGGCTTGAAGCCGGCGCGCTTGACCCGCACGAATGCCGCCAGCGAGCCCACCGATTCAAGGTCCTCCTGGCTGCGGATGCCCGTCTGGCGCAGCCAGGCGGCGGATTTCGGGCCGATGTTTCGCAGTTTCGTTCCGGTCATGCCTGTGTCCTGTCCCCACGCAGTGTCAGGCAGGGCCCAACGTCTTTATGAACGCATCAGCGATCGATTCGAGGCCAGCCTGGTCATCGGCGTCGAACCGGTCGGTCTCCGGACTGTCGAGGTCGAAGACGCCGACGAGCTGCTCGCCGAGATAGAGCGGCACCACCAGTTCCGAACGCGAGGCCGCGTCGCAGGGAATGTGCCCCGGAAAGGCATCGACGTCGGCGATGCGCTGGGTCTGGCGGGTCTGGGCGGCGGTGCCGCAAACGCCACGGCCCAGGGCGATGCGCACGCAGGCCGGATGGCCCTGGAAAGGACCGACCACCAGTTCGGTGCCGTCAAAGAAATAAAAGCCGACCCAGTTCAGCTGCGGCAGCGCGTGGTAGACCAGCGCCGAAAGATTGGCGGCATTGGCGATCCGGTCGGGCTCGCCGTGCATCAGGCCGCGGGCCTGCTCAAGCAGCTGTGCGTATTGTTCGGCCTTGCTGCCGGTGAGGCTGGACTGCGCGAACATCGGCGCTCCATCGTTCGGGGTCGGGGCAGTATTGTATGGCCTGGCGCCCGGGGGCGCGGGAGGGCGGTAATGCAATGGAGCGTTGAACAAAGGACGTCGTCGCCGTGCGAAGACCCTCTTCGCCGGCGCGGGCAGCAGGCGGCGCGGCTGGAAACGTTCGTGACCGCTGCCTCGGTCGACATCGCCGTCGCGTCTCATGGCGCGTGCCGAAAGCACGCGCGCCCGGTCCCGGCATGAGTGCCCACGGATTCGACCAGGGCTGTTTCGTCACCGGCACCGATACCGGCGCCGGCAAGACCTTCGCGTCCACCGTGCTGCTGCACGCCATGCGCCGCGACGGCCGCCCGGCCGTGGGTATGAAGCCCGTCGCCAGTGGCTGCGAACGCAAGCACGAAGGCTGGCGAAACGAAGATGCCCTGGCGCTCCTGGCCGCAAGCGACCCCCGGCCCGACTACCAGCTGGTCAATCCCTACGCGTTGCCCGAACCCACCGCGCCGCAGATCGCCGCCGCCATGGCCGGCGTGCATGTCGAACTGCCGACCCTGCTTGCCGCGCACACGGCCCTGGCCACGCAGGCAGGTGGCCGCGTGCTGGTGGAAGGCGTCGGCGGCTGGCTGGCGCCGCTGGCCGATGGCCTGGAGCAGGCCGACCTGGTGCATGCCCTGGACCTGCCGGTGGTGCTGGTGGTGGGGCTGCGCCTGGGCTGCCTGAACCATGCACGCCTGACCGCCCGTGCCATCCAGGCCGACGGCTGCCGGCTGGCCGGCTGGATCGGCAACCAGGTCGAAGCCCCCGGCCCCCATGCGGCGGCCTACCGATCACTGCTCGAGGCCGCCCTGCCGGGCCCCTGCCTCGGCGAGCTGCCCTTCGCGCCCGGCGCGTCACCCGGCGAACTCGCCGCGAAGCTGTCGCTGCCCTGAACGGCAGCCCCGCCGGGGGTCCAAAACCCCCGGAAACAGGCCATCAGTTGGCTTGACAGCGGTCGATTCAAAACTAGAATGACCGTTCACTCTTTTCCGCTCGCGCCGGCTCGCCGGTCCGCGACCGACCCCGTATTCCTTATTCATCGAGGCATTCCATGTCCGCGTCCGCCCGATCCCGGCGTCCCCTGGCCCTTGCCGCCGCCGCCAGCCTGTTGCTGGCCGCCTGCGCCGGCGAGCCGGCGCCCACCCAGATGCCCGCGCCCGAAGTCACCGTGGTCACGCTGAAGGCCCAGCCCGTCCCGCTGACCCGCGGACTTGCCGGTCGCACCGTGCCCTTCGTGGTGGCCGAGGTTCGGCCGCAGGCGACCGGCATCGTTGAAAAGCGTCTTTTCGACGAGGGCAGCCTGGTCAAGGAAGGGCAGGTGCTCTACCAGCTCGACGACGCCACCTACCGCGCCGCCCGCGCCGCTGCCGCCGCCAACCTGGCGCGCGCCCAGGCGTCGGCCACGTCGGCGCGCCTGGCCGCCGAACGGTCCACCGAACTGGTGGCGCGGAAGCTGGTGGCCCAGCAGGACCACGAGCGCACCCTGGCCGCCGCCGCCGAAGCGGCCGCCGACGTGGCCGCCTACCGCGCCGCGCTGCAGGCCGCCGACGTCAACCTGGGCTATACCCGCATCACCGCGCCGATCTCCGGCCGCGCCGGCAAGTCCAGCGTCACCCAGGGCGCGCTGGTCACCGCCAACCAGGAAACGGCCCTGGTGACGGTGCAGCAGCTCGACCCGATCTACGTGGACCTGTCGCAGTCGGCCTCCGAGCTGATGCAGTTGCGCAAGGACGTCGAAGCCGGCCGCGTCGAACAAACCACCGTCGAAGCGAAGATCCTGCTCGAGGACGGCACGCCCTACGCCCACGAGGGCGTGCTTGAGTTCACCGACGTCACGGTTGATCCGGGCACCGGCAGTTACTCGCTGCGCGTGCGCGTGCCCAACCCCGACAACCTTCTGCTGCCGGGCATGTACGTGCGCGCCGTGGTCGAGCTGGGCACCCGGCCGGACGGCATCCTGGCACCGCAGCAGGGCATCAGCCGCGATGCCAAGGGCAACGCCACCGCGCTGGTGGTCACGGCCGAGGGCAAGGTCGAGCCGCGTGTAGTCACGACCAGCCGCACGGTCGGCGACCAGTGGCTGGTGGACGACGGCCTGCAGGCCGGCGACCGCGTGATCATCGAAGGCCTGCAGAAGGTCCGGCCGGGTGGCAACGCCAGGGCCGTCGAAGCCGGCGCCGCCGCGCCCGAAGCCGCGGCCCCGCCCGCGTCCGCCGAATAAGCCGAGGTCCAGCGCATGGCAAGGTTCTTCATCGATCGCCCGATCTTCGCCTGGGTGATAGCCATCATCATCATGCTCGCCGGCGGCCTGGCGCTGACCCAGCTGCCGATCTCGCGCTACCCGACGATCGCGCCGCCGACGATCACCATCAACGCCAACTACCCGGGCGCGTCGGCCCAGGCGGCCGAAAATTCGGTGACCCAGATCATCGAGCAGGCCATGACCGGCCTGGATGGCCTGGACTACCTGTCCTCGACCAGCGCCTCCAACGGCGCGGTGTCGGTCACCCTGACCTTCGAGACCGGCACCGACCCGGACATCGCCCAGGTGCAGGTGCAGAACAAGCTGCAGCTGGCCACCGCACTGCTGCCGGGCATCGTGCAGCAGCAGGGCATTTCGGTGAACAAGGCCTCGAGCGGCTTCCTGCAGGTGCTTGCCTTTGTCTCCGAAGACGGGTCGATGGACCGCAACGACATCTCCGACTACGTCTCGGCCAGCATCGTCGACCCGCTCAGCCGCGTGCCGGGCGTGGGAAGCGTGCAGGTGTTCGGTGGCAAGTACGCCATGCGCATCTGGCTCGACCCCGGCAAGCTCAACACCTACCGGCTGGCGCCCAGCGACGTGGTGTCGGCGATCCAGGCACAGAACGCCCAGGTCGCCGTGGGCCAGCTGGGCGGCACGCCGGCCATCGACGGCCAGCAGATCAATGCCACCATCACTTCCCAGGACCGCCTGCAGACGCCGGAACAGTTCCGCGCCATCGTCGTGCGCGCCAACAGCGACGGTTCGGTGCTACGCCTGGGCGATATCGCCCGGGTCGAGATCGGTTCGGAAAGTTATTCGGTGATCAGCCGCTACAACGGCAAGCCGGCCTCGGGCATCGCGATCTCGCTGGCCACCAATGCCAACGCCCTGGCCACGGCCGACGGCGTGGCCGAGCTGATTCAGCGGATGCAGCCAAGCTTCCCGCCGGGCCTGAAGGTGGTCATCCCCTTCGACACCACGCCCTTCGTGCGCGCGTCCATCACCGAGGTGGTCAAGATCCTGCTCGAGGCCTTCGTGCTCGTGTTCCTGGTGATCTTCCTGTTCCTGCAGAACTTCCGCGCCACCCTCATCCCGACCATCGCCATTCCGGTGGTGCTGCTGGGCACGCTGGGAATCCTGCTGGCGCTGGGGTTCTCGATCAACATGCTGACCATGTTCGCCATGGTGCTGGCGATCGGCCTGCTGGTGGACGACGCCATCGTCGTGGTCGAAAACGTCGAGCGCGTGATGAGCGAAGAAGGCCTGTCGCCGGTCGAAGCCACGCGCAAGTCCATGGACCAGATCACCGGCGCCCTGGTCGGCATCGGCCTGGTGCTGGCGGCCGTGTTCATCCCCATGGCCTTCCTCACCGGCTCGACGGGCGTGATCTACCGCCAGTTCACCGCGACGATCGTGTCCGCCATGGGCCTGTCGGTGCTGGTGGCCATCATCCTGACCCCGGCGCTGTGCGCGACCATGCTCACGCCGCTCAAGAAGGGCGAACACCACGGCGAGAAGGGCTTCTTCAAGTGGTTCAACGATCGTTTTGATGCCGGCAACAAGCGCTACCAGGGTTTCGTGGGCACCATGCTGCGCCGCGGCGGCCGCTTCCTGGCCATCTACCTGGTGCTGGCGGTGGTGATGGTGGCCGTGTTCCGGATCGTGCCCTCGTCTTTCCTGCCCGACGAAGACCAGGGCGTGGCCTTCACCATCGTGCAGACGCCGGTGGGCGCCACCCAGCAGCGCACGCAGAAGGTGATGGAGCAGGTCGAGAAGCACTACCTGGAGAACGAGGCCGACATCATCGAGTCCACCTTCTCGGTGCAGGGCTTCAGCTTCGCCGGCAGCGGCCAGAACAACGGCATGGTGTTCGTGAAGCTCAAGGACTGGGACGAACGCAACAGCGGCGACGGCAGCGTCACAGCGATGGTCGGCCGCGCCATGGGCGCCTTCAGCCAGATCAAGGACGCCATGGTGTTCGCGCTGGCGCCGCCGCCGGTGACCGAGCTCGGCACCACCGGTGGTTTCAACCTCTACCTCAAGGACAACCAGAACCAGGGCCACGAAGCGCTGATGGCCGCGCGCAACCAGCTGCTGGGCCTGGCCGCGCAGAGCCCGCTGCTCATGCAGGTGCGGCCCAACGGCCAGGAGGACGCGCCGCAGTTCCGCCTGGACGTGGACAACGACAAGGCCGCGGCGCTGGGCGTGTCTGTGGCCGAGATCAACAACACGCTGTCGGTGGCTTGGGGTGGTCGCTATATCGACGACTTCATCGACCGCGGGCGGGTCAAGCGGGTCTACGTGCAGGCCGATGCGCCGTATCGCATGGTGCCCGAGGACTTCAATCTCTGGTACGTGCGCAACAACCAGGGCGAGATGGTGCCGTTCTCCTCGTTCGCGACCTGGCACTGGGAATACGGCTCGCCGCGCCTGGAGCGCTACAACGGCGTACCGGCGGTGAACGTAACCGGCATGGCCACCGAGGGCGTCAGCTCCGGCGACGCCATGGCCGAGATGGAGCGCCTGGCGGAAGAACTGCCGGCTGGCTTCAGCTTGGAATGGTCGGGCGCGTCCTACCAGGAGCGCGTCGCCGATTCGCAGGTGCCGCTGCTGTACGCGCTGTCGCTGCTGATCGTCTTCCTGTGCCTGGCGGCGCTGTATGAAAGCTGGACCATCCCGACTTCGGTGCTGCTGGTGGTGCCGCTGGGCATCCTGGGCACGGTGCTGTTCACCTGGATGCGCGGGCTCGAGCGCGACGTCTACTTCCAGGTCGGCATGCTCACCACGGTCGGCCTGTCGAGCAAGAACGCCGTGCTGATCATCGAGTTCGCCAAGGCCAACATCGAAAAGGGCATGGACCTGGTCGACGGCACGCTGGCCGCCATCCGCGACCGCCTGCGGCCGATCCTGATGACATCCATCGCCTTCGGCTTCGGCGTGCTGCCCCTGGCCATCGCCACCGGCGCCGGTTCGGGCGCGCAGCGCGCGATCGGCACCGGTGTCATCGGCGGCATGCTCACCGGCACCTTCCTGGGCATCTTCTTCATCCCGCTGTTCTTCGTGGTGGTGCGGCGCGTGTTCTACCGCAAGGAAGCCAGCCGATGAGCCCGATGCCGGCCGGTGGCGGCGCCAAGGCGCGGGCGCGCCAGGAAGTGCAGCGCGCGCGCATCCTCGAGGCGGCGCGCACGTGTTTTTCCGAAGGCGGCTTCCATGGCACCGGCATGGCCGCCATCGCGCGCGCGGCCGGCATGAGCCAGGGCCTGATCTACCGGTATTTCACCAACAAGGCGGCGATCATCCGCGCCATCACCGACGAGCAGCGCGAGGAGCGCCGCGAGGCCCTGGCGGGCATCGCCACCTGCTCCGAGCTGGTCGAGCGGCTGCTCGAGAAGATCGATGCCTGGCGGGAAAGCGGGCCGGGCGGCAGCTGCGAAGGCGGTTTCGACGCCGCGCTGTTCCTGGAAGTGTCCGCCGAAGCTACCCGCGATGCGGACATCGCCGCCGTGGTCACGGCGCAGGAGCCGCAGATCTGGATTGATTTCGAGGACCTGGTGCGACGCAGCGCGATTGCCGCCGGCAAGCCGCTGGACGCCGAGGCGGTGCGCCGCCGCACGGTGGTGATGCGCTGCCTGGTGGATGGCCTGATCCTCTGTTACGTGCGCGACCCTGGCCAGGACCGCGACGTGCTGCGCCACAGCCTTCAGGAAGCAATCAGCGCCCTTTGCCTGTAGGGCCCGGCCCGCCGGCTTGCCGCCGGCCCCAACCGGGCCTACGCTGCTCCAGCCCACCCGCAGGAGTTCGCGCCATGCGTTTTTCGCTGATCGGCTTGTTGTCCGCCGCCCTTTCGATGCTTCCCGTGGGCGCCATGGCCCAGGAACCCGTTTCATACGCCGGCAAGACCGTGCTGGTCACCGGCTCCACCGACGGCCTGGGCCGGGAACTGGCGCGAAGCTTCGCCGCCGAAGGCGCCCACGTCATCGTGCACGGCCGCAGCGCGGAACGCGGCCAGGCGCTGGTGGACGAAATCACCGCGTCGGGAACTGGCTCGGCGAGTTTCATCGCCGGCGACTTTTCCTCGATGCAGGCCGTGCGCGACTTCGCCGACGCCGTTGGCCGCGAGGCCCCCAAGCTCGACCTGCTGGTCAACAACGCCGGCGTCGCCTTCAACGACGGCAAGCGCCGCACCAGCCAGGACGGCCACGAACTGCAGTTCGCCGTGAACTACCTGGCCGGCTGGGTGCTGGTGCACAAGCTGCGGCCGGCCCTGAAGGCCGCCGCGCCTTCGCGCATCATCAACGTGTCGTCCGGCAGCTCGGCGCCGATCGACTTCGACGACGTGATGCTCGAAGCCGAAGGTGCCGCCGCCCGCGGTTACGGCCAGAGCAAGCAGGCCCAGGCGACGATGACCAAGGCGCTGGCGCCCGCGTTCCTGGCCGATGGCATCACCATGATCTCCCTGCACCCGGCCACGCTGATGGACACGACCATGGTCAAGGGCATCGGTATCCCGCCGCGTACGACGGTGCAGGACGGCGTGGACCACGTGATGGGGCTGGCCAGGGCGCCGACGCTGGAAGCCGGCGCCTTCCACCTGGAAGGTGGCGTGCCGCGCGACACGATGGATCCGCAGGGCCAGGATCCGGAAGCGCAGGCGAAACTGCTGGCGCTGAGCGCCGAGCTGACTGGCGTGGCGGCGGAATAAACCGCCGCGTTCAGTCCTGGCCGGTGTAGCGGCAGCCCGAGGTGCAGGTTTCGTGCACGACCACGGCCGAAAGGCCGGGCAGGGCCGGCTGCAGCTTGTCCCAGATCCAGATCGCGAGGTTTTCGCTGGTCGGGTTTTCCAGGCCGGCGATGTCGTTGAGGTAATGGTGGTCGAGCTGGTCGTACAGCGGCCTGAAGGCCGCCTTGATGTCGCCGAAGTCCATCACCCAGCCCGTGTCGGCACCCACCTCGCCCGAAACGTGCAGCTCCACCCTGAAGCTGTGGCCGTGCACGCGCGCGCACTTGTGGCCGGACGGCACGTTGGGCAGCCGGTGCGCGGCCTCGAGGGTGAAGCTCTTGAAGATATCCATGGCCGGCATTGTAGCCCCGGCCACGAGGGACTCAGCGGACCGCGAGAACGTCGTCGGTTTCACCGCCGGCAGCCAGGCCGTAGTGGAAGGCAGTGACCCGGCCATCGGGGTCCAGCGACAGGGTAAAGGCGACGAAGCGGGTGTCGTGGCCGCCGAGCCGGGCCAGGCCGGCGCCATCGAAGCGCCGTCCGCCCTGGTCGAGGCGGGTGGCCTGGGCCGAGAGCAGCGAAAACGCCACGTCGGTGCCGGTCAGCTCCGCGCGCAGCTGGTCCTGTACCGACGCCTGCACCGTCCAGCCCGGCGCCACCGCCTCACGCAGGGTGACGCCGGCGAGGGTGTCCGGGGCACGCTGCGGGGCGGTGGCGCCGACGTTGGCCGACAGGGCCAGGGCCAGCCCCGCGGCGGCGGCCAGTGAGCCCAGGCCCATCAGGGTCCGGGTCCGGCTGCGCGTGGGGGAGGGCGGGGCGGCGACGGCTGCCGCATCGCGGGGGGCGAACGACTGGGCAGCCCAGGCCAGGTCGGCGTCGGTCAGGTCTTCACGGATCAACAGGGTCATGGCCAGGTTCCGGGAAAGTGGGTCCGGGTGGAGACAGCAGCATCCGTGCCAGCGGCCTCCATGGCGCGCAAGTTATTGATCCGACATGACAGTCGTTCGGGGCTTGATAACCAGGGATGGCAAATCGCCGGCGCCGGGCGCCCGGACCCATGCGAAATGCATGGGCTCACCCGTGCAAGGCCGGGAATCGCTCGCGAAACGGCGTACAACAGCGTATTCGGCCAGTTTGTACGCCCTGTAAGCGGCGTCTATGCTGGCCTGCGGCTCGGGGGAGCGCTGACGTGGCGCCGCCGCTCGCCACTCCCCGTCGGGCCAGGGGGCTTGTGACAGGTGAGTTCGATACGAAAACACCGTCGTCGGAAAATCATTCGTGCCGTGCTGGCCTGGCTGGCGCTGTCGTGGTTGCTGTTGGCCATGGCCAACCTGCTGTTTCCGGCCCTGGGGCTGCCGCTGTCGGGCGTGCAGTGGGTCGTGTGGGGGCTGCTGCTGGCCCTGTTGCCGACACTGTGGTTTGCCTGGCGCGGCAGCGCCCTCGTGGACCCCGAGCACGACGCGCGCACCGCCCGCCGCATCGACCAGATGACTGTCGTGCTGGCGCTGGCCGCGCTGAGCCTGACCTTGCTGCGGCAATTCATCATTGGCCATGGCCCCGAGCCCGGCTTCGTCGTCGGGACGACCGCGCCGGCAGAAGCGGCGCCGGCCGCCCCGCGGCCGGTGGATCCGCATTCGATCGCGCTGCTGCCTTTCGTCAACATGAGCGCCGACCCGGAGCAGGAATACTTCTCCGATGGCTTGTCCGAAGAGCTGATCAACGTGCTGGCCCGCGTGCCGGGCCTGAAGGTCACCTCGCGCAGCTCGTCCTTCCTGTTCCGGGATACCAAGCTCGACAGCCGCGAGATCGCCGCGCAGCTTGGCGTTGCCAACCTCGTCAGTGGTTCCGTGCGGCGCCAGGGCGACAGCGTGCGCATCAGCGCGCAGTTGGTGGGCGCGGCCGACGACCAGTTGCTGTGGTCGGCCACCTTCGACCGCAAGCTCGAGGACATCTTCAGAGTGCAGGAAGAGATATCCCAGGCCATCGCCGACGCCCTGGCGACGTCGTTGGGCGTGCGGACCGTGGAAGTGGCGCCGGCCACCCAGGATCTGCAGGCGTATGAGCTCTACCTGCGCGGCCGCCAGCTGTTCGCCCTGCGTGGCAGCAATCTTGAGTCCGCCCGAAGCCTGATCCTGCAGGCGGTGGAAAGGGACCCAGCGTTCGCCGACGCCTGGGCCACGCTGGCCAGCATCGAATACGTCATGCCCAGCTATCTCGCCACGCCGACCGACGAGGCCAGCGCGCGCGCAGATGCCGCTGCCGGCCGCGCCCTGGCCCTGGTGCCGGAACTGCCCGCCGCGCTGGCCGTGCGTTCGAGACTGGCCGCCGATGCGGGCGAGCGGCTGGAATCGTTGGCCCTGGTGGAGGCGGCGCTGGCGGCGCAGCCCAACAGCGCCAATTCCTGGGTGTGGAAGGGCCTGACCCTGCTCGAGGCCGGTCACGTCAGCGCGGCACACGATGCCTTCGACCGCGCCCGCCAGCTCGACCCGCTCAGCGGCATCCAGCTGGGCTGGCTGGGCGCCACGGAACTGATGCAGGGCCAGCACGCGCAGGCCCGGGCCAACCTCGAGCGGGCGCACGCACTGGGCTGGCGCGGTCCGGCCGCCGTCTGGCTGCTCAAGCTGGCGCTGATCGAAGGTGACGGCACCGAGATCGAACGCCGCTATGCGGACTGGGTGCGGGAAGACGGCCGCATCGGTGCCGGCGAGCGCGTCGTGCACGAAGAGCTGGCGAGCATGATTGCCAATCCCTCGCAGCACCGTGCTGCCCGCCTGGTGCTGGCCGAAGCCGCGGCGACCTTCCCCGATTACGACTGGACCGTGCTGAACCTGCTCGCGGGTCTGACCGAACCGGCCATCGAAGAGGCCCTGCGCCCCAAGCCGGGCTCCGGCCAGCTGCTGCTGATGCTGGTGTGGTCGCCCGAGGCCAGGGCGTTCCGCGAACACCCCCGTTTCCTCGAAATCGGCGCCACCCGCGGCCTGCCCGAGTTCTGGGCGGAACATGGCGAACCCGACGTGTGTCACCTCGCCGCCACGGCGCCACCGCAACTGGAGTGCGACCGATGAGCCTGTTCGCCGAACTCAGCCGACGCAACGTGATCCGCATCGCCGGTTTCTACCTGGTCGCTGCCTGGCTGGTCGTGCAGGTGGCCGAAACCGTGCTGCCGGCCTTCGACGTGCCAGGCTGGGTGCTTAGGGCCCTCATCCTGGTGCTGGCGATCGGCTTCGTGCCGGCGCTGGTGTTTGCCTGGGTGTTCGAGCTGACGCCGGAGGGACTCAAGCGCGAGAAGACGCTGGAAAACGCCGGGGCCAATACGCAGCACACCGCGCGCAAGCTCGACATCGCGGTGATCGTGCTGCTGCTTGGCATTGGCGGGCTGATGCTCTGGAAACCGGTTGCGCCGGAACCGGCGGCAGGCACGGGACCTGCCCTGTCGTTGCCGGCGCCGGCAGAAGACGCCGATGCCTCGGCATCGGTGGCGGTGCTGGCCTTCGCCAACATGAGCCCCGATGCCGAGAATGAATACTTTGCCGACGGCATTTCCGAAGAGCTGCTCAACCTGCTCTCGCGCGTCGAGGGCTTGCGGGTCGCTTCGCGCACGTCGGCGTTTTCGTTCAAGGGCAAGGCCACGCCCATTCCCGAGATCGCGCAAGCACTGGACGTGCGCCACGTGCTGGAGGGCTCGGTGCGCAAGCAGGGCCAACGCGTGCGCATCACCGCCCAGCTGATCGATTCGCAGACCGACGGGCACCTGTGGTCGCAGACCTATGACCGCGAGCTGGCCGACATCTTCGCCGTGCAGGAGGAAATCGCCCAGTCGATCGCCAGTGAATTGCAGGGCGTGCTTGGGGTGCGACGGGTTTCGGTCGCGGCGCCAACCGCCGACCTCGAGGCCTACGAACGCTTCCTGCGCGGACGCACGCGTTTCTACCGGCGCGTGGACTTGGACGAGGCCATCGCCGACCTGCGCTTCGCGGTGGAGCGCGACCCAGCGTTCCTCGAGGCCTGGGCCTATCTTGGCGCGGTCAACTACGTGGTCGGCGCGGGCGGTTATCCGTCCGAACTCGATCGTGCACAGCTGAGGTCGGACGCGAAGGTGGCTGCCCGGAAGGCCTTGTCGCTCGATCCCGGGCATGGCCTGGCGCTGGCCGTCCAGGGGCAGATATTCATGGACGAGGGCAGCGCCGAAAAACTGGTCGAGGGACTTGCCTTGCTTGAGCAGGCGGCGGAACGCGTTACCGCCGACACCTCGGCGCGCCTGTGGCTTGGGCTGGCATGGATCCAGCTGGGCCACGCCGAAATCGCCCAGAAACACCTGGAAAGTGCCCATGCCCAGGATCCACTCGTGGCAATCAACAATGGTTGGCTGGGCGTGGCGCTCGCGGCCCAGGGACGATGGCAGGACGGCGCGCGGCTGGCCGACCGCGCCGTGGAGCTGAGTGAGCTTCCGTTCTGGTCGAGTGTCATCGGCGTAGGACTGGCCAATGCGGACAGACTTGAAGAAGCCCGGCCACTGTTGATGGCCTGGCACGCGATCGTGACGAATGCCCGGGACGACCCGCAGGCTGCCCCCGATTTGCTGGCTGCAATGCTGGCGGCGCGGGAGGATTCCTCGCAGAGGCCGGCATTCTTCACCAGGACGGAGGCACTGGAGCCGAGGCTGAGGGCGGAAATCGAGCTTCCTTCGGCCCTGATGTTCCGGGATCGGGATCGGATCTTCGCCATGGTCGATGAGCCAAGCAGACGTCTCAGGGTCAGTACGTCGGCCTGGCTGCCTTCGATGGGCTGGCTGCGCGAGGATCCCCGGTTCTTCGCGCTGATGCAGGCGGACGGCGTAGTGGGGTTCTGGGAGCAACGGGGCTATCCGCCCGGCTGCCGGCCCGTGGATGATCCCGCCGGCCGTCGGCTCGACTGCAGCGGGTACGGCCGATGAGCCTGTTCGCCGAACTGCGCCGCCGCAACGTCATCCGCATGGCGGGGCTCTACCTGGTGGGCGCGTGGTTGATCGTGCAGGTGGCCGAAACAGTGCTGCCCGCGTTCGACGTGCCGGGCTGGATGCTGCGCGCCATCATCATCGTGCTGGCGCTGGGGTTCATTCCGGCGCTTGTTTTCAGCTGGGTCTTCGAGATCACGCCCGATGGCCTAAAGCGCGATGCCGGGGCCGATGCCGCTAATCCGGCCGGATCACGTACGGCCCGGCGGATGGACCGGCTGACCCTGGCCGGCGTGCTGGTGTTGCTGGTGGTTATTGCCGCCGATCGTTACTGGCCGCGTGATGAACCACCCGCGCAGCCCCCGGTTTCCGAATTGCCGGCTGCAACGCCCGCGAATGGCCTTGAAGCCACCGCGCACAATGAATCCAACGGTCCTGCGCAGGCGCGCGAGCCCGGTCTGATCGCCGTACTGCCCTTCCGCAACCGCAGCGCGCGCGCCGAAGACGCCTACTTCGCCGAGGGCATCCACGACGACCTGCTGACCCAGCTGTCCAAGGTGTCCGCATTCAAGGTGATCTCACGCACCTCGATGATGCGCTACGCCGATTCAGAGCTGTCCGTCCCGGAAATCGCTGCGGAACTGGGCGCATCCGTGGTGCTGGAAGGCGCCGTGCAGCGCGCCGGAGACCAGGTCCGGGTGAACGTCCAGCTGATCGACGGTGAAAGCGATCTGCACCTGTGGGCCGAGAACTACGACCGCGAACTGACCACCGAAACCATCTTTTCGATCCAGGCCGACATCGCCCAGGCCGTTGCCCAAGCGATGCAGGTGGCACTGAGCAAGGAGGAGGCCGATGCGCTTCGCGCCGGGTCCACGCAGAACCTGGCGGCGTACGACGCCTATCTACGCGGCCGGCTGGCCTCCGACCTCACGTCGATTTCCACCGAAGCGGCCATGCAGGGAATCGCTGCGTACGACCGCGCCATCGCCCTGGACCCCGGCTTCGCGGAGGCCCATGCCCGCAAGGCGCGCGTCCAGCTGCTTGGCAATTGGCTGGCGGTGGGGCCGCGGTCCTGGCGCGAGGACGCGCGCACCAGCCTGGCCGCGGCGCAGCGACTGGCGCCCGACAACCTCGAAACCCTGATGGCGCAGGCCTACGAGTACTACCTGGGCGACCTGGATTACGCGCGTGCGGACGCCGTCCTGCGGACTATCCTCGACCGCGTGCCCGACCACGCCGAGGCGCTGGAAGCCAGCGGCTACGTCGCCCGTCGCGATGGGCGGTTCGATGATGCCTTCTCCTACCTGGAGCGCTCGTTGGCCGTCGACCCGCAGGCAACGGACGTGATGATCGCGCTGGTCGAAATCCTGTTCATCGCACGGGGCGACTTCGCCGGCGCGGAGGCCATGCTGGAACGTGCCAGGAAGCTCGATGCCGATACACAGGCCCGCGCCATCTGGATCGCCGAAGAGCAGGGCGACCTCGATACCGCCTGGGCCAGGGTGGAGGGCCCGCTGAACAACTTCGTGGCCGCGCCGGCGAGAGTAGCGATCAAGAGCCGCGAACCCGAACGCATTGCCCATGCGCTGTCGCCGGCGATCTGGCCGGAGGACCAGCGCAGCCAGGGCGATTTCCCCGAGGCCTACGCCATGGTGCAAGCCCAGGCCATGCTCGCCCTGGGACGGCAGGCCGAGGCCACGCGACTGCTTGATGAGATTGGGCAAAGAATGGCCCTGCAGGACGACCCCTATCCATCACGCTGGCTGGGAAACGCCTACTACTTCCCCTGCGACCTGCCGGGCATGCAGGGCGACCTGGCGGGCGTCCGTTCGGCGGAGGCCGATTTCCTCCGGAACGCCCGCCGCGATGTCTGGGGCTCGCGGCGCATACATCATTCGCTGGCGGTTGCCTTTGCCCGCGCCGGCGATCCCGAGCGCGCGCTGCACTACCTCGAGCTCCTGACCGAAACCTTCAGCCCCCATACCTACGGCTGGTTCTCCGTCGAGCCGGGACTGGAGCCGCTGTACGCGCATCCGCGCTGGCTGGCGATGAAGGCCGACTACGAGCAATGGCTGGAGGCACGCGGCAATGACTGATTTCTTTGCCGAACTCCGCCGCCGCAACGTCATCCGCATGGCGGGGCTGTACCTGGTGGGCGCGTGGCTGGTCGTGCAGGTGGCGGAGACGCTGCTGCCGGCGTTCGGCGTTCCCGACTGGGTGTTGCGCGCGATCATCATCGTGTTGGCGCTGGGTTTCGTGCCGGCGGTGACATTCGCCTGGGTGTTCGAGTTCACGCCCGATGGCCTGAAGCGGGAAAGCGAGATTGATCGCTCGCTCGGCGTGGCCCACCACACGGCGCGCAAGCTGGACGTCGCGGTGATCATCCTGCTGCTGGCGGTGGCTGCGCTGGTGCTGTTCAAGCCGACGATGCCGGTTCCGGCGCCGGCCGAGCTGGCCGATAGCGAAGCGGCCGAGGACGTTGCAGGTTCGGCGACAGACGCTCCCGATTCCCGCGCGGGCATGGCCAGCATTGCCGTGCTGCCCTTCGCCGACCTGTCGCAGGCCGGCGACCAGGCCTATTTCTCGGACGGCATGGCCGAAGAAATCCTCAACGTGCTTACCAAGGTCGAGGGATTGCAGGTGGCGTCGCGCACTTCGGCTTTCGCATTCAAGGGCCAGGAGGACCTGGGCATTCCGGCCATCGCCCGCCAGCTCGGCGTGCGCCACGTGCTGGAAGGCAGTGTGCGCCGGGCGGGCGACACGCTGCGCATCACCGCACAGTTGATCGATGCCGAAACCGACCGCCACCTGTGGTCGGAAACCTTCGATCGCCCGCTGACGGCCGAGAACGTGTTCGCGATCCAGGACGAAATTTCCCGTGACATCGTCGCGGCCCTGGTCAAGGAGCTGCCGAGCGCCCGGATGGGCGAAGTCAGCCGCGCCAGCGCTACCACCAACCTCGGCGCCTACGACAACTACCTCAAGGCGCGCGCCCTGGTGCGTGCGCGCCGGCAGCTTCAAGCCGCCGACCAGCTGCTGGAACAATCGCTGCAGCAGGACCCGCAGTACGCACCGGCCTGGGCGCTTCGGGCCGGCGTGCAGCTGCTGCTCGGCGAATACACCGACACACCGCTGACGGCCCAGGAGTTGGCCGAACGCGGCAAGACGTTCGCCGACCGGGCCCTGGCGCTGGAACCGGACAGCGCACTCGCCTTGTCGGTGAAGGCCAACATGCGCTCACGGTCGGCGCAGCGGAACCTTTCGAGGGAGGACCTGGTCGCGGTGTTCGCGGACTACGAGCGCTCGCTGGAGATAGACCCCAACAACCCCGATACGCTCAACTGGGCCGGACTGATGCACGCGTTCGTGGGTGAGTCGGAGCAGGCGCTCGCTTCGTTCCGGCGCTGTGTCGAGGTGGACCCGACCGCCGCCGCATGCACGGAGAACGAATACGACCTGCTAATGACGTTGGGTCGCCATGACGAGGCCTGGCGGACCTATCTCGCCGCCTTCGACCGCGGCGCCATCACCGACCAGTACGCCAACTTCGAACTGTTGGCGCTTTACGACCAGAAAGCGGCCTTCGTGTTCGCCAGCAACCAGTCCAGATACCTGCCGCGCTGGACGCGGCACGATGCGCTCTACGACGCGTTCCAGAACCTCGACGCCGACCATGGCGAACTGGTGCGTGACGTCCTGGAGTTTGCGGCGCGCGAAGGCATCGACGTGGACAACGGCTATGTCGTGCTGATCATGCTGCCGCTGGGTGCCTACGACCTGCTCCCGGTTCCACCCGTGCTGTGGAGCCAGCAGGTTCATCGTTATCGCCAGTCACCCCAGTTCAAGCGCTTCATGATCAGCAGTGGCGTCCACGACTACTGGCGCAAGGCCGGCTTCCCGCCCCAGTGCCAGCCGCTCGGGGCCGATGACTTCCGCTGTGACTGACGCCGCCACCAACGAAACAGGAGTGGGATAGTGAAGTTTCTCGCCGAACTGCGCCGCCGAAACGTCATCCGGGTGGCCGGGCTTTACCTCGTCGGCGCCTGGCTGCTGGTGCAGATCGCGGAGACCTTGCTGCCGATATTCAAGACGCCCGACTGGGTGCTGCAGTCGCTGGTCGTGTTGCTCGCGCTGGGCTTCGTGCCGGCGCTGGTGTTGGCGTGGGTGTTCGAGATGACTCCCCAGGGACTGCGCCGCGAAAGCGAGGTCGAACCCCCGGCGAACACCGTCGATCACACCGCGCGCAAGCTCGACATCGCGGTGATCGTGCTGCTCGTTGCCGTCGCAGCCATGATGCTTTGGGGTAGGTCGGGGTCGGGCGTGCCCTCCGCGGGCGAGATTGCCGCAGTCCCGTCGAGCGCTAACACGGGCGACGAACCTGCCCCGGCCCTTGTTGATGCGCCGTTGCGATCGATCGCCGTGCTTGCCTTCGACGACCTCAGCGCCGACCAGGACCAGGCCTACTTCGCCGAAGGCGTGTCCGAGGAACTGCTGAACGTGCTTGCGCGCATCGATGGCCTGAAGGTCGCGGCGCGAACCTCGTCGTTCAAGTTCAAGGACGGGGACGCGGACATCGGCGAGATCGGGCGGGCGCTGGGCGTGGATGCCGTGCTCGAGGGATCGGTGCGCAAGAGTGGCGACCAGATGCGCATCACCGCCCAGCTGATCAAGGTCAGCGACGGCTTCCACCTGTGGTCGGAAAGTTACGACCGCAAGGTCGACAATATTTTCGCGGTGCAGGACGAAATCGCAACCGCCATCGTCGATGCGCTCAAGCTCCAGCTCGATATCGAAGAAGAAACCGCCGGTCGCACGACCAACGTCGCCGCCTACGACCTGTACCTGCGCGGTCGGCAGGAAGGACGCCAGCCCACGCGCGAAGGCCTGCTCAAGGCCATCGATCTGTACGAACAGGCCCTGGCGCTCGATGACGAATTCGCGGCTGCCTACGGCGGCATCGCCGAAGCCTGGGTCTGGCTCGAGGACTACGGCGGCTTCCGCGCTACCGAGGCCTTTCCCCGCGCGGAACAGGCGGCGCGGCGCGCGCTGGAGCTTGATCCACAGTCGGCCGAAGCCAAGACGGCGATGGCCATGGTCACCGACCGCTATTACAACGACCAGCAGCGGGCGGCGGCGCTGTTCGAAGACATCCTGGCGACCAGCCCGAACCATGTCGTCGCCTACAACCTCTATGCCGATGCACTGCTGGACACGGGCGAACCCCGTCGCGCCGTCGAGGTGCAGCGGCGCGCGGTCGCGCTTGATCCACTGTCGGTGTTCTACCGCGCCCGCCTGGCCAGCCGTCTGACGACGAATCGTCGGCTGGACGAGGCGGAGCAGGTATTGGGCGACATTCTTCGGGATGCCCCTGGCAACGACTACGCCGAAGAAGAGATGGCTTCCCTGCGCAGGATGCAGGGAAGGCTGGCGGACGCTGCCGCCCACCTGGTGCGCGTGCACGCCGAACGCCCGGGTGATCCGTACTCGGCGGCCTGGCTGGCCATCCTGGGTGTCGAGATGGGCGACGGCGCAATGGCGGATGCCTGGGTCGCCGCCTCCCGCGCGCGCGGGGCGGACAATCGCTGGGAGCTGCTGGCCCGCCGCGCCATCGCCGAGGCGCGTGGCGACGCAGCGGCCCTGGACGTCCTGGCCGACGCCAGCGGTGGCTACGTGGGCGCGTACCTGCGGGCAAGCGCGGCGATCGGACGGGAGGAGTGGCCCGCGGCCCGAAGGGCCTTGAACGATGCGCTCAGGCTCGGCAGTTATCGCGAGGGCCAGCCCTTGACCCTGCAGAACGTGGCGCCGCTGATCCTGCTGACCTGGCTGGACGACCGGGAAGGGAAGCCCGAAGCGGATGCCCGGCTTGCCGAGCTTACGAGCTTCCTGGAAAGGATCGAGGCTGACGGCGGCCAGGTCGTGAACAACATGAGCGGCTCGATCGAGCTCGCGCGCGTTGCCGCCATCGCCGGTGATCGCGAGCGCAGCCTGGGCTACCTGCGGGAAGCCATGGACGAAGAAGGCTTCCGCCAGGCCTGGCTGGTCGAGCGCGACCCGGTCTTCGAGGCCTGGCGCGACGACGCCGGTTTCAAGGCGTTGGCGGCAAGGATGCGCAGCCTCGCCAGGGACGAACACGCCAAGGTGGTCGCGGCCGGCCTGCACCGGCCCTGAGGCCCCGGGGCCGGTCGCGCCGGATGAGACCGGCGACGGCTAGTCTTCCGGTCCACATCAGCTAGGCTGTGCGGATGCCCGCGGACTGGAAACAACGCGCCAGCGAAGGAATCACGGTGTTCCGGGCCAGCCGGCTCGAAGCGCTGCTGGTGCCGCTGGACCATTTGCTGGCCACCCAGCCGCCCGATGCACTGCTGGCGCCGCAGACCGTGGTCGCGGCCCACCCGGGCATGCGCCAGTGGCTGGCGGGGGCGCTGGCGGACAGGCGCGGCGTGCGCGGCATCGTCGCCAACCTCGACATCCTGCTGCCCAGCGGCTTCCTCGACCGGCTCGCCGGCGAGATCCTGGGCGAAGGCGCCACTTCGCCCGCCGCCTGGCGCCGCGAACACCTGCGCTGGCGCATCTTCGCGCTGCTCGAATCCAGCACCGACCCGACCCTGCGCGCCGCGCTCGACGGCGCCGACGCCGAACGGCGGCGCTTCCAGCTGGCCGACCGCCTGGCGCGCATCTACACCCAGTACATGGCCTACCGGCCCGAGTGGCTGGCCGACTGGTCGCGCGGACGCGGTGCCTTCGACGGCGCAGGTTTCCACCCGGCCCTGTGGCAGGCGCTGCAGTCGGCGATCGGGCAGACCCATCGCGGCGGCCAGCTGGCCCTGCTCGAGCGCAAGCTGCGCGAAGAAGGCGTGCGCGTGGCCGCCACCGATCCCCTGCATGTGTTTGGCCTGGCCCACCTGGCGCCGGCCGAACTGAAGGTTCTGCACGCGCTGGCCGCGCACCGGCCGGTGGTGCTGTACGTGCCCGACCCCTGCCGCGAATTCTGGGGCGGCCTGCGCAGCGAAGCCGCGCACCTGCGCGAACTCGCCGCCGACCCGTTCTCGCGCGACGCGGAAACCACCTTCCTCGACCAGAACCATCCACTGCTCTCGGCCTGGGGCCGCCTGGGCCAACACTTCATGCTGCAGGTGCAGTCGCTGGATGCGTCGCTGGACATGCGTCATTACCGCGACGAATCCGATCACGACCGCCCACCCGGCCCGCTGCTCGAACGCCTGCAGGAAAGCCTGCGCCGGCTCGCGCCTTCGCTGCTGGCGGAAGATCCGCGCACGCCGCAAGAACGCCGCGCCGATGCCTCGCTGCGCGTTCACGCCTGCCACACCCGCCTGCGCGAACTCGAAGCCCTGCGCGACGCGCTGCTGCAGGCGCGCCACGACAATCCCGCCATCGCGCCTTCCGACATCGTGGTGATGGCGCCCGACATCCGCGCCTACCTGCCGCTGCTGCCGGCGGTGTTCGGTGCGCCGGGCGATGCCAGCGCGCCCTTGCCCTACCACCTGGCCGACGTGCCGGTGGCCAGCACGGTGCCGCTGTTCGCCGCCTTCCGCCAGCTGCTGGCATTGCCGGGTTCGCGCGAAACCGCGCCGGCCTTGCTCGATTTCATGGCCCAGCCCGACGTCGCCCGCCGGCTGGGGCTGGACGCCGATGCCCTGGTCCTGCTTGAACGCGCGCTGGCCGAAGCCCGCGCCGCCTGGGGCCTGGACCCGGCCGCGCGCGCGGCCCTGGGCGTTCCGGCCATTGAAGAACACACCCTGGCCTGGGCGATGGACCGCCTGCTGGCCAGCCTGGTGCACGGCAACGAAGACAGCGACGACCTGATGTCGGTCGCCGGCCAGCGCCTGGCGCCGGTCACCGGCGTCGCCGACGCGGCCTTGGCCCTGGGCGCACTCGACCAGCTGCTGCAGTGGCTGGCGATCCTGCGCGATGACGCCGCGCGCCCGCGTGCCGCCAGTGCCTGGGCGACGCGGCTGGAAGCGGCGCTCGACCAACTTTTCCAGGCCAGGCCCACCGACCCCGATGCACAGGACGCCATGGACGCGCTGCGCGCGGTGGTGCGTGGCCTGGCTGCCGAGCCCGCCGAGGCCGGCCTGGATCCGCTGCTGGCCTGGCCGGTGGTGCGCGCCTGGCTGGAAGAGCGACTGGGCGCCGTGCCGGGCCGCCAGCGTTTCCTGGCCGGCGGCATGACCGTCTGCGGCATGGTGCCGCAGCGTGCGATCCCCTTCCGCGTGGTCGCGGTGCTGGGCTTGAACGAAGGCGAGTACCCGCGCCAGGATCGCGACGCCGGCCTCGACCCGATCCGCCGCGAAGGCCTGCGCCGGCTGGGCGACCGCGACACCCGCAGCGACGACCGCTACCTGTTCCTGGAAACGATGATGTCGGCGCGCGACCGCCTGCATCTGAGCTGGGTCGGCTTTGATGCGCGCGACGGCCAGCCGCGCAATCCCGCCGCGCCCCTGGCCGAGCTGATGGCCGCGCTGCCCGCCGGCGCCGGCGATTCGCCACCGTGGTTGGTCAAGCATGCGCTGCAGCCCTTCGACGCCGTGTACTTCGGCGATGACCCGGCGCGGCGCAGTTTCTCGCCGGCTTTCGCCGGCATGGTCGGCGGCGAACGTGATGCCCCGGCGCTGCTGTCGCCGCGGCCCTCAGCGGCCAGCGAAGAAGCCGCCGACGTTGAGGTTTCCCGCGTGCTGGCCTGGTGCCGCGATCCGGCCAGGGTCGCGCTGGCCGACGGCCTGCGCGCGCGGCTCGATGCGCTGGGCGAACGTCGCCTGGCCAGCGACGAGCCGCTGGAAGCGCGCCTGGGTGTCTTCGACCGGCAGGCGCGTGCGCTGTGCGAACAGGCCTTGGCCGAACCCGGCGTGCCGCTTCCCGAATCCCCGCCCGAAGCGCTGGTGCTCGGCGGCGTGCTGCCGCCCGGTGCGCTGGGCACGCAGGCCTGGGTGCGCGAACGCGACACCGCCGAAGCGCTGGTGGCCTCGGCGCGCGCCCGCAGCGAACTCGCCGCTTTGCTTGAACCGGACCTGGCGCCGGAAGCCGTGCCGGCCATCGCCCGCCAGGTCGGGCGATTCCGCATCGGCGGCGAACTCGACCGCGTGCGCGAACGCAACGGCGTCCTGTTCGTCTGCGACACCTTCGCGCACAAGGATTCCGAAGCGGCGCTGAGCTTCCGCGAACGCCTGCCTTTGTTCATCCGCTGGGCGCTATGCCGCCTGGCGCCGGAAAACGCCAAACGCCGCGTGCGCATCGCCGCGCTGGTGGCCAAGGCCGGCAAGGCGCCCTGGCAATCGGCCATCGCCGACTGGGATGAAGCCTTCCTGCAGGCCGACGCCGCGGAGCGCGAGCCGTTGCGCGCGCAGCTCGAGACCCGCCTGGCTTTCATCATCGATGCCGCCACGCGCCCGGCCACCGATCCCTGGCCCTATTTCCCGCGCACCAGCTGGGCCCTGGCCAATGGCAAGGACGACGCCGGCGACGAGTGGCGCCGCGAACTCGATTACGCGCCGGGTTACGCGCGCCTGTTGGGCCGCGGCCTGGCGCCCGATGAAAACGAGGACTGGCGCCTGGCGCTGGCCGATGCTGCGACGGCGCTGCTCAACGCCATCCGCCTGGGCGATGCGGAGGAAACGGCATGAGCACGCCGGTTACCGTCGCGCACTGGCGCGAACTGCCGCTCGGGCCGGGCGGCCGCGCCCTGGTCGAGGCCAGCGCCGGCACCGGCAAGACCTGGACCATCGGCGTGCTGTGGTGGCGCCTGTTGCTTGAACCCGCGCAGGCACCGGGCGTCGAGCGCATCGTCGTCACCACCTTCACCGAAGCCGCGGCCCAGGAACTGCGCGAACGCCTGCGCGCCCGTCTGCGCCGGGCCCTGGCGCTGGCCGACACGCGGCCCGCCATCGATGAAAAGACGAGCGACGACGAAGCCTGGCTTCTCGCGCGCTGGCAGCAGCCGGAAGTTTTTGTGGAAGACCGCCGTCGCCTGCGCCTGGCGCTGGCAGATTTCGACCGCGCGCCCATCGGCACCTTGCATGGCCTTTGCCGCGGCATCCTGGCCGAACACCCGCTCGAAGGCGGGCAGGGCATCGAAGTGGCCGAGGCTGCGTCCGGCCAGGCCTTGCTTGAAGAACTGGCGCACGACGCCTGGCGGGTGCTGCGGCAGTCGGACACCGACGGCCTGGCCGAAGCCGGCGTCGGCGAACTGAGCCTGGCGAAGTTCACCCGCACGCTGTCCACGCTGCTGCGCCCGGGCGTGCGCCTGCCGTCCGGGGAAACCTTCGACGAGGCGCGGGCCGACCTGGCGCCGTCGCTCGCGGAACCCCTGCGCACCATCGCCGACGACATCTCCTGGTTCACGCGCAAGAACGCCAAGCTGCTGTCGTGCCTGGCCGAAATGGCCGACTGGCTCGCCGGCGCCGACTGGCCCAAGGCCGACGAACGCCTGGGCGTGCTGGCGGAGTTCCAACTCGACGGCCAGGTGCGCCCCGATCGCCAGTCCGAGTTCATGATGCAACCGGCGGTTTCGCGCCTGCTTGATGAAGTGCCGCGCCTGGTGATGGCCCGCCACGGCCACGTGGCGCGCTTCTGGAGCGAACAGGTCGCGCGGGTTTCTGCCTGGCGCGACCAGCGCCTCGCCGCCCGCGGCCAGCTCACCTTCGACGAAATGATCCGCCAGGCCCACGCGGCGGTCAGCACGCGGCCGGCGCTGGCCGATGCCTTGTTCACCGACTGGCCGTACGCGCTGGTCGACGAGTTCCAGGACACCGACGACCAGCAGTACGGCATCCTCGACCGCATCTATCGCGACGCCCAGGGCGATCCGCGCGGCCGGCTGGTGATGATCGGCGACCCCAAGCAGGCCATCTACGGCTTCCGCGGCGGCGACGTGCAGGCCTATCTGCGGGCGCGTGCCCACGCCGGCCACCGACTGGCGCTGGACACCAACCACCGTTCGGCGCCGAACTACGTCGCAGCGGTGAACGGCTTCTTCGCCGTCGATGCCGCCGGTCCGGCGCTCGATGCGCGTGGGGAAGGTGCAATCCACTACGAACCCGTGCTCGCCAGCGACCGCCAGGTGGCCACGCCTTATTGCATCGGTGGCCAGCCGGTGCCGGCGCCGCTGGTGCTGCATTACCTGGGCCAGCCGCCGCCCTCGCAGCCCGAGCGCAAGCAGGCGGCGATCGACGCCTGCGCCGACCACATCGCGGCGCTGCTGGCGGATCCCTCGCACACCATCGGCCGCAAGCACGGCGACGCGGTGGTGCACGAACGTCTGCGCCCCGGCGACCTGGCCGTTCTGCTGCCCACCAATCCCGACATCGCCCGCCTGCGCGAAGCGCTGGGCCGGCGCGGCGTGCCCTGCGTCGGCGGCAGTCGCGCCAGCGTCTTCGATTCCGACTGGGCCTTCGAGCTGCAGGTCGTCCTGCAGGCGCTGGCCCACGCCGAGGACGAAGGCGCCGTGCGCGCTGCGATGCTGACGCGGCTCTGGGGCGGCAGCCTGCACGACGTCGCCGCCCTGGCCGACTCGCCCGCCGCCTGGGAAGCCGCCAGCGACCGCCTGCAGCAACTGCGCCTGACCTGGCGCGAACGCGGGGTTCTGGCCACCGTGCTGGAACTGGCCGCGTCCGCCGCGCCGCGCCTGCTGGCGCACGCCGGCGGTGAGCGCGACCTGACCGACCTGCGCCACCTGGGCGAACTGCTGCAGCAGCAGGCCGACCAGGGCCTGGGCCCGCACGCCCTGCTCGACTGGCTGGGCGAACAGCGCCAGCACCAAGACGGCGAAGCGCCCGACAGCGACCAGCGCCAGCTGCGCATCGAGTCCGACGCCGCGCGCGTGCAGCTGATGACCCTGCACCGGGCCAAGGGCCTGGAATTCCCGGTGGTCTTCCTGCCGCTGCTGTGGGCGCATGCGCTCAATGAAAACCAGGACACGCCGCCCTGGCTGCTGCCCGAGCCGCATGCTCCGGGGCGCCTCGCGCGTTTTGATTTGCCGGCCCGCCGCCAGGCCCGGCACGAAGCCCAGGACGAACGCTTCCGGGTGCTGTACGTGGCGCTCACCCGCGCCATCCACGCCTGCCATGTGTATGCGCTGCCGCCGTCGCGGCCGGCAACGGCGAAGAAGAACGCCTCGCCCAAATCCGACCCCGAACGGGCACCGCTTGATGCGCTGCTCGAGCGACTTGGCGTGGAGCACGACTTTCCCGTGCTTGAGCACCTGCACTGGCAGGCCGGCTGGCCCGCCGCGGCGCCCGCGCTTGCCCCCGAAGAAACACCGCCGGCATCACGCGAAGCCCTGCCGATGCCGCCGCCCGCGCGCCTGCGCCAGCGCCTGAGCTTTTCAACGCTGGTGGGCGGTGCCCGGATCGGTGGCGAAGAAGACAGCGCCGCCTCCGACGAATCCGAGCCGGTGCTGGCCGCGGTTGCCGCCATGCCCGAAGAAGCGCCGCATCCGGCGCTGCTGGGCCTGTCGGCGCTGCGGGGCCGCGCCTTCGGCAATGCGGTGCACGCCAGCTTCGAGAATCGTGACACCACCAGGCCCATGGCGGCGCAAACCGGCCTGGTCGCGAAGCAACTGGCACAGTTCGGCGTGCGCGCGCGCGGCGAACCGCTTGATGAATTGTTGCCGCGCCTGTGCGAACGCCTCGACGGTTCGCTGGCCGCCGAACTGCTGCCCGGCCTTCGCCTCGGCGACGTGGCCGTGGCCGACCAGCGCGCCGAAATGGCCTTCCACTTCGCACTCGACGGCGCCCGGTTGGACGCACTGCGGCAGGCCTGCGCCGCGCACGGCGAACCCGACCTGGTGCCGGTCCTGGGCTGGCGCGAACTGCGCGGCCTGATGACCGGCAAGATCGACCTGGTGTTCGAACACCGCGGCCGGGTGCACGTGCTCGACTACAAGGGCAACTGGCTGGGCGAACGCCTGGGCGACTACAGCGGGGTGGCCCTGGCACAGGCCATGGACCACAGCCACTACCGCTTGCAGGCGCTGATCTACACGGTGGCGGTGCATCGTTTCCTGAGACAGCGCCGTCCCGATTACGACCCCGGCCAGCATCTTGGCGAGGCGATCTACCTTTTCATTCGCGCCGCCGGACTGGTGCCGGGCGCGGGCGTGTGGAGCCACGCCTTCCCGCCGGCGCTGCTCGAAGCCGTGGACCAGGCGCTGGCGGCCCGCGTAGCCGCGGAGGCCGCCGCATGAGCCACCTCGACTACCGCCCGCTGCCCCTGCCCGAATTCGACGGCCGCCCGGCCGAACGCGCGCTGGCCCGCGCCATCATCCGTTGGGTGGGCGCCCACGGCGGCAGCCCGCGCCTGGCCGACCTGGCGGCGCGGGCCACGGTGGCCGAACAACGCGGCGATACCGCCCTGGCCCCGCTCGATGCCGATGTGCGCGCCGAGGTCGCCGGCGAAGCCCTGGTCGGCGACGGCAGCGTTCGCACGCCCTTCGTACTCGACGCCGATGGCCGCTTCTACCTGTGGCGCAACTACCGCTTCGAAGGCGAGGTCGCGGCGGCGCTGCAGGCCATGCACGCCGACGCCCGCCCGTTGCCGATGGCCGAAGACGAGCTGGCCGAGCTGTTTCCCGGCGGCGACCCGGCCAGGGACGGCGCCCAGCGCGACGCCGTTCGCGCCATCGGTGGCCGCCGGCTGCTGGTGCTCACCGGCGGCCCGGGCACCGGCAAGACCACCACCGTGCTGCGCATGCTGCTGCGCCTGCTGCGCGATGGCATCGCCGCGCGCGATGGCATCGCCGTCGCGGCACCCACCGGCAAGGCCGCGCAGCGACTGGTGCAGTCGCTGCGCCAGGAAGCCGCGCGCCTGCGCGACCAACTGCCAGCCTCATGGGCCAGCGCGCTCGATGCGCTGCCCACCGACGAAGCCCGCACCGTGCATCGCCTGCTGGGCTGGTCGCCGGCGCGGCAGGCGTATTCGCGCAACGCCGGACATCCCATCGATGCCGGCGTGGTGGTGGTGGACGAAGCCTCGATGCTCGACCTAGCCCAGCTGCGTGCCCTGCTGCAGGCGCTGCGCCCCGGCGCCTGCCTGCTGCTGGTGGGCGACGCCGACCAGCTCGATTCGGTGGGCGCCGGTTCGGTGCTGATGGACCTGGTCGCCACGCTCGAAGCAAAAAGCTCGCCGGCGCTCGTGCGCCTGCGCCACAGCTTCCGCGCCGTCGAACCCCTGGTGCGACTGAACGAAGCCGTGCGCGCCGGCGATAGTCCCGCACTTGCCGGCGCGCTGGCGGCCGTGGGCGACACCGCCCGCCTGCATCCGCTGGAAGACACCGGCGCCCTGGCGCGCCGCCTGCGTGGCTGGGCCGATGCCCTGGCCGAGCCCGGTCCGCCGCCGCCGCTGCCGGACACCGACGAAGCCGCCGCGGCCCTGGCCGCGCTGCAGGCCCTGCCGGCCCGGCAGCTGCTGTGCGCGCTGCGCGAGGGTCCGTTCGGCGCCGACGTCGCCGCCGCCGCCATCGAGTCCCGCCTGCGCCAGCAGTGGAACGTGCCGGCTGGCAGCGACTGGTTCCCCGGCCGCGTGGTCATGGTGACCCGCAACGACTACGGCGCGCGCCTGTTCAATGGCGACCTGGGCCTGTGCCTGGCCGGCGCCGACGGCCGCCTGCAGGTGTGGTTCGAAGCGCCCGATGGCGGCGCCCGCGCCCTCGCGCCCGGTGCGCTGCCGGCGCATGCCGCGGCTTTCGCCATCACCATCCACAAAAGCCAGGGCAGCGAATACGGCCACGTCGCCGTGCTGCTGCCGCCCGATCCCGAGCACCGCATCCTGTCGCGGCAGCTGCTCTACACCGGCCTGTCGCGGGCAAAACGTTCGGTGGAAGTCTGGGGGCCGCAGGCCAGCCTGGACGCCGCGCTCGCGCGCGCGGTGCGTCGCGCCAGCGGCCTGCGCGAACGATTGGCGATGAGCCAGCGCACCGGCGCCTAGGGTTTGCCGCGATGGCTTAGTCGCGGATCGGACGACAGGGCGTCGAACAGGGCGTCAGTCAGGGCCTTGACCCGCGCCACGCGCCTGAGGTCGGGGTGGGTCAGCACCCACACCTGCGTGTCGAAGGCTTCCAGGGGTTCGCGCAGCTGCACCAGGCCGGCGCGCTGGCTGGCCAGCGGACACAGCACCCAGCCAACCCCGGCGCCCGCCGCCACCGCGTCCGCCACGCTCACCAGCGTGTCCACGCGCAGCCCCACCCGTTCGGCGGGCACGTTTTGCCGGATCCATTTCGCGGAATCGAGTTGTGCCAGGGCGTCGATATGGCCGACCCACTGGTAGTCGCGCTCGTCGGCGCCGGGACCGAGCGAGGCCAGGTAATCCCGCGACGCGTACAGCGCCGTCTGCACCACGCCGACGCGGCGCCCCACCAGGTGTTCGGGGGGATGGTTCGTGCCGCGCACGGCCACGTCGGCTTCCCGCTTGGTCAGGCTCAGGAAGGTGTTGCTGATCACCAGCTCCAGGCCCAGCTGCGGATGCAGCCGCCGGAAGTTCGCCAGCGGCGCGAGCATCAGCGTTTGCAGCAAGGCTTCGGGCGCGGTCAGCCGCAGCGTGCCACTGAGCTGGAGGTTGGCACCGGTCACCCGCCGCTCGGCCGCGTCCACCTGCTCCGCGAGTTGCGCAACGTCCGCTGCCAGCGCCTGGCCGTGCGAGGTCAGCGCGTAGCCGGTCGGAAGCCGGTCGAACAGGCGGACGGCCAGGCTGCGCTCAAGGCTGCCCAGGCGCCGGAGCACCGTGGAGTGGTTGACGCCCAGGGCCTTGGCGGCGGCCCCCACCGAGCCCTTTTCGCAGACGGCCAGGAAGAACTGGAGGTCGGACCATTGCAGTCGTTTGTCCATCACCGGCCTATGCGAATTTGCATATACGGAATGCAGATTGTGCCAGTTCCTGGGCAGCCCTGCAGGGCATAGCCTGCTCATCCCCAACAGGCCCCCTGGAGCCGCCATGTCCCGCGTTTCAGTGCTCGCCCCGGCGGCCCCGCCGGCTACCTACAGCGCCTACACCCTCGGTCGCGGCGCCGGTCCCGAGGCCCTGCGTCTCGAACAGCGCCAGCCGCTGCCGCTGGGCCCGGACGAGGTCCGCGTGCGTATCCGCGCCGTGGCCCTGAACCACCGCGACCTGATGTTCGCCGATGGCCGCATCGGCGGCGCCGGGCCGGTCATCGTCCCGGCCTCGGACGCCGCGGGCGAGGTGCTGGAAGTGGGTTCGGCAGTGCGCGAGTTCCAGCCGGGCGACCCTGTCGTCTCCAGCTTCTTCCCGAACTGGCTCTCGGGCCCGGCGACCCCGGAGGTCATCGCCGGCGCCCTGGGCGGCAGCCTCGATGGCGTCCTGGCCGAACAGCGGGTGCTGCCGGCCACTGCCTGGGTGCACGCCCCGGCCAACCTGACCCATGTGGAGGCCGCGACCCTTCCCTGCGCCGGCCTGACGGCCTGGCATGCGCTGTTCGGCCTGGATCCCTTGCCGCCGGGGGCCGCCGTGGCCCTCTTGGGCACGGGCGGTGTCTCGGTCTGGGCCCTGCAACTGGCCAAGGCCGCGGGACTGCGGGTCCTGGTCACCTCGTCCGACGATGCCAAGCTGGCTCGGGTGCGGGAACTGGGCGCGGACGTGACCATCAACTATCGCCGGCATCCGGCCTGGGGATCGTGGCTGCGCGACCTTGCCGGTGGCCAGGGCGTGGCGCGCGTCCTCGACGTCGGCGGCCCCGACACCCTGGCGCAGTCGATCGACGCCCTGCAGTCGGGCGGCAGCGTCGCCGTGATCGGCCGGCTGGCCGGCGCGGAGCCGGCGCGTATCGATCCGGCCGCCCTGTTCCTGGGGAGCAAGCGACTGATCGGCCTGATGGTCGGCAGCCGCGCCATGGCCCGCGACCTGGTCCGGTTCGTCGAGCAGGCGGACATCCATCCGGTCATCGACCGGGTCTTCCCCTACGCCGACGCGGCGGCGGCCTACCGCTACCTGGCGGGCTCGCAGCATCTGGGCAAGGTGGTCATCCGCCTGGACTGACCGGGCGGCACACGGGCGCACCAAGGCCATCGGGCCGCTTACACTTCGGGGCATGTCCCGAGTCCATGGTCCGCCCCTGCAAACCGCCACCGCGCTGCCGGCTGGCTTCTATGCCGGCACGGCGGCCTTCGCGCGCGACCAGGGCGCCGTTATCGCCCGCAGCTGGCAGCTGGTGGCCCATGCCGGCCAACTGGCCGAACCCGGCGACCACGTCGTGGACCAGGTCGGCCGGCTACCGGTCATCCTGGTGCGCGGCGCCGACGGCGTGCTGCGCGCTTTCGCCAACGTCTGCCGGCACCGTGCGGGACCGCTGGCGCTGTGCAATGGCAAGGGCGCCCGGGCCCTGCACTGCAAGTACCACGGCTGGACCTACACGCTTGAAGGCCAGCTGCGGTCTGCACCGGAAATGCAGGAGGCCGAAGCCTTCGATGTCGGCGACATCCGGCTGCCCGCGCTGCGGGTCGCCGAATGGCAAGGACTGGTGTTCGTGGCGGCCAGCGACGAGGTGCCGGCGTTCGAGGCCGTCTACGGCGGCATTGCCGAACGCATCGCGCCGATCGACCTGGCCGCGCTGCGTTTCGCCCGCCGCGACCACTACGACCTGGCCTGCGACTGGAAGGTCTACGTCGACAACTTCCTCGAGGGTTACCACCTGCCGCACGTGCACCCGGGGCTGTCGAAGGTGCTGGACTATCGCGCCTACGACACCGAGCTGCTGGACTGGAAATCGCTGCAGCATTCGCCGCTGCGCGACGCCGGCGGCGCCAACGCCTACGGTGACGGCGAGGCCTTCTACTGGTTCGTGTACCCGAACGTGATGCTCAACATCCTGCCGGGCCGCCTGCAGACCAACCGGGTGCTGCCGCTGGGGCCGGGCCGCTGCCGGGTGGAGTTCGACTATTACTACGCGCCCGGGGCGGCGGGCGAAGCGCTGGCGGCCGCCGATCGCGACTTCAGCGACGTCGTGCAGGCCGAGGACATCGCCATCTGCGAGGCCGTGCAGCGCGGCCTGGATTCGGGCAGCTACAACGCCGGCCGGCTGTGCCCGAAGCGCGAGTCGGGCGTCTGGCATTTCCACAACCAGCTGCGCGCGGCGTATGCCGCCACCAGCGACGCCTGATGCGCGACCCGCGCTACGACCCGCTGTTCGAGCCGATCCGAATCGGCCCGGTGACGGCGAAGAACCGCTTTTTCCAGGTGCCGCACTGCAACGGCATGGGCCACGCGATGCCGCTGGCGCACGCCGCCATGCGCGAGGTGAAGGCCGAGGGCGGCTGGGCGGTGGTGTCCACGGAGGAATGCGAAATCCACCCCAGCACCGACCTCACGCCCTACGTCGAGGCGCGGCTGTGGGACGACCGCGACATCCCGGCGCTGGCGCTGATGTGCGAGAAGGTGCATGCGTTCGGCGCGCTGGCGGCGGTGGAGCTGACCCACAACGGCCCGGCGGCCTCGAACCTGTTCTCGCGCGAGGTGCTGCTGGCGCCTTCGCACCAGCCGACCAAGTACGGCTACCCGCACCAGGCCCGGGCCATGGACAAGGCCGACATCCGCGACTACCGGCGCTGGCACCGCGAAGCGGCGGTGCGCGGCATGAAGGCGGGCATGGACATCGTGTACGTGTACGCCGCGCACGACCTGTCGCTGGCCATGCACTTCCTGCAGCGCCGCCGCAACCAGCGCACGGATGAATACGGCGGCTCGCTGGAGAACCGGGTGCGCCTGCTGCGCGAGCTGATCGAAGACACCCGCGACGCCGTCGGCCACCGCTGCGGTGTCGCCCTGCGCTTCGCCACCGAGGAAATGCTGGGGCCGGGTGGCGTCGAACTGGCCGAAGCGCGCGACATCGTGGCCATGCTTGCCGAGCTGCCCGACCTGTGGGACGTGAACGTGTCGGCCTGGTACAACGATTCGCTGCCTTCGCGCTTCGGCGGCGAAGGCGCGCAGGAACCCTTCGTCGACTTCGTCAAGAAGACCACCAGCAAGCCGGTGGTCGGCGTCGGCCGTTTCACTTCGCCCGACACGATGGTGTCGCAGCTTCGCCGCGGCGTGATCGACATCATCGGCGCCGCGCGCCCGTCCATCGCCGACCCCTTCCTGCCGCGCAAGATCGAAGAAGGCCGGCTCGACGACATCCGCGAATGCATCGGCTGCAATGTCTGCGTCTCCGGTGACAACACCGTTTCGCCGATTCGCTGCACCCAGAACCCGAGCATGGGCGAGGAATGGCGCAAGGGCTGGCATCCCGAGCGCATCGCGCCCGCGCGCAAACCCGCGAAGGTGCTGGTGGTCGGCGGCGGTCCGGCGGGCCTGGAAGCCGCGCGGGCCCTGGGCCAGCGGGGTTACGAGGTGTCGCTGGCGGAAGCCTCGAAGGAACTCGGCGGCCGCGTCAGCCGCGAAGCGCGCCTGCCCGGCCTGGCCGAATGGGCGCGCGTGCGCGATTGGCGGCTGGGTCAGATCAACAAGCTGCCCAAGGTCGCGACCTATCTCGACTCGCGTCTCGAACCCGCCGACGTGCTGGAATTCGGTGCCGACCACGTGGTCATCGCCACCGGCGCCCACTGGCGGCGCGACGGCTTCGGCCGCAGCCACGGCCTGGGCATCGAAGGCTTCCCGGACAATGCGAGGGTGTTCACCCCCGACGACCTGATGGACGGGCGCCTGCCCGAAGGCGAGGTGGTGGTGGTCGACGACGACGGCGGCTACCACGCCACCGTCGCCGCTGAACTGCTGGCCAAGGCCGGCTGCCGCGTGCACTTCGTCACGCCCGAGGACGTGGTCGCGCCCTGGGGCCAGTACACGCTGGAATACCGGCACGTGCGCAAGCGCCTGGCGGCGCTGGGCGTGCAGGTGCATGTCTCCAAGGTGATTGCCCGCTACGAAGGCCGCACGCTGCGGGTCGAGGACACCTGGTCTGGCGAGGTGCTGGAACTGCCCGCGGACGCCGTGGTGGCAGTCACCGCGCGCATCCCCGAAGACGCGTTGTTCCAGGCGCTCGCCGGCCGCGATGCCGGGGCAGGCGTGTTTTCCCTGCATCGCGTCGGCGACTGCGAGGCGCCCGGCCTGATCGCGCACGCCGTTTATGCCGGCCATGCACTGGCCCAGGCGCTGGGCGAAGTCCAGGATGACGGCGTACCGTTCCTTCGCCATTTCCACCACGGCGGCGACCAGGCCTGAGCTCGCGGGGCCCAGCCTTGGCCCCCGGCGTCCGTTCCGCGATCCGCGCCACGTTTGCTTTGGGTACTGGCCCGCAACGCGCGGGCGCCAAGGGGGAGCGCACATGAATGACCGGACCCGACTGACCCGTCGGCAGGTGGTGCAGGGCGGCCTGGGCGTCGTGGCGCTGGTGGCAGGCGCTCCGCTGCTGGCCGCCGAACCCACCCCGACCCAGACCGAAGGGCCGTTCTTCCCCAAGAAGGACCAGGCGGACAAGGACCTGGACATGACCCGCGTGGAAGGCCGCAGCGAAGCGGCGCTCGGTGAGGTGATCGAGATCAGCGGGCAGGTACGGGACGAGACGGGTGCCCCCATCGCTGGAGCGCTGGTGGACGTCTGGCAGGCCAACAGCCACGGCCGCTACGACCACGAATCCGACCCGAACCCGGCCCCGCTGGACCCCAACTTCCAGGGCTGGGCGCGCCTGACCACCGATGCCGAAGGCCGCTACCGCATCCGGACCATCAAACCCGGCGCCTACCCGGTGGGCAAGGGCTGGTCCCGGCCGCCGCACATCCACTTCAAGGTGGCCAAACGCGGCTTCCGGGAAGTCACCACCCAGATGTACTTCGCCGGTGAACCGCTCAACGACGCCGACCGGCTGTGGAACTCGCTGTCCCCAGCGGAGCGCGGGCAACTCACCGTGGCCTTCGAATCCGGGCGCGGAACGGCACCCACGGGCAACTTCGATCTGGTGCTGTCCAAGGTCTAGCCCGGCCAGCGAAAAGGGGGGCGGGGTGCCTCGCTCCGCCCGATGCCGGATAATGGCGGGCTCCGCGTTCTCCCGAGCCTTCCGCCATGAATTCCAAGCACCGCAAGCCGCTGCCCGGCACCTCCCTGGACTATTTCGACGCCCGCGCGGCGGTCGAGGCCCTGAAGCCGGGCGCCTGGGACGGCCTGCCCTACGTGTCGCGGGTGCTGGCGGAAAACCTGGTGCGGCGCTGCGAGCCGGCCACCCTGGACGATTCGCTGCGCCAGCTCATCGAGCGCAGGCGCGACCTGGATTTTCCCTGGTTCCCCGCGCGCGTGGTCTGCCACGACATCCTGGGCCAGACCGCGCTGGTGGACCTGGCCGGCTTGCGCGACGCCATTGCCGACCAGGGCGGCGATCCGGCCCAGGTGAACCCGGTGGTGCCGGTGCAGCTGATCGTCGACCACTCGCTGGCGGTGGAATGCGGGGGCTTCGACCCCGAGGCCTTCAGCAAGAACCGCGCGATCGAGGACCGCCGCAACGCCGACCGCTTCCACTTCATCGACTGGACCAAGCTGGCGTTCAAGAACGTGGACGTGATCCCGCCGGGCAACGGGATCATGCACCAGATCAACCTCGAGAAAATGTCGCCGGTGATCGGCGTGCTCGACGGCGTCGCCTATCCGGATACCTGCGTCGGCACCGACAGCCACACGCCGCACGTGGACGCGCTGGGCGTCATCGCCATCGGCGTCGGCGGCCTGGAGGCCGAAAGCGTGATGCTGGGCCGCGCCTCCTGGATGCGCCTGCCCGACATCATCGGCGTCGAGCTCACCGGCAAGCCGGGGCCGGGCATCACCGCCACCGACGTGGTGCTCTCGCTCACCCAGTTCCTGCGCCAGCAGAAGGTCGTCGGCGCCTGGCTCGAGTTCCACGGCGAGGGCGCGGCAGCGCTGACCCTGGGCGACCGCGCCACGATTTCCAACATGGCGCCCGAGTACGGCGCCACCGCGGCGATGTTCTTCATCGACGACAACACCCTCGACTACCTGCGCCTGACCGGCCGCACCGACGAACAGGTGGCCCTGGTCGAGACCTACGCCAGGACCACCGGCCTGTGGGCGGACGCACTGGTTGGCGCGCGCTACGAACGGTCGCTGCAGTTCGATCTTTCCAGCGTCGTGCGCACCATGGCCGGCCCGTCGAACCCGCATGCCCGCGTCGCCACCAGCGAGCTGGCGGCGAAGGGGATTTCCGGCAGCCTCGAGGCCGGGCGCGCGCAGGAAGCCCAGGGCCTGATGCCCGACGGCGCGGTGATCATCGCCGCCATCACCTCGTGCACCAATACCTCCAACCCGCGCAATGTCATCGCTGCCGGCCTGCTGGCGAAGAAGGCCAACGCGCTGGGCCTGGTCCGCAAGCCCTGGGTGAAGAGCTCGTTGGCGCCGGGCTCCAAGACGGTCGCGCTGTACCTGGAGGAAGCCGGCCTGAAACACGAGCTGGAAAAGCTGGGCTTCGGCATCGTCGCCTTCGCCTGCACCACCTGCAACGGCATGTCCGGCGCGCTGGACCCGAAGATCCAGCAGGAAATCATCGAGCGCGACCTCTACGCCACGGCCGTGCTCAGCGGCAACCGCAACTTCGACGGCCGCATCCATCCTTACGCCAAGCAGGCTTTCCTGGCCTCGCCGGCGCTGGTGGTGGCCTATGCGATCGCCGGCACCATCCGCTTCGATATCGAAAAGGATGCGCTGGGCCATGACGCCGATGGCAATCCGGTGACCCTGAAGGACCTGTGGCCCAGCGATGCGGAGGTCGACGCGCTGGTGAAGTCGGCGGTGAAGCCCGAGCAGTTCCGCAAGGTCTACGAGCCGATGTTCCGGATCGCGGTGGAGTCGGGTGAAAAAGTGACGCCGCTGTACGACTGGCGCCCGCAGAGCACCTACATCCGCCGCCCGCCGTATTGGGAAGGCGCGCTGGCCCGGCCGCGCACGCTCACCGGCATGCGCCCCCTGGCGCTGCTGGGCGACAACATCACCACCGACCACCTGTCGCCCTCGAACGCGATCATGGCGTCCAGCGCGGCCGGCGAATACCTGGCGAAAATGGGCCTGCCGGAAGAAGACTTCAATTCCTACGCGACCCACCGCGGCGACCACCTGACCGCGCAGCGCGCCACCTTCGCCAACCCGAAGCTGTTCAACGAGATGGTGATCGAGGACGGCAAGGTGAAGCAGGGCTCGCTGGCGCGCCTGGAGCCGGAGGGCAAGGTGACGCGCATGTGGGAGGCGATCGAAACCTACATGGACCGTCGCCAGCCGCTGATCATCGTCGCCGGCGCCGACTACGGCCAGGGCAGCTCGCGTGACTGGGCCGCCAAGGGCGTGCGCCTGGCCGGCGTCGAGGCGATCGCCGCCGAAGGTTTCGAGCGCATCCACCGCACCAACCTGATCGGCATGGGCGTGCTGCCGCTGGAGTTCGCGCCCGGCACCACCCGCAAGACCCTGGGCCTGGACGGCACGGAAACCTACGACGTCACCGGCGAACGCACCCCGGGCGCGACGCTCACGCTGGTGGTGAACCGCCGTGACGGCAGCCGCGTCGAGGTGCCGGTCACCTGCCGCCTCGATACCGCCGAGGAGGTTTCGATCTACGAAGCCGGCGGCGTGCTGCAGCGCTTCGCCCAGGACTTCCTCGAATCCACCAAGGCCGCCTGACGCCATGACCCACGCACCGCAGCTGAAGATCCCGGCAATCTACCTGCGCGGCGGCACCTCGAAGGGCGTTTTCTTCCGCCTCGAGGACCTGCCCGAAGCCGCGCGCAAGCCCGGCCCGGCGCGCGACGCGCTGCTGATGCGCGTCATCGGCTCGCCCGACCCCTACGGCAAGCACACCGACGGCATGGGTGGCGCCACCAGCAGCACCAGCAAGTGCGTGATCATCAGCAAGGCCAGCCAGCCCGGCCACGACGTCGACTACCTCTACGGCCAGGTGGCCATCGACACCGCCTTCGTGGACTGGTCCGGCAACTGCGGCAACCTCAGCACCGCGGTGGGCCCGTTCGCCATCGCCAACGGCTTCATCGACAAGGCGCGCCTGCCTGAGAACGGCGTGTTCCCGGTGAAGGTCTGGCAGGCCAACATCGGCAAGACCATCGTCTGCCACGTGCCCATCACGAATGGCGAAGTGCAGGAGACCGGCGACTTCGAGCTCGACGGCGTCACCTTCCCGGCGGCCGAGATCGTGCTCGAGTTCATGGACCCGGCCGATGACGGCGAAGATGGCGGCGCCCTGTTCCCGACCGGCAGCCTGGTGGACACGCTGGACGTGCCCGGCGTCGGCCGTTTCGAAGCGACGATGATCAACTCCGGCATCCCGACGATTTTCGTGCGCGCCCGGGACATCGGCTACACCGGCACCGAGTTGCAGGACGCGATCAACGGCGACCCGGCCGCGCTGGCGCGTTTCGAAACCATCCGCGCCCACGGCGCCGTGCGCATGGGACTCATCGGCGATGTTTCCGAAGCTCCGAAGCGCCAGCACACCCCCAAGATCGCCTTTGTCGCCCCGCCCACCGACCACGTCGTGAGCAGCGGCAAGCCCATCGCCGCCGGCGACATCGACCTGTGCGTGCGCGCCCTGTCCATGGGCAAGCTGCACCACGCGATGATGGGCACCTGCGCGGTCGCCATCGGCACCGCCGCGGCCATCCCGGGCACCCTGGTCAATGAAGCCGCCGGTGGCGGCGAGCGCCAGGCCGTGCGCTTCGGCCACCCCAGCGGCACCCTGCGCGTGGGCGCCGAGGCCACGCAGGTGGACGGCCAGTGGCAGGTGCGCAAGGCCATCATGAGCCGCAGCGCGCGTGTGCTGATGGAAGGCGCGGTGCGGGTGCCGGCGGACACGATGGCGCCCTGACCGGGCGCAAACGTCGCGTCGGTTACCATGGCCGGCATTGGAAACAGGAGCCACGCCATGTCCCTCAACGGAAAAACCATCGCCGTCACCGGCGCCTTCGGCAGCCTGGGCACCGCGGTCGTGAAAGCACTGCTGGAGCAGGGCGCCACCGTCGCCGCGATCGACCTGGCCGAGGCACCGCGCGAGCCCAAGGCCCTGGGTGCGGCGCACCTGCATGGCGGCGTAGACCTGGCCGACGCGAAGGCCACCGGGGCGGCGTTCGACGCCATCGCCAGCCAGCACGGCGGACTGCACGGCCTGGTCAACATCGCCGGCGGTTTTGCCTGGGAAAAGGTCCAGGACGGTTCCACCGACACCTGGGACCGGATGTACCAGATGAACGTGCGTACGGCCGTGGCCGCCAGCCAGGCGGCGCTGCGCCATCTTCCCGACGGTGGCCGCATCGTCAACATCGGCGCCAACGGCGCGCTCAAGGCCGGCGCCGGCATGGGTGCCTACGCGGCGTCCAAGGCGGGCGTCATGCGTTTCACCGAAGCCCTGGCCGAAGAACTCAAGGGCCGCGGCATCACCGTCAACGCGCTGCTGCCCAGCATCATCGACACGCCGGCCAATCGCACCGACATGCCCGACGCCGATTTCAGCGCCTGGGTGCAGCCGGCGCAGCTGGCCGACGCCATCGTCTTCCTGCTGTCGGACAAGGCCAGCGCCATCACCGGCGCGCTGGTGCCGGTGGTCGGGCGCGTCTGAGCCACCCGCCGCCCCTTCAGGGGCCGGGGACCAGCTCCGATGGCCAGCACGGCGTTTCGCCGCTGCTGGCCAGGGGGTAGCGGCAGGCCGCCAGCTGGGCCGTGCCGTCGGCGCTGATGCGCACCCAGGCCGCCTGGCGGAAACGCCGCGACAGCCGGTCGAGCACTCCATCGTCGCCGCCGAGCACCAGGAAACCCGGTTCGTTCCAGGCGCCATCCTCGCTGCCACCATCGGAAGCCACGCGCACCAGGCCGATGGCATCGATCGCGGCGCGCAGTGCGTCGTTGGCCGCCGCATTACGCTGCGCGGACTGCTGCTGGCCGAAAGGGTTCTCGCCCGTCACCAGGCCACCGTGGCGGGCGCCATGCCGGGCCATCAGGGCAGCCATGGCCGGGTTGGCCTGGCCGATGCGCAGGCTGATCACCTCGCCATCGCCGTGCACGCGATATACCGCGTCGGCGAAACCTTGCATCATCGAGGCGGGGGGCGGAAAACGCGGCGCGTCCATGCGGGCGAGTTTAACCCTGTCGCTGGCCGGCACTCTTTGCCTATGCTGCTTCCCTCACCTTCGAGGCAATCCCGATGGCTTCCCCCGACCCGCTGCGCGCAGCCCTGCTCAGGACGACGCTGCGCCTGTTGGTGAAGCCGGTGCTGGCCCCGCGTTTTTCCCCGGCCTTCCAGCGCCGCTGGATGGACATGCTGTCGGGCATCGGACGCCTGCCGCGTGGGCTGGAAAATTCCCCGGGCACCCTGGGCGGCGTGCCCTGTGTCACCTGGCAGGACCCGCGCGCGGCGGCGGTGCGCGAAGGCGCCGTGCTCTTCCTGCACGGCGGCGGCTACACCACCGGCTCACCGCGCACGCACCGCTGCCTGTCGGCCTGGCTGGCGCGCGCCTGCGGCGTGCCGGTGCACGTGCCCGATTACCGCCTGGCGCCGGAGCACCCGTTCCCCGCCGCGCTGGACGACGCCCTGGCGGCCTACGATGAACTCGCCGTGCGCGGCCCGGTGGTGCTGGCCGGCGATTCCGCCGGCGGCGGCCTGGCGCTGGCGCTGGCCCTCAAGGTCCGCGATACCGGTCGCCCGGCGCCTGCCGCACTCGCGCTGATCGCACCGCTGGTCGACCTGCGTCCGGAAACGCCGCTGGCGCCGGTGCCCGGCGAAGCCCTGCTCAGCCCGGCCTGGGCACACGCCAATGCGCGCAACTACGCCGGCGACCAGACCGACAATCCCCTGGTGTCGCCGCTGCTCGCCGATCTGCGCGGACTGCCGCCGACGTTGGTGCAATTCGGCAGCGACGACCTGCTGGCGCCGCAGGCCGAAGCCCTGCTCGAGGCGCTGGCGTCCGCCGGCGTTGCTGCGCGCCGCGATTTCACGCCCGGCCGCTGGCACGTGTTCCAGCTGCATGCCGGCCAGCTGCCTTCCGCGGATTCGGCGGTGGCGCGCCTGGCGCAGTTCATCACCCGGCGACTGGATGCCTTGCCCGCGAGCGACGCCCCGCGCCGCCACCACACGCTCATCCTGGGCGCCGGCATGTCGGGCCTGTGCGCCGCCATCAACCTGCAGAAACACGGCCTGCACGACGTCGTCATGCTCGAACAGAGCGACGGCATCGGCGGCACCTGGTGGGACAACCGCTACCCGGGAGCGCAGGTGGACGTGCCGGCACCGGCCTATGCGTTTTCATTCGCGCCCAATCCGCACTGGCGCCAGCGCTTCGCCGACGCGCCCGAGATCCAGGCCTACCAGCAGGCGCTGGCGGAAGAACACGGGCTGTCCGCGCGCCTGCGCCTGGGCACGCGGCTGGCCGAGGCACGCTTCGATGAAGACAGCGGGATGTGGCATTTCCGGACCGAGCGCGGCGAACGGATCGAAGCCCGCTACTTCATCTGCAGCACCGGCCCGCTGAGCCAACCGCGCTGGCCGGACATCCCGGGCCTGGACGACTTCCGGGGCGAGCGCCTGCACAGCGCCCGCTGGGACCACGGCGTGCCGCTGCAGGGCAAGCGCGTGGGCGTCATCGGGACCGGCTCGACCGCCGTGCAGCTGATCCCGCCGGTCGCGGCGCAGGCGGCGCGCATGTTTGTTTTCCAGCGCACCGCGAACTGGGTGCTGCCGCGGCTCGAGCGCCGCTATCGCTGGTTCGACCGCTGGCTGTCACGGGTGCCGCCGGTGGCGGCCGGCGTAAGGCGGTTCTGGGTGGCCTTCCTGGAACTGGGCCGGCGCGGCTTCGAGGACGGCAGCCTGATGCGCCGGCTGATGCTGTGGCAGGCGCGCCGGCACCTGCAGGGCCAGGTGGCCGACCCGGCCCTGCGCGCCGCATTGGCACCGGACTACCCGCTGGGCTGCAAACGAATCATCTACGCCAACGACTACTACCCGACCTTCGCCCAGGGCAAGGCCGAACTGGTGACAACGGGCATCGAGCGGATCACGGCCACCGGCATCCGCTGCACCGACGGCAGCGAACGCGAGCTCGATGTGCTGATCTGCGCCACTGGTTTTGAAACCGTGCACCTGCTGCAGTCGGTGCGCATCACCGGACGCGACGGCCAGAGCCTTGAGCACGCCTGGCGCGACGGCCCCGAGGCCTGGAACGGCATCAGCGTCGCCGGCTTCCCGAACATGTTCCTGCTGCTGGGCCCGAACACCGCCACCGGTCACACCTCGACCCTGCTCTACATCGAACCGGCCGTGCAACACGCCATCGCCTGCATGCACGCCGTCGAAGCCGGCGGCCACCGGGCCATCGAAGTACGCGACGACGTCATGCGCAGCCACAACGCCCGAATCCAGCAGCGGCTGTCCGGCTCGGTCTGGGCCCGGTGCCGCAGCTGGTACCGCATGGACAACGGCAAGGTGGTGGCGATCTTCCCCGGCTACACGGCCGAATACGCCCACGCCGTGGCGCGGCTGGATCCGTCCGCCTACCGGTTGCACGGCGCTCCGTGCGCAAACGGGGAGTCGTCGGGCGCGCGCGCCGCCGCCGCTAGGGTTCGGCGTGGCGGCGCAGCAGGTTGAAGTAGGACTTGTTGATCAGCTCGAGGGCACGCTCGCAGCCTTCCTTGCCGACCAGCTGTTCGCGCGCTTCGGACAGGTCGTAGAGGATTTCGCGCACGGCCGGTTCGCGTACCAGGCTCTGCACCCAGCCCACGACCGCCAGGCGTTCCCCCGATTCGACCGGGCGCACGCGGTGCAGCTGCCCGGTGGAATAACAGATGGCTGAACGGGCCGGCAGCTTGAAGGCGGTTTCACCGCTGCCCGACTCGAAGGCGAGCTCGCCGCCTTCGTAGGTGTCGGGCTCGTTGAGGAACAGGGTGAAGGAGACGTCGCTGCGCACGTGGTTGGGTTCGGCCATGATCGGCGCGTCCACGTGCAGGCCATAGGCCATGCCCGGCTGGTAGCGGCTGACCAGCATCGCCGCCAGCCGCCGGGGTTGCGCGGCACCCATGAAGGCGTCGTTGCGGCCCAGGGCCTGCATGACCAGGCCGGCGATCTTCTTCATCACCGGGTGGTCCCAGGGGATCTGCTGGTTGTTCTTGGCCTTGTGCAGCAGCTCGCCGGCCGTGCTCTTGCCTTCCGTGAACCCGACCCCGGCGACCAGCTGTTTGACCAGCGTGAGTTCTTCGGGGGTGATCAGTTCGGGAAGGGTCAGGATCATCGGCCAAGTGTAATCGCCCGGACCCTGAAAGCAACGCGCCGGGCCGGTGGCCCCGGCCTAGGCGAAGCGTGAAAGCGCGTCGGCCACCCGCGCCATGTCGCCGGTGGCGACCTGCAGGTGCGGGGCGATGCGCAAACGGCCGTGGCGGCAGGTGCAGTGGATGCCGGCGCCGCGCAGGGCGGCATCAGCCGCCGCGACGATGGCGGACGGCGGTTCCAGCGCCATCAGGTGCGGGGCGTGGCCGCGGCTGGTCCACGCCGACAGGCCGGCGGCATCGAGTGCGTCGTGCAGGGCGCCGGTGCGCTCGCCCAGCGCGGCGGCGATGTTCGGCGGTTCCCAGGCAAGCACCTGCCCGAGCCCGGCGATCGCCATGGCCAGGCGGATGGGGTCGTCCAGGCCGCCGGTATCGAAGCGCCGGGCGCCCGCGGCGAACGGCGCGGGGGAATGCACCGCGAATCGCCAATCCGGCCCGCTGTCGTGCGCTATCCAGTGGTGTTCGATTGGCCGGCCGCCTTCGCGCCAGCGCGGCGCCGCCCACAGGCAGGCCAGGCCGCGCGCGCCCAGCAGCCACTTGTAGCCAACCGACGCGGCGAAATCCGGCTGCCAGCGACCGATGTCCGGCGCCACCACGCCAAGGCTCTGGCTGAGGTCGAGCACCAGCGCGACGTCGCGTTCGCGCAGCGCGGCGCTGATGCGGTCGAGGTCGAGCACGGCGCCGTCGTCCCAGCGCACCTGGGGCAGGCTGGCGATGCGCAGCCGCGGCTCGTCGGCGACCGCCGCCAGTACCGCATCGGTCCAGTCCTGGCCGGATTCGCGCGAAACGCCACGCAGGTGCGCACCGGTGTCGGCGCAGCGCCGCTGCCAGCACAGCAGGTTCGACGGGAACTGGCCGTCGAGCACCAGCACTGCATCGCCGGCCTCCAGCGGCAGGCTGTTCGCTGCCGTGGCCAGGCCGAAGGCCGCGGAGGGCACCAGCGCGACGCCGTCGGCTTCACCGTCGAAAAGTTGCGACAGCAGCGCGCGCAATGTCTCGCGCTGTTCCGGCGGCGTCGGCGAGACCCGCTGCCAGGGTCGCGCCACGGCCTCGAGCGCGGCCATTCCCGCCGCATGCACGGACCGAAGCTGCGGAGCCTGGGCGGCACAGTCCAGGTACAGCGCATCGCCCTGCATCACGAAGGCGTCGGCCGCACGCGCCAGCGGCACGGTGGCCGGGTGCGGAATCGGCGTGGCGGGTAGTGCGGCCTGGGACATGCCGCCACTTTACGACAGCAGGCCGCGCCGGTCCCCCGGCCGCCAGCCGGCGCGGATCATGCATCGTTCACGCGGCGGCGCTATTCTTGCTGGCAATGCGAGTTTCTTCATCCCAGGCCGCAGGAAACCGGGAGCCCCCACCCGCGAAACAGGCGCTGGCCACGCGCTATCGGGATGTCCGCGCCTGCAGCCTGGCCCTGGCCGCGCCGCTTTCGGCCGAAGACGCGCTGCTGCAGTCCATGCCCGACGCGAGTCCGGCGAAATGGCACCTGGCGCATACGACCTGGTTCTTCGAGAAGTTCGTGCTGGGCGCGGACGCCGCCTACGAACCGGTCGAAGCCCGCTGGGACCTGCTGTTCAACAGTTACTACAACAGCGTCGGCCCCTTCCACGTGCGCGCGCAGCGCGGCCTGCTGTCGCGGCCGACGCTGGCCGAAGTGCTCGATTACCGAAGTGAAGTGGACGCCCGCCTGCTCGAACGCCTGCAGGCCGGCGCCATTCACGACGACACGCTGCGGGTGCTTGAACTGGGGACCCACCACGAACAGCAGCACCAGGAACTGCTGCTCACCGACATCAAGCACGCGTTCTGGAGCAATCCGCTGGGCCCGGCCTACCGCAGGGACCTGGCGTCCCGGGCCGGCGAGCCGCGCCTGGTGCACTGGAACGGTGTCGAAGAACAGGCGCTGGCCATGGGTGCCGAGCCCTGGCCCGAGGCCACGGACTTCGCCTACGACAACGAGTCGCCGCGCCATCGCGGGCTGCTGCCGGCGCATGCGCTGGCCAGCCGCCCGGTGTCCAACGCCGAGTTCCTGGAGTTTGTCGCCGACGGCGGCTATTCCGACCCCAGCCTGTGGCTGAGCGACGGTTGGGACCGCGTGCAGGCGGAACACTGGCAGCGGCCGCTCTACTGGCATGAAGACGGCGCCCGTGAATTCACCCTGGCCGGCTGGCGCGAACGCGACCCGCATGCGCCGGTCTGCCACATCAGCCTTTACGAAGCCGACGCGTTCGCGCGCTGGGCCGGCGCCCGCCTGCCCACCGAAGCCGAGTGGGAACACGCGGCGCGTGGGCAGCAGCCCGCCGGGAACCTGCTCGATGCCGACTTCCTGCACCCGCAGGCAGGCGCCGATGAAGGCCCGGGCCCGCACCAGCTGTTCGGCGATGTCTGGGAGTGGACGAGTTCGGCCTACGGCCCGTATCCGGGCTTCAGGCCCTTGCCGGGTTCGCTGGGCGAATACAACGGCAAGTTCATGAGCGGCCAGACCATCCTGCGCGGCGGCAGCTGCGCCACGCCGGCCAGCCACATCCGTGCCACCTACCGAAACTTCTTCCCGCCCCACGCCCGCTGGCAGTTCTCCGGGCTGCGCCTGGCCAAGGACCTGCCATGAATACCGTGAGTGCCGATCCCGTTGAGCTGACCGACCTGCACCCCAGCCGCGACGACCTGCTGGGCGACGTACTGGCCGGCCTGTCGGGCACGCCCAAGCGCCTGCCCTCCAAGTACTTCTACGACCGGCGCGGCTCCGAGCTGTTCGAGGAAATCACCCGTCAGCCCGAGTACTACCTGACGCGCGTCGAACTGGCGCTGCTGGAGGCCGAATGTGCTGACATCGCCACCGTCGTCGGACGGCGCGTGCATGTCGTTGAATACGGCAGCGGCAGTGGCCGCAAGACCCGCCTGCTGCTGGACGCGCTGGAAGACCCGGTGGCCTATACGCCGGTGGAGATCTCGCGCAGCGCGCTGGTCGGCAGCGTCGAGCGCCTGGACCGCGAGTTCGGCCCGGTGCAGATGCTGCCGGTGCTGGGCGATTTCACCCAGCCCATACCGCTGCCCGAACCCGAGCGGGAGGCCCGCCGGGTGCTGGTGTTCTTCCCTGGCTCGACCCTGGGCAACCTGACCCATACGGAAGCGGTGCGCCTGCTCACCGCCATGCGCGAAACCATCGGCCCCAAGGGCGCCGCGCTGATCGGCATCGACCTGCAGAAGTCGCCGTCGCTGATCGAAGCGGCCTACAACGACGCCGCCGGCGTCACCGCCGCGTTCACGCTGAACCTGTTGGTGCGGCTCAATCGCGAGTTGGGCGCCAACTTCGATCTTGATGCGTTCCGGCACCGCGCCGTGTACCAGCCCGGAACCGGCCGCATCGAAACCTTCATCGACAGCCAGCGCGCGCAAACCGTCAGCGTGCACGGCAAGTCGTTCGCGTTTGCCGCCGGCGAGGCCATGCAGGTCGAATACAGCCACAAGTACACCGACGAAGGCTTCGCCGAGCTCGCCGCACGCGCCGGCCTTCGTGTCGTTCAGGGCTGGAACGACCCCCAGGACTGGTTCGGGCTGCGCCTGCTGCAGCCGGCCTGAACCCCCGCCACCGACAGGAGGCCGCCATGGCCCGCAAGGAGCCCACCCCGCCCGCGTCTTACGACGATCTGCGCGCGCTGTTCCTCAACTGCACGCTCAAGCCCACCGGCCAGGAGTCGCACACCGAACGCCTGGTCCACGTCGCTGCCGGCGTGATGCGTGCCAACAAGGTGGACGTCGAGGTGGTGCGCCCGGTCGACCTGGTGCTGGCACCCGGCGTGCAGCCCGACATGACCGAACACGGCGCCGAACGCGACGACTGGCCCTCGCTGTCGAAGAAGGTGATGGCCGCCGACATCCTGGTGCTGTGCACCCCCATCTGGCTGGGCGACCCCAGCTCCGTGTGCCGGCGGGTGGTCGAGCGCCTCTATGCGGAGTCCGGGAAACTCAATGCGCAGGGCCAGTACGCGTATTACGGCCGCGTCGGCGGCTGCCTGGTCACCGGCAACGAGGACGGCATCAAACACTGCGCGATGAACCTTCTCTATTCGCTGCAGCACCTGGGCTACGTGATCCCGCCGCAGGCCGATTCAGGCTGGATCGGCGAGGCGGGGCCGGGCGATTCCTACGGCGACAACGGTGCCGGCTACGACAACGACTTCACCCAGCGCAACACCACCTTCATGGCCTGGAACCTGATGCACCTGGCCCGCCTGATCAAGGACGCCGGCGGCATCCCCGCGCACGGCAACCAGCGCAAGGCCTGGGACGCGGGCTGCCGCTTCGACCATCCGAATCCCGAATACCGCTAGTCCAGCGCTTCGGTTCCCATCGCCGGGCAGTTGGCCAGGTCGCTGCGGTCCGGGCTGTCGTCCACCTGCCTGCCGGCATCGCGCAGGGCGGTGCGCAGGCCTTCTTCCAGCACCGGGTGGTAGAAGGGCATGCGCAGCAGGTCGAAGACCGTGAGTTTCTGGCCTACGGCCAGGGCCAGCAGGTGGGCCAGGTGGTCGCCCGAGGGCGTGCACAGCTCGGCGCCCAGGATGCAGCCGGTATCGTGGGCGGCGTAGACGCGCAGCAGGCCGTCGTTCTTCTGCGCGGCCCGGGCGCGGCCCTGGTGGCTGAAGTCCACTTCGCCGACCACGGTGTCGTCGGGCAGCTCCGACCGGCGCTGGCCGACGTGCGCCGACACCGGGTCGGAGAACACCACGCCCAGCGGCGTGCGCCGCTGGTAGCAGATGGGCTCGTCGGCCATCGCGTTGCGGCCGGCGATGAAACCCTCGTCCGCGGCTTCGTGCAGGATCGGCGCATGCGTGTTGACGTCGCCGGCGATGAACACCGGCGTGTCGCCGATGCGCAGCAGGCCCGGTTCGAAGGGTGGCAGACCTTTCTCGTTGAGTTCCACGCCCAGGGTTTCCAGGCCGACGTCGTCGAGGTTGGGGCGGCGGCCGATGGCGGCCAGCACGGCGTCCACGTCGACGGTGGACTTGCCGGCGCGCACGCGCACGCCGTCGCCGGCGGCTTCGAGCTCGACTTCGTGGCCGGTGTGGATGGCGAACTCCTGGTCGAGCAGGGCGCGCAGCGTCGCGTTCACCTTCCTGTCGTGCAGGCCGGCCAGGCGCTCGCTGCTGCTGAAGGCGCTGACGTCGATGCCCAGGCGGGCCATGGCCTGCGCCATTTCCACGCCGATGGCGCCCAGGCCGATGACGGCGATGCGGCGGGGCAGGTTGCTGCGTTCGAACAGCGAGTCGGTGGTGAAGACGCGATCGCCCAGGCGGGCCCAGGGGTCCGGCAGCACGGGCCGTGAGCCGGTGGCCAGGATGATGCGGCGGGCCGAAAACTCCCGGTCACCCACGGCCACGCGGTCGGGTCCCAGCAGGCGGCCGCGGCCGGCGAGGTTGCGCTCGCCCAGGTCTTCGGTGGCCTTGAGCACCCCGGACACGTAGTAGTCGCGCAGCTTGCGCACCCGCGCCAGCACCGCCGGGATGTCCACGGCCAGCGCGTCGGCACCGCTGACGCCGAACTCGCCCAGCTTCCTGCGGGCGTTGAAGGCATTGGCCGCTTCGATGAACACCTTCGAGGGCATGCAGCCCACCCGCGCGCAGGTGGTGCCATAGGGGCCGTCGTTGACCAGCAGGAAGCGGTCGGTGCGCTTGCGCACCTCGCGCAGGGCGGCCAGGCCGGCGGTGCCGGCGCCGAGGATGATGGTGTCGTAATCGGTGGCCATCGGGGATTCCGGTGCGGCGATGCCCCATCCTCGCGCAGGCCGGCCACCGGACGCAAAAGCAAAGCGGCGCCGAATCAGCGAAAATGCCCGGCATCCCCTCCGGCACCGGCACCTCATGGCCACCCAGCAGATCACCCTTACCCGCCCCGACGACTGGCACCTGCACCTGCGCGACGGCGAGATGCTGGCGCGCGTGCTGCCCGACACCGCCCGCCAGTTCGCGCGCGCCATCGTCATGCCCAACCTGGTGCCGCCGGTGACCAATGTCGCCCTGGCCGGCGCCTACCGCGACCGCATCCTGGCGGCGCTGCCGGCGGGCATGCAGTTCCAGCCGCTGATGACCCTGTACCTGACCGAACGCACGTCGCCGCAGGACATCGCCGAGGCCAGGGCCAGCGGCTTCGTGCACGCGGTGAAGTGGTACCCGGCCGGCGCCACCACCAATTCCGATGCCGGCGTGTCCAACATCGACCGCTGCCACGACACCCTGCAGGCCATGCAGGACCACGACCTGCCTCTGCTGGTGCACGGCGAAGTCACCGGTGCCGACGTGGACGTGTTCGACCGCGAAGCGGTATTCATTCAAACCCTGCTCAAGCCGCTGCTGCAGCGTTTCCCCAAACTGCGCGTGGTGCTCGAGCACATCACCACCCGCCAGGCCGCCGAGTTCATCGCCGCCGCGCCGGCCAACGTGGCCGCCACCATCACCCCGCACCACCTGCTGATGAACCGCAATGCGCTGTTCACCGGCGGCCTGCGCCCGCACCACTACTGCTTGCCGGTGCTCAAGCGCGAAGAACACCGCCTGGCCCTGGTGGCCGCGGCGACCGGCGGCAGCGCCAAGTTCTTCCTGGGCACCGACAGCGCCCCGCACACCCGCGGCGCCAAGGAATCGGCCTGCGGCTGCGCCGGCATGTACAGCGCGCACGCCGCGCTGGAGCTGTACGCCGAAGTCTTCGAAGCACAAGGTGCGCTCGACAAGCTGGAAGCCTTCGCCAGCTTCCACGGCCCGGACTTCTACCGCCTGCCGCGCAACACCGACCGCATCACCCTGGTGCGTGAAGCCTGGACGCTGCCGGCCGAGCTGGGCGAGGGCGCCACGGCACTGGTGCCGCTGCGCGCGGGCACCGAATTGGCCTGGCGCCTGCAGGGCTGAGCGAGCCAACGTCGGCCATGGCCTCCCTGTCGGCAATCCACGTGTACCCGGTGAAATCCTGCGCCGGGCAGTCGGTGGAAACCGCCGTCGTGCAGCCGCGTGGCCTGGAACACGACCGCCGCTGGATGCTGGTCGATGCCGACGGCAAGTTCATCACCGCCAGGCAGGAGCCGCGCCTGCTGCAGGTACAGCCCGTCACCACCGACGAAGGCCTGACCCTGGAAGCCCCCGGCATGCCGAGGCTCGCCGTCGCCGCGCCACGGGGCGGCGCCACGCTCAGCGTGACGGTATGGAAGGACCACGTTGAAGCCCGGGCCGTCGACCCCGCGACCGACGGCTGGTTCAGCCGGTACCTGGGCCGTCCCGTACGCCTGGTGCACATGGACGAGGGCGTGATCCGACGCAATGTTTCATCGCGCGCCCAGCCCGGCGACGAAGTCAGCTTCGCCGATTCGATGCCGCTGCTGCTGGTGTCGCGCGCCGCGTTGGATGCCTTGAACGAGCGCCTGGACCGGCCGGTGCCGATGGCTCGCTTCCGGCCCAACCTGGTTGTCGACGGCGTGGATGCCCACGCCGAAGATGCGTGGAAACAGGTCACCATCGGCGACGTGGTCTTCGACGTGGCCAAACCCTGCACCCGCTGCGTGCTGGTGACCATCGATGCCGATACCGGGCGGCGCGACGAGGGTGGTGAACCCCTGCGCACGCTCACCCGCTACCGGCGCGGAGAAGACGGCGTGCTGTTCGGCCAGCTCCTGGTCCCGCGCACGCGCGGACAGGTGTCGACCGGCGACCCGATCAGGGGCAGCGGCTAGTTCACGAGGTCCGGAGGCTGACCAGCCCTTCGTCGACCGCCTGCTGCAGGGGCCGCTTCAGCAGGGCATCGACGTCTTCCGGGGTGGCAAGCCGCTGGTTGTCGACGATCACCCAGCGATTGCGTCCGCTCATCTTGCCCAGGTACAGGGCCTGGTCGGCGATGGCGACCAACTGGTCCCAAATGGCGGCGTTGTCGCCGTCGATGAACGGGCAGGTCACCGAGCCGATGGTGCAGGTGATGGCAATGGGACCGTGGTCGCCCAGGGCGAACGGTTCGCCATTGACGGCACGCAGGATGCGGTCGGCGATCTGCGCGCACCTTGCCTGGTTGTCGACCCTCGCCACCAGCAGGAACTCTTCGCCACCCCAGCGCACCAGCAGGTCCGCGCCGCGCGTCGCGAGCTTTATCCGCCGGGCCATCTCCACCAGCACCTCGTCGCCCGCCGCATGGCCAAAACGGTCGTTGACGGCCTTGAAGTGATCGATGTCGAAGAGATATATGCCCAGGGCGGCCTCCGGGGACTCATGTCGCGTCCGGTCCAGCAAGGACAGCTCCCGGCCTACGTGCTGCTGCAGGAATCGGCGGTTGCCCAGGCGGGTGAGCGTGTCGGACAGGCTGAGCTGCTCGTACTGTTCGGCAAGCCGCTTCTTCGCGCGCAGGCGCGAGGCGACCAACATCACCACCATCAGCAGCAGGAAGGACAAGGCGATGAAAAAATTTTGTCGCTGGGAATTGGTGGCTTCGCGCTCGCGCTGCAGCGCCTCCTGCTGCTGCAGGACCACCGTCTTGAGTTCGGACTCGCGCTGCAGGCGCATCAGCTCGGCGTTGGACGCGGCACCGCTGGCGCGCCGCCGAAGCTGGGGTTCTATCTTCTCCACCAGCAGCTTCTTCAGTCCCGCCAGGCCTGCCAGGGCCGTTTCAGGGTCGTCGCTTTCCGACAGCCGCTTGAAGACATCCATCTGTACTTCCAGCGACGTCTCCGGCTTCAATGCCAGGCAGGCGGCGACCGGATGCCCGCGGTCCCAGTGCCGGGTCGCCAGCTGCCGGTAGCAGGCCAGGTATTGCTGGGCTACCGGGCCGCTCAGGGCGGCGTCGCCCTTTTCCCGGTCCGCGCGGGCAAGGTATCGCCTTGCGTCATTGAACCGTCCGAGTTCGGCCGCCGACAGCGCGGCGAAGACCAGCGCGTCCTCGCGATAGGGGCTCTCTTCAGCGGCGACCTGGTCGAAGCTGCCCAGTGCGTTTTCATACTCGGACAGATGCAAGGCGTAGGCGATGCCGCTGTTGAACTCGGTCAGGACCACCTTGTCCTTCAGGAACTGCTTGTTGGCCCGGTCCGTCGGATCTTCCAGCACCGCCTGCATCCGCACCCTGGCATCCTTGAGCAGCGCCAGGCCCTTGCGCACATAGGCCTCGTCGCCATTGACGATGTAGCTGGTGGCCGTGTCCATCATGATTTCGCCGAGCAGTTCGGTGTTGCCGGCGGGGGCAAGGGCAAGCGCGGCCTCGAAGTTTTCGAAGGCGCCGGCGATGTCGCCCGCCTGCGACTGGCGCCAGGCGACGTCCTTGAGCAGGGCCGCGGCTGCTCCGGGCTCGTCCCCCTGCCGCGCCTCGCTGGCCAGCGCCAGCAACTGGCCCATGGACTCCTCGTACCCGGGCACCGAGGCCAGGATGCAGCGCTCGCGATAGATGAAGTCCTTCGCCAGCGGCGGGTTTTCCAGGCAGGCGGCCGCGGCTTCCGGGTCGTGGCCCTCGTAGTAGTACTCATCGAACAAGGCCCGCCGGAGCCGGTAGTGCTCGGCGGGGTCCCCGCTTTCGGCCAGCCGGCCCTGGAGCCACTGCACCCGGATATCCAGCGGGGCTTCCGAAGGGTAGGCGGCCGGAAGCGGCGGCAGCGCACGGACTTCTTCGATGGTGACCTCGGCGCGGACGCAGCACACGGCCAGCAGGAGCACCCACCCGAGCCCATGCACCCTGCGTTCCGACATTCGCCTGTCACCCCTACGAAAAGGACGTTCGATACGGAATGTAGCAACGAAAGGCGGCTGGAACCTTGATGCAGCGACCAAAAGAAGAACCCCGGCCGAAGCCGGGGTCCTGGTTTGCAGCGTATTGCCCGTGGATCAGAACGTAACCGACCAGCTGTTGATGTAGCCGGTGTCGCCGCCGGCGTTGTCGTTCACCCGAAGCTTCCAGGTGCCGTTCAGCGCTTCCGAAGACAGGTTCACCGTGTAGGTGCCGACGATGTTGTCGGCACTGCCACCGCTGCGGTTGTGCAGGTTGTAGGTCGAACCATCGGGCGCCACCAGGTCGACCTTCAGGTCGCCCTTGTAGGTGTGCACGATGTTCACCGCCACCGACGCATTCGACGGGGCATTGCCGCTGCGGCCGGAGACCGAGATCGGGCTCTCGACGGTGGCGTTGTCGTTGATCGCGTAGTCGGCGGTGTTGCTGTAGGTCTGCGGCGAGCTGCCGCCACCGGCGGTGTAGTTACCGACAAGGCTGACGCCCGAGAAGCTCGAGTAGGCCTTCACGCGCACGTGGTAGGTGCCGGCCGACGGGGCCGCGATGGTGCAGGTCTCGTTGTTGCCGCTCAGGTAGGGGCGGCAGACGTACGAGGTGTCGGTCGGCTGGCTGCCGAACTGCACGTACATGTCGGCGTCGCCGGTGCCACCGGACATGGTGAAGGTCAGGTTGCTCGAACCGGCCGGCACCGACAGGGTGTAGTACAGCGAGTTGCCCGCAGTGGCCGACAGGCCGGTCACGGCCACGCCCTTGGTCAGGCTGCCACCGGTCGGCGGCGGCGGCGGCGTACCGCCACCACCAGCCAGGTCCACCAGGGCCCGGGCATCGATGATGCCCGCGCCGCAGCCACCCGAACACGCGCCCGACAGCGGGTACGCGGTCGACTTCAGGTTGGCTTCCACCTGCGACGGGGTCCACAGCGCCAGGCCCAGGGCCAGGCGACGGCTCTGCGCCAGCGCCACGGCGCCGGCCACGTGCGGGGCCGCCATCGAGGTGCCGTTGTAGGACACGTAGTTCTCGCTGCCCGGACCCTGGGTGCCGCTGTTGAGCGTGGACAGGATGTTCGAGCCCGGTGCCGACACGTCGATCGAGGTGCCGTAGTTCGAGAAGCTCGAACGCGCGCTGGCGCTGGTGACCGAGGCCACGTTCACCACGTTGTTGCAGCTGGCCGGGGTGAAGCCCGAGGCATTGGCGTTGCTGTTGCCCGCCGCCACCACCACCGTGGTGCCGCGGCTGACGGCGCTGTTGATCGCGTTCTGCGTGGCGGTGTCGCAGGAGCCGCTGCCGCCGAGCGACATGTTGATGACGTCGGCCGCATTGGCCGCCGACAGGGTCGGCACGCCGCTGACGCTGCCACCCGATGCCCAGATGATGGCGTCGGCGATGTCGGACGTGGAGCCGCCGCCGCGACCCAGCACGCGGACCGGCATCACCTTGGCGCCCCAGGCGGTACCGGCAACACCCTTGGCGTTGTTGGTCACCGCGGCCACCGTGCCGGCCACGTGCGTACCGTGCCAGCTGGAGGGGTCGCCACCGTAGTAGTCGCCCGGGTCGGCGGGGTTGGAGTCGCGGCCGTTGCCGTCACCCGCCGTGGTGCTGTTGGAGATGAAGTCGTAGCCGGCGACGATGTTGGCCGCCAGGTCGGAGTGGGTCACGTAGCCGGTGTCGAGCACCGCCACGATGATGCCGCTGCCGTTGGCCACGTCCCAGGCCGTGTTGGCGCGGATGCCGGCGTCGGCGTCGGTATAGCCCCACTGCTGGCTGTAGTTGGTGTCGTTGGGCGTCAGGGTGTGCCTCATGATCCGGTCGATCTGGACGTACTCGACGTTCGGATTGGCCGCGATCTGGCGCATCAGGGTTTCGGCTTCGGCCGGGCTGAGCTTCTGCGAGCTGGCCACGACGTCGGCACCCAGGGACATGCGGCGCACGTGGCTGGCGGCCAGCGGCTTGCCGGCGCCGGCGCGATTGCCGTTCTGCAGGCGGGAGGCCTGGACCAGCTGGTTGGCGCCGACGGCGGCGACGTCCAGCGAGCGCTTGAGCGCCGCCGGGTTGGACGCCTCGGGCGTACCGGCCTTGTACTTGACGATGAACTGGTCGAACTGGGTGTCCGAAGCGATCGCGCTCAGGTCGACCCGAGGAGCGGGCTGGACGCCCGCGGCCATGGCGGCCTGCGCTGCAAGGGCGAAGGAAGTAGCCACGACGATACCGCGCAAACGAAGCTTGCGAGTGTTGTTGCTCACGTTGGTGGATCCCCGAAAAAGGAAAACAGCGATTGCCGCAAAGCGGCCGTGTTTTGCATCCCTGCCCCGGGTCCCCTGGGTGCACAACCCCCTTACGCGAGCCTTTAGGCTTCTCGTGTCAGCAGAAGGTTGCACGCCACCCGGACGTGTGACGCAGAGCACATCTGCATGACACTTTGCCGACGCTAGCCTCAGGGATTTTTGCCGTCAAGCGGCAACGCCGCATAACCGGCCGGGCTGGCTCCGGCCGGCGCCTGGTCAAAAAATGACCGCAGAAAACAAGGCGTTTTTTGGAGGCGACTGGCGCGGCGGCAAGGTGCCCGGGAGACACCCCGGGGCTACCGCCGGGCCAAACTGCGCAAACCCGGGCCGACGAACGGTCGTGCCGGGTGCCGCCGGGTGGCGGATTGACGGGCCGGCTTCCTGCCGCAGCCAGATTCGGTGATAGTCCGGGCGAATCATTGGGCAAGCCAGGGAGTACCTGTTGGACAAGACCTCTTTCCGCGCGCCATGGCGACACGCCTGGCTGCTGGGCCTGGTGGCCGTGGCGTCCTGCGGGTCGGGCGAGCTTCCTTTCGTGGCCGGGTCCTTGCCCGATCCCTCGCTGGCCAGGGCCTACCCGGGCTGCACGATCGTCAGCGTTTCACCCGCCGAGGCGCTGCCGGAAATTGGAGGCGAGGGCCGCCGCGCCCTGATGCGCCACGAAGCCGACTGCCTGCCGGACTTCGGCCACCCCGCCGCGTGGCACCAGCCCTATCGCATCGCCTTCGCGCAGGAGTTCACCGAGTCGCGCCAGTTCCCCGGGGGTACCAACACCTGGGTGGGCGGCGAGACGCGCTTCTTCGACGACTCCGCCGGGCCGCAGCGACAGGTAGACGCCGCCGCCGAAGGCATGGGCAAGAACTGCGCCGTGCTGCTGGAAAAACTGCAGGCCGAAGCGGCGCCGTGCATCACTTCAATCGACCCGGACACCGGCCGCCAATTCCAGGCAGCGCTTGACGACTTCCGCGGCAAACTGAACTTCCACATCAACACGAATGGCGAAACGCACCTTGCGGCGATTCGCATGGGGCGCGACCAGTTCTGCCTGGAGCATTGGCAGATGGTGCAGCGTCAGCTGGAGGGGCGGTTTGCGGGGTGCGTGGTCAGATGAGCGGGTGTCCGACAGCCGTGCAATGGCGATCAGCGGGACACAAAAAAACCCGCAAAAATGCGGGTTTAGTGATGGTGGCTATGGGTGGACTCGAACCACCGACCCCGTCATTATGAGTGACGTGCTCTAACCGGCTGAGCTACATAGCCATCGGCCGCTATCCGTTGCGGATAGGGCCGCGTATTGTCCGGGCAGCACCTCCCTGTGTCAATCCAGCCCCGCTGCGGGCCGCGTGCCGCGCTTGTGGCGCCTTCCGGGCCTGTGGCAGTCTGGCCCCAGTAGATTTTTTGGAGTCCGTCCCGTGGTCGATCCGGACGGTTTTCGCCCCAACGTGGGCATCGTGCTTATGCACGGCGACGGCCGGCTGTTCTGGGCCCGGCGGGTCAACCGTGACGGTTGGCAATTCCCACAGGGCGGCATGAACACCGACGAGACGCCGCTCGAGGCCATGTACCGCGAGCTGCGCGAAGAGGTGGGCCTGGCCCCTGAACACGTGGAAGTCCTGGGCGCCACGCCCGGCTGGCTGCGCTACCGGCTGCCCAGGCGCTGCATCCGCCGGGGCAACCGGCCGGTGTGTATTGGCCAGAAGCAGGTGTGGTTCCTGCTCAAGCTCACCGGGCAGGAGTCCGACCTGCGGCTGGACCTGACCGAGAAGCCGGAATTCGACAGCTGGCGCTGGGTGGACTTCTGGTACCCGGCCGAGCACGTGGTCAGCTTCAAGCGCGAGGTTTACGTAAGGGCGCTGGAGCACCTGGCACCGCATGCCCGGGAAGTGGCGGGGGAGGGCGCTGTCCCACCGGCGGATGAGACGGTGCGGGCCCTGGTGGCGGCGGCCGGCGGCAGGTGCCGCTAAGGCCAACCGGGGCTGAAGCCCCACGAAGGCGTCCGGGGAAAGCGGTTGACAATGATTCGCATTCGGGGTTGAATGCGAACAGTTCCCATTTATGGACCGTACGCCATGTACGTCTGCCTCTGCCATGGAGTCACCGACCACGACATTCGCCGGGCTGCCGAAGCCGGGTGTACGTCCGTGTCCGAGCTGACCATGCGCACCGGCCTGGGAAGTGGCTGCGGCAGCTGCGGCGAGCTGGCGGCCGAGATCCTGGGTGAAGCCAGCGCGCCGAGGGCGTTCCCGCTGCCGGTGTTCGCGGCCGCCGCCTAAGCGGCACTGAAAACGCTAAGCATTCCCGTTCCGGCATGGCCCGGCGCGAAGCGCTAGGCTGCCTGTTGCATCCACGGAACAGGAGGCCAGCCATGAAAGGCGACGCCAAGGTCATCGAGCACCTGAACAAGGCGCTCTACAACGAACTCATCGCGATCAACCAGTATTTCCTGCACGCCCGCATGTTCAACAACTGGGGCCTGAAGGAGCTGGGCGAACACGAGTACAAGGAATCGATCGACGAGATGAAGCATGCCGACATGCTCATCGAACGCATCCTGTTCCTTGAAGGCCTGCCCAACCTGCAGAACCTGGGCAAGCTGCGCATCGGCCAGACCCCGAAGGAAGCCCTGGAGTGCGACCTCAAGCTCGAGCACGACGCCGTGCCCGACCTCAAGGCCGGCATCGCCCACTGCGAGCAGGTGGCGGACTACGTTTCGCGCAAGGTCCTGGCCGACATCCTCGAGTCCGAGGAAGAACACATCGACTGGCTTGAAACCCAGCTCGAGCTGATGGGCCGGGTCGGCGAGCAGAACTACCTGCAGTCCAAGATGGGCAGCTGAGCCCCGTTTCCGGCCCCGGCCGGGGGTGAAGGTTTCAGCTGAAACCGTGTGCTGCATCGCAGAATGACTTGGGCCTCGGGCTGGTCGTAGCTTCCCGAATCCCCGCCCTTTTGGCGGGGACTTTTCGGGGAGTCACAAACGCATGAAATCAGTTTTCCGCACCACGCTGCTGGCCGCGGCGACCCTCGCTGCGCTCGGTACTGCTTCCTCCGCCCTTGCCGGTGGCCGTTCCGACCTCGTGCTGGCCGCGCTCGACCGCGGCGCCGAGCACCACGCCAACCGCGTGATCATCCAGTTCAGCGCCGACGCCACGCCGGCGCAGCGTAATGCCGTCATGCGCCGCGGCGCCCTGCAGGTGCAGGACACGCTGGTGCGCGGCAACCGCCGCTTCGACCGCGGCGGCGACGTCCAGCTCATGAGCTTCCGCGGTTACGGCAACGTCGCCCAGGCCATCCGCGACCTGGAAGGCCGCCCGGGCGTCGACTTCGTCGAAGCCGACTTCGTGCTCCGCCACGCCACCAGCAACGACCCGCTCTACACCGGCGGCCAGCTCTGGGGCATGTACGGCGACGCCACCAGCCCGGCCAACGCCTTCGGCAGCCAGGCCGGCGAAGCCTGGGGCGGCGGCGCCGATTGCTCCACCGTGGTGGTGGGCGTCATCGACGAAGGCTACATGTACGAGCACGAAGACCTGGCCGCCAACGCGTTCAAGAACCCGGGCGACAGCACCTTCGACGGCGTCGACAACGACGGCAACGGCCTGGTGGACGACGTCTACGGCTGGGACTTCGACGGCAACAACAGCTCGCTGTTCGACGGCGCCGGCGACGACCACGGCACCCACGTGGCCGGCACCATCGGCGGCGTCGGCAACAACGGCATCGGCGTGGCCGGCGTCTGCCACAGCGTCAAGCTGATGGGCGCCAAGTTCCTGGGCCGTCGCGGCGGCAGCACCGCCAACGCCATCAAGGCGGTGGACTACTTCACCGACCTGAAGGTGGACGGTGGCCTGAACATCGTCGCGACCAACAACTCCTGGGGCGGCGGCGGTTATTCGCAGGGCCTGAAGGACGCCATCGACCGCGCCAACGCGGCCGACATCCTGTTCATCGCGGCGGCCGGCAACAGCGGTGCCAACAACGACGCCACCGCGTCCTATCCCAGCAACTACGACAGCCCCAACGTGATCGCGGTCGCCGCGCTCACCTCCTCCGGTGCCCTGGCCAGCTACTCGCAGTACGGCGCCACCACCGTGGACCTGGCGGCGCCGGGTTCGGGCATCGTCTCCACCGTGCCGCGCAGCTCCAAGGGCAAGGTGATTTCCGGCTACGCCAGCTACAACGGCACCTCGATGGCCACCCCGCACGTGACGGGCGCGGCGGCGCTTTATGCCGCCCGCAACCCCGGGGCGAGCGCGGCGCAGATCAAGGCCGCCATCCTGGCCACCACCACGCCCACGCCTTCGCTGCAGGGCAAGGTCGCCACCGGTGGCCGGCTGAACGTCGAAGGTTTCTGAGCCAGCGCCTTCGGGTGTGAAAACGAAAGGCCCGGCAGCGATGCCGGGCCTTTTTCGTTCCGCTTGCCTTGCAGGGCCGGCTATTTGAGCAGGGCGTTCAAGGCCAGCGCCGCCCGCCGGAACTCGCTCTCGAGCACCGCCACCGCCACCGCCGGCCGCGGCAGCACACCCTGGCGGGCGCCCAGTTCGATGCGCTTGGCGGCGGCCGACAGGGCCATGGCACCCAGGTTGGCGCTGGCCGACTTGAGGGTGTGCGACGGCGCCACCATCGCCGGCATGTCGCCCGCGGATGCCGCCGCTTCGAGCGTGCTGACGTGCTTGGGCGCGTCTTCCAGGAACAGGCGCACCAGGCTCAGGTACTCGTTGCCCATGACCGCGCGCAGTTCGTCCACCACTTCATTGGCCAGCACCGGCGGCGGCGTCACCGGGGCTTCGCCGCGCAGTTGGGTCGACATCGGCTCGGGCCGCGCTGCCGGCGCCGGCGGACGGGCCGGTGCGGTGGCGGCCGGCTGCGGGATCCGCGGCGCCACCGGGGCGGGCGCGGAGGCAGCGGAGCGCGACGGGAAGGTCGGGCTCGGGCGCGGGATGGCGGGCGGTGCCGGGCGCGCGGCCATCGGGGGCGGCGCCACCACCGGGGGCGGCGGCAGCGCGTCGGCCGACACCGGTCGCGCCGCCAGCCAGCGCGCCAGCGTGGCTTCGAGCAGGCGGCGGTCCACCGGCTTTGACAGGTAGTCGTCCATGCCGGCGTCCAGGCACTTCTGGCGGTCGCCGGCCATGGCGTTGGCGGTCATGGCGATCACGGGCAGGCGCGGCAGGTTGTTCGCCGTTTCGTGCTGGCGCCATTCGCGGGTGGCGGTGTAACCGTCCTTCACCGGCATCTGGCAGTCCATCAGCACGATGTCCAGGTTGCCCTGCATCATCCGGTCGAGGGCCTTTTCGCCGTTGTCGGCGGTTTCGCACTGCAGGCCGAGCAGGCCGACCAGGCGCTGGGCCACCATCAGGTTCACCGGGTTGTCCTCGACCAGCAGCAGGCGCCCGCGCAGGCGGCCCTTGGGCGGGTCGGGCTCGGGCACGGCGCCCGGCACCACCAGCTCGCGTTCGGACAGGGCCTGGGCCTCGTCGCTGAGGCTGGGCTGCGCCGGCCCGGCCGACAGGAAACCCATCAGCGCGTTGCGCAGTTCGCCGCCGCCGATGGCGCGAGGCAGCACCAGCGCGTTCGGGCCCTGCACCAGTTCGGCGGCCACCGCTTCTTCGCCGTGCAGGTAGGCCACGCGCAGGTCTTCGAGCTCGGGCGTGCGGCGCAGGTTGCGGTGCAGGGCGATCACCGTGCTGCGAACGCTGTGCAGGTCCACCAGCATCAGGTCGAAGCTCCAGTTGGCGCCCCGCTGAAGGGCGCTGCGCAGCTTCGTCAGCGCGTCCTGGGTGGTTTCGGTCTGGGTGAGGGTGGCGCCCCAGCCGGGCGCGGCCTGGCCAATGCGCTGTCGCAGCGCCGCGTCGGTGGAGAGCAGCAGCACGCGGGCGCCGTTGAGGTCGGTGCGCTGGCCCTGCACGTCGCCGGCCGCCTTGAGCAGCGGCACTTCGAACCAGAAGGTGCTGCCACGGCCGGGTTCGGATTCCACGCCGATGGTGCCGCCCATCAGGTCGACGATGCGCTTGCAGATGACCAGGCCCAGGCCGGTGCCGCCGTAAAGCCGCGTGGTGCTGGCATCGGCCTGGCTGAAGGCGCGGAACAGGCGCGCGTCCTTGGCGATGCCGATGCCGGTATCGACGATTTCAAAGCGCAGCTCGTGCTGGCTGCGGGTCTCGCCGCGGCGGCTCACCGCCAGGTTGACCGAGCCACGTTCGGTGAACTTGACCGCGTTCGAAAGCAGGTTGGTGAGCACCTGGCGCAGGCGCACGGGGTCGCCGCGCACGGCCAGGCGCACGGACGCGTCGATCTGCAGGTTCAGGCGCAGGCCCTTGGACTCGGCGGGCTTTTCCATCAGCCGGATGACCGAGTCCAGCAGTTCGCGCAGGTTGAAGCTGGTGGTTTCCAGCGTCACCTTGTTCGCTTCGAGCTTGGAGTAATCCAGGATGTCGTCGACGATGCGCTGCATCTGCCGGGCCGACGTGTAGGCGGTGCGCACGATGTCCTGCTGGTCGGGCTGCAGGCGGCTGCTCATCAGCAGGTCGAGCATCGGGATGATGCCGTTGAGCGGCGTGCGGATCTCGTGGCTCATCGTCGCCAGGAACTCGCCCTTGGCCATCATCGCCGACTCGGCGGCCTGCTTGGCCTCGGTCAGTTCGCGCTCCAGGCGGCGGTGCAGGGCCAGTTCTTCCTGCAGCGCGTTCACCTCGCGGGTCTGCTCGCCGGTGGCCTGGGCCGCCTGGTGCAGGGCGCGGCTGCGCATGGTGTAGGCGCGCCACACGCCGGCGGCGCCGGCGAAGGCCAGCAGCGCGGCGATCAGCGCGGCCGACTGCCACAGCCAGTTTTCGCTGAAATGCCCCATCGCGGCGGCGATCGCCGCGCCCAGCGCGCCCGCGATCGCCAACCAGCGCACGATCAGCGCGTCGTTCGGGTTTGGCGTCATCTAGAGCACTGCCTGTTGGAAGTCGAAGTCCATGTCGCGGTCGGCCTGCTGCACCAGGTTGCCCTGGATGAAATCGATGCCGCTCATCCACAGCGTGGCGGCGGCCTGCGCGTCCTCGACGCCGTGGCCGATCACCTCCAGCCCGCGGCGATGGGCGCGGTCGATGAGCATCTTCAGCTCGTCGCGCATGTTCGGCGACAGCGCGGTCGAGGTGTACTTGCGTGCCAGCTTGACGAAGCCCAGGGGCAGTTCGTCGAACAGGCGGTCGGTGTCGTTGCTCGATTCGAACTGGCTCAGGCAGAACTGCAGGCCGTCGGCCACCATGGCATCGCAGAAGGTGCGGATGGTGCCGGCGTGGATGGCGGCGTCCTCCATGCGCAGCTCGACCACCAGCGACGTACCGGGCACGTCGTGGGCGGCCAGCTCGGCCTTGAGCCAGGTGGCCTGGCCCGGGTCGGCAAGCGTCAGCGGCGACTGGGTGACGAAAAGGCGCAGCGCCTTGCCCTCGGCACGGCGCTCGCCCACAAGCTTCATCGCGGCCTGCATCACCCAGCGGTCGATGTCGGTGATGAAGTCGCCGCGCTCGGCCAGGGGCACCACTTCGGCCGCCGGCAGCAGCTTGCCGTCGCCGTCGCGCAGGCGCAGCAGCACCTGGTACTGGCTGTCGTCGCTGCCGGCCACGGCAACGACAGGCTGGTACAGCAGTTCCAGGCTGTTGCGGGCGATGGCTTCGCGGATTTCGTTGACCAGCGCGGTTTCGCGCGCGGCTTCGGTCGGCTGGGTCGGCTGGTAGCGGCGCACGCCCTTGTCCTGGGTGCGCGACTCCCGGGCCATGCGCTCGGCGACGTCCAGCATTTCGGACACGTCGGTGAACCGATGCTTGAAGGCGCACACGCCCACCGAGACGCGCAGGCGCAGCGGGCGTCCCTGCACGGTGAACGGATGTTGCACCAGGGCCGCGCGCAGCTGGGTGGCGAAGGCCTCCAGCGAGGCTTCGTCGCGGTCGCTGTCGAGCACCACGAAACTGCCGTCGCCAAACCGCGTGGCCGGACGCGGGCCGGCCTGTTCGCCCACCAGCTTGCCCACGGCGGCCAGCAGCTGCTCCAGGACGGTCAGTCCGAGGCGGTCGCGCAGCAGGTTCACGCTTTCGACTTCCAGGAACAGCACGCCACCGGTGCTGTGCTCATGCGCGCCGGCCAGGGCCTCGGCCACCTGTTCGCGCAGTTCGGTGCGATGCATCAGGCCGGTTTCCGGGTGCCTGCCGGTGCGCCGGGTCTGGCGTTCCTGGGACGCGCGGTGGCGGGCGACGCGATTGCTTACCGCGGCGATGAGGTGTTTTGGCCGCACCGGCTTGGAGATGAAATCGTCGCCGCCGGCTTCCAGGGTTTCGAACTGGCGGTCGGTATCGGCTTCGCCCGACAGGAACACGATGGGCGTGTGCAGGAAGGCGTCCTGGTCGCGGATGAGCACGGTCAGCTCGATGCCGTTGGCATGCGGCATATGCAGGTCCATCAGGATCAGGTCGGGGTTGAACCGGATCAGGGCCTCGAGCACGTCCAGTGGGTCGAGCACCACGTCGGTCTGCATGCCGGCATTGCGCAGGATGCCTTCGGCGAACAGGGCCTGGTTGCGGTCGTCTTCGACGATGAGCACGCGGAAGGGCTCGCCGCCGCCGGGGCTGACCAGCTGGCCCAGGCGCTTGAGCACCTCGGCGGCATTGGGCTCGACCAGCAGCAGGTCGACGCCGGCGCGCTTGGCGTTCAGGCGCAGGTTGATGTCGTCGGCTTCGCTCAGGGCCACCAGCTGGATGGGCTGGCTGCTCAGTTCGCGGGCGGCGCGCACGGTGGCGCCGATTTCGTCGAGCTGGCTGCTGAAACCGGCGTCCACCAGGGCCAGGCGCGCGGGCAGCGCGCCCAGCAGCTCGCTCAGTTCCTCGGGCGTGTCGAGCAGTTCGACTTCATAGCCGGCGGCCTCCATGCGCTGGTCGAGTTCCAGCGACAGCGGCCCGTGTTCGGTGAGGTGGTAGACGCGGATGCCGGTGACATCCACGGGGGTGTCGGCGGGAGCAGGGGCGGGTGCCGGGGCCGGGGACGGAGCCGTCTTCGGCGTCGGCGTCGGGGCCCGGGACCGCGACGGTGGGGCCGGCTTCACGGCCGCTGGTCTTGCTGCCGGCTTGGGTGCCGGCGCTGGCTCAGGCGCCGGCGGCGCCGGCTCCTCGGCCATGGCGGTGGCGGTGGCATCGGGCGCGTCTTCGCCCCAGCGACGCCAGTAGTTGGCCGGCGGCGTTTCGGCGCGGCCGTTTTGCTGCACCACGCGCTGGGGCACGCTGGGATCGGCGCCGGCCTCGGCGCCCATCGGCACGGACTGGCCGATTTCCTCGACCAGGCTCCAGAGTTGTTCGCCGATGTCAGGCTCGGGCAGCGTCTGCTGCTGCAGCGTGTCGTGCAGAAGCTCGTGCAGGCGCAGGAAATGCTGGCCGGCCTGGTCCAGTCCGTGCTGGCGGCAGGCGTGGCCCAGGCTCAGCGCGTCTTCGTTCAGAAGGGCCACGCCGTTGATGTCCCAGCCGTCCTGCAGGAAGTGGTGCAGGCGGCGGCCGATCTTCTCCACGCGCCGCGGAAGGTGGCGCAGGAAGGCGGGTCGGTGTGCGGCGAGTCGTGACTCGTCGTGCGGATTCATCGAGTGGCCTCTGTTTGGCCTTGGATTATGCCCTGAAGGTTAACGGCCGGCAGCCGCCTTGCCGGACAGGCGCCAGACCCACCGTGCCAGCCAGGCCACGAGCAGCGCGCCGGCCAACAGTACCCCCAAAAGTAGCGCCAACGCCGCCCAGGGGTAGAGGAAGACCACCGAAATCGCCCCCAGTGCCGCGGTGTCCTCGCTGGCCGAGGCCGCCCAATTCGATACCGGCTCGGGTGAAGCATTGATGACGGCGCGCGTTCCTGACTTGAGCAGGTGCGTGCCCAGCGCCGCGCCGCCACCCAGGGCCAGCGCGCCGCCCGACAGCTGGCCATCGTCGGAAAGCGTGGCCGCCGCCAGGAATGCGCCCGCGGGGATGCGCGCCAGGGTCTGAAGCAGGTCCCAGCCCGAGTCCACGCCCGGGATCTTGTCGGCGGCGAACTCCACCACCGCCAGCGCGCCGGCAGTGCCCATCACCCAGGGCGACATGGTCACCTGCAGGGCGTCGGGCAGGTCCACCCACCCCATCAGCCCGGCCAGGCCGACGCCGAAAACGGTGAAATAGGCGCGCACGCCGGCCAGGCAGGCCAGCGCCAGCCCCAGTGCGAAGATATGCGCTTCGGTCATGCCGGCCCCCGGAACGTGACGTGGTTCACAGTATAGTGGCCCTGCGCCTTGACGCTGGCAGGGTGCGCCCGCTTAAGTTGGCCGGCTCCGCGTCCCGACGCGACCCCCTAAGGTCATGAATACCCCCGCCCCCGACAAGCACCGCTTCGTCATCGTTCCGCATCGCCCTTACGCGCGGGTGCTGCTGGTGGTCGGCCTGGCGCTGTGGCTGGCAAGCCTGGTGGCCGTCTGGATGTTCGCGTCCGAACGCGCCGCGCCCGGCCGCGACCAGCTGCGCCAGGAACTGAACCTGACCAGCGAACGCGCCGCGCGCTCGGAGGACGTCGCCCGGCAGCTGCGCCAGAACGTCGCCACCCTGCGCCGCAGCGACCAGATCAGCCGTGCCGCCAACACCGAGCTGCAGGCAACGCTGGCCGAGCGCGAGGAGGAAGTCTCGGCCCTGCGCGCGGACGTGGCCTTCTACGAGCGCCTGGTCGGTGCCACCGGCCAGCGCCGTGGCCTGAGCGTGCACGAGGCCGTTTTCGCCCGCGAGTCGGGCGGCACCTGGCGCTACACCGTCACCCTTACCCAGAACCTCAACCGCGGTGCCATCAGCAAGGGCGAAGCGCGGATGTCGGTCGAGGGCGTCAGCGAAGGCCGCCTGGTCAACCTGGGCTGGGCCGAGCTCCTCCAGAAGCCGGATGCAACCGGACAACCGTTCTCGTTCCGCTATTTCCAGCAGCTCGAAGGCAGCGTCATGCTGCCCGAGGGTTTTACCCCCCAACGCGTCCGCGTGCAGTTGCGCTCGGGCGGCAGTACCGTGGAGCAGGCCTTCCCCTGGGAAGCCCGTGCGCCGCGAGGAGACTAACCATGTTCGGCAGTGACAAGAAATCCCCCCGCCACGGCAATGCCGTGGAAACCCTGGTCGGCCCGCGCGCGGTCATCCGCGGCGACATCAATTTCTCCGGCGGCCTGTACGTCGAAGGCACCATCTACGGCAAGGTGGTCGCCGACGACGGCTCGGCCGCGGTGCTCACCCTGTCCGAGGACGGCCGCATCGAAGGCGAAGTGCGCGCGCCGGTGGTCGTGATCAGCGGCACCATGACCGGCGACGTCTACGCCAGCGAACGGGTCGAACTGGCCGCCAACGCCCGCGTGCAGGGCAATATCCACTACAAGGTGGTGGAAATGGCCGCTGGCGCCATGATTACCGGCCGCCTGATCCACGCCGAGGCGCCGCTGGCCCAGTTGACCGGCCCGGCGGGTGAATCGGCGCCCGCGGCGGTGCCCCTGCGCGGCAAGACCGGCAAGGCCGAGGCTCAGGAAGCTTGAAAGCGGGGCCCGCAGGCCCCATCTTGCCGCCATGGAAATGCATCCCAGCTACCAGCAGCTCGACGCCCCGCTCGAGTTCACGCCGGCCGCGGCCGCCAAGGTCGCGTCCCTGATCGCCGAAGAAGGCAATCCGGGCCTGAAGCTGCGGGTGTACATCACCGGCGGTGGCTGCTCGGGCTTCCAGTACGGTTTCGAGTTCGACGAGCAGCAGGCCGAGGACGACCTGGCCCTGCAGCGCGACGGCGTCACCCTGCTGGTGGACCCGCTCAGCCTGCAGTACCTGATGGGCGCGGAAGTGGATTACCGCGAAAGCCTGCAGGGCGCGCAGTTCGTCATCCGCAACCCCAACGCCAAGACCACCTGCGGCTGCGGCAGCAGCTTCTCGGCCTGATCCGCGCATGAGCGCCGTGCCACCCGGTTTCGCCTTCCGCGGCCCGGGCCTGGACCGCGCCGAGTTGCTGCGCGAAAACCCTGAAGAACTCGATGCCCGCTGGCATTCGGCGCGCGTGCTGGTGGTCGATGCCGAAGGCCAGGCCCGCTTCCACCGCCCGCCCAAGGAAACCGCGCCGGCCACCGGCGCCGAGGCCTCGCCCGAAGACGTCATCTGCACCGGCGGCCGCCTGGCCCCCGGACGGCCCGCCACGGCCAGCCTGCTGGGGCTGGACGGCGACACGGCCTGGTTCGTCCTTCCCCACGAAGACCTGGACCCGCCCCTGCCGGGCCGCCTCGGCGTGCGCGAAGCGGCCGCCACCTGGCCGGCGCTGCCGGCCTCGGCCCTGGCCCAGGCCCGCGCGCTGGTGCACTGGCAGCAGCGCAATCGCCATTGCGGCGGCTGCGGGGCCGCCGTGGTGTTCGGCCGGGCCGGCTACAGCGCCCGCTGCCCGGGCTGCGGGCTCGAACACTACCCACGCACCGACCCGGCGATCATCGTCGCCGTCAGCGACGGCCAGCGCCTGCTGCTGGGCCGCCAGGCCAGCTGGCCGCCGGGGCGCTGGTCGGTGCTGGCGGGTTTCGTCGAGCCGGGCGAATCGCTGGAACAGGCCATCACCCGCGAGGTCATGGAAGAAGCCGCGGTGCCGGTGCATTCGAGCTGTTATTCAGGCTCCCAGCCCTGGCCCTTCCCGGGCTCGCTGATGGTGGGGTTCCACGCCGCGGGCGAGCCGGTGGAACCCCAGGTCAGCGACGAGCTGGAGCAGGTGCGCTGGTTCTCGAAGGCCGACATCGAGGCCGAGGTCGCCAGCGGCGAACTCAAACTTTCGCCGCGGCTATCGATCGCGCGCACCCTCATCGAGGAATGGCTGGCCCAACAGGGCTAGAATCCCCCCATGTCCGCCGCCCTCATCGCCGTCGTCGTTGCACTGCTGCTGGGGCATGTCTTCCCCTCGCTGCCGCTGCTGCGCCGCTACGACTGGTTCATCGGCTGGCTGCACTGGCTGGGCCGGCAGGCTGGCGGCGACTGGCCCAATGGCGTCGGCCTGCTGCTGGCCGTGGGGTTGCCGCTGCTGGCGATCGGCGCCGTCCAGTTCTTCGTCGACGACCTGTTCTACGGGCTGCCGGCCTTCGCCTTCGCGCTGCTGGCGCTGCTCTACACCTGGGGCCCGCGCGACCTGGACCTGGACGTCGAGGCCATCATCGAAGCACGCACGCCCGACGCCCGTTGCGAAGCCGCGCAGTCGCTCTTCCACACCGGCGGCGAGCCGGTCTGCGAAGGACCGGCGCTGGTCGAGGCGGTGTTCCGCTGCGCACTGTGGCGCTGGTTCGGGGTGCTGTTCTGGTTCCTGGTGGCCGGTGCGGTGGGTGCCATCGGCTACCGGCTGGTGTCGCTGTGCGCCCAGGGCGAGGCCCGCCGCAGCCTGCCGGCGGGCCAGCGCGGCGTCGCCCGCACGGCGCTGGCGGTGCTGGACTGGCCGGTGGCGCAGCTGATGACCTTCGCGATGGCGCTGGCGGCCGATTTCGACCGCGTCGTGGGTGCCTGGCGCGACTGGCACGCGACTGGTGGCCTGCGCCTGGACGTGGGATTCCTGGGCGCCGCCGCGCGCGCCTCGGTGGCCAGTGAACTGGCCGAGGAAGAAGCCTATGCCGTCGATGGCCCCGCGCAGGCCCCGGCCCTGCTGGAACTGCGCGACGCCATGAGCCTGGTCTGGCGCATCCTGCTGCTGTGGCTGGGCGTGCTGGCCTTGTTCGTGCTTGCCGGCTGGGCCGTGTAAGCCCCGGAGAGCGCCTTGGAAAAGCACAATCAATGCCCCGAATGTGCGGGCACCCGCGTCCACAGCCACGGCGGCATCAGCGCCGGTGGCGGTTATGCGCCAAATTACCTGCCTGGCCTGGGCACGTTCTTCTCGTCGGGCAAGTTCACGGTGCGCGTCTGCGCCGACTGCGGCCTGACCCGTTTCTACGCCTCGCCCGAGGCGCGCGCGAAGCTGCGGGACTCGAAGGACTGGCGTCGCGGTTGAGGGGCAGGGGCTAGAAGCTGTTCGCCAAAGCGCCCAGGCCAAGGCCCATGGCCAGCAGCAGCAGGTAGGCCACGAGGCCGATGAGCGGCGTGAACAGCGACACCAGGCACCAGAACCGCGCCTTGTCCGAGGCCTCGCGGGCGCCGGCCACGTTGCCGGCCGCCACCAGCGTGTCGATGCGGCTGGCATGGACCAGCGCGACGATGCCACCGGGCAGGCAGCAGAACAGGGTCGCCAGGATCGCCCAGACCAGGTGGTTGGGGACGTAAGCATGCATCTGCGGCGGGGTGGTCAATTCATGCTCCCGGGGCCAGCCACGAGAACGGTTCCCACGGCAGGTTTCGCAATACTGCGTAAGTGATCAGCACGACGGCCCAGGGCCGGGCGTCGCCGATTCGGCGGGCCAGGCTGCGCCAGCCTTCCGGCAGCGCGAACAGCTGGTTGGCCAGCAGTAGCGCGACGAAGGGCAGGGAAAGCACCAGCAGCGGGTTCATCGCCATGGCGCTGGCGACGTCGAGGTGCAGCAGCGCATGCAGGGCGCGGGTGGTGCCGCAGCCGGGGCAGAACAGCCCGGTCAGCCACTCCGACGGGCAGGGCGGCAGCGGGCTGCCGGCCTGGCGCGGATCCACGTGCCACAGCACGACGGCGCCCGCCGCGGCGGCCAGGCCCAACAGGGCCAGGCCAACCGGGTGGCGCCGATACCCCGGCAGGGGATCAGTAGTTGCCGGCATCCGCGAGGGCGCCCAGCATCACCAGGCCGAACCAGGCGACGATGGCGAACAGGCCGACGCCCAGGGAAATCCAGCTCCACAGCTTGGCGTTGTCGGATGACTGCTGTGCGCCGACGTAATCGCCGGCGGCCGCCTTGCCGTCGACCTGCGCCGCGTAAACGATGGCGACGATGCCGCCCGGCAGGCAGCAGAACAGCGTCACCAGGATCGCCCACACCAGGTGGTTCGGGATCGGCGCACGCGGCGCGCCGGCGGCAGGCGCGGTGGCCTGGGGCGGCGGGGTGCTCGGGCCGGCCGACATCGGCGGGACCGGCGGGGTGACGGAAAGCGCGGCCCCGCATTGTTCACAGACGCTGGCGCCGGCCGTGTTCTGGTGGCCGCAGTTGGTGCAGATCATGGTGTTCCCCTGGAAAGTGGTCGTGGTGCACGCAAGGGCACCACGACGGGGAAACTAGCGGTTGCGTGCGCGTTCCGTCAAACCTTTCAGGGACGGTCGCCGCGCAGCTGCCGCACGCGCGCCTCCAGCGAGGCCGCGCTGGCGCTGTCGCCGGGCACGGGCGCGTCGGCGACCAGGCCGACGGCGGCGCGCAGTCGCCGCGGCACGCGCAGGCGGCCCAGGCGGCTGTCGCGGCGCGACCACATGCTGTCCCACAGGCCGGTCAGGGCCATCGGCACCACCGGCACCGGTGTCTGCGCCAGGATGCGTTCGACGCCGCCCTTGAAGGCCGCGATCTCACCGTCCTTGGTCAGCGCGCCCTCGGGGAAGATGCAGACCAGCTCCCCGGCCTCGAGCGCGGCCTTTACTTCGGCGAACGCGGCGTCCATCACCGCCGGGTCCTCGCGTGCGCCGGCGATGGGGATGGCGCGGTGGGCGCGGAACACCCAGTTCATGCCCGGGATGCGGAAGATCTTGTAGTACATGACGAAACGGATCGGCCGCGGCACCGCGGCGCTGATCACCAGCGGGTCCATGTAGCTGACGTGGTTGCACACCAGCAGGGCCGGGCCTTCGTCGGGGACGTGTTCCTCGATGCCGGTGATGCTGACGCGGTAGAAAACGGACACGTAGATCCAGGCCAGGAAGCGCAGGAAAAATTCCGGCACCAGGCTGAAGATCAGGATCGACACGCCGGCGTTGGCGATGGCCAGGGCCAGGAAAAGCTCGGGAATGCTCAGCCCGGGTAGCGGAATCCTGAGCCCGAACACGGCCAGCGACTCTCGCTGCAGCAGCACGCCCAGCGCGGCCGCGATCACGATGAATCCCGCGTTCTGGATGTTGACGCCGGCGATCACGCGCGAAAGTTCCTCGCGCGGCGTGCGGCTTTGCACCAGCGCGAACAGCGGCACGATGAACAGGCCGGCGAACAGGCCGATCAGGGTGAGGTCGGCGATGATGCGCCAGTTGCCGCCGGCAACGAAGTCGCGGACGGTCAGGTCACTGGCGGTCGCCAGGTCCGGCCGCGCGAAATACAGGTCGGCGCAGAAGACGGTCATGCCGATCGCACCCAGCGGCACCAGGCCGATTTCGATGGTGCGGCGGCTCAGCTTTTCGCACAGCAGCGAACCCACGCCGGTGCCCACCGAAAACAGCACGAAACAGAACAGGTAGAGCGTGCTGCCGCCGCCCAGGTAGGTCTCGGCGTAGGTCGGCAACTGCGCGGTCAGCACCGTGCCGACGAACCAGAACCAGGAGATGCCCAGGATCGCGTTGCGAACGGCCAGCTGCTTGCGCGCCAGGCGCAGGGCCTTGAGCGCTTCCGGGAACGGGTTCCAGTTGATCTTCAGGTCCGGCGCCGACGCCTCGACCCGCGGCACCAGACGGCTGACCAGGTTGCCGATGATCGCCAGCACCACGATCGACGCGGCCGCCGCCTCCGGCCCCGCCTGGCCGGCCACCACGAAGATGAGGCCGCCGAAGATCATGCCCAGCAGGATCGACATCGAGGTGCCCATCTCGACCAGGCCATTGCCGCCGGTCAGCTCCTCGGGCTTGAGCACGCTGGGCAGGATCGAATACTTCACCGGCCCGAACAGCGTCGACTGCAGTCCGGTGCCGAACAGCGCCACCAGCAGCAGGGGCATGTTTTCGGTCAGGAAGCCGACCGCCGCGACCGACATGATGCCGATCTCCATCGCGGTGGTGATGCGGATGAGCCGCTGCTTCTCCAGCTTCTCGGCGATCTGCCCGGCCAGTCCCGAAAAAAGGAAGTACGGCAGGATGAACAGCGCCGGCGCCAGGTTGGTGTAGAGCGTGCGCTGCTCCGAGGACACGCCCAGGAAAAACAGCAGCGCGATGATCGCCTGCCGGTAGACATTGTCGTTGAAGGCGCCCAGCGACTGGACGACGAAAAAAGGCAGGAAGCGTCGCTGCCCGAGCAATTCAAACTGGTTGTGGGCCATTGGCTCCCCCGGTGACCGAAGAAGCCTAGCCAAAAACTTGGGTCGGGAACATATGCGCAAGAAGAAGGGGCCGGTTTCCCGGCCCCTTAAGGGTCACGCGGTTGGTGGCTACGTCAGAACTGCTTTTGCACGTTCACCTGGACGCCGTGGTCCTCGCCGTCGCCGCCGAGCTGGCCGCGGTACTCCACGCGCCAGTTCCAGCCGGTGTTGGTGTCGAACATCGCGCCCAGGCCGGCCACGAAACGATTGCGATCGAAGCGGCTGGCGGCGACTCCGTAGACCGGGCCACCGGGCAGGTCGGCATAACCCAGTTCGGCCAGCGAGCGGCCGGACAGGTCCTGCTGGTACTCCAGGCGCAGCTGCGGGGTGAAGCTGCCCCAGCTCCTGGCCCGCCGCCAATCCATGCGCAGGCCAAGCGTGGCGACGCTGGTGTCCACGTCCATCGGGGCGTAGGCCAGCGCCAGCAGCGGGTGACCCGATTCCACGTAGCGGTCCAGCGACGCGTGCGCGGTGTCGTAACGCAGGTAGGGCGCGATGAGCATGCCGTCGCGGTCGATCTCCGAGCCGGCGGTGACGGACGCGAACCATTGGTCGCCGTCACGGCGGCCGGTCACGAACCCGTTCGTTGCCACCAGGTAACGGCGCAGGTCGAAACGCAGGTCCTGCAGACCCAGCACGCCGTCGAGGAAGAAATGCCGTCCCGGATGCCAGCTGGCGTATGCGGCGAGGGTGCGGGCCGAGCCTTCGACGCGGCTGCCGTCGTTACCGACTTCCACTTCGTCCTGGCCCCAGCCAAGGCCGGCACCGATCACGAAGTCTTCGGTCACCCGGTAATCCAGGCCGGCGCTGAGGCCATCGGATTCGAAGTCCAGGCCGGCGCGGCCGGGGCTTGCATCGAGCTTGCCCGAGCGGATCATGCCGCCGATCCAGCTGCCGAACCGACCCGTTGCGTCGTCCCCGGCCGCGGGCGTGGCGTACCCGTCGCCATTGTTCGCGCCGGTGTCCGCACCGCCGCCCAGGCCGAAGGCCTGGCTGCAGGCGTCGGGCAGGTGGCCCACCAGCGGCTGTTCGCAGCGTCGGTCGGCGGCAAAGGCGAGGTTCGCCTGGCTGCCACCGCCGCCGCGGTGAAGTTGTTCCAGGCGCTGGTGGAAGTTGGCCACCTGGGCCAGCGCGAAACGACGTGCCGAATTGGCCTGGGCGTCGATCATGCCGACCACGTCCGGGTCCTGGCTGGGATCCGGCCGCTCCTGCACGGTGACTTCCAGCACCGTGACATCGGAGGTCGCGAAGGCGTTGTCGACCGTGAACTCAATTGTCGCCACGCCGGTGAACGCGGGGTCGGGCGTAAAGGTCAGCAGGAAGCCCTGGCCGCCCGGCGCCAGCGTGGCCGTACCGGCGGTGGCAGGTGAGATCGTCAGGATATCCGCGGCGGTGAAGGGACCCCCGCTGGCTCCGGCAGTGATGTCGACCGTGACCGGCGTGGCCGGGGCGGTGCTCACCGCCTGCGCCACCGGCATCGGCAGCGGGTTGACCGTCACCCTCACCGTCGCCGGTGCCGAGGTCCCGCCGGCGCCCGTGGCGACGTAGGTGAAACTGGCCGAAGACACGCCCTGGGCCGGCGCGGTGTATTCGATCTCCAGGCCCGCCACCGTCGCCGTGCCGTCCGCGGGGAGCGAGGCCAGGCTGATGCCGGTGATCGGGGTCAGGCTGGTGTCGTTGGCGGTGACCGCGATGCTGACCGTTTCACCGGCGAGCACGGTGGCCACGTCGTCCGCCACTTCGGGTGGCGCCTCGACGATGTCGACTACGTAGGCGCGGTCGAGCGAGGCCGGCGTGCCGGCCGTGCTGTCGGTCACCGTCACGGTGAAGCCGAAGCTGCCCGTTGCGGTCGGCGTACCCGTCAACTGGCCGCCGGTCCCAAGGGCCAGGCCATCGGGCAGGCTGCCCGCAGTGACCGCGTACTGGTAGGGCGCGATGCCGCCGCTGGTGCTCAAGGTCGCGGCATAGCCGATGCCCACGGTGCCGCCAGGCAAGCTTGCGGGCTGCAGGTCGAGGTTGGGTACGGCGACCAACAGCGCATAGGCCTGCGTTCCGACCTGTCCGTTGGCATCGGTGGCCGTCAGGGTGGCGTTGAAGCTGCCACTGGAGGTGGGTGTGCCGCTGATCTCGCCCGAGCTGGCAAGGGACAGGCCCGGCGGCAGGCTGCCGGACGAGACGGTGAAGGCGTGTGGGCCGACACCACCGGAGGCCGACAGCGCGGCCGCATAGGCCTGGCCGGCGATGGCGTCGGGCAGCGTGGCCGGTGTGATCGTGATCGCCGGCGCGGGTACGTCCAGCGTGTAGTTGACCACCACCGTGAACGGCGCCCCGGTACCACCGAGGCCGGTGTCGGTGGCGGTCACGGTGATCGGGTAGCTGCCGGGCGCGGTCGGCGTGCCCGAAAGCGTATTGCCCACGAACGACAGTCCCGCCGGCAGTGTCCCGGTGAGCGCGTAGCTGAAGCTGCCCGAGCCGCCCGAGGCGGTGAAGGCCTGGCTGTAGGCCACCGCATAGGGCGCATTGAGCGTGCCCGCCGCGGGCGTCATGTCCAGCAGCGGCGGCGCGACCACCAGGGTGTAGGCCTGGTCGCCGGTCTGGCCATTGGCGTCGGTGGCCGTCACGGTGACGTTGAAGCTGCCGCTGGAAGTGGGCGTACCGCTGATCGCGCCCGACGTGGCCAGGGAAAGGCCCGGCGGCAGGTTGCCGGACGAGACGGTGAAGGCGTGCGGGCCGACACCACCAGAGGCCGACAGCGCGGCCGGATAGGCCTGGCCGGCGATGGCGTCGGGCAGCGTGGCCGGCGTGATCGTGATCGCCGGCGCGGGCACGTCCAGCGTGTAGTTGACCGCCACCGTGAACGGCGCTCCGGTGCCACTGAGGCCGGTGTCGGTGGCGCCTACCGAAATCGGGTAGCTGCCCGGCGCGGTCGGCGTGCCCGAAAGCGTATTGCCCACGAACGACAGTCCCGCCGGCAGTGTCCCGGTGAGCGCGTAGCTGAAGCTGCCCGAGCCACCCGAGGCGGTGAAGGCCTGGCTGTACGCGGCGCCATAAGGAAGATCGAGGACACCCGTGGTCGGTGTCATCACCAGCGTAGGTGCCGCCACCACCAGGGCGTAGGACCGGGTGCCGGTCTGCCCGAAGGCGTCGGTCGCGGTGACGTCGACGGCAAAATTTCCTGCCTGCGTCGCCGTTCCCGTCAGTGCGCCATTGGCCGCCAGCGCCAGACCGGTCGGCAGGCTGCCGCCGCTGATCGAGAAGGTGTGTGGGGCCACGCCGCCACTGGCAGACAGCGCCTGGCTGTAGGCGATGCCGGCGTCGGCGTCGGGCAGGGTAGCCGGGTCAAGCACGATGCCCGGGGCCGGCACGTCGAGCGTATAGCTGGTGGATACCGAGAACGGCGCCCCCACGCCACTGACACCGGTGTCAGTGGCGGTGATGGTGATCGGGAAGCTGCCCGGCTCGACCGGCGTACCCGAGAGCGTGTCGCCCACCAGTGCCAGTCCGGCGGGCAATGTCCCGCTGAGCGAATAGCCATAGCTGCCCGATCCGCCCGACGCGCTGAAAGCCTGGCTGAAGGCGCTGCCATAGGTTGCATTGAGCGTGCCCGCCGCGGGATCAAGCGCCAGCACTGGCGGCGCGACGGTCAGTGCAAACGTATCGCCGACGACGAAAGGCCCGTTGCCGGTGCTCGAATCGGTTCCGGACACGGCGAGGTTGAACGTACCCACGGCGCCAGGCGTGCCCGAGATCGTCACGGTGTTGGCCGACGCGGCGGTGATCGACAGGCCCGCCGGCAGGCCGTTGACCTGGTAACCCGACCAGGGCTGGGCGCCACCATTGAACGTGAAGGTTTCCGTGTACAGCGTGCTTGCGGTGGTCGTCAGCGCGCCGCCGGCCGAGATGGTGGCCACCGGGTCGCTGACCTGGACCGAAACGACCGCCGCCGCCGAGGTCCCGCCGCTGTTGGTGGCGGTGTAGCTGAAACTGTCGGCGCCGGCATAACCGGGCGTCGGCTGATAGCTGATCGTCGTGCCGCTGACCGTCGCCGTTCCGTTGGCGGCCGGCGTGGTGATGGCAAGTGACGTCGGCGTGCCGCCCGACAAGGTCAGCGGCACGTTGGCCGGCGCACTGTCGTAGGGCACGGTGAGCGAGGAAGCGGTGGCCACCGGCGCCACGTCGGTCACCGTGATCGCGTAGGCACCTGACCCGGCGTATGGCCCGGTGCCGGTGCTGGAATCGGTAGCAGTGAGGGTGAAGTTGAAGGTGCCAGGCGCCGTCGGCGTGCCGCTGATGGCTCCGCTGGACGCGTTGACGATCAGGCCGCCGGGCAGCGCGCCGGCGGTGACCGCGTAGGTGTAGGGCAGGATGCCGCCGCTCGCATTGACCCCGCCGAAGTAAGCCTGGCCCAGCGTGCCGCCGGGCAGCGCGGAGGGCGACAGCGACATCGTTGGCGCACTGATGGTCAGCGCATAGGTGCGCGAACCCGAATACGGCCCGGGAAAGACGCCGTTGTCGGTGGCGCTGACGGTGAAAGCGAAACTGCCGCCAGCCGTCGGGGTGCCGGACAGCAGCCCGGCGGCCGACAGCGACATGCCCGGCGGCAGGCTGCCGGAGATGAGGGAGAACGTGTAGGGGGCGGAGCCGCCCGCGGCCGCCAAAGCCTGCGAGTAGGGCGAGGCCACCGTGCCGCTGGCGAGGGTGGTCGGCGAGACGGCGATAACCACGTCGTCGTTGAGCAGGGTGCCCGTCGCGCTGCTGGGCGAACCAAGGGTGTAGCCGCTGCCCGCGCCGAGGCTGACGGTGACTGTTTCATTGGCCTCGGCGGTGCCGTCGGCGGTCGGGTTGATGGTCACGGAGCCCGAGCTGGCGCCCGATGCGATGGCAAGGCTGGCCGTGTTCCCGGTGTAGTCGCTGCCCGGGGTGGCGGTGCCGCCGTAACTGAGCGCGATGCTCAGGTTGGAAGGCGCCGGATCGCTGAGCGTAACGGTGTAGACCAGGTTGGTGGCGCCGTCCTCGGCCACCTGGGCCGGCGACACGGTGATGCTGGCACTGGGCGTCGCCGCCGCCGGGACGTAGGCCACCTGCACTTGCCCGGCGATGGAGCCGCCCGACGGGATGCCATTGGGATCCAGCGAGGAAAAGGTTCCGTACTGGAAGATCGTGGACACATCGCTGGACGTCGTGGTGTAGGTGCCCGTGCAGGTGGTGCTTCCGAATACAGCCAGGGGCAACCCCGCGCAGGAGAACCCGGTCAGCTCGACATTCATGGTCTCCAGGGAAATCGACGTCGTGATCCGGTTGGATTGCCCGAACGTGAAATTGAAGGTGATCGATTGCCCCGCCCCGGAATAGGTCGTGGGCGTGGAGCCGGTGATGGTCATGACCTGGGCCAGCGCGGGCGAAGCCACGGCCAGCGAGGCCAGCAACAGCAGGCCGACGCGCAGGAGCTGGACCGAGGCACGCGCGAACACCGCACGCGCCCCGCGAAAGGACGTCGTCTGCATCTGGAAACTCCCCCTGAAGAGTCCGGTAGCCGGCTGGCACCGAATTGAAGCCCCGCGGGGCCAGGGCAATTGCCCGGCCCCCTCGACGGTTCGACCACGTTACAGGATGCGGCCGGGACCCGTGCTTGTTACGGGGTGTTCTGAACTACCAACGCAGGATCGGGGCAAGATCAGCCAAGCAGGCGTTCGATAGCCCGCCAGCCGATGTCGCCGCGGTAGAAGACGCCGTCCCAGTGGATGTTGTCGGCGGCGGCGTAGGCGCGGCGTTGGGCGTCGGCGATGTCATTGCCCAGGGCGCAGGCGCACAGGACGCGGCCACCGGCGGTGACCACCTGGCCGTTTTTCATGGCGGTGCCGGCGTGGAAAACCTTGGCATCGGCGCCGGGGTCGGTGCCCAGGCCGGCGATGGCGTCACCGGTGCGCGGCGTGCCGGGGTAGTTTTCCGCGGCCATCACCACACCCAGGCTCGGGCGCGGGTCCCATTCGGCCTGCACCTGGTCCAGGCGGCCTTCGATGGCGGCTTCGACCAGGTCGAGCAGGTCGCTGCGCAGGCGCAGCATCACCGGCTGGGTCTCCGGGTCGCCGAAGCGCACGTTGAATTCGATCACTTTCGGCGCGCCGTCGGCCGAGATCATCAGCCCGGCGTAAAGGAAGCCGGTGAAGGGCACCCCGTCGGCGGCCATGCCGCGCACGGTCGGTTCGACCACTTCGCGCATGATGCGCGCATGCACCTGCGGCGTGACCACCGGTGCCGGCGAATACGCGCCCATGCCGCCGGTGTTGGGGCCGGTGTCGCCGTCGCCGACGCGCTTGTGGTCCTGGCTGGTGGCCATCGGCAGCGCGGTGCCGCCGTCGACCAGCGAAATGAAGCTGGCTTCCTCGCCGTCCAGGAACTCTTCGATCACCACGCGCGCGCCGGCCTCGCCGAAGGCATTGCCTTCTAGCATTTCGGTGATGGCGGCTTCGGCTTCCTGCACCGTCATCGCCACCACTACGCCCTTGCCGGCAGCCAGGCCGTCGGCCTTGATGACGATGGGCGCGCCGTGGTCGCGCACGTGCTGCAGGGCCAGCGCCGCATCCTCGAACACGGCGTAATACGCCGTCGGGATGCCGTGGCGGGCCAGGAAGTCCTTGGCGTAGGCCTTGCTGCCCTCGAGCTGCGCGGCCGCGGCGGTGGGGCCGAAGATCGGCTGGCCGGCCTCGCGGAACCGGTCGACCACGCCCAGCACCAGCGGCGCTTCCGGGCCAACGACGGTCAGGCCGACGCCTTCGGTTTCGGCCAGGTTGAGCAGGCCGTCGACGTCGGTGGCGCGCACGTCCACGTTGCGGCACTTGGTTTCGGTGGCGGTGCCGGCGTTGCCGGGCGCGACCAGCACTTCCTGCACGCGCGGCGACTGCGCCAGCTTCCAGGCCAGGGCGTGTTCGCGGCCGCCGGAACCGATCACCAGGACTTTCATGTCTTTTCCCCGAAGCAGAAGTGTGGGCCCGGCCTCAGCGTGCGCAATCGGCCGAGGTGAGCGAGATCTCGAAAAAGCGCCTGTCCTCGGCGTCGACGAAGCGGCGCGTGATGACGACGCCGCGCGCGAGCAGGTACAGCACGTCGGGCTGGTCGCAAAGCGGCAGCATCAGGGCCTTCTCGGCCTGCGCCACCTGCGCGATGGCCGGGTCGTCGGCTTTGGCGCGGCGGTTGAGGCTGCGGATGGTCATCACCAGGTTCTGGCCTTCGAAGCCGACTTCCTCGAGCATCAGGCCAGGCGCGTATTGCTGCGGCAGGCCACGACGGAACTCTTCCAGCACGGCCTGCACCTGGCGCAGGCCCTCGCTGTCGCGTCGTTCGGCCCGGATGCGCTGGTCGACCCGCCACCAGCCGGTGGCAATGATGGCCAGGCCCGCCACGACGGCAAGCGCCACCCACCAGCGCTGGCTGGCCTTGATGGGCATCAGTGGCGGAAGTGCCGGCGGCCGGTGAAGACCATGGCCATGCCGTGTTCGTCGGCCGCGGCGATGACTTCGGCGTCGCGCATCGAGCCACCGGGCTGGATGACCGCGGCGATGCCGGCCTGCGCGGCGGCGTCGATGCCGTCGCGGAAGGGGAAGAAGGCGTCGGAGGCCATCACCGAACCCGGAACCACCAGGCCGGCTTCCTCGGCCTTGATGCCGGCGATCTTCGCACTGACCACGCGGCTCATCTGGCCGGCGCCGATGCCGACCGTCTGCAGGTCGCGGGCATAAACGATGGCGTTGGACTTGACGTACATCGCCACCTTCCAGGCAAACAGCAGGTCGCGGAGCTGGGCCTGGGACGGTGCGAGCTTGCTGACCACCTTCAGGTCGGCGGCGCCCAGCGCGTCGGTGTCGGCGTCCTGCACGAGCAGGCCGCCGGCGATGCGCTTGTATTCCAGGCCGCCGGCCGAGCGCAGCTCGCCGCAGGCCAGTACGCGCACGTTGGGCTTTTTCGCGAAGGCCGGGAGTGCATCGGCGGCGATGGCCGGGGCGATCACCACTTCGACGAACTGGCGCTTGAGGATCTCCGCGGCCGTGGCCGCATCGAGCTCGCGGTTGAAGGCGATGATGCCGCCGAAGGCCGAGGTCGGGTCGACGGCGTGGGCGCGGTCGTAGGCGGCCATCAGGCTGTCCGCGACGGCGACGCCGCAGGGGTTGGCGTGTTTGACGATGACGCAGGCCGGCGCGTCGAAAGCCTTTACGCACTCGAGCGCGGCGTCGGCATCGGCGAGGTTGTTGTAGCTGAGCTCCTTGCCCTGCAGGAAGCGCGCGGTGGCGACGATGCCGGCGCCGGCGCCGGCTTCGACGTAGAGCGCGCCGCGCTGGTGCGGGTTTTCGCCATAACGCAGGGCCGAAGCGAGTTGCAGCGAAGCGTGGAAGGTTTTCGGCCAGGCTTCGGGTTCGTCCGGGTTGTCTGCCCGCGGCGACAGCCACTGGGCGATCTGGCCGTCGTAGGCGGCGGTGTGCGCGTAGGCCTTGGCCGCCCAGGCGCGGCGCATGGCGGCGGTGGTGCCGCCGGCCTGCAGCGCCTCGAGCAGGACGTCGTATTCGGACGGGTCGACCACGACGCTGGTGCGGGCGTGGTTCTTGGCGGTGGCGCGCAGCATCGCCGGGCCGCCGATGTCGATGTTCTCGATGGCGTCGTCGTAGCTGCAGCCGGGTTTGGACACCGTCTGCACGAAGGGATACAGGTTGACCACCAGCAGGTCGATCGGCGCGATGCCGTGTTCGGTCATCACCGCGTCGTCGGTGCCTTCGCGGCCGAGCAGGCCACCGTGGATCTTCGGGTGCAGGGTCTTGACCCGGCCGTCCATGATTTCCGGGAAACCTGTGACGTCGCTGACGTCGCGTACCGGCAGGCCGGCGTCACGCAGGGCCTTGGCGGTGCCGCCGGTGGAAAGCAGGTCGACGCCCAGCGCGTGCAGGCCGCGGGCCAGTTCGACCACGCCGGTCTTGTCGGAAACGGATAGCAGCGCGCGGCGGACGGGTTGGCGGTCGGCAGTCATCGGGCACCTCATGGGGAGGGCCGCGATTATACCGGCCTCAGGCCAGGCCGTAGGCCTTGAGCTTCTTGCGCAGGGTGGCGCGGTTGATGCCCAGGCAGGCGGCGGCGCGACTCTGGTTGCCTTCGCAGTGGCGCATCACTTCGGCGAAGAGCGGCAGTTCGATCTCGCGCAGGACCACTTCGTACAGGTCGTCGGGATCACAGCCATTGAAGTCGTGCAGGTAGCGGCGCACCGAACGGGAAACGTGCTCGCGCAGGGGCGTGTGGCCGCTGGGCGTCGTCTGATTGGTTTCCGCTCTGGCGGCGGTCGGGACATTCACTTCGGGGGCGCTCCACTGTTCTTGTCCGCTTCCGTGCGGAACCCGCCGGCCGGGCGACGGGGGAGCAGAGTCTACGTCAATCCTGCTGACCCCGCGACTGCCTTTTGCGACGTCAGTGGAAGTCGAACGTAAAGGCCACGGCCCGCTGGCCGGGGTCGAGTATTTCCAACGTGGCGCTGGCCGACTGGCCCGGCGCGATCAGTTCGGTCGCCGGCGGGCTACCCAGGTATTCGTGCGGCTGGAAGCGGCGCAGGCCCAGCGCATTGCCGTCGATGTCGTGCAGCGCGAGTTCCATCACCGGCCAGGGCTGGGCCCAACGGGCGTCGTTGCGGAAGCTGGTGGTGATCAACAGGGCGCGGTTGTCCTGCGGATGCCGGCGCACTTCGCGGCTGGTCACGCGGAAAGCGCCGGGTTCGTGCCAGGCCGGCAGCCCGCAGCCGAGCACGCCGCACAGACTTTCCAGCCGCGGCCGCCAGGCCGGGTCCGTGGCCAGGCGGGCACGGTCGGCCAGCATCAGCTGCAGCGCCAGGCTCGCGACCAGCACCGCTGCCAGCGCCCACCATCCCCACGGGCGGGGCCTGCGCGGTGCGGGAACGTCGGGAGCGGCGAAACGCGGGGGGCGGGGCGGCATGGCGCGAAGGATACCGGCTCAGCCGGCGCGGCGTCGGCCGGTGATGCGCATCCAGTCGCCTTCCTGCACGGCCTGCAGGTCGTCGAACCAGGCGGCGTAGCGTTCAAGCAGCGCCGGTTCCTGCCCATGCAGGATGCCGGACAGTGCGATCACGCCGCCCGGCTGCACGCGCGCGGCCAGGGTGTCGGCCAGGGCATCGAGTGCCACGGCCAGGATGTTGGCGACCACTACCGGATACGTGGCGGGCGGTTCGTCTTCGGGCGCGAACACGGCAAGCCGGTCGCCCACGCCGTTGCGTTCGGCGTTGTCGGCGGTGGCGGAAAGCGCCTGCGGGTCGTTGTCGACGCCAACCGCGCGGTCGGCGCCCAGCTTCAGCGCGGCCAGGGCCAGGATGCCGCTGCCGCAGCCAAAATCGAGCACGGTCTTGCCGGCCAGGTCGAGGGAATCGAGCCAGGCCAGGCACAGCGCCGTGGTCGGGTGGGTGCCGGACCCGAAGGCCAGGCCGGGGTCGAGGCGCACGATGGCGCCGCCTTGCGATTCCGTTGGCGCGTCCATGTTCCAGGGCACGATCCAGGTGCGGCGCCCGAAGGACAGGGGTTCGTACTGGTCCATCCAGGCGCGCTCCCAGTCCTGGTCGGCGACTTCGCGGAACTGTGCGTCGGCCAGGTCGAGCCCGCTGTCGAAGGCGTCCAGCGCATGCAGCACCAGTTCCGGCACGGTGTCGGCCGGGAACAGCGCCAGCAGGGTGATGTGCGGCCACAGCGGCAGCTCGCCCACGCCCGGCTCCAGCAACGCCCGCTCGTTGGGCGTGCTGGCATCGGCATCGAGCAGGGTGACCGACAGCGCGCCGATGTCGGCCAGCGCATTCTCTGCGCGGGCTTCGTCCTGCTCGCGGACGGTCAGGGCAAGTTCGAGGAAGGGCATGGCGGCCGGGGTGGGGGCGGGGCCGCCATTGTCGCATTGCCGCGTTCAGGCGTCGCCGTCGGGGTCCTGCTCCAGACACCGATAGGTGAGCACGGCATGTGTTTGTGGAACGCGGGCTTTGAGTTTTTCGCCGTCCGCCGTTTCCGGATACCCGCGGGGCCCGGACTCCGTTGCGGTCTCGATGCGCTCAATGACCAGGGGGCCCTGGGCGCAGTCCTCGGTATAGGCCTGCCGGACGAAGTCGCCGATCAGGCGATTGACGACATCCACGGTGCGGTCCTGGTCTGTCATCGGCATCGCGCTTGCGGCCAGGTAGTCCTTGCCTGCCGGCAAGGGGATCACGTCGAACGTGGAGCTCCCGGCTTCTACGATCCGATGGTTCGGCAGCAGGCCCAGTTGGCAGGTCACCTTTATCGAAAGCGGCTGGCCCGGCACGGGGCGCTCGTTGCCGAGCGGGAAGTCTTCCCGGCCCTCACCCATGCCATAACCCTGTCCCCCGCAGTGTTCGGCGGTGAGTGCCATCATCAGCGCCACCGCGTGGTCGGTGAAGGTATGGCGCGCGTCGCCAGCAATGCTCAGCCTGAATTGCCTGGCGCCGTTGCCGGCGGGCTCGAGTTCGACGATTTCGACATCCCCGGCCAGTTGCTGGGCGGGTGGCACGCCGTTGCTGCAGGCGGCGAGGCCCGCGGCAACCACGAGAAGGATTGCGGCGAGCGATCGGTTCATGACGGGTTTTCCTCGAGTTCCTGCTCCGGGTTTGGCCTTTCAGGCGCCGCGGACGCCCTGTCCATGCATCCGTACTCGGCGCCCAGGTAGGCGTGGCCGGTCGCCGGCGTTCGCGATTCCGGCGTATCCGGCGCCAGGACCACGATTTTCCGGAAGTGCACGCCGGTGGCTCCGCACTCCCGGTTGCCGCGGGCCAGCATGTAGCCCAGGGCCTTGTGCAGCGCGCTGTACTTTGGATTGAGTTCGCCATAGCTGACGCGCGTCATCTGGTGGCGTGACGGGTCGAACGGGCCGTCGCCACTCAACTCACGTCGCAGGCGATCGAATGCTTCGTCCTGGGTGATCGCAGGCTCGATCACGATCTCCTGCGGGAAGGCGACTTCACACTGGGCCCGAAGTTCGAAGACGGTGGCAGCCGGGTAAACCACGCCGGCTGGATCCTTCGCCAGGCCTTCCTGGCTCGGCGACATGTCGAGGATGCTGAAGTTGGCACCTTCGGGACAGACCTGGTTGTCGGCGAAGAACAGGGCCATGGCATCGACCCAGGTGGCTTCCGTCCCGGATTTCGTGCGCAGGATGAAGGTGCCGGCATTCGGGTCCGTCGGATCAAGCTCCCGGCTGACCGCCGTGAACTGACGGGACCGGTCCATCCTGGCGGCGGTGTCGGCGGCCGTTTTGGCGACCTCGCAGCCGGCAAGGATCACTGCCATCGTTAGCGAAAGCAGAAAAAATCCCACGCGTTTCAAGGGTTTGACTCCGGGTCGGGCGGTTCAGCCCAACCCTATCGCTTTTTCCTTGCGCTCCGCCAGCCGCTTTTCCAGGTAGTGGATGTTGGTGCCGCCCTGCTGGAAACCGACGTCGGCCATGATGCGCTGCTGAAGCGGCACGTTGGTCTTGATGCCGTCGACGACCATTTCGCTGAGCGCCACCTTCATGCGCGCGATCGCGGTGGCGCGGTCGGGGCCATGCACGATCAGCTTGCCGATCATCGAATCGTAGTTCGGCGGCACCTTGTAGCCTTCGTAGATGTGGCTGTCCACGCGCACGCCGGGGCCACCCGGGGCGTGGAAGTGGCGGATCAGGCCGGGGCTGGGCAGGAAGTTCTCCGGGTCCTCGGCATTGATGCGGCACTCGATGGCATGGCCGTTGATGCGGATGTCGTCCTGGCGGATCGACAGCTTCTCGCCGCTGGCGATCAGCAGCTGCTCCTTCACCAGGTCCACGCCGGTGATCATTTCCGTCACCGGGTGTTCGACCTGGATGCGGGTGTTCATTTCGATGAAGTAGAAGCGGCCGTTTTCGTAAAGGAACTCGAAGGTGCCGGCGCCGCGGTAGCCGATGCGCACGCAGGCTTCGGTGCAGATGCGGCCGATTTCGGCGCGCTGCTCGTCGGTGATGCCCGGGGCCGGCGCTTCTTCGACCACCTTCTGGTGGCGACGCTGCATCGAACAATCGCGCTCGCCCAGGTGGATGGCATTGCCCTGGCCGTCGGACAGCACCTGGATCTCCACGTGGCGCGGGTTTTCCAGGAACTTCTCCATGTAGACCATGTCGTTCGAAAACGCGGCCTTGGCTTCCTGGCGCGTGGCGGCAATGGCCGTCAGCAGCGCGCCCTCGGTGTGCACCACGCGCATGCCGCGGCCGCCGCCGCCGCCGGCGGCCTTGATGATCACCGGGTAGCCGATTTCGCGGCCGTGCGACAGGCATTCGGCATCGTCTTCGGGCAGCGGGCCGTTGGAGCCGGGCACGCAGGGCACGCCGGCGTCCTTCATGGCGCGGATGGCCTCGACCTTGTCGCCCATCATGCGGATGACGTTGGCGGTCGGGCCGATGAAGACGAAGCCGGACTTCTCGACGCGCTCGGCGAAGTCGGCGTTTTCACTCAGGAAGCCGTAACCGGGGTGGATGCCCTGGGCGTCGGTGACCTCGGCCGCGGCGATGATCGCCGGGATGTTGAGGTAACTCTCGGACGAGGGCGCCGGGCCGATGCAGACCGACTCGTCGGCCATCGCCACGTGCTTGAGATTGCGGTCCACGGTGGAGTGCACCGCCACCGTCTTGATGCCCAGGGCGTGGCAGGCGCGCAGGATACGCAGCGCGATCTCGCCGCGGTTGGCGATGACGATTTTTTCCAGCATGGGCCGGTCCTCAGCTTATGACGAACATGGGCTCGTCGAATTCGATCGGCTGGCCGTTCTCGACCAGGATCGCGCGCACCGTGCCCGAGACGTCGGCCTCGATCGGGTTGAACATCTTCATGGCTTCGATGATGCCCAGCGTGTCGCCGGCCTTGACCTGCTGGCCGACCTTGACGAAGGGCGGCTTGTCCGGGGCCTGCGCCTCGTAATAGGTGCCCACCATCGGCGAACGCACCGTGTGGCCGTCCGGGATGTCCTTGGTGGACTTGCCCACGGCTTCGGCCGACAGGGCGGCCGGGTTGGCCGGGGCGGCCGGGCGCGGGGTTTCGACGTGGTGCACCGCCGGCGCGGGCGCCGACATCACGCTGTAGCCGCCCGAAGGCACGCGCGCCAGACGCACGGATTCCTCGCCTTCCTTGATTTCGATCTCGGAGAGGTTGGATTCCTCGAGCAGGTCGATCAGCTTCTTTATCTTGCGAAGGTCCATGACGGCCTCGTCTTGTTGGTGATGGGGTTGGGAAGTGGCTCAGAGCCGCGCGATGGCGGCTTCAAGCGCGTAGGCGTAGCTGTCGGTGCCGAAGCCGCTGACCAGCCCGACCGCCAGGTCGGTGAAATAGCTGGTGTGGCGGAACGGTTCGCGCGCATGCGGGTTCGACAGGTGCACTTCGATGAAGGGCAGGGCGACCGCCGCCAGGGCGTCGCGCAGCGCCACCGAGGTGTGCGTGAAGGCGGCCGGGTTGACCAGCAGGAAGGCGGTGCCGTCGCCGCGGGCGGCCTGCACCCGGTCCACCAGCGCGTGCTCTGCGTTGGACTGGAAGGTTTCGAGCTGATGGCCGGCTTCGCCGGCGCGGGCGGCCAGGCGGGCATTGATGTCGTCCAGGCGGGCATGGCCATAGATGCCCGGCTCGCGTTCGCCGAGCAAGTTCAGATTGGGCCCATGCAGTACCAGGATGTTAGCCACGCCATGCCTCTCCCCGAGGGACGCACAGTCTGGGGGCAGGGTGGGGGCGTTGTCCAGACGATCGCCGCGACTTAGCCGCTTTTAACGGGCGTTTGAATTCTCAGGGCCGGGCCCATTCGCGCACCGATTCGGCATCGGGGAAGGCGCCGTAGTGGGTCTTGAGCAGCCGGCCCTCGGCATCCAGAAGCACCGTGTAGGGCAGGATGCCGCGCCGGTTGCCCAACTGCACGGAACTATCGCCCGGTCCCGGGTTTTCCACCAGCAATTGGAACGCGACCGGCACCTCGTCCAGGAAGGCCAGGGCCTCGTCGCGGCTTTCCAGGGCGATGCCGACCACTTTGATGCCATTGCCGCCCTGTTGTCGGGAGAAGGCGTCCAGGACGGGCATTTCCTTGCGGCAGGGGCCGCACCAGCTGGCCCAATAGTTGATGAGCCGGGTCCGGCCCGGGCCGGTGACGGTCACCGGGTCGCCGTTGCGCAGGTCGGGCAGGGTGAGCGGGGGCGCGAGTTCACCCACCGCGGTGACCACCATGCCGGGCGGCGCCGGTTTTTCCTCCGGCCACAGCGCCCGCTGGCCCAGCCACCAGCCCAGCCAGGCCGAAATCCCGCCCAGCAGGATGATCGCGCCCCAGGTGAACACGGCATCGCGCCTCATCGCGCGGCTTCCTCCAGGGCGGCCTCGACCATGCCCTGGGTCAGGATGGTCGGCAGCACGCGTGGTTCTCCCTGGCGCGGGTAAACCACGTACAGCGGCACGCCGACGGCCTTGTGCGATTCCAGGAAAGCGGTGATCTCCGGATCCACGTCGGTCCAGTCACCCTTCATGTAGACCGCGCCGGCACGCTCAAGCGCCGCCTTGAAGGCGTCCCGGCCGAGCACGGTGCGTTCGTTGGCCTTGCAGCTCACGCACCAGTCCGCGGTCATGTTGACGAACACCACGCGGCCGTCGCGGCGCAGCTGTTCCAGACGCTGGGCCGAATAGACGACGGCGCCGTCGGCGCTGGCCTCGGCGCGCACCGGCACCGGCATGCGCTGCACGGCCACCACCGGCCACAGCGACAGCGCGATGACCAGCGCGGCCAGGGTCTTGGCGGCCACGCCTTTCCAGCGCGCCTTTTCCCACAGCCACAGGCCCAGGCCCAGGCCGACCACGCCGACCAGCGCCAGGCCGATGGCGTCGGCGCCGCGCTGCTTGGCCAGCACCCACAGCAGCCACACGGCGGTGAGGTACATGGGGAAGGCCAGCAGATGCTTGAAGGTTTCCATCCAGGCGCCGGGCTTGGGCAGCCTGGCCGCCAGCGCCGGCACGAAGCCGATCAGGAGGAAGGGCAGGGCCAGGCCCAGGCCCAGCGCCAGGAACACGCCGATGGCCACGGCCGGCGAGGCCGCGAAGGCGAAGGCCAGCGCCGAGCCCATGAACGGTGCCGTGCACGGACTTGCGACCACGACCGCGAGCACGCCGGTGAAGAAGTCGCCGGCCGGGCCGGATTTCTGCGCCAGCGACTGGCCGGTGCCGGCCAGGGTGGCGCCGAAGGCGACCACACCCGACAGCGACAGGCCGATGGCCACCATCACCAGCGCCAGCGCCGTGATCACGCCCGGCTGCTGCAGCTGGAATCCCCAGCCCAGGGCCAGTCCGGCCTGGCGCAATGACAGCGCCGCGGCGCCGACCAGGGCGAAGCTGGCCAGGACGCCGGCGGTGTACCAAAGCGCCTGCGAACGGGCCTTGCGGCGATCGCCGCCGCCCTGCGCCAGCGACAGCGCCTTGAGGGAAAGCACCGGCAGCACGCAAGGCATCAGGTTGAGGATGACGCCGCCGCCCAGGGCCAGCAGCAGGGCCAGCCAAAGGGCCGGCGTGGCTTGGGACCCTGTTCCGGCCGATGCCGGCGGGACCGCGACGCGACCACCGGCCGGCAGCTCGAGCGCGACTTCGCGGGTCATCGGCGGATAGCAGATGCCGTCGGTCTGGCAGCCCTGGAAGGTCGCGACCACGGTCACCGGCACCGCATCGCCGTGTTCCCGGCGCAGCGGCAGCGGGGCATCCACGGTGTCGAAATAAACCTGGACGTCGCCGAAGTGTTCGTCGAAATGCGATGTCGCGGGGGGCCAGCCGATCGGCCCGGCCGACACGCCGTCGCCGCGCACTTCAACGCCGCTGCGGTCGCGGTACAGGTAATAACCCGGTGCCGGCGTGAAGCGCAGCAGCAGCTGGTCGGCGCTGTCGACGATGACTTCGAAGCGGAAGGCTTCCGCTTCCGGCAGCGGCAGTGCGTCCGTGGCGCCGCTGCCGGTGGCGAAGACGTCACTGCCGCGTGTACCCAGCAGGTCCAGGCCGGTGGCCGGCGCCGCGCCCGGCGCGGCCGCGGGCAGCGATACCCGCAGGGTCTTGGCATGTGGCGGGTAACACACGCCCAGGTCGGCGCAGCCCTGGTACTTCACCCTGAGCTCGACGACCGTGGTGCCGTCGGCCGCGGCGCCGGTCAGTACGCCGGTGACGGCGTCGCGGTAGGTTTCAACGTCGCCGAAGAACTCGTCGGTATAGGCAATGCCGTCGGGCAGTTGCAGCGGATTGACCTTGAAGCCCGTGGAAAGTACTTCGGCGCCCATGCGGTGCCGGTACAGGTAATAGCCGTCGGCGATGTCCCAGTGCAGTTCGATGCGGCCGCGATCGCTGGCGGTCGCGGTCAGCGCGAAGGCTTCGTCGATCGGCAGCAGGTCGGCCTCGTCCACGGCCTGTGCCATGGGGGCGAAACCAATCAGGGCCAGCAAGGCCAACAGCCTAAGGGTCATTCGGGATCTCGGTCAGGGGCGGGCAATACACGGGGGCGGGCGCCAAGGCGCCGCCCCCGTCAGACCGCCAGTATCCCCGGAAGTTCGTTGCCCTGGCGAGGTCGCGAACGAAACGCTCAGGCCCGGGCGGTCATGGCCTCGACAAAATCCACCAGGGGCTGCTGCTCCGGATTGCGCAGCGACCGGAAGGCGACCAGCAGGCGCTCTTCCAGTCCGCACTGGGCGTAGAAATTGAGCAGCATCGCCGGGGTTTCCTGCGAATCGTCCTCGCTGCCTCCGCCCACCCAGCGGCTGCCCCGGCCGGTGGCCAGCCATTCGAAGCTGACCACGGTGGCCATGGCGATCTTGGCCATGTTGTCGGTGGTTGGCCGGGCGCCGTCCTTGCGTTCCCACTGGGCCACTGCGCTGCGGGCCACGCCGACCGCGAAGGCCAGCTCCGATTGCGACAAGGACGCGCCCCGGCGCGCCTGCCTGATTCGATTGAATAGATGTGTCATGGATGTTTCCCCGAAAAGCCCTGCAAGGATCCGTGATGCCCGGTTTTGCTAACCAGGTCAGCACAATTGCCCAGAACCGGTGCATCTGCCCTAACCCCCTTTGCTTTGGATGGGCAGGCACCGGAGTTTCCGGGTGGCTGGTAAGCCCTGCTTAGCAGGGCGCCGCCGATGTGGGTGCCTCAGGCACCGTCCGGGGCGTTGACCCCGAACCCCGTCACCATGCTGTAGTCACGCCGAAGCCCTTGTTGCACCGGGCTTTTGGCGTGTCCATGCGGGTCGCCGTGCACTGTCCGATTGTAGAACCAAGCGCGGCCTGGAAAGCAACACTTCCCTGGGGGGGATGGATGACGAAGTGGGGAGTGGTTCTGGCGATGGCCTGGGGGGTGGATCTCACCCTGCGATGGCAGGGGCACCTGGCGCCGCCGGGGCTGGCCATCCTGTCCTGGGCAGGCCTGCAGCCGGTGGCCGTGCCGGATGCCGGACTGCGGCTTGCCGGCCTGGGCCCCCTGTCGTCGGACGCCGTGCTGCTTTCGCTGGCGCTGCTGGCGACGGCAGCCTTCGTGCTGACCCAGGCCATGATGGACCCGCCTCGCGACCGGGTTTTCCGCGCCGGCCTGCTGGCCGCGCTCGGGGCGGTGGCCTGGACCGGCCTGGACCTGCTCGAGGGCCTGGTCTTCGGCATCCGGATCCAGACCCTGGCCTGGCAGCCCGGAAACCATGCGGCCAGCTATTTCGGCCTGGGCGACCTGGTCCTGCCCCTGCTGCTGGTCGTCCTGACGGCGTGCTGGCTGGCCCAGCTGTGGCGAGGACTGCGCCGGGGGTCTTGAAAGGCCGGGCCAGGACCCCATCTAACCGGGGCCGCGGCGCTTCCGGTGCGACCGGCGCGCGCGTATCATTGGCACTCACTGGGGCCGAGTGCTAACAGCACAGGCCCATGTTGTTGAAACTAAAGGACTAACGAGGACACTCATGAACATCAAGCCGCTCTACGACCGTGTGGTCATCAAGCGTATGGAAGAGGAAAAGATGTCCGCTGGCGGCATCGTCATTCCGGACTCGGCCACCGAAAAGCCGATCAAGGGTGAAGTGGTCGCCGTCGGCGCCGGCAAGGCGCTCGACAACGGCTCGACCCGCACCCCGTCGGTGAAGGTCGGCGACAAGGTGCTGTTCGGCAAGTACGCCGGCACCGAGGTCAAGCTCGACGGCACCGAGTTCCTGGTGGTCAAGGAAGACGACATCCTCGCCATCCTCGGCTGATAACGCGCCTTCCGCGCGACCAGTCATCCCCCTCAATTCAAAGCATTCCGGAGAAATACAGAAATGGCAGCCAAGGAAATTCGTTTCGGTGAAGACGCCCGCGCGCGCATGGTGAAGGGCGTCAACACCCTCGCCAATGCCGTCAAGGCCACCCTGGGCCCGAAGGGCCGCAACGTCGTGCTCGACAAGAGCTTCGGCGCCCCCACGATCACCAAGGACGGCGTCAGCGTCGCCAAGGAAATCGAGCTGGCCGACAAGTTCGAGAACATGGGCGCCCAGATGGTCAAGGAAGTCGCTTCCAAGACCTCCGACATCGCCGGTGACGGCACCACCACCGCCACCGTGCTGGCGCAGGCCCTGATCCGCGAAGGCATGAAGGCGGTCGCCGCCGGCATGAACCCGATGGACCTCAAGCGCGGCATCGACAAGGCGGTCATCGCCGCCGTCGCCGAGCTCAAGACCCTGTCCAAGCCCTGCTCGACCAGCAAGGAAATCGCCCAGGTCGGTTCGATCTCGGCCAACTCCGATGGCGACATCGGCGAGCTGATCGCCAAGGCCATGGACAAGGTCGGCAAGGAAGGCGTGATCACCGTTGAAGAAGGCTCGGGCCTGGAGAACGAACTCGACGTCGTCGAGGGCATGCAGTTCGACCGCGGCTACCTGTCGCCGTACTTCATCAACAACCAGCAGTCGATGTCGGCCGAGCTCGAAGACCCGTTCATCCTGCTCTACGACAAGAAGATCTCGAACGTGCGCGAGCTGCTGCCCGTGCTCGAGGGCGTGGCCAAGGCCGGCAAGCCGCTGCTGATCGTCGCCGAGGAAGTCGAGGGTGAAGCCCTGGCGACCCTGGTGGTGAACACCATCCGCGGCATCGTCAAGGTCTGCGCCGTGAAGGCCCCGGGCTTCGGCGACCGTCGCAAGGCGATGCTCGAGGACATGGCCATCCTGACCGGCGGCACCGTGATTTCCGAGGAAGTCGGCCTGCAGCTCGAGAAGGCCACCATCAAGGACCTCGGCCGCGCCAAGAAGATCCAGGTCACCAAGGAAAACACCACCATCATTGATGGCGCCGGTGTTGCCGACGGTATCCAGGCCCGCATCAAGCAGATCAAGGCGCAGATCGAAGACACCTCTTCGGACTACGACCGCGAGAAGCTGCAGGAGCGCGTGGCCAAGCTGGCCGGCGGCGTGGCCGTCATCAAGGTCGGTGCCTCGACCGAGATCGAGATGAAGGAAAAGAAGGCCCGCGTCGAAGACGCCCTGCACGCCACCCGCGCTGCCGTTGAAGAAGGCATCGTCCCGGGCGGCGGCGTGGCGCTGCTGCGCGCCAAGGCCGCGATCAAGGGCCTGGAAGGCGCCAACGTCGACCAGAGCCACGGCATCAACATCGCCCTGCGCGCGATGGAAGCGCCGCTGCGCGAGATCGTCACCAACGCCGGCGACGAGCCGTCCGTCATCCTCAACAAGGTTGTCGAGGGCAAGGGTGCGTTCGGTTACAACGCCGCCAACGGCGAGTACGGCGACATGATCGAGTTCGGCATCCTGGACCCGACCAAGGTGACCCGCACCGCGCTGCAGAACGCCGCGTCGATCGCCGGCCTGATGATCACGACCGAAGCCATGGTCGCCGAAGCCCCGAAGAAGGACGAAGGCGGCGCCGCCGGTGGCATGGGCGGCGGCATGGGTGGCATGGGCGGCATGGGTGGCATGGACTTCTAAGTCCCCGCGCCAATGCGTCAGGTATGACCACGGAGCCCGGCCTTGTGCCGGGCTTCGTGCTTTGTTGCGCGCAGGCTCCTAGGCCACGCCACCGGTCGTGTGCAGGTCATGCGTGCCGTCCAGACCCTTGAGCGGCACGGCGGCGACCACCCGTGTCGGCACGCCGGATGCCCTGGCGAAGCCCTCACTCATCAGCAGCGCTTGCTGCTGGACGCCGCATTGGGCCTCGATGCGCGCGGCTACGTTGACCGCATCGCCAATCACGGTGAAGTCCACCCGCCGATGGTTGCCAATGTTGCCAAACTGGAAGCGCCCGAGATGCAGGCCGACGCCGTGCTGCAGGCCGAGATCGGCTTCAGCCAGCCCGCTGCTGGCCGTTTCCACCGCCGCGAGCGCGCGCCGGCAGGCATCGCCGCCGGGTTCGCCGGCAGCGACCGGGAAAATCGCCAGGATGGCGTCGCCGATGAACTTCAGGATGTCTCCGCCGTGGACATGAATCGCCTCTACCAGCACTGCGTAGTAGCGGTTGAGCAGCGACACCAGCTGGTCCGGCGGCAGCTGCCGGGACAGGTTCGAATAGCGACGGATGTCCGAAAACCAGATGGCGCCGTCCATCGTCAGCATGCTGCCGGGGCTGAGGTTGCCGCGGCGGATTTCGGTCGCCGGTCCGGCGCCCACGTAGCAGCGCAGGACGCTGTCCAGCACCACGTCCTTGATGGCGCTGTCCAGCAGCGACTCCAGCACGACCAGCGTGTCAGCGATGTGAGCCAGCGCGACACGATCGAAACCTCCGGAATGCCGGGTGACCAGGCTGATCATGCCGTCGGTCCGCCGCAGCTGGAACGCGGCGTAGTGGGTGGCACCCTGCGCGGCCAGGTCGTCGAGCACCGGGAAGCGACGCGTCCGGTTGCCGGCGGCCGGGGCGATGCGCAGGCTCAGCCGGTCACCGCCGGATTCGCGCAGGGCGTAAAACGGGCTGCGCACGAACTGCGGGGTCTCGCGGGCGCCGTAATGCAGGAACGCCTCCTCAACCGTGCAGCCGTCGAGGTGCTGGCAGCTGCGATGGACCAGTGCCGGCGAGGGGAATGGCCCAGGCTCGACATGGTCGGCCTGCCAGACGTAGCGAAGGCCCTTGATCTGCGGATGCAGAGTGGTCAGCGACAGGTTGGCGCGGAACACCGACAGTCCCTCAGCGTGCAGGAAGCGGCAGTAACGATGAACCAGCCCGGCAACGTCCCCGGGCGGATCAGACAACCGTTCGCGCTGCCACTCGAGCAGTCGGCGGTAACGCGATCGCGCGCCGGTTCTCATGGCGCCAGCATACGCTGGTATCGACGCCGACAATCCCAACCGGACCTGCCGAGACTTGCCTCAGGGCCGGACCGCGGTGACCTCGATTTCCACCAGGAAACCGGGGTTGGCCAGGGCCGCGACCTGCATGGTCGAACGCGCCGGCAGGTTGGGCTGCTCCTCGGTGCCGAAGAACTGCACGTAGCCCTTCATGAAACCAGCGAAGTCCATCCGGCCCTCATTCGCGGGGTCGCCCACGAGGAAAGCCTGCATCTTCACCACGTCGCCCATGCTCAGGCCCATGCCCTCGAGCTGGGCTTTGATGCGGCCGAGCACCGCCACCGTCTGGGCTTCCGTGTCGCCGTAGGCCGCGATGCTGTTGGCGGGTTCGTCGGCGTTCGCCACCGGCGGCACCGCGCCGCTGAGGTAAACCGTGGTGCGGCCGGCCGGCACTTCCACCGCCGCGGCGATCGGGAAGTTGCTGTTGGGAATCTTGTGCCGCACGACGTCGGCGCCGGAGGCCAGGGCCGGGGCAAGCACAAGCAGGGCAAGCAGGCAGATACGGGATTTCATCGACGGTCTCCGGTGGGGTCGCGCAGGGCCGCGACGTCGGCGGCGCTGATCGGGTCGGGATAGTTGTTGCCAAGATTGGTGCGCAGGTAGTTGACCACCGCGGCCACCTGTTCGTCATCCATCCACGACTGCGCCACGAACAGTTCCTGGTTGCGGTCGCTGCCGAAGGCCGGCATGTTGCGCCGTCCCTTGAGGATGGTGACGGCCAGGTAGGGCGCCGAGGCGGCCTTGGGATTGGCGGCCAGCGCGGGATAGTTGCCCGCGCCGTTGGCGCCGCGGCCTTCGGGCATGTGGCAGCCCTGGCAGACCTGTTCATAGATCGCCTTGCCGTCGCTGGCCTGGATCCTGCCGTCCACGGACGCGCGCTGCGACAGCGCGTCGGAGGCCGGTTCGTCCTGGCTGATGGCGGGCAGTGCCGCCAGGCCCAGGGCCAGCAGGCCGCCTTGGATGATCCGGGTCTTCATGCCTTTTCTCCCGTTGCCACGGCGCGCTGGTGCAGCCGGGTGATGGCGCTGAGCGCCGAGTTGACCGCACCTTCCTGCCAGGCCGGCTGGTGGGACGCATGCTCGCCGGCCAGCACGATGCGGCCGTCGAAGCCGCACAGGTTGGCGTAGTGCTGTTCGCGCAGCGCTTCGGTCCACAGCGCGAAACAGCCCATCGCGCTGGGCACGCGATGCCAGGACACGGCAACGCCGTTCTCGAATTCCTCGGGATACTGCGGGTGCAGCCGGCTGCCCTGCTGCACCGCCTGCGCCACCCGCTGCGCCGGCGACATGGCGTTGAAACGATCGGCATCGTGTCCCCACACGTAGGCGCCCAGCAGCACCGCCTTGCCCGGCGACTGGTAACCATGGCTGGGGTAGCCGATGGTGCCGATGGGCTGCGAGGTGTAGCTGATGCCGCCGTAGATGTGCTCGTCTTCTTCCCAGAATCGACGCTTGAACTGCAGGCCGACCTTGGTGGAGCCGGCATAGGGAATCGCGCTGATCGCATCGGTCATCGGCTGGCCGACGTTCATCGGGATCTGGCCAAGCACCGAAAGCGGGATCGTACATACGCACCAGTCGGCGCGCGCGGTCTGCGTGCCGCCGGGCGCCGCGGTGTCCTCGTAGGTGGCGGTGACCCCGGATTCGTCCTGGCGGATGTCGAGCACCTTGGCGCGGTAGCGGATGATGTCGCCCAGCTCGCGGCCGAAGGCTTTCGCGATCGCGTCCATGCCGCCGACGGGCTGCATCAGCGTGCTCTGCATGTCGTAGAGCTCGCCCAGCGGCAGGAAACCCCAGAGTCCGGACTGCAGGACATCCGAGGGCTTGATCGGGTTCGAATACACCGGCGCGCCCGACGGCCCGCCGCCCGGTGTCTTGGCGTAGCCGCGCCGGTCGTTGCTTTCGTGGCCGCCGACGTAGCGGTAGTCCTTGTCGAGCGCGCCCCACCACTGCAGCGAGGCGAGCAGGATTTCCCGGTCCTCGGCCGACACCGGCGCGTCCAGCGCACCACCGCGGCTCGCCTTGGCCAGCAGCTCGGCGACCTGGCCCTGGTAGTCGGCCTTGATGGTGCGCAGGCGCTGCGGCTTGCCGCCGAAGGCCACCGGGTCGTGCAGCAGGGCGTTGTAGTTGACCTGTACGAAATTCTCGAGCGCCACGCCGAGCCGCCGGCAATAACCCAGGATGCCGTGGTGGTGGTGCGGCAGGCGCCAGGGTCCGGGATTGATGTACTGGCCGGGCGCGAAGCCGCAGTCCTGGGTGTCGCCGCCGAGTTCGGTGTAGCGGTCGCCGCCGCGCAGGGTCCACACGCGGCCACCGGGGCGGTCGTTGAACTCCAGGACCTGAACGCGGTAGCCGGCGTCGCGCAGCTCGAGTGCGGCCACCATGCCGGCGATGCCGGCGCCGAGCACCAGCACCGATGCGCCGCGCGGGGCGCTGCCGAGTTTCGGGAAACCGCTGAAGCTGCTTTCGGCGGCGAAACCCAGGCTGGTCATCGCCTGGTACATGACCGCGCTGCCGCCGGCCAGGCCGATCAGGCGAAGCAGTTGCCGGCGGGACATCGTGCCGGCGCCTGCCGGGAGCTGACGGGGTTCCACTGTCATCGTGCAGCTCCAAGGCTATTTGAGAGAAGCTAACGGCGTGGAGCGAGCAAGACGGCCAATTCTCGTCCCGGACAGGAAAAGTGCTTCCGCGCCGGCGTTTTTCGATGTGAACGCGGGGTCGCCGGGTGTAGGTTCCGCGACGGGACACTGCCGTCCCGCCAAACCACCAGGGGAACACCATGAAGACGATCTGCAAGCTGCTTGCGCTGTCGCTGCTGCTTTCCGCGGCGTCCGCGTGGGCCCAGCTCAAGCCCTACACCGACTACGAGCCGAGCCAGGAAGTGACGCACATCACGACGATCCAGGTGCACGCCAACATGATCGACGATTACCTTGAAGGCATCCGCGGAACCTGGGTGGCCTCGAACAAGGTGGCCAAGGAGCTGGGGCACATCAAGGACTATTCGGTCTACGTGAGCGAGCTCCCGAACTCGGGCGATTTCAACGTCGTGCTGGTGCAGACCTTCGAGTCGGCCGAGCAGATGAAGCCCTCGAAGGAACGCTACGACGCCTTCATGAATGCCTGGGGCAAGGCCAACGAAGCCAAGACCCGCGAGATGGTGAAGAACTACCCGGCGATGCGCGACATCACCGGCGAGTACCAGCTGCGCCGCATCACCTTCAAGTAAGTCCCGCATCCATGCGCCTGGCGTCCCCGGGCGACGGGAGCGCCAGGTGCCATGGCCGGTCCCGGCTCCGGATTACGGTTTCAACGTCAGTCTTCCGGGAAGCCTGGCCATGCATGCCTCTTCACAGCCCGTCCGCGTCCGGGGCCTGGCCCTGTTGCTGCTTCTTGTCGGCCTGGCGGTCCTGCGCTCGCACGTCGGAACGCAGCGCGACGGCTTCACCATCGACGAACCCTGGCACGTCGTTGCAGGCGTCTCCTACCTGAGGACGGGGGACTTCCGGCTCAATCCCGAACATCCGCCGCTGGTGAAGCTGGTGGCGGGAGCGGCCCAGGACCGCGACTTCGTGCTGCCGCCGCTGCCACCGCTGGCCGAAAAGTCGCAGGAGCGCGAATGGGTCGAGGACGTGACCTTCCTGCAGAACGATGCCGCCGCCGTGCAACAGGCGTCGCGCCTGGCCCTGTGGACCTTCCATGGCGGGCTGCTCCTGGCCCTGGGCCTGATGCTGTGGCGCGCGCTCGGCCTGGCCTGGGCGAGCGGAACGCTGGCCTTCCTTGCCATCGAACCCAGCGTGGCCGCGCACCTGCCGGTGGTGATGACCGACCTGCCTCTGGCCCTGGGCCTTGTCGTGGCGGCCGTGGCCGCTGGCTTGATGCTCGAGGGCTGGCGATGGCGCTGGGTGCTGGTGACCGGCCTGGCCCTGGGCCTGGTGCTGGCCACCAAGCACTCCGCGCTGGCCGGCCTGGCCGGCCTGGCCCTGGTCGTGGCCGCCGGAGCGGTCGCGGGATGGCGGCAGGGCCGGCTGCGGGAAGTGGTGCGTCGCCTGGGCAAGGCCGCGGCGGCGGGCGCGCTGGCGCTGGCGGTGCTGTGGACCACGTACGGCTTCCAGTTCCACGCTGGTCCGGACGGGCAGGACCGCTTCAACCGCGCGATGGCGGACAAGGTCGCCGACCTGCATATCCCGCATTGGCGGGCAGGCATCCGTTTCGCGGACGAATGGCGACTGTTGCCACGCGCCTATCTCTGGGGCCTCGCGGACACCGTGCGTGCGGGCGTCGAGGGCCGGGGCCAGGCCACGCATTTCGTCTGGGGCGTCACCCACAAGGGCGCGCCGCCCTGGTTCACCTGGCCCAGCATCATCGTGTCCAAGGTGCCGCTGGCCTTGATGGCCATGGCGCTGGCGGGACTCGCCCTGCTTCCCTGGGCCGGCCAGGGCCGCGCCGGACGCTGGACGTTGCTGGCGGCGCTGGGCGTGGGCGCCCTGCACCTGGCGGCCCTCATGTCCGGCCAGGGGACCTATGGCGGCGTGCGCCATGCACTGCCGATCGTCGTATTGCTCGCCCTGCCGGCGGGCGCCGTGGTGTCCGCGGCCTGGTCCCGGCGGACGGCGCTGCGCATGGCGGCCGTCGCGCCCCTGCTGCTGGCCGGGGTGATGACGGCCAGGGAGCCAAGGCTGTGGGAATACCACAACGCGCTTGCCGGCGGCACGGCCAACGCCTACCGGAACTTCGGCAACGAGGGCCTGGACCTGGGCCAGCGCTGGCCGGAGATCCATCGCTTCTACCAGAAGACCATCGCTCCGGAGGGCGCGGTGTTCTATTCCTCGTATGGGTTCATGGAGGCGCAGGCCCGCGCGACGAAGGCCAACTACCGCCGCAAGGTCGAGGACATCCGGGACGACAACTTCGCCGGCATCTACGAGGGCTACTTCATCTACAACATGGCCGACACCCTCCCGTGGCCCGACTACGGCTGGAATCCGGAACGGGAGTTGCGTGGCCTGACGCCGGTCAAGCGGCTTGGCAACGCCATCATCTACCGCGGTCGCCAGGAAAGCCCCTTGGCACGCGCCGGGAACGTGTACTTCCTGTTGATGCAGCACCTGTATGTCAAGGGCGGCGGCGACGATGAGGTCGTCGCACGACGCCTGCAGGAGGTCCTGGATGTCATGCCATACCACGCTGGCGCCGCCATCGAGTTGGGCAACGCGCGGCTGCGCCTGGGCGATCCTGACGGCGCGCTGGCAGCTTACTCGACGCCGCTTGGGCAATCCGCGCTCCCGCCCGAGCCCCTGATAAAGGCGCAGCTGGAAGCGCGCGTGGCCGAGCTCAAGGACCCGGCGGTGGCATGGCAGAATTTGCCGCCCCTGCGCAACCCTTCGATGGAATGATCAGGCCGCCTTCGCCTTGCGCGTGAACCGCCGGGTGAAGGTCTCCATGGCCGCGAACGCGGCCGGGATCACCACCAGGCTGAGCAGGGTCGAGGTGGCCAGGCCACCGATGACGGCGATCGCCATCGGCTGGCGGAAGGCGGCATCGGCGCCCAGGCCAAGCGCGATCGGGGTCATGCCGGCGGTCATCGCGATGGTGGTCATGATCACCGGGCGCGCACGCTTGCGGCAGGCGTCCACCAGGGCGTCGTGCATGTTCATGCCCTTCTCGTCCTCGGCGATCACCGCGTAGTCCACCAGCAGGATCGAGTTCTTGGTGGCGATGCCGATCAGCATCAGCAGGCCGATCAGCGCAGGCAGCGACAGCAGCGTGCCGGTCAGCATCATCGCGCCAAAGGCGCCGCCGGCCGACAGCGGCACCGCCATCAGGATGATCAGCGGATGGCTGGCGTGGTTGAACAGCAGCAACAGCACCGCGTAGACGCAGAACAGGCCGGCGCCCATGGCCAGGGCGAAGCCGACGAACAGTTCGACGAAAATTTCCGAGTCGCCGGTGTTCTGGATCTGCACGCCCGGCGGCAGCCGCTGCAGCGAGGGCAGCTTCTCGACTTCCGCCATCACCTCGCCCAGCGGGCGGCCGTTGAGTTCGGCGGTGAAGGTGATGTTGCGCTGGCGGCCGAAACGATTGACCTGCGAAGGCCCGCTGCCCCGGCGGATGTCGGCCACGGCCGCCAGCGGCACCGTGCCACCCTTGGCGCTTGGGACGCGCAGCAGGGTCAGCAGGTCCTGGTCGGACAGGTTTTCTTCGGCCAGGCGCACGCGGATCGGGACCTGGCGGTCGGGCAGGTTGAGCTTGGCCAGGCGCTGGCGGAAGTCGCCGCTGGTGGCGATGCGCGCGGCTTCGGCGATGTCCGCGGTGGACACGCCCAGGTCGGCGGCACGGCGGGCGTCGGGCACGATCACCAGCTCCGGGCGCAGCAGCGAGGCGGTGGAGCTGACGGTGCCAAGGCCCTGCAGCGAACGCAGGTCGCGTTCGAATTCACCGGCGGCGCGATAGAGACGCTCCGGGTCGTCGCCGCTGAGCACCAGCATCAGCTGTTCGCCCGGTTCGCTGCTCAGGAAGCGCTGGCGCACGCCCGGCAGCGCGGTCAGCCGTTCGCGCACCTCGCGTTCGAGTTCCTTCTGCGACCGGTCGCGGTCGCCCTCGGGCCCCCAGTCCAGCACCATCGTGACCTTGCGGACTTCGCTGAATCCGCTCACCGCCGGGTCGCCCAGGTCGAGCACGCCGCCGACGGTGGCGTAGACCTGGCGCAGCTCGGGGATGTCGCTGATCAGGGCGCGGGCGCGCTCGCTCATTTCGGCGGTCTGGTCCAGGCGGGCGCCGGGTGGCAGTTCCAGGCTCAGGTTGCTGCGACCCAGGTCGGAGCCGGGGATGAAGGTGGCCGGGATGAAGGGCAGCAGCGCCAGCGAGCCGATGAACATCAGCAGCGCCAGGCCCAGGGTCTTGAAGCGGTTCGCCAGCGCCCACTCCACCAGGCGCAGGTAGCGCGCCATCAGTTTCGATTCTTTCTCGACGTGCGGCTTGGCCTTGAGCTGGTAGGCCGCCATCATCGGCGTCAGCAGGCGGGCGACCATCAGCGAGAAGATCACCGCCGTCGCCGCGGTCCAGCCGAACTCCAGGAAGAACTTGCCGGCGATGCCGGGCATGAAGGCCACCGGGATGAACACCGCGGCCAGCGTCGCCGAGGTGGCGATGACGGCAAGGCCGATTTCGTCGGCGGCTTCGGTGGCGGCCTGCTTGGGCGGTTTGCCCATGGCCAGGTGACGGTCGATGTTCTCGACCTCGACGATGGCGTCGTCAACCAGGATGCCGACCACCACCGCCAGCGCCAGCAGCGTGATCATGTTCAGGCTGAAACCCAGCAGCCAGATCACGCCGAAGGTGGGGATGATCGACAGCGGCAGCGCCAGCGCCGAAATCCAGGTCGCGCGCCAGTCGCGCAGGAAGAACCACACCACCAGCACCGCCAGCGCCGCGCCTTCCCAGAGCATGTGCATGGACGACGTGAACGAGGCGCGCACTTCGTCGATGGCCGTGCTGACGAGCTTGAACTGGACGCGCGGGTGTTCGGCTTCGAGTTGCCGGATGGCCGCTTCGACGCCTTCGCCGACGTCGATTTCGCTCGAGCCCACGGTGCGGCTGATGCCGAAGCTCACCACCGGCTGGCCGTCGATCAGCGCCAGCTGCCGGCGCTCGGCGTGGCCATCGGTGACCGTGGCCAGGGCCACCAGCGGCACCTGGCTGCCGTCGGGCAGCACGATCGGGAACTGTTCGAGCATCTGCGCGCTGTCCACCGTGCCGACCGCACGGATGGCCTGTTCGCTGCTGCCCTGGGTGGCCCGGCCGCCGGAGCGCTCGAGCTGGGAACGCGCCAGCTGGCCCGACACGTCGCCGGCGGTGATGCCGTAGGCGGCCAGCACGCCGGGGCGCAGGTCCACCTGCACTTCGCGGTCGATGCCGCCGCTGCGCACGACGGTGCCGACGCCGCGCACCGAGAACATTTTCTTGGTGACTTCGTTGTCGACGAACCAGCTCAGCTCGTCCTCGCCCAGGCTGTCCGAGGCCACCGCGTAGGTGACCAGGGTGCCGCCGACGATTTCAATCTTGGCGACCACCGGGTCTTCGATGTCGGCCGGCAGGTCGGCGCGGATGCGCGCCACGGCGTCGCGCACTTCGTCCAGGGCGGTGCTGAGGTCCTTGCCGATGCGGAACTCGACGAACGTCGTCGAGGAACCTTCGGTGACCGTGCTGACCAGCTTGTTGATGTCGGCGAGGCTGGCCACCGAGTCCTCGACCTTGCGGGTGACCTCGGTTTCGAGCTGGCTCGGCGTGGCGCCCGGCAGCGCCACGGTGACCGTGATGCCCGGGTAGGACACGTCGGGGAAACGCGACACCGCCAGCTGCTGGAAGCCGAACAGGCCGACCATCGTCAGCAGGATGAACAGCAGGATCGCCGGCAGCGGCCGGTTGATGGACCAGGCGGAGAAGTTCATTCGGCTCAGCCCTCGCTGGCCGCGACCACGCGCACCAGGTCACCGTCGGCCAGGAAGCCGGCGCCTTCGACGACCACGCGCTCATCGCCGTCCAGGCCTTCGCGGATTTCGACCACGTTTCCGCTGCGGGCGCCCAACTCGACCCGGCGCTGGGCGACGACGTCTCCTTCGCCAAGCACGAACAGGTAGCGGTAGCCGTCGCGCTCGACGATGGCGGCGGCGGGCACGGTGCGCACTTCGCGCTCGGCCAGGAGGATCTCGCCCGGCGCGTACATGCCGGCGCGCAGGCCGCCCGGGGAGGGCAGGTCGGCGTACACCGTGCCGGTGCGGCTACGGCTGTCCAGGCCCGGTGAAATCGTGCGCACCGTGCCCTCGACCGGCTGGCCATCGGGCGCCTGCAGGCGCACGGGCATGCCTTCCTCGACCTGCACCAGGGCGGCTTCGGGCAGCTCGGCACGCCATTCCAGGCGCTGGTCGCGGATAAGCCGCAGCAGTTCGGCGCCGGCGCTGATCACCTGGCCGGGCTGCACGTTACGTGCCGAAATGACGCCATCGTGCGGCGCGCGCAGCGTGGCGAAAGCCAGGCGCAGGCGGGCGTTTTCGACCTGGGACCGGGCGGTATCGCGCTGGGCCTTGGCGGTGAGTTCGCCGGCGATCAGCTGGTCGGCTTCGCTGGCGGCGACCAGCTGCTCGCGCTTGAGCATCTCGCCACGGCGGGCGTTGGCGCTGGCGACGGTGAGGTTGGCTTCGGCCTGGGCCAGGGCGGCCTGGGCCTGGCGCAGCTCCATGGCCAGGGTGCGGGTGTCGAGCTGCAGAAGGGGCTGGCCTTGGCTCACCTGGTCGCCGACTTCCACGTCCACCGAAGCCACGCGCTGGCCGGAGAGTTCGACGCCCAGAACCACTTCTTCCCAGGCGGCGATCGATCCCGAGGCGGCGATGCGGCGGGGCAGGGTCTGCATGGCCGGTTCGGCGACGCTGACGCTGAGCGACGGAGTGGCGGGTGGGGCGGTTTGGTCGGCACCGCAGGCGGCGAGCAGCAGGCCGCACGAAATCGCGAGCAGGGCTCGCAGGTCAAACGCCGTCATTGGATTCTTCGCCGTGGGGGTGCGAGAACGCGATTGTCCCAGAACTGCCAGGGCCGCGCATGGCCGGGCTGGTGTCCGTTCGGCTACGCTTAAGCCGTTTTCAGACGATTACACCCGGGAGAAATGCGTGAGCCCACCGACAGCGGCGCCGGACCAGGTGCTGGCCAAGCGCATTGCCGCGCTCGATACCGAATCGGCGATCAAGCGCCTGCGTGGCATCGACGCGCCGGACGTGGCGCAGTTGCTGGCCAGCCTGCCACCGGCGCGGGCCAACGACCTGCTCGCCGCGATGCCGGTGGGCGAGCGCACGGCAGTCATGGCCGCGGCCCCGGCGGGCACCGACTGGACGGACAGCCAGCGTTATCCGGAAGGCTCCGTGGGCCGGCTCATCGAGGACCCGCCGGCGGTGTTCCAGGCCGGTACCCGGGTCAGCGAGGCCATCGACGCCCTGCGGGACGTGGTGAAAAAGCGCCTTGTCACTTACCTGTGGGTGGTTGACGGCGACCAGCGCCTGGTCGGCGTGGTGGCCTTCCGCGACCTGCTCTACGCCGACCGCGGGCGTCCGCTGGACGAGATCATGATCCGCTCGCCGTTCTGCCTGCGTCCGGGCCAGGACCTGGTGGACGCCATGCGCGAGGTCGTGACGCGCCACTACCCGGTGTACCCGGTGTGCGAAGACGACGGCCACCTCGTTGGCCAGGTGCGTGGCCAGGTGCTGTTCGAACAGCAGGCTTTCGAGATCTCGGCCCAGGCCGGCTCCATGGTCGGCGTCGAGAAGGAAGAGCGCCTGGCGACGCCGCTGTGGCGCGCCTTCAAATTCCGCAATCCCTGGCTGCTGGTGAACCTGCTGACGGTGTTCGTGGCGGCGGCGGTGGTTGGCTTCTTCGAGGACACCATCAACCGGGTGGTGGTGCTGGCGGTGTTCCTGCCGGTGCTTGGTGGCCAGAGCGGAAACCTGGGTGCGCAGTCGATGGCGGTGATGCTGCGCGGCATGACCCTTGGCGAGCTCAAGGCCACGCGCATCGCGGGCATCGTCACCAAGGAAGGCGTGCTGGGCCTGATCAACGGCGCGGTGACCGGCGCGATCGCCGGCGCGGCGATGTACTGGGTGGTGGCCCGCAACGATGGCCCGGATGCGCTTGCTCTGGGCCTGATCACGCTGGCGGCGATGTCCCTGAGCTGCATGGTCGCGGGCCTGGCCGGGTCGACCATCCCCCTGGCGCTCAAGCGAATGGGCGCCGACCCGGCGACCGCCTCGAGCATCTTCCTCACGACACTGACCGACGTGGTCAGCATGGGCTCGTTCCTGGCCCTGGTGACCTGGCTGGTTCTCTGAACCAGGAACCGATGTTGCACTGCAACGTGCAACATTCCCGCCCCCACGCGAGGATGCTTGCGCTTCCGACGTGGGGGAGGGAGCTGAAAGCCCGCAGCTGCTCAAGCGCTGCGGGCTTTCTTTTTTCTTCCAGCGCATCCTCATCGAATCAAGCCGGAGGCTGGTGGCGCGGCATGCCGCCTGATCGCGCCATCGGGCGGGTGTTTCCGGCATCGACGCGCCAGGTCTGCCGGGGGGCGAACCCGTAGAATCGCGCAATGGCCGTCTCCAACTCCCTGGACAATGCAACGGATGCCCTGGTCGAGCGCGCCCTGGCGCGGCTTGCCGAACGCGCGCCGGTAGCCGCGGAGCCGGCGCGACGCCAGGCGCTGGCGAAGCTGGCGATCGCCAGCGACTTCGCGATCGATACGCTGGTGCGGCAGCCGAGCCTGCTCGAGACGCTGGACGAGCCCCTGGTCACCGTACCCGACCTGGGCGCCGACGCGGCGGCCGACTGGCCGTCGCTGCTGCGGCGCTGGCGGGCGCGGCAGTCCACGCGGCTGGTGTGGCGCGATGTCATGGGCCGGGACGACGTCGACGCCACGCTCGCAGGTGCCAGCCGCATCGCCGACCAGGCGCTGCAGGCCGCCGTGCAGGCGCTGGTTGGTCCGCTCGAGCAGGCCCACGGCCTGGTGCGCAATGAAGACGGCCAGGTGCAGTCGATGGTCGTTTTCGGGCTGGGCAAGCTGGGCGGGCACGAACTGAACTTCAGCTCCGACGTCGACCTGGTCTTCGCCTTTCCCGAACACGGCGTTTCCGATGGCCCGCGGCCGCTGGAGGCCGAGGCGTGGTTCACCCGCCTCGGGCAGCGCCTGGCGCAGCTGCTGGGCGACGTCACCGGCGACGGCTTCTGCCACCGCGTCGACCTGCGCCTGCGCCCCTTTGGCGCCAGCGGCCGCCTGGCCCTGAGCTTCGGCGCGATGGAGCAGTACTACCAGCGCGAAGGCCGCGACTGGGAGCGTTATGCCTGGATCAAGGCCCGCCCCGTGGCCGGCGACCTGGCCGCCGGCCAGCGCCTGCTCGATACGCTGCGGCCCTTCGTCTACCGGCGTTACCTGGACTACAGCGCGCTCGACGGCCTGCGCGAGATGAAGGCACTGATCAGCGCCGAGGTGCAGCGCCGCGAACTGGCCGAGGACCTCAAGCTCGGCCCCGGCGGCATCCGTGAAGTCGAGTTCCTGGTGCAGGCGCTGCAGCTGATCAGGGCCGGGCGTGAGCCGGGACTGCGCGGCCGGTCATTGCTGCCGGTGCTGGCTGCGTTGGCCGATGCCGGCCACGTCAAAGCCGCCACTGCCGAACGCCTGGCCACTGCCTACCGCTACCTGCGCCGGCTGGAGAACCGCGTGCAGATGCTGGCCGACCAGCAGGTGCACGCCCTGCCCGACGACCCGCTGCTGCGCCATCGCATCGCCCGCGGCCTGGGTCATCCGGGCGAAGGTGAACTGCTGGCCGAGCTGGACGGCCACCGGTCCGTGGTGGCTGAAGAATTTTCCGGCCTGCTCGAAGCGCGGCGTCGGCGCAAGGCGCCGGTCAGCTCGCTGGTGCAGTACTGGCGTGCGCTGCCCGACGGCGGCGATCCGGCCGTGCTGGCCGACGCCGGCTTCGAAAACGCCGACGTCCAGGACGCCCACCTGCGCGACTTCGCGCGCACGCCGGCGGTGCGCTCCCTGTCCACGCGTGGCCGCCAGCGCCTGGACAACGTGCTGCCGGAGCTGCTGGCCGCCGCCGCGCGTTCGCAGGCACCCGACGCCGCCCTGCCGCGTGGCCTGGCCCTGCTGCAGGCCGTGACCCGCCGCACCAGCTACCTGGCGCTGCTGGACGAGCAGCCGGCGGCGCTGGCGCGCCTGGTCGACGTGACCGCACGCAGTGCATTGCTGTCCGAACGCCTGGCCGCGCACCCGCTGCTGCTCGATGAATTGCTCGACACCCGCGCCGCCGGTCCGGTGCCCGACGACGGTGAAATCGCCGATCTCGTCGCCGACACCGCATCGCGCCTGCCGCCGGGTGATATCGAGGCGGGCTTGAACGCGCTCAACGAAATGCGCCAGGCCATCGGCTTCCGCGTGGCGCTGGCGACCATGGGCCTGCGCCTGCCGCCGGTGCAGTCGGCGTCGCGCCTGGCCACGCTGGCCGAGTCCTTGCTGGCGGTGCTGCTGCGCCTGGCCGAGGACGACCTGGCGCGCCAGCATGGCCGCGTGCCCGATGCCGGCCTGGCCGTGCTCGGTTACGGCAGCCTCGGCGGGAGGGAGCTGGGCTTTGGCTCCGATCTCGACCTGGTGTTCCTGCACGACGCACCGCCCGACGCCACGTCGGACGGCGACCGGCCGCTCGATGCCAACCGCTATTTCGGGCGCCTCGCCCAGCGCCTGGTCAGCCTGCTCGGTACCGTCACCGGCGCCGGCAAACTCTACGAAGTGGACGTGCGCCTGCGCCCCGACGGCGCCCAGGGCATGCTGGTTTCAAGCCTCGACAGCTTCGCCGACTACCAGCGCCAGCGCGCCTGGACCTGGGAGCGGCAGGCGCTGGTGCGCGCCCGGCCCATCGCCGGGGCGCCGGCGGTGCGTGCTGCCTTCGATCGCATCCGCCGCGAAACCCTGTGCGCGTCGCGCGATCCGGACACCCTGCGCGAGGACGTGCTGAAAATGCGCCGGCGCATGCGCACCGAACTGGACCGCGGCAATGCGGCCCGCTTCGACCTCAAGCAGGGCGAAGGCGGCCTGGTGGATCTGGAGTTCCTGCTGCAGGCGCTGGTGCTGCTGCACGCCGGCGAACATCCTGCCCTGTGCGAACCGCGGGATACCCCGGGACTGCTTGGCGCCGTCGACGCCGCCGGCCTGCTGCCCCCCGGCAGCCTGCAACCGCTGCTCGACGCCCACGCGCTCATGGTGGACATGGGCCTGGACTGCACCCTTGACCAGCGTCCACGCCTGGTTCCGCCCGACGACGCCCTTGAAAGCGCACGCACCGCCGTCCGGGACGCGTGCGCCGCGTGTGGGTTTGTTTTCTAGCCGGGCTAAAGCCGGTATTTAGAACCCAAGCCGGTCGCGCACCAGCGCGGCCACGCGCGGTGTTTCGCGAAGCGGCTCGACCGCGTGGTCTTCGGGCAGCTTGCCCAGGGGCCGGATGCGTCCGCGCGCCAGCATGGCGTCCAGATAACGCCTGACACGGCCGCTGGCACGCTGCGGTTCGGGTACGTAGACCGGGCAGGCGGTGGCGCAGGCTTCGGACACCATGTTCACCGAGTCGGGGCTGACCACGATCCGGTCGGCCCAGGCCAGGGCGCCGCCGTAGGGATTCTCGCCGTCGCTGGCGTCGAACCAGCGAAGACCCGGCACGTCGGCCCAATACGTGCGCGCCAGCGTCGCCAGCTTGGCCGGCGTTCGGCGCGAGCCGATCACCAGCAGGCTGCCGCCGTCCATGGCCAGCCAGTGCTCGAGCTTGGCGGCCATCACCTCGAAGGCGCCGCGGTCGAAGCGCACCGCCGGCGTGGGCCCGCCCAGCAGCACCACGGTGCGCGGGCCGGGCAGGTCGCCCAGCGCGGGGAAGTCGCGGCGGCCCTGTGCCAGCCAGGCTTCGTCCACGGGATTGAGGCTGCCGCACAGGGTTATCACATTGGCGCCGCCGCGGCCGTCGTGTTCGGGGGCGATCACCAGGTCCCAGAAAGTGGTCGGTATCCGCGGATGCAGCACCTGCACGACGCGCGCGCCGCGTTCGCGCAATAGCCGGGTGGCCAGGGCGGCGCGGCGGCCGGCGCCGATGGCCACGGACGGTGGCGAGGCCAGGCCGGCGAGGAAGTCGGGTCCAAACGCCTTCTCCGCGCCGGGCAGCCGCCGCGGCGCCAGCCAGCTCCAGGGAGCGGCGGCGTCCAGGCAGACTTCCCGCCCGCCCGGCGATAGCGCCTGCGCCAGCGCCAGCGCCTGCCGGCGGTGGCCGGCGGCGCCGTCGTGCAGGGTCCAGCAGCTGAAGGAATGGCCAGGCATCGTGCAAGCCTAGCCGGAACGATGGCGGCACCGCGAGGCCGCGGTGCCGCCGGGTGGGTCAGTCGCCGGCGAAGCGCGTGCCGAAGTTGATGTTGGCGGCATCCACCATGCGTGCGTTGCCGCGGATGGACAGGGTGATGGTGATGGGCTTCTTGAAGAAGTCCCTGGCCTGCGCTTCGGTCAGGCCGTAGGCATTGACCAGCGACCGCCTGCTGACCAGGCCGCCAATGCACATCCGGGTGAAGGTGAACTGCTCGACGTTGTATTCGCCCGGGTCGATGGACCCCGAAACATTGATCGCGCCCAGCGGCAGTTCGATGGCGCCGTTGTAGGGCGTGCCGGTGTTGGGGTCGCTGAGTCCGTCGAGCACTTCGCTTTCGATCCGGTATACGGGATACGCCTGGAACCGGTACTGCTCGCGCGCCGCGGTGAAGTTGGCGAAGCCCACCGACGCGATCGGCGTCTGCCAGTGGCACAGCAGCGAGTGGGTGCTCTTGCCGGGCAAGGTGATCGTCGCCAGGTCGGGCGCGCCGAAACTGGTGAGGTCCGGCTCCGGATTGAGCGCGATGCAGCGCGGGTCGGGCGGTTCGCCGGGGATCGTGCAGTCGGCCTGCAGGTAGACGTACCCCGAGAGCAGCCCCAGCCAGCGCACGTTGCGGCCGAAACTGTCGGCATCACCCACTTCGGCCGCGGTGGGCGCGGCCAGGGGGGCGACGGGACCGGCCAGGCGGGCCGCCTTGATCGCGGCGCGGCCGGCGGCCCGGGTGTCTTCCACGGCCGGCGAGCGGAAGCGGTCGTCGGCCAGGACGGGCGAGGTCGCCAGCGAGCTGGCCAGGGCCAGGAACAGGATGCAAGCTTTCATGCAGTGTCTCCTTGGTGGTCCCGCGCCCGGACGGGCGTCGGGGAGGCGGGCACGGGGGCGCCCGGGTCTCTCCCTGTCTTCACGGGACAAGGTGGGTCCGGGGGGTCAGGCACTGCCAGAAATGAAACGATACGTTCACATGGCAGGGCTGCGTTGCGATGGCGTGGCCAATAAGCTGACCCACCTCTTGCCACCCCCTGGAGATCCCGCATGAAGCTCAATCACTTTGCCCTGGCCGGCCTGCTCGCCCTGGCCAGCCTGCCGGCCCTGGCCGCCGATGCCTACGGCATCGACCCCACCCACACCCAGGTCGAGTTCACCTACAGCCACTTCGGCTTCTCGAACATCACCGGCCGCTTCGACAAGGTCGAGTCCGAATTCGCCTTCGACGCCGCCGACCCGACCCAGTCCAGCGTCAAGGTCACCATCCCGGTGGACAGCATCAGCACCGGCGTGGAAAAGCTCGACGCGCACCTCACGAGCGCCGACTTCTTCGACGCCGCCCAGTACCCGACGGCCACCTTCACCAGCACCGGCGTCACCGTCGCCGGCGAAGGCAAGCTGGCCGTGGCCGGCGACCTCACCATCCACGGCGTCACCCGGCCGGTGGTCATGGACGTCACCATCAACAAGGTCGGCGAGCACCCGATGACCAAGAAGCCAGCCGCCGGCTTCGATGCCAGCTTCGACATCAAGCGCAGCGAATTCGGCGTCGGCGGCTATGCCCCGGCCGTCAGCGACGACGTGCGCATCGAGATCACGGTCGAGGCCCAGAAGGCCGGCTGAAACGCTTCCGGGGTCCGGGCATGTAAAATGCAGCCCGGACCCCGAAGGACCTTCCCCATGTCGCGTACCGACACCGCCACTGCCCGCGGCCAGGCCAACGCCGAACGCCGTTACGAGGTTCAGCTGGCCGACCTGCCGCTGTCCTGCCCGACGCCGGCCATGGCGCTGTGGAACTCGCATCCGCGGGTTTACCTGCCGGTCGAGGCCACGGGTGAAGCCACCTGCCCGTACTGCGGCGCCCACTTCGTCCTCAAGGGCTGAGGCCCGGGCGGGTTTCCCGGCCGTGCGCCGCCTGACCGTCGTCCAGCTACTGCCGGCGCTGCACAGCGGCGGCGTTGAACGGTCCACCCTCGAAATCGCCGCCGCGCTGGTCGCGGCCGGGCACCGCAGCATCGTCATTTCCGCCGGCGGGCGCCTGGTCGGATCGCTGCTGGCGAGCGGCAGCGAACACATCGAACTTCCCGTCGGCCGCAAGTCGCTGCTGGCCGCGCCCGGCACCCTGCGTCGCCTTCGCGCCGAGCTGGCGCGCCTGCAGCCCGACATCGTGCACGCGCGCTCGCGATTGCCGGCCTGGCTGGCCTGGTTCGCCCTGCGCGGCGTGCCGGCACCGAAGCCCCGGTTCGTAACGACCGTGCATGGGCTGAATTCGCCCGGCCGCTACAGCGGCATCATGCGTCGCGGCGAACGCGTGGTCTGCGTCTCCGACACCGTGCGCGATCACGTGCTGGCATGCTGGCCGGACACCGATACCAGCCGCCTTCGCGTGATCCCGCGCGGCATCGACCCGGCGCAGTTCCCGCGTGGCCACCAGGCCCCGGAAAGCTGGCGCATCGCTTTTGCCAGGGAATTCCCGGCGCTGCAGGACGGCCGCCTGCTGCTCATGCCCGGCCGCGGCACCCGCCTGAAGGGCCACGCCGACGCCATCGCGCTGCTGGCCCGCCTGCGCGAGGCCGGCGAGGACGCGCGCCTGTGGTTGCTGGGCACCCGCGAGCCGGGCCGCGAGGCCTACGTCGCCGAACTTGAATCCCTGGCCCGCGAACGCGGCGTGTTCGGGCAACTGGTCATCAGTCCGCCGCGCCACGACGTGGTCGACGCTTACGCCGTCGCCGACCTGGTGCTGCAGCTTTCGAACAAGCCCGAAGCCTTCGGCCGCACCGTCGTCGAAGCGCTGTCGGTCGGCCGCCCAGTGCTGGGTTGGGACCACGGCGGCGTCGGTGAACTGCTGCGCGCGCTGTACCCGTCGGGCGCCGTGCGCTGGCGCGACCACGCCGCGCTGGCTGAAACCGCACGCGCCATGTTGTCCGGGCCGCCACCGATGCCGGTTACCATGCCCTACACCCTGGCCGCGATGCAGTCGGCCACGCTGGAGACATATGCAGGCCTCGTCCACGACTGAAAGCCGACTGCGCTGGGCCCCCTGGTGGGTGCTGGCGTCGGTGGCCCTGTGGCCCTTGCCCGGGCCGGCGGAAGCCGTGCTTTCGCTGGGTGCGCTGGCGGCGCTGGCGGTGCTGGCGGTGCAGCGCTTCCGCGGCGGCATGGCCCTGCTCAGCCACGAGGCCTGGGCGCTCACGACGGTATTGTTCCTCAGCTACTGGCTGCCCGAGTTGCTGTCCTCGCCCGACGCGAACAACGCACGGCGCGCGGTGCGTGAATCCCTGCTCGACCTGCGCTACCTGCCTTTCCTTTGGCTCGTTGCCATCGCGGTGGCCAATGATCGCGGGCGCCGGCTTACCTTCACCGGCATCGCCGTCATCTGTGGCTTCTGGCTGCTCGACGCCCTGGTGCAGGCCGCCACCGGCTGGAGCCTCGGTGGTCCGGCCACGGCCGACCGGCTCAGCGGCGTATTCGGTGCCGGCAACCTGAAGCTGGGCCTGGTGCTGGCCAGCCTGGCGCCGTTCCCGCTGATCGCCGCGGCCGAACGTTTCGGCCTGCGCGGCTGGCTGCTGGTCGCCATGGTCTTGGTGGCCGTGGTGCTGCTGGCGGGCGCACGTGCATCCTGGCTCACGCTGGCGCTGGCCCTGCTGGCCAGTGCCTGGCTGCAGTTCCGCAACCGCCGCGCGATCCTGACGCTGGTGGCCGGGGCGGCGGTGATGCTGGTGCTGGCGACGGCCTTCTCGGACAAGCTGCAGGAGCGCGTGCAGCGCACGGGCGCCATGCTCGACGGCAGCTCCGAAGGCGTCGACCATGCGCTCTCGGGTCGATTGCCGATCTGGCGTACCGCCGTCAACATGGCCATCGCGCATCCGGTGAACGGCGTCGGCGTGCGCGGCTTCCGCGACGCCTATGCGGACTATGCCGATGACGCCGACCCCTGGCTCGACGATCCCGACCATGGCGCCGGATACCACGCCCACCAGATCGTGCTGGAAGTGCTTAGCGAAACCGGCCTGGTCGGCGCCTTCTTCTGGCTGGGCGGCGCGGCGTTGGCCTGGCGAGCCTGGCGCTTCGCCAGCCCCGAGGCGCGGCGCCGGGCGCGGGCCCCGGGCCTGGCGCTGGCGGTGACGGTGTTCCCGCTCAATACCCACCTGGCGTTTTATTCGACCTTCTGGGGTGGGCTGACGCTGCTGTTGGCGGCGCTCTATGCCGGCAGCCTGCTGGCGGACAAACCACGCGGCGACGCCGCCGACGGGGCCTGACGCCCCATGCCCTGTTTATTCCTGCCGCTGCTGCAGGCCGTGGCGTGGCTGGCCGGGCGCTTGCCGCAGCACCTAGCACTGGCGCTGGGCCGGGCCCTGGCCTGGCTGCTGTGGCCGGCGCTGGGTTCGCGCCGGCGCATCGCCCGCATCAACGTGGACCTGTGTTTCCCCTCGCTGGATCCCGCGGCGCGGCGCCGCCTGGCCGATGCCAGCGTGGTGAACACCGTCGTGGGCGCACTGGAACTTCTGCGCGCCTGGCACGCGCCCCCAGCCGCGCTGGCTGGCCTCGCCGAAATCGAAGGACTGGAGCACCTGCGCAGCGCGCTTGGGCGTGGCCAGGGCGTGCTGCTGATGTGCGGCCACTTCACCCACACGGAGCTGGCGGTGCGCTTGCTTGGCGAGGCGCTGGGCCGGCCGGTGCGGGTGGTGGTGCGCCGCCACAACAATGCCTGCCTGGAACGCTGGTTCGAACGTTCGCGCGCGGCGGTGTACGGGCCGAGCATCGGCAAGAAGGACGTGCGCGGCCTGATCCGCGCCCTGCAGGCGGGGGAGCCGGTGGTGTATTCGGCCGACCAGAACTTCACTTACCAGAACGCCTTCGTGCCGTTCTTCGGCGTGCCCGCCGCCACCCTGACGGCGACGCCGGAACTGGTGCGCCGCGGTCGCGCGGTGCTGCTGCCGTTCTGGTACCGGCGCGACGCCGACGGCCGCTACCGCATCCGCATCGAAGCCGGCTGGCCGGGCTGGCCGTCCGACGACCCGGTGCAGGACGCCGCGCGCTACATGCGGGAACTCGAAACCGTGGTGCGTGAGTGCCCGGAGCAATACCTGTGGGCGCACCGGCGCTTCAAGACCCGGCCTCCCGGCGAGGGGCCCGTGTATTGATCAATACCGGCGGCGGCTGCCGTCGGGCTGGCGCTTGAAACGCTGGTGCAGCCAGAGGTACTGCTCGGGCCGGCGGCGGATCAGCCCTTCGAGCGTGGCCATGATGCGGGCGGTGTCCGCGGTGGCGTCGCGGGTGGGGAAGTTTTCCAGCGGCGGCAGGATTTCGATGCGGTAGCGGCCATCGTCCAGGCGCTCGTGGAACAGCGGCAGTACCAGCGCACCCCCCAGGCGAGCCAGCTGGTGGGTGGAGGTGAGGCTCCAGGCCGGCTGCCCGAAAAACGGCACGAACACGCTGTCGCCGCGGCGGGTTTCCTGGTCGGGCGCGAACCACAGCACGCCGCCCTGTTTCAGGTGCCGGATCGCCGGCCGCAGCTCGTCGCGGGCGAACATCGCCCTGGCGTGGCGCAGGCGCCCGCGCTTGACTGCCCATTCCATCGCCGCCTGTTCGTGTGGCCGGTACATGGCGCCCAGCGCGACCTGCTGGCAGAGCAGGCGCAGGCAGACCTCCAGCGTGGTGAAGTGCGCCGAGACCAGGATCACGCCGCGGCCGCCGGCCTGGGCGGCATGCAGGTGTTCGAGGCCGGTCAGTTCATAACCGCGGTCCACCGGGGCCAGCCGTCCCCACCAGGCGCGCAGGAATTCGAACAGGCCCAGGCCGAGGGAAGAAAAATTCTCGCGCAGCAGCCGCTCACGCGCGGCCGGCTCAAGTTCCGGGAAACACAGCGCGAGGTTGGTGGCCGCCACCCGCCGCCGCGAAGGCAGCACGTGCAGCATCAGCCTTCCCAGCAGCGGCCCGATCCGGCGCTGCAGCCACCACGGCCAGCGCGCCACCGTCCAGCCAAGGGCGACCCCCAGCCAGGTGGGCCAGGTGCGGGGGGACAACGGCGGCGGTGGAAACTCGGGCAGGGCCATGCGGCGGACATTCTAGCCGGGGTATCCTGCGCGCCATGCAACCAACCTTCGGACAGCGCGTCCTGCTGGGCCTCTACGCGCTGGTCCTGCACCTTGCGTTCCCCATCACGCTCTACCACCTGGTCTGGCGCGGCATGCGCCAGCGCGAGTACCTGCGCAGGTGGACCGAGCGTTATGGCTGGCTCGAGGGCAAACTCGACCTGCACGACGCCATCTGGGTGCACGCGGTGTCGGTTGGCGAGGTGATCGCGGCGCGGCCGTTGGTGGACGGGCTCCTGGCGCGGCACCCGGACCGCCCGCTGCTGGTCACCACCATCACGCCCACCGGGTCCGAACGCGTGCGCGCGCTTTGGGGCGACCGCGTGCACCACGTCTATCTGCCCTATGACCTGCGTGCCATGGTGCGTCGTTTCCTCGACCACGCGCGGCCGGCGCTGGCGGTGATCGTGGAGACCGAGATCTGGCTGAATCTTTACGTGGAATGCGAACGCCGCGGCATCCCGCTGATGATGGTCAACGCGCGGCTGTCCGAGCGCTCGCTGCGTGGCTACCTGCCGGTGCGTTCGCTGGCGCGGCTGGCCATGCAGTCGGTGGACCTGGTGGCGGCGCAGTCGCGCGCGGACGCCGAACGCCTGGCCCAGATCGGCGCGGACCGGGATCGAATCATCGTCACCGGCAACCTCAAGTACGACTCGCCCCCGCCCGAAGGCGTGCACGAGCAGGCCCTGCTGTGGCGCCGAGGCTGGGGCGAGCATCGGCCGGTCTGGATGGCCGCCAGCACCCACGGCCCGGAAGAGGCCGATGTATTGGCCGCGCACCTGGCACTGCTCGAACAGCATCCCGATGCCCTCCTGCTGTGGGCTCCGCGCCACCCCGAACGTTTCGGACCGGTCGCGGCCCTGGCCCAGGAAGCGGGCCTGGCCGTACGCACGCGCCGTGGCCAGCGCCTGCCGGTGGCGAAGACCCAGGTCTTCATCATCGACACGATCGGCGAACTGCTGTGGTTCTTCGCGGCGGCCGACCTGGCCTTCGTCGGCGGCAGCCTGTGCCCGGTGGGTGGCCACAACGTGCTCGAGCCCGCGGCGCTGGGCGTGCCCAGCGTGGTCGGCCCGCATACCTTCAATTTCGCCGAAATCACCCGGCGCCTGGGCCAGGCCGGCGGCCTGGTGCAGGTGGGCGACGCAGCGGCGCTGGCCGACACCGTGGGCGAACTGCTCAGGGATCCGGCGCGCTGCCGGGAGATGGGTGCCAAGGCCTGTGCGGAAGTGAGCGCGCTGGGCGGGGCGGTGGGACGTACGCTGGACCTGGCCGACCAGGTCCTGGCGGGCCAGCGCAGCAGCGTCGGCGCCGGCACCGCCAGGGACTAGCGGGGAGGCTTATTCGCCGTCTTCGTCGGCCGGCATCACCAGCGGCGCCTCGGCATCGGCGGTCAACACGCTGTTCACCGCCTGCAGGTCGTCCACGGTGATGGTGCCGGCGGCCTGGCGCAGGCGCAGGGTATTGACCAGGAAGGCGTGGCGGGCACGCGCGTACTCGCGCTGGGCCTGGAACAGCGCCTGCTGGCCGATCAGCACGTCAACGATGGTGCGGGTACCGACTTCCAGGCCGGCCTCGCTGGCCTCGTAGGCGGCCTGGGCCGACACCACCGACAGGCGGCGCGCTTCGACCTCGGCTTCGCCGGCCACCAGCGACCGCTGGGCGTTGCGGGTGTAGCGCACGACGGCGCGGCGCTCCTGTTCCAGCTGCTCGGCGGCGATGTCGCGGCCATGCACGGCCTGGCGCACACCGGACTGGATGGCGCCGCCGGCGTACAGCGGCACGCTCAGCGTCACGCCGACCGTGCTGCCGCCACCGGAGGTGTTCGGGCCGCCCGGGTACTCGTTCTGCCAGCCGGCGTTGTCGCCGATCGAGGCGCTGGCCGACAGCGTGGGCAGGTGGCCGGAGCGCGCCGTGCGGATGTCACGCTCGGCGGCCGCCAGGGCCAGTTCGGCGGCCAGCAGGTTGGGGTTGGATTCGGTGGCGATGGACACCCATTTGGCGGCGTCGCCTTCGATGGAGTTCTTGGGCACGAAGCCGGCCTCGAGGCCCTGCAGGTTGTCCAGGCGCTCGCCGGTGATTTCGGCCAGGGCCTCGTGGGCGTCCTCGAGTGCGGTGGCGGCGGCGATGGCGTTGGCGCGGGCGCTGTCGTAGCGGGCGCGGGCTTCGTGCACGTCGGTGATCGGGGCCAGGCCCACTTCCAGGCGCTTCTCGGCCTGGTCGAGCTGGCGTTTGACCGAACGCTCTTCGGCACGCGAGGACACCAACGTTTCGATGGCGGTGAGCACGTTGAAGTAGGCGTCGGCGACCCGGACGATCAGGTTGTCGGCCTGCGCGCGCAGCTGGAAGGAGGCCTGTTCGTCGCGCAGCCGGGTGGCGTTGAGCGACGTGTAGTTGCCGTAGTCGTAGAGCGACTGGCTGAGGCTGGCGCCGTAGCTGCGGTTGCGGCCATAGCCGTCGACGCCGCGGGTGCGGCTGTCGGTGAGGCTGGCGCTGGCGCTGATCTGCGGCAGCAGGCGGGCGCGTGCCTGGACGACGTTTTCACCGGTGGCCAGACGCTGGGCTTCGGCGGCGGCGAGCACGGGATCGGACTCGCGGGCCATCTGGAAGGCATCCATGAGATCCGCGGCCGAGACACTGCCGGCGGCGCCGGCAAGCAGGATGGCGGAAGCGAGGGGACGAAGGCTCAGGCGCATGGGGAGGGTCCTGGTATCAAAGGGTGAACTGCGGGGCCGGCTCGGCGCCGTGCAGGTAGGGCACGTCGGTTTCGAACAGGCTTTCGCGGTGGAAACTGTCGCCATGGCGGGTGATCAGCAGGGCTTCCTGCACCGGCGCCTGGCCGTGGATGACGAAGAGCCGGCCGCCGGGCTTGAGCCAGGCGCCGAACCGCTCGGGGTCGCTGGCCACGGCGCCGGTGATGCAGATGGCATCGAACTGGCGGCCTGGGGTCCAGGCGAACACGTCGGCGGTCTCCACGCGAACGTTGGTGATGCTTTCGGCCACGAGGCGGGCACGGGTGCGCTCGACGAAGTCGGCATGGCGGTCGATGCTGGTGACGTCGCGCGACAGCGCCGCCAGGCAGGCGGTGACGAAACCCGAGCCGGTGCCCACTTCCAGCACGTCGTCGCCGGGCGTGATGGCCATGGCCTGCAGCATGCGGCCCTCGACCACCGGCTTCATCATGACCTCGCCGTGCTCGAGCGGCAGCGGCAGGTCGGCGAAAGCCAGCTTGCGGTGGCGCGGCGGCACGAAGTCCTCGCGGCGCACGCTCATCAGGGTCTCGAGCACGCGCGGGTCGAGCACCTCCCAGGGCCGAACCTGCTGTTCGACCATGGCGAATCGGGCCTGCTGGAAGTCAATCGTCATTACGGCTAAATCCTTGAATCACAAGGGCGCTGATTCTACGCCCCGGCCGGGGGCCGCGGAAGGCGGAACACGGTGGGAAAACTGGGAAAGTGAATACCGGCTGCGAACACGCTGCGGGAGCGCGACCCCATGGCGGCAAGGATGCTGGCCGGGCCGCGGCCCCCGTAGTGCCATTGGTCACCGGGACTTCACGCCGGACGGGCTGCCGTTCATGGTTCATCGACGGCCGGGGCCGTAGGCGCGCAGGAACATGTCCACCGTCGCTTCGAGGTGGCTTTCAAGCTGCGGGCCAGCCAGCGGCGTCGGGCAGCTGCAGACCAGGCGGGCGTGGTGTTCGCCCTTGAGCAGGGCGAAAAACTGCGAAGCGGCCCGGGTGCAGTCGGGCACCTGCAGTTCGCCGGCTTCGACCTCGGCGCGCAGGAAATCGGCGAAGGCCTCCTGGATGCGCTCGGGGCCGGCTTCCCAGAACAGGTGCGGCAGCGTGGAGTTCTCGGGCAGCTGCTGCGACATGATCCGGTGCACGGCGATCGCCTCGTCCGAAGTGATGAGCCGGAACAGCGCCCGCGCGATGCGCAGCAGCTGGCCCCGCATCGGGCCTTCGAAGCGGGCCACGAACAGGTCGGCCGGCAACAGGTCCTCGCAGCTGGCCTTGACCGCCTCGACGAACAGGCTTTCCTTGTCCTGGAAATGGCTATAGACGGTCAGCTTGGACACGCTGGCGACCTGGGCGACCGAATCCATGGACGTGCCCTCGTAGCCGCGGGCCAGGAACAGGCCCTTGGCGGCTTCGAGGATGGCGGCGCGCTTGCCCGGGTCCTTGGGACGGCCGAGCGAGACAGGGCGGGTGGCGGCAACCATGCGGGGAGTGTTCCGGGGATTATTGAACTGGTGAGTATGGTAAAGCTACTATCCCCCCAGTTCAATCAATCCGCTGAAGCCGCCATGACTGCTGTGACCCCGCGACATCCCCTTTCCAGGGCTGGCCTGCGCGCCGGTTTGATCGCCGGCCTGCTGGCCGCGCTCGCCGGCTGTGGCGACGATGCCGCGACCCAGGAAACGGCCCGACCCGCCTGGGTAGTGCAGGCCACGAGCCAGGGCGCCGCGCCCACGGCTTACGCCGGCGAAGTGCGGGCTCGCCACGAACCGGCGCTGGCCTTCCGCATCGGCGGCAAGATCAGCAAACGTTTCGTCGACGTCGGCGCGCGGGTGGAGAAGAACCAGCCGCTGGCCGAACTCGACGCGTCCGACGTCGGCCTGCAGCGCGACGCCGCGCAGGCGCAGCTGTCGTCGGCCGAAGCCGACCTGGCCCTGGCCACCTCCGAGCTCGAACGCTACCGCGACCTGGTGGACCAGCAGCTGGTCAGCCGGTCGCTTTACGACGCCCGGGTGTCACAGCACGAAGCCGCTCAGGCACGGGTACGCCAGGCGCGCGCCCAGGCGAACGTATCGGTAAACCAGGCCGGATACGCCGTTCTGCGGGCGCCGGCCTCCGGCGTCATCGCCCAGCGCCTGGCCGAGGCCGGCCAGGTGGTGGCGGCCGGGCAGACGGTGTTCGTGCTGGCCGAGGACGGCGAGCGCGAAGTGGCGATCAGCGTGCCCGAACGCGATGCCCGTGATTTCAGCGTCGGCCGGCCGCTGGCGGTGGAGCTTTGGTCACGGCCCGGCGAACGCTTCCCGGGCTCGCTGCGCGAAATTTCACCCTCGGCCGATCCGCAGGCGCGCACCTTCGCGGCGCGGGTTGGCTTCGAGCCGGGCGACACGCCGGTGGACCTGGGCCAGAGCGCCCGCGTCTACGCCAACGGCGGCGACCAGCCGGTGGTGACCGTGCCGCTGTCGGCGGTGCATGAAAAGAACGGCGAGGCGGCCGTGTGGGCCGTCGATCCCCGGGAGGCGAGCGTGCACCTGCGGCCGGTGGTGCTGGGTGCCTACGGCGAGGACCGGGTGCCGGTGCTCAAGGGCCTGGCGGCCGGCGACTGGGTGGTGGCGGCCGGCGTGCACCTGCTGCTGGAAGGCCAGCGCATCACGCCGATCGACGACCAGAACCGGCCGGTGGACCTGGCGCCGCCCGCGCCCGTCGCCGACGCGCGCTGAGGCCGGCGCATGGACGGCCACTTCAATCTTTCCGAGTGGGCCCTGAAGAACCGGGCCCTGGTGCTGTACGCGATGCTGGTGCTGGCCTTCCTGGGCGTAGCCAGCTACCAGGGCCTGGGCCAGTCCGAGGACCCACCCTTCACCTTCAAGATCATGGTGGTGCGCACCTTCTGGCCCGGCGCCACCGCCGAGGAAATGGCCAAGCAGGTCACCGACAAGATCGAAAAGGAGGTGATGGAAACCGGGCGCTACGAATTCGTGCGCTCGTATTCGCGCGCCGGCGAGTCGCTGGTGATGCTCATGTCCAAGGATTCGCTGCGTTCCAGCGAGCTGCCGGCGCTGTGGTACGACGTGCGCAAGAAGGTGGGCGACGTGCGCCACACCCTGCCCCAGGGCGTGGTCGGGCCGTATTTCAACGACGAGTTCGGCGATACCTTCGGCAACATCTACGCGCTGTCCGGCGACGGTTTCGACTACGCCACCATGAAGGACTACGCCGAGCGCATCGAACTGGTGCTGCACCGGTTGCCGGACGTGGGCAAGATCGAACTGCTCGGCCTGCAGGACGAGAAGATCTGGATCGAGCTGTCGAACACCAAGCTCGCCACGCTCGGCCTGCCGCTGGACCAGGTGCAGCGCGCCATCGACGAACAGAACGCGGTGGCGCCGGCCAGCTTCTTCGAAACCCCGACCGACCGCGTGCAGCTGCGGGTGTCCGGGCGCTTCGACAGCGTGGAGCAGATCCGCAACTTCCCGATCCGCGTCGGTGACCGGAGTTTCCGCCTGGGCGACGTCGCCGACGTGCACCGGGGTTTCACTGATCCTGCAGCGCCGCGCATGCGTTTCATGGGCGACAACGCCATCGGCATCGCGGTGGCCATGCGCCAGGGTGGCGACATCCTGCGCCTGGGCGATGTGCTGGACGCCGAATTCGCACGCCTGCAGGAAACCCTGCCGGTGGGCATGACCCTGCGCAAGGTGTCCGACCAGCCGGCGGCGGTGCGCAGCGGCGTGGCCGAATTCGTCCGGGTGCTGACCGAAGCGGTGGTGATCGTGCTGCTGGTGAGCTTCTTCTCGCTGGGTTTCCGCACCGGCCTGGTGGTGGCGCTGTCGATCCCGCTGGTGCTGGCGATGACCTTCGCGGCGATGAACTATTTCGACATCGGCCTGCACAAGATTTCGCTTGGCGCACTCGTGCTGGCGCTGGGCCTGCTGGTGGACGACGCCATCATCGCGGTCGAGATGATGGCGGTGAAGATGGAGCAGGGCTATGGCCGCGTGCGCGCGGCAGCCTTCATGTGGAAATCCACGGCCTTCCCGATGCTCACCGGCACGCTGGTCACGGCGGCGGGCTTCCTGCCCATCGCCACGGCGGCCTCGAGCACCGGCGAGTACACGCGTTCGATCTTCCAGGTGGTGACGATCGCGCTGCTGCTGTCGTGGATCGCGGCGGTGGTGTTCATTCCCTACCTGGGCTACAAGCTGCTGCCCGAGCCCAAGCCCGCCGCCGCCGGCCATGCCGGCCACGGCAATGGCCACGACCCCTACGACACCCGCTTCTACCGCCGCTTCCGCAGCTGGGTGGTCTGGTGCGTACAGCACCGCTGGCTGGTGATCGCGGTGACGGCGGCGGCCTTCGTGGTCTCGCTGGCGATGTTCCGCTTCGTGCCCCAGCAGTTCTTCCCGGACTCGACCCGGCTCGAACTGATGGTCGACCTGGAGCTTGCCGAAGGCAGTTCGCTGCGCCACACCGAGGTGGTCGCCCAGCGCCTCGAAAAAGCCCTGGCCACGCGCGAGGACATCGAGAGCTACGTGGCCTACGTCGGCAGCGGCACGCCGCGTTTCTACCTGCCGCTGGACCAGAAGCTGCCGCAGGCCAATTTCGCCCAGTTCGTGATCCTGGCGCCGGACATCGAGGCGCGCGAGCAGGTCCGGGCCTGGCTGATCGGGCTGTTCGAGCAAGAGTTCTCCGATGTCCAGGCACGCGTCTCGCGCCTGGAGAACGGGCCGCCCGTCGGTTTCCCCATCCAGTTCCGGGTCTCGGGCGAGCACATCGATGAAGTGCGCGAGCTGGCGCGGCAGGTGGCGGGCAAGGTGCGCGAAAACCCGCACGTCACCAACGTCAACCTCGACTGGGACGAACCGAGCAAGGTCGTGCGCCTGGAAATCGACCAGGAGCGCGCGCGCGTGCTGGGGGTGAGTTCGGCCCACGTCGCCGCCTTCCTGCGCGGCTCGCTGTCCGGTACCTCGGTCAGCACCTATCGCGAGGGCAATGAGCAGATCGAGATCCTGCTGCGCGGCCCGGCCGAAGAACGCGAACGCCTGTCCCTGCTCGGCAGCCTGTCGGTGCCCACCAGCAGCGGCCAGCCGGTGCCGCTGTCGCAGATCGCGACGCTCGAGCATGGCTTCGAGGACGGCATCATCTGGCACCGCAACCGCCTGCCGACGGTGACCGTGCGCGCCGATGTCTACGGCGAGGTGACGCCGCCGTCGGTGACCGCCGAGATCCTGCCGCGGCTCGAAGGCATCCGCGCCGCGCTGCCGCCGGGTTACCTGCTCGAAACCGGCGGCACGGTCGAAGACTCCGGCCGCGGTTCGCGCTCCGTGGCGGCGGGCGTGCCGCTGTTCATCGGCGTGGTGGTGACCCTGCTGATGATCCAGCTGCGCAGCTTCCCGCGCACCCTGATGGTGGTGCTGACGGCGCCGCTGGGGCTGATCGGCGTGGTGCTGTTCCTGCTGGTGTTCCGGGTGCCGTTCGGCTTCGTGGCGATGTTGGGTACGATCGCGCTCAGCGGCATGATCATGCGCAACTCGATCATCCTGGTGGACCAGATCGAGCAGGACATCGCGGCCGGGCACCCGCCCGCGCAGGCCGTGGTGGACGCCACCGTGCGTCGCTTCCGTCCGATCGTGCTGACGGCCCTGGCGGCGGTGCTGGCGATGATCCCGCTCTCGCGCAGCGTCTTCTTCGGCCCGATGGCCGTCGCCATCATGGGCGGCCTGATCGTCGCCACGGCGCTGACGCTGCTGTTCCTGCCGGCGCTTTATGCGGCGTGGTTCCGGGTGCCCAACCCCGCCCGGACCTGACCGCGGCGTACCCCCGCCCGAGGGCTCCGGATGGGAGTACCCTGCCTCCGGGGCATCGGGCTGTCGGGTGCCGGACGGTGGGTCTTCGCTGAAGGGGGAGGGTGCGATGCTCAGGACCATGTGCGTGCTGGTGGCCTTGCTGTTTGCCGGCCCGGGTTGGGCTGCCGATGACATCCGTGTGATCACCTCATGGACCGACCTGCGTGACTCGCTGGTGTCAGGCGGCAAGTCGCCGGTCGAGGCCGACCAGGCCATCGGGGAGATGATCGGGGAGCTCAAGGACATGGATCGCACCGCGGGCAACGACCGCATCGGTGCGAAGGCCCCGGATTTCGACTTCGACGCCTGGCTCAATTCCGAGCCGCTGGCGCTGGAATCGCTGCGTGGCAAGGTCCTGCTGGTGCGCTGGTGGACCGACACCTGTCCGTTCTGCGCCAGCAGCGCGCCCGCGCTGCGGCATCTGCATGACACCTATTCGGACCAGGGCCTGGTGGTCATCGGCGTATTCCACCCCAAGGCCAGGCGCGACGACCCCATGGACCTGGCACGCGTGGAGCGTGCCGTGGAGACCCGGCAGTTTGAATTTCCGGTCGCCGTCGACTGGGACTGGCGCAACCGTACCCTCAAGTCCTGGTGGCTGACGGGTCCGGATCGCCCCGCGACCTCCGTCACCTTCCTGGTGGACAAGGCCGGCGTGATCCAGTTCGTGCACCCCGGCATGGAGTACCACCTCGCCGCCGACACCGACGTCAACCAGGATCCCGCGGCCCACGCCATGTGCTCGAGCGACATGAGCAACATCGAAGCGACCATCAAGCGCTTGCTGGCCGAATGATGAAAGCCTCCGTTCGTGTGTCGGCGATTATCGTTATCTGCCTGGGTTTGCTGGGGATGCTGTCCGGCATCTACCTGCTCGCGCAGGCGTCGTCTTTTTCCCTCGACAAGTTTTCACCGCAGGGGCGCGACACCTTGGTCGCATTGGCCGTGATGGCGGTGGGTCTCGTGGCCACGGTCGTTGGGTGGCAGGCGCTTCCGCGACGCCACAAGCGCTGATGCCTTGCCGGGCCCCGGGCGGGGGCCCGCGCTGGCCCCGCCGCCCTGCCCGTGGAACAATGCCCCCGGAAGCGGGGGTGCCTGGCGGGATGCGGGCTGAGACATACCCTTCGAACCTGATCCGGTTAACACCGGCGTAGGGAAGCTTCGTGGTGCCGGCCCCGTGCCCGCGCCCGGCGCCGCCGCTTCGTTCCTGCCCCCTGCCGGGGGCGCGCCCTAAGGACGAATGCATGAATGCCCTGCCCACCGAGCTGCTGCGCCAGGCCCAGCAGCTTTCCGAAGAAGTCACCCGGCCGATCCCGGGCTCCCGCAAGATCCACGTCGAAGGCTCGCGGGCCGACCTGCAGGTGCCGATGCGCGAGATCGCGCTGTCGCCGACGCCGCGGGTCTACGGTATCCAGGAGCCGAACGCCCCGTTCTGCACCTACGACACCTCGGGCCCCTACACCGATCCCGACGCGAGCATCGACCTGGCCGCGGGCCTGGCCGCCGTGCGCGCGCAGTGGATCGCCGACCGCGGCGACTGCGCGCCGCTGGACGGCCTGAGCAGCGAATTCGGCCGGTCCCGCGCCGACGACGCCAAGCTCGATGCCGTGCGCTTTCCGGCCCTGCGCCCGCCGCGCCGGGCGCTGGCCGGCCGCAACGTCAGCCAGATGCACTACGCCCGCCGCGGCATCATCACGCCGGAAATGGAATACATCGCCATCCGCGAGAACCAGCGCATCGAGGCGATCACCGAAGCCAACCTGCTGCACCGCCACCCGGGTGAATCCTTCGGCGCCAGCCTGCCGGGCCTGATCACCCCCGAATTCGTGCGTGACGAAGTCGCCCGCGGCCGCGCCATCATCCCGGCCAACATCAACCACCCGGAAATCGAGCCGATGATCATCGGCCGCAATTTCCTGACCAAGGTGAACGCGAACATCGGCAACAGCGCCGTCTCCTCGGGCATCGCCGAGGAAGTGGAAAAGCTGGTCTACGCCATCCGCTGGGGCGCCGACACGGTGATGGACCTGTCCACCGGCAAGCACATCCACGAAACCCGCGAGTGGATCATCCGCAATTCGCCGGTGCCGATCGGCACCGTGCCGATCTATCAGGCGCTGGAGAAGGTGGACGGCAAGGCCGAGGACCTGACCTGGGACATCTTCCGCGACACCCTGATCGAACAGGCCGAGCAGGGCGTGGACTACTTCACCATCCACGCCGGCGTGCTGCTGCGCTACGTGCCGCTGACCGCCAAGCGCGTCACCGGCATCGTCAGCCGCGGCGGCTCGATCCTGGCCAAGTGGTGCCTGGCCCACCACAAGGAGAATTTCCTCTACACGCACTTCGAGGAAATCTGCGAAATCATGAAGGCCTACGACGTCAGCTTCTCGCTGGGCGACGGCCTGCGTCCGGGCTGCATCGCCGACGCCAACGACGCCGCCCAGTTCGGCGAACTCGAGACCCTGGGCGAGCTGACCAAGATCGCCTGGAAGCACGACGTCCAGACCATGATCGAAGGCCCGGGCCACGTGCCGATGCAGCTGATCAAGGAAAACATGGACAAGCAGCTGCGCGAGTGCGGCGAGGCGCCGTTCTACACGCTCGGCCCGCTGACCACCGACATCGCGCCTGGCTACGACCACATCACCAGCGCCATCGGCGCGGCGATGATCGGCTGGTTCGGCACGGCGATGCTTTGTTACGTGACGCCCAAGGAACATCTGGGCCTGCCCAACAAGGCCGACGTGCGCGAGGGCCTGATGGCCTACCGCATCGCCGCCCACGCCGCCGACCTGGCCAAGGGCCACCCGGCCGCCCAGGCGCGCGACAACGCCCTGTCCAAGGCCCGCTTCGAGTTCCGCTGGGAAGACCAGTTCCACCTGGGCCTGGATCCGGAGCGGGCGCGGGAGTACCACGACGAGACCCTGCCCAAGGACGCCCACAAGGTCGCCCATTTCTGCTCGATGTGCGGCCCGCACTTCTGCTCGATGAAGATCACCCAGGACGTGCGCGAGTATGCTGCCGGCAAGGGCGTGGCCGACGAGGCCCGGGCGCTGGAGGAGGGCATGGCCGAAAAGGCCGCCGAATTCCGGGCTCAGGGTGCGCAGGTGTATCGCCGGGACTAGGGGACCCGACGTGTTCAATCCGAAGCCGACTGTCCAGACCATCACGCTTCCGGGCGGAGGTCTGTGCCTGGTGGTGGACAAGGCCCTGGCCGAGCCCGAGCGCTGGCGGGCACTGGCGTCCCGGCATGCGGCGCAGTTCGCGGTGGATCCGCTCGCGGGTTTCCCGGTGCGCCGGCTGCCGCTGCCCGGGCCGGTGCTGACGGCCATGCACGTGTTTTTTTCCGAAACCTTCCGTGAGCCGCTGGGCTTCCGGCGGGTGGTCGAAGGGCAGGGCTGGCTGTCGCTGGCCACGGCGGTGCCCAACGCACCGGCGCGGGCTTCGTCCAGCGGCCCGGGGCAGGGCACGGGCGTGATCAGCCTGTGCCTGTTCGAGGACCTGGCGCTGGGCGGGATGGTGTTCCCGCCTTCCCTGTTCCCGGGCGATGAACCACCGCCCCGGGTGGAGGCGCGCTACAACCGGCTGGTCGTCTTCGACGGGGCCTGCTGGCATGCGCCGGACATCCCGGCCCAGGCCCGCCTTTCCGCCGACCCGGCGCTGGGGCGCCTGACGCTGGACGCCCGCTTCACCTGCCGGCGCCGGCTTCAGTAGTTGAGCTTCACCGGGCTGGCTTCGAAACGCTGCACGGAATCGAGCACTTCCTGGCGTGCGGCCTCGGCGCCTTCCCAGCCGTCGAGCTTGACCCACTTGCCCTTCTCCAGGTCCTTGTAGTGCTCGAAGAAGTGGCCGATGCGATCCAGCCAGTGCTGGCTGACCTGGTGAATGTCCTGGATGTGCGTGTAGCCCGAGAAGACCTTGTCCACCGGCACGGCAACCAGCTTGGTGTCTTCGCCGGCTTCGTCCTTCATCTTCAGCATGCCGACCGGGCGGCAGCGGATGACCGAACCCGGGATCAGGGTCAGCGGCAGGATGACCATCACGTCGACCGGGTCGCCGTCGCCGCACAGGGTGTGGGGCACGTAACCGTAGTTGCAGGGGTAGCGCATCGGCGTGGACAGGATGCGGTCCACGAAAATGGCGCCGGTTTCCTTGTCGACCTCGTACTTGACCGGCTCGGCGTCCTTGGGGATTTCGATGACGACGTTGATTTCGTTCGGCACGTCGCGGCCGGTGGGCACCAGGTCTAGGGCCATGGGGAAACACTCCTGAATCCGCCCGGGGGAGGGCATGCGTGGGGGGCGCAAGGATACGGGAAAGGGCTGGAGCCCGCACTCCGGAGCGCGCGGCGGCCCGGCCGTGCCGGACTAGGCAGCGGCGCGCCCAGCCGCCAGAATAGGGCATCGCCCCCCGCCGGAGCCCGTTCGATGGCCCATCAGTCCCTGCTCGACCCCAAGGCGCTGGAACTGCTGCGCATGCTCGACCGCGACCGGCGGGGTGCCTTCAGCGAGTTCGTGCGCATGTTCGTGCACGAGGCCCCGGACCTGGTGCGCAAGATGGAACACGCCCAGGTCGCCGGCGACGCCGACGCCCTGGGCAAGGCTGCCCACTACCTTCGTTCTGCCGCCCTGGCCATGGGCGCCACCGACCTGGTGGCGGTCTGCCAGGAGCTCGAACACCTGGCCAATGACGAGCTGATGAACGAAGCCACCAACGCCCGCTTCGTCGAACTGCGCCGGCGCACCCGCGACGCGCTGATCCTGCTGCTGCAGGAAGTCCCCCAGATCTGAGCTATTCGCCGGGCGGAACGTCCGCCCCGCAGCCCAGCCAGCGCGGTGCCTTCGGGTTGGTGGCATCCATCCAGCCGTTGCCCTCCAGCCGCAGCAGCAGGCGCCCGTCCCGGACGACGACATCGGTGGGCGGCGCCGGCAGTGTCAGCAAGGACTGGGCTTGCATCGTCCCTGCGCTGACCGACACCCGGCCCAGCTCTGCAAACACTCCCTTCCGGGACCGTTCGCTGCCGCCGGCAATGTAGTAGTGGCCAGCGTCAAACGCGAACAGGACCAGGGGTTCGGCGCGCGTCGTGACACTGCCCGCGTTGCCGTGGCCGTGCGGGTTGAAGGCGATACGCCCCCCGAACTCACCAAGATCCTCCCCCACGAACCAGCCTTCGTCGCTGCGCAAGGCCGCCGATAGATGCCAGGTGCTGGTGTCTGCCAGCGTCGCGGCCTTTTCAAGGGTGTCCGGGCCATGCCATAGGGAGTCCGGCAAACGCTGCGCCGACGCCCCTTCGCCGGGGCAGGCGAGGGCGGCCGGATCGGCATAGCGGGCGTCGTTGCTGACCATGACCAGCTGCTCGCCGTTCGCGTCGGGGTGAGGCGGAGGCATTTCGCCTTTCGCGCGGGCGGCCCGGGCGAGTTCAAGCCAGCGCTCGACGGCGGCGGCCCGGGCCTGTTCCTGTTCCCGGGTACGGAAGGCCTCGCGCAGCGCCGGGTACCAGGTCGTGGCTGCAGACTTGTCCACCTCCGCCTTGGTGGGTTTGGGATCCAGGCCCCAGGCGGTGAGGGCCGTGGAAATGTCCGGGCTGGCGAGCAGGGTCGTGCGTCTTTCGCGCCACTGACCTGGGTCGATAGCGTGCAGGGTGCTCTGGGCGAACAGGCGCGTCCGGGAATCGGGAGCATCCATCAGTGCCAGGACCCGCTTGCGCTGTCCTCGCGCGGCGGTTCCAAGGCGCTCGGCTTCGAGCAGTCCTTCGACATCGTCTTCGGCGAACAGAGCCTCAAGGTCACCGACCCGCTCCTTCACGGAGCCCAGGTCGCGCCAGTGGCGCCGCAAGGTGTATCGCACCGGCGCCGGCGAGCTGGCGTAGATTCGCCGGAGCTCGGCCGGCATTTCATTTCCGCTCCAGTGCGCGACGGCATGCGCAAGGGCCGCCCGGCGACGGGTTTCCGCATCCGTGTCGTCGGCAATCAGCGACAGGAGTCGGCGATTGACCGGGTCGGCGTCCCGGGCGGTATATCTCTCGGAAAAGATTCCCCGGATTACGCCCTCGGGATCGGCCACGGACGCGGTGTTGCCCACAACCTCGAAACCAAAGGCCAGTGCCCGGTCCGGGTCGATCCGATTGAGTGCGTAAGCGTATTGGTTCGCCTGATTCGACCGCCTGGCAAGCGTGAACAGCCCGTCCCAGGCGTCCGTGTCGCCGATGTTTGCGACCAGGTAGGCTCGCGCGGGCTCCAGTGGCAGGGCGCGCATGAGGGCGGGCAACTGACCTTTCCAGGCCTCTTCGTGGGAGGCCGCGTACCACCAGGCAAGATCGCGCAGCTTCTCCAGTTCGTGCACAAGCAGCGGTGCAAGGGCTTGCACCACCTCCGGGGTCGGATGCTCGTCCAGGAATCGTTTGGCCCAGTACCGGCGCTCGGCATGCGTGTCCGGGGCCGTGGCGAGGGCCAGGCACTCGGGCACCGTAGCGCAGCCACTCTGGGCGGCCATCCGGACGGGTGTTTCGCCCTCCGGCTCCGCGAGGGCCAGGGCCGGGACCATTAGCGCGCAGCTGAAAGCCGAGGTCAGGACACGATGCATGTTGCTTCCCATGGGATGCTTGCAGCTAGTCTTCACCAGCGGCGGTGCAAAAGAAAAGCCCCGCCGGGGCGGGGCTTCTCCAAGCGCGGGAACCGCTACCTCAGAGCATCGGGATCATCAGCAGTGCAACGATGTTGATGATCTTGATCAGCGGGTTGATGGCCGGGCCGGCGGTGTCCTTGTACGGGTCGCCGACGGTGTCGCCGGTGACCGCGGCCTTGTGGGCTTCGCTGCCCTTGCCGCCGTGGTGGCCTTCCTCGATGTACTTCTTGGCGTTGTCCCAGGCGCCGCCGCCGGTGCACATCGAGATCGCCAGGAACAGGCCGGTGACGATGGTGCCCATCAGCAGGCCGCCCAGGGCATCGGCGCCGAGCACCACGCCGACGATGATCGGGATGAACAGCGGCAGCATCGAGGGCACGATCATTTCGCGGATCGCCGACTTGGTCAGCAGGTCAACCGCCTTGTCGTACTGCGGCTTGCCGGTGCCTTCCATGATGCCGGGGATCTCGCGGAACTGGCGCCGCACTTCCTCGACCACCGCACCGGCCGCCCGGCCCACGGCCTGCATCGCCAGGGCGCCGAACAGGTAGGGGATCATGCCGCCGATCAGCAGGCCGATCACCACGTTCGGGTTGTCGATGGAGAAATCCACCACCCGGCCCGATTCCTGCAGCTTGTGGGCGTAATCGGCGAACAGCACCAGCGCGGCCAGGCCGGCCGAACCGATGGCGTAACCCTTGGTCACCGCCTTGGTGGTGTTGCCCACGGCGTCCAGGGCGTCGGTGGTGACGCGGATGTCCTTGTCCATGCCCGACATTTCGGCGATGCCGCCGGCGTTGTCGGTGATCGGGCCATAGGCGTCGAGCGCGACGATCATGCCGGCCATGGAAAGCATGGACGTGGCGGCGATCGCGATGCCCATCAGGCCGGCGATTTCGTAGCAGGTCCAGATGGCGGCAGCCACGGCCAGCACCGGCGCCGCGGTGGACTTCATCGACACGGCCAGGCCGGCGATGACGTTGGTGCCGTGGCCGGTTTCCGAGGCCTTGGCGACGTCCTGTACCGGCGCGTATTCAGTGGCGGTGTAGTACTCGGTGATCACCACCATCGCCGCAGTCAGCACCAGGCCGACGATGGCGCAGTAGAACAGCGGCATGCCCAGCGCGGAGGCAAACATGTTGTCGGTGACGAACCAGAAACCGATCGCCGCCAGCACGCCCGAGACGGCCAGGCCGCGGTACAGGGCGTTCATGATCTTGCCGCCGTCCTTCACCTTCACGAAGAAGGTGCCGACGATCGAGGCCAGGATCGACACCGCACCCAGCACCATCGGGTAGAGCACACCGGCCCAGCCGTAGGTGGTGAAGGCGATGCCGGCGATCAGCATCGCGGCGATCACGGTGACGGCGTAGGTTTCGAACAGGTCGGCGGCCATACCGGCGCAGTCGCCGACGTTGTCACCGACGTTGTCGGCGATCACGGCCGGGTTGCGGGGGTCGTCTTCCGGGATGCCGGCTTCGACCTTGCCCACCAGGTCGGCGCCGACGTCGGCGCCCTTGGTGAAGATGCCGCCGCCCAGGCGCGCGAAGATCGAGATCAACGAGCTGCCGAAGGCCAGGCCGATCATCGGCTGCATGGCCGCCTGCACCGATTCGGCGGTCTGCACGCCCGAGCCGATCGTGTACCAGAAGTAGCCGGCGACGCCGAGCAGGCCCAGGCCGACCACCAGCATGCCGGTGATGGCGCCGCCCTTGAAGCTGACGTTGAGCGCGGTATTGAGGCTGACCGTGGCCGCCTGCGCGGTACGCACGTTGGCGCGCACCGAGACGAACATGCCGATGAAGCCAGCCGCGCCGGACAGGATGGCGCCGATGGCGAAGCCGATGGCCGTCGGCCAGCCCAGGCCGGGCACGAAGGCGATGACCAGGAACAGCACCACGCCGACGATGGCGATGGTGCGGTACTGGCGGCTCAGGTAGGCGCCGGCGCCTTCCTGGATGGCCGCCGCGATGCCCTGCATTTTTTCATTGCCGGCCGGTTGGGCGACGATCCAGCGCGCCACGAAGATGCCGTAAAGAATGGCGACCGCCGCACAGGCGATCGCAAGGTGAAGTCCGTACTGCTCAAACATGCCAACCCTCCCCAGAGTCAAACAGCGAACAAACGTAAGCGGCCGACTGGCCGCCCCGTCCGAGTATGGCCGAAGGGAGGGGGTGAAGCCACAAGGCCCGCCGGGCGGGCCCCGGGGGGCTGGCCGGTGTCGCCGGCTAGGCCGGCGGCGAGTATTCGCAGGCGCCGATGCGCTTGCCCTCGAAGCGCATGTTCATCTCGATGGACTGGCCGCCGCTGGTGCCGACCATGTTCATCTTGCCGCGGTAGGCGTCGCCACCCAGCTGTTCGAACTCACCCTTCGCGGTCAGTTCGGCCTCGCCGGTGCAGACCAGGGTGTAGCGCGAGGTATTGCCTTCGACCTCGAAGTCGGTGATCGAGCAGTTCTCGTCGTGCGGCACCATCTTTTCGCTGGTGTGGTCCTTGGGACCGCAGACCTCCGTGGTCTGGTCGGGCATCTTGAACGGCAGGCCGACCATCTCGACCTGGGTGGTCACCCGGTAAAGGCTGCCTTCCCGCGGCTGTGCCAGGACGCTGCCGCCGGATGCCAGGCCCAGCGCGATGGCGGTGAGGGCGGCCAGGTTGCGGATCTTCATGGAATTCTCCTTTGCGATGACTCAGTCGAACGCCGGAAGCTTCTTCGCCACGGCGTGTAACTTCAGTCGAACGTATTTCGGCAGCCCGTCCGGCCCATACGGCGGCGGCGCCTCGCCTTTCACCAGGGGCGTGAGGTAACGCCGGCAGGCTGCGGTGATGCCGTAACCCGATGCGTCGATGTAAGCCCTGGGCATGGTTTTCTCGTGGTTGGCGATGCCGGCCAGCGGCGCCGGCGCGATCTTCCAGCGGTAGGGTTTGTCCGAGGTGCGCACGATCACCGGCATCACGCCGTTCATGCCCTTGAGCGCGTACTCCACGGCCTTCCTGCCGACCGCCTGGGCATGCGCCAGGTCGGTTTTCGAGGCCAGGTGCCGGGCCGAGCGCTGCAGGTAGTCGGGCACGGTCCAGTGCACCTTCAGGCCCAGCCGGTCCTTGACCGTCGCCGCCAGCAGCGGGCCGACGCCGCCCAGCTGGCTGTGGCCGAAAGCGTCCTTTCCGGCGCCGGCATCGGCGACAAACCCCCCGTCGGCGCGGCGCAGGCCTTCGGATACCACCACCACGCAGTAGCCGATGCGCTTGACCACGGCCTGCACGCGGGCCAGGAACTTCGCCTCGTCCCAGGCCACTTCCGGGAACAGGATGATGTGCGGTGCCTCGTCCTTGCCCTGGCCGGCCAGGCCGGCGGCGGCGGCCAGCCAGCCAGCGTGCCGGCCCATGACTTCATAAACGAAGACCTTGGTGGACGTGTCGGCCATGGCGGCGACGTCCAGCGCGGCTTCGGCCACGGACACGGCCGTGTACTTGGCGGCGGAGCCGAAGCCGGGGCAGCAGTCGGTCACCACCAGGTCGTTGTCCACCGTCTTGGGCACGCCGATGCAGGTGAGCGGGTAGCCCGAGGATTCGGCCAGCTTCGAAAGCTTGAGCGCGGTGTCGGCCGAATCGTTGCCGCCGTTGTAGAGGAACCAGCGCACGTCGTGGGCCTTGATCACGGCCAGCAGGCGTTCGTACTTGGCGGCGTCTTCTTCCAGCGACTTGAGCTTGTAGCGGCAGCTGCCGAAGGCGCCGCCCGGGGTGTGGGCGAGCGCCCGGATGGAAGCCGGCGATTCTTTCGAGGTGTCCACCAGGTCCTCGCGCAGCGCGCCAAGGATGCCGTTGCGGGCCGCGAGGACCTTGATCTTCCTGGTTCGCGCGGCGGCGATGACCGCGCCCGCGGTAGCGTTGATGACGGCGGTGACGCCGCCGGATTGTGCGTAGAGCAGGTTGCCTTTGTTCATCGCGGAATTGTAGCCCAGGGCAAGTGCTTACCCTGACTTGCGCGGCGGCCGCGGCCATGCGCCCGGACCGTGGGTAAATCTGCAAGCAGGGCAATGACTTGGCGGCCGCCAAGGGCGATGCAGCCGCCGGCGCGGCACGGCGGTTTCATTGACTTGGGACCGCCCGGCCAGTAGCGTTTCCGGGTCCGCACGGCCTGTCGGCGGCCCCAGTAAAGATAAAAGGGGTTAAGACGGCGTCGTGCGTCCTTGTTTATAGGGGTTTGAAACGATGCGACTGGTACTTCTCGGCGCGCCCGGCTCGGGCAAGGGCACGCAGGCTTCGCGTCTGCGTGAACACCTGCAGGTGCCGCACGTCTCCACCGGCGACCTGCTGCGCGCCGCGGTCAAGGCTGGCACGCCGCTGGGACTGCAGGCCAAGGCCGTGATGGAGTCCGGCGCCCTGGTGTCCGACGAAATCGTGCTGGGCATGCTCGAAGAGCGCCTCACCGCCGGCGACACCGGCAACGGATTCATCCTCGACGGCTACCCGCGCAACCTCGTGCAGGCCAATGCCCTCGATGCGCTGCTGCGCAAGCTCGAGCAGCCGGTGGACATCGCCGTGCAGCTGGACGTGGACGCCGAGCTGCTGGTCGAGCGCATCGCCGGCCGCGCCCAGGTCGAAGGCCGCGCCGACGACACCCCGGAAGCCGTGCGCAACCGCCTGAAGATCTACAACGAGGCCACCGCGCCGGTCGTGGATTTCTACCGCAACACCGGCCGCCTGGCCTGCGTCAACGGCGTCGGCAGCGTGGACGAGGTGTTCCAGCGCATCCTGGAGACCCTGGCGCCCACGCCCGACATCGGCTGACGCGCCCGTCGCGGTGACGCCGTGAAACTGCACATCCTTGGCATCTGCGGCACCTTCATGGGTGGCGTGGCGGCGCTGGCGCGCGAACTCGGCCACGCCGTCGATGGCAGCGACCAGAATGTCTACCCGCCCATGTCCACCCAGCTCGAGCAGCTGGGCATCCGGCTGTCGAAGGGTTACGACCCCGCCAACCTCGCCGCCGACACCGACGAAGTGGTGGTCGGCAATGCCCTCTCGCGCGGCAATGATTCGGTTGAACACGTCCTCGACGCCGGCCTGCGCTACATCTCCGGCGCACAGTGGCTGAGCGAACGTGTCCTGCCGGGCCGCGAAACCCTGGCCGTCGCCGGCACCCACGGCAAGACCACCACCACGTCCATCCTGGCCTGGCTGCTCGAAGCCGCCGGCCGCGACCCGGGTTTCCTGGTCGGCGGCGTGCCGGAAAACTTCGGCGTGTCCGCGCGCCTGGGCAGTGGCCGCGAGTTCGTGGTCGAGGCGGACGAATACGACACCGCGTTTTTCGACAAGCGCAGCAAGTTCGTGCACTACCGGCCGGTGGTGGCGATCCTGAACAACCTCGAGTTCGACCACGCCGACATCTTCCCGGACCTGGCCGCGATCCAGCGCCAGTTCCACCACCTGGTGCGCACCGTGCCGCGCCGCGGCCGGCTCATCGTCAACGGCGAAGAGGCCGCCCTGGCCGAGGTGCTGGCCATGGGCTGCTGGACGCCGGTGGAAACCTTCGGCCTGGACGGTGACTTCGACTGGTCCGCGCGCCTGCATGCCGCCGACGGCACCCGCTTCGACGTGCTGCACCGTGGCGCCACCGTGGGGACGGTCGAATGGGCGCTGGTGGGCCGGCACAACGTCATGAACGGCCTGGCGGCGATCGCCGCCGCCCACGCCGTCGGCGCCGACCTCGGAAAGGCCATTCCGGCGCTGCGCGACTTCGTGTCGGTCAAGCGCCGGCTGGAAGTCCTGGGTGAGCGCGCCGGCGTCACCGTCTACGACGACTTCGCCCACCATCCCACCGCCATCCGCACCACGCTCGAGGGCCTGCGTGCCCGCGTGGGCAGCGCGCGCATCGTGGTCGCGATGGAGCCGCGCAGCAATTCCATGCGCCTGGGCGCCCACGCCGGCCAGATCGCGCCGTCGCTCGACGGGGCCGATGCCGTGGTCTTCCTGCACCGGCCCGAGCTGGCCTGGGACGGCGGCAAGGTCGTGTCTGCCCTGCGCGGCGAGGGCGAAACCGTCGCCGACGTCGATGCCCTGCTGGCGGCACTGGGCCGGCGCTGCCGCGCCGGCGACCACGTGGTGTTCATGTCCAACGGCGGTTTCGACGGCGCGCCGCGCCGCTTCCTGGCCCAGCTGGGCGGCTAAGCGTGGCGATTTGCGAACTGCCGCTGTTCCCGCTTTCAACCGTGCTCTTGCCCGGTGGGCGCGTGTCGCTGCGCATCTTCGAGCCGCGTTACCTCGACCTGGTCAAGCGCTGCGGGCGCAGCGGCGAAGGCTTCGGCATCTGCCTAATCCTCGCCGGTCGCGAGGTGGGCGAGGCCGCCTCGCCGGCGGCGCATGGCACCGAGGCGGTGATCGTTGATTTTTCCATGACCGACGACGGCCTGCTCGGGCTCACCGTCGAAGGTCGGCGCCGCTTCCACGTCGAGCGTACCCGCGTGCGCGACGACGGCCTGGTGCTGGGCGACGTGCAGTGGCTGGAGGAGCCGCCGCCGGAAACCCTGCGCGACGAACACGCCCTGCTGTCGGTGCTGCTGGCACGCATCATGGACAAGGCCGGCATCGACCACGAAGGCCCGGGCAAGGGCGACCTGGCCGACGCCGCCTGGGTTGGCTGGCGGCTGGCCGAATGGCTGCCGCTGGAGGCCACCGAACGGCTGGCGCTGCTGCAGCTGGCTGATCCGCACGAGCGGCTGCAGAAACTGGTCGAACGGCTGCCTGATTTCCAGGCCGAATGAGTCAGCCGCCGGACGGCGGCCGCAGGCGCAGCACCGGCAGGCCGTCGCCGCCGCTGACGTCCAGGGTCGACTGCATGTCGCCGGCGTCTTCGCGCAGCGGGCCCAGCAGGGCCTCCTCGCCGGGCAGGGCCCGCCAGTAGCTGAAGAAGTCCAGCCGGCGGGTGAATTCCAGCGCGTGCACGGTGCCGATCCACAGCGGCTGGTCGCCGGGCTGCAGCACCACCGGGCTGGTCCACAGGCGCAGTACCTGCATGCGGCCACCGGCCTGGTCGCGGCGCACCATCACCAGCACTTCCGCGCGGCCGTTGTGGGTGGCCGGCAATACCGGCAGGTCCAGCGGCGTGGCGTCCTTGTCCAGGGTCTGCAGCAGGCCGTACCAGCCGCCGACGGTGTAATCCTGCCAGCCGGCCAGCAGCAGCCGCGTGCGCAGCACGTGCAGGGGCCCGGCCACCTGCACGTTCAGTGGCCAGGCGTCGCGGCCGCGCAGTTCATTGCGGCGCGCGGGCAGGCCGGCCTGCGAGTCGCCGCGCCACCAGGCGTTGGCGGCCAGCGGCGCCGGCGTGTGCGGCGGATCGAACTTGACCAGGATGTCGTCGGCCTGGCGACTGCCATGCCAGGCCGCCACGCCCAGCACCGCGACGAAGAACACGGTGGCGATGGGCCGCACCCAGAACGAACGCACCACGCGGCGTCGGTAGGCGATGCCCAGCGCGGCGATCCACAGCAGGCCCAGCAGGATGCCGGCCAGCACGTCGCTGAGCCAGTGCGCGCCCAGGTACAGGCGCGAGAAGCCCAGCAGTCCCACGACCAGCGCCGCCACGACGTAGGGCCAGGCGCGGTTGCGACCGGGCAGCTCGCGTGCGATCAGCACGGCGAAGAAGCCATAGACCACGGTCGCCATGGTGACCGTCGCCGACGGGAAGCTGAAACCCGGGACCGCGGTCGAGGCCGGCGGCTTGGGCATGTGCAGCAGGTAGCCCAGGAACCAGGTCAGCACCAGGGCGAAACCCGGCGCCGCCAGCCAGTGCCAGGCGGCGATGTGCCGGCGGCGCCACAGCAGCCAGGCGAACACGCCCACCACCGCCGGCGCCAGCACCACCGCGTCGCCCAGGGTGGCCAGGAAGGCCATGGGCACGTCGGCCAGCGGATTGCGCAGGCCGAACATCAGGTGGTGCACGGTCAGGTCCAGGTCGGACGGTGCCGAGCCGCCGCCGACCGAAATCAGGATCGAGAAAAATCCCCAGCCGGCCGCGCCCAGCACGGCCGCCAGCAGCAGCAGGGACGCCGACTCGGGACGGTTCGGGTCGATCAGGGCTTCGGAATAACGCCCCAGCACCGGATGTTTGTGCGACCAGGCCAGGGCGCGTTCGAGCATGCCGGTGGTGTGCGCGCCCAGCCAGCGCCACAGGTAGAAGACCGCCGACCAGATCGCGGCAACGAGCACCAGCACCACCGCCAGCACGATGGCGAGCCGCCCGGCCACCGCGGCCACGAGGTCGAGCGAGGTGCCGAACAGCCAGCCCGGTGCCAGGAAGGTGGCCGACCAGATGAGCGCCGCGATCCCGCTGGCCGGCACGTACTGGCGCAGCTTCATCTTCAGCATGCCGGCGATGGCCGGCACGAAGGGCCGGATGGCGCCGACGTAGCGGGCCATGATGATCGACTTCATGCCGTGCCGGCGGAAGGCGGTTTCGCCGCGCTCGAGCCACTGCGGGTGTTTGTGGAAGGGCCAGCGCTGGCGCAGCTGCGGCCCGTAGCGGTGGCCGACCCAGAAGCTGATGGCGTCACCGGCGAAGGCGCCCAGGGTCGCGCAGGCCAGTGCATAGGCGCCGTCCACGTGGCCCAGGCCCACGAGCGTGCCCACCGCGAACAGCAGCGGCACGGCCGGGATGGCCACGCCCACGATGACCAGGGCGTCGCCAAAGGCGATGAGGAAGATGACGAGGCCCGCCAGGGTCGGGTTTTCACCGATCCATGCGACGAGGGCCTCCAGGCGGGCTGAATCCATGGGGCGCGATTATAGGCTGCCTCCGGGGACCCCCGGTTTACACTGCGACCAAAGTTCAGGAGTGATGCATGCCTAACCTCCGCGGAAAGACCCTTTTCATCACCGGCGCCTCCCGGGGCATCGGCCTGGCCATTGCCCTGCGCGCGGCCCGGGAAGGCGCCAACGTGGCCATCGCCGCCAAGTCCTCGGTGCCCAACCCCAAGCTGCCCGGCACCATCCACAGCGCGGCCGCCGCGGTGGACGCCGCGGGCGGCCAGGGCCTGGCGCTGCAGTGCGACATCCGCGAGGAAGACCAGGTGAAGGCGGCCGTGGCGGCCACGGTCGAACGCTTCGGCGGCCTCGACATCCTGGTCAACAACGCCAGTGCGATCTGGCTGCAGGGTGCGCTGCAAACGCCGATGAAGCGCTTCGACCTGATGCAGCAGGTCAACGCCCGCGGCACCTTCCTGTGCAGCCAGGCCTGCCTGCCGCACCTGCTCGATTCGGCCAACCCGCACATCCTGACCCTGGCGCCGCCGCCCAACCTGGACCCGAAATGGTGGGGTCCGCACACGGGCTACACCCTGGCCAAGATGGGCATGAGCTTCGTCACCCTGGGCCTGGCGGCCGAGTTCGGCCCGCGCGGCGTCGCGGTCAACGCCCTGTGGCCGCGCACGGTGATCGCCACCGACGCACTGAAGATGATCCCGGGCACCGAGCCGGCGAAGTGCCGCACGCCGGAGATCATGGCCGACGCCGCCCATGCGGTGCTGAGCCGGGACTCCTGGAAGTTCAGCGGCCATTTCCTGATCGACGAGGCCGTGTTGCGGGAAACCGGCGTCACCGATTTCGGCCAGTACGCCGTGGATCCGTCGCAGCCACTGCTGCCCGACCTGTTCCTGGACGATCCCGAACTCGAGGAGGCCCTGCGCCAATGAGATACCTGCACGCCATGGTGCGCGTCCGCGACCTGGACGCCTCGCTGCACTTTTTCCGCGACGCACTGGGCCTGGTGGAAACCCGCCGTCGCGACTACCCCGACGCGCGTTTCACCCTGCTGTACCTGGCCGCGCCCGACAATCCGGAGGCGGAGGTCGAGCTGACCTACAACTACGACGACGAAGACTACGGTTCGGCGCGCAACTTCGGCCACCTGGCCTTCGAGGTCGACGACATCTATGCCACCTGCGAACGCCTGCAGGCACACGGCGTGGTGATCAACCGCCCGCCGCGCGACGGCCGCATGGCCTTCGTGCGTTCGCCCGACCAGATTTCGATCGAGCTGCTGCAGAAGGGCGCTGCGCTGGAAAAGGCCGAGCCCTGGCTGTCGATGCCCAACATCGGGCAGTGGTAACCCGCTAGTCGGCTTCCTGCGCGTTTTCCAGGGCGATGCCCAGGACGCGGGCGATTTCCTTGGCGACTTCGAGTGCGCGCAGGGCGCTGTCTTCGTCGTCGGCCTCAACCAGGACCAGGTGGGTGCCCGGCCCGACGTTGTCGGACAGGCCGGCTCATCAGAGCGGTACCTAAAGCCGGGGCGCAGGCGAAAGCGAGGTGTAACACTCGCAGGAAATCGCCTCCAGGCTGCTGCGGTTCAGGATATGGATATCGCCGCGCGAATAGCTGATCAGCCCGGCTTTCTGCATCGCGCCGGCGGCGATGGTCACGGCGCTGCGCTGAACGCCCAGCATGTCGGCCAGCAGTTCGTGGGTCAGGTGGAAGTGGTCGGCGTGGGCGCGGTCGTGGGTCATCAACAGCCAGCGCGCAAGCCGCGCCTGGACGTCATGGAAGCTGGTGCAGGCAGCGGTCCGCGCCACCTGCGCCAGCAGGTCGAAGAGATGGCGCCGCATGGCGCGTGCCAGCCCCGGGCTGTTGGGAATTTCCCGCCGCAGCCAGTCGGCGGGCAAACGCAGCGCGCTGCCCGGGCACTTCACGATGCCCAGCATCGGCACGTCGGGGCCCTTGCCCAGGGCCAGGCTCAGGCCCAGCATGCCTTCGCTGCCCACCAGCACCATGTCCAGCGGCGGGTGTCCATCGACCGAGGCGGCCAGGGAAACGCAGGCCGACAGCGGGAAGATCGCCTCATGCAGGGTTTCGCCGGGCCGGAACAGGGTCACGCCGAAAGCCAACTCGGTCGGTTCGCAGACGGCCAGCAACCTGCGTTGTTCGCTGCGCGGCAGCCCCGCAATCAGGGAGTTGGCAGGTGGGTCGGGCGTGGAACTTGGCAAGACGTGCTCCTGGTGGGCAGGGGGCATGCCGCGGGAAACACACGCGGCCGGGCAACGGGTGCAGTGTGTTGCAGCCGCCGCGTGTGCTCTGTTCGTTAAGCCACACACAGGTTCGCCGCAATTTCACTGCAGTCGCCAATCGAAGCGGCCGTCACTGCGTTCGACGGCAAGCAATCGCAGGAACGGTGCAAGCTGCGTCCGCAGCGCCGGCGGCACCACGGCGGTGGCTTCGAACCGTGGATCGGCGCCGGACTGCCAGGCGCCCTGGCCGCTGACCTGAAGCGGGCCGGCGGTCGTGCGCAGGCTGGCCCGCCAGCCTTGGTCCAGGCCCTGCACGTCCAGCGCGTAGTCGCCCAGCGGTGACACCGGGGAAAGCGACGAGCCCGCCGCCCGCCAGTGCACCGTCACGCTTCCGGCCGCCAGTCCCGGTCCGAATTCCAGACTGTCCGTGACCAGCCTGATCTCGCCGGCGACGCCCCAGGCGGCCATGTCCGGAATGGCGGCGGCCAGCGTGGCGGCCGGCATACGGATGTCCACGCCGTACAGCCCGATCTTCGAGCGTGAAAGCGACATCGCCGAAAGTGATGCCGGCGTATCGGTGGCCAGTTCAAAGTCCAAACGACCGGCCAGCAATGCGGCTGGCCGCATTCGCCAGGCCACCGCCGCCGCCCAGCGCCGGCCGCCGGCCTGGTCGTGCAGTTCAGCCACGCCACTTCCCGACCACAGCGTGCCTTCGGGCGAGGCCAGGCGCAGGTGCCCCTTGCTGGCTTGGTCAAGCTTTGCGTCGAGCAGACGCGCCGGCGCGAAAACCATGAGCGAAACCACGTAGAGGCAGGTGCCCATCGCCAGCCAGGCCCAGGGCTTCATGGCGGCCCCGACGGCACCAGCGTGGCGGTGATGCGGACTTGGCCGGGCGCCGGCAGCGCGTCGATGCGGCACGACTCCAGTCGCACCTGTCGCGTCGCGAGGTCTCCGACCCAGCCAAGCCAAGCCGCAAAGCCCACGGTTTCGAACACCACCACGACCTGGCCCGGGTCCGGAGATTCCAGACGGGTCGCCGCTGCCGGCGGCAGCTTCGCGTCCAGCGCGGCCTGTACGCGCGCCCGCAGTGCTTGTTCCGGCGCTGGGAGGGCGGGCAGGCGGCGCAGGCGCTCAAGTTCCTGAGCCTGCTGATCCATCGTGGCCGCGGCGGCACGCAGGGCCTGGACATCGCGCTGCAAGGGGGCGCGCGCCTGCAGCGCCGCGATAACCAGGACCAGGCAGGTAGCGACTGCCAGCAGGCCAAGCCCGCCCAGCATGGCCTGCCGTTCGCGCGCGGAACGCGACTGCCAGCGTTGGAGCAACGGGCCGATCATTGCGCCTGCACCGTGAGGCGCACCGCCGTGCCCGGCGTTGCCGGCGGCTGTGTTTCAACCTGCAGGCCCGCCTGCACCAGTCGCGCCGCGACCTGCTGAACGCCGGCGGCGTCCACGCCCACGACCTCCACGACCAGGCTGGATGATTGGTAGGAAACCGCGCGCAGGCTGCCCGGGGGAAGTTCGCGGCCGGCGTCGCCAAGATGGGCGAGCAGGGCCGGGAAATCCCCGGGATCAAGCTGGCCGGCGGCGTGGCGGGTCTGCGCCAGCTGGCGCCGCATCTGCAGCGGCGCATTGGCGACGGCCACGGCGTCGGGGAATGCGCTGCGAAAGCGCTGCTCCATCTGCGCCTGCAGGTTGCGACGCTCGATCGCCAGCGATGCCCAATCGCCGACCAGCAGCGCGGCGTGCAGCGCCAGGGCGACAGCGAGCACCCAGGCGGCGGTGCGCAGACGCGGCGCCAGGCCCGACAGGCCGCGCCAGCCACGTTCGGCAGCCACCAGCGGCACGCCGGCGTGCATGGGCGCCTGGGTCCAGTCGCCGCCGTCGCTGGCTGCTGAGATTTCAACCGGGAGACCCAGCAGCTGCGACCAGGCGGCGGCATCCGGCGCCGCCTCGTCCGCCATCGGGTGCAGCACGATCCGCACCGGCGCGGTTTCAGCCGCGCGTGCCTGGGCCAGCAGCAGGCGCAGCGAAACCGGCGGCGTGGTGGCGTCGCCGCAGTCGGTCGCCACGCCTTCGAATTCGCCCGTTCGCACGAAACCTTCGCTGCCATACCAACGCAGCTGCCAGGTGCCCGGCAGCCACGGCAGCAGCAGCGTTTCCGCCTGCCATTCGACGCCGCGTACGCCGGCTTCGGCGAGCGCGCGGCTCCAGGTCTCGTAACCGTCCTGGTCGAACACCGCCAGGATGTCGTTACCCTCGGACTGGCCCAGCCAACGCACCTGGTTCAGGGCCGGGTCGCCTGCCGTTTGTTCCTCGACCGCGAAGGCAAGGGCCTGGCCGGACGGTCGGCGTTTCGACGGTGGCAGCTTCACGCGCAGGAAGACCACCTGCGATGCCGGCAGCACGACCTGAACGCGCTGGGCGTGGCGCGGCAGCGTCGAGAACTCACCTTCGCCAACCACGGTGTCGCGACCCTCGTTCACCAGCGCCCAGCGGCAGGCCGGCGGCGAATCGGGCAGCGAACAATAGAGACGCAGCAGGCTCACGGAAATTTCCTCCAGGCCACGCCGGGCCAGCCTGCGCTGTCGCGTACCAGCAGGGCGCTTCCGCGTGCCTGCGCACCGTGCAGTTCGACCGACATGGTGACCAGGAAATAGTCGCTGTTGACCGAAATCCGCTCCGGCGCCAGGCGCATGCCCTCCGGCAGCCGGGTAAGGAAGCCGGTGCGATCGAGGAAGATCGCCCGTTCGCGCGAGGCCACCAGCGCACGGGCAGCCTCGGGGCCGAGGCCGGGCAGCAGCGCGGCCAGCACTTCCGGGCCGGCCGTATTGACGTTGATCGGCGTGCCGCGGGGCAGGGCGGTGACAAAGGGGCGCAGCCGGGCGCGCACCCCGGGGTCGAAGCCGCGCACGCGAGCCAGTTCGTCCAGGTCGGCAAGCGGTCGGTTGGCGGCGAGATAGGGTGATTCCAGGCCAAGGTAGTAGGCATCTTCCGCGCCGCCCTGGCCGATGCCGTCGGCGTCCAGCCAGTCGCCCAGGCTGGTGGCCAGCGAGCCGGGCAGGTCCAGCGAGACCAGCAACCGTTGCAGGATGGCCAGCTGCTCGGCATCCACCTTGCCGTTGCTGACGAGGTTGTTGAGGTTGAAGCGCGCCTGCTGGTCGTCGATGGCGCCGGCCAGCTGGCCGCCCTCCACCGGGATCGGCGGCATCTGCATTGCCCAGGGCTCACCGGCATGGTCGACCTGGCTGGCGCGCAGGTCGTCGTGCAGCAGCGCACGCGACCAGTCCAGGCCCGCCTCGAGGACATGCTGGGCCTGGCCGTGGCGGGTGTCGAGCTCGACCCGCCGCGTCCAGATGCTTTGCGAAAGCAGCAGTGCGGTCGCCGCCAGCGCCGCCAGGGCCACCACGGCCATGGCCATCACGATCGCGGCGCCTTGGGGCCGGGATTTCATGCGTCCACCGCGAACAGGCGGAGGATGCGCTCGCCGGAGCCAAGCACCAGCTGCAGGCGTACCGCGCGCGGCATCGTCGGCGACTCCGGCGAGGCCGGCCATGTCGATACCCAGGTGAGGTTCTGGTCCAGGTAGTCCAGTTCCAGCGTTTCGACGTCGTCGAGGACCGGGTAACGCGCTGGTTGTTCCCCCGGCGTCGCGTCCAGGCCCGTCCAGAGCCAGAGTTCGATTTGCCGGCTGTCGTTCAACTGGTAGGCGATGCGCCGCGGCGAATCAACGCCTTCTGGTGACGCGAAGCGACTCAGTTCCAGCCGTGGCGCGGTCTGGCCGGGTGCGCGGCCGACCCAGGCCGGTAGTTCGCCGCCGGCCGACCGAACCGGCCGCGGCGACGCCATGGCGACGTCACGTTCGAAGCGGCTGCAGAACGCGGATACGGCCTGCCACTTGCGTGTTTCCGCCAGCACGTGTTCGCGGGTATCAAGCACGGCGCCGAGGCCACGCCAGGACATCATCGCCAGCAGTGAAAGGATGAGCAGCGCAACCAGCAGCTCGATGAGCGTGAATCCGCGGTGCCGGCTCATGGCGAGGGCCCCGGTGCGTTGACGACGAAGCCGGTGACGTGGGCCAGGCGGTGTTCGGGTGACTGGCTGGCATGCACGAAGATGTCGACGCGGCGGAAGGCCGGATTGGGCGTGCTGGCGACTTCCTCGCGCCACGCGAAACCGATGCCCCCCTGTTCTTCCTGGCCTTGCGCGATGCCCAGCGGCAGCCACGCGCCGCGCGCGCGGTGTTCGGCCAGGCGGTTGTCCGCCACCCAGACGGCAAGCTGGCGGCCGCGAAGCTCCTGCAGGCTGGTCGTGGCGATGCCCGCGGCGCGCAGCGCTGCAAGCAGTGCGATGGAGATGATCGCCAAGGCCACCAGGACTTCAAGCAGGGTGAAGCCCGCGGGCCTGTGTCGGCGCTCACTGCGCGGCCGGAATGGCACCGTGCCCTCCTTCGTCGTCAATGACGGCGATGTGGCCCACCGGTGAGCCGGTTATGGTCGTGCGGGCCTTGCCCAGGCCAAGCTCAAGCGTGAATGCCGACGCCGCGCCGTCGCTGCTGAACTCCAGGCGCAGCGGGCCGGTGACCGGGCTGTTCTCGACGCGCAGGCCGAGCAGGTGCATGTCCCTGGGCAGGGTTCGCGGCAGCAGCAAGTCGCGCCCGCGGATTTCACTCCAGCCAACTTCCCGGTCGTGCTGCCAGAAGCGGTAGCCGGGAGGTTCGGCGGTCCAGGCCACGGCGTGGCCGCTGAAACGTGCCTCTTCCCGCGCCAGGGCCAGCAGGCGGGCCAGGCGTTCACTTTCGAGGCCGAGCCGCGCGCGGTCGTCGGGCAGCGCCACCGCGCTCACCAGGCCCACCAGCAGGCCCATGATCATCAGCACGACCAGCACCTCGAGCAAGGTGAAGCCACGGCATGCCGACGTGATTTTCTGCCGGGGCATCGGAATGCCCCGTTACAGCTGCCAGGAGCCGATGTCGGCGTCGTGGCCTTCGCCGCCCGGCTGGCCGTCGGCGCCGAGGCTGTAGACGTCGATTTCGGCGTTCTGGCCCGGGCTGAGGTAAAGCAGCGGCTTGCCCCAGGGATCCCTGGGCAGCCGGTCCAGGTAACCGGGACTGTTCCAGTTCGGCGGCAGCGGTGCGGTGGTCGGGGCGGAAACCAGCGCCTGCAGGCCCTGTTCGGTGGTCGGGTAACGATGGTTGTCCAGGCGGTAGAGCTTGAGCGCCTGCATCACCGCGGCGACGTCCTGGCGCGCCGCGGCCACGCGCGCTTCGTCCGGGCGGCTGATGATGCGCGGCACGACCGCCATGGCCAGGATGCCCAGGATCACCACCACCACCATCACCTCAAGCAGCGTGAAACCGCGCGACCGGGGAGTCTTGTTCATGGCTTTGCCCTTGCAGTGATTTGGCCGGGATCGCCCCGCGCACGCGCACGGAGTGCGGCGAACAACATTGTCGGCAGGGCGGCGCGCGGACTCTGTTCGCCACCGCACATACGCAAGGTGCGATAGACCCTAGTTTGTGCGGAAGAACACAGACGGCGTAGCAAGTGGCCAGCCATGCGAGCGGTTTCATTCGATAGTTCGGCCCTGCTGCAGACGACGATCGTGTCGCTGCTCAACACCCTTGCCCTGGCCTGCCTGGCCGCGGTGCTGGCGTACTGGACCTGGCGCTGGGTGCTGCCGGCGCCGGAACCTTCCGTCAGCGGCAGCCAGGTAGCCAGCGGCGCCAGCGCCGGCGAACTTTTCGGCAGCGCCTCGGCCGATGTCGTTGTCAGCGCCGCGGGCATCCGGCTGCTGGGGGTGGTCGCGGCGGCCGACGGTTACCCCGGTTATGCGCTGCTGCAGGTTGACGGCCAGCCGATCGTGGCCGCACAGGCGGGCACCACGCTGGCGCCGGGATTGCATCTGGCCGAGGTGCAATCGCGCCAGGTGGTGCTTGAGCGCGCAGGCGTCCGCGAAGTACTGCTGCTGCCCAGGCCGCCGACGCCCCTTCCCACACCCGTTCGCTGAGGCCCCGATGTCCCGCCAGAATTCCCGCCGCCACCACGACGGCCGCCTGCCGTGATCGTATCGCGCAGGTGTCGCACCACCTTGCCGTTCCTGGCCGGATGGCTGCTGGCGTTCGCCCTGGCCGGCGGCGCAGCGGCGCAATCCGGTCCCGACGACGTCACCCTGAACTTCGTCAACACCGAGATCGAGGGCATGGTGATGGTGATCAGCGAGATCACCGGCAAGAACTTCGTGCTCGACCCGCGGGTGAAGGGCACCATCAGCATCGTTTCCGCCAAGCCGCTGCCGCGGGAGGTCGTTTACGACGTCTTCCTTTCGGCCCTGCGCCTGCAGGGTTATGCGGCGATCGAAACCGGCGGCGTGGTCCGGATCGTTCCCGAGGCAGAAGCCAAGCTCTATCCCAGCGCCTCGAGCGGGCTGCGGGTGCGCGCGGCCGGCGGCGGCGACCAGGTCCAGACCCAGGCCTTCCACCTCAAGCACCAGCCGGCCGAACAGATGTTGCCGATCCTGCGGCCGCTGATCGCACCCAACAACACCATCACCGCCCACGCCGGCAACAACAGCCTGGTCATCACCGACTACGCCAACAACATGCCGCGGCTGGCGCGCATCATCGCCGCGATGGACATGCCTGACAGCAGCGAGCCGGTGGTCATTCCGCTGCACCACGCATCGGCGCTGGACGTGGCGGTGACGGTCAATCGCCTGTTCGCCGAAAGCGTCCCGGCGGCCGGTGTTCCGGGCGCGCCGTCGCGGTTCACCGTCGTCGCCGACATGCGGTCGAACAGCCTGCTGGCGCGCACCAGCGACCCGTCGCGCCTGAGCCAGCTGCGTCGCTTCGTGGCCATGCTCGATTCGCCGGGCAACGCCGGCGGCAACATCCACGTGGTTTACCTGCGCAACGCCGATGCGGTGAAGCTGGCCGAAACCCTGCGCGCGATCCACGGCGCCGACGCCGGCGCCAACATGGACAGCCCCACGGGGGCGATGCTGGGCGGGGCCGTTCCAGCCGAAGTCGAAACGGCACACGGCCGGTCTTCCGGCATCATCCAGGCCGACGCCGCGACCAATTCCATCATCATCACGGCGCCGGACGCGACCTACAACAACCTGCGCGCGGTGATCGAAAAACTCGACGTGCGCCGCGCCCAGGTGTATGTCGAAGCCCTGATCGCCGAAGTCACCTCCGATCGCGCGGCAGAATTCGGCGTGCAGTGGCAGAACCTGGGCGGCCTGGATGAAAGTGGTCGCCAGGTCTTCGGGGGCACCAACTTCGGCGGCAGCGGCGAAAACATCATCGGGCTGGCACAGAACCCGGGTTCCGCGGGCCCCGGGCTGAACCTGGGCATCATCAACGGCCGCGTGAGCCTGCCGGGCATCGGCGAAATCCTCAACCTGGGCGTGCTGGTGCGCGCGCTCGAGACCGATGCCAACGCCAACATCCTCTCGACGCCCACCCTGTTGACCCTGGACAACGAAGAAGCCTCGATCGTCATCGGCCAGAACGTACCCTTCATCACCGGCCAGTACGCCACCACCGGGTCGGGCACCACGCCGACGCCGTTCCAGACCATCGAACGCCAGGACGTTGGGCTGACGCTGCAGGTCAAGCCGCAGATCTCCGAAGGCGGCACCGTGCGCCTGCAGTTCTACCAGGAGGTGTCGAGCATCAACGACATTTCCAACCCGGCCGGTGTCATCACCAACAAGCGAGCCGTGTCCTCGACGGTGCTGGTCGAGGACGGACAGATCGTGGTGATCGGTGGCCTGATCCAGGACGCCACCAGCGAAGGCGTGCGCAAGGTGCCGGTGCTTGGCTCGATCCCGGGCATTGGCGGGCTGTTCCGCAGCAAGAAGCGCGGCCGCAGCAAGACCAACCTGATGATCTTCCTGCGCATTACCCTGGTCCGCGACAGCGCCGGCGCCGACGCCTATACCGGCGAGCGCTACGACTACATCCTGGGCGAACAGCAGGCCACGCGCCCCAGGCCCAGCGTTATCTTCGGCGATCCCGAGCCACCCTCGCTGCCGGTGCGGCCGCCGCCGCGGATGGCAGTGCCGCTGCCCGAACCGAAGCCGATGAAAGTCGATCGCCCGGGGCGATGAGCCGGCGCGCCGCCACGCTGCCCTACGCCTTCGCCACCGGCCAGGGCGTCGTGCTCGAATCGGTGGCCGGCGGGATGGCGGAGCTGAGCATTCGCGAAGGCGCGAGCGCCAGCACGCTGGCCGAGGTGCGCCGGGTTCTTGGCATGCCATTGCGGGTACGGCTGGTGGATGCCGCACGCTTCGACGAGCTGATAGCGGCGTCCTACCACGGCGCCGGCGCCGCCGCGCTGGCGGTGGATCTGGCGCAGGACATGGACCTTTCTCGCCTGCTGCAGGAAATCCCGCGGGTCGAAGACCTGCTTGAAAGCCAGGACAGTGCGCCGGTGATCCGGCTGATCAACGCGCTGTTCACCCAGGCCCTTCGCGAAGGCGCCTCGGACATCCACATCGAACCTTTTGAATCACGCCTGCTGGTGCGCCTGCGCGTCGACGGGACGCTGCGCGACCTGGTCGAACCCCCGCGCAAGCTGCACGGCGCGCTGGTGTCACGGGTGAAGATCATGGCCCAGCTCGATATCGCCGAAAAACGCCTGCCGCAGGACGGGCGCATCACCTTGCGACTTGCCGGCAAGCCGGTGGACGTGCGTGTCTCGACCATTCCCACCGGTCACGGTGAACGCGTGGTGCTCAGGCTGCTCGACAAGCAGGCCGGGCGGCTGGACCTGGGACGCCTGGGCATGGACGAACAGACGCTGGCGACGATGGACCGGCTGATCCGCCAGCCCCATGGCATCGTGCTGGTCACCGGTCCGACCGGCTCGGGCAAGACCACCACGCTCTATGCGGCGCTGTCGCGGCTGGACGCCGGCGCGCTGAACATCATGACCGTGGAGGATCCGATCGAGTACGACCTCGACGGCATCAGCCAGACCCAGGTCAGCGCCCGCATCGACATGGGTTTCGCACGGGCGCTGCGCACCATCCTGCGCCAGGACCCCGACGTGGTGATGATCGGCGAGATCCGCGATCTGGAAACCGCGCAGATTGCCGTGCAGGCCAGCCTGACCGGCCACCTGGTGTTCGCCACGCTGCACACCAACGACGCGGTCAGCGCCGTGACGCGCCTGGTGGACATGGGCATCGAACCCTTCCTGCTGGCGTCGAGCCTTATCGGCGTCGGCGCCCAGCGCCTGGTGCGCCGGCTTTGCCCGCAGTGCCGCGTGCCTTTCCAGGCGGACGCCGCCCAACTGCTTGCCTTGGGGTTCCCGCCGACCGACGGCAGCCTCTATTCCGCCCGGGGCTGCGAGGCCTGCGGAGGTTCGGGCTACCGCGGGCGCACAGGCATCTACGAACTGCTGGCCGTGGACGACAGCTTCCGCCGCCTCATCCACGACCGCGCCTCCGAACAGGTGCTGCGCGACCACGCGCTCGCCGGTGGCATGCGCACCCTGCGCGACGACGGCATGCGCTGGGCCGGCCAGGGACTGGTGAGCCTGGAGGAAGTCGTACGCGTGACCCGCGACTAGGCCATGGACGCCTTCAGCTACCAGGCCATTGACGCCGACGGCCACGCCGTTTCTGGCGTTCTGCAGGCTGATTCCGCGCGCCAGGCGCGTGCCCAGCTTCGTGCCCAGGGCTTGCTGCCCTCGCGCCTGGAACCCGTAGGTGCCCGCGCCCGCGCCGGCCGCAGCTGGGCCCGTGGACTGCCGTTCTCCGAACTGAGCCTGGTCACCCGGCAGCTGGCGACCCTGCTCGAATCGGGCCTGACCATGGAACAGTCGCTCGACGCGCTGATCGAACAGGCCGAGCGTCCCGCAACGCGCGAGGTGATGACCGGCCTGAAAATCGAGGTCACCGCCGGCCATTCCCTGTCGGCGGCAATGGCGGTTTACACGAACAGCTTTCCGGACTTCTACCGGGCGCTCGTGCATGGCGGCGAACAGTCCGGCGCCCTGGCGACGGTTCTCCAGCACCTGGCCGACTACCTCGATGCCCGCCAGGCCCTGCGACAGAAGACCGGCCTGGCCCTGCTGTATCCGGTGCTGGTGACCGGGGTCGCCTTCACGGTGGTGCTGGGGCTGCTGGTTTACGTCGTGCCGCAGGTCGTGCAGGTGTTCGAACAGTCGCGGCAGGACCTGCCGCTGATGACGCGTGCGCTGATCCTGTCGAGCGACTTCCTGCGTGCGACCTGGCCGGGCCTGTTGGTGCTTGGAGTGGGCGGCGCGTTCGCCGCCCGCGCCATCCTTCGGCGCCCGGGTCCCCGTCGGCGCTGGAGTGGCTGGCTGCTGCGCCTGCCCTGGCTGGGCCCCCTGGCCCGCGGCGTTAACACCGCGCGTTTCGCCGGCACCCTGGCGATCTTGGTGCGCGGCGGCGTACCGCTGCTGGCGGCGATGGAGTCGGGCGCGCGGGTGATGGACAACGTGGTGATGCGTGAAGCGGTCACGCGCGCCATGGACCGTGTGCGCGAAGGCGCCAGCCTGGCCAGGGCGCTGGACGAAACCCGGCTGTTCCCGGCGCTGCTGGTGCATCTTGTGGCCAGCGGCGAAACCAGCGGCCGCCTTGAGCAGATGCTGGAACGCGCCGCCCAGCTCGAAACCCGTGCGCTGGAACGGCGGCTTGCGGTGTTCCTGACCCTGCTTGAGCCGCTGATGATCCTGCTCATGGGCGGCGTGGTGCTGATGATCGTGCTGGCGATCCTGCTGCCGATCATGGAAATCAACCAGCTCGTGCAATAAAAAAGCCCGGCCTTGCGGCCGGGCTGAAGGGCTGAAGCGCCAAACTTTGTTCAGTTCTGCACGTTGAGCTCGGTGCGACGGTTGGTTTCGCTCTTGCAGGCTGGGAAGCCGTCGCCAAGCGATTCCAGCGGGCGGCTTTCGCCGTAGCCATTGGGGCCCGTCATGCGCGAGCTGTTGATGCCGGCGTTGGCCATATAGTCGTACACCACGCGGGCGCGGCGCTGTGACAGGTCCTGGTTGTAGCCGTCGCTGCCGCACTCGTCGGTATGCCCGGCCAATTCGAAGCGAAGGTCCGGGTAGCGGCCCAGGATGGCCACGGCCTCGTCCAGGATCACGATGGCATCCGGGCGCAGGGTGTCGCGGTCGAAGTCGAAGTTGACGCCGCGCAGGTCGATCGTCAGCGGCACCGGGCAGCCGTCCGGGCCGATGGCCTGTCCGGCCATGGAGTCCGGGCAGCGGTCGCGGCAGTTGTCGATGCCGTCGCCGTCGTCGTCGAGGTCCGCGCAGGTTTCACGCGCCACCGGCGCTTCCCGGGGGATGACCGCCGCGATGGGAGGCAGGAAACGATAGACCAGGCCGGCCGACAGCATGTCGATGTCGCCGGTGTTTCCGATGGCGTCGTCGATCCGATAGCGCTCGGCCTCGATGCGCATGGACAGGGCGCGGGTGAAGGCGTACTCCATGCCGGCGCCGAACTTGTAGTTCACCTCTTCGGTACTCGGATTCGGGTCGAGTACGTTGACCGCCCCGGTACCGACGAAGCGGGTGTCGGCTTCGGCGTAGATGGCACCGATGCGGGCAAACAGGGAGAAGCGTTCGCTGATCGGCATCCGTCCGACCAGGTCGAGGTAGATGCCGCGCAGGTCGATGTCGCCCGAAAGGGTGCCGGGGGGCGTGGTGTCGAGGAAGTAGCCGTAGCTGCCCAGGTCCACGTAGCCGCCTTCGAGGGCGAAGTTGGGACTGAACTGCCAGCCGGCGAAGACCTTGTAACCGTTGTCGGTGTCGAACTCATCGAGCGTGTTCACCGTGAATCCACGTTCGGCGAGGCTGCTGATGATGCGTTCGTCGTCGATGGTCGCCGCGGTCCAGCCGTAGTTGCCGCCCACGTACCAGCCGGTGTCGTCGTAGGCCGCAGCGTTGCTGCTGGCCAGGGCAGCGAGGATGGCCAGGGCCAGGAGCCCCGAGGGGTTTGCGAGTTTCATGTCATTCTCCAGGAAGGTTGGCACATCGCTTTGGCCTTACTGGCCAGGCACGTTGATGATGGTGTTGACCAGGGTCACCGACGCGCCCAGCGAGAGCAGCCGGCCGTCGACGGTCACGATGGTGACGTTGTTGGGCGTGGAAACCGCGACGCCGGACTGGCTGATCACCGTGCCGACCATGGTTCCGCCACCGCCGGCGTTGATGGTCGCGGCGCTTCCGACCTGCCAGTAGACGTTGTTGGCCTGCGCGCCGTTGACCAGCAGCACGCTCTGCGGGAACGCAGCGCCCGGGCCGCCCACCGTCAGTGAGGTGGCCATCTGGAACACCCAGACCGCGTTCGGATCACCGCCTGCGTCCAGGGTCAGGTCGCCGCCTTCGATCATGAAAGTGCCCGCGGCCGCGGTGTAGGTGCCCGGGGCCAGCACGAGATTGGCGAGGTTGCCCGCACCGGGATCGAGGCCCGGCGGCAGGGCCACGAGGTCGTTGTAGAGCACCAGCGCGTCGGCGCGGGCCTGCTGGGCAACCGCCAGGGTAGCGGCGGTGCCTTCGGTCGGGCATTGCGGGGTCGGCGACGGCGGCGCGGTGTAGATCAGGCCGTTGACGGTGCCGATGTTGAGCGGGGTTTCGGTGTAGATGCAGCCCGGGCCGGCGTCATGGAAGCCGGTGACCGCGGTCGAAACGGCGGTGGTGCCGATGTCGCCATTGACGATCGTTAGCACGCCCTGGTTGGTCATACCCGCCGAACCACCGAAGACGCCGAAGGGGGCGGCCGATCCCAGCGGCGGCGGAGCCAGGCAGCCGCTGGCATCGACGGTGAAGCTCCAGGTGTAGTCCACCAGCATCGTGTTCGCCGGCACCGCCAAGTCCTTGACGCCATTGGCGCCGCCGACGACGGTCGCGGTGTATTGCTCACCCGCGTCCAGGGCCAGTGCCGGCACGAAGGTGGCGATTCGGCCGGTGGCGACGTCGAGCGTGATCGACGAGGCGCTGATTTGCTGGGCGCCAGGGCCGGTCACGGTGAACGTGGTGTTGCTGATGCTGGTCGGATCCATCCGCGTGCCCGCAGGCACGCTGAAAGTTGCGCTGATCGAGTCACCCGGGCAGACGGTGGCCGCAGCGGCCGGGTTGGTGGACAGTACGGTGACGTTTGCCGGCGGCAGCGGGCCGGCCCCGGTGGTGAACGTCCAGACGTAGTCACTGGCGCCCGGCAGCGGGCCCTGGTTGCCGGCGAGCGCATTGCCGGCGATATCGGTGGCGGCCTGGGTGACGCGGGCAGTGTAGGTGGTGTTGGCGTCCAGGGCGGCATCGGGCAGGAAGATTGCAGTGCGCGAACCGCTGGAGTAGCTGACCGCGCCGGCCGGCGACACGCAGGGCGCGTCGCAGGTCAGCGTGAAGCTGCCGGCATTGACGGTGGCCGGTGCCATTTCCTCGCTGAACGTCGCCGAGATCGCGGTGTTCGTCGGCGCGTTGGGCGTCGGCCCGGGAATCGTGGTGGCCGGTTCGGTCGAAATGACCCGCGGACGGGTCAGGTCGGGGGCGAGGCCGGTGGTGAAGCGCCAGACGTAGGGGTTGGCCATTACCAGGTCGGTGGCAACGCTGCGGGCGGCCGTCACGGTCGCCGTGTACTGCGTCGACGGGGTAAGCCCGGTACCGTTGGCGAGGGTGAACGTCGCCACGCGACCGGCCGAATCAAGCGTGATCGTGCCCGTCGCGCTGACGCAGGGCGCCATGCAGGTGACGGTGAACGTGGCGCCACTGTCGAACGGGCGTACCGGCTCGCTGAATGTGGCTGTAATGATGGGGCTGTTGATCGGCACCGCGGTGGCGCCGTCGAGTGGGGTGACCGCGATGACCGTCGGTGCCAGGGCGACGTTGCCGCCGGGGCCGCCAAGGATGGGGTCGCGGCCGTCGCTGCCACCGCCGCCGCAACCGGCCAGCAGGGTGCCCAGCACGGCCATGGCCAGCCAGGATTTGAATCCGGGAAAGCCATTGAATCGGGTTGTCGCGTTCATGCCTTGACCACCTTAGCTATTGGGTCAGGCAGGGATACGCGCAGACGGTGGTGCGGTCTGTGCGGAAGGCAACTTATGGGTCCGCAAACGTGCGCTGGCGCACAAAGTGCGGCGCACGGGTTCAGGCTTGGGCGGTTGGCGCCGGTTTCTCGTGGTCGAACAGGTAAGGCAGGAGCCGGTCGGTCTCGCGCTTGACCACGTCGTAGCACTCGCAGCTCAGGCTCTCGAGCTTGGGCCGGTCGATAACGGTGATATGGCCGCGGGCGTAGGTGATCACCCCCAGCTTTTGCAGCTTGCTGGCCGCTTCGGTGACGCCCTCGCGCCGGACCCCAAGCATGTTGGCGATCAGTTCCTGGGTCATCACCAGCTGGTTGCCCTCGAGACGGTCGAGCGACAGCAGCAGCCAGCGGCAAAGCTGCTGGTCTATAGAGTGGTGGCGGTTGCAGACCGCGGTCTGGGCCATCTGGGTGATCAGCGCCTGGGTGTAGCGAAGCATCAGCAGCTGCATCTTGCCGTCGTGGTGGAACTCTTCCTTGGTGCGGCTGCCCGAAAGGCGGTAGGCATGGCCCGCACTCTGCACGATGGCGCGGCTGGGCGTGCTCTCGCCACCCATGAACAAGGCGACGCCGACCACGCCTTCGTTGCCCACCACCGCGATTTCCGCGGAGGCGCCGTCTTCAAGCACGTACAGCAGGGAAACGATCGAATTGATCGGGAAATAGACGTGGCGCATGGTGTCGCCGGACTCGTACAGGACCTTGCCCAGCGGCAGCGCGACCAGCTCGAGGTCGGGGAAGATGCGGTCCCTGACCTCCTGTGGAAAGGCGGCGAGCAAACGATTCTGCGTAGGGGTGGAGCTTGCAGCCATGACGTGGATCCCGTGGACGTCGGCGACATGCCGGCCCACGCAACTATAAGAATTGCGGGCGACGGCATATGTACGCTACCGCACATATTAGGCCCTTCGCGCCGGTCGCGCCCGCAGGCCCGGGACCTCAGGTGCCCGGCAGCTTGCCCCCGCAGCGCCGGCAGTAATCGGCATCGACGTCGTGTTCTGCCAGCTTGCAGTCCGGGCAGGCGTCCTTGCGGCGTTCGCGCAGACCCAGGGCAAGTTCGGCGGTGTAGATGCCGGTGGGCACGGCGATGATGCCGTAGCCGATCAGCATCAGGATCGTTGTGACGAAACGCCCGAAGGGCGTCACCGGCGTGATGTCTCCATAGCCGACCGTCGCCATCGTGGTGATGGCCCAGTACATGCCAATGGGGATGCTGGTGAATCCGCTTTCCGGACCTTCGATGACGTAGAGCGCGGCGCCGAAGATCACCGCGATGGTCAGCACCGCCACCAGGAACACCAGGATCTTGCGGCGTGAACGGTACAGTGCGCCCACCAGCAGGCCGCCTGCCTCGGTGTATTCCATCAGCTTGAGCACGCGGAAGATGCGAAGGATGCGCAGGATGCGAACCACCAGCAGCGCCTGGCTGCCGGGCAGCAGCAGGGACAGGTAGGTGGGCAGGATCGACAGCAGGTCGATGACGCCATAAAAGCTGGTGGCGTAGCGCCAGGGGCGCCTCACCACGGCCAGCCGGACCAGGTATTCAGCGGTGAAGAGCAGGGTGAAGCCCCACTCGGCCACGTAGAACCAGTAACCCCAGCGTTCGTGCAGCCCGGCTTCGCTGTCGAGTACGACCACGATGACGCTCACCACGATCGCCGCGATCAGCAGCAGGTCGAAGCGCCGCGGCGCCCCCGGGTCGTGCCGGAAGATGATCTCGAACCAGCGCGCTCGCCAGCCGCTGGTGGTGGCGGCCTCAAACTGGCCGGCGGCGATACGCGGCTGGCTCATGCCCCGGCCGCCCCAAGGGCCTGGGCGAAGTCGGCCAGCAGGTCATCCGGATGTTCCAGCCCCACCGACACCCGCAGCAGGTTGTCCGGGCTGATGGCGTTCGCGCCTTCGATCGATGCGCGGTGTTCGACCAGGGTTTCCGGGCCGCCAAGCGAGGTGGCGTTGATCGCCAGTTCCAGCGCGCCAGCCACCCGCAGGGCGGCGTCGCGGCCGCCCCTGATGCGCAGGCTGAGCATGCCGCCGAAATCGCTCATCTGCCGCGCCGCGATGTCGTGGCCGGGGTGTGCGGGCAGGCCAGGGTAGTGCACGGCTTCCACCGCGGCATGCCCGGCCAGGAACTCCGCCAGCGCCATCGCATTTCGGCAGTGCCAGGCCATTCGCGCCGGCAGCGACCGGCAGCCGCGCAGGATCAGCCAGGCGCTGAAGGGCGCGAGGATGCCGCCGGTGAGGTGGCGGCGATGGCGCACCGCGTCGTGGAACTGGTTGCGGCGCGCGAACACCAGCGCGCCTCCCATCACGTCGCTGTGGCCACCGATGTACTTGGTGGTCGAATGCATCACCAGGTCGGCGCCCAGCGCCAGTGGCCGCTGCAGCACCGGCGAGGCGAAGGTGTTGTCGCAGGCCAGCAGGGCGTCGTTGCCGTGGGCGAGTTCGGCCAGCGCCGCGATGTCGGCCACGCACAGGCGTGGGTTGGACGGCGTTTCGGCCCAGACCATCCGGGTTTCCGGACGCAGGGCGGCGCGCACGGCTTCGAGGTCGGACATGTCCACGGCCGTGGCGGTGACGCCGCGCTGGGGAAGGAATTCGGCACCCAGCACGCGCAGGCCCGTGTAGCAGTCGTCGGGGATCAGCAGGTGGGCGCCAATGGGCATCGATTCCAGCGCGGCTGCCATGGCCGCCATGCCCGAACCGAAACACAGGGCGGCCTCGCCACCTTCCATCGCGGCCAGCGCCGTCTCAAGCCGGTCCTGGGTCGGGTTGGATTCGCGCTGGTATTCGAAGCCGGCCCGGCGTTCGCCGGCCGGGCCATGCTGGAAGGTGGTGGCCATGTGGATCGGCGGTGATACGGCGCCGGTGTCGGGGTCCGGTTCGCCGCCAGCGTGCACGGCCAGGGTTTCGATGCGGGTCATGGGCCTTGCTCCGGCAGGTGGTGTTCGGCCAGGTGCGTGCGCAGTCCGGCCGGGCTGCGGTAAGTGTGCGCCATCAGGCCGGCGCGGCGCGCGCCCTTGGCGTTGTCGGGTTTGTCATCGAAAAAAAGCGCGTCGGCAGGTGCGACGCCCAGCGCCGCCAGGCAGCGCCGGTAGATGTCCGGGTCGGGCTTGGCCAGTTCGAACTGCGCCGAACAAAACACGCGCCCTTCGAAAAACGGCGCCAGGGCCGGGCAGATGGCGGCGAAATGATCGCGCAGCATCAGGCCGTTGTTGGTCAGCACCGCCAGTTGCACCGAACCCATGAGCTGCCCAAGCAGATCCAGTACCCCCGGCATGGGTTGCATGGCCGCGGCGCGGGCGGCGATGCAATCCTCCAGGCCTACCGGTACGCCCAGGTCCGTGGACAGGGTGGCCAGCAAACCCTCGGTGTCGGTGCGGCCCAGGTCGGCGTCGCGTTCGAGGCCGGAATCAAACAGCGCCGCCGACACGGCCTCCGGGCGGGCACCGATGCGCTCGGCCAGCACCCGGACCCGCGGGGCGTGCTCGTAGTGCACGAGCACGCCGTCGAGGTCGAACAGCACCAGCGCCGGGCGCCTCACCCGGCGGCGACCTCTTTGAATGCTTCGCGCGCGGCCTGGATGGTGAACGCCAGCTCTTCTTCGCCGTGGGCGCTGGACAGGAAGCCGGCCTCGAAGGCCGAGGGCGCGAAGTAGACGCCGCGGCGCAGCATGGCGTGGAAGAAACGATTGAAGGCGGCGGTGTCGCAGGCCACCGCATCGGCGAAGGTTTCCACCTGTTTGTCGGTGAAGAACAGGCCGAACATGGCGCAGCTGCGGGTGGTGGTGACCGGCACGCCGGCGTCACGGGCCGCGGCCTCCAGCCCGTCGCACAGCACGTGGGTCGCCGATTCCAGGCGCTCGTAGAAACCCGGGCCCTGGATGATGCCCAGCGTGGCCAGGCCGGCGGCCATCGCCACCGGATTGCCGCTCAGGGTGCCGGCCTGGTAGACCGGGCCGGCCGGTGCCACCTGCTGCATCAGGTCGGCGCGGCCGCCGTAGGCGCCCACCGGCATGCCGCCGCCGATGATCTTGCCGAAGGTGCTCAGGTCGGGCGTGACGCCGTAACGCGCCTGGGCGCCGCCGAGCGCGACGCGGAAGCCGGTCATCACTTCGTCGAAGATCAGGATCGCGCCCGACTGCGTGCACAGCTCGCGCAGGTGCTGCAGATAGCCGTCGCGCGGCAGGATGCAGTTGGCGTTGCCGACGATGGGTTCGACGATGACGCCGGCGATTTCTTCGCCCATTTCGGCGAACAGCTTCGTGGCCGCCTCGAAATCGTTGTAGGGCAGGGTCAGGGTCAGGTCGGCCAGGGCCTTGGGCACGCCCGGCGAATTGGGCAGGCCGAAGGTCAGCGCGCCCGAGCCGGCCTTGACCAGGAAGCTGTCGCCGTGGCCGTGGTAGCAGCCTTCGAACTTGACGATGCGCGTGCGTCCCGTGGCGCCGCGCGCCAGACGGATCGCCGACAGCGTGGCCTCGGTGCCGGAGTTGACCATGCGCATCATCTGCATGGACGGGACCAGCTTGCGCACGGTTTCAGCCATCGTGACTTCCAGGGCGTTGGGCACGCCGAAGCTCAGGCCCTTGCGCATCGTGCTGGCGACGGCGTCGAGCACCTTCGGGTGCGCGTGGCCGGCGATCATCGGGCCCCAACTGCCGATGTAGTCCACGTAGCGGTTGCCGTCGACGTCCACGAGGTAGGCGCCTTCGGCGCTGGCCGCGAAAAACGGCTCGCCGCCCACCGACTTGAAGGCGCGCACCGGCGAATTGACGCCACCGGGCATCAGGTCCAGGGCGCGGGTGAAGAGGTCGTGGCTGGTGGCGGTGTTCATGGTTTGGCGGTCTCGTGGGTGTTCGGTTCGAAGGCGCGGCGGTAGGCGCGCAGGGCGGCGGCCGGGTCGGGGGCGTCGAAAACACCGCCGATCACGGCCAGCAGGTCGGCGCCGGCGGCGACAAGCCCGGCGGCATTGTCCGGGGTGATGCCGCCGATGGCCACCCGCGTGCAGCCCAGGGAGGCGCTTTCGCGCAGCAGCCGGGGATCGGCGCGACGCGCGCCGGGTTTGGTGCCCGAAGGGAAAAACGCGCCGAAGGCGACGTAGTCGGCGCCGGCGGCCACGGCCTCGCGGGCGCGTTCAAGCGTGTCGTAACACGAGGCGCCCAGCCACAGGCCGGGGGCCTCGCGCCGGGCCTGGCGCAGGTCGCCGTCGTGTTCGCCCAGGTGCGCGCCCAGGGCGCCCACCTCGAGGGCCAGGCGCCAGTCATCGTTCACCACCAGCGGCACGCCGGCCTGGGCGCAGGCCGGGGCCAGGGCCTGCGCCTGCTGGCGGCGCAGGTCCGGCCGGGCGGCCTTGTTGCGGTACTGCAACAGGGCCGGGCCCTGGGCCAGCAGGGGCTGCAGCCGGGCCAGCAGGCGGCCGGTGTCGGGCTCGTCGGGCGTGATCAGGTAGACGCCGCGGCGCCTCGGGGATGGGCTGGGGTTCATTTCGGCGTGACCGGCAAGATGCGAGAATGTTAGCCGTTAACGTATTGACGGAACCGCAATGAATACCTCCACCGCCGCCGCCACCACTTACCGCACCTGGATGTGTGTGGTCTGTGGCTTCATCTACAGCGAGGCCGATGGCCTGCCGGAAGAGGGCATCGCCCCCGGTACGCGCTGGGAGGACGTGCCCGACACCTGGGTCTGCCCGGACTGCGGCGTCACCAAGGACGACTTCGAGATGGTGCCGGCCTGAAGCCGGCGGTTCAGTTCAGTCGCGCCGGGACACCGCTCAGGTCCACCAGCGCGGCGCGCACGCTGTCGACGTCGTCGGCTTCCGGAAGCATCTGCAGGTAGCGCGCCAGGTCTTCGCGCGCGCCCTTGGCATAACCCAGTTCACGGTAGGCCAGGCCGCGGTCGCGCACGGCTTCGGCGGTGCCGGGTGAGAGCTTGAGCAGCCGGTCCGCGGTCCGTGCCACGCGTTCCCAGTCGCGCTGTTCGAGGTACAGCCCCTTCAGGTTGCGCAGCATGCGCATCAGGATGCCGCGGTGCGTGGTCGGCGCCAGGATCTGCATCAGCTGCTGGTCGTCCGGCGGATGCCCGCCCATGTGCGGCGACGCGCGCTCGCGCAGTTCGTCGGCGCTCACCGGCCGGCCCTTGTTGAAGGGGTCGAGCACCAGGATGCCGTCGTCCACCGGCAGCCGCACCAGGAAATGCCCGGGGAAGGAAATGCCATCCAGCGGCATGCCGAGGCGGCGGGTGACCTCGATCTGGATCACCGCCAGCGAAATGGGAATGCCCAGCTTCCGGTCAACGACATCGTTGAGGTAGCTGTTGCGCGGGTCGTCGTATTCGAGATTGTTGCCGGCGAAGCCGACTTCCTCGAACAGGTAGCGGTTGATCGCCGTCAGGCGCGCCGGCAGGTCGATGTCACCGTCGAGCTGCGGACGCAGCGTGTCGGCATAGGTGTCCACCTGCGCGGTGTAGCCGCGGGGGTCGAGATCGGGGTATTCGTCGCGGGCGATCAGCAGGGCCGTGTCGAGCAGCGGCAGTTCGTCATCGCCGAGCGCGGCCAGTGCATTCCAGTCCGGCAGTGGGTTCGGGGCATCCATGCAGGCAATGTGGCCCCGGTGGGGCCATGAATCAAGGCTCGCCGCGCGTGGGAATGCCCGGCCCGAAGGTGATGGTGTCGCCGGCCTTCGTGCCCAGCACGCTGGCCTGGCCGGCGTTGAGCTCGAGCACGTACTGCGCCGGGCCCCTGCTGGGGTAGGACGGGCAGCGGTCGCCAAGGGAACACGGCGGCACGCCGCGCGACACCGAGACCAGCCTGCGCGAGGCATCGAAGTAGAAGATGTCGAGCGGGATCTTGGTGTTCTTCATCCAATAGGCCAGCGGCCGCTCGGCGTCGTGCACGAACAGCATGCCGGTGCCGTCGGCGAGGGACTCGCGGAACATCAGCCCGCGGTTGCGCTCGGCGTGGTCATCGGCCACTTCCACCTCGAAGCGCTGGCCATTGAGCTCCACCCAGGCCTGGCCGCCGCTGGCGCAGCCGGCCAGGGGCAGCAGGGCGGCGAGGAACAGGGCGAGGCTGGCAAGGCGCATGGGTGGCTCCGGCGGGGTGGAAAGCGACGTTCGGGGATGGGGATGGGGGTGTCAAGCCGACCGCCGGCTAAACAGGACCGGCCTCCTTTCAACTGCCTCTTCCCAATCCTGATCCATGCCGCTATAGTTCGCGGCCCTCGACGGCCCGGACGGTGTCGGGGGGCAAAAAAGGGCGTCGAAAAGGTGTTGACGTCCTTGGAAACTCTCGTATAATGTGCGGCTCCC